>JAGHUX010000003.1 GCA_018064605.1 Candidatus Limimorpha caballi | reverse complement strand
AAGGCTTCCGCGCTGCGCTCTCTCAGCCGCTTCTTCCACTGGTTGACCTGGTTCGGGCTGAGCTGGTACTTGCTGCACAGTTCCGGCAGCGTCTGGTTCTCCTGCATCGCTTCCAAGGCGACCTTCGCCTTGAACTCCGCCGTGTACTTGCGGCGGCTGACTTTCTTCGTTTCGTTCATCTTTCCTGAATTTTGTGCAAAGACAATCACTTTAGGCTCTGGTCTGAATTTTTGGTAGCATTATAGTCATTCAATATGAAATATGATGCGTTAGTCATGTTATTTTATGATACAAATGTATTACTATAACTTTTAACATCCATTTAATTCTATTTATTATCACACATTCCATTTGACATAATAAAGCAAATTATCATTGGGACAGAATAAAAACAAATGGTTCATATCCTTTGTTGTAATCCAATTGTACCAATTATTACTATCTGACAAACCATTATAAATGCTGGTAATCACATCTTTTTTATATTTTTTTTTCGTATTGAAAAATGGAAAGTAATTTATTGCCGGGTTATTGCAATCGCATTGTTTCCAAGACTTATTTTGAATATGTCCCGTGTTCATTAAAACATCAAAACAAAAGTTAGGATTGATTTCACCATTGACGACATGATAAATAATCACATCGTAAATTTCGTGATGAAAAGAAAAACCAATATAGTCTATTTCTTTAATCATTTCTATAGTTTGGTAATTCTTAAACATCATCGCAGAATGTTCAATCACGATGTTTTTGTTTTTGTAGCAAGATACAAATATCAAAAGTATAATAATGCTTAATAACGTTCTATATAAAAATGTTTTCATAATTATCTATTCCTTCAAAAATGTTTTAATAATAGACCCGAACATTTGTATATGCTTAATAGACTGGTAAGTTGCCCACTTACTAAATCAATAGTTTATTGGGACTTTAGGATGACCGTATCCATATATTAGATAATTAATACCGTTACCTTTTGGTTTTCCAATCCAAGTAGCAAAATCTCTAAAGAATCTGCCGTCATAAAAAAATCATATTTGTCCATATGGTCATGCCCTTTAGGTCCAATACTTATTTCCCCTGTATTTAGGTTAATTAATGTCATTGTCAACGTTCCATATGTTTTACCTGTTTCTGTGAGTGGAAAATGCCAAATAAAATTCTTCGTCTTTGTTTGCCCAACTTCATTGTTGAAAAAATCAGTGGTAATCCCATGTAAAGCTATTTTTTCCATATTTACAAACAATGGCTCTCCATTTCCATTTAACCACCATTCATCAGCTTCTTGTTTTGTCAAATAGCCATCCCAGTCCGGTCTGTTTCTCAGAGAGGCATAATGCTGATTCATTCTCATTTCAGCTTCTTCCCTGTTGTTTTCTGCCAAATCTGTTGCGAAGGATAACGCATCCTGATGACTCATGCCTTGTTTGAAGTCTTTTTTCCTCATAACAATGGCTTCGCCTTGTAATCCTTCGTCATCAGTTCCCAAGAAATTCCCGTTCACATCATAAATAGGAGAATAAATGCCTTCACTCAAATCGGTGTTGAAAGAGTTGCCGTTATTTCTATTAAGATCGACATCATAATATATGGTTGAATTCCAATTCAGGAT
Organism: Candidatus Limimorpha caballi; assembly: GCA_018064605.1. GTDB lineage: Bacteria > Bacteroidota > Bacteroidia > Bacteroidales > F082 > Limimorpha > Limimorpha caballi. The sequence continues at coordinate 34,892 of JAGHUX010000003.1, read as the reverse complement.
GTTGTAATGGCCTCTAACGATATACCCGCTCGGGTCGGTGTACCTCAACGGGTTGTTGAAGCAATATGAGTATCTGTTATATGCCTGTGAGTTTTGTTCGTCTTGGATAACTATGTCGGGCGAGAGCATTCGGGCAATGAGAGGGTCGTACAGGCGGCCGTTCATGTTAATCAAGCCGAAGTCATCGTAGTGCTCATGCAGGGTGTAGCCGCGGTCGAACGTTGTGGTGACGTTGTCGTACGACAAAGTCTGCGGGTTACGACGGCGACCCCAGGCGTCGAAACTGTAGCGCTCGACAGTGTTGCCTGTTATGGTGGCGTACATGCTTCCCTGATGGTCTTTTATGACATAGTTCATGGTGCCGTTGTTGTTCGAATCCAGTGCAAAGATAGCAAATAATCTACCGTGATTAAATATATGCATGTCAATCATCTTGTCACAAAACAACTATTTTAATAAAACAGAGCCATTCTTATAACCACTATCTCTTATATATGTTGAAAGGGGTACTTGTACCTTCACATGATCCATATATTGAATTGCAATAATTTAATGTCCAACCAATGTATGTTGTAGTTCTTGTTTGCACTAAAAGTTTCACCCAAAACGACCCATTTTCATAATCTAAAATATTTGCAACAATGCCATCTTGCTGTCTAATTAGGTCATTGTCAAATAATTCAATGTAAGAACTTCCTAAATCAGGTTCCGAAAATAAGTATATGCTTTGTGAGGACATTAACCAACACCAAACACAACAATATTTTTTTTCAATCCAACCATTACATTTCAGATTATTGTATTCAAAGACATTCACTAAAAATCTGTCATCTATTTTATCTAATATTTGAAGAGAATAATAGTTTTCTTTTAAAGAATCCTGATATAAGAAATATGATGTAATGGAATCTATGGATGAATTATATAAAGGTATCTTTTCATTCATTTTATACACAAAACAAAAACTGTTATTTTGTGATAAAACCATATGAAAATTAATCAAAACAAAAAGCAACATTAAGAATTGTTTCATTTTAAAATACATTTATATTCTGGAAAATGTTCTCTTCTAATAATCATTTTGAATCCATTTTGCCCGATTTGTTTTTCAAAATCATTCCATTGAGATCCTAATATTAATGGACATCCTGTTGACACATTTGCTCCAGCAAAACCATCCATATTTGTCCGATGAACAAAAACTCCATCTTTTTGAGTTGAGCTGTATGCCCCCAGCACTTTATTATACCATCCGTTATTTCTTCCATATAAACAATCTACGGGATTTCGACTATTAACTGCATAATGAGATGATATTTTTCCAGATTTACCCTTTTCATCATAAACAACATCATAATAGCCATCGGCAATAGCACCATATTTTGTATAATTAGAAGACATTGTATATCCGGTATAGCTTTCAATGTCATCAGCTCCATATTTACCATAAACAGTAACTATTGCTGGATTTGCTCCTTCTCCATTCAAGTAATCATTCTCACCAAGATTTTCAGTTGTTGATCCTTTGAAAACGACCACAATTTCTCCTAGATACTTTCCATCCAATCCGGCTTTGTCCATTTCCGCTTGGCTTTTGTAATCGGTCCAATTAATGTTGCCGTCGGAATCTTCATACCAATCGTCAACAGGAATCTGGTTTCCTAGAGACTCATCGGTTGAGAAAGAGGAATGCGTGTTTGAGTGTGTGTTCCAAAAGTCCAAGTATAATAACTGGCGCCAATTATTGCGACATCCTCCCACCGAAATATACCCACTCGGGTCGGTGTACCTCAACGGATTATTGAAGCAGTACGAATATCTGTTATATGCTTGTGAGTTCTGTTCGTCTTGGATAACAATGTCAGGAGAAAGCATTCGGGCAATGAGAGGGTCGTACAGGCGGCCGTTCATGTTAATCAAGCCGAAGTCGTCGTAGTGTTCATGCAGGGTGTAACCGCGGTCGAACGTTGTGGTGACGTTGTCGTATGACAGCGTCTGCGGGTTGCGGCGGCGCCCCCAAGCGTCGAAGCTGTAGCGCTCGACAGTGTTGCCTGTTATGGTGGCGTACATGCTTCCCTGATGGTCTTTTATAACATAGCTCATGATGCCGCTATTGTTCGAATCCAGTGCAAAGATAGCAAATAATCCGGTAGATGTCAATTTGTGTATGTTGTTATTTACCAATATTTTTGTCTAAGAGTGTCTGTATTATAAACTTTTCTATCATATTTTTGAATCATGTTTTTTATTTTACGAATGAAATCTTCATATTTTTCGTCAAAAATTAAATCATACCCTTCTATAGACAGTTTTGTAAACTCATAGAACAATTTTTTATCCTCATAATAACACTCTATTAAAAAAGTTGGTCTATCTTCAATCCAATAATCATCCGTTCTAGTTTTATTTTTAATTATAAGACTCTTTTTTTTAATATAAAACTCATCTATTACAGAAAGAAATTCGTCTGTATAATTAGGAAAACTTATTTTAAGAGGGATTAATCCTTTTGCGATATCATTTCCCCTAATGGTTAATCCTTCTGTTACAGAATAAATAACAATGTATTCATAATATCTTGACTTGTCGATATTGTAACAAGTAACAACTATGCTATCGGGATCCTGTTGTGTTACTGATAATTCATATTCCCCTGTAACAAAACAATTTGACATATAATAATGTAAATAATCATTGTGAGTTTTATTCACAGTATAATTTGTACAACCTCCTATAAGGTTTATCAACAATACTACGGCCAGTTTCATCTTGTGTATATCTTTGTAAGTTTTTCAGATTGAACTTTTTATAATTATCAGTGGTTTTATTCCATAAAGGCTTGAAATTGATAACATTTTTATATGCTAATCTGTGCGATTTCAATAAATCGTTATTCCCTTTTTTCAAATGTGAATACCACTCGTGAACTATTACAGAAGACTGTATGTTTTCCACAGTGGTCTCATATGATTTATTATACAGATCTGATCCAACAATTTTACCACTCTTCGGAGAAGTTGCCCAATTTGCTTCGTTTATATTAGCATTGAATCCGATTTTGCTATCATTTATAGAAGATAATGAAAACTTTTCATCATATATCTGTGCTCCTTCCAATTGTGAAACAATACTAGTCCAAATATTTGACTTTGCATTACCGGTAAGAAGATTCCTAACCTCGTCATATTCAAACATATCAGGATACTCAAGAGCTTCGTTTTCTGTCAATGACGAAAAATCGATGTTATCGTTGCCGGTATACACCAACACGTCTCCTGTAAAGCCTTCTTTTGTTGTACCCAAGAAATTGCCGTTCACATCATAAATCGGAGAATAAATGCCTTCACTTAAATCAGTGTTGAAGGAGCTGCCGTTATTTCTATTAAGATCAACATCATAATACATGGTTGAACTCCAATTCAGGATGTTGTAACGGTCTCTAACAATATACCCGCTCGGGTCGGTGTATCTCAGCGGGTTGTTGAGGCAATATGAGTATCTGTTATATGCCTGTGAGTTTTGCTCGTCTTGGATAACGATGTCAGGAGAAAGCATACGGGCAACAAGAGGGTCGTACAGGCGGCCGTTCATGTTAATCAAGCCGAAGTCGTCGTAGTGCTCATGCATGGTGTAACCGCGGTCGAATGAGGTGGTGACGTTGTCGTATGACAGCGTCTGCGGGTTGCGGCGGCGCCCCCAAGCGTCGAAGCTGTAGCGTTCGACAGTGTTGCCTGTTACAGTAGCGTACATGCTTCCCTGATGGTCTTTTATGACATAGTTCATGGTGCCGTTATTGTTCGAATCCAGTGCAAAGATAGTAGTTTTATTATGTTGACATAAAAATTGCTAAATATGCAGCTTAATATCTAATTCAAATAACTTTTTCTCTAAATCTTGAACACTATTTAAAAGTATGATATGACTTTGTATAATACTATCGCATCTGTCTTTTTGCCAGTCTAAACCGTTAAGATCAAATGATTTATCAATCACGAAATAACATCTATCATCTTTATCATAATTCTTATAAGCTTCAACAATCACCCAATGTTTATTTGATTTGGCAGTAATAACTCGGATGGTTGGATCCACTTCAAGATTTGGTATGACATATGCTCCGCTGAAACATGTTCTAGTCTTTACATGGTTATTGTATACTATTATTCGGCAATTGCCATCCCATTCCATCATATATAAATCATTCCCCAAATTGTAACTTCCCCAAAATGAAGGGAACAGCCATTCTGATAAAAGAAACAAACTAACAGGTAGCACTAAAATAACAAAGACAATAACACCTATTGTTATCCATCTTTTTCTTGACTTCGCTTTCATTGTATTATCTATTTAAATACCCCACTCCATAATAATACACTCTAAAACCAGCACCATTGGGTATATTGGCTCGTCTTTTCTCTAATATAATTGCAGTTGACCTTATTACGCCACCTCCTCCGTTCCAATCATAATCCGTGGCCCTACCATAAGGCTTATCATAATCATTAACTATATGAAACATTCCTAAAGTTGCATCATCTAAATAACAATCCACTCGACCTAACGCATAAACTGTTGAACGTAAAATCGGATTATATGTTGAATGAATTGTGTTGTATTGATTAAAAAGATTTATGGGAGATATTTTCCCTTCACCGTTACCAAAATTGCCAATAGATATATTGCCAAAATCAAGTAATGCTGAATTGATATATAGCATGTTATCCGGTGTGGGATTTTCTAAAGCTCCGATGTGTGATTTCGCCCATGCTATTCCCTCATCAATTGTAACAAATCCATCCCAATCCGGTCTGTTCCTCAGGGAAGCATAATGCAGATTCATTCTCATTTCAGCTTCTTCCTTGTTGTTTTCTGCCAAATCAGTTGCAAATGATAACGCATCCTGATGACTCATGCCTTGTTTGAAGTCTTCTTTCCTCATAACAATGGCTTCGCCTTGTAATCCTTCATCGTCCGTTCCCAAAAAATTGCCGTTCACATCATAAACAGGGGAATAAATGCCCTCGCTCAAATCCGTGTTGAAAGAGTTGCCGTTATTTCTATTAAGATCGACATCATAATATATGGTTGAATTCCAATTCAGGATGTTGTAATGGCCTCTAACTACATACCCGCTCGGGTCGGTAAACCTCAATGGGTTGTTGAAGCAATAGGAGTATCTGTTGTATGCCTGTGAGTTCTGTTCGTCTTGGATAACGATGTCAGGAGAAAGCATACGGGCAACAAGAGGGTCGTACAGGCGGCCGTTCATGTTTATCAGACCGAAGTCATCGTAGTGCTCATGCAGGGTGTAACCGCGGTCGAATGAGGTGGTGACGTTGTCGTATGACAGCGTCTGCGGGTTGCGGCGGCGCCCCCAGGCGTCAAAACTGTAGCGTTCGACAGTGTTGCCTGTTACAGTAGCGTACATGCTTCCCTGATGGTCTTTTATGACATAGTTCATGGTGCCGTTGTTGTTCGAATCCAGTGCAAAGATAGCAAATAATCCGGTAGAAGAAGTCAGATAATGGAATTTTTTGGTTGTTCCGCCATTTGTAACCACTTCATAAAGGGATGTGAAATATCGCTTTGTCTTGGTATTGTTGCCGATGTTGAGCGTTTGCCGTACGCGCTGCCTGTCGGCTCCATAGCTGACATTTAAAGTTTTTGTCCCCTGGGATATGGACTTCACTTTGTCAAAAGAAGTATAGGTTATATCTTGCGCACCATCGTACGAACAGATATTGGGGATGTCGTAAATCTTTTTCACGGCATATGGGTTGCCAGAGTTGTATATCATTGAGCCGGCGTCATATTTGCCACTGACATTACCCAAGTTGTCGTATGTTATGTTACGGGAATTGTTTCCGTCAATCTCAATGTTAGTAAGACGGTTGTAATTGTCGTAAGTGAAATTTTCCTGATGGTTTGTTGTATTGTCAGTTCTACTTGTCAGGTTGCCTTTGTTGTCATTCCATTGGTATTGCATGCTCTGAACAAGTAACATGCCACTATTAGCGTTTAGGCTTGCGACAAGCCCCGTCTGGCTGTCGTATGTCCTGCCGACATTGATATTGCTGCCAAGTGTGAAATTGGTGATGTTCCCAAACTTGTCTGTTGATGACGCAGACCACAGAACGCTTCCGTCGGCGGAGTTTTTAACCGACAGCATGTTTCCGCTTTGGTCATAGCTGTATGATATGGCATATCCTGAAGGATAAATGATTGATTTCCTTTGTCCATATTTATTGTATTCATAGGTAAATTCAAGAGGTCTGTTTTCTCTGCTTAATAATTGATTTTGATGAATAAGTCTGCCATGTTGGTCATATTCAAACGTCTCTCTTACAGAAGGTTCCCCAGAGTCTGTCGGTTCATAAACAGTGCAATCAAGCAGACCTGCCATTTGTTGGTCGTATTGCCATGTTGTTGTACCATCTTCATCGGTTCGGCTTGTCATACGGCCTAAGGCATCGTATGAATAGTTGGTTGTTTGTCCCTTGTTGTTTGTCTCGCTAATGAGTTCGCCAAAAGCGTTGTGTGAATAAGTTCTCAGACCAAGCGAAGGGTCTGACATGGTGTTAGGATGTCTGTTTGCATCGTAAGTGTATTCAATTTTTGTATTGTTGTTGCCACCAACTTTTGTGCTCATGATTTTGCCGTCACCATAATAACTGTACTCAATGGTTGTTCCGTTATCTGTAATTTGATATGGCAGACCGTTTGGAGCATATTTAACGGTTTTTGTGCTGCCGTCAAAATCATGTATTGTCTCGGTATTGCCATTGTAAGAGTGCGTATATTGCGCATATCCGGGCTTTGATATTGATGTTATCCTGTCAAGGTAATCATACGAATATGTAATCACACCAGTTTGTCCGACATTGCTGAAATACGGCAGAGACTCTGTGTGTAACAGACCGGATTTATTGTAATAAGTATAATCGCAATAAATATTTCTTCCGGTTAAATCTGTTGTGACAGACCTCAACAATCGGTCGTGTTGGTCAAAGAACGATGTGGTTGCCTGTTGCCCGTTTCTTTTCGACCAGGTGTAATAGACCGATTGTCCTGTCGCAGGCATATCCGGATGTTCAGTGTAACCACTGTTTGGGAATGGTATTGTCCAGCGTTTGACAAACAGTTCTTTGGTTCCATCGGGATAATCAATGCCTGTAACATTTCCGAGCATATCATAATGGTATGTTGTGACAAGTCCGTTGGGGTCAGTAACACTTCTTAGCAGTCCGTTTCTGTTTATATACTGATATGAAGTGGTGTTGCCCATTGCATCGGTATGGCTTTCAAGGAATCTGCCGTCGCCGGAATATGTCATTGTCTCGGATCTTGTTCCGCTATCGGTAATTCTATCGATACTTATTGTATTGCCATGGCTATCCCGTGAGTATCTCTCATCTATACCATTGCACACTTTTTGTTTCATAAAACCGCAATTATCATAATCGTAAGTGGTATTTATGGTTATGCTGTTGCTGTTGTTACTACCATATCTATATGTGTCGTGAGACGAAGTAACCAAACCAATCAGTCTGCGACCACTTGTGTTGTTACGATATGTGTATTGGCTAATTTTTTTGTATTCCGTAGTAATATTATTTGCCTTAATGGTGGTGGTTATCGTTTTCGGATTACCATATTCGTCAAATTGGCTGACTTTTTTGGTTGTTGTCATTCCGTTAGACGAATTTGTGTTTTTTTCCTGCTCCAAAACAGGCATAAATACGCTGTGTGGCATGCCACTGTATGACGAACTCAAATCCAAGAAATCATACGTATAATAAAACTCATTGAATCTATTACCATTGTGATGTACTGTGGTTTTTTCCGGATACAAAACATAGTAATCGGTATTGAGTTTGAGCAATCTGTCAGTGCCGATTAAACTTGATGATGAATTACTGCTTTGGCATTCGACAACATTGCTTATCTTTTGAAAGCCAAGGAAACCTTTGCCTCTTGTATGCATTATAGGACGTCTGAAGAAATACAATATTTCTCTTGATACACCTTCGTTTGTTTCCACCTTCATCTTTTTTACAACATTGAGATGTTGGGTGAAAGTCTTGGTATACTCGATAACAGGATCTCTGTCTCTTTGCGTTTGCGTTTCATAAATACCTTGATAAGTGTGTTGCACATAATCATATTGAGTGGTGACACCAAGCCCGTTGCGGGCATATGCTATCGCTTTCAGTGGAGGGTTATCGAAGTCGCCGGTGTTCCACATGCGTATGTGCACAGATTGTCTGTTGTTTAATGTCAGGGTTGTATAAGCCACTTCACAAGATGATGTGCCTCTGAAATTTCCCACACAAGACATGACCCAATTTAATTGATTAATACTTGTAGAACCATATGGTGCTATGCCAACATATTGCTCTTCGTCATTTTCATCAACCAAACATTTTCTTAGAACTTTTGCACCGTCATCATCAACTCTTATTAAATATTGGTACCTATAATAAAAATAATACTCCTGACTATTGAGTTGATTCGGGGGATAGTTTTTGCGTTCCCTTTTCGTAATATTTAAATCCGAGAATCCGTCGCCATTGAAATCAGCAGATACTGGTATGAATTCATCGGCTATTTCTGAGTAAGAAGTGACATTGCCCCATGTTTTTAATTCAAAATTGATTCCATCACCTTTTGACAGGTAGAAATACCATTTCTTGTCTTCTGTTGTTTGCATTATTGCCACAAAATCCTGTTTGTTATCACCATTGAAATCGCCTTGACAAAAATGCGTGCATTCGGCAGAACCTCCAAAATGCTGATTGAAAGCAGGATAATATTCTTGTGAGACTTGCAATATCCAGGTATTCGAACTAGGATTTTTTTTGATATTGAGTCTTTTTGCTCGATAATTACCTGGAGTGGTGGAATACTCATATAAACTAATCAGTTGATCTCTACCATCACCAGTAAAGTCACCAATATATTCATAGTGATGTATCGCATTGTCATATAGGTTATAGCCGTAAACGTTGCTTATAGTTGTGTTAAACGCACCATCAACACTTAAATAAATGCGTATGAATTTTCCATTTGTCACCAAAAGATCGGAACATCCGTTACCGTCGAAGTCGCCAACATGGAACTCATACGGGTTGTTGGTTGATGCTGGAAGTATACTGTCTATTGGCACGTCAATTATAATAAAACCGTGTGTCGCTTCATCGTATTTTATAAGTTTCTCATGATAGTGTGGATACTGATCGTGGTATATATAAAGAATCTCATTGTAGCCATCACCATCAATATCAATTGGAGCAAACACACAACAATTGTTATTAATCGCCAGACAAGAGTTGACATTGCCACAGTCAACAAGATCAAAGTCATAGCTGTAAGTCGGACCTGTAGCGCTATTTGAAGATGAATTTCTAAGAACAACCATCTTGTAAAAAGGATTCTGTCCTTGTTTTAATAACATAACCATATCATTCCTGCCATCATTATCACTTTCAGGAAAACGTGCGGCAAACACCTTTTCCTGATGATAGCCATTAGAGCTGTTTTCTATTCCAGTATCAAGAAAGCTGAACACGTTTTCCACTTGTAAGTCTCCAGAACTGTTGTGCCAGACAAATTGGCATGACGCAGAACAGTTTTCTGGGTATGGTTTGCTCCCGCCTTCATTGTATGTTCCGTATTTTTGTATGAACTGAAGTTCTCTGTTCGGAAGGTCGCCAAGCGGCATATATGTCAAATGATATGAGTGAATGCCTTCATTGCCCTTCTTGAAATCCAAGTTATCTAATATCTTGGTTATTTTTGAATAGCCTGTTTGTTGAGTGTTGTCTGCGAAGAACTTCTTTTGTGTGTCGTTGCGTTCAGCAGAATGATAATTAAATTGTATAGTATATCCGCTATAGCTTATTTGTGAAGGATAGAAACCCCCGTCATTGTCTTTGCTGTATGAGAAATTAATAGTGTTGCCATAAGGATCTTGTATCGAACTAATATGCCATTCAACAGGGTTAGATGTGATGCCTTGAGGATAATGTTTTGAATCATTGGTTCCGCCATATGTGTAAACATAACCGTTGGGTTTGCTAACTATGAAAGAATTGTTGGCGAATGTTATTACAGAGTTATCAAACACCTCAGGATAATATTTGCCATCATTTCCCTTAATGAGCCTGATTCCATCCAGTGAATAGTCGTCTTGATTGGTAAAGTTGACTGCGTTGGAATAATTGGAATAATAGTATTTATAAGGAACACGCGATATTTTCGACATACCTCCGATGCTCCATCCAGGACCCATGATACCGTCTCCAGCCTGACTGTTGTAAACAAATGACAAATCGGGTTTCAGACCGCCAGCTCCAGGAGGGCAGTCTATAGGTATTGTTATCACAGCCGCGCCATTGTTGTTAACATCTGTCGTCATTGGTAAAGAATATGGCATACCTGCTGGTGCCTGAACGACAAGATTTGGGTCGCTTGCTGTTGAAACACCAGTTCCATATGTCGGTGGCACTACCATCATCGGGTCAATTTCAAACAACGCACTCTTTCCTCTTGCGGGAGCATAGCTGAAGCCAGGATTGAGGTCGATACGGCTTAAAGCGGTGTAATGATAGCTTCTGTTTGAATTAAGCGTGGTGTTAAGTGAGAAACTCTCCTCCTCATGCTCCTCGTCGTAACTGATTTGGGCTGAGGCCATTGAGCATAAAGCGAGAAAGAATAGAATCAATATATTGTTTTTCATGGTTTTTATCGTTTGATGATTTTCCAGGTCTTTGTATCGGTTTCGCTGCACAGCTCAAGGATGTAGATGCCGGCAGCCATGTTGCTCAAATCGAATTCCACGGTAGCTGCGCCGATTGATTTAGAATCCAATAGCACACCTGAGGATGATAACAGTGTTGCGTTTATCGACATATCCTCGTCGGGATTTGTGATAGTGACGAATATACTTTTTGTTGTGGGGTTGGGATATATGTTTATCTGACTTTCGTCAAGGATGTCGGTATAATGAATCACCTCGGTTGTGTCGTTAGAGGAGCGTTCTTCACGGTCGTCGCCGATGGTGATGGTGCGGCTGATGCGGTTGCCGTCGCTGTCATATTCAAAGTTCACGAAGTAGGCTCTGTTTTGTGCATTCACATACGCCACCCCAGCCATCATCATAATAATGACGGTTATAAGTTTCTTTACATGTGCGCTCATTTATCTTGCTTTTAATTCGTCGATTTGTTTCTGAAGTTCGATGATGTGAAGCGTGAGCTCCTCTACTTTCTGCAACAGTATGGCGTTCATCTCGCCGAGGTCGATGCCGCTGGCCGACACTTCTTCTGCCGACGGCACTTCCGGAAGATGTTGGTTGGTATTTATATACTGCTCAAGCTCGTAGAGGTTCATGAGTTTGTAGTTGTTGCCGAACACGAAATCTGGCCATGTGTCGATATCCAACACCGACACCTTTGTGCTTACCACGCCGCCTTGCACGGCAAGCGCAAAGTCGTTCATGTTGTTGACACATCCGATGCCGACTTTGCCGGTGGTGAAGGAGTATGAGGTGGCAGCAAAGTTCATCATATTGTTTGAACCCACAGATATTGTGTTTGAAGTATTGCAGAATATGATCGCAGCATCCTTGGTATTGTCGGTGGTCTGCAGCATGATGTTGGCATTTTCACTGCTATATGCCTTAATATGCAACGTAGCTTGCGGAGCGGATACATTGCCGATACCGACCTTGCCAGTTTGGAAGTTAAATCTGGGAGCATTAAATTCCAAACCGGCGGTGTTTCTCATCCTTATGAAATTATCTGTTGTTTTAAAGTATATGGCTGCATATTGGCTTGAAGCCGAAGTCTCCAACATAATATCAGCATTTTCGTTTTCACCAGAGGTATCTGCTTTTATATGCAACTTGGCAGAAGGTGATGTGACATTGCCAATGGCAACCTTACCCGTACGGTTCTCGCCGCTAGATGGAGATACAAATAAAGTGGGTACGTTGCTGTACATGCCAAGTATAATACCACTTGTGGTGTTAGATAGCGGTTTTGTGTTAGAAAGGCCGCGACCAATGGTGATGGAGTAGGCTGCCTGGCTTCTAGTGTACATTCCCAATGCCATCGAATTAAGTCCTTCGGACTTGCTGTAATATCCCAAAGCAAATGATGTTTGTCCGATAGCCTGATTTCCCCAGCCTGCAGCAAGAGAATAATTGCCGCTTGCTGTATTCTGGTTTCCAAGCGTCGATTTATATCCTGCTTCGGAACCACCACCACTTGAATAAGCTTGTGCCATGGCTCCCATGCTGGATAATATGCATATAATCGTTATAATGCTTGTCTTAATGTTGATTATTTTTGTACTCATTATGAATTTTAATTAGTTGATATTATTCCTTAATAAATTTGTTTTCTGCAATAGTTTTTTCCGTGTTGTAAATGGTATAGACATATATACCGGGTTTCAATGACGAAACACCCACATTGAGTACATTGCCTTCTCCACGGATAATGCGGTCCATACAAATGCGTCCTGAGATATCAGTTATTTGAATTCTGTGTTTCAGGTCTGCTGGTAAACCTGAAATGTCTATATTCAATATATTTTTGGTGGGATTTGGATAAGCAGGAGCCTGTATCTCTTCTTGCTGCATTTCACTAACGCTGCATGGTATAGGGTTGAAATCCTCGCGCCGCATTTTGATAAGTCTGCCATCCCTATATGCACTGTTAGGATAATATAGAGTTGTTATGCCGGTAAGACAACCTCCATCCGGCATTGGCAGAACGAAATAACTGCCTGAGCTGTCACCGTATTCCGGTTCGAGGAATTCCTTCCGCCCAAGCAACTCCATGTTCGTGTCGTACAGGCATACGCTCGCGTGGCTCTCCCCGCCTAATACTTCGTAAAACCATGATCCTCCGTATATTGTGGTGTCGTTTACGTATGCCATGCAGTGGGGCGATGATTGTATAGCGGTGTCCTGCTTGTGATAAATCCTGTCCCAGCGGTCGAAAGTCCCATCAAGACCGACCTCCGCCATGCCAATATTCCACCTGCTATATTCCTCATACGGCCACATTTGACCCATTATCAATAGTTTGTTGTCTGAAATCCAGTGGTCGGAATAGGCATATGCAAAACTTTGGCGAAAGGCAGGGCGCAACTGGAAGCCATTCTCATAATGGAAGTCGTAGTCGTACATCAGAAGCGAGCAACCGTTATTCAGACCTGTGCAAAGCACAACAATACCATCGCCATTAGGATTCCGCAGTAATTTGTCGCAGTCATATTCATACATGGTTGCTTCCGGATGAGGCAGTGATGCCGTGACAAAACGGCACGACAAGGTATCGGCGTTCATATCGAAACGGTAGAAACACGGTTTGCTGCGTTCACCATAGGTGTCTTGATATCTATAGCCGCAAGAAAACACAACCGTTCCATCTTTATCAAGCAACAGCCGCCCCTGCCTAAAGCCAATAACCATCTCAGGCTTCTCATAGCTTTTCAAGCTAACAAGGTTGAGGTCTGAATCGAAAATCATAAACACAACATCTCCAACTCCATAATCATTAGGTTGTACTACTGCCGATGCGAAATAGGTTCCGTTTTCCCGTTGCACGATGTGGCTCGGTCTCACATTGCTTCCGATTGTGTCAAATACACGATAGTCATATTCGCCATCTTCTGTGACACGCATTACCATAGGAAAGTAATGATTGGCGTCGGGGCCACATTCGCCAATGATTACAGCTTCTCCATTGTCATTGACAATACCGGCTCTCAAAACTGAGTAACCGGCAATGTCGCCGCAGTCTATTTCCCATTGCTGGGCGTTGGTCGTCAACGTTACGATGGCGACCAACAAAGTCAGACAATATCGTTTCATAGTGATTTCTCATTACAATTCATCTCTTTCGATAGTTCCGTTCTCGATGTAGTTGTAACGTGCATATTCGACTTCGGTCCGGTGATAGATAGGGCCTGTATTCTCGTTTCCTAGTCCGTCAATCACAACATTTGTCACAAAATACCGATATTGTAGCATAGGGTTGCCATTGAGATTAATGCTTAATTCTTGTGGCACGACATGATAAATATTTCGTCTTTCGCCGACAAGATATTCGTTCATGTAAGGCCATTCGATGCATGTCTCTTCGACATTGGTGCTATAAAAAACGCCCGAATTGTCTGTTCCTGAGAAGTAACCATTTACAAAATTTGTATAGAATCCTCTACAACCATTTGGATCAGCAGTCCATAAGGAACGAACTTCTCTCATGATAGTATCTTGTAATACTTTGTCGGCACCTCCGGGACGCAATCCATCGCAACTGCCCATACCATCTTTGTAGTACCAGTCATCTCCTACTGAAAAAGGACCATCAACATGAGGCTGTGGGTTAGGTGGAGTTGTTCCTCTTTCACCATAGCTACCATCAAAATTCAAACATACTTCGCCGTCTCTTTGAATTTCAAAGGTTACCATAAGACGTCTATAACCTTTATTGGCAAGTGCACTGCCATGATAGGCTTCGCGAGCTTCAGCAACTGCCTGCTCATAAGCAGCAACTTCGTCGTCAACAAGTACCTTCCCTTCTGCTGTGAGCGGCACATTGATGCTGAACTGATGGCTTTTTGTAGTGGCGTAGTATGCCATCGGCTCAGTGTAAGTAACGTTAAATAGATCGGCGATATTGTTAGCAGCCTCTTCAATATCAACAATATCCCTAGTTCTCATATCCGGATCCTGGCGATGAGCCTGAACCGCTTTGTTGAAATTCAAGATTCTTTCGATGTCAGGGCCCTGTTGTATGGCTGTCGCAGGAGTGATTACGTTGTTGTTTTTGGCAATTTCGTTTTTCTTGCATTGGCTCAATCCGAGCAAAATTGCAACTGCAATTAATAATGTAGCTAACTTTTTCATGATTACAATATTTTTGATTTTGTTTAGATTTTTACTTAGTCAGTCACCTCGAACTCTCCATAATATTCATCGCCGTTAGGCAAAGTGAATGTTATGACATAGCTGCCAGTGGTAGGAATGTAGTACTGGTAGCCGGTTGGCGTTTGAATCAAAACATTATAAATGGTTGTTCCTGACAGACTTGTTATTTCTACAGAAACCTCCCCGATGTTTTGAGAGAAAGAGACCGTTAGGTTGTGGCCATTGATGCCTGCAGAAATTGATGCTGCAACATTGGATCTGTCACATTCTCCATGACTAGCCTGAATTGTAAGTTCGTCATAAGAGATTGCATTGTTGGCAAAACTTAAAGCCACGGCTCCAAGAATGCAGATGATTAAGATGACTTTTTTCATGATGACAAAATTTTTCCCGTAAAACTATGCCAATTATGCAAATGTGTCAACAAAATCATGATATGGATTGATATGGGTGGGTGAAATCATTGATGTGCAATCAATTGCAGTCACCACAGTGCCGGGCGATGATATTCTTCATGGTGGTGTGCAATGGCTTGTCGCTGTCGAATATGCGTTTCAGCTTCCGGCTGCGTTCGCCGATTGTCGGATATGCCCGTTGCATCAAGGCGAATATTTCGGTGTCTTTCAAGCCGAGATGGTACAGACACAAATAATCAACGTCATCGTTTGTCAGTTCGGGGTATTCCTTGCATATCCATTGAGTAAAGTTGTCGTAATGCCTGTCCATTGCATCTTTCAATGCAAGCAATTGTTCTTTACTCAATGCATATTCTATGTATGCCGTGCAAGGGACTCTTGATTTGAATTGTTGCTTGTTGGCTGTTTCCAAAATGGATTTGCATATAGGTTCGCTCATGAAAGGATTGGCCTCTATTTTTCGTTTCATTTCGGCCAAAGCCCTGTTCTTTTCATCAATGTCGGCCTGTGATTTCTTCCTTATATTAATTATCTGTTTTTTAATAAGCAGTATAGTTCCAATAAAAACAGTAATTAGAGATAATGAAACGAAAATCAGATAAATATTTCGTTTCCTAATATTTTTTAAATGCTCATGTTGTACAATGTTTTGCTTATAAGTTTCGTATATATTCATCAACTGTGTTTTATACGATACGGCTTTCCTGTATTTATCCAGATTGTCACCGTATATTACTTTGTAGTGCATCATCATTGTAGAGTCACCTAAAGCTTGATAGCATTTCATTAAAATCTCTGCTGAAACAACTTGTGTCGGGAAATAGTTTCGTTTTATACTTTTTTCCAAATAATTTATTGCAGAATCGTACTGACACTCTTTGGCAAGCAATGACCCAAATGTGAAGTATTGTGCCAATCTCAAGTCGTCTCTTACAGGCAATGACAATGCTTTTCTAATCATCATAAAAGCGCTGTCGGTATATCCTAATTCGTAGTAAACAGGTGCTGACTCTGACAAAGAATTGCTGTACACTGAAATCTTATTCTGCTGTTTTGACAAATTGATGGCTTTTCTGTAATAGATTAATGCGCTGTCGTTGTTACTGCCAAGACTGTATGCGCTTGCGATACTCTTGTATGTGTTGGCGAGACTATAGCCTTGCACCATATTAAAACAATCTAAAGCATTTTTGAATGATTCAACTGATGCTTGCGCCATACCATTGTTATAAAACAGATCGCCCAAACGAGTATATGCCAATCCCATTAGTTTAGCTTTGTCGCTTGTAATATTGCCGATGTCAAAATGGTTTTGCATTATCTCCAACGTATGCAAATATTCTTTGCAAGCTTCAACGACACTGTCGTTTTCATAGAATATTGCTCCGTTCATGTAGTGGGAACGTGCAGAAAGCAATATAACATCATCATTATCTGTATGACATGATGCCATGCTGTCGAAATAATGGGTTGCGGATTGCAAAGCCGCAATGTCGGATTGGGGGTTGTAGGTTTTGTAGAGGGCTTCGGAGGTTAGTAATGCTTGGTAGTGAGCGTTTATATCGGATGGGGTTCCTCGTACTTCGTACTCGGAATGACACGACAGCAGCGTTTGAAGCGCCGAGTCGGGGGAGGATTGCATGAGGGAGTCGATGGCGCACAATTCTTGGGATAGCTTTGCAAAAGTTTCAGGTTTTTTATCAGAACCACAACCTGCCATTATGAGCAAAGCACAAAGTGAAGCGATAATTATATGTAAGATCCTGTGTGTCACGAATTGTATTTGACTATCATTTTGACCATCATAATTGACTATCATTGCGCCTGCGGAAAATGATAGTGACCGTGTTGTCGCCGAACAGCATTACTGCGGCGTTGGTTGGTTTGCCATCGTTGAGCAGTTTCAGTTTGCCTAACAGAGTTTCGACAGTGGCACCTTCGGCTGAAGCATTGATGCGACCTCCAGCGATACCCAAACGCACTGCATTGCGGATGCGCTCCTCATCCAAATCATTGATGGTAATGCCTTGTGCGATTTGTTCGTCCCAAGCAAAATCGAGAGGTCGAGCTGCTTTAAGTCGCTCAACAAACATATCTCTCGGCATTTCTTTGGTGACGCTTTCGACTCGATAGTATGGGCACTTGTGATAGGTGTATGGTTCCATGCCCCAAACCCATTTATCAAAATGCATGACAATCAGTTGTTTGCCGTCGCTGTCGGGCACGTCGATGTACTCAACTTCGATATTCAAGGCTGGCTCAAGATGAGTCAGCGCTAATGCGATTTCTCTTCTTGTGCTTTCAGTGACATCTTGGCCAACAATTCTTAACGTTGTTGGGGTGACACCAAATATCAGCCAACCGCCATCGGTGTTGAGGAAAGCGCAGGCGGATTTCATGCCATCCTTAAGCTCGCCAGTGGTTTTCTTCAATTCAATTTCGCGCGTCTCGTCGTTGTGTATCAGTGTCTCAATGTCTTTGATTGTCATAGCAGTCAATTTTTTTACGTGGCAAAGTTACGAATTATTTTTTTTTTGAGGATATAGATTTTTGGGGATTTGTAGGAAACGTTGGGAGTTTTTTAGGACTTATGATAAATGCCGTAGGCTGGGTGTTGGAGTTGGCCGGAGGCGTCGCCACGCGTGTTATAAATTTTAGCGCAGGAATAATAATACAGTATGTTTAATCATATATTGCTTTCTCATGTGCATTATGCAGGAGTTCTTTTTCGATTTCATTTTCCCAATGGTGGATGTCTTTTTTAAACCATTCTTTGGCTTCTAAATTGGTGAGTCTTGACACGAAATCTTTACAAATGGCTATTCTGTTTTTGTAAAGAGGAATGCCTGTTCCAGTCCAGCTATAGGAATGGAAACGACAGCTTAATGCATCGCGAACTTCGTCGCACCAATAACCATCTAACAATCTCAACATTTCTGGACTGGCTTCTGATTCGGATGCATAGCTAAACATCATTGCCAAAGCATAAGCCCTGTCATTTGCTGTGGCTTTATCTAACCATAAGAACCACTCGTCGATAGGGATTAGCATATACATGGGCTCTTCCTCTCCTTGTTCTTGTGGATATCCTGTACTCAATAAATCTATCCATGAATGACGTCCTTTCTCGTCATCAAGAAGTTCAAAAAGTTTAGGCTTCAGCAGTTCAGGATATCTTTTAAACACTTTCCTATATAACTGACCTAAATAATAATCACCACTTGAGCAAAGGTTTTTATCAAAACTCATTTTTTGCAAATCATGAATATGTAGAGCCATCTCTTCATCACGATGCTTAACCAATAAGAAAATTATCAACAAATTAATTCATCCAACAGGTTAAGTTTGATTTTTTTTACAGTTGAAAGTTGCGCCAGACATCCTCATCTCCTCACCCCTCTCACCGCCTCCGCCTCACTCGGGGCATCAGGCCAGTAATGCTTCGGATAACGACGCCTCAACTCCTTCCTGACCTCAAAATATGCGCTGCGCCAAAAACTGCGGAGGTCGCTCGTCAGCTGGACGGGCTTGAAACCTGGCGACAACAACTCCATCAAGACCGGACGCCTCCCGCCGTCAACACAAGGCGTGTCGGCAAGCCCGAAACACTCCTGTAGTCTGACGCTAACTATCGGATTGTCAGCACCTTGACGGTAATCGACACGGATCCGGCTGCCCGTCGGAACCACGATGTGCGACGGCGCGAGACGGTCAACAGCCCGCTGCTGCTCATACGAAAGCATCGCCCATATCGCCGCGCAAAGGTCGATTTTCTTCAATTCAATGATGCTTGTCTTCAATTTTCCGCCATTTTCAAGATAAAACGGAAGCCATTCTTCTGTTTTTTTCAAGATTGTCTCCGTACTCAAATCCGGGAGTTCAAGCTCAGGATGCCACGACGCGACAACGGAAATCCGCCGCTGAAGCCTCTCCACCTCATCGGAGAAATCGAGCATACTCCTGCCCTCTTTCGCACACGCCTCACACAAAACCTTGATAATCTGTTTGTTGCAATCGCCCTGAATCTGACGGCTCTCAACGACCAAACTTCCAATATACAACTCGTTTCGTGCGAAAACCTGTCCTTTTTTGCCGTCCCAATAAATGTTGTCGCGCATCTTCGCCAAAGCCGGCAACGTCTCTTTTCTCAGCGGAGAGGCAAGGAACACATTCCCGCTCGAAGCGTTCAGCTCGGCCACCGCGAGCCACTCATGCGACGCGAGGTCGTCCTTCGGATTTACAATGGCGTTATCGCCACTCGCAAGTTTGTATTTCCCGTTGCTGTCAAAAGATTTCGCGATACGTTCGGGATACGCTGACGCCACAAGCTCGCCGGTTTCAAAGGCATCGGGCTGCTCATTGTCGGATCGGACATGAGCAAGCCGCAGATATTCATTGGCAATCAATATGATACGATTCCATTTCCCATCAGAATTGTTTTTCCTTGCTTTGCGCAAAAGAGCAATTCGCGTGTTGATGTCGGCGTCGTTTTCGAAAGATGAAAGCGGGTCTCTCTCCTCAAGAACCGCTGCGATGTCGGCTGCAAGGGCTTTCATCCTGTCGTTTTTTGCAGCGACGAGCATCTTCGAGATTCGAGGATGGCAGGGCATCTTCGACAACATCTTCCCGATTTCCGTGATATTACCTTCATTATCAACGGCGTCGAGCATCTGCAAGAGCCTTGATGCCCGGGCGGCATTGCCTTGCGGCGGCGGTGTGAGCCAAGGCAACTTCATGACCTCGCCCTCGCCCTCGCCCCCGCCCCATGCCGCAACGTCAAGCATCATCGGCGACAAGTCGGCCTCAACGATCTCCGGCTTGCGGCTCTCGGCCATCCTGCGCTCTGTCGCCTTGCTCCAAAGCCGGTAACAGACGCCCTCCGCCACTCGTCCGGCACGCCCCTTCCGCTGATTTGCCATGTCCATGCTGATCCGCACGGTCTCAAGACGACTCAACCCATTGCGCGGGTCAAAGACCAACGTCTTGCAAAAACCTGAATCGACGACGATCCTCACCCCGTTGATTGTCAATGACGTTTCGGCTATCGGAGTGGCGAGGACGACTTTTCGCCAGCCTTTCGCAGAAGGCATTATCGCGGTCCTCTGCTCCTGCGACGAGAGATTTCCGTACAACGGGATGACGCTTGTGCAAGGCAAATCACTGCCGAGAAAGTCCTTGCACCTCAAGATTTCGGCCTGCCCGGGCAAAAAAGCGAGGATGTCGCCTTCGTGCTCCCGATGTGCCTTGCAGACGGCTCGCGCCACCTCTTCCGACACGTTTCTGACATCGATGTCACGCTCAGAATTGAAGACCTCGACATCATACATCCGGCCTTCACTGTTAATCAACGGTGCATCAAGGTCACGACAAATCGTCGTCGCGTCAATCGTCGCCGACATTATCACGATTTTCAAGTCTGGCCGTACGATGTCCTGCGACTCACGGGTCATGGCAAGCGCCACATCGGAGTTCAGGCTTCTTTCATGAAACTCATCGAAAATGACGACCGAGACGCCTTCAAGCGTCGGGTCGGCGATGAGCATCCGCGTCAGTATGCCTTCCGTCACGACCTCAATACGCGTCTTTGAAGAGACGTTCTTCTCGAAACGGATCCGATAGCCGACGGTCTCGCCCACTTTCTCGTTCAAAAGCGAAGCCATCCGTTCGGCTATCTGACGCGCGGCAAGACGACGGGGCTCAAGCATGATGACTTTTCCGTTATCTTTCAAGCCTTCGAGAATCGTCAGCGGCAGCAGCGTCGATTTTCCCGCACCAGGAGGCGCAGTGATAATCAACCTGTTACATTCACGCAATCTTCGATTCACCTCTTCGGCAATCGAATACGCAGGCAGTTTTGTCGCTTCGGAATTGTCAATCATCAGTGGTCTGTCGTTTCGGTTTGCAAAAATAAGCAAAAACAAATTTGGTTTCCTACCGAGGGCTTCAAGATTTTTCTTACCTTTGCAAAAATTTTTTCAGACAGGATATTTTTTATTTATCAAATTGAAAATCAAATAATTACAATATGAACTTAAACATTTCTAAATTAAGAAACATTGGTATTGCTGCGCATATTGACGCAGGCAAGACCACATGTTCGGAGCGAATTTTGTTCTTCACGGGGGTGAACCGCAAGCTTGGCGAGACGCATGACGGTCAGGCCACGATGGATTTCATGAAGCAGGAGCAGGAGCGCGGCATCACCATTGCATCGGCGGCCATCACGACACACTGGAACGACCATCAGATCAACCTGATAGACACTCCCGGCCACGTTGACTTCACTGTCGAGGTCGAGCGTTCGCTGCGTGTCATCGACGGCATGGTGGCGGTCTTCTGCGCCGTCGGCGGCGTACAGCCGCAGAGCGAGACGGTCTGGAACCAGGCCGACAAGTACCGTGTGCCGCGCATCGCTTTCGTCAACAAGATGGACCGCACCGGCGCCGACTTCAACGAGGTGGTGAACCAGATGAACAAATACCTCGGCGCGAATGCAGTGCCGATTCACATGCCTATCGGACAGGAAGACTCGTTTGAAGGAATGATTGACCTTGTCAACATGAACTCCGTGATTTTCAAGGACAAGGAGCGTATTGTAGGTCCGATTCCGGAGAGCATGACGGCGCAGGTTGAAGAGGCGCGCCGCAACCTCATAGAGCACGTCGCCGACTTCGACGACGAGATAGCCGAGCTTTATCTGTCCGACGAGGACGTTCCGGTCGAGAAGCTGAAGGCCGCCATCCGCATGGCGACGATAAAGCTCATGATGGTGCCGGTTCTCTGCGGCTCGGCCTACAAGAACAAGGGCATACAGCTCCTGCTCGACGCCATCGTGGACTATCTGCCTTCGCCGAAGGACCTCGGCGCGATCATCGCCCACGACCCCGACGACGAGGAGAAGACGGTACAACGCAACCCGCTTGACAACGAGCCGTTCTCCGCTCTGGCGTTCAAGCTCATCAACGACCCGTATGTCGGACAGCAGACGTTCATCCGCATATTCAGCGGCAAGCTCACGAGCGGCATGTCGGTTTTCAACACCAACAAGGGCAAGACAGAACGCATCGGGCGAATCTTCCGCATCAAGGCGAAGGAGCGCGAGGAGATCACGGAGGCCGGAGCGGGCGAAATCGTGGCTCTCGTCGGGATGAAGATCACCAGAACCGGCGATACGCTCTGCGACGAGGGCTCGCCAATCTTGTTGGAGAACATACACATACCGCCAGCGGTCATTGAGATGAAAGTGAATCTCGACGACAAGAAGAACCGCGGCAAGCTCGGCGAGGCGCTCGCGAAGCTGTGCAACGAAGACCCGTCGTTCCGTGCGCATTACGACGAGGAGACCGAGGAGACGATCATCGCGGGCATGGGCGAGCTGCACCTTGAGATCATCGTTGACCGTCTCAAGGACGAGTTCAAGGTGCCCGTCAGCGTAGGTGCGCCGTCGGTGTCGTTCCGCGAGACCATCACCGCGCCGTTCGAGTGCAACTATCGTTTCGTGAAGCAGACGGGCGGCAAGGGACAGTTCGCGCACACCGTGATACGCTTCGAGCCCAACCCGGGCAACGGCTTCGAGTTCGTCGACGTCACCAAGGGCGGCGTCATCCCGAAGGAGTTCATCCCGTCGGTGCAGAAAGGCCTCCAGACGGCCATGCAGAAAGGCCCGTTCGCGGGCTATCCGGTCGTTGACGTCAAATGCGTCCTCCTCGACGGCGGCTTCCACCCTGTCGATTCGAGCGACATGGCGTTCCAGGTCTGCGCGCAGATGTGCTTCAAACAAGCTTTCATGAAGGCCTCGCCGGCACTTCTCGAACCCGTGATGAAGGTCGAGATCAACACGCCGGACGACTATATCGGCAACGTGACCGGCGACCTGAACAAACGCCGCGGACGTATCGAGGCTATGCGGCGTTTCCGCAAAGGCTCGCAGAAAGTGGACGCCTTCGTCCCGCTGATGGAGATGTTCGGCTACGCCACCGCTCTGCGCAACGTCACGTCGGGACGCGCCAACTACTCGATGGAGTTCGACAAATACGCTCCGACACCAAAGGACAAGCAAGAAGAAATCGTCAAGGAAAGAAACAGCGAAAAAAACTGAAAGTCAACCTTTTGACTCAAAAAGTGTCACATTCCCATGTGGCACTTTTTTTATTCCGATTTCCCGTCACCGCCAAACAAAATACCCGAATCAAGATTTCAGAACCATCACCATCTCATCAACAGCCGCGACCATCGCCACAGCAATAATTCCAACCACAATGTATTGAAAACAAGCCGTTTTCACAAAAAGCATTCCGATGAAAAGCAACAATCCGGCAATTTTGTTTGCTTTGGTGTGAAGAAAAACAACTTTTCCGTTTCTAAACTTCGAGACAATTAAACTTACGATTTTCATCACAGCTATCATTATGATTATCAACCATATCCATAATAGAAAATTCAACAATGGAAATATTTTTATAAATGCAGTGATTACAAAAATAAAATCGGCGACGCTGTCGAGCCGCGCACCAAATTCGCTCGTGACGCCAAGTTTTCTCGCAAGAAAACCGTCGATCATATCCGACAATCCCGCAAACAGATAACAGGCGACAAACAGCGGCGAGATAGCTTCGGCGAGAAACATCGGGACACACAACGCAATCCGTAACGCCGTGATAATGTTAGGGATATGAGTTTTTATCATAACCATCAAATCTCTTCAGCGAAATCATTTTCCTCCTCATAATAATAGGAGTAGTCGATGCCTTTCATGAAAATCTGGCGGTCATCGATTTCGTCGGTCAAAGCGTTTTTGATTAGTTGATTTATTTGTGTTGTATTTGAATGACTTACAATCATTGCGTTCAGATACTCCTGCTTGTCAATCTTGCTCCAGTCAACACATTTTTTCAACCTTTTACGCAATATCAAATCAAGCCAGATGCGGGTGCTTCTGCCATTTCCTTCCATGAATGGATGGCAGACATTCATTTCAACATATTTGTCAATAATCTCGTCGATATTATTTTCAGGCATCCGTTCAACTTGCTTTAAAGCATTGTCAAGATACTGTGCCAAGCAAAAAGTAAAACCACCTTTTGAAATGGTTTTGTTACGGATTTTCCCTGCAAAATCATACAATCCACCGAAGATAAATCCGTGTATTTGCTGCAATGACTTTACCGTACCTACATCATTCGGCGAAACTAAATTTGACTCCCAAAACGTGTAAGCCTTTTTTTTACTTCTGCCATCAATTGTATTGTCACTATAAGTGAACCAATCCAAAAAACTAATGGCGTTTTTGCTTGGAATCAATTTCGCAAGTTCCTCAACATCAGACTGTTTGATGCAATCCATGCTATATTTTTTCCCATCAGACGCTTCAAATTTCAGTTGACTACAATTTGTAGCCAACTCATTACCTTGCTTCTTTAAACGTGTTTTAAGTACGCTCCAATATTTTCGTGCATTTTCACTTTTTGTTATCGCCGCAACAATGTCTGTAACAACGTACCACCACAATTGGTTGTCGCCATCCCATTGAGCACGGACCATTTGATCCTCAAAAAATCGTATCGAAATCTTTTCTGAACCCATGATTTGTTAAATTTTAAAATGCAAAGATAAGCATTTTTTCACGTTTTCGCAAGGACTTTTCAAGGCATTTTTCAACTTTAAAACGCCGCCTTCATCTTCGACATCGCCTTTTCGACAACGCTTCTCGGACAGGCGAGGTTCATCCGCAGGCACTGTTCGCCTTCACTGCCGAACTCTTTTCCGTCGTTCAAGCCAAGACCGGCCTCGAAAATCATCTTGTGGTTAAGTGCCTCGTTGTCAAGCCCGTAAGCAGAGAAATCAAGCCATAGCATATATGTGGCCTCCGCCTTGTGAACCTTCACTTTCGGCAATTCACGGTGCACATAATCAACCACATAGTCGATGTTACCTTTTATATATTGAAGCAATTGCTGAAGCCACTCCTCCCCTTTTTCCATCGCGGCCTTTGTAGCGATTTTGCCGAAGATATTTCCAAGGTCGATTTCTGTATTATGCACATAATCAACGAATTGTCTGCGCAAATTTTCGTTTGGCACGATTATTGACGAAGTCGCCATTCCTGCTATGTTGAACGTCTTGCTCGCCGCATGAGCCGTGATGCTGTGCTGCGCGAACTCATCGCATATCGAGGCGAACGGCGTATGTTTGAATCCCGGAAGCACGAGGTCGCAGTGAATCTCGTCGGAGAAGACGAGCACGTTGTTTCTCATGCAGATCTCGCCGAGTCTCTGAAGCTCCTCGCGCCGCCAGCTTCTTCCGACCGGGTTATGAGGATTGCTGAGAATCAACATCTTGGCTGTCTTGGCCTGTTTTTCAAGAAGTTCGTAATCCATCACGAATCCGTTTTCAGTCTCGATGAGCGGATTGAGGACGAGCTTTCTGCCGTGACTTCCGACCGCATGGAAGAACGGCGGATAGACCGGCGGCTGGATAATCACCTCGTCATTTTCTTTTGTCAGACCCATCACCGCCATGTTGAAGGCGCAGACCACGCCCGGCGTGTAAGAGATCCATTCTTTCTTCACGTCCCATCCGTGACGGCGGTGGATCCAATCCGCGACGGCCTGATAATAAGAGTCTTCGCGGAAGGTGTAGCCATAGACATCAGCTTTCGCGCGTTCAATGACGGCCTCGCGGATGAAGTCGGGAGTGCGGAAATCCATGTCGGCGACCCACATCGGGATCACATCGGGGCTTCCAAAGACATTGTTCCTTAAATCATATTTAACGCATTGAGTGCCAACGCGATTTATAACTTCGTCAAAATTGTACTTCATAGTTTGGAAAGTTAGAAAGTTTGTAAAGTTTATAAAGTTGTAAAGTTTGTAAAGTTTGTAAAGTTTGTAAAGATAGAAAGATTATAAAGTTGGATTATTTTTCAAAATTTTCGTTCTATTTCAAGATTTTCGTCTTCATAAGCGTCATCGAAGCTCTCAGTGTGCTTCTGTTCTGTTTGTCGGATTGCGTCGCCGTGTCCGTTCAGCGCGGCGAAAGGCGCGAACTGTGCGGCACGTGAGAGCATCGACATGTGCGGATGCGTCGGCGAGACGTGGTGCGGCAGGTCAATGATGTCTGAATAATCGTTCATGCCTTGTGTCCTCCTATCTGGTTGTTGCGTTCGATGGCGGTGGTGCCCTCCTCGAAGTTGATGCCCTTGAGTATTGCGTTCTTGCCGAATTTCCTTTTCAGTTCGATGATGGTCTTCTGCATCTTATATTCTTTGTCAAGATTTGCTTCCTCAGCCTTATTTTGTTTCTCTACCGCTTCAAAATCGGTGAAGAGATTGAGATTCGAGGCCGGTCTTCTCCGTTCCGCCCGGCTTTCATCGACGACATGGTTTGCCGTCAGGTTTATGTATCTGACGAGCAGGTTTTCATCGACGATCTTATCATACAGGCGCATTGTGGCGTCGATGATGAGTCGTGCCGACGCCGTCTGCCGGTCGAGGTTGGCGGTCCCGTGGGCGTGTCGTGGGATTCTGCGGCCATAACGGTCAACGGTCGTCTCCCCGTCGTATTTGCACCTGATGTCGGGGTTTGTCAGCGACTCGGCATCATAGCTGATGGTAAGCACGACCTGGTCGGTGACAAGTTGTCTCTCGACGAGATGCAATGACATGGCGTCGGCCATTTCCTGCACGACGACGCGTGCCTTGCGGCTGTCGTAGGCGCACGACAGCACCTGGCCGTTGCTCATGGAATTGGTCTCGGGCTTATATTTCTTGACGAAGTCGATGGTGCATGGTTCCCATCCCCAGGCGTGGTCGATGATCAGCTCCGCGTTGACCCCGAATATCTTATACAGCATTTCCTCGTCGCGTACCGACTGCCGCGCCACGTCGCCCATGGTGTGCATGCCGTAATATTCGAGTTTCTTCGCTATGCCGTTCCCGACCCTCCAGAAATCCGTCAGCGGGCGGTGCCCCCAGAGAGTCTTACGGTATGACATCTCGTCGAGTTCGGCTATCCGGACGCCGTCGGCGTCGGGCGGGATGTGCTTCGCCACGATGTCCATCGCCACCTTGCAGAGATAGAGGTTTGTGCCAATGCCGGCCGTCGCCGTGATACCGGTGGTTCTCAGGACATCGCGTATCATCGTCACGGCCAGCTGACGCGCCGTCATCCCGTGAAGCCCGAGATAGTCGGTCGCGTCGATGAAGACCTCATCTATTGAATACACGTGGATGTCGTCGGCGCTGACATATTTCAGGTACACGTTGTAAATGCGCGTGCTGTATTCGATGTAATAGGCCATCCGCGGCGGCGCGACGATGTAGTCCACAGCAAGCTCCGGATTCGACTTCAGCTCGATGTCGGAGACGGACTTCCCTGTCAGGACACGGTGCGGCGCGACGAGTTTACGCCCGTAGTTGACGTGTTCGACGCGCTGCACGACCTCGAAAAGCCGAGGCCGTCCCGGTATCCCGTATGACTTGAGCGAGGGCGAGACCGCCAGGCATATCGTCTTCTCCGTACGGCTCTTATCCGCGACAACAAGATTGGTTGTCAACGGGTCAAGACCGCGTTCAACGCATTCAACCGATGCATAGAACGACTTCAGGTCGATGGCGATATATGTCCGTGACGCTTCCAACGCAACTGATTTTTACAGCAGACCCTTCAACGCCTTCACGAAGTTCTAGATGTCGTCCTCCGTCGTGTCGAACGAGCAAAGCCATCGCACCACGTCATTGTCAATGTCCCAGTCGTAGAAGAAATACTTTTTCTGCAACTCGGTCCACACCTCACGGGGCAGCTTCACGAAGACGCCGTTCACCTGAACAGGATACATCACCTTCAGCTGCGGTATGTCTTTCACCTTGTCATATAAAAGCTGCGCCATGCGGTTTGAATGATCGGCGTTGCGTCTCCAGAGGTCGTCTTTGAAATACGCCTCGAACTGGACAGCGAGGAATCTCATCTTCGAGCATAACTGAAGCCCCTGCTTGCGGCGATATTTGAAGTCCTTCGCCAACTCGGGATTCAGAAACACGACCGACTCCCCTAACATCAGACCGTTTTTGGTGCCTCCGAACGACACGACATCAACGCCGGCATCGGTTGTCATCTCCTTGAACGTGCAGTTCAAAGCAACGGCGGCATTCGCCAGACGCGCCCCGTCAACGTGAAGGTACATGTTGTATTCGTGCGCCAATTCAGCCAAAGCCTTGATTTCTCCAACGGTATAAAGCGTTCCCAATTCCGTTGATTGCGTGATGGTTATAGCCTTTGGCTGCGAGTGATGCTCGAAGCCAAAACCATGAAGACGCGTCTTCACCAACTCAGGCGTGAGTTTGCCATCGGGCGTGTCAACGGTCAGCAGACGGCAGCCGACGACACGCTGCGGCGCACCGCATTCGTCAACATTCACATGAGCAGACTCGGCGCATACGACAGCCTCATGCGACCTGACCATTGAGTCAATCGCCATGACATTGGCGCCGGTGCCGTTGAAGACAAACGACACAACCGCCTGACTGCCAAACTGTTGTCTGAACAAATCTTCAACTCTCGCGCAGTATTCGTCGTCGCCATAAGCCAGCGCGTGCCCGACATTCGCGTCGGCAATAGCTTTCAAAACCTCCGGACTGATGCCGGAATGGTTGTCACTTCCAAAACCTCTTTCCATTTTATCAAGTGTTAAGTTTGCAGGGTTTAGAGTGGAGTCATTAACCATCTCAACCCCATTTTTTATTTATTTCAATGACATATTTTTCTTTTTAAACCCAAACATGCAGCAAAGCAGTGAAGCGGCGAGTGCGAGGAACATACCGTCAATTGGTAGCCGCAAAAACTTGGCAATCAACAACATAGCCGTTCCGACAAATATTGAGGCGAACACCCATTTCGACTTGAACCTCTTCGGGAAAAACAACGCAAACGTAAGCGGCACGAACACCGCCGTCGTCCGCAGTCCCATTGACAGGAATCCAAGATCATTGATGTAACTACCTGAGAATGAAGCGGCAACAATAACCGAAAGCAATAATATCGTGACGATTGTGGTGCGCGTAATCATCAGATTCTGCTTTGAATCCTTGAACTTTGACGACAAAGCGATGAAGACGTCTTTCACCAAGATTGTCGATGCGCCCAGCGTGAGGCCGGAGCCTCCGATAACCACCGTTATCAGCAATGTGCCGAGGACTATTCCGCCAAGGAAATTAGGCAGATGATTCGTGACGAACATCGGGAACGCCTGCGCCGATGTCGCGATGACACCTACGCCTTCCGGAATGTCTTTCCCGATGGCAACCAACGAGTTAAGTTCGGCTTCGGTGATATAATGCGCACGCATGTACATCCCGACGAGGACACAAGCGAATCCGATTGGAATAGAAATCAAAGCGGATATCAACGCGCCTTTGCGGGCGACGCTGTCGGATCTGCCCGCCCAAATCGCCTGAGCGTAGGTCTGCGTCGCGAGTACTCCGAGAATCACAGAGATGCACGAGCCGAGGTCGTTCGACACGCCACGGGTGAACGGATATTGATAGGCATGACTTACATCATCACTTGAAGTAAATCCGTCAATAAACTGTAAATCAGTTGATAACAAAATATTCCTTATAGAATTCATCAGCCCCGAATAGCCATTTGAGAGGAACATCACGACAGCTCCGGCAGCGAGGGCCGAGAGGCAAAGGAGTATGATTTTGACCACGCCGCCGATGCCCGCGCTCCACAGTCCGCCGAAGACAACATAAATTATCATGGTGGCTGCCGCTATCGAGGCCGCTACCCACAGTCTCATCGGGAAGAGCGTCATCAGCATCGCGGCGCACGAAAGCACCTGTGCGATGATGCTCACGAACATCCCCAAAGAACACAGCAGCGAGCCTGTCATCTCGGCTTTCCTGCCGTATTCCTTTGAGACGATTTCTAGCAATGTGGTGTTGCCGCTCCGTCGCAACGGGATGACGTAACCTATTGCGAGGACGACACATCCGAGCGCCATCCCCATCGTGAACCACCATGCCGAAAGCCCGAAAGTGAACGCGAGCTGCGCGGTCCCGACCGTTGACTGCCCGCCCACGAGCGTCCCGATGATGGTGCCGGTGACGACCCACGTGCCGACCTTCCCGCTCCCGGTGGAGAAATCGCTTGCGTTCTTCACTCTCCTAACCGACAGAACACCAACGACTTCGATCACCGCGATGGCAAGAACGATGCCTAAGATATGATAAAACGATATGAACATTTTTCAATAAAAAACAGATGCGAAATTACAAAAATTTCAGTTCAGATTTCCATTTTTTCCATTCGGGAAACTCCTTGTCCATCAACGAATAAAAACCAGCCTGATGGTCGAAGTAAACCAAGTGGCACATCTCGTGGACCGCCACCTGTCTGATGCAGTTTTCATTCAACTTAACTAATTGAATATTAAGGCTTATATTGCCTTGCCGCGAGCAACTGCCCCATCGCGAACTCATGTCGCGAATGCTGAATTTCCTTGGAGAGACGTTATATTTTTTGAAGCTCTCAACAATCGGCGGCAGGAGTTCGTTCAACTTTTCGGCAAACATTTTCTTGTACCAATTCTTCAGAACAGTCTCGGCCAATTTAACATCTTTGCAATTCACAATCAGACAGTTATCAACGAGATTCACCGAATTGGAATCAGTCTCAACAACTTTCAGTTCATATTTTTCGCCAAGATAATAATGTGTCTCACCTGAAACAAAGGCTTTATTCCGGCTTTCAGCTTTTTCAACCATCTTGTCATAATGATTTGTGAGCCAACGCCGGTGTTGCTGAAGGAACCTTGTCATGTCGTCCTCGCCAAACAACAGCGGAGCGCGCACCTCTATCGTGCCGTCTTTGCAAATCTTCGCGGTGACACTTCGTCTGCACGAGCGGAGAAGATTGAATTTCAATTCCTTATTGTTTATTGTTACGATGCCTTTCATGGACGCAAAAGTACTATTTTTTCGCCGGATATGATAATTATTCTTACCTTTGCAAAAAATTTTTCGGGAATCATGGATTTAAACATTTCTTACTGCTCAGACAAGTACCAATACACGATGGGCAAGTCGTTCTACGACAATGGGATGAAGGACAAACGCGCCGTTTTCAACATGTTTTACAGGAAGGCGCCCGACACGAACAACTGGGCTGTGGTGAGCGGCATCAGCGAGGTTTTGCAGATGGTCAAAGGCATCGGGCAAGCTGATGAGAAGTTTTTCGAGCAATTTCTGCCTGGCGAGGAATACGCTGACGTCAGGAGATATTTCGCGAAAATGAGATTCACCGGCAACATTTACGCCATGCGCGAAGGAGAGATAGCGTTTCCGAAGGAGCCTGTCATCACCATCGAGGCTCCGATCATCGAGGCGCAAGTGCTTGAGACTCCGATGCTTTGCATCATGAACCATCAGATGGCGATAGCGACGAAGGCGTCGCGTGTGACGCGCAGCACGACAAAGCCCGTCAGCGAGTTCGGGAGCCGCAGGGCGCACGGGCCTTGGGCCGCGATTTACGGCGGCAAGGCGGCATACATCGGCGGATGCCTGAACACCTCGAACATCGTCAGCGGCGTCAAATTCGGGTTCCCGTCATCAGGGACGATGGCGCACAGCTTCGTCACCTCATTCGGCAGCACGGTAAGCGGTGAGTATCAGGCATTTGACACATATATCAAGACGCATAAGAAAGAAATATTGATTCTTCTTGTTGATACCTACGACACTTTGAAATGCGGCATAAAGAACGCCATCAAGGCCTTCAAAGCCAACGGGATCGACGACTCCTACCCTTACGGCTATGGCATACGTCTCGACAGCGGCGACCTGACATACCTCTCCGTGAAAGCAAGAGAGATGCTCGACGAGGCCGGTTTGAAAAAATGCAAGATATTCGCAACCAACGCATTAGACGAATATCTCATAACAGAGCTTGAGCGGCAAGGCTGCATGGTTGACTGCTACGGTGTCGGCGACGCGATAGCCACAAGCAAGCACAACCCTTGTTTCGGCAACGTTTATAAACTCGTACAAGTCGATGACATGCCCGTCTTGAAACGCTCGGAAGAGTCGAGCAAACTCATCAACCCGGGATTCCAGGTCACGTACAGGATTATTCAGAATGGAAAATTCAAATGCGACGTTACCTGTCTCAGAGGCGACTCGATGTCGAAGGCGATAGAAAGCCGTGAGGCGATAACAGCCCGCGACGAGGCCGACCGCCTGCGCTCGATGACATTCCCCGCCGGCAAATACTCATATCGCACGCTGCAGCAGCAAGTCATGAAAGACGGTGAGATCTGTTATGAAGACAACACAATTCAAGAAAAGCGCGACTTCTATCTCGACAACCTCTCGCATCTTGACGACACCGAAAAACGTCTGATCAACCCGCATTACTACAAAGTCGATATTTCAGACGACCTCTACAACCTCAAAAACAGACTGATTAACAACATCGTAAAGGAGATTGAAGAGTTCGGGTGACGCACCACGAATTGAACGAATGACACGAATTATTTGCACCACGAATTGAACGAATGACACGAATTATTTGCACCACGAATTGAACGAATAACACGAATTATTTGCACCACGAATTGAACGAATAACACGAATTTTTCGCTGAGGTTTGCCGTCATTACGCTTGCGCTGGAGATTGTTCGACTCCCTGCGGTCGCTCACAAGGACGGCGTTGGTTGATGGTAAAAAGTAGCAGTTGGTGTTGCGGCTTCGCCGCAACACCAACTGCTACTTTTTAGTTTTTTCAAACAAACCGCCCGTCATTGCGACCGAGCGTAGCGAGTGGAGCAAACCCATGTTAACGAACGACTTCCTCTCGTGAGCGGAGCAAAGCGAAGTCGAACAAACTCATATTATCAAACAACGCGTCATTCCGACCGAGCGTAGCGAGTGGAGCAATCTCTTCAGCTTAGCATTTCAGACTGATGTCCTTTGGTAAAACTAAGGAACGAGGACGAGGCGGAAGCCGAGGCCGTAGTAGCGGCTGCTTGGCGCGTCGCAGTAGCGATGCGAAACACGGCAGTTCCTCGCGCCGTTGCGCCAGCCACCGCCACGGTACACGCGGTCTGAGCCCAGCAATGCTCCTGTTGGGTTGTTCTGAGAACCGCTGCTGTAACTTCCTTTCCAGTCCTGACACCACTCCCACACGTTGCCGCTCATGTCGTAGATGCCAAGCTCGTTCGGCGACTTCGTGCCTACTGTGTGAATCTTGCTCCCGCTGTTATCATCGTACCACGCCACATCGCTTATGCTGTTGCTCCCGCTGTATTTGTATCCCCTGCTCCTGCTTCCGCCTCTCGCGGCGTACTCCCATTCAGCCTCCGTAGGCAAGCGGAAGTTCACCCCCGTCAGGCTGTTCAGTTTCCTTATGAACGTCTGGCAGTCGTTCCAGCTCACACTCTCAACAGGCAGTTTGCTCCCCTTGAAATAGCTCGGGTTGCTTCCCATAACGGCCTCCCAGAGTTCCTGCGTCACCTCGAACTTGCCTATGTAGTAGTCGCCCAACGTCACGCTGTGGGTAGGCTTCTCGGAATCGTAGGCGTCGCTACCCTGCTCGGAGGTCGCGCCCATCGTGAACGTGCCGCCCTTAACAGCCACCATCTCAAATGTCACGCCGTTGACCGTGAAGGTCTTGTTGCCAAAAAATTCAAGCTCCACCGAGCTGTCGCCGCCGGTCTGCGCTACGGTTATGGTCTTCTCAACGGCCTTCGAGTCTCTCACGGCCTTAATGTTGTGCGTGCCGAATGAGAGTGTGGCGGTCAGCGGGCTTGCGCCGAGGTAGTTGCCGTCGGCATACAGTTGGTCGCCCGGCTTATCGGTGGATATTTCAACGTTGCGGCCGTTGGTGAGCGTCACGTTCACGCTCGCCGTTTTGCCTTCCTCCACCATCACCGTCTTCATGGCCGGCGCGTAGTCGCCATAAGTGAGCGTCACGTTGCGTGAGCCCACAGGCACATTGTCAACCGTCATCGGAGTCTTGCCCTTATAATCGTTGTCGATTGTAATGTCTGCTCCAGACGGTGAAGAAACAACATACACCTTCCCGTACTGCACGCGCACCGCCTCAAGGACAACGTTCTCAAACTGTTTGTTCACCTCGCCGGCCTTTATCGTCACCATGTCGGCGAACGGCTCGTAGCCCGCCATGCGCAGCTCCACCACGTGCTGCCCGCGCTTTATCTTCTTCATCTGGTACGGCGTGGCACCGGCCTTCTTTTCGTCGATATACACCTCCGCGCCGCTCGGCGTGCTCTTCACCGTGATGTAGCCGAAGTCGGGGCGCAGCTCGATGTTCAGCTCCTTCTTCTCACTCTGCGTGAACGTCACCGCACTCTCCTCCGTGATGTAGTCGTCGCACTCCACCTTGTAGCGGTGCTCCGCGCCTATCGACACCGCCTTGCTCGCGTAGCCCGTCCCCGCCCTCTCGCCGTCGATGTAGATCGCCGCGTTGTCGGGCGTGGTGATGATGTTGAGCGTCGCCGTCTCCATGCCGAGAGTC
>JAGHUX010000012.1 GCA_018064605.1 Candidatus Limimorpha caballi | reverse complement strand
TTTTAATTGTTAAACATTGTATTGAATTACATTTGCAAAGTTACATTTTATATTCTTACTTCCAACAATTTTATGATATTTTTTTGATTTTTCGGGGGGGGGTAATTTGTTAATATTCAATGTATTATATAAAAACAAATTCACTCCCGGTCTTTGAATTTGCCCATTTCGTCATGCGTTGCGAACAGGATTCGTCAGGATGTTATCGTCACCGTGTAGAGGCCCTCGTCATCGATGAGCAGCGTCGCCATGTCGGGCGTGTGAGGGATGTTGTCGCGGTCGATATAGACGCCGTTCGAGTTGGTGACGACGATGTGCGCTATGCCTACGTTCTCGTTTATGTAAATAGTTAGCGCGTGGCCGTCGATGGAGGCGGAGATTTCGTCCTCAATGCCGTCTTTTTGACCTGTGTAATCATAATTCGTTTTCACTATTCTTATTGGTGTCCCCGCATAAACGACATGCGACATCAATATTAAGATTGAAATGATTGCAAATAACTTTTTCTTCATTTTTTTCAAATTTTTAAATTTGACATTCAGTTACTTTTGGAATTCCGATGGCAAAATTACATCCTTATCACAAACAAAAATTTTTTTTGCGTTTGCAAATTTTTGCAATTTTGGGGCTAACAACTTGACAACCATATTGTTACAACGTGTTTAAAAGCACCTCCAATCTTGGTTGTGAAAAATGCAAGTGTTTGATATTCAATAATTTCAGGCCTTTTTTGAAAACATTTTTGCAGATTATTGCAGAAAATCGCCCAACAACTTGATAATCAAGATGATAAAATTATCAGAAAATTAGCTTTTGTAATCTGAAAAATTTTTATTTTTGCGGAATGAAAAATAAAAATGCCTTTCTGACATCGGTTTTCTGCGCCATGCTGCTCCTCCTGCAAGGCTGCAGCTTTTTCACGCCGTTTCCGGGAAGCAGGAAATCGCTCCACAACACCGTCCTGAAGACGATAACCGACACCATGACCGCCCGCCCCGACGCGGCGTTGGACATGATAGTGTCGCTCTCCGACACCCTCGACGAACGGCGTCTTTCCAAAACCGAATATTATGAATACCAGATTTTAGTGGCCGAGGCCCTGTACAAGAACGACTTCGGGCAGACCAACGACTCGGCGGTTGCAGCCGCCGCCGTCTTCTTCGACAGCCTCGCCTTGAGATATCCGAAAAACATTGATGTCATATTCTATAAGGCCCGCGCATATTATTACAAAGGTGTGGGCGAGTATGAAAGGGAACTCGCAGCGGAGGCTTTCGGCGACTTCCTTTCGGCACTTGAGGCTTTGGACATGATAGATTACGAAAAGGCGGAGAGATACGACATCAGGCATTTCAAGGCGTTGACTTACATCAGGTTGGCATCAGTTACATCTTGGCATGAAATCAACAGCATCTCAATTGCTTTATTTTCACTTGCCAATGAGATATTCTTGAACGAAAAAATGTTTCTTTCAATTGCCCAAGACAAGTACCAAATGGCTTCAATTTACAATAAAATGAATGAAGACAGTCTTGCGCTTTCGTCAATTATGGAGGCCGATTCGCTTCTCACATTAAGCGGGCGTGACGACAGCAGGCTGAGGGAGCGCATCGCCCGCACCAGGGCAATGATACTGTACAACATCGGCAGGCAGGACGAGGCGCGAGGGATAATCATTTCACTGATAAACAGTTCCGACGATGAGACGTCAATGATGAGTTGCGGCATGTTGGCCGACATCTATTACAATGAAGGTCAATACGATTCGGCGATATATTATTACGAGCGATACTTCAACATGCACAAGTTCTCGCGCATGGACGCGGCCCGGCGCATCATAGAGATATGCGACATCACGGGCGACAGTGAGAAGGCCGCGCAGTATGCTCCTTATCTCGCCGAAGACACCGCGGATGAGATTGCACTCACGTCGGTGAAGAACGAGATAGTGGCCGCCTACGGGCGGTATGTCGCCGGCAGGGAGGCGGCGAAGAAGGCGCATCTGTGGAGGATGATAATTGTCGTTGTCGCGGTGTCGGCAGCCGCCGTGGTCGCCGTGCTTTCGCTCAACGGCATGTTCAGGAAGAGACGCCACAAGAAGGAGATCGAGAAGAAAGACGTTGAGATAGAGAGCCTCAACAGGGAGATAGGCGACAGGGAGTGGCTTGTTGGTGTGATGAAAGGCCGCGCCCGCAGCGCGTCGAGGGAGGCGGAGGAGCTGAAGGGTCGTATGCGCGAGCTTGAGGCGGAGAACGCCGCGATGAGGTCGGCGATGCGTTCGGCCCCGTCGCAGTCATCAGCACCGAAACCGTCGTTCAAGGAATGCATGTCCGCCGTGATGGACGACGCGACATGCCGCCGCGTGTCGGCGATGAACGACGTGTTCGTGAAGGCGAGCGGCTCGTACCCCGAGCTGCGGCTCGACAAGGCGACGCTGCGCCGTGTAGTGGATGTCGTCGATGAACACCTCGGCGACATCATGCAGGACATCGTGCCGGAAGGCTACAAGCTGAAATACGACGACAAACTGCTGCTGAGCCTCTGCCTCGTGGGTCTAGACGACAAGCACATCGCCGCCGTCACCGGCACCGCATACAACAACGTTCACCGCAGGATGCAGCGGTTCCATGAGATAATAGGAGATTAGGAGATTGAGGAGATTAGGAGATTGAGGAGATTGAGGTGGTTAGGAAGTTAGGAGATTAGGAGATTAGGAGTTTAAGGAAATTAGGAGATTAGGGGTTTAAGGAGTTTTGGGAATTAATCAGTAAAATATTTTATAATGAAAAGAATCTTTTTGACATTAGTCGCATCCGTCATGTTTGCCGGCAACGTGCGTTCCGAAGGCATGTGGATACCGCTTCTCCTCCAGAAAAACGAGAAGGAGATGCAGGAGATGGGCATGAGAATCAGTGCCGATGACATCTATTCGATGAACCACAGCTCGATGAAAGACGCCGTCGTGCTGTTCGGCGGCGGCTGCACCGGCGAGCTCGTCAGCGACCAGGGGCTGCTGCTGACAAACCACCACTGCGGCTACGGCTGGATACAACGCCACTCGACCGTCGAACACGACTACCTCACCGACGGCTTCTGGGCCATGACACAACAGGAAGAACTCGCCTGCCCGGGCCTCACCGCCGTAATGATGAAGGAGATGCGCGACGTCACCGAGAAAATACTCTATAACGTGACACGCGAGATGACCGAAACACAACGCGACAGCACCGTCAAGGCAAACACGAAACGTCTGACGGAACTGATGCAAAAAGAGACAGAATACGAAGTCACGATTGAATCTTTCTATGAAGGAAATCAATACTTTGCGATCTTCAACGAGGTCTTCAAAGACATCCGCATGGTGGGTGCGCCTCCGTCAAACATCGGCAAGTTCGGCGGCGACACCGACAACTGGGTATGGCCCCGTCACACCGGTGACTTCTCCATCTTCAGGATCTACGTCTCCCCGGAAGGGAAACCCGTCGAATATGACAAGGACAACGTCCCTTACAAGCCAGATTATCACTTCACCATCTCGCTGAAAGGCGCGAATGAAAACGACTTCACCTTCGTCTTCGGCTATCCGGCCCGCACGACGGAATACCTCCCTTCGGTGGCCGTCAACCAGGAAGCCAACGTAGTCTATCCCGTCATCGTTGACCTTCGCGGACAGATACTCGACATCTACAACAAATACCAGGAGAAAGACCCGAAGGTGCGCATCCAATACGCCAGCAAACACGCCGGTCTCGGCAACGGTTGGAAGAAATGGATGGGCGTCACCGAAGGCATCCGCAGCTTCCACGGCGTGGAGAAGAAACAGGCCTTCGAGGAGTCGTTCATGGAATGGTGCTACAAGAGCCGCAGCCGCGCCCCTTACATGAACCTGTTGAAAAATTTCAACGAGGTCTATGGCGACTTCGAGAAATACCGCATGGCTTACACCTACTTCACCGAAGCCGGCCTCTCGATAGAACTCATCGAGTTTGCCGCCAACTTCAGGGAACTTGCGAAAGTCACGAAAGACACTCCGAAAGAAGATGTTGAAGAGATTGTCAATGAATTACGTAATTCATCAAAGTCATTTTTCAAAGATTACTACCAGCCTATCGACGAGGAGGTGGCGTCGGCGATGCTCACGGCTTACCGCGCAGCGCAGCCTGCCGACTTCCGTCCGGCACTGCTGAATGACATCGATTCGAAATACAAAGGCGATGTCAGGGCTTACGTCGATTATCTTTTCGGGAAGACGATGTTCGTCTCCGAAGAGAAAGTGAACGGTCTTCTCGACAATTTCAAGGCCTCAGACGCAAAGAAAATAGCTAAGGACCCGGCCGTCCTCGCCTTCGAGGACATGCTCTCGTTCTACAGGGAGAATGTGAGGGACAATTACGTCGCCTGCAACAGGCAGATTAAGTCGCTGCGCCGCGTCTATATGGAAGGCCAGATGAAGATGATACCTGAGATGTTCCCGGAGAGAAACATGTACCCTGACGCGAACTTCACGTTGAGGGTGACTTACGGCAAGGTCGGCGGCTTCAAGCCGAGAGACGGCGTCAACTACAGACACTTCACCACCCTTGATGGCATCATGCAGAAGGAGAACCCCGACATCTACGACTACGTCGTGACCGACAGGCTGCGTGAGCTTTACGAGGCGAAGGACTACGGCCGTTACGCCGACGCCGACGGCACGATGCACGTCGCCTTCATCGCCGGCAACCACACGACGGGCGGCAACAGCGGCTCGCCGATTTTGAACGCCGACGGGCATCTGCTCGGCCTCAACTTCGACCGCACATGGGAAGGCACGATGAGCGACCTCATCTACGACCCGTCAATCTGCAAGAACATCAGCGTTGACATCCGCTACGTGCTGTTCCTCATCGACAAATACGCAGGCTGCACACGGCTCATCGATGAAATGACAATCACCACGAAGTAATCACCACGAATTGACACGAATTGACACGAATGTGCCTGTAAGGCACTATTTTAGTAACCGGGTACATGGAGGCTCAGCCGAGATGTGCCCGGCATATAGAAAGAGGCTCAGCCAAGATGTGCCCGGCATATAGAAAGAGGCGCAGCCGAGATGTGCCCGGCTTATAGAAAGAGGCTCAGCCGACATGTCATAGAAGTAAGATATGAAAAACGATACAATCTCTAATCGAATCCTCTCGTGCGTTCGCTCCGCCACTCCGGGCGCGCTGAAGACGATATGGTGGCTCGTGAAGATAATGACGGGCGTGTCGTTCGGCATCATGCTGTTGCAATACTTCGGCGTCATCGACGTGATTTCGAGATGGCTGACGCCTGTGTTCTCGAGCTTCGGGCTTCCGGGTGAGGCGGCTCTCGCCTACGTCTCCGGCTATTTCGTGAACTGTTACACGGCGATGGCGGTGATGACGACGCTGCATCTCGACATGCGCTCCGCCACCATCTTGGCGGT
The DNA here is from genome assembly GCA_018064605.1 of Candidatus Limimorpha caballi. Lineage (GTDB taxonomy): Bacteria > Bacteroidota > Bacteroidia > Bacteroidales > F082 > Limimorpha > Limimorpha caballi. Next base: position 47,947 of record JAGHUX010000012.1, on the reverse strand, counting down.
GATGGTGCTATGCTCGCATAACATGATTGTAGAGACGACGGTGCAGCACAAGACCGGCTCTTCTTTCGTGAGGATGGTGATTGTCAGGACGTTGTCGGCGTTTCTTTTGGCTTTCGTCCTGAACATGATCATGCCCGGACAGTTTGAAGGCGGTGCTTCGGAAGCGGTCTCGGCGGAGAATGTCGCTTTCGTGGAGATGCTCAGAAGCTGGGCTTTTCGCACCTTGAAGACCGTCGGCCTGATGATAGTGCTGGTCTATGCGCTGACGTTGCTGCAAAGGATTTTGAAGGAGTTCGGCGTCATCGAGGCCATAGCGCGTTTCCTGAAGCCTGTGATGCTTTTCTTCGGGCTACCGCCGCGCACGGCGTTTCTGTGGCTGATAGCCAACACTTTAGGTCTCGCCTACGGTGCCGCCATCATGATTGACGAGGCGGAGCAGGGCACGACGACGAAAGAGGAGAACGACCTTTTGAACCATCACATCTGCGTGTCGCACAGCAACCTCGAAGACCTGCTGCTCTTCACCGCCATCGGCGGCAGTTTCCTGTGGATGCTCCTCTCGCGCTGGGCGATGTCGCTGCTTTTAGTCTGGGAGCGGAGGCTGGAGAAACGTATAATGTCAGGTCTTTCAAGAAGTTAGGCGATGGTATCTGTCGGATAATGTCCGAGATATACGAGTCCGAGGTTGCCGTCGATGGCGATTTTGTCGCCTTTTAGCAGGATGTTGCCGTCGAGTGTGGCGCAGTGTCGTTCATCGTTGACGAGCAGTTCCACGCAGCTCACGACGCACACCTTGCCGAGACGCACTGCGGTGACGGCGGCATGTGAGGTGGCGCCGCCGCGTGCCGTGAGCAGTCCCTCGCAGTCGAAGATGAGGCTGATGTCATCGGGGACTGTGTCGGGCCGTACGAGGATGATGTTGTTGGCGCCGTTTTCCCTCAACGTCTTGATGTCGTCCTCGTTGAAGGCCACGACGCCGTTCATGGCACCGCCTCCGATGCCGATGCCGCGTCCGATCTGGTTCATCTCAGAAGGCGCCTGCACGAAGACGTTCTCGGTGTCTTCCACTTTCAGGTCTTGGTCGCGGATTTGCAAGATGTGGAAGTCCTCCGCCTTGTCCGACTCGAAGGTGAACTCCATCTCCTGCGGCGCGTAGCCGAGTTCTTCGGTGAGTGTCACCGCCACTGAGTGTATCTTCTTGTATATCTCTGGAAGCATGGTCTGCATCGAAGGTCCGGTGAGGCCCGCCGACTTGCGTTGCGTCTCGCTTATCGGCAGCGGCTTCACGAGCCCGCCTACGATGTCCTCGCCCTGGCTGCGCATGGTGAAGTCGCCGAACAGATGCACTCCGGGACGTTCGCGGTGCGGGTTCTGAGTGAACACCACACCCGTGCCCGACATGTCGCTGATGTTGCCGAAGATCATCTGCTGCACTATCACGGCGGTGCCCCAGTTCTCACTGATGCCGAGATGCCGGCGATAGGCGAGGGCGCGCTCCGAGTTCCACGAGTCGAACACCATGTTGATGCATTCTATTATCTGCTTGAACGGGTCTTGTTCTATCACGATGCCGTGATTTTCCACGACTTTCTTGTAGGAATACGCCATCTCGCGCATCACATCGACGGTGAAGTCCGCTTTCTGACGCACGTTGTACACCATCTTGAAGGTGTTGATCTCCTCGTCGAAGACATCGCGTGAGATGCCTTTCGCCATGCCCCAGCTTTGCAGGAAACGGCGGTATGAGTCCCATATCGCCCACGCCTTCTCCGGGTTTACGGCGATTTTCTCCACCACCTCGTCGTTGAGTCCGACGTTGAGGAAGGTGTCCATGGCGCCAGGCATGGATATGGCGGTGCCTGAACGCACCGACACCAGCAGCGGCGACTCGGCGTTGCCGAACCTGCCACCGGAACGCTCCTCGAGCTCGGCGATGTAACGTCTCAACATGCCGTGGATCTCGCTGCGCAACTCAGGTATGACGTTGATGGTGTCGTTGCGGCGGAAGGCCTCTGTGGTGATGACAAACCCAGGCGGCACCGGCAACCCCTTGAGAAACAACGCCTTGAGGTTGTTCGCCTTGTTGCCTATAAACACCTGATTGTCCATCTTCGGCGTCGCCTCCCAGAACGGACTCACCAGCATCTCGGAGTTATACGTCATGATGTCGCTGATGATGTTCGGCTTCAACGTCGCCTCCATGGTGCGCAACGATGTCAGGATGCGGCCGATGAAGTTGTCTAACGGCTGCATCAGGAAGGCGTCGGAGAGAAGGTCGCGGTGAAACTCCTCCGACTTCCTGCTTATTAGCGCGATGGTCTCGCGCTCGCTCAGACGACCGTCGGGGTCAAAGACCTGCGGGATGACAATCTTGAGCGGATATTCGTATGACTTGATGAAATATTCAATGATGATGCGGCGCACGTCTTCGGCGATGAACTGGAAGATGTTGATGTACTGGCCGAAAGAGAAACTCCGCGACATCAGGCTGTAACGCAGCATGTTGAGCTTGGAGTTGAGGCTCTGGTTGGTGATGCCGTCGAGCGCAAGGCCGTCGCGGAAATATTTCAGGATGGTGTAAATCTGGTTCAGTGTCAGCTCGGAGATGTAGTCGAGGTTGATGCTCTGCACGACCTTCTCCATCAGCTGTGTGGCGACGCGCTCAAGCCTGAACGACAAGCCCATGGCCTCGAACTTGTTCTCGCGGTAGGTGCCGTACATCGACGGTATGCCGATGGCGATGTGGCGCTTGTGGTAGATGTTCTCCCAGCCTTCGCTCTGCTCCGGGTTGAAGATGATGTCCTTAAGTTTCTCCATGAATGAATATATCATGGTGAGCGACCTGCCGAAATCCTTTGATTTGTAAACCTTCTCGAACTCGTCGATCTCGCTGTCGCTGATGAACGGATAGTTGCGCAGGTAACTGAAGATGTTGACCGACTCGAAACTGTATTTCTCGCGAAGATAAGCGTAGAGGTCGCGTATGTTCATGAGACGGAAGTTCTCCCGCTCGAAGATGCCGCTGTCGGTGCCGAGGCGGTCGGCGGCCTTGCGGATCAGACTCTCGTAGTCGTCGCGCGAAAGCATCAGCACGTCTTCCGGGTTGAGGCTCGAGATGACGCACATGGTCTGCACGATGTTGTGGATATGCACAAACCAGGTGCTTCCCATATCGACACTCTCGTAAACGTTGTTCGGCAAGACCGACTTCAGCGCCTCAAGGTTGCCGTCGCTCCAGAACCTGAAGACGTTGAAGGTGAGGTCAACGAGCGTGTTGTTGCTCTCGGTGTGCACCTGCTTGCGCAGAAAATGCACGAGTTTGTCCTGCCGCCCCGAAATCTCATCCATGTTGGTGGTGACGGTGCGAATCTCGCCTTCCGCCCCTATCTCATTGAAATACACAGGGAAGATACGCGCGAGCTGCTTCACTTTTTTGTAATACGGCGAGATGTTGGAATTAAGAATCTTGGTGATTTCCCTCTGGAAAAGGTCGGTGTCGCTGATGAAGATGCCGCCCGTCTTGAGGTTGACGATGAGTGCCGACAGCAACTTGTCGAGAGGCATCCTGGAATATTCGATGAGTTCGAGCCAGACACGGATATTCTTTATATGGTCTTTGTTTACAGACAGTTGCCAGTCTTCATCGACGAAGACGTTGCCCGGCGTGATGAATCCGAATTCTATGGTTCGTTTCTCGAAATGGTTGACAAGCTCCTTCATCTCCGAGTCGTCGATGTCGATTATCTTTCTGCCGAGCGTGAGTTGGAAGTCGAGCACCGCCGAGGCATACTGGCCGCGTAGTTCCTTCGCGAGGTCAAAGACGGTGTCGATGAACGGCTTCATCTCGGCCTTCGGAATCTCGTCAACGGCGTCGCGCACCATGCGGTCCATGTTCCAGATCAGACGCTCCCGCTGACTCTCCATGCCCGGCAGGTGCAGCAGGAAAAACACGTAATGGAACTTGGTGATGAAATGCGTGAAGAGACGCTCTGAGTCGGTGAAACGTCTCGCGAGCTCATCGAAATGAGGCATCTCCGACAACTCGTCCCATTGTTCGGCAACGTTGAGACTGTCGTTGAGACTGTCAAAAAACGGCTTTCCTATATTATTGATAATCAAATCTTTCTCATTATCTGGAATTATGTCGCCCTTTTCGGTGATCCATTGTTCCACCTGTGAGGTCTGCCGCCAATAGTCGTAGTTCGCGGCGAGCATGGTCCGCAGCAGCAAGCACGACATCCCGGCGAAGGCCTCCACCCGCCCGACATTGCCCAGATAACGCTCCGCATGTTTCGTCGCAAGAATGAAACAATCTTTGTTTTCTTCAAATCTTTCTTGTAAAATATTGAAAACCAAAGTTATAGTCTCATCATTTTCTATATTCCGCCCGACTTCCTTGTCAACGAATTCCAGCAAGGTCTTGACGATGTTGAGTCTTAGTTTCAGTTGGACATCCTGACGGAGAAGGCTGCGCAGCATCTCAAGCGGGACGCGCAAAGTGCCGGCCGGTATGTCGTCGCGGGTGTAAAACCAGAAGTCGTCGAGCAGCATCTTACGCAGTTCTTCGGTCACGAAAGTGTGATTTGAGAGTGGATGATGATACTCGGTTATACATTCCTTGGCGCGTTTGTTAATACCGAAATAATTGATACTAAATGCAATAAATGCCTGATGTTCCTCGGGGATGAAGATATCTTTGTAGCGGGTCTGCTCAAGGTTCGCCTCAAGCGCCTGCGACTTGAATGTCGTTGCTGTCATAAAAAAAATATTTTGGCAAAATTATGATTTTTTAAGATAAAAATATTCAGATTATTAGTAAATTTGCAAAATTTCTCAAGTTCATAATTTTATCAAGAATTAAAAATTTTGTAATATGGCAAAGATAAAAGTAGGTATCAACGGATTCGGCCGTATCGGTCGTAACGTTTTCCGCATCATCTGTGAACGCCCGAATCTCGAGATTGTGGGTGTCAATGATTTGACGAGCACAAAGGTTTTGGCTCATCTTCTTAAATACGATTCAACGCAGGGTAAGTTTCCTGGTACCGTCGAATATGACGAGACAGCATTGATTGTCAATGGTGTCCGCATCCCGGTGACGGCAGAACGTGCTCCTATTAACATCAAATGGAGTCAGACTCCGGATGTCGTTGTCGAATCGACAGGTATCTTCCGTTCGAAGGAGAGCAGCAAGGGCGGCTACGGCGACCACCTGAAGAACGGCGCGAAGAAAGTCATCCTTTCAGCTCCGGCGAAGGACGGCATCGACGCAACGATAGTCGTAGGTGTCAACAACAACGAGCTCACCGACGAGATTGAATGCGTCAGCAACGCGTCGTGCACCACCAACTGCCTCGCCCCCGTCGCAAAGGTCCTCAACGACCGTTTCGGCATCGAACAGGGTTACATCACGACAATCCACAGCTACACCAACGACCAGGTCATCCTCGATGGTCCGCACAGCGACCTCCGCCGCGCACGTTCCGCCGCTTTGTCGCAGATCCCGACAACGACAGGCGCAGCCAAGGCCGTCGGTATCGTCATACCTGAACTCAACGGCAAACTCGACGGCATCGCGGTGCGCGTCCCCACCCCGACAGGCTCTCTGGTGGATCTCGTCTGCACCCTGAAGACAGAAGCCACCAAGGAACAGATCAACGCCGCCATGAGAGAGGCCGCCGAAGGCCCGATGAAAGGCGTGCTGGAATACACCGAAGACCCGATAGTGAGCTGCGACATCATCCACAACCCGCACTCGTCAATCTTCGACGCCGACAGCACCATGGTGATGGGCAAGATGGTAAAAATACTCTCGTGGTACGACAACGAATGGGGCTACTCAAACCGTATGGTCGATCTCATCGAACTGATGAAATATTAATTGATTATCAAGAAAAAAGAATCACACAAGTGGTTCTTTTTTCTTGATTCCACACTCACTGAGATTTTTCACTTTCAAACTTTACGAACTTTCAAACTTTACAAACTTTCAAACTTACATGGAACACATTCAATGCCTCATCCTCGGTTCCGGCCCAGCCGGCTACACGACAGCGATTTACACCGGCCGTGCTGACATCAAAACTGTGATATACGAAGGTCCTCTGACTGGCGGGCAGCTCACGCAGACCACTGAGATTGAGAACTTTCCGGGCTATCCCGACGGCACCGATGCCAATACGATGATGGACGACATCCGCCGTCAGGCCGCACGCTTCGGCACGGAGATGCGCCCCGGCAGCGTCATCGAAGTCGATGCCACACAACGTCCTTTCAAGGTCAAGACCGACTTCGGCGATGAGCTTCTCGCCGACACGATAGTTGTCGCTACCGGCGCTTCGGCACGTTATCTCGGTCTCGAAAGTGAGGAACAGTTCAAAGGCGGCGGCGTCTCGGCCTGCGCCACATGCGACGGCTACTTCTACCGCGGCAAAGACGTGGCGGTGGTCGGCGGCGGCGACACAGCCTGCGAAGACGCGACATATTTGGCGAACCTATGCAACAAAGTGTATCTCATAGTCCGCCGCGATGTGCTTCGCGCCTCAAAAGCCATGCAACACCGCGTGCTCGACAACCCGAAAATCGAAGTGCTGTGGAACACCAACACAAAGGAACTCTTCGGCGAAGTCAACGGCTTCATGAGCTCACTCCAAGGCGCCATCGTCTATAACAACAAAACCGGCGAGGAACGCAAAATCATGATCGACGGATTCTTCGAGGCGATAGGACGCATACCCGCAACCGATATCTTCAAAGGCATCCTCGACCTCGATGAACAAGGCTACATCATCACAAAACCGAAATCGACGGCTACCAACGTCCCGGGCATCTTCGCCGCAGGCGACTGCCAAGACAGGATTTACCGCCAGGCCATCGTGGCAGCCGGCACAGGCGCAATGGCCGGAATTGAAGTGGAGAGATTCCTAATGGAGAACAAGTGATGTTCGACATCGACTATCTCCTTGCTTTACAGCGACTTAGAGAGGCGACCGATGATGCTCTGTCGCCTTTCCTCATGGGTGTCTCCGACTTCATCATCGGCAACTTCACCATCTTGATGATGGTTTTCATCTATCTGTGCATCAACAAACGATGGGGTTATTTCATGCTCACAAACCTCTTCGGCGCGGGAATATTCAACAATTTCTTAAAAAACACATTTTGCGTCTATCGCCCGTGGATTCGCGACGCTGCCGTGATGCCCTACGGTAACTCCAAACTCACCGCCACCGGCTACTCCTTCCCAAGCGGTCACACACAATCGGCGACTTCGATTTACGGCTCAATTGCGTTGATTTTAAAAAAACACAAATGGGTGGTCGCATTGTGTGTTGTTATAATCGTACTTGTCGGATTCTCAAGGAATTACCTCGGAGTTCATACTCCGCAAGATGTAATCATCGGGCTGCTCGAAGGCCTGCTGATGCTCTGGGTCTCCGACCGTCTTTTCAAATGGATTGACAAAAATCCAGAAAAAGATGTCTATATACTAATAATAGGTGTAGCCGCCTCAATTTTGTTCATGGTTTACACAATCTTCAAGCCTTATCCTATTGATTATGACGAATTTGGAAGCATCATCGTTGATCCGGAAAAGATGAAGATCGACAGTTTCTTCTATGGCGGGGCGGTTTTCGGAATCGTCACAGGTTGGTTTGTTGAACGCCGCTTCATCAAGTTCAGCACTGATGTGAAATGGTGGCGGAAAATATTGAGGTTTCTGATAGCAGTATTACTTATTGTATTCGTTTTCAATAAGTTGTTGAAGCCGGAATTGATGATTTTCTTCGGAAAACAATGGGGAAATCTGATTTCAGCAATGATTTTGATGTGGATTACAATTATTTTAATGCCGCTGATAGCGAAAAAGATTTGACTACTTCTCGTAGTGTCCTCTCAAAGATAAAATAAAAACTGTGGAGTTGTCGTCACAAATTCTGTAAATGATTCGGTTCTTTCTGTCAATCCTTCGCGACCATCTGCCGGTCAAATCGTGTTTCAATTGTTCTGGTTTTCCGATTCCCCAAGTGGGATGCTCCATGATGTCTTTGATTAGTTCTTCAATCTTTTTTCGTTGTTTTTGACCAGAATCATACCAAAATCTCAAGTCTTCTTGCGCTTTGTTATCAATTACAAGTCTCATAATCAATCATTTAATTACATCCCACAAATGCGACACATCGTCTATCACAACAAATTCCCCTCTTTCAATCTGTGCTTCTGATTCCTTAATCATCTTCACAAATTCCGGGTCGTATGGCGACTCTTCCTCGTCTTTTTTCTTTTTCCTGAAATTACCGACTTCCTTGATTTCCATTGAAAAAACTCCAAGTGACATCAAGTTGTCAATCGCTTTGCGCGCCACGCTGCTTCTTCCGTCGTAAGTTAATGTTATTGTTGCCATTGTCTTTTTTTTTAGATTTTGCAAAAGTACATATATTTTTAAAAATGAACGTGCCTTATTGTCAATTTTGCAATAATTTTCCGACGGCTTCGACAAATTCAAGTGCGTCTTTGGTGTAACCGTCGGCCTTGATTTCGTCGGCGAGGTTTTGGTTCAGCACTGCGCCGCCAACGAAAATCGGGACGTTGACGTTGTTATCTTTCAGATAATGAATGGTTTCCTCCATCGAAAGCACCGTCGTTGTCATCAACGCGCTCAACCCGATGATGTCGGGATTGTGTTTCCTGAAAGCCTCAAGAACCGTCTCTTTCGGCGTGTCTTTCCCAAGGTCGATGACTTTGTAGCCATACGACTCGAAAATCACTTTCACGATGTTCTTTCCTATGTCGTGAACATCGCCCTTGACGGTTGCCAAAACGACAGTACCTTTCTGATTGTCAGCCTGTTGGAATTTCTCTTTGATGACACCGAATGCGCCTTTGCAGGCCTCCGAAGCTGAAATCAACTGCGGCAAAAAGATGACTTGCTTTTCAAAATCAGCCCCGACTTCATTTAACGTCGGAATCAGAATCTCATTGATTATACTCATCGGCGACTGGTTTTCAAGCAGTTGCCTCGTTATCTCTACGCTCTGCTCACGAAGACCGCGGCGAACCGCATCATGAAGAGGAGATGAGGAGTTTGAGGTGTTTAGGTTGTCAGGAGTTTGAGGGATTTGAGCTGTTGAGGTCTCGACGGAGATTGCGTTGTTCACGAAATTATCCAAATCTTTTGCGTTGCCACGTAATGCATTGAAGGCGAGTATCGCATTGGTCATCATTGCGTTACACGGGTTGATGATTGGCATGGTGAGGCCGTTTTCGAGTGCCATTGTCAGGAAAGTGCTGTTGATGACTTCGCGGTTCGGCATCCCGAAGCTGACGTTTGAAACGCCGAGCGATGTCTTGACACCGATTTTTTCAGTCACCATCCTCAAGGCGCGGAGCGTCTCTTTCACGAGCGGCTGTTGTGCGCTGCAAGTGAGCGTCAGCGTGTCAATCATCATGCGGTGACGCGCAATGCCGTGTTTTTCGGCACTTTTTACAATTCTCTCCGCAATGGCGAAACGCTCTTCCGCCGTCTGCGGGATTCCGTTGTCGTCCATCGTAAGTCCAAGAACAACAGCACCGTAACGTTGAGCAATCGGAAAGACGGTATTCATGCAGCTTTCGTTTCCGTTGACGGAATTGATGAGGCAGACACCGTTGTAATAGCGGCAGCCGACTTCTATGGCTTTCACGTTCGACGAGTCGATCTGAAGCGGAAGGTTTGTTATCTCATTGAGTTTCATCACCACACGTTTCATGTTGGCGACATCGTCGGTTTTCGGGACACCGAGGTTCACGTCAAGCAGGTCGGCGTGAGCTTCCTCTTGTTTTATGGCTTCTTTCAGGATATAATCGAAGTCGCCGTTGATGATGGCTTCCTTGAGTTTTTTCTTTCCCGTCGGGTTGATGCGCTCGCCGCATATACGTACTTTGTCGAATGTAACTGATTGAGTTGCAGAGCATATCATCGTTTCTTTGATGACTTCGCGTTTCACGACGGGTTTGTCTTTGTTTACGGCAATCGCCTTGATGAACTCGGGGTTCGTGCCGCAGCAGCCGCCCAGAATCGCGACGCCTTGTAAATAAAACTCGTTCATCACCTCCGCGAACGCCTCGGCTGAGAGTTGATACATGGCTTTTCCGCAACGCACCATCGGGATGCCTCGGTTCGGTTGTACTATTATCGGTTTGTCACAATACTTAACAAATTCATCAACAATAGGTTTCAATTCTTTCGGGCCTAACGAGCAGTTCACGCCGACGGCATCGGCTCCCATGTTCGACATGAGTTCCGCCATGATACGCGGCGACGTGCCGGTCAGAGTGTGGCCGGTGTTGTCGAATGTCATTGTGGTGAAAACCGGTTTGTCGGAGTTTTCCTTGACCGCGAGAAGTGCGCATTTCAGTTCATACAAGTCGGCGAACGTCTCGAGGATGAAGCCATCGACATGGTCGCGGGCTGCGACGACCATCTCCTTGAACGCCTCGTAAGCGTCATCGAAAGGAAGTTCCCCGACAGGTGCGAGCATCTTGCCGAGCGGCCCGATGTCCATCATCACATATTGTGTCGTGCGGTAACGTCTTGCGTTTTCTATCGCTTTCTCTATCACGGCCTTACGGTCTTCATTCGGCATCTTGCAGCGGTTTGCGCCGAAGGTGTTTGTCGTGATGAAGTCGCAGCCGGCTTCAATATAATCTTTATGAATTTCAGCGATGTCATCCGGATTTGTGATGTTGAGCATCTCCGGGCATTTCGTCATGATGCCGCGTTTTTCGAGTTCGGTGCCGAAGCCGCCGTCGAAAATCATTATCTGTTTTCCTAATTTCTCAATCATTTCTGTAACAATATGTTCCGTTTTTCCTGAAACCGCAGTCTCCTTTTGCGGCACAGCCGTCGCAGGATTTTTTCACATTTTCTCCAATTTTAATAACTCCGACCATCGATTTCAATGGCACCATCAAGCCTGACTCAAGGAATGTGATTCCTATTTTTTCAGCTTTTAACAATCTTACAATTTCTTGATTGTCAATGAATGACGTCCCGGAATAACCCGGGCAGAAACGGAAACCGAGATTTCCAAATTTCAAATTCTTCTCAAATTCATCGGCTTTCATCTCCAAAAAAACCGATGCCGCCGCGTCAAAAACCGTGGCGTAGGCCATGTCTTTCAGTTGCAGACGTTGAATGTATCTGTCAATCTGAACACCGAGCGTCGTCGCGCAAAGCAGGAAAGGCGAGTCGCCGAGATAGTTCTGATAACCTGAAACGTCTTTCATGAAAGGCAGCGGCTCATCGAATTTCTCGTAGATGTATTTGAAACCCGACTGCTGTTCAACTTCAAGCAAAGCCTTATCAATCAATGAATTGGTGTATTCATCGACAGAGTTGGCATCTTTCAGGCCGAGATATTTCAAGATTTCAATTTTTAACACAAGTTGCACAAGTTTTTTAACACAAGTTGCACGAGTTTTTTCTCTCATCTTTCATCTTTTATCTCTCATCTTTCCTCACTCCTCTCTCATCTCAACTCCTTTTCAATCACGTTTTTAATTCGCTCGTAGATGTCGCCCGCGACCTTGGCGTTGTTCATCGTATAGATGTGGATGCCGTCGGCGTCGTTGGCGAGAAGTTCGAGTATCTGATTGACACTGTATGCGATACCGATTTCGTACATCGCCATCTTGTCGTCTTGGAACCTGTCGAAAAGCATTCGCATCTCAAACGGGATGCTCGCGCCGGCCATGTTCATGATTTTGTTGAACATCTTGGTCGAGGTGAGCGGCATGATGCCCGGGATTATCGGCACGGTGATTCCGACTTTCTTTGCGGCCCGCATAAGACGATAATAATAGTTGTTGTCGTAAAACAGTTGAGTCACAAAGAATTCCGCGCCCATATCCTGTTTGATTTTCATGTTTTCAAGATCTTCGTAGAGGCTTGAGCATTCGATATGGCCTTCCGGATAGCACGCGCCGCCGAGGCAGAAATCGTACTTTGACTTGAGATGTCCCATCAGTTCGGAGGCGTGCTGAAAATGTTTCAGATAGTCGCCGTCGAAATCAGCGGGGCGGTCGCCGCGAAGAGCGAGGATGTTTTCAAGTCCTTCATTATTAAGAACTTGAGCGATGTTATCGACATCGTTTTCGTCCAAGGCCCCGCAGGTGAGATGCACCAACGGCTCGGCGGCGGTGTTTTTCTTTATGTAACTCGCCAAGTTGATGGTGTTCTGCGCGAAATCGCCGGTCGATTTAAACGTAACACTCACGAAATCAGGATGATACTGTTGAAGAGCATCGATTGTCCCGTAAATGTTGTTGATGTCAACGGTTTGCGGGTTCGGAGGGAAGACCTCGAACGAAAACGTTTTTTTCCTATGTAAAATGTCGTTTATTTTCATAACGAGTAAAGTTCCTCGTTTAAATATTATTCAACAATCACTAATTCGTCGATGATGTTCTGCACTTTGCCTACTTTTTCGAGGCACCAGAGGAGGTAGCGTGCGTCCATGCAGATTGTGCGCTGCACTTTCTGTTCGAACATGATGTCGCCGCTCATCGCCTCCCAGTTGCCGTCGAAGGCGAGGCCGATGAGTTCGCCTTTGCCGTTGATGACGGGGCTGCCCGAGTTGCCGCCGGTTATGTCGTTGGTGGTGATGAAGTTGACGACGAGGTCGCCGTTTTCATCGGCGTAGCGTCCGTAGTCGCGGGCTGCATAGAGGTCGCGGACGTCCTGCGGGATGTCGAACTCCCAGTTGCCCGGGATGTACTTCGCCATCACGCCGTCCATGGTCGTGTAATAGTCGTAATTCACGGCATCGGCGCCTTTGTACGGCTCGACGGTGCCGTAGGTGAGTCGCATCGTGAAGTTCGCGTTCGGGTAGAAATTGCGCTCAGGCTGCATCTCCATCAGTCCTTTCATGTACTGGCGTTCACCGGCGTTTCCGGCGAGGGCGGCCTCCATGTAAAGCGGGACGACGACATCGTTGTATTCACTCACGAAGCCCATCGCCAACATATAAATCGGGTCCTTGTCGAGTTTTTTCGGTTTCGCGAGCCATTTCTCAAGGCGGTCCTTGTCGGTGAACACCGATTTCTCGAATGCCGCCTCGACCCATGCCGTGAAGTCGCCGCCGTTTTTCGCGCCGAGTTTCTCCATCATGTCAGGAACATACTTTGTGATGTCTTTGTAGTAGAGGTTGAGCAACGCCGCCGTGACATCGCGGTCGAGAGGCATGTCGTAATCTTTGAAGAACGCCTCGGCGCGGTCTTTGAGACCTTCAGCCATATTTGCGATCTCTTCCTTTGAGCCTTTTTCATTTATCAACTTGTTGATTTTCATAAATCTGCGTGAGAACGCGACTGCCTCACCGCCGTTCCAGCCGGCTTCATATAGATAAGTGAACGCCTTTTCAATGTCATCCATGATTTCCCATTTGCGCTGGATGCCATCCCACATACCGCCGTATTCAGCCTGACGTGCGGCATCGGCGGCGACCCATTCGTTGAAGGCCTTTTCCTGAGCCAAGCGTCTCTCATACACATGGTTACGTTTCAGCTGTTTCACCTGACCGATGTAATATTTCCAGTAATTCGACACGCTTGCCTGCTTTGAGGCGTATTTTATGAACACCTCCTGGTCGGTGTCCATGTGCTTGCGGTATTCGTTGAGTTTCGTGGTGCGGCAGTCGATGGTAGCCGGGCCTTCCGACTCGATGATATTTTTCACAGTGTAAGATGTTGAATATCTGTCTGTTGAACCAGGATAACCCATAATCATCGCGTAGTCGCCTTGTTTTACACCTTTGATGTTGATGGGCAGGAACCACTTCGACTTCATCGGGATGTTGTCGGGGCTGTATTTTGCCGGTTTGCCGTCCTTGTCGGTGTAAACGCGGAAAATGTTGAAGTCGCCTTTATGACGGGGCCATGTCCAGTTGTCGGTGTCGGCGCCGTATTTGCCGATGCCCCAAGGCGGGCAGCACACGAGACGCACATCGCGATAGACATTATATTCAAACATAATGTATTGATTTCCAGAGTAGAAAGCCACGACTTCCACTTCAACATCGCGGTCGCCTTTGCGTTCTTTGCAAATCTTTTCGATGTTTTTGTCTATGACATCGCGGCGTGTGGCCTCATCGGTCACGCCTTCGAGTGCGGCGGTTGTGACATCCTCTACGAAAGCGAGGAACGACACGGTCAGTCCTGCGTTGGGGAGTTCTTCTTCCTTGCTCTTCGCCCAGAAGCCGTCGGTGAGATAGTCGTGTTCGACCGTCGCGTGTTTCTGTACGTAGCTCAGTCCGCAGTGATGGTTCGTGAGCAGAAGTCCTTCAGGAGAAATGAGTTCGCCGGTGCAGCCGCCGCCAAACTGCACGATGGCGTCTTTCACGCTCGGCTGGTTGAGGTTGAAAATCTGTTCGGCCGTGAGCTGGCAGCCAAGCTGCTGCATCTCGTACAAGCTCTGATTGCTGAGGTTGTAAGGCAACCACATACCTTCATCGGCTTTGACACACAAAGCACCGATAATCAATGCGATAGTTAAAAATACTCTTTTCATTTTTTTATTTTTTGATTAATATTTTTCAAAATTCATATAAAAACTTATCCGAAAATTTTCCGGAAAATATTATTATTGCGCTCGATACGGCTTTCTTCCTGTAACTTCTCGATGCGTCGGAGGCAGATTTTCCACAATTTGACGTCAAGATAAAGGAACAGGATATAAAGTATAACTCCCAACCATTCCAGATTATTATCCGAAAAAGCACACGAAAGCATCAACAGGTAGTCGAAAAGCCCGTGTGTGATGATTGGGAATAAAATGCTGAATATCAGGAACTTTTTCCTGTCATTTTGCTTGAATTTCGCCAAGCCGAGATAATAGCCCATTATCACGGCGAAGAGGAAATGACCAGGGACAGACAACAGAGCCCTCATGACTCCGGTGTGGATTGCATCACTATATGATTCATAATCAAACACATACATGATGTTTTCGATACAGGCAAAGCCGAGACCGATGAAACAGGCATAGACGATGCCGTCGAAAAACTCGTTGAAATTCTTGTTTTTCCAGATAAACAACATGAAAAGGCCCCATTTCGCCAGTTCCTCAGGGATTCCAGCCTGGAAAAACGCCTCGAAAAACACTGTTTTGCCTGGCAACATCTCCGCAAAAATCACATCACAGCATAACGCCAACGGAATTGACAGTATGCCGAGCAGGAACGCTTTCACGAGCATCCATATCGGTTCTTTTTCGTATTTGTCCTTTTTATAGACATAAATCATCAGCACGATGACCGGCAAAACCGCTAATGTCAGAATTAATGCATCCATTTTATCTTTGGTTTAGTAAGAATTCAAGCAAATTTTGATGGATGATTCCCTTGTGGCGGTTGCCGCCAACAGGAAAATCGTCCATTGAAACAACATATTTCGGAAAATTGTCTTTTATCGCCGCCAGATTGCCAAATTCGCGTTCGACGACCGACTCGTCGCCGAGCAAATAAGCAACCTGAACATATATTCTACCCCCATTTTTTACGGCTACAAAATCGACTTCCTTTTTGCCAACCTGACCAACGTAAACTTCATAACCACGTGATATAAGTTCTTGATAAACAATATTTTCCATCAATTTATTAATATCATTGACGAAAGTGTAGCCCCGCAATGCATTTCTTATCCCCAAATCTTCAAAATAATATTTATCATTTATTTCAAAAATCTTAAAACCTTGAATGTTAATTCGTTGCACCTTGTGGATAATAAAGGCATTACATAATGCAGACAGATAATCCTGCACAGTTGTCACTGCAATTTTGATGTTTTGCGATTTCAAGTAGTTGCTGATGTTTTGCGCCGAGAACAAGTTTCCGACATTGTCCGCAAGAAATGCCACCAGACTTTCAAGAAAAGGGATGTTTCTTATCGACTGCCGTGCGACGACATCGTGGAGCAGAATTGTGGAATATACATTTTTCAAATACTCATACGCCAAATCCTTGTCTTTTGCGATGTGGGTCAGATATGGCATCCCGCCAAAGGTGAGATATTCCTTCAGTGATTCTTTTGTGGGATTCAGATTGTTGAAAGTTATATATTCCCTGAAAGTCAACACATTGATTTTAAACTCTATATATCTTCCACCAAGATGTGTCGCCAACTCGCCGGAAAGAATCTTGGCGTTGCTGCCGCTGCAATAAATGTCACATTTATTTTGATTTAAAAGACTTCTCAAACACAATTCAAAATGCTCAATCTCCTGAACCTCGTCAATAAATAGGAAATTGTCGGCATTGGCATCTAAATTTTTTTCAACATACAAGTTAAGTGTATGAGCGTCAACTATATCTGAAAACTCAAACAACTCCTTGTCAATGTAAATTATTTTGGCGTTACGGTTGTTTGAACTAATATAATCGGCGGTCTGCAACATCACGAAACTCTTGCCGGTTCGTCTTTGACCGGTGAACACCTTTATCAGCTGCTGCCCGATAAAAGGCTTCACTTTTTCAAGGTAGATGTCTCTTGGTATGTAGTCTTTCTTACTCATATTTAGTTTATAACATAAACTTCTGCAAAAATACAAAAACTTTTTGTTATAAGATAAATTTCTCTTTTACAAACATTCAGCCTCCCATTGTCCGTTAACGAAGCACATTGTCTCTCTGTAACCGACTGATTTCAAGGCGTTTTCCGCTTCCTGGAAGCAGTTTGTCAACTCAGTATATATGTGTGCGTCGGACGAAATCACGACAGGCACGTTCATTTCCTTCAGGCGCGGCAGCAGCCATTCGGCCGGGTAGAAGCCGTTGTAACGCTGTTTGTAAAGCCCTCGGGTGTTGATTTCCACAATCAGGTCGTGCTGCTTAATCAGGTCGAGCGTTTCCAGAACCATGTCGCGGTACCATTTCTCGTCTTCCTGGAAATAACGGCCGCGGGCGTTCATCTTGATTTTGTCGAAATGTCCGATGATGTCGAATTTCTCCGTTTCAATCATCAGGTTTTCCTGGTCGAAATAAGCACGCACGCCTTTGCGGATGTCGCCGCCGAAATAATCACGCAGCCCATCGTCGTAAGGCTCAATGTGTTTTCCGTCGATGAACCAGAGATGTTCTGGGTCGGTTCCCACAAGATGCACGGAACCAATGAGATAGTCGAGGCCAAGGTCGCGTTTTGTCTTCTGGAAATCGGTGACGATGCCGGGGATGAACTCCATCTCCATTGATGACAGAATCGTGATTTTGCCGACGTTCTCGGCTTTCAGTTTTTTCAGATTGTTGACATATTCGTCAACTTTGTCATTTTGTATTGAGACATTGCTCTCGAACGGCACCATGGAATGGTCGGAGAATCCGAGGGTGTGTAGGCCTTGTTTTATCGCTTCTTCGACGGTCTCCTCCATCGGGCATTTGCCGTCGGAATACAAGCTATGTGTATGTAAATTAAATCGTTGCATCTTGTCCTGAAACCAATTTATAAACTTTGTCGCCGCGTCTGACGATGTCGTGTGCCGGTATCGAACAGAGTTCACCTTTCTCGGTTTTCGCAACCGGCTTGAGGTCAACGCGGATTTCTTTTATCGTATCTTCATAAACGCCTGTCGTCGGGCCGATGACCATGATTTCGTCGCCGACGTTGAGGTCGTGGGTCTCCATTCTTATTTCGGCGACGTTTATCTTCGCGAAGAAATTTGTTATCGTGCCGACGAAAATCTTTGTCTTTGTCGCCTGCGAGCCGTATTTCTCAGTCCACTCGCCCATTTTCCTGCCGAGGTAATACCCGTCCCAGAAGTCGCGGTTATAGACGCTGCGCAGTCTGTCCATCCACGCTGCGACTTTCTCTTCCGTGAACGACCCTTCGCGGATTGCGTCAACGGCGTCGCGATAGACGCTCACCGTGAGTTTGGTGTATTCCGGCGAACGGCCACGGCCTTCGATCTTCAGCACTTTCACTCCGGCTGCGAGGAGTTTGTCGAGGAACGGCAGCGTACACAGGTCTTTCGGCGACATGATGTATTCATTTTCAATCGCCAGAGTGATTTCCTTGTCGCGGTCGGTCACCTCGTAGCCGCGACGGCATGGCTGCACGCAGGCACCGCGGTTGGCGCTTGTCCCGAAGTTGTCGAGACTCAGGTAACATTTTCCGGAGACGGCCATGCACAACGCGCCGTGGCAGAATGTCTCTATCCTCACCAACTCGCCTCTCGGCCCTGTAATATGCTGACGCTCAATCTCTTCTGTGATATGCTTCACCTGATTGATGTTAAGCTCGCGGGCTGTCACCATCACATCGGCGAACTGCGAATAATATTTCACGGCTTCGAGGTTGGTGATGTTGCATTGCGTTGAAATATGTACTTCGACACCGATTTCGCGGGCGTATTGTATGACGCTTTGGTCGGAGGCGATGATTGCCGAGATGTCGTTGGCTTTCACCGCATCGAGGAGCGCGTGCATCTCGTCCATTTCCTCGTCGAAAACCACAGTATTCACTGTCACATAACTCTTTACGCCGTGTTCGTGGCATATTTCCGAGATGACGTGAAGGTCGTCGAGGGTGAAGTTCTTCGTTGACTTCGAGCGCATGTTGAGCCGTCCGATGCCGAAATAGACGGAACCTGCGCCGGCCTGGATTGCCGCCGACAGAGCCTCGTAAGACCCCACCGGCGCCATCACCTCAATGTCGTTATAATTCAAATTCATTGGAATTTCTCTTATCTCTCCTCTCTTATCTCTCCTCCAATAACTTTCCTCTCAGTTCCTCGTAGCCGGCTTTTCCGAGAAGTGCGAACATATTCTTCTTGTATGCCTCCACGCCCGGTTGGTTGAACGGGTTGACTTCAAGCATGTAACCGCTTAATGCACAGGCCATTTCGAAGAAATAAATCAGTTGTCCCATGACATTGGCGTTGATGCGTGGCAGCACGATGCGGATATTAGGCACGCCGCCATCGACGTGGGCGAGGATTGTGGCCTTCTCCGCCGTGAGGTTGACTTCCGAGAGACGGCGGCCCGCGATATAGTTGAGCTGATCCAAGTTCGCATCGTCATTTGGGATTCTGATGTCATTGTCGGGGTTCTCGACAGAAATGACAGTCTCCATCAGGTTGCGGACACCTTCCTGGATATATTGTCCCATGGAATGCAAATCCGTTGTGAATGTGACACTTGCGGGGAAGATGCCCTTGCCGTCTTTTCCTTCGCTCTCGCCGTAAAGCTGTTTCCACCACTCGCTGAAATATTGCAGACGAGGCTCGTAGTTCACGAGAATCTCGTTTGTTTTTCCAAGATGATAAAGAGCCTGACGTGCCACTGCATATTTCGCGGCCACGTTGTTTTTATCTTGATTATCAATGCAATACTTCTCCATGAGTTGCGCTCCTGCAACAAGTTGCTCGATGTCGATGCCCGCCACGGCAATAGGCAGAAGCCCGACAGGTGTGAGCACGGAGTAACGTCCGCCGACGTTGTCGGGAACGACGTAAGTCTTGTAGCCTTCGTTGTCGGCGAGAACCTTCAACGCGCCTTTCGCCTTGTCGGTTATCGCGACGATACGGGTGCGCGCCTCTTCCTTGCCGTATTTCTTCTCAATGTGATTTTTCAGGATGCGGAACGCCACGGCAGGTTCTGTCGTTGTCCCCGACTTTGAAATCACCGTCATTGAATAGTCTTTATTATCAAGGAGTTGCAGAAGGTCTGACATATAATCCTCGCTCATCGTGTGGCCTGCGAATATGACTTTCGGGGCGTCAGACTTCATGAATTGCGAAAAATGGTTCACGAGCGATTCTATGACAGCCCTTGCGCCGAGATATGACCCGCCGATGCCAACGACGACAAAAACCTCTGATTTCTTCTGCAATTCGGCGGCCTTGTCTTTGATGTCGGCTATGAACTCGCGCGTGATGCCTGAAGGAAGATCCACCCATCCGAGGAAATCGCTGCCGGCACCGGTGCGTCTGTAAATCGTGTCAAATGTACACTTGATTTTATTGTTAAATGTATCTAATTGATTATCAGATATAAAACTTTTAATCTGATCTAATTCAACTTTAATGTTTGTCATAATGCAATGGGTTTAATTTTCTGCGAAAATACGATATTTTTTTGAATTTGATAATGTAAAATTCCATAAAAAAGAGACCTCTCATTAGCATGAGAGGCCTCCAGAACCAAAAACCAAAATTTATGAAACCTTTTACGAACAATGTAGTCCTCCGAAGAGAACTAAGGATGATCATTGTTTCGCGCTGCAAAAATACAATTTTATTTTTAATTACATTTTATTTTTTAGGAAATTTGTTTCAATTGTAAAAAAATTGTAAAAAATAATAGAAATAATACTTTTTTTCACCATTTTTATTGTCGGCAAATCGGTTTTATTTTAATTTTGTGACGACATTTATCAAAGTGACCATGGAAAATATTTATTTTGATTTTGTGGCTAACGCTTTTCATGAGCTGAAAAGTCCGTTGACGACCATTATGCTTGTTTCGGAAATCATCATGAAGCAGGAGTTCGATAATATTTCGATGCAGAGATGTCTCAGCATGATTTATGAAGAGGCCGGCAGGATGAAAAGCATAGTGAATAATACCATTAATTCGTTGAAAAACAATTATTTCAACATTGATGTCAGTCAAAAGTGTGATATAAACGAGATTCTTGAGCGAGTTGTTGTAAGTGAAGATTTGGGTGACATTGATTTGAGTTTGGCGGCGGAACAGCATTTTGTGAGGGGCAATGCGGAATATTTTGAGTCGGCTTTCAGGGAGATTATCGAGAATGCGCGGAAATACAAGTCGGAACGTCCTTTGAGAATCAGCATTGAAACCATTAACAGAGGAGGTGATATATGCTTGTGTTTTTCCGACAACGGAGTTGGTGTTGATAAATATTATTGTTCTGATAATCAACAAAGTACTGGTGTCGGACTATATTTACTTAGGAAGAAGTTGCTGCAACTGAACGGTTCGGTGACCGCAGAGAGAAGGGACGGTGGCGGCTCTGTCTTCAAAATCACGCTGCCGATTATTGTTTAATCAATTTTGTTTTTGAAATGAGTAAATCAATACGTATTTTGGTTGTCGAGGATGACAAGAACCTTGGCATCCTCTTGAAGTCGTTTCTGGCAGCCCGCAATTTTTCGAGTGTTTTGTGTTACGATGTTGATACTGCGAAGGGTCTTTTTGAAAATGAATTTTTCGATATGATAATCACAGACATCATGTTGCCTGGTGTCAATGGCTATGAATTTGTGAAGTTTGTTCGTTCTGTTGACAATGAAATCCCTGTTGTTTTTCTGAGCGGGAAGTCATTGCAGACCGATGTCATATATGGTTTCGAGTTGGGTGCCGACGATTATGTCACGAAGCCGTTCAACATGGAGGAGTTGATGTTGCGTGTTGAGGCCATTGTGAAACGCGCCGGAATCGGGAAGAAAAGCCAGAATTCTTTCAAGATTGGCACATATTTCCTTGACACGAAGAAGCATTGTCTGTTGCGTGAGGGCAAGGAATACAAGCTGACGACCAAGGAGTTGGACCTTCTTCATCTTCTTTGTGAGAACATGGGTCAGGTTGTTGCGCGTCCCGTCGCGCTGAAGATTGTATGGAATGAGGACAATTATTTCAGTGCGCGGAACATGGACGTTTACGTCGGCCGTCTGCGCAATATTCTATGTGACGACCCGAATGTGAACATCGAGAACGTGCATGGTGTGGGTTACAGGCTCACCGACAGATGCTGAGGTCATTCTCTGAGCAGGTATGACGAATGCGGGAATCGCAGACCTTCCTCGTATTCGATGTAATGAATGTTGACGGAAGCCGGCGCCAAGACGGAGTTTTTCTCTTCAAGCAGTTTCCAGAACTGGTCGGCATTCGGGCCTTTGTCGGTATTGGTCAGGATAATGAGCACGCGGTCGTCCCTGTTGTTGCGCAGGTAAAACGAGCGGTAGCCTTTCCACCAGCCGAAATGATAGAAGCAGTCGGGGTGTTTTTTCGACATCCGCCATCCGAAGCCGTAGTTGTCTTTTTTCTTTTTTTTGACAGGGCTGCCGGGCTTGAACGCTTCAGCCTGGATGCTGTCGGGCACGAGCAGGCCATAGTCAACGGCAATCCAGAAACGGTACATGTCTTCGACGCACGAGAACATGATCTTGTCGCCTTTCACACCGTTGAGGTATTCGTTTTCGGCCTGCCGTGGACGGCGCCGGCCGACATAATATCCCTGAACGCAGCTGTCGGGCAGGTATGTGGGCACCCTCTCGCCTCTCGGCATGTCGTAGATGAACGATTTCTTCATACCGGTGGGTTCGAAAATCTCACGTCTCATGAACTCGGCGAAACCCATCCCGCTGACATGTTCCACTATGTTCGCGAGCATGGCGTAGTTCACGTTGCAGTAATGGAAGGTGCGGTCGGGTGCGGCATACGGCGACGGCTTGTATTTCGCGTAATATTCAATCATGTCGTCGTTGGTGAACGATACCCGTCTGTTCGGCCAGTGTTCGTCGGCGAGCGTCTCGTAGCGCGAAAGCCCGGAACGGTGTGTCAGCAGCATCCTCGTGGTGATGCCTTCGTAAGGAAACTCCGGGATATACGTCCGGATGTCAACGTCATAATCAAGCAAGCCGCGACTGTGAAGTATCATAATCGCCTCGGCGGTGAACATCTTCGACACCGAACTGAGTTGGAAAACGTCGTCAATCTTGAACTCACCCTTCCTTTTTCTGACATCCTTATTGCCGTAAGTCCCTTCGAAAACGATGCGTCCTTTCTCGGCGTATAGCACCACGCCGTTGAACGTCGTGCGTTTCTTAAGTTTCGTGAAAACACTGTTGACCTGCGCCGCCTTGTTTTCGATGTCTTTTTTGTCAAGATTCACAAAGATGCTGTCGGCGTTCACCTTCGGCCAACTCTCATATTCATCCTGCTCAAACATTTCATTATCATTGCTTTTGCAGCCGGCCAACAGTATGACGCAAAAGAAATATATCAAAAAATTCCGTCTCATTTCCGTTTGAAAAAAATCTGGCAAATATATGAATTTTTTTTGTAATTTTGCGCCCTCAAATTTAATGTATGTTTCAAGATTTCGATTTAAATCCCGCCATTCTCAAAGCGATTGACGAATTAGGATTCAAGGAGCCGATGCCGATTCAGGCGGAGGTGTTGCCTGTATTATTATCACAACACACTGATCTGGTTGGACTTGCGCAGACCGGAACCGGCAAGACGGCTGCTTTCGGACTTCCGCTTTTGCAGAACATCGATGCGTCGAGACGTTGTGTTCAGGCGCTTGTACTCTGCCCGACACGCGAGTTGTGCATGCAGATCACCAAAGACCTGAAGAGTTATGCCAAATACATGCCCGAAATCATGGTGGTGCCTGTGTATGGCGGCGCAAGCATTGAATTGCAATTCAAGGACTTGGCGAAGAAACCTCAGATCATCGTGGCGACACCGGGCCGTCTGCAAGACATGATACGTCGCAACCGTGTTGACTTCAGCAATGTGCGGTGGATGGTCCTCGACGAAGCTGATGAGATGCTTGACATGGGTTTCCAGGAAGACGTCGATGCTATTCTTGAATACATGCCGGCTGAGAAGAACATACTTCTGTTCTCGGCCACGATGCCGACCGAAGTTGAGAAGATCCTCAGCAAATACATGAAGGAGCCGGTGAGAATCTCCATCGGGCAGCGCAACTCCGGCTCGACCAATGTGCGTCACAACTATTACCTCATCCGCGCAAGCGAGAGATACCTCGCGCTGAAACGGCTCATCGACTACTATCCGTCGATCTACGGCATTGTTTTCTGCCGCACGAAACTCGAGACACAGGAAGTCGCCGACAACCTCATCCACGACGGCTACAACGCGTCGGCACTGCACGGCGACCTCTCGCAGCCGGCACGCGACCTCGTCATGAACCATTTCCGGCAGGGTTACATACAGATTCTTGTCGCCACCGACGTCGCGGCACGCGGCCTCGACGTCAACAACCTCACGCATATCATCAACTACAACCTTCCTGACGACATCGACACATACGTCCACCGCAGCGGAAGGACAGGACGCGCCGACAAGACGGGCATCTGCATCAGCCTTGTGCATGTGAAGGAGAAGTCGAAGATAAAAGCGATTGAGAAACAACTCGGACGTCCGCTTGAGAAGGCGTTGATCCCGACGGCTCAGGAAGTGTGCGAGAAACAGCTTTTCCGTCATATCGACAACCTCGAAAAAGTAGATATCACGCGCGATGACATCGACGATTACCTGCCTATCGTGTTCAAGAAACTCAACTGGCTCACGCGTGAGGAACTCATCACCCGCGTTGTGGCGTTGAATTTCAACCGTTTCCTTGATTATTACAAGGACGCGAAAGACCTCAATGTTGACGAGTCGGAGTCAAAGAGCAAGAAGGACAGGAAAGAGCAGAAGTCCAAGAAGGAACGTGATGACAGCCACATGGTACGTCTGTTTGTCGGTCTCGGCAAACGCGACCGTATCAGACCGCAGGTTCTCATCGGCCTCATCAACGACGTGACGCGCACCAAGGACATAGAAATCGGGCACATCGACCTGATGGAGAACTTTTCTTTCATCGATGTTGACGGTGCGAGGGCGCAATTTGTTGTTGACTGTTTCTCGGATCCGAAACGTAATCCTGAAGGTGTCCGTATTGAGATAACGACGACGGAGCCGAGGGAAAAAGGTGAAAGAAAGGGTGAAAGAAGAGGTGAAAGGAAAGGTGACAGAAAGGGTGAGCGAAGAGGCGACAGGAGGAAATCGGGCGAAGGCAGGAGAAGTCAGAATGATGAGATGCCAGAGAGGAAGTCGAGGAAACAGAGAAGGAAATCGTTTGACGACGACCGTCCTGAGCGGAAAAACGGCAGGAGATACCGTTATTAGGAGTCACAGATAAAGACGCCAGCGGCTTGGAGTTCTCCAAGCCGCTGGCGTCTTTATTATAGCATTAAATATTAATACTCCCACAAATCCTGTTCAAAGTCGATGATGCTCTGTTTGATGCGTTCTGACTCGAACAATGCGTTCAAAAGATCATTTTTATTATACTCGCTGATGTCACGGTCGTAGATGTTTTCTTCCTTGTAGATATAACTGTCGAACATACGTTTCCAGAACAGTTCGTCATACGACAGTCGTGCGTGCGGGTTGTTCCTGTTGAAGACGGGGGCTTCGGCGAGGACCCTGCGTGTGCTGTCGTTGAAAGGAATCCAGCACATTTCGTTTGGCATTTTATCATCGTCAAGATACACGGGGCAGAAAGCCTCGATACGTACCATCAGCTGGCTGCGCTGTGCGTCAAAGTACCAGTCTTCCATGAGACGTAGCCATTTTACATTTTTTGACTCGAAGTGGATTGTGGTATCACCCTCTCTGTCTTCCAATACCACGTGTTTTGTGACATCAAGGTCTTTTCGCAGTTTCTCATAGTCCACAGGCTCAATCAATTCGCCTGTTTTAGAGACTTTATAGGCTGTGCATCTGCCTTCTTTGAGTGCATCGAAAATGACATCGATAAAACAGCGCCAGTTGTCATGCGGGATGCGTGGATAGTAGAAGGCGAGGTTGATTTTCTGACGGAAGTCGATTTCGCGCCAAATTCTTTTTCTCCACATGATGTCAGCTTCGCGGATTTCCGGGTACGGCATTATTTTCTTGATGCCGGTACTCTTCCCTTTGTACAGACCGTCATTGTAGGGCTTTTCTGCTGTCTCTTGAGCTGACATACTGAAGTCAAGCACAAGGCTGAATAATAAAACCGCTGCTGCGAAAACGAATTTTTTCATAATTAATCTATTTCAATACTATAATCATCCAAGGTTTTTTCTACTCCTTTAGGGCTCAACACGCGTATGTTACGGAAGTTTATCGTCTGTCCGCTTGTCGCGCTGCTGATGATTTGCTTTACTTTATCGTTGAATTTAGATCCGTTGTTGGTCTCCCTCAAAGTGGTCTTTCCGTTATAAAGCGACACATCGTAAGATTTAACCGTATATTCAAGACCTTCAAAGTCAACGTCTTCCATCTTAACAAGCAATTTGCCTCCAAAGGCGATAATTTCTTTCTTTTCCTTGTTGCCTTTCACGCCGTTCAGTTTCACCACAGGTTTTGGCACCGGTTTCACGCGGAACTTTTGTGTTCCGAGTCCGACAGTCTTGCCATCGCTTTCCTTAGCGAAAATATTGACGAACACCTCTTTTGTGTTTTTGTTGACTTCGAAGAGATAGTTGCCCACGCCGTCGGCTCTCTTATATGTGGCGCCTTCCACCGTGAAGCTGATGTCTTCATCGGTATATCCTGCC
This sequence comes from Candidatus Limimorpha caballi, assembly GCA_018064605.1. Lineage (GTDB taxonomy): Bacteria > Bacteroidota > Bacteroidia > Bacteroidales > F082 > Limimorpha > Limimorpha caballi. Next base: position 21,612 of record JAGHUX010000012.1, on the reverse strand, counting down.
GCGGCCACTGAGACCGGGTTCTCGATTTCTTCGTAAAGTATCATCATCTTCGTCGGTGACACCGTCACTGATGGTGGTGCGACAGTATAGTTCGCCGCGAACGGATATGGCTGGATTTCCCCTGTGACAGGATCCGCTATCTCGATGATGCCGGCGTATCTCTGTGCGCCGATGTTTCTGGCCGGGAAGTTCAGTTTCGCCGTGCCGTTGACACTTTGGACTGTCTGCGCACTGCTGATTCTCGCTGTGTCAAACTGGCTGACCCCCATCTGGTATCTTATATCAAACTGCTTCGTCGTATCTTGTGCAACGATGAACACGTCAGCCTCATAGTTCTGACCTTGAATGATATATGATGACTTTGGGAATACTCTCGCTTCCAGATTGTTGAAACGGAATTCGCTTGCGCCAATCTGTCTTGAAAGTTCCGACAGTGCATCGTATTCTGTGTTCTGAATCTCACCCACAAATTTGTTGAGGAGAGCCATCTCAGCCACGAAAATCACTTTGTCGAAATGTTTCTGTTCCCAGGTAACCTCCTGATTGGATTTGTTGTAGTATTTTATCGGTTCTCCCGACTGGTCTGTGTCTGTAAGAAGTCCCACATGTTTGGAATAGCCTTTCACGCCGGCTCCCTCAATCGAGTTGATGATGAAATCGCGATAGTTTTGGATGATATGTTTCAGTTCGGTCGCTCTCTTCTCACTTTCGATCATGATGGAAGTGGGGGCGTCGTAGTTATCCTTTGAACTGATGTTGCTCAGGTTGAATCTGTAACTGATGCGGCGGCTGGTTGTGTCCGTACCCTCGTTGATGATGACCTTCTCAGGATCTTTCGGATTCCATAAGTCGTTTATCGTTATATTTTCCGTCTTGAGAAGAAGATACAGTTTTAGATTTTCGATATAGTTGACGACAGAGTCTGTCTTCTCGCGTATGAGTTGTGCCTGGTCCCAGCAAATCTGCGTTTTCTCCGGTTCCTTGTTGTATTGGTTTTCAAAGGCCAAATATTGCTCATTGAGTTTCATCTCAATACTCGCGTTGGTCTTCTCCTGACCGTCGTTGACGATGGCGAAGGCGTCAAGGATGTCGGCCGACACGTTCATGGCCAGCAGAGCGGTATAGACGAGATACATCATACCGATCATCTTCTGCCTTGGTGTTTCTTTTGCTCCTGACATACTAATTTTTTTATTAGGTTGATAACAAATTAATTACAGGATGCATTAGGCTTTGATATTCATTGCAGAGAGAATATTGCCATAAACTGCACTTGTTGCTGTCATGCGTTTTGTTATTTCGCCCAACTGTTTGTTGAGTTCTTCCTGTGTCTTCGTTGTCGTGTTGATCTTGTCAATGAACTGAATCATCGACTCGTTGAGTTTGTTGTTCGTCTCTGCTATTGAACGGGCGTTCTTCAACTGTGCGTCTAATTCAACTGCCGACTCGACGGTCTGTCTCATGGCCTTTGTGTATTCGCTTGTCGCTGACACGGCCTGGCTGATGTCGGCGAGCTTGACCGCTGTGACACCAATCTTGTCGGCTGTGTCGCCGAGTCTGCTGATGCCGTCCCCGAGTTTCGTCAGTGTCGCTTCATTTATGTTAGCTTTTTCGAGCATTTCGGTGAGCTGGTTCATCGAAGGAGCCGCTGTCGGCTGTCTTCTTGTTGTTTGACCTGCCGTCTGTTCCGGTCTTTCTTCACCTTCGTGAAGTGTGTCCCAAAGTTCAGGATAGACAATGCTCCAGTCGGGTTCCGCGTGGAGTGGCTCGAAAGCCGAGAAGAAGAATATGATGGCTTCCACTATCAGACCAAGTGTCAGCATGTATGTGGCATCTTTTGGCGTGAAGATTGAAAAGTGTTCAAGTTTAAACAATGCGCCTATCATAACGATTGAAGCACCGATACCATACAGTTTTGCCATGAAGTTCTTGTAGCCTCTGCCAGCTAAAATTTCCGAAATTTTGCTCATAGTTGAAAAATTTGTTGCTTATTGGTTTTGTTTATTATTTAATTGATTATGATTTGTTGTTCTTCATTCAATAGACTCTTGACATCTTGCGCGGGTCATCACCTTTCATTCTCCCGAGATATGACTGTACGCAGCGGAAACCGATGTAGCATTTCGCCGTGTCCTGGTATTCATAGGTGCGCGTGTTGACTTTTATGAAATGCGCTATGTCTTTCCATGAACCGCCGCGGATGACCTTTCTCTTCATGATGGGGTCTTCGTCCGCCTCCGCGTTATAGACATATTCCGGGTTCATGTCCCATGTGACGTTGTATGATAGCGGGTCGTAAGCGCTGCTTGTCCATTCCGCGACGTTGCCGGCCATGTCGTACAGACCCCAGTCGTTCGGTTTGTAGTGACCGACGATGACTGTCGTGTTGCCGCCGTCGGCTGCGTAGTTGCCGCGGAGCGGCTTGAAGTTGGCGAGCAGGCAGCCTCTGCTGTTACGTGTGTAGGGACCGCCCCACGGATACGGGTTCAGGTTGTTGCCGCCGCGTGCCGCCCACTCCCACTCCGCCTCTGTCGGGAGACGGAACTCGGCCGGGATGATGCCGTTTCTTTGCCTCATGTTGAAACTCCTGAGCTTGTTGGTGCGCCACACGCAGAACGCGCGCGCCTGATTCCAGTTGACCCCGACGACAGGATAATGGTCGTATGAAGGATGCCAGAAGTATGTCTCCGTCAGCGGGTCGTTGAACGAATATGAGTAGTCGTGTATCCACGACAGCGTGTCGGGATATACGTTCACCGTCTCATCGTGGATGTAAAGCGAACGGTCGGTCATGCCTTGGGGACGGTCGGCGAAACTCGCGTTCCTGTAGTCGGCGCCCTCTCTGAAGTCTTTTCTCGCAGCCGCGTGAAGGTCAATCCAGAAATACTTATACATTAGCTTCCTCGCGTCAATCTCCTTCCTGCCATAGAAACGCTCTGGTCTCGGTATGTACATCTCCTCAAGCTTCTCCCTGTAGCCTTCATCTTCGCTCCGCCAGTCGATCTTCTTCTTCCAGTTGAGCGGATACAACTCGTCACCGTCCTCGAAGTCTCCATTCTGTTCATCTTTAATCAGCAACTCCTCGTCCACCTCGGAGAGCAGTCTCCTCAATATCGAGTCGCGGACGTAATACACGAACTCCCTGTATTCGTTGTTCGTAATCTCGGTCTCATCCATGTAAAATGATGACACAGAGATGGTTCTCGCTGTCGCCGTGTAACTGGAAGAGATGTCCTGGTCACCGACACCCATCGTATAGCTGCCCATTGGAACGAACACCATACCATACGGGTCAGGCTGATAGAACGACTTTGAATTCTTCCTGACACCAACCAATTCACCATGATTTGTGCTTGTGCAGCTGGCAAATATGACGGCTATGAAGCTTAATAAAACGAATCTTTTCATCTTATATCCGATAATTTATAGCTTGTTCTTACAATATATTATAACTCCAAAATAAAACGCGCCAAAATTAGTGATTTTTTTATTTCAACGCACAAAAATTTAAACATAGTTATCAACATTTTTACAAATACCTCGCGCTCCTGTAAATCCTTGGTGATTTGTTGAGGTTGATTTTGAAACAATAATTCAACGCCACTTCGTGCGAACCTTTCAATCCAAGTCCCAAAGTGCTGATGTCGTATGCGTATGACAGCACCAAACCCTTGATGTTAAAGCCTGCCATGACAGCGACCGACTCTTCATACCTGTAATTTGTGCCGAAATAAAATTTCTCATTGTACCAAAGTTTTGCTCCGATATTGAACTGCGTGCTTGCGAAGTTCGACATCACACAGACCTCGGGGTTGAGCATTAGGAGCGAGTTCGTGAGGTTGAGTTCGTATCCCGCGACGAGATAGAGTGTCCGGTCGCCGATGAAACTCGCGCTCGACGTGGCGTTGGATGTCAGGGCCTTGCCTTTGGATTCGAGCAGGCTGGTGACCGACAGGCCGGCGTAGAACTGGTCAGGGATCTGGTAAAAGACGCCTATGTTGCCGTCGATCATCATGTCTGACTGTTCGCCTGACGGTATGCTCGGGTCGCCTTCCTCAATCGGCACCGCCATCGAAAAGTTGACTGTCCTGTTGGTGAAATTCAGTGCGAGGCCGAGTCCCAAGGTGCCTGCGCCGAGGTCAAGATGGTAGGAATAACCCAAATTCACGCCGGTGTTGTCCTCAAGTCCGATCTTGTCTTTCATTATGGAGAGCCCGACACCGCCCGCAATGGCCGGCAGCGGAAGGTCGGCGGAAATGAGGAACGTGCGCGGCGACACCCTCTCGCCCGTGGCGTAGTCGTTGAACCCAGTATATTGGTCCCTGTAGATGCTGTTCACGCTGACACCTTCGCCCAGCCCGTAAGACCCCGGGTTGACGGCGGTGTGAGAGTTGCCGTAATGGGTGAACATCGGCGCCTGCTGCGCCTGTAAATCGCCTGTTATCACCACGACAGCCATCATCAGTAATATGTATGTCAGCCTTTGCACTTCTATGTTTTTAAACCACAAAAACGTTGTATGTTTTCTTTTATTGTATGATATCCAAAACTTTTCAACAGTTTTTCAACATTATTCCTACACCTTATTAATTAATATGCGCCCCGAAGCCGTCACCTGAACAGCCTGACGATGTCGTTGCCGTTGGCGTAAATGATGAGGATGAGGAGGAATATGAAACCTATTGTCGTTGCTTTCTCAAGGAATTTGTCGCTCACCTTGCGTCGTGTCACCACTTCGTAGAGGAGGAACAGCACGTGTCCGCCGTCGAGTCCGGGTATCGGCAGGATGTTCATCACGGCGAGTATGATGGAGAGCAGTGCCGTCATGCGCCAGAATTTCTCCCACTGGAAGGTGTCGGGGAAGATGCTGCCGATGGCGATGAAGCCGCCGAGACTCTCGTATGCACCGGTGCTCGGGTTGAAGATGAGTTTCACCTGCTTCCAATAGTCGCTGATCTCGGTGAACGTCCGTGAGATGCCGCGAGGCACCGCCTGCCAGAAAGTGTATTCCTGCGTCGCGAACTGCAAGTCGAACGACGTCATCACCCCGATAGTGCCGTTTTCAGAAACACGAACCGGACATATTATTGTGTCTGAATGTCTTACGACCACGACATTGACTTCCTGCCCCTTGAAATTCATAATCTCTTTCCTGAAGTTCTGGAAATATGGTGTCGCGATGTCGTTGATTCCTATGATGTTGTCTCCCACCTCGATGCCGGCCTTGTCTGCGGCGTCGTTTTCGACGACCTCCGAGACGACGAACCTGCTTGCGAAGTCGATGAACGAGTTCTGATGTTTGAGGATGTTTCTCACGGCGTCATCCGGGAAGCTGACTTTCACTACTTTGCCGTCGCGTTCAACTTCAACGTACTGTGTCTTCCCGAGGATGAGCTCCAACGGGATCTTGTAGAAGTTCTCGATGAATTCGCCGTCAACTGACACTATTTTGTCACCGTCGCGCAGTCCGAACGAATAGCCGAGGCTGTCAACGACGATGCCGTTCTTGTTCACTTCCGATGTCGGGAGGTATTGCTCGCCGTATCTTGAGGTCAGGCCGATGTAGAGGACCATCGCCAGGATCACGTTCATGAGCACGCCGCCGACCATGATGATGAGGCGTTGCCACGCCGGCTTGGTGCGGAACTCCCACGGTTTCGGCTCCTGCGCCATCTGCGCCTGGTCCATCGACTCGTCAACCATCCCCGCGATCTTGCAGTAGCCGCCGAGCGGGATCCAGCCGAGCCCGAACTCCGTCGCGTCTTCCGCCCTGCGCCAGTCGTCCTCTGGCAGCGTGCTCAGGTCTATCGGCTCGTAAGTGTATGATTTCTTTTTGGTTATCGGGTCGATATGCTCGATGGTGTTGTATTTTTCGGGTTCGTTTTTCTGAAAAAACTTGAAACGCCATTTCCCATTTACCTTTTTGCATCTGAAAATGGAGAAATTTGTATCGAAAAACATATAGAATTTCTCCACCCTGACTCCGAAAATCCTCGAGGAGATGAAATGTCCGAACTCGTGGATAATCACGAGGATGGAGAGAGCGAGTATCAGTTGCAAAACCTTAATTAATACTACCATATAAACGTGTAAGTTTACAAAAATTTTTAGCGTGCAAAGTTACAAAAAAATGCTATACAACAAACTATTTATTTCATTTTTCTAATGTGTCGAGGGCGAGCAGTATGTCGTTTTTCACTTCTGTTTCAAATTGAAGCCTGAACAGGCTGTCGTTCTTCGACTTGATGTCGCTGACGGTAGTGGTTGTTTTCACACCTTTATTAATTAATGTGACGGCACGCAGGCTGTCATCGGGCAATTGCTCACCCGAGATTATACAACGTAAATTATTGATATAAAGGTCTTTCTGTCGTAAGACCACTTCCAATGAATCGGTTCGGCGTTCCATCTCGTAGATGCGTTGGCTGAGCGTCACGTCAGTGTAGCCCGGAATCAGTTCCCGTATCGGGGTGAACACTATGAGCGCGGCGGTGCCGGACACGAGCAGAAATGCAGCGACGATGACCAACACGGCGACTTTCAGTTTGCTGGTGGCGAAAGCACCCTTTTCCTCGTATGTGTCAGGATGCATGATTACAATCCTGAAACTGCCCTTGAAATTATTGAAAAAACTCTTGATTTTCATTTTCATTCCAGATTAAATTTCCCCTTGTACTTCCCCTGCATGCCACGGTAGAAGTCTTCAATCATCTTCCAGTCCTCGTCGAAGTTTCCCGACGGGTGGAACGTCGGGCCGTAGCCGCATGTCCTTGTCTTATAGTCGATAAAGCCCATGACGACAGGCACTTTTGCTATTTCCGCCATGAAGTAGAAGCCGCGTTTCCAGCGTTCCACGCGTTTGCGTGTGCCTTCCGGGCAGATGACTATCGAGAGTTCGTCGTACTGTTTGAAGACGGCGGCGGTTTTCGCCACCATGTTATTGCCGCGGCTGCGGTCAACGGGTATGCCGCCGGCACGTCTCAGCAGCCAGCCGAGGACTGGGTTCTTGAAAAACTCCTTTTTCATGAGGTATTTCACCTCCCTGCCGCGTGCCCAGAAGAAACTCAGCCCGATGAAGAAATCCTCCATGCTCGTGTGCGGCGCCTCTATTATCACACATTTCCTTATCTCCGGCGGGATGTCACCGACGACAGTCCAGCCGCGGAGCTTGAGATAAGTCTTACCGATCCATTTTTTGAAACTCATTATATGTCAATATTTAAGCCAAGTCCTTTCTTCAAAGTCAGGACGTTGGGGTTCAGTTCCGCCAGCTTCTCGAATTTGCTTCGGTCGGTGTATGCGATCTCCTCGACGGGTCTCTCCACCACATGATGCACGAGCTTGAACTGGTTGTTGTCAAGCGTTTTGGCAAGATGTTCGCGGAGCAACGCCATGTTGGTGTTGTCGTTGGTCACGAGTACGTTGTCAATCTGGAAGTCGATGGTGTTGTCGTCGTTGAGCGTGGGGGCGTATTTCCCGATGCCGGCGGCGAAAATCGGACACGTGTCTTTGTGTGTGTCAACGAAATCCTTCCACGCAGCCGTCAGCATCTCAGCCGTAAAAGGGCTGTTCTTCACCTCTTCCTTCACCTCCACGACGGGGGCTTTCTTCTCGTCATCCATTATGGAGATGGTGCCGGCGCGGTGCAGCCTCCCGACAGGCTGTTGCTGAACAGGCTGTGGTGTGGCAGGCCTCGGCTGAACGGGTTGTTGTTGAACAGGCTTCGGCTGAACAGGCTGTTGTTGAACAGGCTGTGGTGTGGCGGGTCTCGGCTGAACGGGTTGCTGCGGGGACGGTTGGGTCGTAACAGGCTGTGTCTGAATCTGTGTCATCTTCAGCAGCGCAATCTCGAGGTGGAGCCGTTTGTTGTTGGCGCTCCTGAAGTTGATGTCGCACTCGTTGGCGATGTCGAGTGCCTTGAGGAGGAATCCGTTGCTGCACCGTGTCGCCTGCTGCGCGTATCTCGCCTTGAGCTGTCCGCTCACCTCCATGAGCCCGACGACGCGCGTGTCCCTGCCGAGAAGCAGGTTGCGCAGGTGGCCCGACAGCCCCTGGATGAAGTGCTGCACGTCGAAGCCTTTGTTGATGACGTCGTTGAGAAGCAGCAGTATCGAGTTGATGTCGCCCGACAGGATGTGGTCAACGACCTTGAAATAATATTCGTAGTCGAGGACGTTGAGGTTGGTGATGACATCCCGGTAGGTGATGTTGTTTCCCGAGAAGCTCACCATCTGGTCGAAGATGGAGAGGGCGTCGCGCAACGCGCCGTCGGCTTTCTGCGCTATGATGTTCAGAGCCTCTTCCTCCGCCACGACGTTCTCTTTCGCCGCTATCCCAAGGAGATGCCGCGCGATGTCATCGACGGTGATGCGTTTGAAATCGAAGATCTGGCAGCGCGACAGTATTGTTGGCAGGATCTTGTGTTTCTCGGTCGTGGCGAGGATGAACTTCGCGTACGCCGGCGGCTCCTCGAGTGTCTTCAGGAAGGCGTTGAAAGCCGACGGCGACAGCATGTGAACCTCGTCGATGATGTAAACCTTGTACTGCCCGACCTGCGGCGGAATCCGCACCTGCTCTATGAGGTTCCTGATGTCCTCGACACCGCTGTTCGACGCCGCGTCGAGCTCGAAGATGTTGAACGAGGCGTTGTTGTTGAAACTCCTGCACGACTCGCATTCGTTGCAGGCCTCCATGTCCTCCGTCGGGTGCAGGCAGTTGATTGTCTTCGCCATTATGCGTGCGCAAGTGGTCTTCCCGACACCTCTCGGACCGCAGAAAAGGAACGCCTGGGCGAGAGTGCCGCCACGGATGGCATTCTGTAATGTGGATGTGATGGCGTGCTGGCCGACAACGCTTTCAAACGTCACCGGCCTGTATTTCCTCGCCGATACTATGAAATTTTCCATCAAAAATCAGTCTTTCTTTCAGCGCGTAAAATTACGAACTTTTTCACAAAGGGAAAGCAGTGTTAATAATTTTTTTGAAAATTGGTGTTTGATACATTCTAATTTAGTATTTTTGCAGTTTCGCAGAAATGCTTGAAATAAAATTCAAAATCTCAAGTTTATACTGAGTTAATAAGGTTTTAGAATGAACAGAAAATATTTTTCTCACAGGATATTCGGGGTGTTTGTCATGACGGCGCTTGTGCTGATGTCTTGTTCCACAAAGAAAAACACATGGTCGAGAAGGGCGTGGCACAACATGACGGGTCACTATAACGTGTGGTGGAACGGCAACCAGAGCATTCAGGAAGGCGATCTGGCGCTGCGGCAGAGCATAGCCGACGACTACACCAAGACGCTGCCGGTGTTCAATTACGGCACCAAGGAGAACGCCACGGCGCAGAACGCCAAGTTCGACCGCACAATAGAGAAGTCGGCGATATGCATACAGAAACACTCGATGCGGTTCGGCGGGAAGGAATACGTCAGATGCATCGATGATGCGTTCATCGACATGGCGAAGGGACATTTTTACAAGCAAGACTACATCCCTGCACGACGCACCTTCGACTACGTCAGGACGAGTTACCCGAAAAGCCGCGACCGTCACACAGCAAGTCTCTGGTTGGCAAAGACTTACATAGCGACGAAAGAATATGAGAAAGCCGATGTGGTGCTGCAGTCGCTCATGGTGGCGAGCGCCTCGGGCGAGAAACTACCGAGATACGTGCAGCGTAACCTTGACCTCGTGTACGCCGACTTTTACATCGCCACGGGCAGGGAGAAGGAAGCCGTGAAATATCTGCGGAACGCCACGTTCACTGCCAAAGGCAAACACGACAGGTGCCGCGCCATGTTCATCCTCGGCCAGATCTATGCCGACCAGAAAGAATACGACAAGGCGACGGAACAGTTCGAGAATGTCATAAAGAAACATCCCGAATACGTGCTGACCTTCGAGTCGCGCATGAATATCGCGAAATGCTCGGCGGGGAGCGACACCACAGAAGTGCTCGGCATGCTTCGTAAGATGTTGAAAGACAGTAAGAACAATGAATATAAAGACCGTATCTACTACGCCATGTCGGATGTTGTCATCCGCGAAGGCGACCGCGACAAGGGCATAGGTTACCTCAGGAAGTCGGTGGCGGCAAGCACAACAAACGTGAAGCAGAAGGTGAAATCATCGACGGAAGTGGCCGACATGCTCTTCAGCGACGGCGAATACGTGCTCTCGCAGGCCTATTTCGACACGGCGGTGATGTCGATGGACAGGACATACCCTGGATACGACAGCCTGCTAAACCTCTCGGTGATGCTCACCGACCTCGTCGGAAACCTCACCACACGCGACCTCAACGACAGCCTCCTCAGACTCGCGGAGATGGACACGGTGCAGCTTTATGCCGTGATAGACAAACTGATAGCCGACTATCAGGAGGAGCAGAAACGTCTTGAGGAAGAAGCGGCGACGAAGGCCCAGATAGAGATGCTCGGCGGCGTCGCCGACCCGCAGATGTCGGTCCCGACAGGCGACGGCTCCAGCTGGTATTTCTACAACTCCACGACAAGGACGCGCGGAATGTCTGACTTCCAGAAAAAATGGGGCAAACGCGTGCTGGAAGACTACTGGTTCATCACCGACAAGCAGAGCATGTTGCAGGAAGAAGAGGACTCGCTCGCCGACGACGAGGAAGCCGACACGTTGCAACAAGCCGACACGGTGCAGTACACGCAGCTCGACCGCGCCTACTACCTGAAACAAATTCCGTTCACGGCGGCGGCGAAGGCCGAGGCAAACAAACAGATTGCAGCGGCACTCAACAACATAGGCTTCATCTACTACAACGACCTGCGCGACTACACGCACTCCATAGAGGCATACGCCGAACTCACGGAACGTTACCCCGACAACGAAAACGAACTGCCGGCGTGGTTCTATCTCTACAGGATGCACTCGAAACGCGGGGAGACGGCGCAGGCCGACAACTACAAGAACCTTATCCTCACGAAATACCCCGACTCCAACCAGGCGAAACTCATCCTCGACCCGGAATATTTCCTCAAGGAGGCCGAGAGAGGGGCCGAAGCGGAGCGTTTTTACGCAAAGACCTTCGATGCATACAAGGACGGACAGTATCATCGTGTCAGGGCGAACGTCGCTCGTGCACGCAGACTTTACCAGAACGACACGCTTCTCATGCCGCGATTCGAGTTCCTCGACGCCATCTCGCTCGGCTATGTCGATGTCGTCGACTCCATGGCCTACGCGCTGTACCGTCTCGTCAACAATTATCCGGAAAGCAGCATCAAGCCGCTGGCGATGGAGATACTGCTCAAGACAAACGACAAATACAAGCTCGGGCTGAACATCGAGAGCGCACGCCCGAAAGAGGAAGCCGCCGAGGAAGAGAAAGAACAGATCTACTCGTTCAACGCCGACGAGCCGTATTACGTCCTCGTCATCTGCAACACAAAGAACGTGCGTGTCAACCCGCTCAAGGTGAGAATCAGCGACTTCAACAAGAACAACTTCAAGATGCTGCAACTCGCCGTCAAGAACCTCATGTTCAGCAAGGAAGAGGCGATGCTCACCATCGACAAGTTCGAGAACCTCTCCGTCGCCGACGACTACTGCAACGCCATGTCGGGCAACGACTACGTCTTTGGTGGCATCAATGCCGGGGATTATCAGATCGTGAAAGTATCAATTTCCAACTATCCTATATTCTATCAGCAGAAAAACATCGGGGAATACATGGAATTCTGGAACAAAAACAACAAATAGTATGACAAACAACACTACAGAAGCAACAGGCAGGAACAACCTCATCGGCAACGGCACCACGGTGAAAGGTGAGGTGGAGGTTTCAGGTGACATCCGCATTGATGGTACCGTCATCGGGACGCTGAAATCCAACGGGAAGGTCGTCATCGGACAGCAAGGCTGCGTTGATGGCACCATAATATGCAAGAATGCCGACATCTCAGGCAGGGTGAAAGGCACGATAAAAGTCGATGAACTCACCTCGCTGAAGTCAACATCGCGCATCGAGGTGGACCTCTGCACGAAACAGCTCTTCATCGAGGTCGGCGCGATATTCACGGGTAAATGCGACATGAGCCAGAAACCTGTTGAAGGTCAAAAGAAATAATATGGAAATAACAAAGAGGGAGAAGAGTTTTCTTACCGGTCTTGTCTGGTTGACGCTCGCCGTCAGCGTGGTGTCGGTGTGCCTCACGAAGTCTGTCACGATGTGGTGGCCGCTGCTGGTGCTGTTCTTCGCCGCCGTCAGCGTCGTGACGTTCCACATCAGCGAACGTGCACGGGCAAAAAACGCACACAAGTTCTACAATTCGTACATGGCCATGACTGTGGTGAAACTCGTCGTGTATCTCACGATTCTGTTGGTGTATTCGCTGAATTTCAAGGAAGACTCAAAGCGTTTCATGCTGACGTTTCTGGTCTATTATCTCATCTACAGCTTCTTTGAGACTTATCAGCTTGTGAAGAAAAAGAGAAATGAATAAGATTTCAGGATATGATAAACTGGAGCGTTTCGACCCGGAACGCACCGAACAGCTGATGACGCATTACCGCGCCATCATCAGACTTCTTGGCGAGGACCCCGACAGGGAAGGCCTTTTGAAGACACCTCTGCGCATGGCGAAGTCGATGCAGTTTCTCACCCACGGCTACGATGACGACCCGATGGAGATACTGCTTTCGGCACGCTTCAAGGAAGACTACCGTCAGATGGTGATTGTCAAGGATATAGAGCTTTTCTCGCTCTGCGAACATCATCTCATCCCGTTCTTCGGCAAGGCACACGTGGCCTACATCCCGAACGGCTACATCACCGGGCTGAGCAAGATAGCTCGCGTGGTCGAGGCTTACGCCCGGCGTCTTCAGGTGCAGGAACGCCTGACGACACAGATCAAGAACGCCATCAACGACGCACTGCACCCGCTCGGCGTCGCCGTGGTGATAGAGGCGCGTCACCTCTGCATGTGCATGAGAGGCGTGCAGAAACAAAACTCAGTCACCACGACATCCGACTTCATCGGAGCCTTCGAGAGAAGCGAGACACGCGCCGAGTTCCTGCAACTCATAGGTAAAAATCTGCATTAAAAACAAATAAAAAACAAAGCCATGTATCAAGAAACAAGAACATTATCAAACACTTTCGTTGCAAACGTCTTCACTTGGATGTTTGCGGCATTAGGGCTCACGGCACTCACAGCCTACCTCTTCGGCACAAGCGAGAGCCTCTTCCAATTACTTTACACGGTCGATGTCAAAGGCCACGTCGCAATGTCGGGACTCGGCTGGATCGTGACACTCGCGCCGTTCATCATCGTGCTCATCATGTCGTTCGGCACCAACAAGCTGAACGCAAGACAGACAGTGTCGCTTTTCGTGCTTTACTCCGTCCTGATGGGAATGAGCCTCAGCTCCATCTTCCTCATATATACAGGCACATCGATAGTCAAGACGTTCATTATCACCGCCGGAATGTTCGGCATCATGGCGATAATGGGCTACACCACCAAGGCCGACCTCACTAAACTCGGGTCGATACTGATGATGGCACTGTTCGGCATGATCATCGCCATACTCGTGAATATGTTTACACAAAGCGCTCGTTTTGAATACATCATCAGCATCGTTGGTGTCATTATCTTCACCGGCCTAACGGCATACGACGTGCAGAAAATCAAGGAGATAGGACAGGTCGGCATCGACAATGACGAGGTCATGGCAAAGGTGACGGTCTTCGCGGCGCTGAACCTATATCTTGACTTCCTCAACCTGTTCCTTTATCTTTTGAGATTTTTCGGAAAAAGAGACTAAGTTTCACACCTTAATTGGCATATATCAATGAAAGCATACGTTTTTCCCGGACAGGGCGCACAGTTTGTGGGCATGGGCAAGGACTTGTACGACAGGTTTCCGAAGGCCAAGGATTTGTTTTCCAAGGCTAATGACATCTTGAAGTTCAAGATTACCGATGTGATGTTTGAAGGCTCTGATGAGGATCTGCGTCAGACGAGAGTGACGCAGCCGGCGATATTCCTGCATTCGGTCATCTTGGCGATGATGCTCGACGACTTCCGTCCCGACATGGTGGCCGGCCATTCGCTCGGGGAGTTCTCCGCGCTCGTGGCGAACCGCGTCCTTACTTTTGAAGACGGCCTCCGTCTCGTGTCGCAACGCGCCATGGCGATGCAGAAAGCCTGCGACGCCAACCCGGGTACCATGGCGGCCATCATCAACCTTGAAGATGATAAAATCAGGTCGATATGCGAGTCGATAGACGAAGTGGTTGTCCCGGCCAACTTCAACAGTCCCGGGCAGGTTGTCATCTCCGGCACCGTCGAGGGCGTGCGCATCGCCTGTGAGAAGATGAAGGAAGCCGGCGCGAAACGCGCACTCCCGCTCAATGTCGGCGGCGCCTTCCACAGCCCGCTCATGGAGCCGGCACGCGAGGAACTGGCCGAAGCCATCAAGAAAACGAAGTTCTCCGACGGCATCTGCCCTGTGTATCAGAACGTGACAGGCCAGGCCGTCAACGACCCGGAGATAATAAAAAGCAACCTCATCAAACAGCTCACATCACCGGTGTGCTGGACACAGACCATGGAGAACATGGTCGCCGCCGGCGTGAACCAGGTGGTTGAGGTGGGCCCGGGCACAGTGCTCCAGGGACTTTTCAAGAGGACGTTCAAGACAATGGAACTCAGCAGCGCAGCAATATAATGAAATACAAAAACCTGATACCAGTCATCATCGCCGTGGCGATGGCCCTCGGTGTCGTCATCGGCTTCGATGTGGCAAACAACAACACCGGAAAAGTCGCCGCTCATGGCAACGGAGATTTGAGTACAATAGAAGATGTCTTCTATCTTCTTGAGAATGAATATGTTGACACTGTAAACATAAATCAGCTTCAGATTGATGCCGTGAAGAACGTCATCGACAAGATGGACCCGCACAGTGAATATTTCGTGCCGGAAGTCCTGGAAGAGGTGACGGAAGAGCTTCAGGGCAGCTTTGAAGGCATCGGCGTGACGTTCCGCATCGAGCGTGACACCATCACCATCATCAGCACGGTAAAGGGCGGGCCGTCGGAGAAGGTCGGGATCCGTGGCGGCGACAGGATCGTATATGTCGGCGACAGCCTCATCGCTGGCAACGGCATCACCAACGCCAGGGCGATGAAGATGCTCAAAGGCCCTCGCGGCACCAAGGCGGAAGTGAAGATATACCGCCGAGGCGTCGCCGGACTCCTCGACTTCACCATCACACGCGATGTCATCCCGACATACAGCGTCGAGGTGGCTTACATGATCAACGACACCACAGGCTACCTCAAGCTGTCGAAGTTCATCGCGACGACGCACAAAGAATTTGTGAAAGCCGTCAAGGAACTGAAAGCCAAAGGCATGACGCATTTCATCTTCGACCTGCGCGACAACAGCGGCGGCTACCTCAGCGAGGCCGTTGACATCGCCGACGAGATGCTCCCGAAAGGCAGCCTCATAGTCTATACACAGGGCGAGCACCGCGACAGGCAATACATCTTCGCGAGGAGAAAAGGCATGCTCGAGGACACGCCCGTCACGATACTCATCGACGAAGGCTCGGCGAGCGCGAGCGAGATAGTGGCCGGCGCGTTGCAGGACAACGACCGCGGCACCATCGTCGGACGCCGCTCCTTCGGCAAGGGACTCGTGCAGGAACAGTTCGACCTCGGCGACGGAGCCGGACTGCGTCTCACCGTGGCACGCTACTACACCCCGACAGGCCGCTGCATCCAGAAACCTTACGACGGCGACAGGGAGAAATACCTCTTCGAGGCTTACGACAGATACACCACTGGCGAGATGTTCAGCAGCGACAGCATACATTTCGCTGACTCACTGAGATATACGACACCGGGCGGCAGAATAGTCTATGGCGGCGGAGGCATCATGCCCGACGTCTATGTCGCACTGCGCCAAGACTCAACGGAATATTTCTTCAACAAAATCGTGAACGCAAGCATTTTGTTCCAATACGCCTTCGACTTCTCCGACGCGCATCGTGATGAAATACTCAATCACGGCAGTGCAAAAGCATTCAACGACAGGTTCGTGTTCACCGACAAGATGTTCGGCGACATCATGAAAGAAGCCGGGGAGAAGAAAATCACCGGCACCGACGAGCAGACGGCAAAGGCGAAGAAGCTGATGGGCCCGCTGTTCAAGGCTTACGTCGCACGGAACATCTTCGGCGACGAGGCGTTCTACCAGATATATGAACCGATGGATGAGATTCTGCAAAAAGCACTAAAAAATTAATGTTTTTTGTGTTAAGATGAATGAAAATATTCATATCTTTGCACCCCGAATTGGTATAATGAAAAAAGAAGATAACGAATATACAATCCCATTGATTGGCTTGCCGTTTGGACATACTGATTATCAATATGTTATAAGCGACAAATTCTTCGGAGAGAGAGAATATTCCGAAGTGAAAAACGGTGTCGTGAACCTTCGTCTTGACATCGAAAAAATGGAAACTATGTTCGTTTTGGCGTTGAATTTTGAAGGGAAAGTTGTTCTTCAGTGCGACAGATGCGGCGATGACTACGAGCAGCCAATCGAGGGGTCGGCGGAGATTTACCTGAAATACGGCGCCGCGAACGGCAATGAGGACGATGACGTCATCTTCATAACAAAGAACGACAACGAGTTCGATGTCAGTGACTTGATTTATGAATACATAATCCTGTCTCTGCCGATTCACCGCGTTCATCAAGATGAAAGCGAATGCAACAAGGATGTTTTGGATATGCTTTATCATGAAGACAAGACACAAGACGTTGAAAATGAGAGCGATGCCAATGCAGTCTGGAGTGAAATGATGAAACAGTTGAAAGATAAATTAGATAATTAATAACTAAAAATAGTGTAAAATGGCACATCCTAAACGAAGACAGTCTCACACAAGAGGCGCTAAGAGAAGAACTCACTACAAAGCAGAATGCCCGACATTGGCGACATGCCCGGTGACAGGCACAATCCACGTCTATCACAGAGCTTACTACGTTGACGGCGACCTTTACTACAAAGGAAAACTCGTCATGGAAGGAGCAAAAAAATAAGTCGTGGACATGGAAAAGAGATAAAGATTTGATTCACCGTGGAAGCAATTCCATGGTGAAGTGAATCTTTATTGTCTTTTATGAAAATTCTCCATTGCAAAAAAGGCAAGCAAGGTGATAATTTTTTTCATGAAAGTTGTCATCGTATCAAATAAAATGCTATTTTTGCAGCGGAATTGAAAAAGAAAATTTTTTTCATAATCTTTATATTGTTTTTCCCCGCCTTTCGTGTAAAGGTGGGGTTTTTGTTTCATTTGACCCATACGCCAAATTTTTTCAGAAAATCCATTGACATTTCAAAAATCTCTTTTTAATTTCGACCTTTCAAAATTGAAATGCCATGACGACCACTGATTTGTCATATAAACCACTGATTATCATAGCGAAAGTGGATGTTGCCTGTTCCCGCCGAGATGGTGCTTTCCTTGAAAATTTATATAAAACTTACAATATATGAAAAAACTGATCATATTATTAATGCTTTTATGCCCTATTCTCGGGAACACCCAGCAGTGGGTGATAGACTTGGATGAGTACACGTATTCTGTTACTTGGAGTGGTATTGTCTCCAATAATGGGGATATCATAGCGGTTGGACAATGTGGTGTTAGCGATACATCATATTGTCCCATGTTGATGCAGAGTTCAAATGATGGAGATTATACAATACATGTGTATGATAACAGTCAATTCAATTTTGCAGACCAAAAATTGGTTTTTGGGGAGATAATTCAACTGGAAAACAACAACTATATGGTTGCTGCTTCGGTGATTGACAATAAAAGCCAAAATATTTTAAAATTTGGAATAATTGTATTTGACCCTGATTTCACAATGACTTCGTCAAGGTTTTATGAATCGGATTCCGTTGCGGAATCTATCAGCATAGGTGAATTGCTTCTTGATGACGACGGTACAACTGTGATGTGTGGCAACTACAAGTATATAAAAATCCATAGTAATGGCATTGAACAGACAATCAGACGTCCGTTTTTCTATCGTTTTGATGAACTCGGCGACTCTCTTTCTTGCCGCTATGTTAAGCCAGTTCAGTCGTCCGATCCCGAATATTACATGGAAAGTTTTGAATGTTTTCAAATAATGAAGAATCCTTGTGAGGACGGATACATCGTTTTGGGAAATGGAAGCGGCGGAATAGCATCAGTGATATTCTACGACAATGAGTTTAATTTCAAAAGGGAATTTTATCCGAAATACAACAACGGAAGTTCTCTGTTTGATAGAATATATACTGATACGTGGATGTCTGATGACAGGATGCTGGCATACGGTCATACTCTCGGCGAACATTGGGAGTTGATGCTTGCTGATTTAAACCTTGACGGAACTGTAAATAGTTATAAAAACATACACCATATTGCTGACACCAGTATCAATGCTACTACTGTAGCTATGGTTAATGACACCACCATATATGGAGGATTCTACAAATACGAAGCATTTAAAGGTTTTAACATCAGCGGCGGGGTATGCTTGTTTAATACAGACATGGAAGTGCTTGGAACAATAACATTGGCATCATCATATCTTAATTGTTCTGCACACAAAGTGTTGCCAACGAATGACGGCGGTTGTATGCTGATAACTTTTCGCGACCCGTATCCTGGTTTTGAAAATGCAGTTATCATCAAGTTCTCGCGCGAGGACTTCAATCCCATCCCGTGCGGCGTGAAGGAGATTCCGCATGATAAACTTCAGGCGGTTGCGTTCCCGAACCCGACGCGCGGGGAGCTTAACATCGACATCTCCGGCATTCCCGAAAACACAGAGAACCGTGTGAGCATCACCGACATGCAGGGCATGGTCCGTATGAGCCGCATCATACGCGGCAACGGGAACCTTCTCACCATCGACGCCTCGTCGCTCGAAGCGGGAACGTACGTCTATTCGGTATTCAACAGTGAAAAGGAGCTTCTGAAAGGGAAGTTCGTGAAAGAGTGAAACATAACGTTTAACCGAGTCAACTCAAACAAGGAGTAAAGACATAAAACAGTCAACCTGACTCAGGAAATGACATTCGTTTTTTTGAGACGGGCGTTTTCATTAAATTAAGATTTTGTTTTTATATATCAACAAGCCATTCTGCCAAGTCAACTATTTCAATTCCTTGATAATCATAGCGAGGATTGCGTGTCCGTGCAATTATCATCTTTGGATATGCATCCCTGATTTGAAGTAGAGGTGAGTATTCACGCATGAAAGTCTCATCGTTGCTGATGTCGTCGCTTACTTGAACATATAATTTTTCCGAGCCTTTAATGGCAACAAAATCGATTTCTTTCTGGTATAATTTGCCAACGTAAATCTCGTAACCACGCCTCAGAAATTCAAGACATACAATGTTCTCATACATTCGGCCCCAATCCATGTTTCGGTGTCCTAAAACAGCAAAACGTATGCCTGTATCGGCGAGATAAAATTTGTTGAGAGATTGCAGATATTTCTTTCCGCGAATGTCATATCGGTCAATCTTGTAAAGCACAAACGACTTTGCCAGGTGTTCAAGATACGTCGATATTGTAACGTGGTTGGTGCTTATCCCGTTTTTTGTTAGATTTTCAGAAATGCTGTTTGGAGAAGAAATGTTGCTTACATTGTCCATCATATATTCGACAAGTCTTGTCAGGACTCTGTTGTCGGGAAGATTATATTTCTCTACCAAGTCCCTTTGAAGAATAGTGTTGTAAACGTCACGGATATATGTTGTCTTGTCTTCTGTTTTTTCATAAAGATAACTGCCGGCAAGACCTCCTTCAATCACATAGTTATCAAATTGTCTTTGGATATTGTCATCCTCACCAAAATATTTTCTGTATTCATTAAAACTGAATGGAAACACCTGAATCTCAATATAACGACCTGTGAACAAAGTCGCCAAGTCGCTTGAAAGCATGAAGGCGTTGCTGCCTGTCAGATAAATGTCATATTTTTCAGTTGCATGTAAACTATTGATTGCCAATTCAAAATGTTCGCACATCTGAATTTCGTCAATGCAGATGTAATTGTTCTTGCCACAAATGTAATGCTCTTCAATATAATTATTCAATGCGTGGTATTCTTTTAGTGGCTCTGTATTTAGCAGACGGAAATCAATGAAAATGATGTTGGCTTTGTCATCAATCTTACTCAAGTAATCCATATATGACAGCAGCAGTTTTGACTTCCCGGCACGTCTTATTCCTGTTATTATTTTTATGTCCGGAGAGCCTTTTTTTGACTTTATTCTGTCGAGATAAATGTTTCTTTCAATCAGTTTCATTTTCAAAACTTTAATATTTTTACACTTTTGAAATCGCTGCAAAAATACACATAATATTTTGAATCAGATGTTTTTTTGAAAAAATAATTTGTTGTCAGGTCGGCGTTGTCTGGCTGTAGAGACGCACCGCAGCGCATCTGGACGAGGTTTTGAGATATTGCTGTCCGATAAAAACTGAAAACGTGTGAAGTTGAAGAGGCTGTGGAAGTTGACGTAATACATGATTTAAAAGATTCTTGACTTGTCAAGCAATTTATCACCTGGCCATAGAGCGGTAGTCCGAAAAAATGTGTACTTTTGCCCATTATTATTTTTTTACCACAACAAAAATAACACAAAGGGCTGGCTTCACTGAACTCGTGTAACTTGTGTTCAAATAATCCGTAATTTAGCGGCTCGTAAAGATAGCATCAACAACATGGAGAGGAAGTTTGCATACAACTACATCCAGGACCCCACCTCGCAGCAGGGGTTCAACCGCTACGCTTACTGCTTCTACAACCCGCTGAAGTACGTTGACCCGAGCGGGGAGGTGTTCACCGAACTTTTGATTGCGGCGGCGACTCGGTTGCGTGCATCAACAAGTTCGGCCTCGCCGACAAGGTGTCGTACGTCTCAACGGGCGGCGGCGCGTTGCTCGAAGCCATCGAAGGCAAGGAACTGCCAGGCATCGCGGCGATAAAGAAATAAGTTAAGAGAGGAGAGAGTAGAGTTAAGAGAGTAGAGAGGAGAGTTAAGAGAGGAAAGGGATAAATGATTTGTAAGACACTGAAAGTTTCAGTGGAAATGTGAATCAAGTTATTCCAATTATTAAGATGCACCGAGACTTGTGGTTTTGGTGCATCTTTTTTAATTTTCCTGACATTTGAAATTATAGTCATACCTTCGACATTTCAAAACCAGTGGAAAAATCCCCCAAATCACAAACATATATAAAAACTCCCAATTGTTTCACGCACGTTGGAACCTCAACGACAAAGATATTCTATTGATACAGAATAAATTAAACAACGTATCGAGAAAAAGGCTGAAATTTTCGACTCCGATTGAATATTTTTTGCGTAACTTCGCACCGTCAATCGAAAATATCAATCAAAAAGTTGCGTTTATTACTTGAATTCAGGATTTGAAAAAACTTATCAAACAATGAAAAAGTATATTGTCGTATTGTTTATTTCTCTTGTGCTATTAACTTATAGTCTAAAAGCTCAAGACAATTACAAACGTTTCCATATTG
>JAGHUX010000054.1 GCA_018064605.1 Candidatus Limimorpha caballi | reverse complement strand
GACGGCGCGGGCGCACTACTACAAGGCCGTCGGCGAGACGGAGGACGACGACATCGTGGCGGCGTGCGCCGACTACCTCAAGGCCGCCGACATCATGGAGGAGGCGTTCCCGGAGATTGCGAAGGCGGCGAGGAAGGGAATGACAAGTGATGGAAATCATGAGAAAGAGAGATTCATGGCCTTGATATACTACAGACTTGGTGAAATGTTTTATTCCGAAAATAACGGCAAGTCTGCTATTGAATTTTACAAATACGCACTTAAGTATTCTAATTTAATTGAAGATACAATATTGTCAGCCAACTTATTCAGAAACATCGGCCACTCGTTCTACATGGGTGGATTTCCCGACAGCGCACTCGTGTATTACAACAACGCCTTGGAAACGAACATGTTAACAGACTGCGTTGAGAACATGATTGCGAGGATTTACTATGACAATGGATTGAAGGACACTGCGTACCATATCATGAGAAATCTGCTGAAAAATGACAAATCGAATATGTCGCCCGTCAATTCATACGAACTCGGCATAGGTAATATGTTTTACGCTGACAACATTTACGATTCGGCGTTGTATCATCTCGACAAATGCTTCGCATCTGACAGCAGATACATCAGACTTTCAGCGGCAAAAATGCTTTCAGCAATCCATGATTCGTTAGGTAATCATGACAAAAAAACTTATTTTAGTGACTTTTATTCAAAGAATATTGAAAAAGAGCTTGACAGAACATCGAAGTCTAAATCATTGTTTGACAGTTATAACAAATATAGTAATGAGAAATACCTAAACCGTCAGCGACACAAGAACATGATGTATGCCGTGTCAGTTTCAGTGTCACTGTTTGTCGTTTTTATCATCTGGTTGGGTTTTCACATTAAAAGAAATAAGAAACATACTACTGAGATTTCCGGCAAAAACAAAATAATCAGCAGATATGAAAACAAGACTGCCGAATTGGAACGTCGCCATGAAGCACTAGTGAATTCCGCCAAGGCTTACAGTGGTAATAACACCAGTGAATGTCTGTCTGAATTTGAAAATCAGAATATTTGCATCACTATCAAGAAGCGAATGGAAGACAAGCGCATAAGTACAAAGAACATATCTTCATGCAAAGGAATAGCGTTAAGCGACTGCGAAAAGACGGCATTGAGAAACGCTGCCAAAAAATGCATACCAGGATTGACCGAAACATTGTCAAGTGTCTATGGCATCAAAGGCGACAACACTGTGGTGTGTTGCCTTTGCCTACTTGACATGACCACGGCTGAAATTGCAGCACTGACAGAAACAACGTATCAGGGCGCGAACAAACGCATCAACTCCATCAAAAAAGCGTTGAAAACAGAAGAGAATGTCAAGGATTTTTTGACAAATCACATCTGCTATCTTTATAATTGACCACTGTATGTTAAATTTTACCACTTTTTTGCTATTCCATACTATATCTTAATACACACACTATCAGTATTTTAAATTTATTTTGGTTTCATTTGGTTTAAAAAATATTTTGAAATCATAAAAATATTTGCCATATTTTTGCAAGACAAATTAAAAGTATAACAGATATGGCGAAAACACACATTTTATTATTGACAATGATTGTGATTTCATTCATGTCATTGGGGAAAAGTCAAACAAACACAGATCAATACCCAATTTTGTTATTTGGTGAGACTGCAACGCAAACAGAAAGCAAAGACAATCCAGTCTCCGCCTCCATCGACGGCCACGCGCTAACCATTTACATCAACGAGAATGTGGGCATAGCGCACATCGTGGTCACGAACAAAAACGGCGTCTATATCGACCGCGACAACATCCTTCACACGCCCGACATGGCGACGCTGCTCATCGAGGACGAGGGCTTCTACACGGTGACGATAACACTGAACAACGGCGATGTTTACTGCGGTGATTTCACGGTGACAGAGTGATTTATGAACAAAAAATAAAGCCATGAAAAAATTATCATTTTTATTAATTTTATCGGTTGGATTCTCATTAAATATCTATGCACAATGTGTACAATGTGATGGCGATGAAACACAGATGGGGATCAACGCCAGCAGATTGGGAACAAACACCACAGCCACTGGTCACTCTGCTTTTGCTTCCGGGTGTAATTCCACAGCATCGGGAAACTACACAACAGCCTTGGGACTCGACGCTTCGGCCACCGGTCTGTACGCTGTCGCAATCGGCAAAAACATTCATTCCCAAAACACCTCTTTCACTTTCGGGAGAGATGCCACCGCAACAGGGATTAACTCTATTGTAATAGGCTGCGGATACAATTCCACGTCGATGTTGACAAACGGCATCTCGAAAAGCATCATGTTTGGGGTAAACAGCAGCTCTCCGGCAATGACTATACGCCAGCAGTCAACACAAGACGTTCCGGCTTTTGTTGGAGTCGGAACCACCGACCCAAAACAAGAATTACACATTAATGGAAACACCATGATAAGCGGTTCGGGGAAAAGTCTGTTGTTTGCAAACTCCTCATCGTCAATATACGGTGATTTCGGCATCAGGTACACCGGTGCGGGCCTGAATTTCTTCATTCCCAACGGCGGTACACCCACTAACAACCTGATATTCATAAAAAACAATGGTGACATAGGTGTAGGCACAAACAGACCGTCATGCAAATTTGATGTTTCGGGTGATTTGAAAGCTGCAGGGTTGCAATCAGAATCACTGAAGGTGACGGGCGACATTAATTTCAGAAGCCTTGCCGGAAACTCGACGAAAGTCATAACAATTGACAGTGACGGAGACTTGCTGACAACAGACTTTTCTACATTCCACGACAACATGGGCAATCACACAGCGTCGCATAACCTGAACCTTAACGGCAACAAAATAGTCAATGGGACTTTGGGGACTGGTGGCATATATGTACACACCAACGGAAACGTAAGAATTGGAAGCGGTACTGCAAACCCGACAAAAGCCCTTGAAGTTAATGGCACAATTCGTTCAAAGGAGGTTATAGTCGAGATTGCAAATTGGTCGGATTTTGTTTTCGATAATAACTACAATCTTATGTCTTTAAAAGAAACTGAACGTTTTATCAAGCGGAATGGACATCTGCCCAATGTGCCTTCGGCGACTGAAGTGGAGAAAGAAGGCATAGAACTTGGTGAAATGAATGCCATCTTGTTGCAGAAGATAGAGGAGCTGACGCTTTATGTGATTGAGTTGGAAAAAAAGATTGAAAAGCTGGAGGCTCAAAACGAAGGAAAGGAGTAATACCATGAATGCTATCAATAAAGCATTTTTTTCTATACTGATTTCAATCAGTATAGGTTTAAATGCCCAAAATAGAAGTATTAATATTGTAAGCCAAAACAAATCTAGTATAATTCTGGATTTTACGCTACCCAATTATTCTGTTATTGATACGGTATTAAACCCCTATTATAATGTTAATCAAACTTTCAGTTATATTAAGATTGATAATATTGACTTCGGAATCATTGACAGCGTGGGGTGGCCTCAAATACCTCAACTGACTTTTAATGTTTGTTTACCATATAATGCAACAAACATAACTGCAAGTTTTGTATCCACAGGTGATGATTCTTTCATATCTCCCCATCAAATAATGCCTCGACAGGAAGAAATACTTAAAGATACTCTTGTCGTCTATAATTTTGTAATGGATGCCACATGCTATAATTCCTCTTCCTGGATATACTCAGATAAAGTTATCATCACTGATGAGTACAATGTGTTTGGAGCAAAAGGTGTACCTGTCACTGTGTGTCCATTCTCATATAATCCATCCAATTCACTTGTTAATGTTTGTTTATCAGGGAGAATAACTATCAATTTCACGTTAGATGATAGAATTATCGAAACCCCAAGGCGATTTACTGAAGTGACCGAACATTATCTTAACAACTTTTTTGTTAATTACACTATAAGAAGCACTAATCTTAGCAAAGAAAGGTATCTTATGATTGTTGATTCCGCATATTTGTCAACATTGTACAGTTTTGCCAATTATAAAATTAATTCAGGATACGAGGTTTTTATTGCGACCACCCAAGAAACAGGTAGTGCCGCTGCAAGTATACAATCTTATATACAAGGCTTTTACAATAATACTAACACACGTCCGGAATATGTTTTACTTGTTGGCGATGTTAATACAATACCGGCATCTGCAGGAGATGGTAGTGGTAATTCTCAAAATGACCCCATAACTGATTTGCATTATTCAAGATTGGACGGTATTGATTATTACTCCGATGTATTTCTTGGTCGTTTTCCAATAACTAGCAATTATCAACTACAAAATATCATTGATAAAACCATTTATATGGAAACGAATATGTCAAGTTTTGTTAATCGGGTATATCTTATAGCTGGAGACAGCAATAAAAACATATTCGTTGATTGGTGGTGGCGAAGACAATTTGAAAAAGCTCACGAATATGTTGTTAGCCATACATTTAATCCTCTGGGGTTTGATTGGTACAAACATTATCAACCAAATAATAGTGCAGTTTCTCAGGCTCTTTCAAACGATCCAAAATATTTCATATACTCTGGACATGGAGGCATTTATGGATGGTTTGGCGAATCTTTCACCCTTAATTCTAATATGATTTATTCAGCTAGTAATACAATCTATCCTTTTGTTTTCGCCTTTGCATGCAACACGGGCAATTATTATCAAGACGAATGCATCGGCGAAACGTGGATAAAAGCACCAGAGGCTGGCTCTGTAACATATTTTGGTTCATCCATTGAAACATGTAATCATCCTGATCAGGTTATTGAAAAAAAGATGTTTTATAATAATTTTCAAAACCAAACAAACATTGCTGCAATTGTTAATAATGGCAAAAACGGATATTGGGATTCTTTTTGGGCTACGTTAAATGATGCAAGACGTTATCGATATATGAAATCATACAATCTATTAGGGGATCCATCATTAAATGTTAATGGCACAAATGATTGTTTTGTTAATTATATATTTTATTATCCTGAAAGCTATACATATGGTCAAATTAAAGAATATGACGCAAATACTGAGATTAGAAATGAAAGTAATTATACTATGAATTCGGGATCCGATGTTGTTTGGGAAGCTGGAGAGGTAATACAACTAAAACCTGGTTTTCACGCCAAAACCGGTTCTCATTTTGTGGCAGCAATTAGCTCTTGTGATAGAAACAGGGATTATGCTTTTGATAATAATGTCAGTAATATTGATAATCAAGAAACCATAGATGAAGTGCTAATAACAATCTCTAATAAAGATTTTTATGTTTATCCAAACCCTACAATCAACGAAATTGTTTTGAGTTACACCATGGAATGCGATGATAATGTGTATATATCAATATTAAATATGAACGGTGAAGTGTTCCCTTTATTTTCAGGGGGAAAGAGTCAAGGATTTTACTCGGAAAGATATTCTTTGACAAACTTACCTTCAGGAATTTATGTCATTAGCATAAAAACATCGCAATATAACTATTTGAAAAAAATTATCAAACAATGAAAAAGTATATTGTCGTATTGTTTATTTCTCTTGTGCTATTAACTTATAGTCTAAAAGCTCAAGACAATTACAAACGTTTCCATATTG
>JAGHUX010000002.1 GCA_018064605.1 Candidatus Limimorpha caballi | reverse complement strand
CGTCGTCCGTTGACGTGACATGGCACCAGAAACTCGGAGATGGCGGGGACGATTATCCGGTTCTCGCGCAATGCGAAGGAAACACCGTCTATCTCGTCCATCTATGCGACGGCAGCGACACCTACAGCAACACCGACCACGGAACACAGGCAACACATACGCCAGAATACCATCCCTACACTGCCCCTACGGAAACCGAAGACGGAAACATTGAGCACTGGCACTGCACCACCTGCGGCCATAACTTCGAGGACAAAGAATGCACCGCAGAGATAACGGGAAGTGTGGTGCTGCTTCACACGACCCAACTCAATAACGAAATCTGGTACACCAGCTCTACGGGACAGGTGGTAGAACCTTATAGCCATGGTTTTGGAGGTTGTAATATCATAAGCAACACCTATGAGAACGGCATGGGAATAATTAAATTTGATAATGATGTCACTTCCTTTGGAGGTGCTAATTTCTTGGAATGCAGCAGCTTGACTTCCATCAACATCCCCGCTTCCGTCACTTCGATTGGAGAACAGGTTTTCTTTCGTTGCAGCAGTTTGACTTTCCTCAACATCCCCGCTTCCGTCACTTCGATTGGAAGATATGCTTTCTATGGTTGCAGCAGCTTGACTTCCATCAACATCCCCGCTGCCGTCACTTCGATTGAAGGATATGCTTTCTGTGTTTGCAGCAGCTTGACTTCCGTCAACATCCCTGCTGCCGTCACTTCGATTGGAGAACATGCTTTCCGGGGTTGCAGCAGCTTGACTTCCGTCAACATTCCCGCTGCCGTCACTTCGATTGGAGAAAGTGCTTTCCGGGGTTGCAGCAGCTTGACTTCCATCATCTTAAATTCAAACGCCATAGCCAGTGGTGTGAGCGGCACCATTTATGATATTTTTTTTGATAGCCAAGTGACGCAATGCATTATCGGTTTGTCCGTCACTTCAATTGGAACCAAATTTTTCTATGAATGCAGCAATTTGACTTCTATCAACATTCCCTCTACCGTCACTTCGATTGGAGAATGGGCTTTCCGGGGTTGCAGCAGCTTGACTTCCGTTACTTTTGATGGGTGGCATTGTGATAATGCTATCGGTATCGATGCATTTTATAACGTCGGCTCTTCTGTTCCCGTCACACTGACACTGCCTATTGAGTGGGCAGGCCCCAGACCCGATGACAATGGCAATTGGTACAGAGGAAAATTCAGCACAGTCAAATATTTGACAGAGGAAGAAAGAGTGCTCGGCGAGATGGGCGAACCCTGCACCAACTGCCCGTCTATCGAAGTCACCAAAGGCGACAAGACCATCAAACTCTATAATCCGGAGCAGGTGGAGTGCGGGAAGGAGTAGCGGGTAAAGGGTAAAGGGTAAAGGGTAAAGGTGAAAGGTGAACGGTGAAAGGTGAAAGGTGAGAGGGGAGAGGTGAAAGGCTCACAGAAAACATTTCGTTTTTTTTTACAAAATGATTTGCGTTTGTGTGGGAAAAATCAGTATCTTTGCAGCCGATTTGGAAACAACCTTTTTAAGCTATATGATGAAAAAATTACTGGTGGCCATCGTCGGAATATTATTCTGCATCACGGCTAACTCACAGGAAATCAACGCCGTTGTCACACGGCAAGACAAAAACAACAACGGCTGGTATCAGCTCAGCAGCCAGCCGAGTGCCGTTCTCGGCGAAAACGACGCCGTCAGTATTGTCGTGAACGGTCAGACAAAAGAAACCTACACACTTACAGACGACAACACGCTGACCATTCTGTTCGGTTCCGCCATCAACGAAGAAGTGAACACAAGCAACCTCAAGGTAAGTCACCCAATACTCATCCAGCGCAACGGCATCCTCAATGTCTCGGGGACAATGACCAACACTAAAGCCGAAGACCTCGTCATCGGGGACGGCGGACAGCTCATCACCGGCAGCAGCGTCCACGCCACGTTGGAGAAGGAAATAACCGGCAGCACCCCAAGCAAGGCAAGCGATGTGAACTGGTACACCATCAGCTCGCCGCTCGCAGCCGAAAACACCGCGTTCGCAGATGTCACCAACCTCATCCCGAGTAGCGGTGTCACCGGCACAGACTACGACCTCTACCGCCTCGATGAAAAGAAGGGCGAATGGGTGAACTCAAGACCCTCATCAGGCGAGGACCCTGAATTCACGACGATTGACAAAGGCATCGGCTACATATGTCATAACAAAGCCAACACCGAACTCGAATTCAAAGGTGCGACCAATGCTGACAATGTTGCCGTCAACCTGACTTCGACAGGCAGCAAGGGCAATGGCTTCAACCTTATAGGCAACCCATTCACACAGAACATCCAGTTATCCGATGTGGTTTCGCAGGGTGAAGCTGAATTGGCAAACGGTTTCTACGTCCTCACAAACCAAAACACATGGGGAACAGAGCTTACGACAGAAGAAATCAAACCTCTCCAGGGCTTCCTCGTGCAGGCGATGACAGCCGGCAGCGTGACAATCAAAAAGCCGACATCAGCACCGAGCAAGGGCGAACGCTCGAATGAGCAGAGCACCAACATCGAGATCATCGTGTCGAACAGCAGCTACCGCGACAACGCCTACGCGATGTTCGGCGAAGGCACCGGCCTCAACAAGGTCAGCCACCGCAACGCACAAGCCCCGATGCTCTACGTCCCGCATGACGGCGAAGACTTCGCAATCGCATTTATGAACGAAAGCACGACTGTCTTCCCGGTCAGCTTCAAGGCCATGACGACAGGCAGCTACAGCATCAGCCTAAAGCCGACAGACGACGTCAGCACGCTCGTGCTCGTAGATAACATGACAGGCACCGAGACCAACATGCTGCTCGAAGACAGCTACACGTTCATCGGCTCGCCTCGCGACAACGAAAACCGTTTCACGGTGAAACTCAAAATCAGCAACAGCCAAGACGAAAACGAACACTTCGCGTACCAGAACGGCAACGAGCTCGTAATCAACGGTGAAGGTACGCTCCAGATATTCGACATCCTCGGAAGAGTCATCGTCAGCGAAGAGGTGCACGGCCAGACGGTGAACGTCGGCGGCCTCAACACCGGCGCGTACATCGTCAGACTGACAGGCGAGAGCGTCAAGACCCAGAAG
>JAGHUX010000021.1 GCA_018064605.1 Candidatus Limimorpha caballi | reverse complement strand
GAGCTGACGTTCGGCGGCAACGCAGCTGTCGATACCGACATCCAATATAAGGTGGGCGAGGTGTGGCTGTACCTGACGTATCACGCCGACTACATCAAGATCTCGCACCCCGACTTCAGCTCGACCGAGTTCACGTTCCCGTACGACATGAAACCCAACGGCTGCTACGAGCTGACGCTGGTGAACAACTTCAACCCGGGCCTGAAGCCGGAAGCCGATATGGGCGGACAGTATTTCGTGCTTACCGTGACACCGGCAACGGCAAACGTGTATGTTGACGGCGACCTCCGTGCTACAACCGACGGCGAACTGACCATCATGCTGCCGTACGGCGAACACAAATACCGCATCGAGGCCCCGAGCTTCGTCGGTGACGAAGGGACTTTTACCATAGGAAAAACCAAAGTGACAAAGACGGTGACACTCGTCTCGGCACAGGCACAGCTGACCCTATCGTGCGGCGATTCTTCCGCCGAACTCTATCTCAACGACAAGAAGATTGGGACCGGAAGTTGGAACGGCAGCCTCGACGCAGGCATGTACATCGTGGAGGCGCGAAGGGCAGGGCACAGCACCGTGAGACAGAGCCTCACACTTGCCAAACAGGAACGGAGAAGCCTCACTCTCGACGCGCCCAAGCCCATATACGGCAAACTCAACCTCAACAGCACTCCGGGCAACTGCGACGTCTATCTTGACGGGAAGAAGATAGGGACGTCGCCCGACATCTTCTCCGACGTGCTGATAGGCACTCACAGCATAGAGTTGCGCAAGAAAGGCTACGAGAACGCCACCAAGCAGGTTACCATAGAGGAGAACAAGATAGCGCAAGCCACGGTGACGCTGACCAAGAAACAGCAGACAGTGGCGGCAGGCGCGGGCGGCAGCGCGGCTGGCAACAAGACCTTCACAGTGAACGGTGTTTCGTTTGAGATGGTGGCCGTTGAGGGCGGCACGTTCACCATGGGCGAAGATAAGGATGCCCACGAGGTGACATTGAGCGACTACTGCATCGGTAAGTTCGAGGTTACACAGGAGCTTTGGGAGGCGGTGATGGGGAGCAACCCGAGTTATTTCAAAGGAAACAAACTTCCCGTGGAGCAGGTTAGCTGGGACGACTGCCAGACGTTCATAAGGAAGCTGAACAGCCTGACGGGGGCGAACTTCCGTCTTCCGACTGAGGCGGAGTGGGAGTACGCTGCGAGAGGCGGAAGCAGGAGCAGGGGATACAAGTACAGCGGTAGCAACAGCATAGGCGAAGTGGCGTGGTACACGAGTACAACAAATGACAGTGGAACGAAACCAGTAGGCACGAAGTCGCCCAACGAGCTTGGCATCTACGACATGAGCGGCAACGTCTGGGAGTGGTGTCTGGACTGGTACGACAGTTACGGCAGCGGTTCACAGACTAACCCACATGGGCCGTCGTCCGGCTCTAACCGCGTGTACCGTGGTGGCAGTTGGTACAGCAGCGCGCAGTACTGTCGCGTGTCTAATCGCAACAGCAACGCGCCAGACTTCCGTAGCCGCAGCCTCGGCTTCCGCCTCGTGGTCTCCCAGTAAACAGTCGGCTAATCCGTCCATCTTGTAAGCTGCGGAGTCGGGGCGGTTTGGCGGAATTGAGCGCAGCGAGGCCGCGATACGGAGTGAAGCGGACAGCAAGCGAAATGACGGCAAACCGCAGCGAAAAATTTAAGGTGAAATTATGACGATATGCAAATAAAGACATTCACTATCCCGATATACGACAGCGGGGAAATGCTTGATGAAATGAACAAATTCCTTTCCATCAACAAGGTCCTTGAAGTCGGGCAGTATTTCTGCCAGAGTGAGAAATGCTGGTGTTTCTGTGTGAAATATCTTCCGCAGTTTGCACCGACAAACGCCACAACGACAACAAATAAGGTCGATTACAAGCAGGTTCTTGGTGAAAAGGAGTTCGAGCGGTTTTCAATATTAAGGAAATGCCGCAAGCAGATGGCGGAAGAGATGGCGTTGCCGCCATACATGATTTTTACCGATGAGGAGCTGTCGGGAATTGCTAAACTACCTTCAATGGAACTGGGGAAAATCAAGTCGGTGAAAGGTGTCGGTGAGAAGAAATACGAAAAATACGGGATGCGTCTTTTTGAACTGTATGAAATACAAAAGGAGGAAAACAAGGAAAATATCGAAAACCAATAGGTCTGCACTCGTAGAGGCTCTAACCGCGTGAACCGTGGTGGCAGTTGGAACAACAACGCGCAGAACTGTCGCGTGTCTAATCGCAACAACAACACGCCAGACAACCGTAACAACAACCTCGGCTTCCGCCTCGTGGTCTCCCAGCTTACAAGATGGATGGATTTCCACTGTTAAACAGAGTGTTGTCCTGCACTCGAAAAGAGTCGAATATGAACGGTCTTGAACCGCCAAAGACACGGTGCTGGTAGTGCCGGTGGATTCCGGTGCGAACGCTCTGTGTCTTTTTAATGAACACTGACATGAAAAGAGCAGGTAATCTTATTGAAGCTATAGCCGACATCGAAAATCTTCGTTACGCCTATATCAAAGCCCGCAGAGGAAAAGAAGGGAAATATGAAGTGCAGTGCTTTTCAAAATCATTGGATGAAAACCTTCTGAAATTGAAAAAGTCTGTCGAAAATGATTGTGTTGATGTCGGCAAGTACCATTATTTCAAGATTTTCGACCCCAAGGAGAGAATGATATGTGCTGCCTCATTCGATGAGCGTGTTCTGCACCATGCCATCATGAATGTCTGCCATCAGTATTTCGACAGAAATCTTATTGCAGACACGTATGCCACAAGAATCGGGAAAGGCATCTATAAGGCTCTTGACAAGACCTTTCGTGAAATACATAACTACAGATATGTCGCCAAACTGGATTTCAGGAAATATTTCGACAGCATATCACACGATATTTTAAAGAGGAAACTGAAAACTCTTTTCAAAGACAATAAATTGTTGAATATTCTGTATGAAATCATTGATAGCTATTCAACGACAGAGGGTAGAGGCATTCCGATAGGGAATCTGACAAGCCAGTATTTCGCAAATTTCTATCTTTCGGGAATGGATCATTACATAAAAGAGGTGCTGAAAGTCAGGTTTTATGTCCGTTATATGGATGATATGCTTCTGATGTCAGATGAATTGAGTGAATTGAAGTTATATGTCAGCTGCATAAAGTCATTTGCGGAATACAATCTCTGCCTTACATTGAAACCTGTAGTAATCAATGTTTGTGTCAAAGGAATATCTTTTTTGGGTTACAAGGTTTACCCTGAAAAAATATTGTTGAACAAGTTGTCAAAAAACAGATTTAAGACGAAGAGTCATGATTATGAAAGAAGATTGTATGAAAATGAATGGAATGACACAGAGTATGGTTGTCATGTGACGCCGCTGTATGGTTATTGTTGCCATGCCTACAGCAAAATGTTGAGGAAATGTTGTCAAACCAAGGTTGTCCGTTTGTAGAGACGTGGCGTGTGATATGAATCCCAAAAGTTTTTTGTCCAACTTTTGGGGTTCATATCAGTCCACTTTTAGAAACGAATAATCTTGAAAAACATCAAAAATGTCTATTTTTGCAAACGAAAAAAGTCAATAAAAAATGGTGGTGTCCACTTTTGAAAAACATTAATCACAATTAATATTTTTCGTGTCCACTTTTTTGAGCTGGTACAGCACCTCCAACGAAATGCCTCCAAAACCTCCAACGAAATACCTCCAAAACCTCCAACAAAACATCTCCAAAATATGCAAAATAATTTGTTGAAATTGTGTTTGGTTCGTTTTTTATTAGTAATTTTGCAGCCAATTTAGAAAGATATTTGTATGGAATATTTAAACCGGATGGCAGACATACAGTTGAGGGAGCGTCTGAATGCGTTTGGGGCTGTGTTGATTGAGGGTCCAAAATGGTGCGGAAAAACTACAACAGCTGAACAGGCAGCGGCAAGTGTGATAAAAATGCAGGACACGAGCATGCGTGAGCAATATCTCACAACCGCCGCGTCAAATCCGGCTCTTCTGCTGGTTGGCAAAAATCCGCGTCTTATTGACGAGTGGCAGGATGCCCCTGTGTTGTGGGATGCTGTGCGTACTACGGTTGACGAGCGTGGCGCGGAAGGCCTGTTTGTTCTCACTGGTTCCAATACCGTTGACAAATCGAAGATTCTTCATTCCGGAAACGGAAGAATCTCGCAAATGGAAATGCTGCCAATGAGTCTCTGGGAATCGCAGGAATCAAATGGGATGGTCAGTTTGAGGGATTTGTTCGACAATCCAAACATGAACATTGAGGCTGTTTCAGATGTTGACATTGAGCAACTTGTCTTCATCACGTGCCGTGGCGGCTTTGCAGCTTTCGCCGGAAGCGTTGATGACGCAGCTTAAGACATACGGCTTCTTGTTTGAACAACTCTGCATCCGCGACCTCAAGGCATACACCTCCGACATCGATTCACATATCAGCTATTACCGTGACCGGTACGGACTGGAGGCAGATGTCGTCCTGCACAGAAGCGACGGCAGATACGCCCTCGTCGAATGTAAGCTGGGAAGCCACGAGATAGAAGATGGCGCAAGGCATCTGTTGGAATTGAGGCGTCTCATAATTGAGCATAACAAAACCGAGAAGCAGAACCCAATCCGTGAGCCAGACCTTATGATGATTGTCACTGGAGGTAAATATGGCTATCGCCGTCAAGACGGTGTCTATGTGGTTCCTATCACATGTCTGAAAGATTAGTTTTAGAATGAAAGAAAATCTTGTATCATATTACAAAGACGATGCGCGTGTTGCGGAAGTCGTTGGTTTTCTTAACGATAAGAAAGACGTCTTCTGCAAGAGCCTCGTCGGTTCGGCCAAGGCTTACGTCACCGCGGCGGCGGCGGAACGGCTCGGCGGACAGCATTTCGTCGTCTGCCCCGACAAGGAACAGGCGGCGTATTTCTACAACGACCTCGAAAACATCTACGGCGAACGCGAGACCGACTACGCCAAGAAGATGATTCTCTTCTATCCGACGTCGTACAAACGGCCGTACGAACCGGAGAAGGCCGACAACACCTATATATTATCACGCACCGAAGTCTTGCAACGCGTCTCCACATCGGAACGGAAGACCATAATCGTCTCTTATCCGGAAGCCCTCTGCGAGAAGATCGTGACGCGTAAGACGATGAACAAGAACACATTGAAGCTCGCTGTAGGCGATAAATTCGACATGGACTTCATCACCGACACGCTGCTCGAATATAACTTCGAACACGTGGATTTCGTCGTCGAGCCGGGACAGTTCGCCATCAGGGGAAGCATCGTCGATGTGTTCTCTTTCGCCAACGATTACCCCTACCGCATCGTCTTCGACTTCGATGAGATAGAGTCGATACGCTCGTTCAACCCCGTTGACCAGCTCTCCATCGAGAAACTCAGCCGCATCGTGCTTTTGCCGAATCTGCAAGACCGTAAATTGTCGGAAGAACGTGAGTCGATTTTTCAATATCTTAATAATCAGACGGTTGTGTGGCTTGAGGAAACCGATTTTCTCAAAGAGAGAATCGATATCGAATACAAGAAAGCCATCGACGCCTACGACGCGCTTGAGAATCAGGAGGAACTCGCCGAGCCGGAAGACATATTCGCTCAAAGCGATGAACTTCTCACACAACTCGATGATTTGAAAACTGTTACGTTTGAGACATATTCCGATTCAACGGGTAAGGAGATTGTCGAATTCAACACTTCGGCGCAACCTGTCTTCAACAAGAACTTCGACATGCTTCTTGAAAGCATCAACTCGTTGAAAGACAAAGGTTTCCGTGTGCTTTTCTTCTCCGAAAGCAAGAAACAGCTCGAACGTATCCAGAGCATTCTCAACGACCTTCAGAAAAAAGACGAACTGAACAGCGATTTCGAGCCTGTTCTCTATTCGATAAAGGCTGGCTTCATTGATAATGATTTGAAAATCAGTTGTTTCACCGACCATCAGATCTTTGAACGCTATCATCGTTTCCATCTCCGTGAAGGCTTCGCGAGCAGTCAGGCGTTGACTATAAAGGAGCTTTACGACCTGAAACCGGGCGACTACGTCACTCACATCGACCACGGCATCGGCCGCTTCGACGGTCTGGAAACCATTGACAATCACGGGAAACAGCAGGAGGCACTTCGTCTCGTCTATCAGAACGGCGACCTCTTGTATGTAAGCATCCACTCGCTTCACCGCATCGCGAAATATTCGGGCAAGGACGGCGCGGAGCCGACGTTGAGCAAACTCGGCTCGAACACGTGGAACAAGCTGAAGTCAAGGACGAAGAGCAAGGTCAAGGACATCGCCCGCGAGCTGATAAAGCTCTACGCCGAGCGCAAGAAGTCGGCGGGTTTCCAGTTCATGCCCGACACTTACCTCCAGACGGAGCTCGAGGCGTCGTTCATGTACGAGGACACGCCTGACCAGCTCAAGGCGACAATCGACGTGAAACGCGACATGGAGAAGGAAAGCCCGATGGACCGTCTCGTGTGCGGCGACGTCGGCTTCGGCAAGACCGAGGTGGCCATCCGCGCCGCGTTCAAGGCGGTGTGCGACGGCAAGCAGGTCGCCGTGCTCGTCCCGACAACAGTGCTCGCGCTGCAACATTACAACACCTTCATGAACCGTCTGCGCGGCTTCCCGGTGACGGTGGATTACATGAACCGTTTCAAGACCGCTAAAGAACAGAAAAAGACCGTCGAAGAGGTCAAGGCCGGACATGTGGATATTTTGATTGGCACACACCGTATCATCTCCAAAGACGTGACGTTCAAGGACTTGGGCCTTCTCATCATCGACGAGGAGCAGAAGTTCGGCGTCTCCGCCAAGGAGAAACTGAAACAGCTGAAGACCAATGTTGACACCCTGACACTGACGGCTACGCCGATACCGCGCACGCTTCAGTTCTCGATGATGGGTGCGCGCGACATGAGCGTCATCACCACGCCGCCGCCGAACCGCTATCCCGTTGAGACCGAGCTGCGTTCGTTCTCGCCGGAGGTGGTGAGAGACGCCATACAATATGAGCTTGCACGCGACGGACAGGTGTTCTTCGTGCATAACCGCGTGCAGAACATCCTCGACGTACGCGACCTCGTGCAGAGCTGCGTGCCCGGCGCGAAGATTGCCGTCGGACACGGACAGATGGACGGCGAGGAGCTGGAGCAGGTCATGCTCGACTTCATCGACGGCAAGTACGACGTGCTTCTCTGCACCACCATCATTGAGGCGGGGCTCGACATCCCGAACGCCAACACCATCATCATCAACGACGCGCACAAATTCGGGCTGAGCGACCTGCACCAGCTGCGCGGCAGGGTGGGGCGTTCCAACAAGAAGGCGTTCTGCTACCTTCTCACGCCGCCGCTCCCGTCGTTGAGCGACGAGGCGCAGAAACGTCTGCGCGCCCTCGAGGAGTTCTCCGACCTCGGAAGCGGCTTCAGCATCGCCATGCGCGACCTCGACATCCGCGGCGCGGGCAACCTCCTCGGCGCCGAACAGAGCGGCTTCATCAACGACATCGGCTTCGAGACCTACCACAAAATCCTCGACGAGGCCATCGCGGAACTGAAAGAAACGGAGTTCAAAGACATCTTCGAGACCCCGGACGCGGAGAAAGTCTATGTGCGCGAGTGCGTCATAGAGTCGGACCTCGAAATCCTCCTGCCCAACGAATACGTCGATTCGTCGGCGGAACGCATCAGCCTCTACAACGAACTCGACCACATCGAGACCGAAGAAGGACTCATGCGCTTCACCGAACACCTCATCGACCGCTTCGGGCCGGTGCCGCCGCAAGCCAACGACCTCCTCAACACCGTCAGACTCAGATGGCTCGCACGTGACCTCGGCTTCGAGAAAATAACACTGAAACACAACGACTTGACATGCTATTTCCTCTCTGACCAAGACTCCGATTATTTCAAGACGGATGTCTTCCAGAAAATTATCGCCTACGCTTCAAACCACATCAAACGCTGCCAGTTCAAAGAGCTGAACGGCAAGAACATATTGGTCCTGAAGGCGATAGACAGAGTGAAAGACGCCCTCGAAGTCCTGAAGGAAATGTGATGCGTCTCAAGAAATGTGAAAGGCTTCCAAGCCCTGGCGAAACGGCTCAGCGCGGTTTGCTGGAGACCTTCCCCCTCAGCGACATCACCATCAGCACGACCCCCGCGATGAAGAACGGGATGCTCAGCCATTGACCCATGTCGAGCGTCATCGATTTCTCGAACTCGACCTGCGGCTGCTTGATGAACTCTATCAGGATCCTTGAGCCGAAAACCATCACCAGGAAGAAGCTGAAGAACAGCCCGGGATATTTGTTGACGGTGTCTTTCTTGAAGAAGAGCCGCAGAAGTATCACAAAGACCACGATGCAGACGAGTGCCTCGTAAATCTGTGTCGGATGGCAGGCCGGTATGTTCTCGACGGGCGTGCCGGGCATCCAGTCGCGGACGAACTTGAAGCCCCACGGGAGGGTGGTGGCGTCGCCGTAGATCTCGGAGTTCATCAGGTTTCCGAAACGTATGAACGCGCCGCCTATCGCCACGCAGATGACGAGTCGGTCGAGGACCCAGATGTACGGTCTCTTGAGTTTCCTGGCGTAGATGTACATGCCGATGAGGATGCCGATGGCGCCGCCGTGACTGGCGAGGCCGCCCTCCCAGACGGCGAGGAATTTCAGCGGGTTGGCGAAATAATACGCCGGCTCGTAGAACAGACAGTGCCCCAGACGTGCGCCTACGATGGTGAAGATGAGCATGTACATCAGTATCTTGTCGGCCCATTCCTCACCGATGTTCTCTTTCTTGAATATCCTCTTTATCAGGTAGTAACCGACGATGAAGACCAACGCCCACATCAGTCCGTACCACGCCACCGGATGCCCGCCAAGCAACGGGAATTTCTCCGGGAAAACGAAAATGTATGGGTTCACATCCCAGACAACATAGCCTAAATTCATGATTTCCTATATGATTTTAATCCAATTTTCAATAAATCTGTAAATCGCCTCTTCGTCATCTTTGAATTTATCCCTCATCTTGACATCTGGCACTGATACCTTATCTAATTGAAACACAGACTGCTTGCACCAGTTGAAGCAGCCAAGACGCGCGAGATGATGGCATAGATATTCCTGCTCGGTCTGTCCTGGCGTCGGCACCAAATACGCACCTCTGTCAAGCCTGACGAGGTCCATCAGCGACGAATAACCGCCGCGGCAGATGATGCTCTCCGAACTGTTGATGAGGCTGACGAAAAGCTCATCATCAACGTGGTTGAACATCGTGACGTTGTCGGGGATGTTCCTCGGCAAATCGTAAGTGTCGGGTCTCGCTCTGAGAATCAACACTTTGTCTTTGATTCTCGCCGCCTGTTTCAAGACCAGATCTTCAAGCATAGAACGCTGTGGCTCGGGTCCCGACAAAATCACCAGATATTTGTTGTCTTTCTCGGTATCTTCCTGATCCTCAACGCTGAAACGGCTCAGCAACCCTATGTATGATGTCTTGATGTTGTCTTTCGCCGGATGCGACAGCTTGCCGGAAAGCGACAGCTTGCAGTCGGTGTCAGGCACCCACAACTCGTCGTATTTCCTGATGAATCTGTTGTTGAACATGTTGATGAGCGGCGCCGCTGCCCGCAGATGCTTCGGGACCTGTATGTGCATCTGGTGCGTGATAAAAACGGAATGCACCACGTCGCTCCAGCAACCGAATCGGTTGTCGGAGATGATGGCGTCGATGCTGTGGCTTCTCACTATCGACTCAACGGTCTGGTGGTCGCGGCGGAAGTCTCTCATTGCTCCGGGAAACAATGATAACATTTTGAGGATCTGTGAGTTGCCACGACTATAGGTCGGCCTGAACCCGGGGAGTTTGATGAAATCCACGTCGGGAAATTCCTTTTGAAGGAACGCCAAAGGCTCGTTGTCGGCTGCGACAATAACCCTATGACCTTGGCCGGACAACGCCTTGATGATTGGTACACAACGTGTTGCATGACCAAGCCCCCAATCAAGCGGACAAATCAGAATGTTCTTGCTCAACTTTTAAATTTTTGCAAAAGTAAAAAAAATTCCTGCTACATTTCAATAAAGGTGATTTTTTTATCCGTTTGAATTGTTAATAAATTGTAAACTGCTTTGAGACACAATGTCTTGTGACGTTGAAAATTGTTTTGGAATTGTTAATAAAAATTTACATAAAAAATTGATAGTCAATGCGTTATAATTCAAAAATTATGTGTATTTTTGCGGCATGGACAGACAGAAATTATATGAGATTGCACTGGTCTTGGTGCAGGGTGTCGGTGATGTCAACGGCAAGAAACTGATTGCATACTGTGGCGGGGCGGAG
Source organism: Candidatus Limimorpha caballi (assembly GCA_018064605.1). GTDB lineage: Bacteria > Bacteroidota > Bacteroidia > Bacteroidales > F082 > Limimorpha > Limimorpha caballi. The sequence continues at coordinate 9,224 of JAGHUX010000021.1, read as the reverse complement.
GCTGTGTTCTGTGAGAGCAGGCGGTCGTTGCTTAAGATTCCGGGCATAGGGGAGAACACTGTCAACTGCATCGTTTCGCAGCACACGTTGCTGCGGGCCGAGAAGGAGATGCGTTTCATCGAGAGGAACGGCGTGCAGCCGCTGTTTTACCTCGACAAGGATTACCCGAAACGACTGCAGCACTGCCACGACAGCCCGATGATGCTGTATTATAAGGGCAACGCCGACCTGAACGCCGAGAAGGTGGTCGGGATAGTTGGCACGAGAAACGTCACTGACTACGGACGGAATGTCATAGATAAGATAACACAGGAGCTATCTTCTGATAATGTGTTGATAATAAGTGGATTGGCGTATGGCGTTGATACGGTGGCGCATAGATCCGCGTTGAAATATGGTCTTGCAACCGTGGGTGTGCTGGGGCACGGCCTGCAAATTATTTATCCGGCTGAGAATTACAAACTTGCGCAAAACATGATTGAGAAAGGAGGTATTTTGACGGAGTTCCTGAGTGACACGAAGCCTGACCGGGAGAATTTCCCGAAACGCAACAGGATTGTCGCCGGGATGGTTGACTGTCTGGTTGTCGCGGAGAGCGCGTTGAAAGGCGGCGCAATGATAACCGCCGACATCGCGAACTCCTACGATAGGGAGGTGTTCGCCATCCCCGGCAGGATGGGCGACACCTACAGCGAAGGCTGCAACCATCTCGTGAAGACAAACCGGGCCGACATGATGGAGTCGGCGGCCGACCTGAGATACATCATGCGCTGGGATCACGACACCAAAGTCGTCGCGAAACAGATGAGGCTGTTCCGTGACTTCAGCGATGACGAGAAACAGGTGCTGGATGTGTTTGGCAATGAACGAGTTATTCACCTTGACCAGATTATCGTCGGCACAGAGCTGACCCCGACGAAGATAGCTTCGGTGCTGCTTTCGCTGGAGTTTGACGGCATCGTGACGGCACTTCCAGGAAAACGTTATCAAATTTGTGACGGAATTAAATAAAAATCAGTACTTTTGCATCCCGAAAATGAATGCGAAATGTCAATAGGAAGAGTAATCAAGTCAACCGGAAGCTGGTATGATGTTCAGGACGGCGGAGGTGAAGTCCACCAGTGCCGTCTGAGAGGCAAGATACGTCTCGACGGTCTGCGCACCACGAACCCTCTGGCTGTCGGCGACAACGTGAATTTTGAGAAGGAACGCGACAAGGAGACTTGCGTGATTGACAGGATATTGCCACGCAGCAACGTGATAATAAGGAAGTCGGTCAACCTGTCGAAGGAGTCGCACATCATAGCGGCCAACATCGACCTCGCGATTCTCGTCGCCACGATAGCGCAGCCGAGGACGTCAACGGGCTTCATCGACAGGTTCGCCGTCACGGCGGAGGCGTACCACATCCCTGTCGTCGTGGTGTTCAACAAATGCGACATCTACGACGACGAACAGAATGCCGCTGCCGCCGAACTCGTCAAGGTGTACAACGGAATCGGCTACGAGTCTTTCCCCGTGTCGGCGAAAACCGGATTCAACTGCGAACGGCTCAAGGAGCTTATGAGAAATAAGGTGTGCATGTTCTCCGGACATTCCGGCGTCGGGAAGTCGGCTCTGGTGAACCGTCTCGACCCTGGTCTAAACGTGAGGGTGGGGGAGATCTCCGACGTCCACGAAAAAGGCAAGCACACCACGACATACGCGCAGATGTTCCATCTGGCGTTCGGAAGCTATATAATTGACACGCCCGGAATAAAGGAGTTCGGACTGTATGACCTTGAAAAAGAGACTCTTGCGCAGCGTTTCCCGGAAATGAGAGCCATGATGCATGAATGCCGGTTCAACAACTGCACACACCGTCACGAACCGCACTGCGCCATCAAGGACGCCGTGGAGAATGGTGTCATCGCCGAGTGGAGATACACGAATTACTGTAATATGATGGATGACGAGTAACCATTTGAGAATGAGAAGACTCCTGCTCGCCATACTGATGCTTGCCCCACTCGCGGTCCTGTCACAACAGGACGGTGACATCGTGCTTACACGCATCGGACTGGCTGGCAACAACGTCACCGAACCGTCGGTGATATACCGTGAACTGCTCGTGAAAGTCGGCGACACCGTCAGCGAACCGCGTTTCAACGAACTGCTGAAGGAAAGCCGCGAGAACATGATCAATATGTCGGTGTTCAACTTCGTGGATTTCACTGTCGAGGACGATTCTTTGGTGAAAAATGGCAAAATACTGACAATCAACATGGTGGAACGTTGGTACGTGTGGCCGATACCATATTTGAGGTACGCAGACAGAAACCTTATGTCGTGGTTCAAAGGTGGTGACATCGCGCGGATGAGTTACGGCTTCGACCTCGAATGGAAAAACCTTTGGGGTCTTCTTCATAAACTTGACATGACGGTGATAGCCGGCTACAATCAGAAGCTCGCTCTGACGTATGACGTGCCGTATATTACTGACAGGCAGCGGCTTGGAATGGAGCTTGGTTGTGGATACAAGAGAGACAGGGAGGTGATATACAAGACGGCTGACGACAAGGCGCAGTATTACAAGTCGGAAAGTTCTTATCCTCACGAGGCGTTCTTCGCATATTTGAAGCCGTATTACCGGTTCGGGTGCAGAAACCGTCTTTTCCTGGCGGTGCAATATGACGACAGGGTCTTCTGCGACACCGTGGTCTCGCTCAACCCGACGCTCGGACACGACGGCGACGGACGCTTCAGGTATTTCACGTTGTCGGCAGTGTTCAAGAACGACTTCCGTGACGACCACAACTATCCGCTTGACGGCCATTACCTTGAACTTGAGTTGACGAAGGTCGGCTTGGGTGTCGTCAGCAGTGAGCCTGATGTCCTCTACGGCAAGGTGACCGCCGACTGGTACACGCCGATACGAGGACGGTTCTACTGGGCGTCGAATGTCACCGCACGACTGTCGAAGGACAGTTTTGTGCCATATTTCCTGCGGACAGGTCTCGGCTACGGCAATGACTATGTCAGGATGTGGGACCTCTATGTCGTCGATGCCACGAACTTCGCGCTTTTCAAGAACAACCTGAAGTTCGCCATATTGAACCCTGTGACAAAATACATACCGTTCATCAAGAATGAACGTTTCGGCAAGATTCATCTGGCTCTGTACGCGAACCTGTTCTTCGATTTCGCATACACATGGGATGTGGACGTCATGGCAGGAACGACATCGAGGATCGCCAACGAATGGACCTTCGGCACGGGTGTCGGCATCGATTTCGTGACTTATTACGACAAGGTGCTGCGTCTGGAACTTGGATTCAACGGTCTTGGCGAAAGCTGCTTCTCCGTTCACTTCGTGGCCCCGATCTAATCATAAAAACAACTTCTTCACACAATTAAACAGCGTGTTTCGCCGTTAATGCTTAAATTTTGAAAAAAAATTAAAAACATTAAAAAAATTGTGTAAATTTGTCAGTTTGTTATTGTCGCGTGAACTCGTTGACAATCAATGAAAAGAGTTTAGATTTAGAATGAAAAACATACGAAAGTTCGGTGTTATGGTCGCCAATTTGCTGTTCTGGAGCTTCGTTTGTGCGTCGGATGTGGCTGACGCGCAGGCGATAGAAGTCGGCTTGACCGCCGGACTGTCGTCATATTTCGGTGACATCAACCCCAGGAAGCCGTTTGACGAGCCTTGTGTCGGCTACGGCGGCATGGTGAGGTATTGCCACGACTCACGCTGGGCTTTCCGTCTCTCGTGCCTCAGCAGGGAAGTCAAGGCGTCAGATGAAAAGGTGGGACTCTGCCCGGAACGTGGACGCGCCTTCAAAAGTGAAATACAGGACCTCGCGCTGATGACCGAGTTCAACTTCTTCGATTACTTCACGGGAAGCAGGAGAAACGGCATCTCACCGTATCTGTTCCTCGGTGTCTCGTTTGTGATGTTTAACCCCAAGGCGTTGGATGGTACGGAGTTATGCTCTGTCCTGACCGATGTTGATGATTATGGTGACAACACCGACGGAGCGGCGAAATACGACAAATACACCCTGGCGGTGCCGTTTGGCATCGGCCTGAAATACAGTGTCGGCAGCAGGCTGTGTCTCTCGGCCGAATGGCGGTTTGACTGGACTTGGACCGACTGGATTGATGACTGCCACGGGTTCTACCCTTTGTGGGAGGAAGGCGACGCGTGGGCCGCCTATGCCGACCCGTCGGGAAATGTGGCCCAGAGTGATGGGGGCAATGCAATCAAGTATATGAAAAGAGGCGATTCTGTTAAATACGATTTTCTCAGTTTCTTCAGCGCGACGTTGGCGTTCAAGTTCAACATCCCGGAAAGCAAGAAGTGTGATATCGGACGCGGCAGAAATGTACATGTATATTATTGATAAACAATGGAAAATATAAAAGATAAGATTGATTTGGCACGTTTGCCCGAACACATCGCGGTGATCATGGACGGCAATGGGAGATGGGCGAAGGAACAGGGGAAAATGCGTGTGTATGGACATCAGCACGGCGTCGATTCTGTGAGGCGCGTCACCGAGGCATGCGCCGAACTCGGCGTGAAATACCTCACCCTGTACGCCTTCTCCACGGAAAACTGGAACCGCTCCTCAATCGAAGTCAACGCCTTGATGACACTCCTGACACAAGCCTTGAAGTCTGAACTTAAAACATTGACAGATAATAATATACGTCTTGCTGCGATAGGCGATTTGGCTCGTCTGCCGAAAACGCAGTACGATGCGCTGACGGAAGTCATCGATGCCACGAAGAACAATACACGCATGACGCTGACGCTCTGCCTCAGCTACTCGGGACGCTGGGAAATCACCGAGGCCGTAAGGAAAATCGCGTCGAAGGTGAAAGACGGAGCCTTGACACCGGAACAGATCGACGAAAGTTGCATCTGCAGCCATCTCGCGACAGCCGGAATGCCCGACCCCGACCTGCTCGTGCGCACCAGCGGCGAGGAGAGAATCAGCAATTACCTGCTGTGGCAGATCGCTTATTCGGAATTGTATTTCTCAAAAAAATACTGGCCCGACTTCACAAAGGAAGACCTTTACGAAGCTGTTATCAATTACCAAAATCGCGAGAGAAGGTTTGGAAAGACCAGCGAACAACTTAAAAAATAAATGCAGATGTTTTTGAAAAGACCAAATATATATAAGGTGTTGATGGCGTGCATGGCTCTTTTGCTTGCAAGTGACACGGCCGACGCGCAGATACAGGTGGGGAACGACATGTCGGACATCGATTACTCGCTTCCGCGTGAATATGAAATCGGCGGTGTGACCGTCACCGGCGCGAAATATGTTGACCCTTCCGTCATCGTGATGATTTCAGGACTTCAGGTCGGGACGACAATAAAGGTGCCGGGCGACAAAATCACCAAGGCGATACAGAAACTCTGGGAACAAGGTCTTTTTGAGGACGTCCAGATCGCCAGCACGCAGAGAGTCGCCGGGAAGGTCTTCCTCGACATCGCCGTGACGGAACGCCCGCGTATCAGCAAGTTCTCGTTCAAAGGCGTGAAAAAGAGCGAGGCCGAAGAACTCAGGAAGAAAATCAACCTCACGAGAGGCGATGTGGCGACAGAGCACACCTACAACAAGACACGTCAGATCATCGCCGATTATTTCGCCGACAAGGGCTACCTCAACACGCAGGTTGACATCGAGGCGGTGAACGACACGGCACGCGAGAATTACGTCAACCTCATCCTCTCCATCGAAAAGAATCACAAGGTCAAGATCGGCGTCATTGATGTCGAAGGCAACGAGGTCCTCTCTGATAATCAGGTGCGTGCCGCCATGAAGGAGACAAAGGAGAGAGGCAGGTTCGACCCGCTCCGACCTCTCGGCGCCTCCGTCGTCAACACACTCTGGGACCTCATCACGTTCAGGCCGCTCAAGGCCGAAGAGGAAATAGTCAACTATTTCGCCGACAACTACAAAATCAGGATTTTCAAGACATCGAAATACAATGAGTCGAATTTCGAGGACGACAAACGAAAGGTCATAGAGAAATACAACTCGAAAGGCTACCGCGACGCCCGCATCGTCAGCGATTCCGTGTATGTCATGGATGAGAGGAACCTCGGCATCAAACTCGTCGTTGAGGAAGGCGACAAATATTATTTCGGCGACATAACATGGGTGGGCAACACGAAGTACGACACCGCCGTGCTGAACAGGGTGCTCGGAATCCGCAGGGGCGACGTCTATAACCAGGAACTCCTCGACAAGAACCTGACTTACAGCGAGGAAGGCATGGATGTCTCTTCGCTCTACATGGACGACGGCTATCTCTTCTTCCGTGTGGACCCTGTCGAGGTGAGGGTTGACAACGACACCATCGACCTCGAGATCAGGATGAGCGAAGGCGACCAGGCGACGATAAAACGCATCAAGGTCAAAGGCAACACCAAGACCAACGACCACGTCATTTTCCGTGAGATGTACACCAAGCCGGGACAGCTCTTCAGCCGTTCGGACATCATAAGGACTACGCGCGAGCTCGCCACGCTCCAGTATTTCAACGCCGAGACGCTCAACCCCACGCTGGAACCCGATCCGGCCGACGGGACGGTTGACATCGTGTACAACGTGGAAGAGACGTCGTCCGACCAGGTTGAACTCTCCGCAGGCTGGGGCTACAACCGGCTCATGCTGTCTCTCGGATTGACACTCAACAACTTCTCGTTCAAGAAAATGTTCAAGAAAGAAGCCTGGCGTCCGATCCCGTGCGGCGACGGACAGAAACTCTCGTTCAGGGTGCAGACATACGGGACGAACTATCTGTACTACGGCGCGTCGTTCACGGAGCCGTGGCTCGGCGGGAAGAAACCTAACTCGCTCACCGGGTCGATATACCACTCGACATACACCAAAGACTATCCGAAGTCAAGCGAATACTACGGATATTTCAACCAGACGGGCGTCTCCATCGGCATCGGACAGAGGCTGAAATGGCCGGATGACTATTTTACGATCTATAATGGCATAAACATAATCCGTTATCACTTGAACAATTACGCTTCCGTGTTTAACTTCGGGACAGGCAACGGCGACTTCAACATAATAGGGTATAACATCACGATAGGCCGTAACTCCGTCAGCCAGCCGATATATCCGCGCTACGGCTCCGAGTTCGTGCTTTCGCTGGAGGTGACGCCGCCGTACACATTGCTCAACGGGAAAGACTACGAGAAGGAGTTCCCGGGCGACGACCAGTTCGCCAAACGCCAGGACGCGCAATACAAATGGGTCGAGTTCCACAAATGGAAATTCAAGGCGGCGTTCTATTCCGAGCTTTACGACAAGCTCGTTCTCATGACGCGCGTGCGTCTGGGCTATCTCGGATATTATAACAGCAAGATTGGTGAGACGCCGTTCCAGCGTTTCTACCTCGGCGGCGACGGACTCTCGTCTTCGACGAACCTCGACGGCCGCGAAATCGTGGGCATGAGAGGCTACAGCAACGAGTCGCTGACTCCGCGCGACGCCAACAATATCAACGGCGGCACCGTGTTCGCGAAATATACCATGGAACTCCGCTACCCGCTGACACTCAACCCGCAGGCCACCATCTTCGCACTGGGTTTCGTGGAGGCGGGCAACTGCTGGGCCGACAAGAAGACCTTCAACCCGTTTGACGTTTACCGCTCGGCCGGCGTCGGCCTCAGAATCTTCCTCCAGATGTTCGGAATGCTCGGCCTCGACTGGGGCTACGGTTTCGACGATGTGCCAGGCGTGGAAAGCGCCTCAAAGAGCCAGTTCCATTTCTCCATCGGCGGATCTATCGACTAATTGTCTGAATTGAAATGAATCAAATATTTTGAAATATGAAGAATAAAAAATTATTGTTGTTTCTGACCGCGATGCTCGTCGTCGGACTCGGTCGCACAAATGCACAGCTGAACCAGAAATTCGCCTTCGTTGACTCTGAGTATATCCTGCAAAATATACCGGAATACGGAGACGCACAGGAACAAATCAACCAGCTGTCAACAAAATGGGAGAAGGAAATCAAGACGTTACGCACCAAACTTGACGAACTGAAGCACGACTATCAGGTAGAGTCGATATTGCTGACAGAAGAACAGAAACGTAAGAAAGAAGAGGCGATCGCCGCCAAGGAACAGGAAATCGTGGAACTCCAGATGCAGTATTTCGGACCGGAAGGGCAGCTCTTCGCAAAACGCGCCGAGCTTATCCAGCCCATACAGGAGAAGATCTATAACGCCATAAATCAGTTGGCTCTGGTCAAAAACTATGCCTTCGTCTTCGACAAGGCGTCGGGGACGACGATACTTTTCTGCAACGACAAAAACGACATCAGCGATGATGTCCTCGATGAGATCGGCAACGTCATGCAGACTGTCCGCAAGGAGGACCGTAAGCGCTCGGGCGCAGCCGGCAATGCCTCCGGACAAAAAAAATAATTTGTAGAGCGATTGAAAAAAATCATATCTTTGCAGCAAAATTGAAAATAAATTCAAATAATTAAATAAATGATGAAAAAGTTATCTAAAGTATTGTGTGTGTTGGCATTTGCATTCGGATTCAGCTACGCTGCCAACTCTCAGACAGCAAAAATCGCTTACGTCGATTCATCGGTCATCACTGAAATAATGCCGGAAAGAGCGAAACTCGAACAGGACCTTCAGGCTTATTACAATGAACTCCAGGCGGAACTTCAGACAATGGCAAATGAATATCAGACAAAGATGAAGGATTATGAGGCCAATGCGGCAACAATGTCAAACATCCTCCGTCAGTCGAAGGAAAAGGAAATCATGGACCTTCAGGGAAGAATCCAGGACTTTCAGGCAAATGCCGAGACGGCTTTCGACCAGAAGAGAATCGAACTCCTGACACCCATCATCGAGAAAGTCCAGGATGCCGTCAACGCGGTCGGCAAGGAAAAAGGTTATACTTACATCTTCGACAAGTCGGTCGGCGCCATCGTCTATATTGGGACGGATGCCATCGACATCACAGCCGACGTGAAGGCGAAACTCGGCCTTTAGTTAGTTAAGAGAGGAGAGAGGAGAGAGGAGAGAGGAGAGAGCGCGAAGCGACGTTGGCCGCTTCGCGCTGTCTCCCCGCGTAACCCGCCGCGCTTAAACCTCCTCTCTTAACCCACCCCACGTAACCCGCCACGGTTAAACCACGGCTCGTGACCCGCCGAGGGGAAACTCGCGTTGCCAAACG
>JAGHUX010000042.1 GCA_018064605.1 Candidatus Limimorpha caballi | reverse complement strand
AGATATATTTCCGATTTTGAAGAAAAAGATTATATTTTTATAATTTCTTGACTGTTTTGATACCTCCTTTGTTTCCGGCAACGTATGAGACCGGAGTGGGGGAACCAACTTGGATGAGATGATCCAAATACATCGGCTGACCTTGCAAGAAATGCGTGCAAGAGAACGTGTCGCCTACTTGTAACTTGGCGTTCTTCGCCTGCGTAACGACAAACCGATCCTTTCCTTCATAACGGAAGACACAACGGCGGTTAGGTAGCCAAGTGACCTCAACGAACTGCCCCACAGTAAGTTCCGAAGAGTGAACCCCCGTCCCTACAAATGTGGCACTATCCACATCGGAACGATTGGCTAATTCGGCTAAATAGGCTTCCCAATCGGCATAGCCTAAGAATCGGGCCAAGAGGCAGAGAGTGACACGACGCGTGGTGTCCGCTCCTTCGATATAACCCCATAAACGTTTGAGAGTAGTGGGGGAGATATTCTCGTGCAAGCGCTCCCAAATGGCACCCGCCAGAAACTCAAAATCGTAAGGAGTACAGATACGGCGTGCGACATCTTGCTCAATGTCCAATCGCAATTGTAATATTTCCGGTGCGTTCTTATTCATATTTGGCTTCTCTGGGCCTGGCGAGTGCAAAGGTACAACAATTTTCCGATATAGCCAAAGTCCTTTTTAGTCCTTATTTTCGAAGACTATGGTCATACTATCAATATAACGTCGGGACACTTGACCGGAATAGATAGCATGAAAGCTGATAAAGTCGTTACGTAACGCGTCATCTGCTATCGTATTTGCGATAGAGTCTCGCGAATGATAACAACAATCAAAATATGTAGTCAACGGACTATACGCATCTATAAGGTCTTTTGCCGGATAGTCATACAAAATATGAGCCATAGAATCTACCGATTCATGAACGAGAAGTAACATCTTCTTTCGTGGATCGGGTCGGAGATGAACAGAAAGAGACAATCCCAAAGCAACAATCAGACAAACGATGCCGAACCCTAATGGCCACCACCGACGAAGATTGTCCGCTTTCTGTATGGCACGCTTCACCTGGTCGCAGGATGTATAGCCTCCTCGTACACAACGTTTGCTTATACGTGAATAAGACGTACGAAGGAAGGATAAAGCCTGTCCGTAAGCCATTAAATCTTTGCGACAATCTTGTTTGCGACAAACCGTATCGTCCGAGGAACTGAGCCCAAAGTCAATCAGTTTGATGTTGTGCCCATTGTGGGTGATGAGAATGTTACTCGGCTTGAGGTCCCCGTGAATCATTTGTTTGCTGTGCAGATAGGATAATGCTGCCAACAACTGCTTGGCTGCGCGGATACGTGTGTTTTTGTCGGGATGCGTCGCCACAAAATCGGAGAGCGTGCATCCGTCAATATATTCCATGACAATGCAGTCACCTGTTCCAGGAACGGACTCGTATGTGAGTGTTTTGACGATTCAGACCAAAGATGCGATTGTGCGTTGTGTTGTATGATTTCAGAGATGTCGTCCATGGCTGTTGTCTGTCATTTGGGGAAATTCGCATTCACAACCTCGGTCACGAGGCAAAGGTGCAAGAGCGTTCGTGGGGAAGGGACATTGTCTCGCTCGTGTGTGATAATCCGATGGTTGGCATGTCATTTAATTTTTGCAAAGATATGAATAAAAATATGACGTGTTGTGAGAAATTTCAAAAAATCTCTTGCTTTTTCTGAAATTCAGCAGTATCTTTGGAGCGAAATTAAAAAGAAGATGCTCGGACGTTTCATAAGATATATCGAGACTGAAAAAAGATATTCAACCCACACGGTGTCAGCGTATTGCCGCGACCTGAAGCAGTTCGGTTCATACCTTATTAATATATATGAGCTTGACGACATGACAAAGGCGACGGGCGAGATGGTACGTTCATACATCGTCAGCTTGAAAAACGAAGGCATGGAAAACCGCAGCATTAACAGGAAAATTTCGAGTTTGAGGGCGTTTTACAAATTTTGCTTGAGGGAGAAGGTGATAAAGGTCACGCCGATGCAGGGCGTTAAATCGCTGCGGAGGCCGAAGGAGCTTGCGAAGTTCGTCCCGGAGCAGGACATGGACAAGGTGGAGTTTCCGGAAGGCGACGACTTCAAGGAACGCAGGGATGAGTTGGTTTTCGAGATGTTGTATCAGACAGGGATGAGACAGGCTGAATTGCGGGGGCTGAAGGATTCGGACGTGGGGGAGGACACCCTATTAATAAAGGTGCATGGCAAGAGGAACAAGGAACGTCTGATTCCGGTGAGCCGCGAACTTGTTGAGATGGTCGTCAGGTATAAAAAAATCCGTGACGCGCAATTTCCGGGAAACACAAACGTTAGTCTGATTGTTGACGACAAGGGGAGGCCGGCTGGCGCGACCTTCATATACAACATTGTCCACAGGATTCTTGAAGGCGTGACGACGCTGAAGCAGAAGAGCCCGCACGTGCTGCGGCACACTTTCGCCACGCATCTCCTGAATGGCGGCGCCGACATTAGGGCGATACAGAAGCTGCTGGGTCACAGCAGCCTCAGCTCGACGCAGATATACACGCACAACACCATCGAGCAGCTGAAGGAGATTTATCAGGTCGCTCATCCGTTGGGTGACGAATAATGAAATACAATTTTAATAACCGTTTAAAAAGGAGGTTTAAAATGAAAGTTACGATCAATGCAGTCCATTTCAAGGCGGACGCGAAATTAGAAGATTTCATCACGGCTAAGATTGAGAAGTTGTGTTCGAGGATGGTTGACGTCATCGGGGCGGAGGCCACATTGAAGTTGGCGAACACCGACACGCCTGAGAACAAGGTCGCTGACGTCAGAATCATGTTAAAAGGCAACGATTTATATTCGAGCAAGCAGTGCAAGACGTTCGAGGAGGCGGCTGACATGGCCGTTGACGCCTTGAAATCGCAGGTCGAGAAGTATAAAAACCGTGCGGAAAAATAATGCAACTTGTTGACAGACAGTAAATTGGCGATCATTATAAAAAAAATGAAATTTTTTTATAAAAAAAGGTTGTCGGTTTATGAAAATTATGTATTTTTGCAGACCATTTCGGAAAGACGGGATGGTCTGCAAATGTGCAGCGTGGTTCTTTGAAAAAGGCCGGCATAGCTCAGCGGTAGAGCACGTGATTTGTAATCTCGGGGTCGGGGGTCCAAATCCCTCTGCCGGCTCGGTGTAGGAAAGCCAGGCGCGCAGGCCGGCATAGCTCAGCGGTAGAGCACGTGATTTGTAATCTCGGGGTCGGGGGTCCAAATCCCTCTGCCGGCTCAGGTTGAACAGACGCGGTACGATGGCTTTCGGGGGAGTCGCATAGCGGCAATTGCAACAGACTGTAAATCTGTCCTCGGATGAGTTCGGTGGTTCGAGTCCACCCTCCCCCACAAGACAAGCGGAAGTAGCTCATTTGGCAGAGCGAAAGCCTTCCAAGCTTTAGGTGGCGGGTTCGAGCCCCGTCTTCCGCTCAACGAAAAGCCGGCGTAGCTCAGTGGTAGAGCACTTCCTTGGTAAGGAAGGGGTCACGAGTTCAACTCTCGTCGCTGGCTCTTGAATCGTGCAATGGAGTTAAATTCAACAGAATATAAACCTTAAGTAAACAAAAATAGTATGGCAAAAGAAAAATTCGAAAGATCCAAACCACACGTTAACATTGGTACAATCGGCCACGTTGACCACGGTAAGACAACCTTGACGGCTGCTATCACACTGCACCTGTCAAAGATGGGCTTGTCAGAAGTCAAGTCATTCGACTCGATCGACTCGGCTCCTGAAGAAAAAGAAAGAGGTATCACCATTAACACGGCACACGTCGAATACCAGACAGCTAACCGTCACTACGCACACGTTGACTGCCCTGGCCACGCCGACTATGTCAAGAACATGGTCACTGGTGCCGCTCAGATGGACGGTGCGATCATCGTCGTCGCCGCGACAGACGGTCCCATGCCGCAGACACGTGAACACATCCTTCTCGCCCGCCAGGTCGGTGTGCCAAGATTGGTTGTTTTCTTGAACAAGTGCGACCTCGTTGACGATGAAGAGCTTCTCGAACTCGTCGAAATGGAAGTCCGCGACCTCCTCAGCAAGTATGAATTCGACGGTGACAACACACCTATCATCCGCGGCTCGGCACTCGGTGCATTGAACGATGAGCCACAGTGGTCAGCCAAGATCGACGAACTCATGGAAGCCTGCGACACATGGATTCCGGAGCCGCAGAGAGCAGTTGACAAACCGTTCCTTATGCCTATCGAAGACGTGTTCTCAATCACAGGCCGTGGCACAGTCGCGACAGGCCGTATCGAGACAGGTGTCATCAAGGTCGGCGACCCGGTCGAAATCATCGGTATGGGCGCTGAAAAGCTCAAATCAACAGTCACGGGCGTCGAGATGTTCCGCAAGATCCTCGACGAGGGTGAAGCAGGCGACAACGCAGGTCTCCTCCTCCGTGGTATCGACAAAGACGAAATCCGCCGTGGTATGGTTATCGCGAAGCCGGGTTCAGTGAAGCCGCACGCACACTTCAAAGGCGAAGTTTACGTCCTTTCAAAGGAAGAAGGCGGCCGTCACACACCGTTCAGAAACAAATATCGTCCTCAGTTCTACTTCAGGACAACTGACGTCACAGGTGAGATCACACTTCCGGAAGGAATGGAGATGGTCATGCCGGGCGACCACGTCACAATCGAGGTGCAGTTGATCTCTGAGATCGCCATGGACAAGGGTCTCCGTTTCGCTATCCGTGAAGGCGGCAGGACAGTCGGTTCAGGTCAGGTCATCGAACTCATTGAAGACTAATATTTCAAATACTTGCGAAGTCCGGTTTTCGGGCCGGACTTCGTAAAACAGACAGGCGTAGCTCAATTGGTAGAGTGGTGGTCTCCAAAACCATAGGTTGAGGGTTCGAGCCCTTCCGCCTGTGCCAATAAAAACAGACAAACAAAATGAGAAAGTTCATCAACTACATTAAAGAATGTTACAACGAGTTGGTCCAGAAGACATCCTGGCCGACTTGGAAGGAACTCCAGAGTAGTGCTATCGTCGTATCCATTGCTTCCCTAATTATCGCCTTGGTGGTATATCTGATGGATAAGTCTTTTGAAACCTTGTTGGAGGCTTTTTATCGTATCTTCTGACAACGGAAATGTTTGATCTAAAAAATCATCATTTTAACTATTTCTAAAATCGCAGGTAAGATGAGTGAGCAGAACGACAAAAAGTGGTATGTAATAAAGGCGATCAGCGGCAAAGAGAAGAAAGTCAAAGAGTATCTCGATGCCGAGGTGTCGCGTTCCACCATGTTACAGGATCTGATTTCACAAGTGTTGATTCCGACGGAAAAGGTGTATTCGGTGAGGAACGGAAAGAAAATCAGCAAGGAGAGGAACTACCTCCCCGGCTATGTCCTCATCGAGGCGAACCTTAACGCGGAGGTCATGCACCTTATCAAGGATGTGCCGAATGTGCTGGGATTCCTCGGCACGCGCGGCGGGAACCCCGACCCGATTCGCCCTGCGGAAGTCAGCCGCATCTTAGGAAAGGTTGACGAGATGGCCGAAAACGGCGAGGGTTCAGAGGTTGAGTTCATTGTCGGCGAGACTGTCACGGTCAACGACGGGCCGTTCAGCAGTTTCAGTGGCATTATCGAAGAAGTTAACGACGAGAAGAAGAAACTCGTCGTTATGGTGAAACTCTTCGGTCGTAAGACACCGCTCGAACTCAGTTTCTTCCAGGTGAAGAGGGAGAGTTAGGATGTGATTAATGTTTTCATTTAACTTTTACAGTAAATTAAAATGAAAGAAGTAAGCGGATTAATTAAACTGCAAATCAAAGGAGGAGCCGCTAATCCAGCACCACCGGTCGGACCTGCATTGGGTTCGAAGGGTGTGAACATCATGGAGTTTTGCAAGCAGTTCAACGCTCGCACCCAGGACCAGGCCGGCAAGGTCTTGCCAGTCATCATCACGGTCTATAAGGACAAGAGCTTTGACTTCGTTGTGAAAGCATCTCCAGTAGCTGTCTCCGTACTCGAGGCCGCCAAAGCCGCCAAAGGTTCAAAGGAGCCGAACCGCTCGAAGGTCGGTTCATTGACATGGGACACAGTCCGTGCAATCGCTGAGAACAAGATGAAGGACATGAACTGCTTCACCGTGGAGTCAGCAATGAGCATGGTCGCCGGCACGGCCCGCAGCATGGGTGTCAAGATCACAGGCGAATCACCTTTAAAGTAAGACTGAGTCTTAGCGTTTGTAGAACAAAAAAGAATAAAAAAATGGCAAAAGTATCTAAAAAGAGAAAAGAAGCTTTAGCTAAGTTCGACAAAAGCAAGGTTTACTCCTTGACAGAAGCGATTGATATCGTTAAGCAAATCACTTACACCAAGTTCGATGCATCAGTTGATGTCAACGTGCGCCTGGGTGTTGACCCTCGCAAGGCGAACCAGATGGTCCGCGGCAGCGTCACACTCCCTCACGGAACAGGTAAGACCATCCGTGTCTTGGTACTCTGCACGCCGGACAAGCAGCAGGAGGCACTCGAAGCAGGTGCTGATTTCGTCGGATTCGAGGACTATGTCCAGAAAATCAAAGACGGTTGGACGGATGTCGACGTGATTATCACAATGCCATCATTGATGCCGAAAGTCGGCGCACTCGGCAGAATCCTCGGACCACGCGGATTGATGCCGAACCCGAAGACAGGCACGGTGACGATGGACATTGCAAAGGCTGTCAAAGAAGTGAAGGCTGGTAAGATTGATTTCAAGGTTGACAAGTACGGAATCATCGATTCACCAGTTGCTAAAGTGAGCTTCGATGCTGAGAAGATCTATGACAACGCGAAGGAGTTGCTCCAGATGATTGTCAAGTTGAAACCGGCAGCGGCTAAAGGTACTTACGTGAAGAGTGTCTATATCTCAAGTACAATGAGTCCAGGTGTTCAGGTGGACATCAAATCAGTAGCCAACTAAACCCTTAAATAAGTATTGACATGAGAAAAGAAGAAAAAGACGTTATCATTAACGGTATAGTGGAACAGTTGAACGCATGTCCGAATTTCTATCTGACAGACATCGAGGCGTTGAACGCCGAGAAGACAAGCCAGCTTAGAAGAGCATGCTTCGGAAGTCACGTCAAGCTTGTTGTGGTGAAGAACGCATTACTGAAGAAAGCTATGCAGAAGACAGGTAAGGATTACGGTGATCTTTACGGTGTCTGCAAAGGCACGACAGCAATGATGTTGTCAGAGAACGGCAACGCCCCTGCCAAGCTTATCAAGAAGTTCCGCAAGACAAGTGACAAGCCGGTCCTCAAAGGCGCATTCATCGAAGAGTGTGTCTATACCGGCGACAACATGCTCGACACATTGTGCAGCATCAAGTCTAAGAACGAACTCATCGCCGACGTTATCGCGTTGCTCCAGTCACCGGCCAAGAACGTCATCAGCGCTCTCCAGTCGGGCGGCCAGAAGCTCAGCGGCATCGTGAAGACATTATCCGAGAGACCGGAATAATCCAGAATGATTATCATTCACGAACAAGAACAAAGAGAACAAACAAAATTATCGTATAACAAATAAATTCGAAGAAAAATGGCAGATTTGAAAGCTTTTGCTGAACAATTAGTGAACCTTACAGTTAAAGAGGTTAATGAACTCGCAGCAATATTGAAAGAAGAATACGGTATTGAACCGGCAGCAGCAGCAGTGGCAGTGGCAGCCCCGGCAGCAGGTGGCGAGACAGCCGCAGCAGCAGAAGAGAAGACTTCTTTTGACGTTATCCTCAAGAGCGCAGGCGCTCAGAAGCTCGCAGTCGTGAAACTTGTCAAGGATCTGACAAGCCTCGGACTTAAGGAAGCTAAGGAATTAGTTGACGGTGCTCCTAAAGCTGTTAAAGAAGGCGTGAGCAAAGAAGAAGCTAATGCACTCAAGGCTCAACTCGAAGGCGCCGGTGCAGAAGTCGAAATTAAATAAGTTTAATTTCCTGGTACAACAGGCATGAAACACCTCAGCCCCTATAGGAAAATAGGGGTTGAGGTTTGTGCCTATATTGTGTTGTGCAATATCCGTCTCTATATTATTAGCTTTGTAAGATAACAAATTAAAACCTTAACACTTTGGCAGACATTAAATTAGATAGAATCAGTTTCGCGTCAATCAAGAGGCCGTTCGACTATCCTGACTTTCTTGACATCCAGCTGAAGTCGTTCCGCGATTTCTTCCAGCTCGACACAAACCCCGACAACAGAAAGAACGAGGGTCTGTTCAGCGTTTTCGCGGAGAACTTCCCGATCACCGACGCCAGAAACAACTTTGTACTCGAGTTCCTCGACTACTACATCGACGCCCCACAGTATTCAATCACGGAATGCATCGAACGCGGGTTAAGCTACTGCGTGCGGCTGAAGGCAAAACTGAAACTTTACTGCAACGATGAGGAGCATGAAGATTTCGAACCGGTCGTCCAAGACGTGTATTTGGGCTTGATACCATATATGACACCACAAGGTACATTTGTCATAAACGGCGCGGAACGTGTTGTTGTGTCACAACTCCACCGCTCCCCGGGCGTTTTCTTCGGATCAAGCGTACACTCCAACGGCACCACCCTCTACTCGGCGCGCATCATCCCGTTCAAGGGCTCATGGATGGAGTTCTCGACAGATATAAGCAACGTGATGTATGCTTATATCGACAGAAAGAAGAAATTACCTATCACGACATTGCTCCGTGCCATAGGATATGAAACGGACAAGGACATCCTCGACATATTCAACCTCGCGGAAGAGGTGAAGGTGTCGAAGAGCGGCCTCAAACGTGTCATCGGTCGTAAATTGGCGGCGAAAGTGTTACGTTCAAGAATCGAAGACTTCGCGAACGAAGAGACAGGCGAATGCGTCACGTATGAACGCATGGAGACGGTCATCGACCGCGGCGTGGTCCTCGAAAACGAACATATCGACATGATCATGGATTCCGGCGTGAAGACAATCCTCCTCGACCGCGAGGACGTCAACACGACAGAATACAGCATCATTTACAATACCTTACAGAAAGACACGACAAACTCGGAGAAGGAAGCCGTCGAATACATCTACCGCCAGCTGCGCAACGCGGAGGCACCTGACGAGGAGACGGCGCGCGGGATAATCGAGAAACTGTTCTTCTCCGACAAACGTTATGACCTCGGCGAGGTCGGCCGTTACCGCATCAACCGCAAGCTCAACCTCAACATACCGGCTGACGTCAAGGTCCTGACGAAAGAAGACATAATCGAAATCATCAAGTACTTGATCGAGCTTTCGAACAGCAAGGCTGAAGTTGATGATATCGACCACTTGAGCAACCGTCGTATCAGAACCGTCGGCGAGCAGCTGTACGCCCAGTTCGGCGTCGGCCTCGCACGCATGGCAAGGACGATACGTGAACGCATGAACGTCCGCGACAACGAGACATTCACCCCGACCGACCTCATCAACGCGAAGACGCTGTCGTCGGTCATCAACTCGTTCTTCGGGACGAACCAGCTGTCGCAGTTCATGGACCAGACCAACCCGCTGTCGGAGGTGACTCACAAACGCCGCATCTCGGCACTCGGCCCCGGCGGCATCTCACGCGACCGCGCCGGCTTCGAGGTGCGTGACGTGCACTACACTCACTACGGACGTCTCTGCACCATCGAGACACCTGAAGGCCCGAACATCGGCCTCATCTCGTCACTCTGCGTGTTCGCTAAAATAAACAACCTCGGCTTCATCGAGACACCTTACCGCAAAGTCGTCGACGGGAAAGTCGATTTCGACAACCCGCCGCTCTACCTCACAGCAGAAGAGGAGGACGAGAAGATCATCGCGCAGGC
The DNA here is from genome assembly GCA_018064605.1 of Candidatus Limimorpha caballi. Taxonomy (GTDB): domain Bacteria; phylum Bacteroidota; class Bacteroidia; order Bacteroidales; family F082; genus Limimorpha; species Limimorpha caballi. Next base: position 35,592 of record JAGHUX010000042.1, on the reverse strand, counting down.
CTGCACACAGATGGCCGACGACGGCACAATCACCGAAGACATGCTGAAGGCACGTCAGATCGCCGACTATCCTATCGTGACACCTGGGGAGATCGACCTCATCGACGTCGCCCCGAACCAGATGTCGTCAGTCGCCGCGTCACTCATCCCGTTCCTCGAACACGACGACGCCAACCGCGCCCTGATGGGGTCGAACATGATGCGCCAGGCCGTGCCGCTGATGTGCCCCGAAGCCCCGATCGTGGGGACCGGCATCGAACACTATGTGGCCAAAGACTCACGCACTCTCGTGGAGGCCGAAGGCGACGGCGAAGTCGTCTTCGTGGATTCGACAAAGATCACAATCAGATACGACAGGACCGACAAGGAAAGACTTGTCAGTTTCGACGACGACACAAAGACATACGAACTCATTAAATATATAAGAACCAACCAGAGCACAAGCATCAACCAGAAGCCTATCGTGAGAAAAGGCCAGAAGGTAACAAGGGGCCAGATACTCACGGAGGGCTACGCCACACAGGGCGGAGACCTCGCACTCGGACGCAACCTGAAGGTGGCATTCATGCCTTGGAAAGGTTACAACTATGAGGATGCTATCGTCATCTCCGAGAAGATTGTCAAGGAGGATCTGTTCACCTCAATACACATCGACGAGTTCACGCTTGAGGTCCGTGACACGAAACGCGGTCTGGAAGAACTGACCAACGACATCCCGAACGTCAGTGCGGATGCGACGAAGGACCTCGACGAGAACGGTCTTATCCGCGTCGGCGCCGACGTCAAGGAAGGTGACATATTAATAGGTAAGATCACGCCTAAGGGCGAGACCGACCCGACACCAGAGGAGAAACTGCTCCGCGCCATCTTCGGCGACAAGGCCGGTGACGTGAAGAACGCCTCGCTCAAGGCAGGCCCGTCGATGAAGGGCGTCGTGATCGGGAAACGCCTGTTCTCACGCGTGGTCAAAGACCGCAAGGCGAAATCGAAGGACAAGGACATCCTGGCCGAAATCGAAGCCGAACAGCAGAAAGAACTCGACGCGCTGAAGGCGAGGATGATGGAGAAACTCATGTCGATGCTCAGCGGACGCACCTCTACAGGCGTCTATAACAACTTCAAGGAGAACCTCATCCCCAAGAAGGTGAAGTTCTCGCAGAAGGCTCTGTCGCAGATCGACTACATGACCGTCAACCCTCACAAGTGGACCACCGATCCTGAAATCAATGACTGCATCGCGAAGCTGGTCAACAACTTCAACGTCAAGTGCAAGGAGATAAACGGCATATACAGCCGCAGGAAGAATGTGGCGAGCGTCGGTGACGAGCTCCCGAACGGTATCGTCCAGATGGCGAAGGTCTATGTCGCTCAGAAGCGCAAGCTCAACATCGGCGACAAGATGGCGGGCCGTCACGGTAACAAGGGTATCGTCTCAAGGATAGTCCGCGAGGAGGACATGCCGTTCCTGGCTGACGGCACACCGGTTGACATAGTCCTGAACCCGTTGGGCGTGCCTTCGCGAATGAATCTCGGACAAATCTACGAGACTGTCCTCGGTTGGGCCGGTCACGAACTCGGACTGAAGTTCGCGACGCCCATCTTCGACGGGGCATCCCTCGACCAGATTAATGAATACATGAAGCAGGCGGGCCTCCCGGAAAACGGAAGGGTGCAGCTTTACGACGGCGAGACAGGCGAGCCGTTCGACCAGCAGGCCACGGTGGGTTACATCTACATGCTGAAACTTCACCACATGGTTGACGACAAGATGCACGCCCGCTCAATAGGACCATACTCCCTGATCACGCAGCAGCCACTCGGCGGCAAGGCTCAGTTCGGCGGCCAGCGTTTCGGAGAAATGGAGGTCTGGGCACTCGAGGCGTTCGGCGCAAGCAACGTGCTTCAGGAAATCCTGACGGTGAAGTCTGACGATGTCATAGGCCGCGCCAAGGCTTACGAGTCTATCGTCAAGGGCGAGAACATGCCTACCCCTGGCATCCCAGAGTCATTCAACGTCTTGATTCACGAATTACGCGGACTCGGTCTTGAAATTACGTTTGAAAAATAAGCAAAGTATATATGATCACAAGTAAGAATAATACAATAAACAGCGACTTTTCAAAGATTACCATCAGTCTGGCATCTCCGGAGTCAATCTTGGCCCGTTCATACGGCGAAGTGCTGAAACCTGAGACAATCAACTATCGTACATACAAGCCGGAACGTGACGGTTTGTTCTGCGAGAGGATTTTCGGACCTGTGAAAGACTGGGAGTGCCACTGCGGTAAGTACAAACGCATCCGTTACAAGAACATCATCTGCGACCGCTGCGGCGTTGAGGTGACAGAGAAGAAAGTCAGACGCGAGCGAACCGGACACATCAAACTGGTGGTGCCGGTGGCCCATATCTGGTATTTCCGTTCGCTCCCGAACAAGATCGGCGCACTGCTCGGCATCCCGACGAAGAAACTCGAAAGCATCATCTACTACGAGCGTTACGTCGTGCTGAACCCAGGTATCAAACAGGATACGGTCAGCAGACTCGACCTGCTCTCGGAAGAGGAATATCTTGACATCCTCGATACTGTCCCGGTTGAGAATCAGCATCTTCCTGACAGCGATCCTGACAAGTTCGTCGCAAAGATGGGAGCGGAAGCCGTCTATGACCTCCTTCTCCAGCTCGACCTCGACAAGGAAGCCGGCGAGCTCCGCGAGAAGGCACACAGAGAGACCTCGCAGCAGCGTAAGACTGAAGCCCTTAAGCGTCTTCAGGTTTTCGAGGCGTTCCGTGAGGCGCAGACCCACATGGAGAACCGTCCTGAATGGATGATACTCAGGGTGATCCCGGTCATCCCGCCGGAGCTGAGGCCTCTGGTCCCGCTCGATGGCGGACGTTTCGCCACGTCAGACCTGAACGACCTCTACCGTCGTGTCATCATCAGAAACAACCGTCTGAAACGTCTCATCGAGATCAAGGCGCCTGATGTCATCATGCGTAACGAGAAACGTATGCTTCAGGAAGCCGTTGACTCGCTGCTCGACAACTCACGCAAGTCAAGCGCGGTGAAGACCGACTCGAACAGACCACTCAAGTCGTTGAGCGACAGCCTGAAAGGCAAGCAAGGCCGTTTCCGTCAGAACCTCCTCGGTAAACGTGTTGACTACTCAGGCCGTTCCGTCATCGTCGTCGGCCCGGATTTGAACATGAACGAATGCGGTCTCCCGAAAGACATGGCTGCCGAACTTTACAAACCATTCGTCATCCGTAAGATGATTGAACGCGGCATCGTGAAGACCGTCAAGTCGGCAAAGAAGATCGTTGACCGCAAGGATCCTGTCGTTTGGGACATCCTCGAAAACATACTGAAGGGCCACCCGATTCTGTTGAACCGTGCCCCTACACTGCACCGTCTCGGCATCCAGGCGTTCCAGCCGAAACTCGTCGAGGGCAAGGCAATCCGCCTGCACCCGCTCGTGTGTACGGCTTTCAACGCCGACTTCGACGGTGACCAGATGGCTGTCCATTTGCCGCTCGGAAACGCCGCAGTGCTTGAGGCGCAGATCCTCATGCTCGCATCGCATAACATCCTCAACCCTGCCAATGGCGCACCTATCACGGTCCCGTCACAAGACATGGTTCTGGGTCTTTATTATATCACAAAACCACGCAAGAGCACGCCTGACCACATCGTCAAGGGTGAAGGCAAGAAGTTCTATTCACCTGAGGAGGTCATCATCGCCTACAACGAGAAGAAAGTCGATATGCACGCCATCATCAACTGTAAGGTGTGGGTGCGCAAGGACGACGGCAGCCTCGCCGAGGAGATGGTCGAGACGACTGTCGGACGCGTCAAGTTCAATGAGGTTGTCCCGCGCCAGTTCGGTTACATCAACAGGCTGTTGAACAAGAAGGCTCTGCGTGACATCATCGGTGACATGGTGAAACTCCTTGGCACCGCCACGACCACCAAGTTCCTTGATGACATCAAGAACATGGGTTATTACATGGCTTACAAAGGCGGTCTGTCGTTCAACCTCGGCAACGTTCTGATCCCTTCCGTCAAGGAGGAGCTCATCAGGCAGGCCAACGAGGAGGTCAATGGCATCCGTGAGGAATACAACATGGGTTTCATCACCCAGAACGAACGTTACAACAAGATTATTGATATTTGGGGTCACGTCGTCACCAAACTGACCGACGAGGTCATGAAGCTGTTGCCACAGGACGACCAGGGCTTCAACCCTGTCTATATGATGCTGGATTCCGGCGCCCGTGGTTCGAAGGAGCAGATCCGTCAGCTCTGCGGCATGAGAGGTCTTATGGCGAAACCGCAGAAGTCAACGGCGGCCGGCGGCGCGGAAATCATTGAGAACCCGATTCTTTCGAACTTCAAGGAAGGCCTGTCAGTGCTTGAGTACTTCATCTCAACACACGGTGCCCGTAAGGGTCTGGCTGATACCGCTTTGAAGACCGCTGACGCCGGTTACCTCACACGTCGTCTCGTTGACGTCGCGCACGATGTCATCATCACTGAGAAGGACTGCGGCACATTGAGGGGCCTTTCAATCGGCGCACTCAAGAGAGGCAAGGAGGTCGTCGAGTCGTTGTACGACCGTATCCTCGGCCGTGTGGCCCTGCATGACATCTTCCATCCACAGACAGGCGAGTTGCTCTGCAACGGCGGTGATGAGATCACGGAAGACATCGCAAAGAGGATTTGCGATTCGCCTCTGAAAGACAAGACCATTGAGATCCGTTCCGTGTTGACATGCGAGTCGAGGCACGGGGTGTGCGCCAACTGCTACGGCCGCAACCTCGCGTCAGGCAAGCTGGTGCAGCGCGGCGAGGCTGTCGGCGTCATCGCGGCACAGTCAATCGGTGAGCCGGGCACGCAGCTTACACTTCGTACCTTCCACCAAGGCGGCACCGCGTCAAGCACGTCTGACGATTCAATGATCAAGGCTGAATATGACGGCAAACTCGTCATCGATGAGCTTCGCGCTGTCGATTACGAAAAAGACGGCAGTAAATACCAGATTGTCGTGAGCCGTGCTACTGAGATGAAGATTATAGACCACAACACAGGTGTCGCGCTCATCACCGAAAACATCCCTTACGGTTCGAAGCTGTTCATTCCGGAAGGCAGCGACGTGAAGGCCGGCGACATCATCTGCGAATGGGATAAGTATAACTCATTGATTATCTCCGAGTATGATGGTGAAATCCGTTTCGACAACATCGTTGAGGGTGTCACTTACCGTAACGAATCCGATGAGCAGACTGGCTACAGCGAGCGTGTCATCATCGAAGGCCGTAAGTTCGCGAAGAACCCGTCGATTTCAATCCTTGATGGGAATGGCGAAGTCGTCAAGTCGTATGACTTGCCGGTCGGAGCGCACATCATGGTTGAGGACTGCGACAAGGTCAAGGCTGGTGATGTTCTGACGAAGAAGCCACGCGCCACAGGCGGTCTCGGTGATATCACAGGCGGTCTGCCGCGAGTCACCGAATTGTTCGAGGCCCGTAACTCCTCAGAACCCGCCGTCGTCTCCGAAATCGATGGTGAGGTCTCATTCGAGAAGAAACTCGTCCGCGGCAACAAGGTCATCGTTGTCACTTCAAAGACTGGTGAACAGAAGAAATATCTCATCCCGACGACTAAGGAGATCCTCGCCGACGAAAACGACTTCGTGAAGGCCGGACAGGCTTTGTCGGAAGGTGCCATCACACCTGCCAACATCCTCGCGATTGAAGGCCCGATGGCTGTCCAGGAGTTTATTGTGAACAACATCCAGGAAGTCTATCGTTCACAGGGCGTCACCATCAATGGCAAGCACTTTGAGGTCATCGTGCGCCAGATGATGCGCAAGGTCGAGATCGACGATCCGGGTGACACGAGATTCCTCGAAGGTGACCTGGTCAATAAGATCATGTTCCAGGAGACAAATGATGACATGTTCGGCAAGGTCGTCGTCACCGATCCGGGTGATTCCGAGACACTTAACATAGGTGAGATCATCTCAGCGAGACGTCTCCGTGACGAGAATTCACAGCTTAGACGTAAGGACAAGAAACTCGTCGAGTCGCGCGACGCGCAGCCGGCGACGGCGCATCAGGTGCTTCAGGGCATCACACGTGCCGCCTTGCAGACCGAGAGCTTCATCTCTGCGGCATCCTTCCAGGAGACAACGAAAGTGCTCACTCAGGCGGCCATCTCGGCTAAGACGGACACCCTCGAAGGCATGAAGGAAAATGTCATCGTCGGCCATAAAATCCCGGCTGGTACAGGCCTCCGCGAATTTGACGACATCATCGTCGGCTCAAAAGAGGATTTTGAAGTCGTCGAAAATGTGGAAATGGTTGAAGCTTAATTATTAGGCATACAATAGAGAGAAAAGGTCGGTTATTTTCGCCGACCTTTTTGTATTTCAAAAAAAATGCATATTTTTGCAGCGAAAAAAATATAAACCATGGAGAATAACAATAAAAATCAAATCAGCATCGACCTTTCGGAAACAGTCGCCGAAGGTGTCTATTCCAATCTTGCAATCATAAGCCACTCGCCGACAGAGTTCGTCGTGGATTTCGCGCAGATAGTGCCCGGCGTGCAGAAAGCGAAGGTGCGTTCACGTGTCATCATGACGCCACAGAACGCGAAGCGTCTATACAGGGCTTTGGCTGACAACCTCAAGAAATACGAGCAGAACTTCGGCCCGATAAAAGATGTGAGCGACACCATCGCTCCGTTTGCGATGGGTGCCGGAACCGCTGGAGAAGCATAGAGTTTAAAGTTGAAAAGGGCTGATGCATTTATTATGAAAAATAAAAAATTATTATTATCTTTGCGACAAAAAATATTATGAATGCAAATAACATTGACTTTGTGACATTTTGCATAGGAAACTTGTCGAGACGATTGGGATTGATGCAACGTGATGTGTATCAACGATTGAAGGCATCTGGAATACTTGATGATTACATCGTGGCAAGTTACGATGTGCTTCATACTTTTAGCAAAGAATATTTGATGCAAGACATAACCGAATATATGAAAGAGAAAGGAGTCCTCGACTGATGCTTGTGTTTCATTCTTCAAAGTTTATTGTTGAAAAGCCAGACATAGCGCATTCAAGGGATTATCTTGATTTCGGGCGGGGATTCTATGTGACAACTATTCTGGATCAGGCTGTTAAGTACGCTGAGCGTTTTAAAAGACGAAGCACTCAAACGTCTTGTTTTTGAAAATCCCAATAACCAGATTTGTATAAGAAATCAAAAACTGCTTGATAAATGTCTTACTTTTATTAAATGTGAAAAATATGAATCACGATGAAGCGTTTCATGCAATTTTAGAGTCGAAGTATGCAAGAATCATTAATGCGATAAGTAAATTGCATGGTGTCTCAACGGAAGAGGCGACGAATATTTTTTACAATTCCGTTACGATGCAACTGATTGAAGATGGTGTTGCCGATTTGCATTGCAGGAGTGATAAATATCTTGCCGAGGAAATATGGAGTGAATGGGAGGAACAACAGAATGGTTGAAAAACGTCTCCACATTTATTCCGAAAAAAATCCTGAATATTCAAAATTATTATTATCTTTGCGGCTTGGAAAATTAATGGGAAAAATAGTATAAACAAAACATAAAATTTAAAATAAATATAAGAAGCAGATACTGTAAATATTAGTAAAACATAATAAAAAAAGGCATTATTAGCTTGTAACTTGTAATGTTGAAATCTGGACCATTTCAATAATACTTTCAAGAACAAAGCGAAGTAGTGCCCGCGCGTTTTGCGTGGGCTTTGTTCGTCATTTGAAAGTATTAGGTAGTCCAGAACCTCAACATTACAGATGAAAAACATCAAGTTCCACGCTTTTTTCATGCCTTGTCATAACTTGAAGATTAACAATCTATTAACCCAATACAATTATTATGAAAAGGCATTTATTACTAATCGCCGTGCTTGCCATCGCAGGCATCCTCAGCACAAACATCAGCGCCATCGCGCAAAGTAGCACCAACAACGACTACGACGTGGTGCAGCTCGACAAATGGAGCCGCTACAACGCCGTCGAAGGCGAAGTCATCGTGAAGTTCGCCGACGGCACTCCGTTAGACATCCTCAACGACCGCGACGGGAAATTTCAGCAGACTGGCATCCGCGCCGTTGACGCTCTCTTCAATGACCTTAACGCCTCAAAAGCTCTTAATGTCCTGAAAGTTGAGCGTCTTCTCCCTAACGAGAACCCGAACCGGACCCTCAAAACCACTCCGTGCTATAACGGCCCCGACGTAGTTGAACGCGACCTCAGCCGCCTCTGCCTCGTGAAAATCGCGACTCCTTCAACGGAAAACAGCGACAATCCGGAAGATTTCGTCTCAACATACGAACTCATCGAACGACTCAAAGAACTGCCGGAAGTGGAGTTTGCGGAACCGAATTACATCGCATACGCTCTCGGAATGGAAAAACAACCCACGGCGGCAAACGCAGAGACACACAGCGGTGCGGCTCTGCCAATGGACGGCGGCGACAAACTCGGCGGCTATCACAACACGATAGCATACGCCCTAAACCCTTATTACCACGTGCAGTGGGGCATACATGCCACCGGCCTCAACGACCTCTGGTCTGACGACAATAACAACAACTCCGAACGTGCCGTCATCGCCATCCTCGATACCGGCGTTGACATCACACACACCGACCTTGAAGCGAACATCTGGACAAACCCGGGCGAGAGCGACGACAATAACGACAACGATAACAACGGCTTTGTCGATGACCTCCACGGCTGGGATTTCGTGAACCAGACCGGCGACATCCACGACTTCAACATCCACGGCACACACTGCGCCGGTATTGCGGCGGCTGTGGGCGACAACTACAAAGGTATTGTCGGTGCCAACCCTAAGGCGTATATCATGCCGGTGACGGTGTTGCAGAGCAACGGCAGCGGTGCCGTCTCAACCATCATCCAAGGCATCAACTACGCAAAGAACAACGGAGCTGACGTTATCAGCATGAGCCTCGGCACATACGCATATTCCATCGCACTTGAACAGGCTCTCGGACAGGCTTACCAGAGCTGCGTGCTTGTTGCCGCGGCAGGTAACGACGGCGCGTCTCTCGGCCCAACGTGCAGACGTTCACCCATGGATCCCATCTCCCCGATGTATCCCGGCGCTTTCACCTTCGTGCTCGGCGTCCAATCGACACAGGCCGCACCGGGGGAATGCGGCTATATGGCTTGTTATAGCAACTATGACTGCGACGGCGGTTCATTCTCCGGCTACGGTGAAGAGCAACTATACAATTATGAGATCATGGCGCCTGGCACTGAGATGATAAGCACCATACCTAACGGCAAATACAAGTACCTCAATGGGACTTCAATGGCCACGCCGTTGGTTGCAGGCGGCATCTCGGCATTGCTTCACGCGAAGGACTATCCTTCACAGGAAATGCTTTGGGGCGACCTGATAAACACCGCCTCCCCGATTACTGGCAACGTTAATTTCGGTGCCTGTTATGATGCAGGCCCTGCACCGGCGCAGTTGCAGATGGTGGCATTTGAGATGAACGACACCCTCGGCGGCGACGGCGACTACCGCCCGGATGCCGGCGAGACAGTGGCGTTCTATCCTACAATAAGAACCACCTGGGGCGCGGCAGACGACATTGAATTTTGGATTGAGTTTGATGAATATGAAGACCCGACAACATTGGAGTTCTTAGACGACAGCCACGTCGATTTCGGACACAGCCTTTCTGCATACGCGAAGAGCAAGGCGGCAAACCCGTTCCGTTTCAAAGTGAATGAAAACGTGGTTGACGGGAGATATATAAATCTTGTTTTTAAAGCTACATGCCCTAATGCGCAGGGCACACTCTCCTATCCGTTCACAATACAAGTGGAAAACGGAGTTGAACTGAAAGGTATGATAAGAGAAAACACGACACTCCATGCCAACGTACATTATATTGTGACCGATAACCTTGCCGTGCCGGATGGCGTGACGCTGAAAATTGAGCCCGGAACTGTTCTTAAATTCAAAGACGGAGTGAAGTTTTCATGCGCCGGACATCTTTCAGCAATCGGAGAACCTGATAATATGATTACTTTTACAAAGACCGACTTAGGCAACGATTGGGGAGGTTTAAGTCTAAACAGTGGTGATACATTGTCGTATTGCATAATAAGTAATATAAGTGATTATGATGGTATCAGAGGAAATTATACTGTTCAGACTTATACTGGTCCTTATATTATTGGAGAATGTCAAGAAAATAGATGGTGTTGGTATAAATATACTAAGCTTAACAATTTGATAATTAAAGGTTGTAATATGAGTTATCCATTTGTATATTGTGCTATATCACAATCAAACATAATCAACAATCATGGGCCTAATTTTAGTTCTGTTTTGTATTATTACGGCTGTTCAATGACTTGCTGGAATTCTGATGGTATCGGTTCTCCCATTAGTCCAGAAGAGTACTATAGTGGTACAAACAGTTGGTATCTAAACAATAATACTATAGGGAATAGAAATGGCTATAGACGCAATCTAGAAATAAAGGATCTTTGTTATGGTGATTTCAAGAGTAATATTTTTTCTAACATATATAATTGTGGTTATGGCTGTTCTGATGAACAAATTGATTTATACACTGAATCATCGACTCCGTTCACTGTTGGTGTAGATGAAAGCTTGTATCTCGGCAGCGGTCGCGACGACATCATCAGACAACATATCTACGACTTCAACTATCCGCAATCAGGCACTTTTGGCGATATTGACATAACGAACATCGGACGTCGGCCAGTGGCAGGCGCCCACGGCATCGTCTGGAAAGTCGTGGTCACTCCGGAGAACTCAGACGAAGGCTACGACGCTCAGGACGATTTCGAGCAGATGCCGCCGCTCGGCATAGGCCGCCATAAGTTTGAGGTGTATTTCAACCGTGCCATGGACAAGACCACCGCTCCAATGATAGCTATGGGTGTCCGTCCGCCTTACACTCAGCATTCGATCTCGGCAGACGGCAGCTGGAACGACGCAGGCGACATCTACACCGCATATCTCAACCTCGACGCCTCGATGGCAACGGACGGCCTCAACAGGATCTATGTCGCAAATGCGAAAGATGACGAATTCTTCGAGATTCCTCTTGAAAACATGCGTTTCAACGTGCAGGTCGCGACAGCAGGCTCGATGAGCACCGGCTTCGAGGCCACACCAGGCATCGGCAAGGTTGACTTGACATGGGAGAACGACTCGATATACTTCAACGACCACCTCGGCTACAACATGTACCGCTATCAGGTGAACGACAGAGGCAACAGCGACACTCTGCTGCTCAACGAGACGCTCATAACAGAATTGACGTTCACCGACTACAACGTCACGCCGGGCGAGCGTTATTATTACTTCTACCGCGACATGCGCACCGACCTCTCGGAAAGCGACCCTTCGAGAAACGTCAGCACCATCCCGCTCACGGCCTCTCCCGGCGACGCTAACGGCTCACTCACCGTCGATGTCAGCGACATCGTCACCATCGTCAACTACATCACGGGCGAGAACCCGCAGCCGTTCATCTTCGGCGCAGCCGACGTGAACAACGACGGCGAGGTTGACGTGCTCGACATCGTGAGTGTCATCAATATCATCAACACCGGTAAGTATCAGGCAGATACGGAACTCACTGCAACGGCGGTTTATTCAATCACCGACGGAATACTCTATGTCGATACTCCTGTGGAACTCGCCGGCGTTCAGGTGTTCTTCAACATTGAAGACGATGCTGAGATAGAACCCCTCAGTGCACTCAATGACTTTGAACAAGTCGGGCAGCGCATGGACGACGGCCGTTACATGTTCCTCGCTTTCAGCATGGCAGGGAAGAAACTCGAAGCCGGAAGACACGCCTTGCTCAGAATCGGCAGTGCGAATGTCGATGACATGGTTCTCTCAGACCTCGAAGGCGGCGGCGTGCTTGCAGTGGAGCAGGCCAACACAGGTGTCGCCGAAAACAACATCTACATCATTAACCGGCCTTACCCGAACCCGTTCAACGGCAGTGTCACCATACCTTATATTATAGGTGAGTCGGAAGGCAATGTCACATTCACCATCAACAGCATCACTGGCCAGCAGGTTGCGACATTCGACTTCGGCACACAAAGCCGTGGCGAATACACTTTCGACTGGCAGCCCGCCGCCGGCATCACCAACGGCGTCTATATCATCAACATGGTGGTGAACGGCGTTGAGGTTCAGAGAAACAAGGTTGTTTACATGAGATAAGAGATGATGAGTAGAATAATAAAACATCTCCTCCTGCTGATAGTTCTGGGCATAGGTCTGACAGCCTTTGCCCAGAACACGATGGCGGTCTCGTCGTCATCGGGGCATCCGCAGGATGAGGTCACATTAAGCATATCCATCGAGAACACCGACAGTTTCGTGGCGTTCCAGACGGAGATACCGCTTGGCGACAACCTCCAGTATGTCGCCAATTCGGCGGCACTCACCGGCAGAAGCAACGGTCATCAGCTCTCGGCGACGGTCCTCAACAAGATACTGAAGATCTACGCCTATTCTTTCGCGAATGCAGAGTTTTCGGGCAACAGCGGCGATGTCATGACATTTCGGCTGAAACTCCTCAACGAGCCGGGCGACAACGCCGTCAATCTCGCGAAGGCGAAAATCGCCGACGCGGCAGGTAACAGCCTCGCACTCTCGACAACCGCCGGCAACGTGACGATACTTTCTCCGAAAGCGCAGGTCACCACCCCGGTGATCAACTACGGAAGGATTCCGATAAGAAGCACATATAACAGCACTTTATACGTGCGAAACAGCGGCAACGAACCGCTGACAGTTAGCGGGCTGCAGTTCTCTGACGCCACGCTGTCGTGCCCGTCGTTCACGGAGACGGTCATTCAAAGCGGTGGCACGGCGCCATTCAATATCAAGTTCGCCCCGATGGTTTCAGGTTCGGTGAATTACACGATCACGGTGGTTTCAAATGCCATCAACGGCAGCCAGACAGCTACTGTGACGGCCGAGCCTTATTCGGTCAACGAGTTGCATGTGGCCAACACCTCGGGCTACTGCGATGAGACAGTAAGCATCGACTTGAATGTCAACAATATGGATGCCATCGTCGGTCTCCAGTTCAAATTCAAAATGCCGTCGGCGTTGAAGTTTGTCGCCAACAGCGTTGAACTCACGTCACGGCAAAGTGACCATGTCGCCATCGGCAGCATGAGGAACGACACTCTCGTCGTCATGGCATATTCGCCGTCGAACACCCCATTCAGCGGAGAGGACGGCAAAATCCTTTCTTTCGACGTGCGGATTGACGGTCAGTATGGCTACTATTATCTTTATCCGCATGACGTCATCCTTTCAGACAACACAGGCACCAATGTAACATCCGGCACTTACAGCGGATATGTGAACGTAAGAAGTCCGAGAATGTCGTGCAGCAGCAGTTTCAACATGGGCGAGACACCGCTTACCGAGACGCTTACTAAAGACTTCAATATTTACAATCAAGGTAATGCTCAGTTGAGAATCGAAAGCATAAACTTCACGAACCCTTGTTTTTCGGTATCAAACGACTTACCTGTTGTCATAGAACAGTATGCGAGTACAAATCTTCATGTGAGTTACAAAGGTGAGATAGCCGGCGATGTCGAGACCATCATGCGGCTTTACACCAACGATCCGGAGAGGCGTCTGTTCAACGTCAATGTCACGGCAAGCCCGTACGAGCCAAACGCATTGGTGCTGTCAACAGGTGCTGTCAATGCAGACCTTGATGTTGATGTCAATATCAACATGGACAACTACAGCGACATCACCGCCATACAGACCGACTTCACATATCCGAGCGAGTCATACACGCTTAACCCGTCGGACTTCCATCTCGGCGGACGTTGTGCCAGTCACACCATCAGTGCCACGAGGAAGAATCAAAACACCTTCCGCATCATCATCTTCTCGATGAGCAATAGTCTGATAGCTGACCACGAAGGCACGGTAGTCTATGCCACCATGCACCGCAATGCCAACGTCATCGCGACGGAGTTCCCGATTTCGGCATCCAACATAGTGATGAGCAGCCCGAACGGGACCAACATGGCTACAGGTGATGACCCGAATATGACCTTCAGTATCCAGTCGAAGGCGGTGAGCAGCGGCTGGAACTGGATCTCGACAGCCGTTGAGACATCAGGCGGCGAAGGACTCGGCAAAGTGCTGACAGCCGTCGGCAGCAACGGGACATACATGAAGTCACAGTATAATTACATTGAGTACATCGGAGGCAATTGGTACGGACTTCTCAACGCGGTCGAGAACGAACAGATGTATATGCTTCAGATGAGTTCGGCAGGCACTCTCAACATCTCAGGTGCCAAAGCCTCGCCGTCAAGCCACCCGATACAGCTTTCGACAGGCTGGACATGGGTTGGATACCCGTCGGCACAAAGTGTCGCCATCAACACAGCCCTTTCCGGATTGAACGCAAATGACGGCGACCATATCAAGTCGCAGTCCAAATATGCAGAGTATGTGTCTGGTTACGGATGGTTCGGGACACTCAACACAATGCAGCCGGGTGAAGGCTGCATGTACCGAAATACCGGCTCTAATGCCATCACCCTCACCTATAACACGACCAAAGGAGAAGCAGGTACCAGTGACACCACCGAGTTCCATTGGAATCCCGACATCCATCAGTTTCCCGATAACATGACAGCCACAAGCGTCATCAGCATCAACGGCGAGGAAGTGAGAAACGGCAACTTCGAGGTCGGAGCATTTTGCGGCGATGAATGCCGTGGCAGCGCAAGAGCCTTGTATATAGAGCCGTTCGACAGATACATCTTCTTCCTTACACTCCACGGTCAAGAAAATGATGTCTTCAACTTCAGACTCTATGATATTGAAAACGATGTTGAGATGGAAGGATTTGCCGACAATCAGGTTATCTTCCATGCCAATGCCACCGAAGGCTCTGTGACGAACCCATACGTCATTGAGTTTCAAGTGACATCTGTCGTGGATGAGAGCGACTTCGTTGCAGGCATACATCCTAATCCTGTCGGAAGAGGTGATGCCATCACTGTCAGCGTGAACCATATCGCAAAGGTTGAGATATTCGATGCCATCGGTAGGAAGGTGTCAGAATATACTGTCAACGGCATTGGATACATCAGCAGCCCAAAAACATCAGGTGTGTATTTTATCAGGATGATTTGCGGCGATGGGATGACATCATGCAAAAAGATAATTGTTAAGTAGTTTAATTTATTGATAATGAAAAAAATATTTTTGATTTTAGTCTGTCTTTGTGGATGTATGACTATTAAGGCCCAAGAGCTGCCCACACACTGGACACCGGACATCTACACATATCCAAACACGATGACCATCACCAGTTACGTTGTTATTGATGGGGTTGAACAGCTTAACACCGACATCGAGGTGGGGCTCTTCGTCGGAGATGAATGCCGCGCCGCCATCAGAGCCACGCACATTTCTCCCGTTTTCGAGCATGAATACATCTGGTATCTTTATCCTCACGGAGAAACCGGTCAAGTCATGACAATGAGGGTATGGAATCACTCGACAAATTCCGAGATGATTGTAACATCAGACCCTGCAAGCATCACCTTCATCACCGACGGAAGCATGGGAAACACCCGAAATCCTCAGTTGTTAAGTTTCACATCAGCAAGTCTTCCTTACACTTTTGTGGGAAAAGGACAGTGGGATGAGCCAGGCAACTGGAGAAATCCTGACGGTTCAACACCGACTGCAATGCCAGACCTCGCCAACAATGATGTTGAAATAAACGGCATTGCAGTCATTGACAATGGTGTCGTTGCGGAAGTCAACAACATGACAATCAACGCTAATTGTTCTGTTGAAATCGGCGGCAAAGGGATTCTTACCGTCAAAGGAAAACTTACCGACACCGATGTCAGCCAGTTGATTCTCCACGACGGCGGACAGATTTTCCAAACAAATGCCGGCGTGAAGGCGACGTTCAGAAGGAACATCGTCAACCCAAAGGATTGGAACGGCAAGCAGAAAGACGGCTGGCAGTTCATCTCAAGCCCGATTGAAAACACAACGATAAAAAGCTTCATATCTCAGGATGCCGACTACGACCTTTACATCTGGGACGGCTTCGTCGACAAGCAGTGGGTCAACTACAAAAGTCACTCTGATGATGAAGATTACGAGGACTATTTCAGTCAGTATCTGAATTGTGAAAACGGATACGGCTACGGCTATCTCGTTTCATACAAGACAGCAAGTGCAGCCGTTTTTTCAGGCACGTTGAGGAATTTGGAAGAAGACGGCTTCGAGTTTGACGTCAATGGCCAGAAAAACGGCGGATGGGAGAACCTCAACCTTCTTGGCAACCCGTTCCCGTTTGACATCAATTCATCTGACTTTGAAAGGTCGAAGGTCGCTTCCGGTTTTGCCACGATAGACCCGTCCACCAACAGCATCGTCTATAACAGCGACGAAGGTGTCATCAAAGCGGGGCATGGTTTTTTCGTGCAGGCTACAGGAAAAGGGCCGTCACTGTCATATCCAAGTGATTCAAAATCAACGAGAGGAACGTCAAAACACATCAATTTCACGGTTTCCGGCAAGGAAGGTCACGACAACGTTATCTTGAATTTCAGCGGAAGCGCAGATGACGGTTTCCCGAAACTCACGAATTTCAATGACGGTATCGCAACGATCTTCACCGTCAGCGGCAACAAGATGTACGGCATCGCCAGCTATGACGAGAATGTCAAGGAAATCCCGCTCTGCTTCGACGCAAAAGAGATTGGAACCTACACCATTTCAATGAAAACGGGCGGTGACTTTGATTACATCCATTTAATAGACAGGATGACCGGCGAAGACACCGACATGCTTCTTGAAGGCGAGTACAAATTCAACGCGATGAGCAACGACGACGTGAACCGTTTCATCGTCAGACTTTCCGACGATAACGAAAACGATGATAACGAATATTTCGCGTATCAGTCAGGGAAGCAGTTGTTTATAAACGAAGCCGGTTTTATCCAGATTATCGACATGACCGGCAGAGTGGTGATAAACGAAACGTTGAGCGGCAATGCTGTTGACATTTCAAATTTAAGAAATGCGGCATATATTGTCCGTCTTGTGAGTGAAAACGGAGTAAAAACCCAGAAAATAGTTGTGTTATGAGAAAGAGGATATTTTTAACGGCAGTGATTTTTATGTTGGCGTCGGGTTTGTCGTTTGCGCAGAGCGATGGCTTTTTCAGCGAGTGGGAGAACCTTGAGAACCGTGGGATCATCGGCGACGACATGCCGAATCTCCCAGGCATTCATGGCGCATCCTATGACCAGGGTGCGCCGCTCGGCACCGGCCTTTTGATTTTGACTGCATTAGGCGCAGGATACGCTGCGGTGAAGAGGAAAGATGAGAGATAAGAGAGGATGAAAAAGGCTGGTGCAAACCAGCCTTTTTGTTTCTTCCGCTGTTCCAGTGGGGGAATCAGCGTAATTTTCGAGATGGGAAATCTACAGAAATTCCATGTTCTCTTCTGTGGTGAATTTCTCGCAGTAATGGCATCTGAGTTTTATCTTGCCAAATTCGTCTTTCTTGACGGTGAATTTTGTCATGACTCTCTCTGCGTTCGTCACACATTTCGGGTTGAAGCATTTCACAATGCCCTCAATGTGCTCCGGAGTCTGAACGGCGTGTTTGTTGATGACCTCAAAATCCTTGATCTCGATAAGTGTCGCTGTCGGCGCGACGAGAGAGATCTTGTTGATTTCCCCTGACTTGAAGAATTTGTTCGTGATTTTTATGATGCCTTTCGCGCCGTATTTCTTGCTTTCGAGATTAGTTCCGAAATACACCGGGCAGTTGCATTTTTCAAGTCCCAAAATTCTGATGACATCGAATACTTTGTCGGCTGGAATGTGGTCTATGACCGTTCCGTTTTCGATGGCAGAGACGATAAGTTCTTTTCTTTTTTCCATGATTCTCGATGTTCTAAGTTATTTTAATCCTAAGATTGCGGCAATCAGGGCCTCGCGGACGTAAAGTCCGTTCTGCGCCTGCTGGAAGTAGTATGCTTTAGGGTTCTGGTCAACGTCTTCGTTGATCTCGTTGACGCGCGGAAGCGGATGCAGGATGCGGCAGTTGTCTTTCGCCGGCTCAAGCATGTGATTGTGCAGGATGTAAGCGTTTTTCACTTTCTCGTATTCCATCGGGTCAGGGAAACGCTCACGTTGGACGCGCGTCATGTAGATGATGTCTGAATGCGGTATGACCTCTTCTAAATCAGTGTATTCATGGTATTCAAGACCTGCATCGATGATGTGCTGGATGACTGTCGATGGCATTCTGAGTTCTTGCGGAGAGACGAAGTTGAATTTCGCGTTGAAGTGGCACATCGCCTGGACCAGACTGTGAACCGTGCGGCCGTATTTGAGGTCGCCGACCATCGTTATCTCAAGGTTCTCAAGTGTCCCCTGTGTCTTGCGTATTGAATACAAGTCGAGCAGGCATTGTGTCGGATGCTGGTTTGAGCCGTCTCCTGCATTGATGATCGGCACTTTGGACACTTCCGAGGCGAACCGCGCCGAGCCGTCGATGGGGTTGCGCATGACGATGAGGTCGGCGTAACTCGCGACCATGGTGATGGTGTCTCTCAGTGATTCTCCTTTCTGGACGCTGGTGCCGGCCGTGCTGCTGAACCCGATGACGTTGCCGCCGAGCAGCTGGATGGCTGTCTCGAAACTCAGCCTTGTTCGCGTCGAAGGCTCAAAAAACAGTGACGCTATGACACGTCCGTGCAACAAATTCTGAAGACGCGTTTTCTCAAAGTCCTCTGCAATGTCAAGTATGTGGCAGATTTCTTCAGGTGTGTAGTCGTTGATTGATATGAGACTACGGTTTTTTAATGAGATAGACATTGTTGGTTATCAATTAATTGTTGTTATTTTGTTACATGACAAAAAAAATGACGGCTTCAAGAAACCGTCAACAGAATGAAAAACAAAGCCTTTCAAAGAATTACTTCTTTTAAATCCTTTATTATAAGGCATTTCCGATATGAATCTTAGTCCAATCATCAAGTTGCAAAAGTACAATTTTTTTTTATTGAAGACGAAAAAAATATAAAAATTTTATAAATCCTCTCCTGCCGGAATCGCCTTATTAATAAAAGGTGAATTGTGAATTTTTATTAACACTTCCATGTTGATATTCAATGAATTGTTAATAAAATTTAAGAAAAAAACACTTGACAAACGCAAATCCATGATGTATTTTTGCATCGTGATAACAACAGAAAAAGTTAGAGGGAGAAACCGTGGAAGGCACACAAGAGACAGGCACGGAGTTTCCTTGAATTTAAAGGTTAAACCACTAAATTAAAAAGTATATGATGAAGAAATTATTGACATTGTTTGTGTTGGCATCAGTTTCCACATTATTATACGGACAGCAGACGAATGTGTCCGGAACAGTTTACGATGATTTCCTTGAAGGGCTTCCTTCGGCGGAGGTGCGTGTTATCACCTCTGACTCCGTGCAGGTCGCCTCGCAGAGTACGGGGGCTGACGGCGGTTTCTCGTTTGGGGTGACAATGGAAAATGATTTGAAATACCTGCTCGAAGTGACGCATCTTTCGTATGAAAGGCAGGTCATCCCGTTGGCTGCCACCGACACGGTCGTGGAGATATACATGCACATGGCGATGTACATGCTCGAAGGCGTGGATGTCGTGGCGAGGAAGCCGCTGATAGAACAGCGTGGTGGCACCACTGTCGTGAATGTCGGCCAGATGGCAAATGTCAATTCCATGAGTACGACGAGGATGCTTGACAGGCTTCCGGGTGTTACGGCCAATGAACGGGAAGGGCTGACGCTCAACGGACAAGGCGCCACACTTTATATAGACGGCCGCGAGCAGAGTGCCGGTGGCACAATGGCGCTGGATCTCCTGGAGGCGTTGCCGGCTTCGATGATAGAGACGGTGGAGCTGGTTCTTGCCAACGATGGCACAAGGTCGGCGTTCTCAAACGGAGTCGTCATCAACATTAAAATGAAGGAGATGTATTACGACGGTTATTTCGCAAGAGTGGCAGGCCACGGCTCTCTCGCCGAATATCCCGACAATGACTTCGGCGGCGGCGCCAACGGCTCTGTTATTATGAAAAAAGGCAACGTGGTGTTCAACGCCCTCCTGTCTTACGACAACCGCCCGACATGGTACCGCAGCATTGATGACTCGCACTTCGCCGACGGCTCAACAATGAAGGCAAACAGTATCGGAGACGGACGTGTCAACGTGCTGACCGGACTCGCCAATCTGGAGTGGAGACTTAAGAACAAGCATGCTCTTAACTTCAACTTCTGGTTCTATGATGACTTCTCTGAAAGTACTGACTTGACGATGTTACATACGAATGACACAACAGGCATCCGCGATTACGGACAACGGTCGTATAATGAGGGCAATGACGACCTGTGGACCGGCAATATTGAATATTCCACGCCCGACACTCTTCCGAACAGTTTTAAGGCCTCGTACGGAATACTCTACGGCGGCCTGCGGACAAAGTCGAATCGTTACGACATCCTCCGTTCAGATGATTCGGAGCAATGGAGTCTGTACACATATCCGCGCATGACAGGATGGCAACACGATCTGAAGTTCGATTACACCCATTTGTTCCGTAATTCTTCGAGGTTGCTTGCGGGTGCCATGCTGCACGTCGGCATACTTGACGATGATGTTGAATATAAAGAGCCGATTCCGCAGCCTTGGCATCAGTCAAGTAATATGCATGGGGTGGAACAGAACTTTGAAGGATACGTCAACTACAATTTTGATTTCGGCAGATTCTTCTCGATGGACATCTCCTCTCGCTTTGTCCATATCAACCGTGATTTCGATTTTGTGTCAGACGGCACAACATTGCAGAAGGATTATAATTACCTGCTCCCGTTTGCGGCCTTTTATTACAGAAGCAAAATTTATTCGTTGGGTGTCGGGATGTCGTCACAGTTGTCCAATCCTGATTACAGCGCGATGTTGCCGGGGAATAGACAGGTTGACGAATACACTGTAAGGATAGGTAACCCTGATGTGGATCCGTCAAGATCATACGGTTTCATTATTAACCAATCGTTTTTCAATGCATGTCTCATCAGTGTCAGGTACGTTTATAAATACGACATCGCTGCTTATTTGCTTGATGAAAAAGAATCGTCGGCAGACCTTCGTGTGTACAGGTATAAGAATGTATATGACACGAGAAGTTGTGCCATGTCGTTCACATCGCTGTACAGAATGTTTAAAGAAGCCATAACGGGCCGTGTGGAGGTGAGCGCATTGTATAATGACGAGGTGAACTTTAAAAACGGCTATCATCTTGATGCGGGACGGAAGTCGTCGTATTGGCAGATGACATTGTCCGGCAGTATGAACTATAACATTTTCGACGGTTTGGACGTGTATTTATGGGCGAAGTACTGGCCACGCACAAAGATGCCTGAGAAGGAGATTTCTTCATACTGGACTATGGATGCCGGGGTCTCATATTGCTGGGGCAAGGACGGAATGTTCTCTCTTGTGTTCGATGCGCAAGATATATTCTCCTCGCTGGAAATCCGTTCGTGTGAGCATCTGTATGGCAATGTCATTGACAATACCGCGGACTATGCCAACAGGGTGCTGAAACTTACTTTTGCCGTGAAATTCAAGGGCGGCGGCAAGGTTGACGACAAAGGTGTCGAGGAGTCTAAAAATGATATTGGTAGATTTAGATAATCTATTGATACTCAAGATTGCACTGATATTTTATTGAATTTTCTTAGTGATATTTATTATATCCCAAACTGCAGGGATATGTGTTGCAGTGTGTTTTTTAAAATCAAAATTTTTTAAAGTCATGAAGGACGAATTGAAAAAAATGCCAGTATTGGCTTCGGCAGAGTTCCTCTCCGATGAAATGATGGAACAAATTGAAAATGGTGCAAGCGATGTGCAGTGCTCGAAAGGATGCCAGCAGGCATGCTTGAAGAGTTGCCAGTCAAGCAGCCGAGGAGACAACACCACATCAATGGATGTTAACGCCAGAAAAACGTTGAATTAACATGAACCGCCCCCTGGCCATCGAAAGACCATGTAGTCCTTATGACTTTGTGGAGTCGTTGGCCGGGGGCTTTTAAATGCTTACATCTTTATTTCAATGTTGTTATGAATGCAAATTATGAGAAAAAAATAGTTCTGAATTTTGATTACAAAATCAGAATGGATGGTAGGAGGGCTTTGATAGTCAATGTGAATGAGCAATCAGAGACTCCAAAGATCACGCATCCGGTGCTGGCGGCCATGTTCTCGTTTTTCAAAGGAGATAAGTGTCTTGGCTCGGTGTGTGACGAGATAAGTGCCTTTTTCGATATGCCTAAGGATAAAGTCGAAAGTCTTGTGAATGGTTTTATAAACAATAAGGCAAATGTCAAGGTGAAGTTTGATGGGACGGTATTCAGCTTTCCGGCCGACATGCTCATCGAGAATAAGTGTGGAATAATACGTCGCGATTTCAAAACAAAGGATTTTCTTCTTCCGCCGCCATACGACTTTGAAACACTGAGGCTGTCGTCTCCCACAGATGTCCTTTTTGTGATAAATACAAAATGCGTCACCGACTGTGTCTATTGCTACGCGGATAAGAAAACACAGTATCAGGCGATGCCGACGTATCGTATTTTGAAAATCATAGAAGAAGCCTGCGACATTGGCGTGCGTACGTTCGAGTTGTCGGGTGGGGAGGTTTTCCTGCATGAGGACTGGAAGAAGATCGTAAATAAACTCATTGACTACGGATATTGCGATTTCGTTTCCACGAAGATCCCATTGTCAAGACAACAGATTGACGAGGTGGCGAGCACAGGTCTCAAGACATTGCAGGTTTCGCTCGATTCGCTTAATCCCAAGACACTTGCGTGCAATTTGAACGTCGGCGAGGAGTATTGCCGGAAAATGAAGGAGAGCCTCTTGTATCTTGACACAAAAGGAATCGAAATCATCGTCAAGGGGACACATACAAGGCACACTTTCAACAAGGAGAATGTCAAGGAAGTCATCGATTTCATCTCCAAACTCAAACATCTCAAGAAATATACCGTTTCGACCATCGGCGCGAGCATGTACAAGTCAAATGAAAGTTTCCAGGAACTGAAACCGACTCTGGCGCAGGTGAGGGAGGTGTACGATTATCTTGACGGACTGGATTGCGGCTTTTATATTCAGAATGATGATCAGACGATAAAACGCGATGAGCTGTGCAACATCAAGAAGTTCAATGAGAGGACGTTGTGCTCCGGCAATGTGCTGGGACTCACTATCCTGCCTGATGGCAAGGTGACCATCTGCGAGGAGCTCTACTGGAATCCGGACTTTATCATCGGAGACCTTATGAAGAACGGATTGTTGGAGGTGTGGAATTCCGAGAAGGCTCTGTCGTTGTGGAATATCAGGCAGTCCGTCTTCCCGCAGGAAAGTGCGTGTTCGACATGTCAGGACTTCGCCCGTTGCCGTCGCGGAGCCGGCGCCTGCTGGAAATATGTCATAGGTGCTTATGGACGCGAGAATTGGCTGTATCCCGACCCGCGCTGCCCGAAAGCCCCGAACCCGATCAATAATGTGTGTTATGATTGATATTGATGAAGCGACGATATACGCTGAGACTGACGTTGACGATGCTCTGGTGAGATTCGCGTGTGAGCATTCGTTGCGCCTTTGCAGGACGGCGGTCCACTGCTCGGCGCAGTTGCAGGGTGAGATGATTGGAATGGCCTCGGCAATTGTGAACGAACAGGACGGCGCGGCTAATATACTTGCCGTCTATGTCGTGCCGGTGCTGCGTGGCCTCCGCATCGGATCGAAACTGCTGAATGCAGTCGCGCTGTTGTGCCGGGATAGGATGCCTTCGTCGTTTGATGGTGAATTCCGTGTCGTGTTGAAATGCGACTCTTTGAATGCCGACATTGACAGATTCAACCGTTTTCTTGTCCGTGGCTGTTGGCCGACATTGAAATATGACTCATCAACGCTTGTCATGGACATGAAAAAGGTTCCTGAATGCAGGTTCAATAAAATGGGTCTGATTGATGAGGTGGCACAACTGGGGAGTCTCAAATTCCGCTTCATGAGCAATATGAGTGATGATGAAATTGACGAGGCCCTGCATCAGGCGGATTCCATCGCTCCTCATTTTCTGCAACCCGCCAAAAACAAGAAGACCCTCATTCCGAAGTTGTCGTGCTTCGTGTTTGATGACGATATGGTTGTGGCCTGGGCGTCAATGCTGAGATTGTCGGAGACCGAGATATATGCTGAATGTATTTATGTGAAAGAAGAATATCGTGAAAACAATCTTGCTTATCTGATCTTGTACAGGATGATGAATCATTCGGTCGCTGAATGCCCTTATGTGAGACGGGTGCATGTCGGATTTGATGAGACTGATGTGAAACTGGCTCGTTTTTACAGGAGGATATTTGAGGGCTGCATCGTGGGTGATTACAAAACATTTGTGTCAATAAAAACTATCAAGTGATGGAGGTGAAAAGAAAATACCCGGTTTATCGGCAGTACGATTCACGCGATTGCGGCCCGGCTTGTCTTCGGATGATCGCAAAATACTACGGGAAATCGTATTCGATGGAATTCCTGAAAAACCGCAGCGTGCAGAGGAAGACGGGTACGTCGTTGCTTGGTATCAGCGATGCGGCGGAAAGTATCGGCTTCAAGACAATAGGCGTGAAGATAACTTTCGAGCAGCTTTGCTCTATCCCGTGCCCGTGTGTGGTCAGCTGGAACCAGAATCATTTTGTGGTTGTGTATAAGATAACACGGAAGAAAGTGATTATCGGCGATCCGGCTGTTGGCAACGTGTTGAGATACAGTGCCGAGGCGTTCTTGAAAAGCTGGTATTCGGTGATTGATCCGATAAAAGGCAACATGGGAATGGCGTTGCTGCTTGAACCGACGGTGGAGTTCGAGAATTGCAATGATGACAGCGGATATGTGTCAAAAGAAGAACTTGGATTCAGGTATCTGGTCAGGTTTCTGAAGCCGCACAAGAAATCGATTCTCAAGATCATGTTGGGAATGGCTCTGGGCAGCTTCATCAGCATGCTGTTCCCGTTGCTGACACAGTCTATCGTCGATATCGGCATCGGAAACGGCGACAGCAGGTTCGTCATGATAGTCCTCGTGGCGCAGTTCGCACTTGTCGTGGGACAGTCGCTCAACCATATAATAAAAAATTGGCTGATGCTGCATGTCACGATCAATGTGAACATCTCGCTTGTGTCCAATTTCCTTGGCAAACTCATGCGACTGCCAATCTCGTTTTATGATTCAAGAAGAATGGGCGACACGTTGCAGCGAATCCGTGATTTCGACAGGATACAGAATTTCCTTACAGGTGAACTGATTGGCATCTCCATGGGCGTCATCGGTTTGGTCGTGTATTCTGTTATGATGGCCGGATATAATTTCAGCATCCTTGGTGTCTTTGCTGTCGGCAGTGCGCTGTATGTCTGTTGGATCCTGATTTTCATGAAACGTCGGCGCAAGCTTGACTACATGCGGTTCCAGGAGTCGGCGCGTAATGAAAGTAATGTCGTTCAGATGATAACATCAATGCAGGAGATCAAACTGAACAACTGCGAACGGCAGAAGCTGTGGGAGTGGGAGAAAACCCAAAACCGACTGTATGACGTCAGTATTAAGGGACTTTCACTCTCGCAGGCTCAGAATATTGGCGGCACGTTGATTGACCAGCTGAAGAATATGGCGATTTCTTTCATGTCGGCGTTGCTTGTGATAAACGGGGATATGACAATTGGCATGATGATGTCGATACAATATATCATCGGCGAATTGAACGCGCCTATCGCCGACCTTGTGTCTTTTATCCGCTCTTATCAAGATACAAAAATCAGTCTGGAACGTCTTAATGAAGTGCAACAGATTGAAGATGAAGATGCCAAGAATATTGGCAAGGAGACTGAGATACCACAAGATGCCAATATCGTGTTGAAAAACGTCTCGTTTCAATATGACGGACCGCATTCGAGAAAGGTTCTTGACGACATCAGCCTGACCATACCTGCGAACAAGACTACAGCCATTGTCGGCATGAGCGGCAGCGGGAAAACAACAATGCTAAAGTTGATCCTCGGTTTCTACGAGCCTGTGGAGGGCGGCGTGTTCCTTGATGACAGGCCACTCAGCGAGTTTAATGTGAGAGAATGGCGTCGGGCCTGCGGTGTCGTGATGCAGGACGGATTTATTTTCTCCGATACCATCGCAAATAACATAGGTGTCAGCGATGCGAAGCCTGATATGCGATGTGTTGATGAGGCCGTGCATATAGCAAATCTCAATGACTATATCAAGTCGCAACCCAACGGGCTGAACACGTTCATCGGACTGGAAGGCAAGGGCTTGAGCTCAGGGCAAAAACAGCGCGTCCTCATCGCACGTGCCGTGTACAAAAACACGAAATACATTTTCTTCGACGAGGCGACTAATGCTCTTGATGCCAATAACGAACAGGTAATCATGAAAAATCTCGACAACTTGTTCAAAGAGAAAACTGTAATAGTTGTCGCACATCGACTGAGTACTGTGAAAAACGCCGATAATATTATCGTCCTCGACAAAGGGAAAATCGTTGAACAGGGCACCCATGACGAACTTGTGCGTCTGAAAGGAAATTATTTTAATCTTGTGAAAAACCAATTGGAACTCGGAATGTGATATGAAAGAAAAAAATCAAAACCCGTATGCTGATGTTGTAGTTGACAGAACTCCTTCGTTTTTAATTCGTCACGGAAGTGTCATGGTGATATTGTTCATAGTGATGTGTATAATCGTCGGATATAAAGTTGAAATACAGACAGCACACGGAAAAGCCGGACAATCTGCCGTTCCACAAAGTGAAGACACTGTGGCTGAAAGAGCTGAGACATTGTCGGGATATGTGTTTAACACGATAATGTCATTGTTTTGATATGTTTACGTTGTAATATTTAAAAAATGGGAAGGGAGGTGTTATGAAAACTTAAATAATTGTTGATTTATCAATGATATATAACGCGTTTTTTACTATTTTTGCACCCGGATTTAAATAACGATTTTTACTATGCTGGAAGAAATTTTGAAACGTCTTTTTATTGATGCCTTCAGGAAACTCTATGGTCGGGAAGCTCCTGCCAACATGGTGAATTTTCAGAAGACACGGCCTGAGTTTGAAGGGGATTTGACAATAGTGGTGTTCCCGTTCACCAAGATGGTCGGAAAGAAGCCGGAAGATTTGGCGAATGAAATTGGAGCGGAGATGACTATGGGGAGTGAGTTCGTTGCGAAGTATAACGTGGTGAAGGGTTTCCTCAATCTGCTCATCTCGGACAATTATTGGCTTTCGTTCATGGAGAAGAACCATGAGAATGAATTGTTTGGCAGAAAAGAGATTTCAGGGAGCCCTGTCGTAGTGGAGTATTCTTCTCCGAATACCAACAAACCGTTGCATCTCGGGCACATCCGAAATAACTTGTTGGGCTGGAGCGTATCTGAAATCCTAAAAGCCAACGGCGAAAATGTGGTGCGTGTCAACCTCGTGAATGACAGAGGAATACACATCTGCAAGAGCATGATCGCGTGGAAGAAATGGGGCGACAAATGCACGCCGGAGTCAACAGGGAAGAAGGGAGACCATCTTATTGGCGACTTCTATGTGATGTTTGACAAGCATTTCAAGGAGGAAGTTAAGTCGCTGCTGCCTGCGAATTACGATGAGCTTGATGATGAGGCCAAGGAGAAAGTCAAGGCTGAAGCAGAGAACGCGTCACCGTTGATGCAGGAGACACGCGAGATGCTTCGTCAGTGGGAGGCCGGTGACCCTGAGGTGCGTAAACTCTGGGAGATGATGAACGGCTGGGTTTATCAGGGCTTTGATGTCACGTACAAACGCCTCGGCGTCTCATTCGACAAGGTCTATTACGAATCTCAAACCTATCTCTTGGGCAAGAGCACAGTCATGGAAGGCTTGAAGAATGGCGTTCTCTATCAAAGAGATGATAATTCGGTCTGGTGCGATCTCAGAAATGAGGGGCTTGACGAGAAACTGCTCCTGCGTCGTGACGGTACGTCCGTTTACATGACTCAAGACCTTGGAACAGCTCAATTGCGTTATGACGAGTTCCATCCGAAGAAACTTATCTATGTCGTGGGTAATGAACAGAATTATCACTTCGACGTCCTTAAGCGGGTCCTTGTGAGGCTCGGTTTCGCATGGGGTAACGACATTGAGCATCTTTCATACGGTATGGTTGAGTTGCCGAGCGGAAAGATGAAGTCACGTGAAGGCACGGTGGTTGACGCTGACGACCTTATGGATGAGATGGTTGAGACGGCGAGAAAGGTGTCGGAAGAACTCGGGAAAGCCAAGGATCTGTCGGAAGAAGAAGCCAACAAACTTTACCATGTCATAGGACTTGGTGCACTTAAGTATTTTATTCTCAAGGTGGATCCGAAGAAAACGATGCTCTTTGACCCGAAGGAGTCGATTGACTTTAACGGCAACACAGGCTCGTTTATCCAATACACTCACGCACGTATCTGCTCGGTGCTGCGTAAGGCCGCTGAAGCCGGAATAAATGTCGGCGACAAAGTGATGGTTGACAATATTTTGCCCGGCGAGAAGCATCTCCTTACAAACATGCACACGTGGCCGTCGGTGCTTGAACAAGCCGCGATAAACAGAAGTCCGGCGATGGTGGCCAATTACATCTTCGAACTCTGCAAGGAATTCAACCAATTCTATCAGGAATGTAGTATCTTGAAAGAGGAAGATGTGAACCGCAGAGAGTTCCGTCTGCAGTTGGCAGCCATGACGGCCCGTCTGTTGCGTAATGCAAGCAACCTGCTCGGCATGCAGATGCCAGAGAGAATGTAAAAATAGTTGAAATGAACGTGTTCTATATACCGGACGCTGAATTAGGAATGGTCTCCTTCTCTGAGGAGGAATCGAAGCATTGTGTGAAAGTTCTTAGAATGCAGGTTGGAGACCGTTTCTGCGTCACAAACGGCAAAGGCTCGCTGTTTGACGGTGAACTCGTTGAGAGTCACCCCAAAAGGGCTGTCGCCTGTCTGTCAAACAAACGGCCCGGGTACGACAAAAGAACGTTCATGCTCGAAATAGCAATCGCGCCGACAAAACTCAATGAAAGGACGGAGTGGTTCCTCGAAAAAGCCACGGAGATCGGAATCGACAAGGTGCAACTGTTCACATCGTGCCATTCTGAACGCCGCGTCGCAAATGTCGAACGCTTCAGAAAGGTGATGATTTCGGCTGTGAAACAGTCAATCAAATCGCAGCTGCCTGACATAGAGGATGTTATCGAGTTTGACAAGTTGGTTAGACAACCGTTCGACGGACAGAAATTCATCGCGTGGATTGATGATGATGTCAAAGACCAGTTGTGTGACAAATATGTTAAAGGCAGCAACGCCATAGTCCTCATCGGGCCGGAAGGCGATTTCAGCAGGGAAGAAGCTCAACTCGCGATGGATAACGGCTTCGTGCCGGTAAGCCTCGGCGATGCCCGACTCAGGACCGAAACGGCCGCGCTTGTGGCATGCCACACGGTTCAGCTGATAAACCAAATGACTGTGAAATGAGTATGAGGAACCTGCTGCTGTCCATGTTACTGTCGCTGACTCTCGGATTGTCAGCTCAGCAGACGCAAATCGCTCTGCTTAAATATCGCGGCGGCGGCGACTGGTACGCAAATCCCACATCATTGCCAAACCTTGTCAAGTTCTGCAACCAGGAGCTGAAAACGGACTTGAATTGCGATGTGGCGACGGTTGAGGTCGGAAGCCCCGACATCTTCAATTATCCTCTCGTACACATGACCGGACACGGGAATGTCAGCTTTGACAAAGCTGAAGCAGACAACCTTAGAGCTTATCTCGTTGGTGGAGGCTTCCTGCATATTGATGATAACTATGGACTTAAGGATTTTGTGATGGCACAGATGCAAAAGGTGCTGCCGGAATTGGAGTGGGTGGAACTGCCATATTCACACCAGCTTTTCCAAAGCCCTTATGCTTTCCCCGACGGACTTCCGAAAGTTCACGAGCATGACATGAAAACTCCGCAGGCATTCGGGATGATTTATGAAGGACGGCTTGTCTGCCTCTTCACATACGAATGCGACCTCGGCGACGGCTGGGAAGACCAGCGCGTCCATAAGGACTCTGATGAAACAAGACTGAAAGCCCTTGAAATGGGGGCGAATATCATACAATACGTTTTTTCAAAATGACGCTTTGCGTCGGTGTTTATCTTGAATTTATGAGCAATCGTGAAAAAAATAACACTCCGGATGAGAGAAAGTGTCCGGCTTGCGGCAGGACGATAACAGGCAGGGCAAACAAAATATATTGCGATGACAACTGCCGTAACAACTATTATTACAAACTTTATGGAAACCAGCATCTTTTGGTGAGGAATGTCAATGTCGTGCTTCTGCGCAACAGATTAGCGTTGAAAAGCTTGAACCCGTATGGGAGGAAGACGTTCCCAAAACAGGCTCTCGTTGATAAAGATTTCGATTTCGACTATTTCACCGGCATCAGGAAAACCAAAAAAGGCAAGGTGTATTATGTGGTTTATGACTACGCTTATGCGGTGAATGAAAACGACACCGTTGATATTGTGACATTTAAACCTCAATCTTTAATCCGTCGTATGCCAACTGCAGATTTTCTGGAAGAGTCTTGCCTGTCTCCTCAAATCGCCCCATCTGATGACCAATGTGAGTGAACCAAGCCTTCTTTACATTAAGACGCTGAGCGATGTCGATGGCTTCGGAGAGACATAAATGCGAATAGTGTTTTTCTCGGCGAAGTGCTTCGATGATGAGAAATTCGACACCCTTGAGTTTGTCGAAACTTTCATCCGAAATATAGTTGAAGTCGGTGATGTATGCAAAGTTGCCGATGCGGAAACCGTAGCAGAGCATCTCCAGGTGTTTTAATCGTATCGGCTCGATCGTCAGGTCGTTGATTACTATTGGTTTGTCGTCGATGATGTCAATCATGTTGAATGTCGGCGCTCCGGGATAGAGTTTGTCTTTTTCGGCAAAGGCGTATGAAAATTCGCGTTTGATTTCCTCTTGGGAGACGGATGATGCGTAAACGGGCATTGAGAAATGCTGGAGGAAATTGAATGACCTGACGTCGTCAAGTCCGCCGATGTGGTCTTTGTGATGATGCGTGATGAGTATGGCGTCGAGGTGCTTCACGTTCTCGCGGAGCATCTGCTGCCGGAAGTCGGGGCCGGCATCGACGCAGATTGTGGTGTCTCCGCTTTCAATCAGAATGGAAGTGCGCAGACGCTTGTTACGACTGTCGGGAGATTTGCAAACGTCACATTCACAGCCTATTACGGGAACTCCCTGCGAAGTGCCGGAGCCTAAAATTGTTATCGTCATTGCAATGAAAGATTTGTGCTGCAAAGATAATGCTTTTTGTCTTTGGAGATGATACAAGTTTCGGAAAGCGGTGCGGAACTATAATGCACTCATTTCTTCAGACCATTTTGTTGTCAAATCAAGGTGATAGACCTTTGATAGTTTTACATAGCAAAATAAAATTTAAAATTTGTACATTCCCAAATTTTAATGAAAAGAAATATTTTTGGTGGCATTATTGGTCGCGAGAGCATCACTTACTTTACAATGAGTTGTGTATGGTGACGTATGCCGTCGCGGGTGGTCAGTGTCATCAGGTAAAGCCCTGGCGAAAGCGACAGGGACACCATATTGTTCGGATTAACTATATCCTTGTAAGCCATAGTCCGTCCGCTCATGTCGCTCACGGTCAGCAGTCCGCCATCAGCGATGCCGCCGATATGGAAGGCACCCTTCGTCGGATTAGGATAGACCGTCATGACAGCAGTACCGGCTTCCGCAACCGCGCTGCAATCTTCAATAAATGTTGCGAACCCATTCATTGCGTAAGGGTCATGCCAATTTGAATTTTGATAATCAGAAGAACATTCACATGGGACGGTAAGGGTTGAAGTGCCAAAGTTGTCGAATACCAAACCTCCCAATTCGTCGTCAAGCGCTGGAGGTGTCGGAGCCAAGGAGACTGCCGATGTGATGGCCCGGCAATTTCTGAATGCCCAGTCTCCGATGAAAGTGACAGATTCACCTATTGTCAATGTCCCGTCAAGGCCTTGGCAATCAAAAAACGCACTTGGGCCGATGGTTGTTACTGAATTGGGAATGGTAAGGTCTCCTTTCAGGTCGTAGCAGAAAGCGAAGGCATTCTCTCCAATGGAAACCAGCGATTCCGGAAAAACGACAGATTCCAACCCGTCGATGCCCCTGAATGCGCAATAGCCGATCGAAGTGACCGTGTTGGGTATGAAGGAGTTTCTGCAGCCCGTAATAAGTTCGTTTGTACTCGTTTCGATGATGGCGTTACAGTCGTTCCTGGAATCATAGAAGCTGTTGGCCGGGTCAACGACAATGCTGTCTAATGCGCAATAGCCGAAAGAGTTCCCTCCAAGCGATGTCACGTTACTTGGGATGTACAATGTGCCCGTCAGATTGTCGCAGGAATTAAAGGCATAATCCCCAATGGTTTCAACGGAATTGCTTAATGCCAATCCGGTGAGGCCGAAGCAATACTGAAATGCGCCATACTCAATGGTGGTGACTGAGTTAGGGATCACCAAATCGCCGGTAAAACCTTGGCAATAGGAAAAAGCACCATCCCCGATGGTAGTCACTGTATTTGGAATCGTCAGATCCGTCAGATAAAAGCAATACAAGAAGGCGCAGGATCCAATGGCCGTCACGGTATAATCGTTTCCTCCGTGACTCACCGATTCCGGGATGTTCAATTCCCCCGAGGCCTCGTAACCATCAACATGGCCCGTGACAGTGACGGAAACGCCATCGTCGTTGACCTGATAATTCAGGTTGCCTGCTGTAAAGGTGGTTTGTGCCCTTCCTGTCAAAGCAAGCAGAATAATTAAGGTTGACAGTAAAGTTACTTTGTTAAGTAAAGACTTCTTCATTCTTTTTATTTTATTGATTTGTATAACTTTATATATTTTTCTTATCCCACGCCTTCTGAATTTCGCGAAGTCCGTCAAGCGAAAATTCAGGATGGAACGACGCTGCAAAGTTACAGATTATTCTCTTATTTGCAACTGTCTCGCGAGAATTATTGAGCTTTCACTGCCCACTTCGAAAAATCAACTTCCGATTCCGTTTTCTTCTCAATGTCGTCAGGCAGATTTGGAAAGAAGTCAATTCCAGTTATCTCCTCAACTTCATCAACTGTCCGTGCGTATGTTGACATTGGACGTTTGCCGCTCTTGTTCTCGTAAACGAAACCGATTGTGTGAATCTCACCATTGTCTTCTTGAAGAAGAACTTTGAAAAATGCGATAGGAACGACAACTCTATTTTCGCCAATAGTCTGATAATCGCTGGAAACAATAGGACCACATACAACAAAAATGCTCCCTTTTTGTGATGCAAGGTCACGAACTTGTTCTTCGAGATTTTTCCAATCACCCGCGTTAAGATTATGGTTCTGCGGACAGATATTTGAAAGATAAAAAGACTCCCTCATCGCCTGCGGATGCCATTTCATGTCGGCGGCAGGAGCCATGTGTCCGCGGTCATAACCTGAATGTTTATAGTCTTCGGTATATGCCGTTTCATATTCAGGCACCATCGGGTCGGGTATAAACTTGTTTGAACGAGACTCTTCACCTTTGACTTCAATGTCAGTAAGTTCGTATGCCACCCAGTTCGGAATTTTCCAGTCGCAGTTATACGAAACGGTGTAACCTTTGTGAGTTATGATACGTTCGGTTCGGTCGGTGAGTGCCGACGGAATCTCAACCCCACACAGGTCGTATGTGGTCTGTTCTATATTTTTCAAATAAATAAGTGCAATGGTAATAATAATTGCTAAACATTACAGAATCAATATGCTGCCATTGCTTCTTTTGCTTTTTTTACTCATTTTCTATTAACATTTAATTCACTGAAAAACCCCGTTCCTCTCATCAAACCTGAAGCAAAAACTTTATGTTCCGGGGCATTGCCGAACCAAGCGACATTTATTCCGTTTCCTGAAGATTTCAGAATAATTCCGCCATCAACTTGCCATGTTATGTCGGTGGCGTTTATGTCATTGATAAAGAAATTATTACCATCGGCGGTTGTTTCAGGATTTGCCGTGATGTTTTTGAAAAACGGGTCCATGCAATCTTGAATGTAGTAAACGTGAGTTCGACCAAATTAACGGCTTGAAACCAAAACAGTTATGAAGAAAAGGTGTTCGTCGCCAATGAAGATGTGCCACATTGTCAGGTGAAGATGGTTTTTCGATGAAGGCGCACAGCCGTCACGAGACCCGTAGGGTCTTGCACGTTCGGCGATAAAATCACAGGTGACGGTTTGCGTTTCAGTGTGTTACGGAGGCGGTCAGAACAGCGTGAGCTGGTTGTCAAAGACGCGGCAGACGCTGACGCACGGCTTCTTGGGGAAGTAGCAGTAGGCGGCGACCGCGCCGAGGGTGTTGATGAAGAAGTTGTCGAACGAGCGGTGCCTTGAGTGCTCCACCTGCGCGATGTTCTTCAGCTCGTCGTTGACGCTCTCTATGATGGCGCGCTTGCGGAGCAGGATCTTGTCGGCGACGCTCATCAGGGAGTTCTTCATGTTGTTCTTCACCTTGGTTATCAGCTGGATGCCGTTGACGAACAGCCTCTGGAAGAGGTCGCGGCTGATGTAGCCCTTGTCACCGACAAGGCTGCCGTAGACGGCTTCGACGAAGCTCTTGCTGTCGAGCGGCGCTCGGTCGTCCACGTTGCCCGGTGTCAGCATGAAGTTGAGTATCTCGCCCTTCTCGTTGCATATCAGGTGCAGCTTGAAGCCGTAGAACCAGCCCATCGAGCTCTTGCCGCGCTGCGCCAGGCCGCGGAACGTCCTGTGTGTCAGTATCCTTTGGCTCCGGCATGCCTTCAGCGTCGTGCTGTCAACGAAGGAGATGCCCGTGCATCTGCCGAGAAGGAACTTCTTGATGAACACCGCCAGTGGCAGCCCGACGGTCTTCTCCAGCTCCACGAACCTGTTGTACGACACCGTCTCCGGGAACATGTCCCTGCGCCGCCCGCAGATGTATTCGAGGTAGAAGTGCTTCAGGCAGCGGTAGCCCGAGCAGTGGAACATTATGACTATCACCATTATCTCGGCCTTGGACATGCGTCCGTCGCGATGGTAGCCGCGCTTGCCGGGGGTCTTCACGGCGTGTCTTTCAATTATTTTGTCAAAAATCTTGCAGAAATCGTCGATAATGCAGAAAATTTCAGTAATTTTGTCGTCGGTCAGTATCATGATATCGTGTATTTATCTTATTGATTTACAAC
>JAGHUX010000009.1 GCA_018064605.1 Candidatus Limimorpha caballi | reverse complement strand
ATCGACAAATCGGGGTCAAGGTTCTCTGACATTCTCGCCGAGGCGCACCGACAGACCGGCCGGAAGTGCGTCGTCCTCATCGACGAGTACGACAAGCCGCTTCTCGATGTCTTGATGGAGCCGATGGAGGCCGAGAACCGCGCTGTGCTGAAAGAGTTCTACGGCACGTTCAAGGTCGCCGACGAACATCTCCGTTTCGTGCTGCTCACCGGCGTCACCAAGTTCTCGCAGGTGAGCGTGTTCAGCGGCTTCAACCAGCCGGAAGACATCAGCATGGACAGTGAGTTCGACGCGCTGTGCGGCATCACGAAGGACGAACTCGTTGAATATTTCGACAATGAGATAGCGGCTATGGCGGAGAAAAAGAAGTGCTCAAAGGAAGAGATGTACATCCGCCTCAAAAAACAGTACGACGGCTATCACTTCTCGGAGGAGATGCTCGACATCTTCAACCCGTTCAGCGTGCTGAACGCGCTGTCGGAGAGGAATTTGAAAAACTACTGGTTCAGGTCGGGGACACCGACGTACCTTGTGAAGCTGCTCGACCGCGACAGGACGAACATGCAGGAGATGCTGGGCCGGGAATACGAGTGCGACTATTTCATGGACTACAAGGCCGACGTGGAAGACCCATTGGCCATGATTTACCAGAGCGGCTACCTCACGATAAAAGGCTACAACGAAAAAAGGAGGCAGTACCGGCTCGACTTCCCGAACAACGAGGTGCGCAACGGCTTCGTGACGCTGCTCGCGAACAACTACTGCGGGCAAAGGAACGACCCCAAGAACTTTGTGTTGGACATCAACGACATGCTCGACGAATGCCGCCTCGATGACATGCACGACGCGCTCTCCGGCTTCTTCGCCTCGATACCTTACAACGCCAACTACCAGGAACGCGCGTGGAGCTACGAGAGCCACTATCATTACACCTTATACCTGATATTCAGACTTTTATCTTGCTATACCACCTTGACGGAAAAAGAAAACTCTCGCGGTCGCGCCGACATTATCGTCGAGACAAACGACTACGTTTACATCTTCGAGTTCAAGCTTGACGGCACGGCGGCCGAGGCGTTGAAACAAATCGACGACAAAGGCTACGCCGAGCCTTACGCTGCGGATTCAAGGAGACTGTTCAAAATCGGAGTCGGTTTTTCGAGCGAGAAACGTAACATCGACGAGTGGAGCGTGATTTAGGTTTGGAGTTTGGAGAGTTGAGAGTGGAGTTGGCCGGCGCATCCAAATAATTTACTGGAACAGACTATAATACAATGCCATTTTGCGGGTGCGGCGTACCAGACTTGGTGCGAATAGCCAAAGCTGAAAACAAAAGCAAAATTGTGATAAAAATAATTCTGCCAATCGCTAATATTTTACTATCTTTGCGCCGTTATGGGAGAGAAAAATTTATATATCATAAGCGGACCCAATTGTTACGCAAAAATATTAGGTTATGTCAACAGAAGAACATAATGAAATGATAAAAAAGATTGTAATTGGCCTTAAAATCGCCGAGCGGGAGATGCTCGAAGAGAAAGCCAGAAACGGTGAAGATATTGTTGTCTGCGGAAAGGACAATGTCATTCGTCATGTTCCGGCTAAAAACTATCTATGAATAATAACTCTTGAATCAAACTAAATCATAATACCATGAAAAGAAACAAAATAGTAGCAGGAAACTGGAAAATGAACCTCGATTTCGATGAGGCACAGATGCTTATCGAAGATCTTGAAAACCTTTTGGATGACAAACAGCCTTCATGCGAGGTGATAATATGCCCGCCTTTCCCGTATCTCGAACTCGCAACCGATGAGGCTACGGAACACGAACTGTTTGAAGTCGGCGCACAGAACGTATCTGCTTTTGATTCAGGCGCTTACACCGGCGAAGTCTCCGCCAAGATGCTCGACTCCATCGGCGTGAGCTGCTGTATCATCGGCCACAGCGAACGCCGCAAATACTTCAACGAAGACAACGCGACTCTCGCGCAGAAAGTCAATCAGGCCCTCAAATACGAGATCGTGCCGATCTTCTGCGTCGGCGAAGTGCTTGAGGAAAGAGAGAAAGGCATACATTTCGATGTCATCCGCAGACAGGTCGAAGAGGGTCTGTTCCATCTCGACGCCGCTGATTTTGAAAACGTCGTCATCGCCTACGAACCCGTCTGGGCCATCGGGACAGGCAAGACCGCGACCCCAGCGCAGGCACAAGAAGTACACGCCTTCATCCGCAGACTGGCAAAGGAGAAATACGGCGAAGACGTTGCAAGTCAATTACATATACTCTACGGCGGAAGCTGCAACGCAAAGAACGCCTCCGAACTCTTCGCACAGCCTGACGTTGACGGCGGTCTCATCGGCGGCGCGTCACTCAAAGCCGAAGACTTCGTGAGTATCTGCGAACAGGCTTCAAAATAAACTGATAATGAATTATCTGGCTTATACTTTCTCGAACCCGAACAACGAGAATCTCAAAGATATGTTCATGGAGATGCTCGGAGAAATCGGCTTCGACAGTTTCATGGACACCGATGACGGCTTCACGGCTTACTGCACCGAAACGGCATTCGACAAGGAAAGCCTCGACGGACTTCTCCAGATGGAACAACTCGCTGACGTTCAGATTCTTAACAAGGAACTCATTCCTGACCAAGACTGGAACGCCACATGGGAGGCGTCGTACGAACCGGCGATAATCGACGAGACATGCCGCATCCGCGCACCGTTCCACGAACCGGACAGCAGCTATAAATATGACCTCTGCATCGAGCCGAAAATGTCGTTCGGGACGGCACATCACGAGACGACATCGCAGATAATAAAACTCATGCTCGCTGAGGATTTCAAAGGGAAAGACGTGCTCGACATGGGCTCCGGCACCGGCGTGCTCGCCATCCTCGCAAGGAAACTCGGCTCGGCGATGACCGTCGCCATCGACAACGACGAATGGGCCTACCGCAACGCACTCGACAACATCAAGATGAACGACGAAAATGACATCGTGGTTGAACTCGGTGACGCCAATTCGTTGAATGACAGACAATTTGACATAATAATCGCGAACATAAACCGTAACATCCTCCTCCGCGACATGAAGGAGTACGTGAAATGCCTGAAGAAAAACGGAAAGATCTTCTTCAGCGGCTTCTATGAATCCGACCTCGTCTTGATCAGAAAAGAAGCAGAACGCCTCGGACTGTCATACCTGAACCATGTCAAGAAAAACGAATGGACGGCGGCTGTGTTCGTGAAAAAATAATACCAATGAAGATGCGCTGTAAATCTGAACCTTCGACATTTCTGGCAGGTCTGTTTGTCCTGTCGCTGCTCGTTTTTATCCCCGATGTGTCTTTCTCTCAGGAAAAATTCAAGTTCTCGAAAGAGCCTGACGTTTTTATCGATGAGGTGCAGGATGTGATGCTGCACTCCGCGAACGACAAGGTCGCAGCCGGCTCTGAGACGTTCATGCCGGCGTTGGCCCGCAAATGGAAATCCGGGCGTTTCGACAACGGCTCGAAAGAAATCGTCATGGAAATCACGCAGAAAATGTCGGACGGTAACTTGTCGGGCGACGCCGTTTTCCTCGGTTTCTATCAAGTGGTCAATAGACTGGCATTGTCAACGCTCGACAATGGCAGCATCTCCAACTTCTTGAAATACAGCAATAAAATCTACAAGGAGAAGGGCTTGTCGGCATTTAAGGCACACGTTCAATATTCAAGGGAGTTCTTCGCCAAGGGTGTCGTCAACACCGCATACTACATGAAATGGTGCCTGCGATGTGATAAATACAGGCTGAGCAGCGAGTCGGACTTCATCGTGGAGATGGAGGAGGGCGATGTGGTCTGCAAGTCGGACAAGGACAGCATGGTCGTCGCAAAGACAAAAGGCGTCTTCAGGAAAAGCGACATGACGTTTTCGGGTGACGGCGGCAAGGTCACGTGGCGCAGGTTCAAACTTGACGAGAACCGGGTTTACGCGAAGTTCTCAAAATACTCACTCGACTTGAAGAATGTTAATATGACGGTGGATTCCGTCATGTTCTACAACGACTCCCTGCTTGAAGAACCGTTGCTCGGGAGGTTCAAGGACGAGGCTTTCGCCAACAACCAGAGTATAGTGGAGAGGTCCCCGTCGTTCGTGTCGTACAGGGATGACTGCGACGTGAGAAACATTTTCAACGGCATGGCGTTTCGTGGCGTCTTCGAAATGGTAGGCACAAATGTCCGTGTCAACGGAAAAGAAGAAGTCCGTGCCGTATTGTCGGTCGTGAGGAACAACGACACGGTGGCCGATGTCAGGTCCAAGTCGTTCGTGATCGGAAAAAACAAGATCATATCCGATGAGGTCATGGTGAAGGTCAACCTTGAGGACGATTCGCTTTTCCATAACGGCATCACCATGCAGTATGACAACGACAGCAGGGAATTTGTTTTTTACAATGCGGACAAGAAGAATGTGTTCGCTCCGTTTTTCGACACATATCACAAGATCAATATTTTTTCTGACGCCTTGTCTTGGAATGTTGACGGGAATGTCATGCAGTTCAAGAGCATAATGCCGTTCAGCAGGGAGAGCCGCGCTTATTTCCGCTCATATCGTTATTTCCTGATGTTCGAGTGGGAGAAAATCCGCGGCATGGACAATTACAATCCGTTGAATGTCATGGGCGATTATATGAAAAAGTACGATACGGACATCCTTGAGGTCTTTTACCTCGCCCCGTTTTTCAACAGTACTCAGGCGCAGGTGATATCGTCAATCCTGCAACTTGAGGAACTCGGCTATTTGGTTTATGACTCCGACAAGAAGGTGGCATATCCTACCGAAAGAATGTACAACACGCTCGATGTCTTCAACAACGATGCTGATTATGACGTGATTAACATAGAGTCAGTCACTCAGGGTGATGTCCCGAACATGGAACTCGACGTCTCAAGCTGCGAGTTGAAGGTCAACGGTGTCGGGAAGTTGGTCTTGAGCAACAAGAAGAACGTGAACATCAAGCCGTCTGGCACTTCAATTGTGGTGAAAAAAGACCTTGACATAGAATTCTCGGGGACGATGATGGCCGGGCTGTTCGAATTCGAGGTGCATGAGGGATTCTTCAATTACGAGAATTTCGCCATCAGCATGCCGTCGGTCGCGTCCATGCGGTGTTATGTCATGGTCGGACAGGGGACGCAAAAAAAGATTGACGGCACGATACAAGATGTCTCGGGAATGCT
This sequence comes from Candidatus Limimorpha caballi, assembly GCA_018064605.1. Lineage (GTDB taxonomy): Bacteria > Bacteroidota > Bacteroidia > Bacteroidales > F082 > Limimorpha > Limimorpha caballi. Next base: position 20,623 of record JAGHUX010000009.1, on the reverse strand, counting down.
GTATATTGACAAAACCACCAATAAATCCGGAAAGGACGACAATCCGATGTATCCGAGATTTGAATGTAACAGCGGCGCGAAGATGGAGTTCCCCGATTCGCGTTTCGTCCTGGAGCCGTTCAAGATCGACAGCCTCCTGACATTCAGCACCGAGAACCTCAGGTTCGACGGCAGCTTCAGTTCGGACATCTTCCCTGATTTTGATGAGAAACTCCGCATCATGAGGGATGGGCCCTCTTCAGAACATTATTTCTGGGGATTTGAACATTACACCGGCGAGGACGGGATCGCGTTGTTCGGCGGCGACTCGAAGTTCCGCAACATAATCCATGTTGACAGCCGAGGTTTCTACGGCGACGGCACGGTTGAGTTCATGACATCCTACGTCGAGTCAGAACACATCGATTTCTTCAGGGACTCGCTGCATTGCGCGAAGGGTGAGTTCAGGCTGCTCTCCGTCAATGACGGCAGACTGTCGTACCCCGACGCCCATATCGATGAGGCGGACGTGAAGATGTCGGCGCGACAGAACAGGCTGTTCGTCAATACTTTGAATAAGAAAATGTCAATTTACGACGGTTACGCGTTCAACGGGACGGCATCCTTGCAGGCGACAGGCCTCACGGGCAAAGGCCAGTTTGAATTCAACGCCGCCACGGTGATGTCTGTTTCATTCAATTTCAAGAAGACGAGGTTTGAGTCGGACATCGCGACATTGAAGGCGAAGGACGCGGACGACAAAGAGGCGTTCGTGACAACGAATTACCGGACTTCGGTCGATTTCGTGACGCAGCATGGCAGGTTCAGGAAAGTCAATGACAACAGCCTGATAACGTTCACTCAGAACGAGTTCTGCAGCAACGTGGACAACGCCGAATGGGACATCAGCAGGGCTTCCCTCGCGATGTCGGGCGGCAGTAAGGGCAAACTCGTCTCACTGAACGAGAAACAGGACAAGCTGACATTCAACACATCGGATGTGGGCTTTGACATAAACAACGGAGTGCTGACGGCACGTAATGTCGATACGATCAGGCTGGCGGACGCCGCCGTCGTGACACCGGACGGAGTCGTCAATATCGGCAGGAATGCCGTCGTCCAGCGGCTCACAAACACGGTCATGTTGGCTGACACCACAAGCAAATTGCACAAGTTCTTCGACGTGGAAGTCGAGATAATGGGCAGAAATGACTTCTCGGCGAACGGGAAATATCTGTTCTATACCAGCGACCAAAAACTCAGGACGTTGACATTCAATGATATATATGTCGATTCGGTCGGAAAGACAAGGGCGGTGTGCGTCATCGATGAGGCTGAGAATTTCGCTGTCGGACACGAGATGCTGTATAAAGGCGACATCAAGGTGGAGTCAACAAGGAGAAACCTCGAGTTCGACGGATATTTCAAACTTGAAAATGACTGCATCGACAATTTCCGGTGGTTCAAGTCTGACATGGTGCTTGACCCGAGCCGTATCGTGATACCGTTGAATGACAACGATTTCGCGTACAACAGCGGAATGTTCTTCGACACGGTGAAACGCGAGTTCTTCGTCGGATTCCTGTCGGACAATGACAAATACGAACCGCACAGGTCGGCCGCCGATGTCAGGGGGAATCTGGTGTACGACGCGCAAAGCAAGAGTTACAAGATATCAAGACTCACGCTTCAGACCGACAATTGTACGATAACAGGCGAGGAAAACGTCAACCTCGGCTTCGACAACTCCTTCTTCCATTTCAACACCGACGGCAAATTCACCAACGACATCTCCAAGGATGAGCTGAAACTTGAGGTGACGGCGTCGCTCGACTTCCTGTTTGACGAGGGTCTGCTGAATTATCTGGCGCAGGTGTTGCACGAGTCGTCGGGCGGCGCCAGGTCGAGGACTGTCAACGAGAAACACAGCATGGTCATCGAAAATCTGAAGATGAAGTGGGTGAGCGGAATGCATTGCTTCATCAACGAGACGCCCATCCATCTGAAGAGCATCCTGAAGAACTCGGTCGATATGGACCTTGACGGATACCTGCTCCTGAACTACAACGACATCCCTTCTTTGACACTGTTCTTTGAATATGCAGACAACCAATGGTGCTATTTCTGCTACAAGGACGGCGTAATGACTTCAGTCTCAACGAATAACGAATATATCAACCGACTTGGCGAAATCAAGGAGAAGAAACGTCATTTCATAAACAGAACTGCGGGCGACGAATATGAATATGTGCTCTGTGACTTCGAAGAGGTGAAGGAGTTCCTCCAGATCGCCAATTTCGTGAAGGGAAAATAAGGAAGAAAAATTTTTGAGAAAATTGTCTCACGATTAGATAAAAAGTAGTAATTTAGCAACTTGAAAAATATTAGGAATTATGAAGTTTATATTATCGAGTTTGAAACTCTTAAAAGCCATCCAAGCACTCAGCGGCGTCATCAATTCAAGCAACACATTGCCGATCCTCGACGATTTCCTGTTCGACATCTCAGAAGAAAAACTGCGCATCACCGCCTCTGACCTTGAGACCACGATGACTGTGACGATACAGCCCGACATGGTCGAAGGTGCAGGCCGCGTGACAATCCCGGCGCGTATCCTCATCGACGTGATGAAGAACTTCCCCGACATCCCGGTGTCGTTCAATATCGACGAGACGACGATGGCGATAGAACTCACGACAGGTGAGGGCCGCTACAAAATGGTGGGCCACAAGAGCGACGAGTTCCCGCAGATCCCGGTTCTCGCCGAGCCGTTGATGTGGGAGATCCCGGCCGATGTCATCGCATGCGGTTTTGAAAAGACTGTCTTCGCGGCCGGAAACGACGAAATCCGTCCTATCATGACTGGCGTCTTGATGCAGATGACCGAGAACTGCCTCACCTTTGTGGCGACTGACGCCCACAAGCTCGTGCGTTACAGAAGGATGGACGTCAAGTCGGACGTCGCCGCCTCGTTCATCATGCCGAAGAAACCAATAAACCAGCTGAAAAACATCCTCGCTTCAAAAGCCGACGAGCCGGTGCGCGTCGAGTTCAACAAGACAAATGCGTCGTTCACATTCGGTGAATACAACCTCGTCTGCCGCCTGATAGAAGGCCGCTATCCGAACTACGAGGCCGTCATCCCGACCACTAACCCGAACAAGCTCATCGTTGACCGCCAGCTGCTTAACGCCGCCATCAAGCGTGTCGCCATCTTCTCAAGCAAGGCCACGCACCAGATACGTCTCAAAATCAACGGACAGGAGCTCGTGCTTACAGCCGAAGACCTCGACTATTCAAACGAGGCGAAGGAACGTCTCACTTGCAACTACGCCGGTGAGGATATGGAAATAGGATTCAGCTCGAAGTTCTTCCAGGAGATGCTCGCCAACCTCAGCCAGAATGAGATACAGCTCGAGATGTCGGCGCCGAACCGCGCGGGCATAATCACTCCGGTTGACAACCAGAACGCCGATGAGGACATCCTCATGCTCCTCATGCCGGTGATGTTGAATTAAATAAAATCAATAATAACTCGCTTGCAATGGAAAAGGACGCCCGATTGAGCGTCCTTTTCTTTTAACTTTGGTCTTTCATCTTTTAACCTAATTTCGGTCCTGCCTCCACCAATGCTTTGCCGGCATCGTTTGTGGTGAACTTCCCGAAGTTCTTTATGAACCTTCCGGCGAGGTCTTCGGCTTTCCTGTTCCAGTCTTCGACGTTCGCGTAGGTGTCGCGCGGGTCGAGGATCTTCGGGTCAACGCCCGGCAATGCTGTCGGGACCTCGAAGTCGAAATAAGGGATTTTCTTTGTCGGGGCTTTCTCTATCGAGCCGTCCAGGATGGCGTCGATGATGCCGCGTGTGTCTCTGATGGAGATGCGCTTGCCTGTTCCGTTCCAGCCGGTGTTAACAAGGTAAGCCTTGGCGTTGCTCTTCTCCATGCGTTTCACGAGCTCCTCGGCGTATTTCGTCGGATGCAGTTCGAGGAACGCCTGTCCGAAGCATGCGCTGAAAGTCGGCGTGGGCTCGGTGATACCGCGTTCGGTGCCCGCCAGTTTCGCGGTGAAGCCGCTCAGGAAATAGTATTTGCACTGTTCTGGTGTCAGTATCGAGACAGGAGGTAATACTCCGAAAGCGTCCGCCGAGAGGAAGATGACGTTCTTTGCCGTCGGGCCGGCCGAGACAGGACGCACGTTCTTCACGATTTTCTCGATGTGTTCGATAGGGTAGGAGACGCGTGTGTTCTCCGTCACGCTCTTGTCCTTGAAGTCGATTTTGCCGTTGGCATCGACGGTGACGTTCTCAAGCAAAGCGTTGCGTCTGATGGCGTTGTAGATGTCGGGTTCGCTCTCCTTGTCGAGGTTGATGACTTTCGCGTAGCAGCCGCCCTCGAAGTTGAACACGCCTTCGTCGTCCCAGCCGTGCTCGTCGTCACCGATGAGGAGACGTTTCGGGTCGGTCGAGAGTGTTGTCTTGCCGGTGCCCGACAGTCCGAAGAAGACGGCGGTGTTCTCGCCCTTCATGTCGGTGTTCGCCGAGCAGTGCATCGAGGCGATGCCCTTCAGAGGAAGGTAGTAGTTCATCATCGAGAACATGCCTTTCTTCATCTCGCCGCCGTACCATGTGTTCAGGATGACCTGCTCGCGCGATGTCACGTTGAATGCCACGCAGGTGTCGCTGTTCAATCCTAACTCCTTGTAATTCTCGACTTTAGCCTTTGAGGCTGTATAGACCGTGAAGTTCGGCTTGAAGTCCTTCAGCTCTTCTTCCGTCGGTTTTATGAACATGTTGAGCACGAAATGTGCCTGCCAAGCCACTTCCATGATGAAACGCACGGCCATGCGTGTGTCTTTGTTCGCGCCGCAGAAGGCGTCAACGACGTAGAGGTCCTTGCCCGATAGCTGTTTCTTCGCGAGGTCTCTTACTGACTCCCACACTTCCTTGCTCATCTCGTGGTTGTCGTTCGGATAAACAGGAGTGTTCCACCAGACGGTGTCCTTCGAGTTCTCGTCCATCACGATGTATTTGTCTTTCGGCGAGCGGCCAGTGTAAATGCCTGTCATCACGTTGACGGCGCCGAGTTCTGTCATTGTGCCCTTCTCGTAGCCTGTCAGCGAAGGGTTCATCTCCGCCTGAAACAATTCTTCGTAAGACGGGTTGTAGTGGATTTCCTTCACGTCATTGATGCCGTAAGATGCCAATGCCTCTCTGATTTCATTAGTGTTTTTAGCCATAATTGAATTTTTAAAATTTCTGCAAAATTAATACAATTTATCCAACAAACATGAATATTAATTTTTTTATTTGAAAATTGTTCGCATTCAATGAAAATAATGTACTTTTACACTTTCAAAAATCAGTCGGAATTATGACGTATGTTTTGTTTTATTTGATATTATATCCGTTGTCGATTTTGCCTTTGGGTTTGCTGTATGTTTTGCTTTTTCCTTTTTATTTGATAATGTCTTACGTCATTCGTTATCGCAAGAAGGTGATTGACAAGAATTTGCATGATTCATTCCCCGAATGGGACGAAAAGAGAATACGGAAGGTGAGAAACATGTTTTACTGGCATTTCACGCAGATTGCGGCGGAGATGCTTAAGATGCTGACGATGAGCCGTCGCAACGTGATGCGCCGTTACCGTTGCTCGAACCCGGAATTGGTCAATAAATTTTATGATGAAGGGAAAAGTGTCGTGTTGATGTCGAGCCATTACAACAACTGGGAATGGATGGTCTTGAGCGTTGACATGCAGTTCAAGCATCACGGGATAGGAGTGGGGGCGCACAATACGAATCAGGTTTTTGAGAAGCTGATTAACAGAGCGAGGACGCGTTACGGCGATCAGGTGGTGTTTCACGACAACGTGCGCGAGGTGATGGCGTATCACGAGAACAATCACATTCCGGCGGCATACATGATTTTGTCGGACCAGAACCCGAGCAATCCGCAGCGTTGTTATGTCACCGACTTCCTCAATCACCGTACGGGGTTCATCCGCGGGGCTGAAGGGTTCGCGAGGAAATATGATCTGCCGGTTCTTTATTATGAAGTCGTGAAGGAGAGGATCGGCATGTACCGTTTTGACGTGAAGCTCATCACCGAGCATCCGAACGAACTGCCAGAAGGCGCCGTGATGCAGAGATATGCTGAATATCTTGAAGAAACGATAAAAAAGAAACCGGAATACTGGCTTTGGAGCCATCGCCGCTGGAAGCATAAGTTCGATTAGGGTGGACAAGGTGCTGGGCGACCAATGCTAAAGGTCCAGAACCAACCGCAGGCCGAGGTAGATGTTCCCGTAGTCGCAATAGTTATAGCTGCGGCCGGTGACGCCGGAATAGGTCGAGTCGCTGCCCCAGCCGCCGCCGCGGATCACTCGGTTTGCCAGGCGGTCCGTGGCGGTGAGCTTGTTGTTGCCCCGGACGTTCCTGCTGCCATCACACCATTCCCACACGTTGCCGCTCATGTCGTAGATGCCCAATTCGTTGGGACGTTTTGTCTTGACGGGATGTGTCACGGAGTTGCTGTTGTCTTCGCACCACGCCACCTCATCAAGGTTGTCGCTGCCCGAAAATCGGTATCCCTTGGATTTGTTGCCGCCTCTGGCGGCGAACTCCCATTCGGCCTCGGTGGGCATTCGGAAACTGTGTCCCGTCTTCTCGTTCAGCCTGCCGATGAACTCCTTGCAGTCATTCCACGAGACGAACTCCACGGGAAGGTCCCGGCCTTTGAGACATGACGGGTTGGCGCCGTCCATCACCGCTTCCCACAACTCCTGCGTGACCTCCGTCTCGCCGATATAGTAGTCTTTGGCCAGTGCCACACGCCGCGCCGTCCTCGCGTCACCGTCCGGCCTTATGGTGAACGTGCCGTGTTCCACACGTATCATATTGAACGACACGCCGCTGACGGTGACATTCAGCGTGGGGCCGTTGGAGACGCAGCCACTGCCTGATGGGACGGCACGCACGTCGGGGCTGATGCATTCCTCGTCAATGTCGGCTTTCAGCGGCAACATCCCCGGTTCATACAGGTTCTTCCCGCTGGCATCCCAATGGTCGGACTCGTGTATCACCTTCCACAATTTTGACTGCCGTGCGATCCGGAAGTCTTCAGCCTCATTTTGGTCAAGCAAATGATGTCCGCCCATGTGCCACCTTATCGCGCGCCGTTCGTCTTCAGACAGCTTCAGCCCGTGTCTCTCAAGAAGTTTGACGGAACGGTACCCGTGTCCCTTGATATAAAGCTGTCGGCATTGTATCTTCCCGTTTTCGTCATAATAAAGTTTCCTGGCCTTGCAGACGTCATGCAGCAGGCTTGATATTATGAGGCTGTCACGAGGTATGTCGTGGCTTCTGTAGAGCGCGGTCAGGCACACTCCGAGGCAGTGCTCCGCGAGTCCGCCCCTCCAGTTGTGATGGCGGAAGACCGATGATGGTGCGTCGAAAAAGCCCGACTTGTCAAGATATTCAATTATGTTTTCCACCCCTTCGCGCTTGGTCTCGCGAAGCAGCGATATTATCGTGTTCCTGTTTCCTCTAATCGCGTCTGATGTCATAACTACGAATTTTAATGAATACACAAACTGTCTCCTGCCGCCGGCATAAGCGTTGAGGCGTCAATGTCATTCGCAGGTCTCATGCTGTCAACTGTTAAAATAAGAGAGCCGCCATGGCTGCCAGACCGGCCAACAGCAATAGAATGACCCACAGCTTGTTGCGTTGAGGGCGACAGTGGCGTTCTTCGGCGGCGCCGGCTTCGTTGCCGGATTCCACCTTCCTGTTGCCGCCGTTTTCAACTCTGTATATTTTGCCGTTCTCACCCCACGGATAGTCGTCAGGGGCAAAATCGAAATGCTCGTCCGGATGATGGCCCAAGTACCTCGCAATATAGTCAATCACATATCCCATCTTGTGACCGTTGTCAGCCGCGCGACGGTACCATTCAACAGCCACCGTGTCATTTTTCTCGACGCCTCTTCCCTCGCGGTAACAATGTCCAAGCGTGTACTGGGCCTCGGCATTATCCTGTTCGGCAGACTTGGTCAACCATTTCACGGCCTCTTCGTCATCTCTTGGCATACCATCGCCGTCCCTGTACATCACACCGATATTGTACTGAGAACAGTCATAACCCATCAAGGCCCCTTTCATGTACCAGTCAAAAGCGGTTCCGGAATCTCGCTGCACATATAACCCCTCATGGTACATATAACCAATGAAATTTATCGCGATTTTGTTATTCTGGCCGGCTGCTTTCATGAACCATTTATATGCCAGGCAATAATTCTGCTCGATGCCGTTCCCGTAAAAATAGGCGACCCCGAGAACTAATTGCGCCCAACAATTGCCCCATGACACCGAACGCTCCAGCCATTTGTACGCCGCCTCCGGATCCTTGTTCACGCCGTCGCCATTCAAATACATGATGTACAACTGATTCTGGGCTTCGGGCAGGTCTTGCTCCGCCGCTTTGACGAACCACTCAAACGCCTCCTGATGGTTCTCTTCAACGCCTTGGCCATGCAACAGCCTGCAAGCAAAAAAGCATTCACCACGAGCATTACCTTGCAATGCCGAAAGTCTTGACCATCTGGCCGCCTCGCCCGGATTATACTCCACGCCCCAGTTCTTATGGAACATTCTCGCGTAGTTGTACTGAGCGTCCGGATCACCATTCTCCGCGGCCTTCCTCATGGCATCCACACCATCGTCGGCAATGCCTATGAGCTTCCTGACATTCTCCGCGAGAGAATCCAGGTTGTTTTCGGCATCGCACGGTCTCACCTCAAAGGTTTTTATTCTTGCTTTTTCTGCCAATTCACGATCCTTGACTTCACGTTCGTCAAGAACCGAGTCCTGCCCGCAGAACAACATCACAATGTGCGAGTTAAGCAAGGCGTCGTCCACCAACGACTGGTCTTCCACGGTCAGATGCGTGAAAACGGATATTCCATGACTGATAAGGAAATCCCTGACCTCCAGCATCGACTGGCATTCTGAGTCGTTGTAGCTGATAAAAACGTCATATTTCATAGGTTTCTGTTTTTTTTACATCAATGACAGTCTGTTGACAATCAAGTGCAAATACTTAAAAATCAAAATCGGCGGCAAAGTTACAACTTTTTCTTTGACATTTGCAAATGGTTCGCAAATTATACGCAAACTCGTCGATGCCACATTTGCCTTCGCTCTCACTTCATCCCGTCCACCATCGCCATCAACTCCTCTATCTTCGCCACTATGCGCTTCTGCTCGGAAAGAGGAGGGAGAGGGATAGGAATGGAACCGAGTTTATCCGCTGAAATATGAACAATGATGTCTCCAGTAGCGAGCAATTCTTTTTTGTCAGAAAAAAATTGAGAGTTGATTACATAAACGAAAAACAACGCATACGCTTGTAGTATGCTGAAATGACATAAATCTCCACCAACAGCAATTTCTTCATTTCCAACATATTGAGCAGCCAATGCAATGTCTTGTTTGTTTTCTCCGGTCAATGCCATAAACAAGTCCCCATTGTGAGCTTTTCTACATTTGTCAAATACGGCTTGAGATGTATATGAAAATGTTTTGTCAAAAGTTGGATTATAACGGTACTTGGTGTACATTTCACCATATCTAACGCATGGTCTGCCTGACGAAAAGGTTTCGTCCCTTTTAATCCCGTTTCCTCTTTCGAAAATACCAATTTCTCCCAACCTTACCCACTCCCAGCTTTCCGGAATCTCGAACGGTTTTTCTTCATCGGTGATGGGCGTGGTTTCGAGGTCTTTCTTTTTCAGTTTGCCGGCTTTCACCAGTTTTTCTTTCTCCTTGCGGATTTTGGCAAGCAATGCGGAGGCGGGCTCGTCAGTCGGATTCTGCGGTACCAATTTTCCTTGTATGGCCTGCTGCAGGATGCTCTTCTTCAACGCTTCCGGCAAGGCTCCGTTTAAGCGGTTCAACTTCTCCTGCGCCGCGCCATACTCCTCCACCAACGGCATCAACTCCTCTATCTTCGCCACTATGCGACGCTGCTCGGCGAGCGGAGGGAGGGGGACTAATATGTTTTTGAGTATCTCAAATGGAGGGATGTTCTTAATAGCAGAACCTGCTCCTTTCATCGCCACATTATGGTTTAACATATCTTCAAAGAACAACATCCAATAAGCAGCCATATCGAGAATATATAGTTCCACTCTCATTAATGCCTGATTAATTATTCCAAGTGGAGCATCTGTTGGCAATTGGTAACACTCACCAATTGTACCAGCACAACTTACTATAATATCGGATGGTTTTGTAGTAAACCCCTGCATTCCAAGGTATTTTTCTTTTGAAATATAGTAATCTCCTAATCTCCAATCCTTTTGAATAGCATTCTTTTGTTCGTACACTTTTACAGAGTCCTCCCCTTTAGGAACAAACATAGACTTAGTTAAGCTGCTACCAAAAGGGCCTTTTCGGTACGCTGCAAGATCATTCATTCTACACCATTCCCAGCCGTCTGGCAATTCAAACGGTTTTTCCTCGTCGGTGATGGGCGTGGTTTCGAGGTTTTTCTTTTTCAGTTTGCCGGCTTTCAGCAGTTGTTCTTTCTCTTTGCGGATTTGGGCGAGCAATGCGGAGGCGGGCTCGTCAGTCGGATTCTGTGGTACCAATTTGCCCTGTATGGCGAGTTGGAGTATGGCGTTTTTCAGTTGTTTTCCTGTCATAGGGAGGTTATTGTATTTTTCTCGTTCCGTTGCATTTTGGGTAGTTGGTGCATCCCCAGAATTGTTTGCCTTGATACGCACCTTTTTTGATAGTGCGTTGTTGCATGGGTGCGTTGCACATGGGGCAACGAGGAGCGCCCTCGTTTGCGGCTTTCTCTTTGATGGTAGATATGCGTTCTTGTGTCATGTTTTCAGAAAATCCGCCTTCTTCTTTGAAATCGCCCAAGCGTTTGTTTATTTGCGCGGTGAGTAGTTGTTTCTCTCTTTCGCACAACACCACAATAGTGCATGCGGAGTGTAGAGAGTCATCTGGACGCAATAGAGCTTCGAACCGCTTGTATTCGGCAAGTAAGTAAACACTTATTTCTGCCAAATAGTTTTGTGTTAGGGTTGGTGCATCTTGTAGTTGGAAGGCGCGTGCTTCTATGTATTGGGGGTCTGTGGTATTCCACATTGGGGTATCGTGGCGCATGAGCCAATTCAAGAAGTCGCCTTCCAATTCACTTACGCTGGCACGAGCCACGTCAAGCAGACGGAGTTCTGTTTCGTAGCTGGTCTGGTGACGCGAAGAGCCTTCTGCTATATTTGCAGGCACCGTGCGAGCGGCCATTTCCATTTGGTCGCGCAGCCGTCCGCTGGGGTCAACTTTATAGTCAATAAAGCGCTCACAGAAATTCTGCGTAGCGAGTTGAAGGATGTTGCCCAAACGCCAAGAGAAAAGTGACATATAGCCATTAACAGAATGAATGTTAATCATATTGCTTTTGATTTATCTATTGTTGAGTTGCTTTTTCGAATAATCGAATTATCAACGATTCGATTACTTGAATATTTTATAAATCTGTTATTCCTAACAATTTCTGTATTTTCCCCAACGTAGAATCTATCTTTGCATCGAGTGCTTCGCGCTGCTGCCAGTAGTTGCGCAGCAGTTCGTCGGGCGGCAGCACCTCCTCTTCGTCCTTCGGGAATTTGCACTGGTCGAAGTTACAGTCGAGGTCGAGCAGCTGCCGCGCCGTAAATACGCGCGACTTTTCGCCCGTCTCGTCGTTCACAATTTCGTGGCGGTTGTTCCACCAGTCCTGAATGGGCTGCGTGTGTTCCACCTTCATCGGCTTGGTCTTGCTGAAGTGTTTGTAGCCGTCGGGCATATCCAAGCGATAGAACCAAGTTTCTTTGGTGCAGAAGCCCTCGGCTGCGTCGTCGGCCTTCTCGTTGTTGAAGAAAAGGATGTTGGTGGCGATGCTGGTGTAGGGCGAGAAGATGGAGCCGGGCAGACGGATGATGGTGTGCAGGTTGAACTTGCGGAGCAGGTTTTCCTTGATGGCCAGCTTTGCGCCGTCGGTGCCGAAGAGGAAACCGTCGGGGATGATGACGCCGCAGCGGCCGCCCGCCTTGAGCCGGTACATAATGAGGGCGATGAAGAGGTCGGCGGTTTCGCTGCTGCGGTAGGCGCTCGGGAAGTTGCTTTGCACGCTGGTGCCGGTGCTTCCGCCGTAGGGCGGGTTCATCCCGATGACATCCACGCGGTCGCTCTCCTTGAAGTCGCTCACGTTGGTGCCGAGCGAGTCGCAATGGCGGATGTTGGGCGCTTCAATGTCGTGCAGCAGCAGGTTGGTGATGCTCAGCAGATACGGCAGAGGCTTCCACTCCTGACCTACGGCGGCGCGTTGCAGCTTGTCGTTGTCGGCGGCCGATTTCACCTGCGGGGCGAGGTGGTTTAGTGCGGAGGTGAGGAAACCGCCCGTGCCGGAGGTGAAGTCGCCGAAGGTCTCGCCTAACTTGGGGTTAAGCATCTTCACGATGAAGTCGGTGAGGGCGCGCGGCGTATAGAACTCACCCGCATTGCCGGCAGACTGCAAATCCTTGAGGATGCCCTCGTAGATGTCGCCGAAGGTGTGGCGGTCGGCCGCATCGTCGAACTCGATTTCGTTCACGATGTTCACCACCTGCCGGAGCAGGGTGCCGTCTTTCATATATTGGTTGAGGTCGGCGAAAGTCTCCGGCACGATGCTTTTGGAGCGGGGCGTGTCGGCGGTCACCGCAATGCCCTTGATGGTTTGTCCGTTGTACTCCACGTCCTGACCTTTGATGACGGGGAAGAGGGCGTTGTTGATGAAGTTCAGCAGAGCGTCGCCGGTGAGGGCGCTGCCGTCTTTGTTGTCGATAGCCCAGTTGCGCCACCGCAGCGGCTCGGGTATGATGCTGACATACTCTTTCCTGTCTCTTTGTGCTTTATACTCCCAGGTTTCCTCCTGTGTGTCATACACTTTCAGGAAAAACATCCAGGTCATCTGTTCAATGCGCTGCGCGTCGCCGTTGATGCCGGCATCGGAGCGCATGATGTTCTGTATTCGTTTGATGATGTTGTTGACGGGCATAGTATTTTCTTATGCGGTTACTTTATAAATTTCTTCTTCTAATTCTTTTATTGCCTTTTCGAAGCCGTCTTGGCCGCCGAAGAGCTTGATGATCTTGGTGGGTTTGCCAATCTGGTTGAACGGCGGGATTTCCAGAATGTCGGCGCGCTCGAAGTCGAGGATGCCGTTTTCGGCGTATTTGTCGAGCAGGGCTTCTAAAACCTCGCGGGCTTTGCCTTCGTACTTGCCGAAGTAGTTGCGCTTCTTCACGTTGTTGGCGCGTTCTTTGCGGGTGAGCGGCGGCTGGTCGTAGGCCACGTGGCAGATGATGTCGAAGATGTCGGCATCTTTCAGGGCGGCATTTTTCTCGCGCACGGCATCAATGAGGATGGCGTACTCTTTCAGCTCGTCGAGGATGGCCTGTTTGCGCTCGGTTTCCGTCCAGGTCTGGATGAACTGATCGAGGGTCTCATAATGTTGACGGATCTGCTTTCGGGCAAAGGTCTGCACACTTTCCATGCGCATCGTCTTGCCGTCTTCGCCCAGCACGCTCACAATCTCCGACTCAATCCGAATGTCCTGTCCGTTGATGACATATTTGTGACGCGCATTATATTGTATGTCATCATTTTCGCTTGCCATTTGAGGAAAATCATCGTTTTCGCCACAGTTGTATCCCTTGGTATTTTTAACTGGCGGCTCGGGGTCGCCATCGAAATCGGGGTCTTTGAACTTGGCGGTGGCGTTACGGAAATCCAAAATCTCCAAATGCCACTTGCCTTTGTCCTTGCGTAGTCTTGTGCCACGCCCGATAATCTGCTTGAACTCCGTCATCGAGCCAATCTCCTTGTCGATGACGATAAGCCCGCAAGTCTTGCAGTCAACGCCGGTGGAAAGCAGTTCGGAAGTGGTGACAATTACCGGATAGGGTTCATCCACACTGATAAAATTGTCTAATTGTTTTTTGCCTTCGCGGTCTTCGCCCACGATGCGCGTGACGTAGTACGGATTTTTCTTGCACAAATCCGCGTTCATACTCACGAGCAAAGAGCGCATTTCGGCGGCTTCCTCAATGTCGGAACAGAAGACGATGGTTTTGGTCATTCTGCCGATGTCGTGCAGCATTCGCGTGATACGGTGGGCGACAACTTTGCGCCGCAACTTAATGGCAAGGTCTCGTCCGAAGTTCTGGCGTTGATAGAGTTTCTGTTCAATCTCCTGCCCCAGAAGGTCAAGTTCACCTTCGTCGGGTGTCCAGCCCTGCAAATCCACATTGATGAAATCGGCGGTGACGCGATATGGCGCGAGAAAACCGTCGTTGATGCCTTGCAGCAGCGAATAGGTGTAAACGGGTTCGCCGAAATAATCGAGATTGTTGGCGCCTTCCACGGCCTTGGGTGTGGCTGTCATGCCGATTTGAGTGGCGCTGTCGAAATATTCAAGCACTTTGCGCCAGGCGGAATCATCCTTCGCACTGCCACGATGACACTCATCCACGACAATGAGGTCAAAGAAGTTCTTCTGTACCTCCAAAAACGGATCCGGCTGTCCCTCTTTTCCTACAAGTTGATGATACAAAGCCATATACACTTCATAGGAGGTGTCAATCTTATCGACGCCATCGCCATTGGAAGTGATTTTCGTCATAAACTTCTTGAACGGCTTGAAATCCTGCGCCATCGTCTGGTCGATGAGAATGTTGCGGTCGGCGAGATAGAGGATTTTCTTTTTGGCACCGCTTTTATGCAGCCGGTGGATGATTTGGAAAGCGGTGTAAGTCTTTCCTGTTCCGGTGGCCATCACGATAAGTACACGTTGCTGTCCTTTGGCGATGGCTTCCACCGTGCGGTCGATGGCGATGCGCTGATAGTAGCGTGGCTCGTAACTATAGGCATCAAAATAATAGGAAGTTTCAACAATTTTCTGCTCTTCGGCACTATAATCTTTACTGGCGAGATAGCGCTGATACAACTCATCTTCGGTTGGAAACTCATTCATTTTCAACTCGGTTTCCTTGCCCGTGGTGAAATCGTGTTCCAGAAACGCATCGCCATTGCTGGAGTATGCAAATTTCAAATCCAGAATTTGAGCATAGTCGATGGCCTGCTGTATGCCGCCGCCAACGGCGTGTTTGTTGTCTTTGGCTTCCAAAACGGCAATCGGTTTCCCGTTATGGTAGAGCAGATAATCGGCTTTTTTGCCATCTGCGACGGAATGCAGGTTGCCGGCCACCAGCACGCGACCATCAGTGAAATAGTATTCCTCACGCATATTATCACCCACTTTCCAACCTTTGTCATTCAAAGCCGGAGTGATAAACATCGTGCGGATTTCCTGCTCCTTCAGGTCTTTTTTATCAATGTTCATCATAATAATGTTTTTCAAAAAACGAACCTGAATTTCGTGCCGCACGCAGTATGTCGCGGCAGTTGAACAGGATATTGTCAAGATTGATGACAGTTTCGGTAGATTTCTTTGCCATGGTTTTACATTTCAAAGGGTTGAGAAACAATTGCAAAAATAAAACAATAATCCAAATTGTTAATGAATTTTTACAAATAAAGTTTCCATGAACGAAAACCGGCCAACTTGGTGAATGAAAACCGGCCAACTTGGTGAATGATTATTTATAAAAGTTTGATTTGTAATAAAATAATTTGTGTTTTTGCAGTTCGAAAAAGTGCTTAAGAAAATGCAAGAAAGTAATTATAAAAATCGCATTGCAGACAAGATACTTGCTGAACAACTTGAAGCCTCCGGTGTTGTTCTGATACAAGGCCCAAAATGGTGTGGGAAAACGCCGACGGCGTGTATGTCGTGCCGATCGGAAGCCTGAAGGACTGACATCGGCATCAATATCCTGAGAAAGCAGAGACGCGTTTAAACGCGTCTCTACTCATATTATCGTCTGACGTTAATCGTCATTGCTTATTTTGCGCGTTCTGCTTTGATGGCAGCCTGTGCCGCTGCAAGTCGTGCGACCGGCACGCGGAACGGCGAGCATGAGACGTAGGTGAGGCCGCAGCTGTAGAAGAACTCCACTGATGCCGGGTCGCCGCCGTGTTCGCCGCAGACACCGCACTTGAGGTTGTTTCTCGTCGAGCGTCCGCGTTCGACACCGAGTCTGACAAGCTGTCCGACGCCTTCCTGATCCAAGGTGTTGAACGGGTCGGCAGGGATGATCTTGTTGTCGATGTAGCTGTGGACGATGGCGTTCACGTCGTCGCGTGAGAAGCCGAATGTCATCTGCGTGAGGTCGTTGGTTCCGAATGAGAAGAACTGTGCGACTTCCGCGATCTTGTCGGCGACCAACGTGGCGCGTGGAATCTCAATCATCGTGCCGTAGAGGTAGCTGATTGTGACACCGTACTGTTTCTCGACCTCGGCCTTGACGCGTTCAGCGATGGCTTTCTGGTGTTCAAGCTCCTTGACGTTGATTGTGAGTGGAACCATGATTTCGAGGTGCGGGTCGTTGCCTTCCTTCATCAGCTGTGCTGTCGCCTCGAACAGGGCGCGGAACTGTGTCTCTGAGATCTCAGGATATACGATGCCGAGACGTACGCCGCGGAGACCCATCATCGGGTTGACTTCGTGCAACGCGTCGATGCGCTTCTGAAGTTCCGCAAGTTCCATGCCGCGCTCGTTGGCGAGCTCAATCTGTTTCTCAAGTACGTGAGGCACGAACTCGTGGAGCGGCGGGTCCATTAGACGGAATGTGACAGGTTTGCCGTCGAGGACTTTCAGCGTCGCCTTTGCCGACTCGCGGATGTAAGGCTCGAGTTCCGCCAAAGCTGCGATGCGTTCTTCCGTGCTGTTCGCAAGGATCATGTTGCGCAGTTTCGCGAGAGGCTTCTCGCTGTTCTTGCCGTAGAACATGTGTTCGATGCGGAAGAGGCCGATGCCTTCGGCGCCGAAGCTGACGGCTTTCTGTGCGTCGTCAGGGTTGTCGGCGTTGGTGCGGACACCCATCTTGCGGTATTTGTCAACGAGTCTCATGAACTCCTGGAAACGCTGGTTCTCTGTGGCGTCGATGGTCTTCACTGAGCCGTCATACACATAACCCTTCGTTCCGTTGAGGCTGATGATGTCGCCTTCCTTATATGTCTTTTCGCCGATTCTCACGATGCCTTCCGCTTCGTTGATGTGGACTGCCTCGCAGCCGACGATGCAGCATTTGCCCCAGCCGCGAGCCACGAGAGCCGCGTGTGAGGTCATGCCGCCACGTTGTGTGAGGATGCCGTCGGCGGCGCGCATGCCTTCGACGTCTTCAGGGTTGGTCTCTTCGCGGACGAGGATGTTGGCCTGTTTCGCTGCGCGGAACTCTTTGGCTTTCTCGCTGCTGAGGGCGATGCGGCCGACCGCGCCGCCTGGACCTGCCGGGAGGCCGTGGGCGAGGATGCTCTTGTTCTTCTCGTCTTTAGCGTCGAGGATAGGGTGGAGGAGCTCGTCAATCTGGTTCACGCCGAGTCTCATCACTGCCGTGGCCTCGTCGATTCTGCCTTCGTGAAGCATGTCGAGAGCCATGTTGACGGCGGCGACGCCTGTGCGCTTTCCGACGCGGCACTGAAGCATGTAGAGCTTTCCGTCCTGGATGGTGAACTCGATGTCGAGCATGTCTTTGTAGAAGTCTTCCAATGTGGCGCGGACGTCGCAGAGTTCCTTGTAAGTCTCCGGCATGAGCTCCTGCATTGAAGGCATGGCTTTGTTCTTCTCGTTCTTCGTGTCGTTGTTCAACGGGTTAGGTGTCCTGATGCCGGCGACGACGTCTTCGCCCTGTGCGTTGATGAGCCATTCGCCGTAGAACTTGTTGTCGCCTGTGGCGGGGTCACGTGTGAAGGCGACGCCTGTGGCCGAGTTCTCACCCATGTTGCCGAACACCATCGTCTGGACGTTCACTGCTGTGCCCCAGTCTTCCGGGATGCCTTCGATTCTTCTGTAAGAGACGGCTTTCTTGCCGTTCCAGCTCTTGAACACGGCCTTGATGCCGCCTTCGAGCTGAAGCTCCGCGTCATCAGGGAACTCCGTGCCGAGCACTCTCTTGATGGTGGCCTTGAAGTCTTCGGCAAGCTGCTGAAGCTCCTCAGCCTTTATGTCTGTGTCTGACTTGTAGCCTTTCTTCGCCTTGAACTCGTCGAGCATGTCGTCCAGGATCTTGCGGATGCCTTTGCCTTCGGCCGGTTCCTTGTCTTCGGCCTTTTCCATGACCACGTCGGCGTACATCATGATGAGACGGCGGTATGAGTCATAGACGAAACGCGGGTTGTTGGTCTTCTTGATGAGGCCGGGGATGGTCTTTGAGCAGAGACCGATATTCAGGACGGTGTCCATCATGCCGGGCATCGAC
Organism: Candidatus Limimorpha caballi; assembly: GCA_018064605.1. Taxonomy (GTDB): domain Bacteria; phylum Bacteroidota; class Bacteroidia; order Bacteroidales; family F082; genus Limimorpha; species Limimorpha caballi. The sequence continues at coordinate 2,237 of JAGHUX010000009.1, read as the reverse complement.
TGGCGCGCGCCCGAACGGCACGACACGAGGAGAGGGTTCTCCGCGTCGCCGTATTTCATGCCCATGATATTCTCCATGTTCTTTATGCCTGCGTGGACTTCATCCATCAGGCCGGCTGGCAGCTGGCAGTTGTTTGCGTAATATGCTGTGCAGCATTCAGTTGTGATTGTAAGACCTGCCGGCACAGGCAGACCTAACAGACACATCTCCGCGAGGTTGGCGCCCTTGCCGCCCAACAGGTTCTTCATCTTCGAGTTACCTTCGGCCGTACGGTTTCCGAACAGGTAAACATACTTGGTTTTTTCCATCTTATTTTGTAATTTATTAAAACTTAATTGATTTTCAATTATTTAAAGCGTAATTTTGTCTAATTTTTTTAAGTTGCAAAGATAGGGAAAAAACATTTTGTTTTATAAAAAAACTTTCAATTTTATGAAAAAAACGGAGACGTACACGAGGTGCGTCTCCGTTTTCGTAATAAATGTTTTATGAACTTACTTTTTCACAATCTTCTCCTCGAACACCTTGCCGTCGTCGAGCGTGACCTTCATCACGTACATTCCCGTCGCGAGGCCGCTGATGTCGATGCTCCCGAAGCCCGACTGCTGAGCCTTCACGAGGCGGCCGGAGATGTCGAAGAGGCTGACGCTCTCGATTTCCGCGCCGGAATTGACACTGACGCTTATGCTGCCTGAAGCCGGGTTCGGATAGGCTGATACTCCGCTGCCATCAGTCCGATTCTCGGTCACATCTGAATATTGGCCTTCGGCGAAGACGGGGAAGCCCCCGTTGACGTTGTCGGTGTCCATTGCGAACACACTTCCGTCGGCGTTGAGCAGGCCGACGAACTCCGCCGACTTCATGAACCCCTCCGTCTGCGGCTCGCCGAAGCCATTGTCGCCGCCGCAGCCGTCGATGAAGTGGGAGTTCGTGACGCTGACGCTGTCGCCATCCGGCACAATGATTCCGCCTGTGCGGTCTGCGGTGAGGCCTCCGGCGTGGTAGCAGTTGCTCACGTCCACCCTGGCTTGTGTGTCCGCCCCGCCGACGATGCCTCCGGCAGCGGTCTCGTAAACGCCGGTCACCGGGTTGGCGCTCAGATCAGCCACGTTGTAGCAGTACGTTATGTCAACTTCTGTCGTTGGTATGTTGCTCCAGTACAGAGCGCAGCCGAGAATGCCGCCGCAGTATGCGGGGCCTTCTTCAAAATACACTTCAGGGTCGATCTCGACCTCCACGCGTCCGTTGTTGCCGCAGTGGGATATGCTGCTCAGCTCCCCGGCGGCGGTCCCAGCAATTCCACCCGCCACAAAGTGTCCCCAATTACCCGCGATATGGGTCTTCGTCTTGTTTACAATCCATCCGTTGTTGTGGCAGCCGGTCACCTCGCACTCACCCACCATGCCGGCGATTCCACCGAGTGTCACGTTGGCGTAACTGCTGCCGGCGTCACAATCTATATATCCGCCGAAGGAGCATTGCGCTACGTATGATTCCATCAAGCCTCCGCAGATGCCGCCGACGGCGCATGAACCCATGTCTGCAAGCGTCCCCGTGGCTTCAATCGCCGCGTCGCTGTGGCAGTTAACTACGGAAATCTGTTGACCGTATCCGACAACGCCGCCAATATAAACACCTTCATAATCATAGCAACCGTCGATTTGTATCAGGCATGTGCCGTCCATGTTCACATTTTCGATGCTGCCGCCTTCTGCAAAGCCGAACAGGCCGAGACAACATCTGTGATAAGTGTCATTTTTATTCACCCTCATGTTGGAGATTGTATGTCCACCACCGTCGAAGTGTCCGGAGAATAGCACCCTGCTGGCAAACTCGAGACGCGACCCTATCGGGTCCCATGACAGCCCGTCGTCACCACCCAAATTGATGTCGGCGGTGAGCAGGAAGCACGTGTCAGGAAACATGTGATTCAATGCCGCTCCAGGTTCGCCGTTCACCATTACGGCAAGGTAGGCGAGGTTCTGCGGTGTCTCGATGAGGTACGGGTCTTCCTCCGTGCCGCTGCCGTGCGTCCAGGGCTCGGCCGTGCCGTCCCATACCTGATTCTGTGCGTTTGCGGCCATCGAAATTACGACCGCGAGTGTGATGAATAAAATTTTTTTCATTTTTTTAAATTTTTAATTGTTAAACATTGTATTGAATTACATTTGCAAAGTTACATTTTATATTCTTACTTCCAACAATTTTATGATATTTTTTTGATTTTTCGGGGGGGG
>JAGHUX010000046.1 GCA_018064605.1 Candidatus Limimorpha caballi | reverse complement strand
GAGCTGACGTTCGGCGGCAACGCAGCTGTCGATACCGACATCCAATATAAGGTGGGCGAGGTGTGGCTGTACCTGACGTATCACGCCGACTACATCAAGATTTCGCACCCCGACTTCAGCTCGACCGAGTTCACGTTCCCGTACGACATGAAACCCAACGGCTGCTACGAGCTGACGCTGGTGAACAACTTCAACCAGGGCCCGGTCGTACCGGAGAAGACGATGTACAACTACCTGATTGTGAAGGCCGATCAACCCAACGCCGTCATCACCATCGACGGACAGTATGCCGGCGAAGGTGAGGCGTCGAAGTCGTTCAAGGTGGGAGAGACGCACACGTGGAGTATTGAGTGCGAACTCTACCATCCCGAAAGCGGCAACGCCACGATAGTGAAGGACAACGCCGTGACCGTCGAGAAGACACTGCGCCCGGCATTCGGCTTCATAAATATCACCTCCACGCCAGAAAGCGGCGCGACGGTGTTTGTCGATAATAAAAAAGTAGGCACGACACCGTTCAAGACCGACCGCATTGCCAGCGGCGAACACAAAGTGCGCGTGATGAAGGAGATGTACTCCACCGCCGAGAAGACCATCACCGTGACCGACGGCAACACCACACAAGCCGCCATCTCGCTCTCGGCCAACTTCGTGAACGCCACAGTTACAACTGATTCCAATGCCGACATCTACATCGACAGCGAACTTAAGGGCAAGGGCCGCTGGACGGGCCGCCTCTCCGACGGCAGCCACACCTTCGAGGCACGCAAGGCCTCGCACAAGCCTTCCTTAAAAAACGTCACACTGACCCTCGGCAAGGACGAGAACATAACGATAACGAGCCCCGAACCGATCTACGGTACTCTTGACGTGAACAGCGAACCGATGGAGGCCGCCATCATCATCGACGGCGTGCGGCGCGGAGAAACACCAGCCATAATAAACGACATCCTCATAGGCACCCACGAACTCAGGCTCGAGAAGAGCGGCTGCGCCACCGTGACCAAGACCATAACCCTCGACGAGAAAAACCTCCTCGCCGTGAACGAGAAACTGCAGACCGGCCGCGAGATAAGCATCTCAACCGACCAACAGGGCGACCAGCTGTACGCCGACGGCAACTACCTCGGCGCAAGCCCTCTGACCGCCACACTGACCTTCGGCGTGCACACCATAAAGGCCGTGAGGGACTCGAAGGCCGTTGAGAAAACTATAACCGTGGCGCAGACCGGCGGCGATGGTTCGGTGAGATTGGTGTTTAAATTTAAATTGAAGAACAGGACCTTCACTGTTAACGGCGTGACGTTCGAGATGATTGCCGTTAAGGGCGGCACGTTCACCATGGGCGCTTCAAGCGGTGATAGTTACGCCGATAGTGACGAGAAACCTACCCACAGCGTGACGTTGGGCAACTACTACATGGGTAAGTTCGAGGTGACGCAGGAACTCTGGGAGGCTGTTATGGGGAGCAACCCGAGTGAGTTCAAGGGGAGCAAACTTCCCGTGGAGCAGGTCAGCTGGGACGACTGCCAGACGTTTATAAGGAAGCTGAACAGCCTGACGGGGGCTAACTTCCGCCTTCCCACTGAGGCGGAATGGGAGTACGCTGCGAGAGGAGGAAGCAAGAGCAAAGGATACAAGTACAGCGGGAGCAACAGCATAGGCGAAGTGGCGTGGTATTGGGAAAACAGCGGGGACAGGGTGTTGTCTGGTGGATGGGATGCTGCTAGAATTCTCAATAACAACTGCAAGACTCACACAGTTGGAAGTAAGTCGCCCAACGAGCTCGGAATATACGACATGAGCGGTAACGTTTACGAGTGGTGTCAAGACTGGTACGGCAGTTACGGCAGCGGTTCTCAGACCAATCCTCAGGGGCCGTCGTCAGGGTCGGGCCGCGTGCGCCGTGGCGGCTGCTGGTACAACAACGCGAGCTACTGCCGCGTTTCGAATCGCGGCAGCAACACTCCAGGCAACCGCGACAACAACCTCGGCTTCCGCGTGGTTCTCATCCCATAGTTTAACAGAGTGGGCGTCCGTCTCACCCGTGGCGAAAGAGAAAAGAGAAAAGAGAGGAATAGAGAGAGAAGACGGCGGAGCAGGGGCGGTTCCCGCAGGCGGGCTACCAAGCCGATGTCCGGCAACCACGCCGCAGCAGGAAAATTTTTTTTTCGGGTTTGAGACGGGGCAGCCGTCGTGAAGTGTGAAGTCGCAAAATTTTTTGCAAAAAAATAAAAATATATGTAAAACATAAAATTTAATTTGTATTTTTGCATAAATTTTTAATCATGATAAAACGGACAATAGAAGAGAAACTGCGTCAGATGACAACGAAATTTCCGGTCGTCACACTGACAGGTACGCGCCAATGTGGTAAATCGACTTTGTTGCGGCAGCGTTTCAGTGACTTCAAATACATATCTCTTGAAGATTTGGACAATCGCCAATTTGCAGTCGAAGACCCTCGCGGCTTCCTCATGAACTTCGGAACCCCACTGATTATTGATGAGTCACAATATGCTCCAAATCTGTTTTCTTATATCCAGACGGCCGTCGATGAAAAAAACAAATCGGGAATGTATATTTTATCCGGCTCCCATAATTTTCTGTTGATGGAGCGGATATCGCAAAGTTTGGCAGGCCGTACAGCAGTGCTGAAATTGTCGCCTTTTTCAGTTGCTGAATTGAAAAATGTCTCACTCCTGCCGCAAAATTTGAATGAATGGCTTCTGACCGGAGGCTATCCGCGAATTTATGATATGAATATAGCTCCTGCTGATTTCTTTCCAAACTATATCCAGACATATATTGAACGCGATGTCAGACTGCTGCGTAACATTAGCGATTTGTCGCAGTTCGTGCGTTTTTTGAAACTGTGCGCCGGACGTGTCGCCCAACTGCTGAATGTGGCATCACTTGCATCTGAATGCGGCATTACAGTCCCTACTGCCAATGCATGGCTGTCGATACTTGAGACAAGTCATGTGATTTTTTTGTTGAAACCTTATTACAAAAACTATAACAAACGTCTTGTGAAATCGCCCAAGCTGTATTTCTGTGATACGGGGTTGGCATCGGCTTTACTCGGAATGGATGATTATCGTCAAATAGAAACTCATTATCTTCGTGGAGAATTGTTTGAAAATATGGTCGTCTCGGAATTTGTTAAAAAAGCATACGGACAAGGTCGCGAACCGGATTTGTATTTCTGGCGCGATAGCAATAACGAAGAAGTTGACTTGTTGGAGGAGCGTGGCGCTGTATTGGAATGTTACGAAATAAAGTCAACAGCTACTATGCATACCGAACATTTTAAATCGTTGAAATCATTTGCTAAAAAAGCTGACGTCGGAATTGGTCATCTTCATGTTGTGTATGGTGGTGACACTGATATTCAAACCTCAAATGGAGACTATATCTCTTGGAAGAGTCTGTAACAGAGATGGTATATCTTAGAGCTCAGAGAAAATCCGGCGCGTGCACCGTCTCCGCGTATTCAGGCATTCAAAATGTTGTTTTTTTTGCGGCGAATCATCCGTCCCGTCCGAATTTTTTTGTACCTTTGCGGTTTCATTTTTTCAGGTGAAAAACTTTGAGAATTATGGAAAAAAGTGAATTTGAAATAATATCATGATGAATATAATCAAACCCTGGCACCTCGCCATTTTGCTGATAACCACACTGCTGTCGGACAACGTCTTCGCGCAGTCGGTCAAGAAAGAGATTGCCAACATCAGAAACGACACCACATATTTCCACGGGACAGGAGAGGTGGCGGGGACGTATGACGACGCCCGGGAGTCGGCGCTGCTGGCACTCTACGGCGACATCGCGAGAAACTGCGACCCGCACGCCATCTATCTGCCCGACAACGGCGACAGGCAGGTCGAGGACATCGTCAGCACCTTCCGGCAGCGCGTCGTGGAGAAGTCGGCGGAACTGTACGCCGAGGAGAATGACGAGACGGAGGAATACCAGTGCTTCATTTACCTGAGACGCTCGGAGTTCCGCGAGATGTGCGCCGACCGCAAGGCCGAGATACAGAAATACCTCACGCGCGGCATGGAGATGGAAGAGTTGGCAAGTTTCGAAGACGCCCTCAAGTCGTACTACTGGGCTCTGATGCTCTGCTACGCGCATCCGCAGGGCAAGAAACTCGTTTTCAGGACCATAGAAGACGAGTCTGTCGATTATGAGTGGTTCGTGAACCGCATCGACGGCAACGACGGAATCTTGAAGTCGTTCAATTTCATCGTCCCGAAGGAAAACGCAATACAGGAAGACGGAAGCGGCATGGTGGTGAAACTCAAGGTGATGACAAACGTCGGGCTGCCTGTCGCCAACCTCCGCTGCGAGTACCATAACGGCAGGAAATACATCGCCAACACCGTGCGCGACGGCAATATGGTCGTGAATCTCCTCGACAAAAACATCAGTGACTTCAAGGTGAAGGTTGACTACTCGTTCGCCGCCGACGCGAAGAAGATGAACGCCGCCGTGCATAACGCCATGGAGACCATCAAGGTGCCGCGCTTCTCGAACAACATCCGCACCATCGACCTTGAAAAGACCATGAACGTGAAAGAAAAGAACGAGGTGCCGGAGCTCGCCGCGATGGGAAAGAACGACATCCCGGCCCCGAAGTCGTATCTCGATAAGATGCGGATGATTGAGCAGGCTCTCCGTGACGGCGACCTTGAGTCGGCACGCGGCTGCTTCTCCGAAGACGGCTTCAACATGATGGACACGCTCGCGGGCTACGGACATGTCACCGTCGCTGGGAAACAGGATTACAAGCTGTTGGAATACAACGATGAAGTCATCTGCCGCAGCATGATGCTGCAGTTCGACTTCCGCAACACGCCGGGCTTCTCGCAGGATGTCGTGTTCCGCTTCGACACCGTCAACAAGGTGGTCACCTCCATCGCCTTCCGTCTCTCCGACAAGGCTGAGGACGACATCATGTCGAAGACGAAATGGCCGGAGCAGTCGCGACTCGTGCTGATAAACTTCCTCGAAGACTACCAGACCGCCTACGCGCTGAAACGCCACAGATACCTTGAGAGCATCTACTCCGACGACGCCCTCATCATCGTTGGACGTGTGGTGAAAAAGACCGTCATCCCCGACCGCATGACGTTCAAACTCACCGACGAGGAAGTGCAGATGAAAAAATACGACAAGGACACCTACCTCAACAACCTCCTCGACTGCTTCAACAGCCAGGACTACATCTGGCTGCGCTTCACCGACACCGACTTCACGAAGGCCAACGGCAGCAGCGACGTCTATGGCGTGCGCGTCCGCCAGGAGTATTTCTCCTCGACATACGGCGACGTCGGCTACCTCTTCCTCCTCGTTGACCTGCGCGACCATCTGCCGAAGATCCACGTCCGCGCATGGCAGCCCGACGCCGTCGATCTGGAGAAACTGATGACACTCGGCGACGTGAGGATGAATTAAGAAGCGACCTGAACATAACATCTGAATTTTTGCAAAATGTCTTTCTTATACCCAGATATGCTCTTCGGCCTTTTCGCGCTTGTGATACCGGTTGTCGTTCACCTTTTCAATTTCAGAAGGCACAAAATCGTGTATTTCAGCAACACGGCGACGCTCAAGACAATAGAGCAGGAAAATGCCAAGACAAAGAAGCTGAAATACGTCATCGTGATGATAATGAGGATGTTGTTCATCGCCGGACTCGTTCTCGCCTTTGCCCATCCATATAGAAAAGGCCAGAGCCTGATGGCTGATGACGCCGGAAACCTCACCGCCGTCTATATCGACAATTCGATGTCGATGCAGAGCCAGTCGTCGGAAATCACGCTGTTAGAAGACGCACGCTCGTCGGCCCGCGCTTTGGTCAGCGGTGTCAGCCCCTCGCAGCGTTTCGTGCTACTCACCAACAGCCGCGAGATTGAAGACGAATACCCGATGAACCGCGATGAGATGCTGATGCGCATCGACGGCATGAAGACCGAGGCAGGACCGCTGGCGTTCAATGTGTTATACGAAAATCTGCAGATGATAATGCGACGCAACGGCTTCAAGACGGCATCGCTGTTCCTTTATTCTGATTTTCAGGAAAACATGCTTGACCTTGACGGGATTGTCGCCGATTCGGCTATACAGATTGTCGCCCTGCCGCTGGCTTCCGACTATCAGCAGAATGTCTATGTCGATACGGTCTGGCTCTCTTCACCGATCTTGCAGGTCGGGCTGTCAAGTGAGGTGAATGTCGAAATCGTCAATGAGAGTGATAAGGAAATCAAAGGCTTTCCGGTGAATTTGGAGATTGACAATCACGCAGTTGCATTTACAACCGTTGACATTCCTGCGGAAGGGAAGGCGGAGACGAAGATGCAGTTCGTGCTTGATGAAGCAGGGCAGAAGACGGCGAAGGTCGCAATCAACGATTTTCCGATAACATTCGACGACACATATAATTTCGTCCTCAACGTGCGTCCGGTGATAAAAATCGTGGAACTGACTGATGGTCAAACAGTTGAAACGCATCGCAATGCGTCCCGAATACTCTTCTCCAACGACTCGCTTTTCGATTACAAATCAGTTAATCCGAACCGCATAGACCAGCAGTATCTCGATGACTGTCAGATGGTTATTGTAAACGACAAATCATCGCTGAACGAGACTTTGTGGCAGTCGATTCTCGACTTCGCGAAAGACGGCGGCTCGGTCGTCGTTTTCCCGTCTGAAAATGACATCACAAATGACGACACGCTGAATGTCAGTCTGTTGGCTGAACAACACCCGTTCTTCGACGAGGTCTTTGTGAAGATTCCCGACAACGCCGATTTCCCGAAGGTTTTCAAGCATAATCCTGACAGGAACGTGTCAGGCAACTCATTGATGCTGATAGGTTTGCAAAACGGCGACCCTTTCCTTACGATGACGAAGACCGGAAACGGCAACGTGTTTTCTTTTTCCACACGACTTGATAATCAATGGACCGACTTCGCCGACAACTCGCTTTTCGTTCCGATAATGATGAAAATGGCCATGCTCGGAAGCGGTGTCGAAAGGCTGTCATACACAATTGGTGAAGATAAAGAGTTGACAATCAATTCGTTGGATGTTTTTGATGAAGGCAGCGCGAGAATCAAGGCGGCGAATGGCGCATTTGAAGTCATTCCGATGGTGGAAATGTCTGATAATCATACAATTATTAGAATGTATGACCAAATATCAAATGCCGGTTTCTATGATGTCTGCAACGGAAACGATGTCGTCAGGAAATCGGCTTGGAACGACAGCCGTCTTGAGTCAGAGATGAAATTCAAAAGTCAGGATGAGATTGATAAGATGTTGAGAGACAAAGGCTTGAATGTCATTGCGGTTGTGAAATTCGCGACGCATTCCGCCGACGTGATGAACGCCGTGCTGCACCGCTCGATGCTATGGAAGTCGTTCATTCTGTTGTCGTTATTGGCGATGTTGTCGGAAATTTTGATTTTGAGGTTCTGGAAATGAGATTTTTTTTGTAATTTTGGCGATTATTTAAAAAAGGTTTATGAGCGATTTTGAAGACGAAAATATTGACAATCAGGAGTTGGACGAAAATACTGAATTGGAAGAGGAGACCGAACAATCTGATTTAGAGAATGTTACGCAGGTGTTGGATGGTTTCGACCCGACGGCGGAGGAGGAGTCCGGCATGTTGGTGCAGTCGGGCGACGGCTACCGTGTCATCCCGCTGAAGGGCATGTTTGAAAACTGGTTTCTCGACTACTCGTCGTATGTCATCCTCGACCGTGCCGTCCCTGAGATCAACGACGGTCTGAAGCCGGTCCAGCGCCGTATCTTGCACTCAATGAAGGAGATGGAGGACGGCCGTTACAACAAGGTCGCGAATATCATGGGCAACACGATGAAGTATCATCCGCACGGTGACGCTTCCATCGGCGACGCTCTCGTGGTGCTCGGTCAGAAGGACTTACTCATTGACTGTCAAGGCAACTGGGGAAATATCCTCACCGGTGACGGCGCGGCAGCCCCACGTTATATCGAGGCCCGTCTCTCGAAGTTCGCGCTTGACGTGGTTTATAACCCTAAGACGACAGACTGGACTTCGTCATACGACGGCAGGAACAAGGAGCCTGTGACGCTCCCGGTGAAGTTCCCGCTGCTCCTCGCGCAGGGCACGATGGGCATCGCGGTCGGCCTGAAGTCGGAAATCCTGCCTCATAACTTCAACGAACTCATCGACGCTTCGATAGCATACCTCCGCGATGAGCCTTTCGAGCTTTACCCTGATTTCCAGACCGGCGGCCTTATCGACGTGCGCGGCTACAACGACGGCGCCCGCGGCTGCCGCGTGCAAGTCCGTGCGAGAATTTCGCAAATTGATAAAAAGACATTGGTAATCACAGAGATACCATACGGCACGACGACGGAGACGCTCATACAGTCGATAACGCAGGCAGGGGAGAAGGGCAAGATAAAAATCCGCCGTGTCGATGACAACACCTCGAAAAACGCCGAGATCGTCATCCACCTCGCGCAGGGTGTCTCGCCCGATCAGACCATCGACGCGCTTTATGCATTCACGAAGTGCCAGGTGAAGATAAGCAGCCTCTGCACCTGCGTGATTCAGAACGACAAACCGGTCTTCACGACCATCTCCGCGATTCTGAAACATAACACCGACCATACTCTTGACCTGTTGAGCTGGGAATTGAGAAACACACTCGAAGACCTTGAAGGTCAATGGCATTGGATTTCGTTGGAGAAGATTTTCTTCGAGAAACGAATCTATAAGATACTCGAAAAAGACGCTGAGAGTTTCGACGCGCAGATTGACGCGATCGAACGCGCCTTCGACCCGTACCGCCCGAAATTGAAACGCGAGATAACACGCGACGATGTCTTGAAACTCTGTGAGAAACCTGTCAGAAAGATTTCAAAGTTCGATATTAAAAAGGCTGAAGACCAATTACTTGACATCGAAAAGCAAATCAAGCAGGTGCTTTACGACCTCGACCATATCGTCGATTATACGATTCATTTCTATGAGGAAATCAAGCGTAAATATGGCAAGGGGCGTGAACGCAAGACGGAAATCCGCAATTTCGACAACATCTCGGCCGTGGCGGTCGCCGCAAATAACGAGAAACTTTATGTCAACAAAGAGGAGGGCTTCATCTGCAACAGCATCGGCCTGAAAAAGGAGCAAAACAAGGACGCTTACGGCTACGTCTGCGACTGCTCTGACATCGACGACATCATCGTCTTCCGCGAAAACGGCACGTTCTCGGTCGTGAAGTTGCAGCAGAAACTGTTCGTCGGGCCAGAGAAGATATTGTACGTCAATGTCTTCCATAAAAATGACAAACGCACCATTTACAATATCGCGTACCGCAACGGGAAGCCGGGGAGTCCGTATTACGTGAAACGTTTCTACGTCGATGGCATCACACACGACAAGGTTTACGACCTGACGATGGGCGAGCCGGGGTCGAAGATCGTTTATTTCTCGGCGAATCCGAATGGCGAGGCCGAAGTCGTGAAGGTCATGCTGCGCCCGTCGCCGAAACTTAAGAAACTCACTTTCGACTATAATTTCGCAGAGCTTGACATCAAAGGCCGCGCTACACGTGGCAATAAGCTTACTAATCATTCCGTTAGCAGGATTTTCAAACATGAGGAAGGCGTCTCGACATTGTCGGCGCGTGAGATATGGTACGATGACACCGTGAAACGCCTCAACGCCGACGGCCGCGGAATGTCACTCGGCTCGTTCTCCGGCGACGACAAGATCATGCAGATCCACTCGAATGGCGAGTTCCGCCTGACGAACTTCGACCTGTCAACGCATTTCGATGACGACATGACCATGATCTTCAAGTTCGACACCGAGACGATTTTCACTGTACTGTACGTCGAATCTGAGACTAAGTTGATGTATATCAAGCGGTTTAACGTTGATGCGGAAACTCCTCTCAACAAACGTGTTTCATTCATCGGAGAAGGCGGGGAAGCGCAGTTCCTCGCGTTAAACATGGACCAGCTGCCGCGGCTTTTGCTTAAGTTCAACGACGGCGTGAGCGGCAAACACTTTGATGATGAGGAAGTTAATGTCGATGAATATATCGGCGTGAAGAGTTATAAGGCTAAAGGAAAGCGTTTGTCGGTTCACGATGTCAACTACTACGAGTTCCTTGAGCCGTTCGAGCCGCCGGTCGTTGAAGAACCTGACGAACCTGAAGCTCCGGAAGAAGAACAACCGGAAGAGGAAGCGAAGGCGGCGGAGGAAAAAGTTGATGACGCGGATATCGTGGAAAACCCTGACAATGAATCACCCGACGGACAACTCACCTTGTTCTAAATTGTTGAATATGAAGAATAAAATACTGATATTTGCAATTGCGGTCCTGTTTCTCGCGTCGTGCTCGCAGAAGATGAGACTCGCGCAGCGTTTTGTCGAAAGAAGCGAAGGCGCAAAAGTCGCGCTGTATGTTCCGAACACATTGATAAAGACCAATCTGCGCAATGACTCCATTCCGGCGGAGATGGACACGCTTTCAAATGAAGAAAAAATCGCGTTTCTCGAAAAGCAGATAAAGGTCATCGACAAGATTGACGACGCGAAATTCATTGATATCCTGTACTTCTCGATGTCGAAGGAATTGCGGGCATACGGGCTCGATGTGGAGTATTGGCCGAACGACTCGCTGTCTGCCGATTCGACCCGTTGGATTGTGGACATACCGAAAATCGAGGTGACTGAGTTTGTTGAAAATCAGCGTGTTGCGGCGGCGTATTACAATACGGTGGCTCATGTCACAGTTCCGGTCGATGTGATAAACGTCGCCACGTGGTTCAATCTGAGCGACGGCACGACGGCCGACACCGTTTTCGCGGAACATGATTACTGCAATGATTTTGACGGGTATTTTGACGTTGATGCCGGAGGCAGGGTGTATGCGAGGATTTTCTCCGACAGCATCGACCTCGACGGATTCTATCGTTTCGGAACGATGCTCGGCAAGCTGTACGCCGGCTATTGCTTTGATTATCTGATGAATGGATATATCGACAATAACGTCTCCGAAATAGATTCCATCTCGAAATACCGCTTCGACCCGTACGAGAAATATTTCTACAAGACGTCGGGCGACCGTCTCATCCCCATGAAATAACGCTATTTCGAGAGATTCTTGCGGCTCTCGATCTCCTTGATTTTCGCTTTCATCTCCGATGGTTTCACGTCAGTGACCTTGCCGTCGTACACAATCCTTATGCTCCCCGTCTCTTCGGAGACGACAAGGACGATGCAGTCGTGTGTCTCCGAAACGCCTATCCCGGCGCGGTGACGCAGACCGTAACTGCCTGGCAGTCTGGTCTGTTGCGTGATCGGAAGGATGCAGCGTGCGGAGACGATTTTGTTGTTCGCGATGACCATGGCGCCGTCGTGCAACGGACTGTTCTTGAAGAAGATGTTTTCGAGCAGCGGCTTGCTGATTATCGCGTCGATTTTCACGCCTGTATCTACAATGTCTTGTAAATCATTCTCTTGCGTCAAGAGTATCAGTGCGCCAACCTTGCCTTCCCCCATTGAGATGCAGGCCTCGCAGATGGTGTCGAGGTCGGTGCTCTCATCGCTCTTGTATTTCAAGCCGAACTTTGAAAACAGATTCCTGAATCCGACGGCGAATTTCGAGTTACCTATGCTGAGCAGAAAACGCCTGATCTCCGGCTGGAAAATGATGATCAACGCTATGAAACCGACATCGACAAACGCCCCGAGAATCGCACTGAGTAACTCCATGTGAAGCAGCTGAACCACTTTGAGAATGACCACGATGCCAAGAATCGTGAGGAAAATGTTGATCGCGCTGCTTCCCTTGATCCACGTGTAAACCATGTAAAGCAACAAACCGACGAGGAAAATGTCAAGGACATCCAGAAATCTGACCTTTATGAATGCATCTATCATCAAGTCAACCATAACATAATTTTTCGGCAAAAGTACAAATAAAACTTCAAATAATCGTCTTTTCGACTAAAATTCTGACTTCGGCGGCTTCTTTCACGTCGTGAACCCTCAGGATGTCGGCCCCGCGCAGCAAGGCAATAGTGTTGAGAACGGTCGTGCCGTTCAGCGATTCGTTTGGAGTGACACCTAATGTTTTGTATATCAGTGATTTTCTGGAAATCCCAATCAGAATTGGAAAATCAGCGATTCTGTAACGTTCCATTCTGTCAAGCAGCTCGAAATTGCATTCAATGGTTTTGTTGAACCCGATTCCGGGGTCCAGAATGACTTGCTGCCTGCCAAATTTTTTCAGTTTGCCTAATTGATTCTCAAAGAATTGTTTGACTGTTTCGCAGACATTTTCTGAAATGATGTTGCCGTGGTGCATCGTCTCTAAGCTGTCGCTCCCGTGCATCAGTACATAAGGTATGTGATTTTGCCCGATGTATGGTATCATTTTCTCGTCGAAAGTGCCGCCAGAGATGTCGTTTATGATGTCTGCTCCTTCTTCAACTGATTGACGTGCAATGCTTTGACGGAATGTGTCGATTGATGTCAAAATGTTTGGAAATTCTTTCCTGACGGCTTTCACGACGGGGATGAGACGTTCAGCCTCCTCCTCCTCCGGGACGAATCCCGCGCCGGGCCGTGTCGAGAATGCACCCACGTCGATGATGTCGGCACCCCCGGAAATCATGTCCTCACAATGCTTCAAAGTTGCGCTAAGTCCTTGATACTTACCGCCGTCGAAGAACGAATCAGATGTCACGTTCATGATGCCCATTATGACCGGACGGTCAAATGAAAAAAAATGTCCTCTTGAGTTTATGCGTAACATATTTTTTAGTATTTTTACGACTTCAAATAACTTGTGATTCACACGCTTTACGCGGTGAAAATCAATGTGTTCAAAAGCGCTGCAAAGTTATAAAATTTTTAGTTATGGTGAAAAATACAACAGCAGAATATCAGCAGGTCGTGGAGCAATGCCGCGACATCTTCGACAAGAAAATGAGAGACTACGGTGCGGCGTGGCGCATCATGCGGACCGAGTCGCTGACCGACCAGATTTATATCAAGGCAAACAGAATCAGGACGTTGCAACGCACGGCGGAACGTCTCGTGAACGAGGGGGTCGAGCCGGAATTCATCGGGATCATCAACTATTCCGCCATGGCGATAATACAGCTCCAACTCGGTGTCGTTGACCAGCCGGACCTCGAGCCCGAAAAGGCGTCCGAACTGCACAGACAGGTGCTGGACGACGCATTCGACCTGATGTCGAAGAAAAACCACGACTACGACGAGGCCTGGCGCAGCATGAGAATAAGCTCGATGACTGACTTGATCCTGATGAAACTGCTGAGAGTCAAGGAAATAGAAGACAATGACGGGAAGACTATCGTCTCGGAAGGGCTTGACGCAAACTATTTCGACATGATAAATTATGCGGTTTTCTGTATGATCAAAATAAATGAAGGCAAAAAAAATGGTTAAATTCAGTCATAAATCTCATCTCGCGTCGTTCGGAATCACCGCCATGGCACTTGCCTGCGCCGTGTGGGTCGGCTTTCACGCCAACTTCTCGGCCCTGCTCCTGTCAACGCTTCTGCTGACATTGACGCTGTCGCTGCTGTTCTGTAAAAAATACAACTGTACAGGCCTGACAATCAATAGGTTACTCGTAGGCGCGTTGTTCATCTTCAGCAGTTTCACAAAAGGCGTTGATCCGCTCGGTACGAAATACAAGATGCTCGACTACCTCTCCGCCTACGGGATACAATGGCTCAACGAAGCCGCACTGGCGCTTGCGGTGACGATGATTCTCGCCGAGTTTGCCGTCGGTATCTGTCTGTTTCTCAATATGTTGCCAAGACTCGCAACATTGGGCGCAACACTTCTGATGATGTTCTTCACCGCCACGACATATTTCGATGCGATGTACGACCTCGTCCCTGACTGCGGCTGCTTCGGCACCGCAATCAAGATGAGCAACTGGCAGACGTTCTTCAAGAATCTGATCATTGATTCTGTCCTCATTCCATTGATTTTCAATAATAAATCGTTGGTCAACAAACGTGTGACGAAGTTGGGGCAATGGCTCTTCGCGGTGGTTTTTGCGGCTGGATTTGTCGGTTTTGAAATATACAACATCCGTCATCTTCCCGTCATCGACTTCATGGACTGGAAGGTAGGGAAAGACATGACGCCAGAAGACTACGATGCCGGCAAGATTTTCGTGACGTACAGAAATAAGGAAACAGCTGAAACACAGGAGTTTGAGTCGCCCAATTACCCATGGAACGACAGCGTCTGGATGAGTCGATGGGAGTTCGTCTCGCAAAGGACGGTCGGCGGCTCGCAGACTCTCGGATTCGCCATGCTCGACGCAGAAGGCGAGGACTTCACCCACATTCTTTTCGAGACAGAAAACCTTTACGTCTTCGTCGCACCGTATATCGACGAGTTCACCGATGAGGATTTCAGCCTTTGCAGGAAAATGATAGAAGTCGTTGAAAATGAAGGTGCCAAATACATCTGGCTGACGGCTATGCTGCCTGATTACATTGAAACACTGAACGAGGATTATCCGATGTTCTACGACGTCTATTTCGGCGACGAACTCGAATTGAAGACGATGGTTCGCTCAAATCCGGGCCTGATGTTGATAGATAACGGCTTGATTGTCAACAAATGGGCGAAGATTGACTTCCCCATTAAAAAACAATGAACTTTATAACTTTTAACTTTTAACTTTTAACTTTCTACTAAAGTGCCAGCATATATCGTCAGAAAGCTCCTTTACGGCATCCTCGTCCTGTGGGGCGTGGCGACGCTGGTGTTCTTCCTGTTCACGATAGTGCCAGGCGACCCTGTGCGCATGATGCTCGGACAACGCGCCGACGAGAAAGACGTGCAGGCCATCCGCGAAGAACTCGGCCTTAATCAAAACATCGGAAAGCAATATCTCGATTACCTCAACGACTTGTCTTTCATTTCGTTTTACAAAAATTATTCTTCGAATTGCAACGACGCGCAGCAATATGCCTCAAATGTTTCTGGCTTGAAAGTCATGACGATAGGGGAGACCTCCGTTGTCCTTAAGGCACCGTATCTGCGTTATTCGTACCAGAGCAAACGGCCCGTCGGCGCAATACTCTCCGAGGCGTTCCCCAACACGCTGATACTCGCTTTCGTCTCGATAACGTTCGCCTTCATCATCGGCGTCCTGCTCGGTGTTCTCACTGCCGTGGTGAACTCTGATTTCCTGAACCGTTTGACGCTGTTCGTCACCACGATAGGGATGTCGCTGCCTTCGTTTTTCGCCGCGATCCTCATAGCGTGGCTTCTCGGCTTCGTGCTTCACGACGTGACGGGACTTGAGATGACGGGCAGCCTTTTCTCCGTCGATGACTACGGCAACGGCTCGTATCTCGACTTGAAGAACCTGATACTCCCGGCGTTGACGCTCGGCCTGCGCCCGCTCGCGGTGATAACGGAGCTGACGCGCACCACGCTTCTCGACGTGATGTCGATGGATTACATCCGCACCGCAAGGGCCAAAGGCTTGAAGAAATGGCGCGTCATCGGAGTCCATGCGCTTCGTAACGCTATGACACCGGTGGTGACCGCCGTGTCGGGCTGGTTCGCGTCGCTGCTCGCCGGTGCCGTCTTCGTGGAGTACGTATTCGACTGGAAAGGCATCGGCGTCGTCATCGTTGACGCGCTCGACAGGTTCGACTTCCCCGTCATCATGGGCGCAGTATTATTAATAGGTGTGATGCTCATTGTGATAAACATCGCCGTTGATGTCATTTACGGAATCCTTGACCCGAGGGTGAGAATCCGTTGATTAGAGTTTAGAGAGTATTTTAACTCGAACCAAAACCTTGCGTGCTGCCCGCATGGCAGTATTTCAATAACCGGGTACGCGGCAGGCGTGCCCGGCAGCGTGTGAGCATCCGTGTGAACTTCCGTGAAAAGTGTATAAAAATATTACATGAAAATAATCGATGTGTCCGTGCCGTTGAAGAATGAAAGTTCTTATCTTTGCGCCGTCGTTTCCTTTTGGGGTTTCGTTCGACGGACTTCGCGAAATCCCGAAGGGCGGCGTGAGTTTAGGAAGAACAGAAGTCAATTTAAAAATTCAAAATCACACAAAAGATGAAAAAGAGTATCAGATTATTTACGACGTTGATGGTTTGCATGGCGATGGCGCTGTGCGTGTCGTGCAAGAAGGACGAGAAGGTGTATGTGGCGAAAGTACAGGCGGAAACACCTGAGGTGACGACAACGGCAAGGACGGCGGACATCAGCGGGACATACAATTACGTCTCCACGATGAAGTCGGTCGTCATCGTGTACGGCGAAGACGCGTCTTTGAGTTCGCCGCAGAAGGTGACGGCGAAGCATACACGCGACAGCTACAGCGTCACGATAAACGACCTTGAGCCAAGCACAAAGTATTATTACTATTGTATTTTCGACACGGGCTATGGTGCGGCAGAAAGCGAACAGTGGAGCTTCACCACACAGGCGACGGTGACGACGGCGCAGGTGTCGGACATCGCCCAAACCACGGCAACCTGTGGCGGCAACGTGACATCTAACGGCAGCGTGGCGGTAACGGCCCGCGGCGTGTGCTGGAGCACGTCGCCTAACCCGACGGTCTCCGACTCGCACACATCCGACGGCAGCGGGACGGGCAGCTTCACGAGCAGCATCACAGGACTGACAGCCAACACGACGTACTACGTCCGTGCGTACGCCACCAACAGCGCAGGGACGAGTTACGGCGAACAGAAGAACTTCACCACGCAGACGACTCCGACAGTGACAACGTCTTCCGTCTCGAACATCACCCAGACAACTGCCACCTGTGGCGGCAACGTGACATCCGACGGCGGAGCGACGGTGACGGCCCGCGGCGTGTGCTGGAGCACATCGCAGAACCCGACGGTCTCCGACTCGCACACCACCGACGGCAGCGGGACGGGCAGCTTCACGAGCAGCATCACAGGACTGACAGCCAACACAAAGTACTATGTTAGGGCGTATGCCACCAACAGCGCGGGGACGAGCTACGGCGAACAGAGAACTTTCACCACGCAGAGCGGCGGCGGCACGCAGACGGTTCCGACGGTGACAACGGCGCAGGTGTCGAATATCACCCAGACCACAGCCACATGCGGCGGCGAGGTGACATCTGACGGCGGAGCGGCGGTTACTGCCCGCGGCGTGTGCTGGAGCACGTCGCAGAACCCGACGGTCTCCGACTCGCACACCACCGACGGCACAGGCACGGGCAGCTTCACGAGCAGCATCACGGGACTGACCGCCAACACGACGTACTACGTCCGTGCGTACGCCACCAACAGCGCAGGGACGAGTTATGGCGAACAGGAGAGCTTTACCACATTGCAGAGCATCTCGGTTCCGACTGTGACAACGTCGCAAGTGTCGAACATCACTCAGACTACGGCAACCTGTGGCGGCAACGTGACATCTGACGGCGGAGCCACTGTGACGGCCCGCGGCGTGTGCTGGAGCACCTCGCAGAACCCGACGGTCTCCGACTCGCACACCACCGACGGCAGCGGGACCGGCTCGTTCACGAGCAGCATCACCGGACTGACAGCCAGCACGACATACTATGTCCGTGCATACGCCACCAACAGCGCGGGGACGAGCTACGGCGAGCAGAGGATCTTCACCACACCGCAAAACATCACTTCGCCGACAGTGACGACAAACAATGTCACCGACATCACCCAGACCACAGCCACATGCGGCGGCAGCGTGACATCTGACGGCGGCGCGGCGGTGACGGTCCGCGGCGTGTGCTGGAGCACGTCGCAGAACCCGACGGTCTCCAACTCGCACAGCACCGACGGCAGCGGGACAGGCAGCTTCACGAGCAGCATCACAGGACTGACAGCCAGCACGACATACTATGTTAGAGCATACGCCACCAACAGCGCAGGGACAAGCTACGGTGAGCAGAGAACCTTCACCACGCAGGGCGGCGGCGGTACGCAGACGACTCCGACAGTGACAACGTCGCAAGTGTCGAATATCACCCAAACCACGGCAACCTGTGGCGGCAATGTGACATCTGACGGCGGCGCGGCGGTGACGGCCCGCGGCGTGTGCTGGAGCACGTCGCAGAACCCGACGGTATCCAACTCGCACACCACCGACGGCAGCGGGACCGGCAGCTTCACGAGCAGTATCACAGGACTGACAGCCAACACGACATATTACGTCCGTGCATACGCCACCAACAGCGCAGGAACGAGCTACGGCGAGCAGAGAACTTTCACCACGCAGAGCGGCGGCGGCACGCAGACGGTTCCGACGGTGACAACGGTGCAGGTGTCGAATATCACTCAGACCACAGCCACATGCGGCGGCAACGTGACATCTGACGGCGGCGCGGCGGTGACGGCCCGCGGCGTGTGCTGGAGTACATCGTCTAATCCGACGGTCTCCAACTCTCACACCACCGACGGCAGCGGGACGGGCAGTTTTACAAGCAGCATCACAGGACTGACAGCCAGCACGACATACTACGTCCGTGCGTATGCCACCAACAGCGCAGGGACGAGCTACGGCGAACAGGAGAGCTTTACCACGCAGAGCGGCGGCGGAACCAGCGGGTGTTTTAGCGTAAGCTCCACCACCACTGTCGAGTTCGCGCCGGGCAACCTGTACTGGGACGGCAGCGCGTTCCGTTTCGAGGCCAACCAGTGGAGCTTCGCGGACACTTGGAACGCAAGCCATGTGAGCCATTTCAAGTGGAGCGACGCGGCCAACGCCGTCACCGGTGATCAAACCTACAGCGGTGACCTGTTCTGCGCCAGCAATTTCACTGTGACAGGCGACAGCCACACGTGGCGCACACTGAGCAAGGACGAGTGGGTGTACCTCATAGGCACCCGCCCTGGCAACAGGTTCGCGAAGGCGAGGGTGAGCGGTGTCCAGGGTCTGCTCATATTCCCCGACAATTACAGCGGGACGACGAGCGGCAATGGCATCGCCGCTGTCAACACCACAAATGCAGCATTCCCGACCTCCGACATTCCGTCGGCCACATGGACTTCGATGGAGTCCGCGGGCGTTGTCTTCCTTCCGGCTGCCGGCTACCGCTATGGGACGAGCCTCTACTATGTCGGTTCCTACGGCTTCTATTGGTCGAGTTCGTGCGGCAATAGCACCAACGCGCACCTCATGAACTTCAATTCGGACATTGTCTATCCTCAGAACGGCAGCTTCAGTCGGTACTACGGACCCTCAGTGCGTCTGGTCCGGTAGTTGTTCTTTGCAGAATTTATCTTTCCCCCACGGGAGAGGACAGAAAGCACAACAAAATGGTACGGTGTGAAAACCGTCAGGCGCCGGCGCCCGCCCCACAAGGGCGGGCTACCAAGCCGTCGTCGGGGAGACCTCACCACTGTCGTTTGTCAATATGCGGTTGCTCCACTCGCTGCGCTCGGTCGCAATGACGTTGTCTTTATAAATAACTGATATTTAGTGTGTTGCGGCTTCGCCGCAACACACTAAATATTTTTATTCCCC
>JAGHUX010000036.1 GCA_018064605.1 Candidatus Limimorpha caballi | reverse complement strand
ATCGAAACTATTGAATATCATCAACTTGAAACAGACAAGCGAATTGATGAGGTTTTTACTATTCTTGAAAAAAAGAACGAGTATCCTTCAGAAGGCATCTTCTTCGACGGACAGATCTTCGACGCTTACGTCTTCATTTCAAACCTGATCAAAAAAGCAAAGAAAGAAATCATACTCATCGACAATTACGTTGACGAGAGCGTCCTGAACATCCTTTCAAAAAGAAACGAGAATGTCGATGCCACAATTTACACTTCAAATATTTCACACCAATTCAAACTTGATTTGGGAAAGTATAATTCTCAATATCAACCGATTACGATTTAAAATTTCAGCAAGTCACACGACAGGTTTCTGATAATTGATGATGAAATATATCATCTCGGTGCTTCGCTGAAAGACTTGGGGAAGCGTTGGTTTGCGTTCTCGATCCTGAATTTCCCGAAGGAGGAAATCGTCGGGAAATTGGAATGATTATTTATCACGAATTCGGAAATATGAAACAGACTGTTTTCCACGAGTTCGACGGCGAAATTATTAAATAATCCGTTTCTGAATGTCCGCTTTCTGGAATTTACTTCTGGAAAGTGATTTCCGGTGGGAGCGGGAAGTGGGAGAAATGTTAAAAGTATAATGGTTAAAATTGCATTTGCCGGAAGGGAATTTTTTGTATCTTTGCGGCAAAATTTTATTTTAAAATAAGTAACAACCAGAATAAAGTATGAAAAGACATCTGTTCGTCCTCACCCTAATGCTCTCATTAGGAATGTTTTTCAGCGCACAGGCGCAAAACAGCATCAATCTAAACGGCGCGAAATCGGCGCAGCAATGCAATGACGTGACCGAAAACGGCTTCACCGCCACGTTCTCTTTCGGCAGCATCGAAGCCCGCGCCGTCAACACCGAAAAAGGCGTTTTCTCGGAAATCGCAATGAGCAACACCTTCAACTGTGGCAATGCGGGCGAGCCGTCGCTGCCCGCCGTTCATCAGCTCGTCGCCGTTCCTTTTGGCGCAAAGGATGTCAGCGTCGAGGTAAAGAATTACAGCACAACAGTTTATAATCTTTCTGATTACGGCATCAACGCCGTCGCGCCGCAGCAGCCTTCGGTGAGGAAAGACCAGACGGAAGTCGCTTTCAATTATGACGCCGAGGCCTACGCAAGACGCGGCTTCGCCGAGCGTCCGTTGGCCGAAATCGAACTGCAAGGCACGATGCGCGGCATCCAAGTCGGCTCGTTGGTCATCAATCCAGTGCAATATGATGCTGCCAGCAATTCTTTAAAGGTCTTCAACGACATCGAGGTTGAAGTCAGCTATGGCGAATACGACAAGGCGGCTGCCTACGACGAGTTTGCGAGGACGGCGAGTGTTTACTTCGCGCCACTCTACCGTCAGATGTTCAACTGGCGCAACGACGTTTACGCGCAGCACCCCGACCTCTGGCAGGCTCCTGTCAAGATGCTGGTAGTCACCGACAGAATGTTTGAAAACGCCATCCAGCAATGGGTTGACTGGAAGACAAAGAAAGGCTTTTACATGGATGTGAACTACACCGACCAGATCGGCACGTCGGCGTCGGCGATAAAATCGTTCATCCAGACGAAATACGCGCAGACGGCACCGACATTCGTCATCATCATTGGCGACAAGAACCAGGTCCCGGCGAGTGCCACCGGCAGCGCAACACAATGTGTCACAGACCTTTACTATCAGACTGTCGATAACGACTATTATCCTGAAATGCTTCACAGCCGTATGCCGGTCGAGACCGTCGAGCAGCTCAACAACCTTTTGGAGAAGAGCCTTCAGTATGAGCAATACACCATGCCCGACCCGAGTTATCTGAACAACGTGCTTCTCATCGCCGGCTGGGACGAGGCGTGGAACCCGAAGGCGGGCGTGCCTACCATCCAATATGCCGTCAATAATTATTATAACGAGGAACACGGCTTTGAAAATGTATATGATTATTATACACTCAACGGTTACACAGGCTGTTACGACAACCTGAACACCGGAGTGGGCTTTGTCAACTACACCGCCCACGGGTCCAACGTCCATTGGGAAAATCCGCAATTCGAGGTCGATGACGTCAACAATCTGACAAATACAAACAAGTATTTCCTCGCTATGGGCAACTGCTGCCTGGCAGCCGACTGGGGCATTTCCGGGACATGCTTCGGCGAAGCCATGGTGCGCGCGCCACGGAAAGGCGCATTCGCATACATCGGAAGCTGCCCTTCAACGTATTGGTATGAAGACTATTACTTCGGCGTCGGCGCGACGAATGTCTTCTACAGGATGCCAAGCCGAAGCGAAACGACAACCGGCGTTTATGACGGCGTGTGGATGGACGACAGCTACAACACCATTCAGTCGATGGTGTTCTTGGGCAACCTGTCGGTCACATACGCGCATGTCAACAGCGGCTACACTGTCTCCTCCGACTCATCGCCGTTGTATTATTGGCAGTGCTATCACACTCTCGGCGACGGCTCCATCATGCCTTATCATGTGCGACCAGCTGAAAACCATGTGTTTCATGCTGCGATTGTCCCGATTGGCGCAAATACATACGAGGTCAGTGCCGACCCGGGCTCATACGTGGCGCTCACAAGAAACGGCGTGATTTTAGGCACCGGCTTGGTTGACGAGACCGGCACTGTCGTCTTTAGCATCGACCCTGTCACAACCAGCGGCGATGTCACCCTTTGCGTGACACATCCGCAGCGCGTGCCTTATCTTGAAGAGATCCCGGCGGCGAACATCAACGGCGCATTCATCATCGTTGACGGCTACACTCCGAGTGACGCACATATCGGCGCGGAAAACGCCCTGGCAATCACTTTCAAGAATGCCGGCACTGCATCGACCGACGGAACAACTTCAGTCTCATTGACTTGCGATGACCCGAATGTCACTATCATCAACGGCACGGCGAGTTTCAACGCCTTGGCGCAAAACGCGACCGTCGAAGTGGACGGCTTCAGATACAGCATCAACGAAAATGTCGCCGACGGCAGCCGTTTCCACATCGTGACGACGGCGACATGCGGGTCCGAGACGTGGGAAGGCGTGGTCAACATCGTGGCGAACAAAGCCGTCATGGAGTTTGCCGGCGCACAGTGCCCCGGCGGATTTTCCGCTGGCGAGACGCTTCAGGTCGCGGCTTCTTTCGAGAATGTCGGTCATTATGTCGCCACAAACGCAAGCATAACAATCTCATCAACAAGCCAATATGTCACTTTCGGTGAAGAGAGTGTCGCTGTCGGCAGCATCGCGCCAGACGGCATCGCCACCGTTGCTTTCGATGTCACCATTGCTTCTGGTTGCCCTGAATCGGAACAGATACCGCTCACATTCAACATCTTGGCTGATGACAATGTCGTTGCTGAAGGGACGGCGACTTTGCAGAATACATGTCTTGTCGTCTTCGACCTCTCCGACAAATGGAACGACGGCTGGGACGACTCGAGGCTTCATGTCGAATACAGCGACGGCACGCCGGCCGACGACATGTATGTCTCGCGTGAGCAAGGCGCTTTCGCAACCTACGAGCGTTGGCTTCACCACGGGTCGCACGTCACGCTCACGTGGCACAGCGGCGGCAACTGGGACAGCGAATGCTCGTATGTCGTTCATTATGAAGACGGCACTGTCATCTTAAGCAACGGGCCTCAGGGCGGCAGCTTCGACGTGAGCTGCGGGTCGGGCGAGTATTTCGCCCCGGTCTGGGACCTCAGCGCAACCGTCGATGGCGGCAACGTCACGCTGTCGTGGGCGGCTCCTTCGGGCGCAAACCGCTACCGCATCGCACGCAACGGCGTCACTCTGGGTGAGACGTCGGCCACGAGTTACAACGACCAGGTACAGGAAGATATGACATACACCTACAGCGTCACGGCGATTTATTCGGGCGGCGAGTCGATGCCCGTGAACGTGTTGGTCGATGTCATAACCGCTGTGGATGAAAATGAGATCCATTTCAGCGTCTATCCGAACCCTGCCGACGATGTTGTTTACATCAATGTCGGCGATGTCGAGTACGACTATTTTATTTACAATAATTTAGGTCAGCAGGTCTTTGGCGGAACGGCAAGCGGCCCGCAGCGGATTGATGTCAGCGGCTTGTCTGAAGGCCTGTATGTCATCAAGATTTGTGAAAGCGGAAATATGACGGCAAGGAGGATTGTCGTGAGATAATCATTTGACGTTTATATTGTGTAAATCAACGGATTAAGCCCCGAAAGTCAAAGAGAAACTTTTGGGGCTTGTTTGTGATTTCAGCTTTTTGTTTTGATGAAGAGGTTCAATCCAATGGTTCGGGTTCGTCTTCGATGGTGTTCTCGCCAACCGAGGCGTCGAAGGCAAGAAAGACTTCCAAGAATGCCGTTTCGCGGAAGAAGTGGTTGGGGTTGTCGATGAGTTATTTTGAATTATAATTTTTTAATTCAATTATAGGCATTTGTGTTTTAAATTCAGGATCGATGTTATGGCATTGCTCTTTAACTATACCCCTACGATGAATAGCAGGCTGTAAGCAATACAAGTCAAATTCTTCCAGATTTACATCTTCTATTGTTATCCAATGCGGAAAAATCAATTTCATATACGCAGTTGTGATACGTTTTACGGCAGTGAAATCACGCATATCTGAGTCTTTTTGGAAAGACACTAATTCATCAAACAAAAGCCCATATTGGTTTTGTGTACGCATCGAATGAAGTATCTCGGAAAAATATTCTACATTGACAGTCCAACCTTTAAAAATCATACTTTTGTTAATCCTCGGCAAATACCAACCTTCAATAAAACAATGGAAACGGTCTAATAATGCCGACTCTCGGAAGTTGGCTGGTAATGAGTCAAAATATCTCGCCGACACTGGATGCCTGTCTTTTGTCAACGGGATATTTCCCATCAAAATCAAACCGCATTCTGATGAAAACTCGTTATTATCAATAGTGGTTTTACCACTTTCAAGATATGATTTTAAGGCCGCCTGTATCTCAGATGGTTCTTGAAAAACAATAGTTTGTATTTCATCAAATGCTGTAAAATCATGATTCTTTATAATTCCATTTTGTTGTTTTTGCTTATCGTAAAACAACTTAGCACGGGTTACTTTACCACCACTTACCAACCAACCATATTTAGAAAGATTGCCAAAAACGTATGATTTTCCTGTACCTTTTGGCGCAAGTTCAATGCAATTCAGCCTTGGCTCAACAAAAATAAGCAAACGTGTCAGGAACTCCAATTTACATGCAATACTTTCAAAACCATCAGGATCATACTCCATGGCAGAAAGCAAAAAGTCTATCCATTCGGAAGTGGAAAAGTTTTTACGAACTTCACGGAAGAAATCAACATCAACAGATTTATATGGTTTAAATGGCTTATAATCAGTCATTTCAACATGTTGTTTCTTTCCATCAGCATCAGGAAGGACACAAAGTTTTATTATTCCCCATTTCTCTCCATCGACTAATGAGCCCTTATGCTTTGAATAAACATATTCAGGAATTTGCCCTTCATTTATTTTTATACCTAAATCCGGAATGCCAAAACGCCGGACTCCCTTAACCAAATCAATATAGATAATAAAACGAGTGAGCAATGTGATTTCCTCTCCATTACCTAAACGGTCCTTCACTTCCTCCGCTTTTTGAGGGATAACTGTATCAAGAAAGTTAGTAAGGCCATTTTTATCAACTTGCCCTAATTCATTGATATACTTCTTTAGTACAAAATCTTTGACAAACGATGGCAGGTTTCTTCCCGCAAATAAGCTATTCGTTGAAGCAGAGTCCTTGTAAATTGCCATTGAAGCAAATTGCTCTCGGATTTTATTTGACAGTGATTCGTTCATATTTTTTATTCGTTTTCTTCTGTATTTTTGAACATTGGCATTGTATTTTGCCAGCCTTCATCCTCTGCTGAATTGTAGTAATAGTCTATCTCTTCTTCGCTCATACTTTCATAGTCTTGTATTGACGAACCCAATTCTTCTATCACAAAACTTTCAAGTTCTGAATAGGTGTCGAAAAACTCTATCTGTTTATTCCACGATTCAAGTGTTACAAATGCGTAAAACATGTTTTCTGACAAATTCAAAGTTTTCATCTTGTAACATATAGAAGAGACTGATTCTTCAATATCTTCATCACTTGTACAGCCTGCTTCTGACCACGGCGTGGAATGATACGATAAAATTGAATTAAAGAACACAACATTTTTAATGTCGGATAAAGAAATTTTCTCTCCTTCCAGAATCCTTTTATGAAGTGAGCGAACTTCATCTGTGGCCAAAACTTCTGTTATAGGCCAATTAACTATATTTCCCAAATTAACATCACCGCCATTTGATGTAATTATAGTATATTCCAACCCCATATCATACGTTGCTGTAAGATTGGTTATTATGAGTTTTATTTGCCTAAGTTTTTCTATCTTTTCCTTTCGTGTCATACTCTATAAACGATCAAAAATTAAACAAATCATCTTCTTCTGCGCCAAAGATCACTTCTATAGGGTCAATTTGTTTTTTGTCTCCAATAACCAGTTCAACAGTGGTTGCCGATTTATTCAATGATATTTTTTCACTTTGATAAAGGTTGTCACCACAGACACTCAAATTGTAATGTCGTCCATCATAAACGATACTTGGTATATTGATGGCGGTAATTCCCTTGATAAGATACCTGACAATTGGATTACTCTCCGAAATGGATTTGGTTTGAAGTGTCGCCGTCCAATGAGTCGCATCTTTTTTAGAGGAAATAACAAATATTGGGACAAGTATTTCCTCTGGCGTACAACCGCCATGAGCACTTTGTCCGTTGGGTACTTTCCCACATAGTGATTGATGATTTAGGGCGCACATGGTTTTCTCATCATCACATACAATGTAATCTTCGCAAGAAACGCATTTTCCATCTTTACGAAACGCCAAACGACCATGATGATCAGATTCTACTCCGGCTAAATTCAAACCATCACAATGTTGAGAAAGCGACGTAAGACCATGGTCTGATACGATGGCTATCTTCTTTCCATTGTATTCTGAAACTATTGTTTCAATGGCCTTATTTACTATCTCAAGCTCTTCAAGAATATAATTTGGGAACTTGTTGCTTTTGTGGGCATGAGTATCCAAGTCGCCACACTTCTTTAATGTTCCGTTTGAAAGCTCGAATAAAGCTTTTTTGTTGACTTCTGTTGTTGATGGATATGCAGCTCGTGCTATATGAATTTCATTAAGAAAGATGCCGTCTTTTTGCTTCTTCTCAAGACACTTTTGAATATACGGAATCCAATCAACGCCAAGACCGTCAATCCAATAATAAACATCTATATCCGATCGCCCACTTAAAATTGTCTTGGTCGTTTTCAATTGCTGATACCATTCATTACAAGCTGATACAGAACCATTCTTTTCTTTGATATAACCAGCTATTTCCGAAGTGTATCTGTCGGCAAGTTTTGCCTGCTTGTAAGCATTGAAATAACTATTAATCCAAGATAGAGAAGCACCCGAATTTGGTTCAAGATAATTATACAGATCTGGAAAGAATGATTGAAGACTATTCTTTGAGATGTTCCCTTGAGCGAACCATTCTGTTGCCAAAAGTTTTTCTGTCTTGGTTAAAGGAGAAAAATAACGAATTGCAGTTGGATATCCATTCACTTCAGCCAACTTGTTTAGTTCGTCTTTAAGCATAACTTCTGTCTCTTGGCTCAACAAAACATTGTGTTCTTTGGCAGATTGCAAGCAGGTCAACCTTTCTTCTATATAATTATCAGATTTGTCAAGAGAGAAGATTGCTAAAGCAACTGCTGAGAAGAACTCGTTATTGGTATAACATTGTATTTTGTTAATTACTCGGCAAATATAACCTTCCTGGCAGAATTTTTCATTGTAATAGGTCGTAAGCAGCCATTTTTCAAAATCATCATTGCATTCAAACCACGTTTTGAGGAAAACATTGTAATCGGAAAGATTGTCGATATGGAAATATGAATTGAAAAACTTCTCAAATGAAAAAGATTTAATATCGGTAATTTCTTGAGCTAATCTTTGCCAATGTTGCTCATCTGTAGGTTTGTATTCAATTTTCCCAAAATCCAGTTTTAATCCTTTTGTCAAAAATTTATAAGCGGATGGACACTTGATGAAATAAAACGCATTGTCTGGCTTTGCATATTGTGCATTGGCAAATATAGCTGGAGAAGTACAAATTATCAATGGCTTAACGGCAGGTTGAGCCTTCCACACATTGAGCCACTCATTTACGGAATGTGCAACGTTGAACATCGACAAATCATTGACGCCATATGTTGTGCCATTTGTTAATATAAGGTCGTATGTAAAGCTCTTGTCAGCATTTTTCAAATACCACACTGTACATTGGGTGTCATTTTCAAACAAAGACATCTTTCCTTCAAGACCGACAATGGGAATGTAAATACGACGGTTTTTCGCGACCGCCTGGCTTTTGTTTTCAATTCCTTTGATTGTTTTAACAAGCGCATCAAACTCTTTCGCTGACCTTTCATTATTATAAAATCTTGCCAATTCTGAAAACGGAGTGATTATGCAGTCATCATTGTATGAAGCCGCATAATCCAAAATGCTGTTTGACAATTCACTATAGGTTAGAATCGTATCAGGATAATCACTATCCATCCAATCATTTACATTTTTGAAATGGCAGCCCTGCTCCTGAACATAAGAAACGAAGCGATATGAATCCTGAAAATTATCAAACAGCACGAAACGCACAGGAAAACGGTTGGCGGTCCCTGATGCAACTCCAGACAATTCCTTGTCTAATCTGACGTGGTTTATTAAGTCCTCAAAATTAAAAAAATCGTTACGCATCGTAGTTGTTTATTATGTCAATAATTCTTTCTGCCACACTGTCGTCTTCGCAAATCTTCTTCAAAAGTTCACGAGCCTTGCTGACATCAGAAATGCGCTGAACCTTGCTGATGGCATTTGACCGCTTTTGGTGGAATTGAACCGTCGGAATTGGCGGCTGCGGTTGAGGTTTGGGCTGCGGCTGAGGTGCAAGCAGTTTCAAATATTCAATGCGTTTCTTTGCGGCATCAACAACCCTTTCGTCACCGTGAGCTAAATACTTGCTACATTCTTCAATGTCGTCTATTTTGTCAATTAATTCCAGAGTGACTTTGACAGCTTCTTCGCGTGATTTGTATGCTCTCCAATTGCTGATTTCTTTTGATACTTCCTCTTCGCTCCATAGTCCTTTCGAGTTTTGCAGATGATGCTCCAAATACCCAAACGCTTCATCAAACTCACTAGCTTGGAAATTTATATTAGGCAATTGTGACAAATAGTTTTCAAATCCTTTTTTGAAAGAGTCAGCCTCATTCAGATAATTCGACAATTCAAATTTATAATTGTGGAAACCATTCAATGTGTCGTCTAACAACTTCGGGTCACGGGTGTTGTCGGTGGCTATGATACGCAGCAGGTTGTCTAAAAGTGTTTTCACACCATCTTTGATATTTTCATCGACGTATTTCAACGACCACAATGGGAATCCCTTTTCAGCCAAGTAACCATACTTAAAGGCATTACGGGCATCTGTCAAACTACTAATGTCTGAATAGCCTTTTAGATTGTTGAGTTTAAATGTTTTTACGATGGTTTCACAAACGCTACGGCTCTCTTTAGTCTCAAAACGGAAATCCAGTTTGTTACTTTCTTTGTCTTTTTCCCAAGCATTAAACAGCTCAACAACATCATCCACCATATTTTTGACATCACGTGGTTTGCCATTCAAATCAAAAATTTGCTTTATCCATTTCCGCATGGCAAATGCGACCATACCCATGGAAGCGTAGGATTGATACAATCCGTATGGCGGATACGAAAGTTCCTTCAACTTTTCGCCCATATTAAATTGCTCGCTTTTGGAAGTATGCTTGAACTTGTTGTCAATAAAATTTGAAATGACATATAATGGGTGATTCGTATCTGCACCATCAACCCATTCCAGATTTTCGTTTACCATGTCTTGCAAGACGAAACGTATCGGCTGCATGGGACCAGTACATTTGTCAAGAATTTCCTGCTTTGTTGAAAAAGACAAGAAGTTGTCTGCCATAGTCTTGCTTGACTGTTTCTTCCAGAACGTATTGGGAACTCTGCGCAAAAACGTAATCGTTTCCGGACCCTTGGAAAATATCTTTGTTGTTATATCCTCATTTATTGTACTGGTGATTTTCTGTGTGGAACCGAATCCTTTTTCTCCCCTCAAATAATATGTGAAATTGTTGCGTCTGACGGAAAATAGCCAATCCTTCACAAGAGAAAAAGCATTTTCCCGATGCGTTTTCTGCTGCTCCGTCTGATTGTATTTCCCTGCACATTTGGAATTTGCCATAAACTCGATGAATCTTTCGTGGTTTTTATCGCTAAAAGGTTCTTCAAACACCACAAACACTACGTTCGCAAATCGCTCGTCAGAAGAATTGTTATTTGCAATTTCTCTAAGAGCATTCACTTCGTTAAGATTTTTCCCGAAAAGCATTGCTAAAAACAGCTCGTATGGTTTTGCTTGCTTGTGACTGTTTTCAATCTGGTTCAGAAGCAATGACTCGTTGGTGTTTTGTGAGAAAATATTGTATTGATATTGGCGAATAACATTTGACAACCAGCTGTCTATGATTTTGCGGACTTGAACATCATTGAAATTCAGCAATTTTTCTGTATATTTAAATTCACTGTTTTTCAGATTATCTTTTTCATCTTGGATTTCTTTTGTCGGCAATGCGGAAAACTGAATGGAATACAATCCGTTGTCATCTCCTGGCAAACGCTGGATGATACTGTGTTCATCAAAGTATACAAGAATTTCATCAAGAATTGGCTCGATAGAAGTCCCTTTAAACAAATTCAATATGTTTCCGCCAGTTGGTGTAACTGTATCACTTGCCGCGATATTGTTTAAGGCATTGAGCAACAAAATACCTTTAAATACAGCCGAATATTCATATCCTTTGTTTTCAACTTCTAAATGGCGAGCATTATAACGCTCGGTCACCACACCATATTTCAAGACATCGGCATTAAACACTTCCTGGACAAAGTCCCAAAGGTAGTCTGCCGTGATCACATCGCCGTTGAGAAAATGATTTTCATCGTTCAAAAACACTTTTACTGCATCATTGTTTCCGATGAATTCAAAAACGCTTCGGCTGGATGAACCTGCTTCACGGGCATAATAGGTGGCAAGATTTGCCGTACTCGGATGTAACGGGAAAAGATTAAACAAATCCTTTTGGGTTTCTTCCTGTTTTGCTGAATCTGGGGCAAACAAAGAAATCAAAGAATTGCAACCGGGTTTGGCAAAAAACCTATTTGCGATTGTCTCTTGTTCTTCTGCCGTTGCATTATCTGCCAAACGGAATTTGCGACTCATAATCTTGAATGCCGAAACCGTTTCCATTTTATATTCCATAAAATGATAACGCCCCTTTGTCTTTTCTCGTTCCTGATTGTCCAATCCATTCAATGCCGAAGGATGTGAAATATAGAAAAAGTATGAATTGTTCTCTTTGTTCATCACTTTTTCATCTATTTCCTGCAAGGCGACCAAAAGACTTGGACCTATGTCAGAAGCCGCAATATCCGTAAATTCATCCCAAATAACAAGCAACCCATCATAACCATACTTGTCTTTTTGGTTTGCCAATTCGTTTTGCACTTCAAAAAACCATTCTACAAGTTTAGTGTTTGCAAGACGAATATCGATTCCCGTGCTACGTTGCGCCTCAACCACTTTTGCAAAAGTCGAATTGTCTTTGTTTTGCAGTTGGTTTTTTAATTTTTCGATTGTCGGAGCAACAGATGCTAATTGAGGGCTTTTTTCAATAAGTAAATTCCACAGATCAGGCTGTTTTTCAATATGTTCAACAAGATTGTCAAAATCGGTTTTTACAGTAATTGAAATGCCCGCTTTTTGCAATGCTTCGCTAATGGCCCGCTGTAATTGGAGCGACAAATCCTCCTTGTGTGAAATATTGCTTTGTCCATAAAGCATTACAGGAAACAATCGTTTGCCTTGACGCAATGAATAAATGTCTTGGCGAAGCAAATCATATTCCTTTTCCTTGTACTCATTATCCACATATTCTCTGATTTGTTCCACCTCATCACAAAGCAAATGTTTGATGACAGCTCCGGCATGGCTCTTGCCCGTTCCGTATGTGCCCGAAATCCAAAATGAGCGGTGGGCATCGATGTCAGTGTTTCTTACGGATTTAATAACAGTTCTCAGAATGTCATTGAACTGTTTGTTTGCAATGAAACTTGTCCATTGGCCGCCTTCTTCATTTGCAATGTTGTAAGCCGGTTTTCCTTCGCGAATTGTGATTATATCGGAATATTTTGTTGCCATATCTTCTTTATTTCTAATTCCTTTTGTTTTTCGTTTACTTTATAGGCTTTACTTGCCAGTGTCCGTGCGTCTTGCCTCCAACCCTTTCTATAAGACTTTCCTCTTTCAAGTACGCAATATGTTTTTTGATTGTTCTGTCTGAAATTCCAAGCTTTTCAGACAGTTCCTTGATTGTGAGTCGGGGATTTTCGGCAACCGCATCATACGTTCTACGGACTGAGTCAGAAATTTCTTTGGGAACTTCTTTGGGAACCCTTTGGGAATCCTTTGGAATGCCTGTTATTCCCTTATCGCCATTCAAGTACTCATCGGATGTCTTGAAAGTGACACATATTTCTTCGGTTTGCACATCGTATTCGGGTAATGGAATGCCGTGCATGGTGCATGACCTGCATATTTTGTCGATGCCACGACCCCAGCTTTCCACATGTCCCGAAAGATAAAACACATGGGCAATGTTGGGGTTGTAAGGTTCGCTTTTATGACTTTGTTTCAGTGTTTTGTCTGTCCAGTAATCAGAAAGCCGACAGTCGTTGAAAATCATGATTTTGTCGGCATACACGCGAATCTGTATGGGAATTTGGCGGGCATAATCCTTGTGCACAATGGCGTTGAGTACAGCCTCACGCAGGGCATCTTCGGGGAAAGGATAACGCTCAACTCGGTGGATGCCGTCGTAGGAAATGCGGGCTTTCAGATATTACTTCATGATGACGTCGATGGTTTCGTCGGCCTGCTGCAACAGAGGACCATGCACTTCGTCCATATAAAGGATGTCGGCATCATTTTCGAAAAAGGCGATTTTTACATACGAGCCGCCAATATAACGTTCAGGATTCTCGGTGAAGAGAAGGGCTGCCGCAGTTGTCCAGAACCCGTTTTTGTATAAGTTTAGTTTTTTGAGCAGTTCCTCGGTTCCTTCAGAGGCGATGTCGCTGTCGATTCTGCCTTTTTTAGTGGCCAGACGCACGAAATATCTTATGGCAAGTCCGTCAATATCAGAAGATTGCAGTTGCGTTACAGGAATGCTGTCCCATGTAATGCCCTGTTTTCTAAGGATAAAGGCATCAAGAGCCTGCCCATTCAGCAACTGGTTTGTCGCGCCCGAACGCATATAATACCTACCACCATAACTTACTGGAAATGGATATGGAGAAATGGATATCTCAATGTACTCCAGTCCGTCTTTTTCCAGCAGACTGACATGTGGCACAATGGCGAGTGCGTTCTTTACCTTGTTGGGGATGTCCTCCATAAGGCGTTTGGCATCGCTAACGCCGCAGATAGTGCCATCGTCGTTCACACCGATAAGGATTTTTCCACCTTCGGCGTTGGCAAAACCGCAAATCCATTTGAGGTACTCATCGTGCCACGTCTGTTTGAATTCTGTTTGCTGGTTCTCTTTCATGTCAATCTGCATAGGTGTAATCATTTATTTGGTCAATATTTCCAATGCTGAAAGGGCATTCAAATCTTCTCGTAATGATATGTGGTCTAAGCCCATATTAAGTTCGGCGGTAAGCACGCGGTTGTTCTCGGAATTCAGTGAGCGCAAAGCTTTTTCCAAATCGGTTTTGCTGATGCCAAACTCACGGTACGGACCACTCTTGCAGTCCTCGTTGTACAAGTCGCTCACACGGAAAGTCTTTATGCCTTGGGTTTCGGCAAACTTGTAAAGAGAGTACGCAGTGGCTTCGCGGGAAAGGTCGGAAAATCCGACTTTAGTGTATCTGAGTTTTTCTACTTCTTGAAGCAGTCCCATTTCTCCGATAGGACTTTCTCTAAAAGTTCGGAAAAGAGCATAAACAATGTTTTTTATAGTAGTTTGACTATCATTTGGATAATCATTTTTTACCATTTCCCTTATGTCATTTTCTGTAAAGTGAAAGTGCCATTCAACATTTTCTTTATACCATTTTGCGATTGGAGAATTGTATGATAAGTTTATCCAGATTGTTTGCCATACCAAATCTGGCATATCAATATATATGCTTGACAATAAATCACCAAAAGCAGTTAAATTTTTAGTTTTTGTGTCGTCAAGAATTTCAGCATGAACCAACCACTTAACGAAATTTGGCAATTGCTCTTTGGGGTGTAAACCATGCATATTATCTACAAAATATGTCTTAGGGGAGGACATGAAAAAATCCAACCATTGACCATTCAATCCAAAATTATTGTAACTTATTAGTTTCATTTTATTTCTACTATTTTCTGTTATTGCTAAAGAATTGGCCACAATACAGCCTAAATCGTGAAATTCTAGGCATTTATGACAATGCGTACATTTTTGATTATCAATCTTAACATCAGGAAGGATTCGTAAGGCTCCTGTTGGACATTCTATTTCACAAGTCTCACAATTAATGCAATATGTCGCTTTATATAGAGCTCTCTTAATCAATCCTATTACCGTTGGGGATATGTTCGTTAGGTCAAGCTTGAATATATAGGCGTTTTTTTCTTTACTTATTAGAAATTTAATAATTTCTTTTTGGTGTAATAACTCTACGATGACATTATTATTTTCTCTAAAAACAGAATATTTACCTACCGCATTAAGCCATGTTAAAACATCCTTTTGCGGACAAATGCATTTGATTGTAAACTCCTTTTTGTTAGGAATGATTTCCATAGAGGACGGAAAGGACAATCCTCTTCCTCCTGCACGTCTTTTCCAATTTCCATCCTTTATGTAATCCTTTGCATCAACAATTCCTGCTTTATTAACAATACTCTCAACCCTAGATAGAAATGGTTTTAGGTTTGATGGATAACATGTTGCAGAAATCATATCATTCCATAATGCGGAGAATGGGCAATAAAGACAACCCACACGTGTCATTCCCTGTCTATAAGCTTTATTTATCAGCAGTTTGTGCGATAATAAATACAAGAATATTTCTGTAGTATTCCAATACAAAATTGGCAAAGCCTCAATAATTGTGCCGTGTTTTCCTCTTCCAATT
The DNA here is from genome assembly GCA_018064605.1 of Candidatus Limimorpha caballi. Lineage (GTDB taxonomy): Bacteria > Bacteroidota > Bacteroidia > Bacteroidales > F082 > Limimorpha > Limimorpha caballi. The sequence goes on along the minus strand of JAGHUX010000036.1, from coordinate 68,371 downwards.
CTTAGATATTTACTGCGTTGAACACTCTCTTCTGCTCGTTCGCCATTAAATGCCAGCACTTTTGCCTGTTTGTTGGTACCCTCAACTTTTAGCATACGATAAAGCGGTGCGGTTTTCATTACAGAGCAACACCAACGGTGCGTGTCAGACGGTGTGCCGATTTTATCCCAATAATTGAGTACTTTTTCGTGGTTACGGGCAATGCGGAACGAAAGTTCGGGATATAGCGTTTGGTAATGTTTCTTTACTTCCTCATAAAGTTCCAATGAAGGCGGCAGTTCGTAGCCAGTATCACTATAAATTACTTCAAACGCTTGTGGCGGGATGGCTCTCGTGCATAGGTCAAGCACGACCTGGCTGTCTTTTCCTCCTGAAAAAGAGGCCAAAAACTTATCAATCTTTGTTGTGACGTATGTACGTTTACCAGCGTTCTTTGCCTCTTCAAGAGGCATAATGTCAAAACTGTCACAATCCTGTTTGACGATAGCCATCTGCCTTTTCTGGTCTTTTGAAACTCGGCTAACGAGTGTTTCAAAATCCACTTGATTTGCCTTTATCGTATCCACTTTTTTGCTGGCATCGACATATTGCAAATACGTATCACGAATAAACTCTATGGCTTCAGTCTCAAGCAAGAACATTTCGTTTTTGCAACGTTCAAGCATTCCTTCTACATCAACAGGAACAAGTTCTGCTGTCTCTTTCCCATCCTGAAAGACTACCGTTGCGGGATCATAGACATTCGCGCCTTTGGCCTCAAACATCAATTCGCCGCGATAAAAGTATTGTTTGTTGCATGCCCACAATAATGGTTCCTGACAATGTGGGTATTTCCAGCCGAGTTTGTCAAGTTTCAACAAATCCAATTCTTCAAAGAAAACAGGGCGAGGAGACACTCCAAGCGTGTCGGGCTCAATTTTGCTCGACAGACGCACACCTCCAGTTTCTTTATCCCAACTTATCTTAAACATTGTTAGTTATTGGCAATTTTATTCAAATATACACATACTTCGTTATAGCTTACCGAATAAATATCCAGCAACTTACAACATGAAGCCAGCATTGATTTAGCATTCAAATTGGCTTCGGCAAACACACCTTCAACAATTTCCAAAGGGCTTCTATACAAATCAGAAGTCCTGGAAAACCACGGTTTTTCTTTTACATCCTCGGACATAAAAGACTCCAATGGCTTTATACTATGCTCACACAAAACATTTGCAACAGCACATAAAGCATCGCGCCATGATTTAATGTTGTGCCTTTCACCACAAACTTCAATTGCGTATGGCCGGCAATATTCAAAATTATATGTAATAGGGAACGCCTTGTCAGGTTCCGGGTTATCATAGCAAACAGCCGAACCAGATGTTGGCATTTTCTCTCTCGTCTTAGTCTCTTTTGAATGTGTCTCAAAAGACCTCAATTCCCGTTCAAGCAAAGCATTTTGCACGGAAGCATCCCATTTGTCAAATTCGGGAAAATCCGCATGAAGCTTTTGCAAAGCTTTTTCTTTTGCAATTTCTTCAGCAGTTGGAGCAAAGCTTTTCTCAATAAAACGCACAAAAGAATTTATTTTCCCATCAATTTGTTCGCGTTTTTGTTCAAACGTCTCGTTGAACTCATTGATTTTACGCCTGTCTTCTTCGTTGAAATAGTCAAGTTTTGCTTGAAACAAATCACGGATTATATTCAATTCTGAAGTGGCATTTCGCAAATTGTGAAGTATGTTTTTTATTTGTTCGTTCATTTGAAGATGAATTAGTCAATTTGTCGAATAATTATTTTGTTGCTATCTATGATAGACTTTAAAAGAAAATTGCAAAGGTAGTAAAAAATTGCATATCAATTGTGGCATTAAAAAAATAAACTATTAGGAATCAATAGTGCTTGACGTTGCTGTTTTAGATAAACAGCAAGTGCCGCACTGTCTTTCCCGCCTGATATTCCCAATATATGTCTAACGTTCGTCATTCCAGGATTTTTTTTAGGTCGTCAATATCCGGCAATGCTTTCCTTAAGTTTTCCGGAACATCGGCAGAGGTGGAATATGTTGCAACACCCATAGGTTTGTTATAGTCGCGAATCACAAATTCCACATACTCGCGTTTCGCCGATTTGCAAAGAACAATTCCTATTGTTGGATTTTCATGCGATTTCTTCACTTTGGCATCAAGAATGCTCAAATAACTCATCAGTTGTCCCAAGTAAGAAGGTTTGAATTCTCCTGTTTTTAACTCAACGACCACCATGGCATTCAGCTCCCGATTGAAAAATAGCAAGTCGGGAAAATGTTCAATGCCATAAACTTCCAGATGGTATTGATTGCCGATGAATGCGAAATCATGACCAAAGGTCATAATGAAATTTTTTATGTTTTGAACGATTTGTTGTTCTATAACCCGTTCGTCAACATCCGCCATGTCTCGTTCTCCTATCTGCTCTGTATTTATGAAATCTAAAAAATAAGAATCCTTAAACATCGTTACAGCTTTCCGCATCGTGACAGTACTGTGTATGGTCTGTTGGAAATTGGAAGGAATATTTGTCTGATGGCTGTAAACATCTTCTTTTATCAGTTTTTTAAGAATATCCACGGACAAATGTTCTTCTGCTGTGCGCCGGATATAGTAGTAGCGGGCGGAAATATCATTGAGTTTATTGATTTCAATGTGATGGGTGAAAGGTACACGGAAAAAATCATCAATGGGGAAATCCTTGGTGGCTGGGATATGTAAAGTGTGATAGACATCAATCTTTGTTGATTCATCAGTTGCAACTGATGAATTTACAATTAGTTGATTGTCAATATATTTTGTTTCGGTATTTGTATTCTTCGAGTTTTCATCAGTCATAACTGATGAATTTGAATCAAGCATTTGCCATGATTCATAAAACAGACGCATGTTTCTCAAATTTGTTGCCGAATATCCTCGCAGTCCCGGTAATTCCTTATGCAAGTGTTCACTGATGGATTCCAGAATGTTAGTCCCCCAACCACCTTTACGAGTATGGTTGGAGATATACTTGCCTATGCTGAAATATATAGTAAGCTGGATGCGATTCACATCTTTTGATGCTTCATATTGCCCTTGTAAAATGGCGGTTTTTATAATCTCAACCGCTTCTCTTATTTCTGATGCTTCAATGTTCATTCTCTGTTCATTTTCTTGTTTGATATTTCCAAAAGCGTGCAAATGTCCACATTGTCATTTCCCGACAGTATTTGGTTGATCTTCTGCTCCAACTCGGAAACACGCTTCTTGTCCTTTTCAGGCAAAACGTAGGTCTGTGTCCTGACATTTGTTCCATTGTTCGACACCAAGCCCTGTTTTGTGAGAGATTTTTTCCTTCTCGTGGAAAATAAAGTCCCTTTTGCCGATAAATCATATCCTTTCTTCAACCATAAGGTTTTGCAAGGAAACGACTCGTGCCCGGAAAAGGTGAATTTTGTATCCATCAGTCAGTGAGTTTTCAAATACCAATTAGAGGTGCAAAGATAATCAATTATTGAATGTCATGATTTGTTTTTATAAGATGCCAGCTGAAAAAATCCGGCGATGTGTCCATTGAAACATAACCAATGCCACATCCATTATCTCTATATTTTGTCTTCATTTTTTATTCAGAATCCCCAAGAGCACACAGATGTCAACGCTGTCGTCACGCGGAACACTGCCGTTTCAGGCGGGCGGGGCGTGCCGTGCGTCCCGCCCGCGGAGTCACCTCACGTAGTGCGGCATCTCCTCGGGTATGACCATGGAGAACTCGATGAGGCCCTTCACCGCGCCGTCCTCGAACCACGGCGTCTGGTAAATCATCTTCTTGACCCCTTTCTTGTCGATGGTGTAAACGTTCGTCGCGGCGTCGTCGAGCAGGTGGTGTATTATCTCCTGCGAGCGCTGCTGATGGCATGGCATCATGCTCTGCCCGACCTTGTCGCCGAATGTGGCGAGCGATTTCTCGTTCTGATAGACGACGACACCCTCTGTGTCGCATATCGTGATGCTGATGTTGATTGATTTGTAATAGTCGAAATTCATTTTTTCCCGTGATTGATAATTTCTGCAAAGATAGGAAAATTTGAGACGCCGTGTGACTTTCAAGTCCTAAAAAATCACATTTTTTGTGATGGTGTATTGACAAAAACATTATATTTGCAGTTTTATTTTTCCGATGAAAATATACAGATATATCATAAGGCAATATTTCGGAACGTTCCTGTTGACGTTCGCCATCTCCGTCTTCATCTTGCTGATGCAGTTCCTTTGGCAGTATATTGAGGATTTCATTGGCAAGGGGCTGGAAATCAGTGTGATGGCTAAGCTCCTGTGTTATACTTCGTTGACGTTTGTGCCTCTGGCGCTGCCTCTGGCGATCCTGCTCTCGTCCCTGATGTGTTTCGGCAATCTCGGCGAATACTACGAGCTTGTGGCCATGAAGGCGAGCGGCATCTCGGTGTGGAAGGTGATGCGCCCGCTGCTTCTCTTCTCGGTGGCGATGAGCGTGATGGCCTTTTTCTTCTCGAACAACGTGCTCCCGTACGCCAATTTGAAGATGAGGTCGATGCTTTACGACGTCACGCGAAAGAAGATGACGCTCGAGATCCCGGAGGGCGTGTTCTACCGCGGCATCGACAAATACGTGATACGTGTGGGGAGGAAGGGCGCCGACGGCGGCTCGCTCTACGATGTGATGATATACGACCATTCGGGCGGGCAGGGCAACGTCATGGTCACCGTGGCCGACTCCGGCTACATGGCGATGACGCCGAGCCAGCGCGAGATGGTGTTCACCCTCTACGACGGCTACAACTACAGCGAGATGGTCGATGACAAGAACTACCGCGACCGCAGGCCCTTCCAGAAGATGTCGTTCAAGCGACAGCTGATAACCTTCGACATGTCGCAGTTCGACATGGGCCACACCGACGAGGACGCCTTCAAGTCTCATCAGGACATGATGAACATCAAGCAGCTGAACTATTCCATCGACTCGCTGATGCGCCGTGACGCCGCCGACAGGGAGCGTTTCGTGAGCAACAGCTACAGGCGGTATCAGAACCTGACGGCCGACGCCGGGGCCTTCGCCGACTCCGACGCCCGCCAGCGCCGCCGCAGGGGTGAGGCGCTGGAGAGCGACAGCATCGCCACGTTCTTCTGGCCGCTGACGAGCAACTTCAGCGAGAAGGACCGCAAGACCATCATCGACATGGCCGTCTCGACCGCCGGCAGCATGCGCGAGAACGTGGCCTTCAACGCGAAGGACTTCGGACGTCGCGACGTCAACATACGCAAGCACGAACAGGTGCTGCACAAGAAGTTCACCCTGAGCGTGGCGTGCCTGCTTTTCTTCTTCATCGGCGCACCGCTCGGCGCCATCATCCGCAAGGGCGGACTCGGTATGCCCGTCGTCGTGAGCGTGGTGTTCTTCGTCGTCTATTACATCATCACAATAACGTCGGAACGCGTCGCACTGTCGGGCGACATGCCGGTATTCCTCGGCGCGTGGCTGTCGTCGATGGTGCTGTTCCCCATAGGCTTCTTCCTCACGTTCAAGGCCGTCACCGACTCGGCCATCATGGACGCGGAGTCGTGGAAGAAATTCTTAACCTTTAAATCACACAAGAAATGAACATCCTGATACTCTGCAACAAGTCTCCGTTCCCGCCAGGCGAAGGCGGCCCGATGGCTATCAACAGCGTCGTGACAGGTCTGCTGGACGCCGGACATCAGGTGAAGGTGATGGCTTTCAACAGCGAGAAATATCATGTGAACCCGGATGACATCCCGGAAGAATACAGGAGAAAGACAAGGATAGAATTCGTCGATATCGACCTGAGGGTCAGGGTGATGAAGGCCTTCAGGAATCTCTTCTCCGACGAGTCGTACCACGTGCAGCGTTTCATCTCGGACGCGTTCGCGGAAAGACTCGCCGCCGTCCTCGAACAAGAGAGGTTCGACGTGGTCCAGCTCGAGATGATTTACATGACGCCCTATATCGACACTATACGTGCGCATTCCGACGCGAAGATAGTGCTCCGCGCCCATAACGTCGAACATCAGATCTGGGAGCGCATGGCGAAGAAGGAACCCCTGCTCCCAAAGAGATTGTATATCAGACATCTGGCACGCACGCTCAAGAAATATGAGCTCGGTGTCATCGACAGGGTCGATGGCATCGCCGCCATAACATACACCGACGCCGCATTCTTCCGCGGCATCACGGCGACACCCGTCATCGACATCCCTTACGGTGTCAACATCGACGCGTTCGCCCCCGAATACGAGACGGCCGAAAAACCGTCGTTCTACCACATCGGCTCGATGAACTGGCGGCCCAACGAAGAGGCTATAAGGTGGTTCCTGGCAGAGGTCTGGGACAAGATCCATGAAAGGATCCCCGACGCGAAGTTCTACCTCGCAGGCAGAAACATGCCCAAATGGCTGGTGAAAACCAAGAGAAAAGGCGTCGTCGTGGTGGGGGAGGTGCCTGATGCACACGAGTTCGTGAAACAACATGACGTGGCGGTCGTCCCGTTGCTCTCAGGAAGCGGGATAAGGATCAAAATCATCGAGTCGATGGCGCTCGGGAAAGCCGTCGTCACGACCATCGTCGGGGCGGAAGGCATCCAGTACACCGAGTTTGAAGATGTTGTCATCGCCGAAAACGTGCCGAAAATGGTGGAGGCCGTGTGCAGGCTGTACAAACACCCCGAAGAGGCCGAGACACTGGGACGTAATGCAAGGAGACTCGTCGAAGAACTTTATGACAATAAAAAGATAATCAACAGACTGCTGATTTTCTACAACGAACTGATGTCGGGGAAAGTCATAACGGAATTGTAATTTTTTTATTTTGAAGATGAAGATTTTTGTTTTGTTACCGAGAGTCCCGTGGCCGCTTGAGAAAGGCGACAAGCTGAGGGCGTACAACCAGGTCAGGCAACTGTCGAAGAACAACGAGATAGTGCTGTGCGCACTGAATTTCGACAGAAGCCTCGACAAGCAGGCGGCGTTCCATGCCTTGCAGCCGTATTGCGCCTCGGTGAATTTCATCGACCTGCCCAAACCTGTCGCGGCGTTCAATATCATCAGGTCGTTCTTCCTCGGACTGCCCCTGCAATGCGGCTGCTTCTATAGCTCAAAGGCTAAGAGGAAAATCCATTCGCTCATCGGGTCGCACAAACCTGACATGCTTTTCGGACAGCTGCTGCGCGTGGCCCCTTACCTTCATAAGGAGAAACTGCCTAAAACCATCGACTATCAAGATGTGTTCTCTATGGGGATGAAACGCCGCGCCGACATCGCCGGATTGTTCACGCGCCCGTTCTTCATGATGGAATACAAGAGGCTCAGGAAATACGAACGCAGGATCTTCGACGAGTTCGACATAAAGACAATCATCAGCGAACAGGACCGCAACGACATCGACCATCCCGACAGGAAGAAGATCCTCATCGTCCCCAATGGCGTTGACCATGAATACTACAGGCCGTGCGAATGCGAGAAGAAGTACGATGTCGTCTTCACCGGAAACATGTCGTACGCGCCGAATGTCAACGCCGTCGAGTACCTCGCGAACGAGATCCTGCCGAAGGTGTGGGAGAAGCGTCCCGACGTGAAGATGTACATCGCCGGCGCGAAGCCCGACATCAGGGTGAGGATGGCGGCCAACGAGAACATCATCGTGAGCGGCTGGATCGACGACATGCGCGACGCCTACAAGCAGAGCCGCGTGTTCATCGCCCCGATGCGCATCGGCACAGGCTTGCAGAACAAGCTGCTTGAGGCGATGTCGATGAGGCTGCCGTGCATCACCACGTCGCTCGCCAACGGCTCGCTCAACGCCGTCAACGGGAAAGACCTCCTCGTGGGAAACCGCTCCGACGAACTCGCCGCCGACATAATTTACCTTCTTGAAAATCAAGACAAGGCAGCCGAGATGGCGCAACGCGGCTACGACTTCGTGCGCCGTGTTTACGACTGGGGCGCGGCGACGAAAATCATGGAAGACGCGATGAACCAGATTTTAGATAAGAGAGTAGAGATTAAAGAGTAGATGAACGATAAACGAAACGATTATTATATATGGCACAGACAGACGACAAGAAAATCATTTTCTCGATGGTGGGCGTGAGCAAGATCATCCCGCCGTCACGACAGATATTAAAGGACATTTACCTCTCGTTCTTCTATGGCGCGAAGATCGGCATCATAGGATTGAACGGCGCGGGCAAGTCAACATTGCTGAAAATCATCGCCGGAAAAGACAAGTCATACAACGGCGAAGTGGTGTTCTCGCCGGGTTATTCCGTTGGGATGCTCGACCAGGAGCCGCAGCTCGACGACACCAAGACCGTCAGGCAGGTCGTGGAGGAAGGCGTGCAGGAAGTCGTTGACCTCCTGAGGGAATACGAGGAGGTGAACAACAAGTTCGCCGACCCCGATGCCGACTACGACAGGCTCATCGAGCGTCAGGGCGAGCTGACCGAGTTGATAGAGCAGCACGACGGCTGGGACCTCGACAGCAAGCTCGAACGCGCCATGGACGCCCTCAACTGCCCCGACGGCGACGCATTAGTGAGAAACCTCTCCGGTGGTGAACGCCGCCGCGTGGCACTGGTGCGCCTCCTCCTCCAGGAGCCCGACATCCTGCTGCTCGACGAGCCCACCAACCACCTCGACGCCGAGGCCATCGACTGGCTCGAGAAACATCTCCAGCAATACAAAGGCACCGTCATCGCCGTCACGCACGACCGTTACTTCCTCGACCACGTCGCCGGCTGGATCCTCGAACTCGACCGAGGCGAAGGCATCCCGTGGAAAGGCAACTACTCGTCGTGGCTCGACCAGAAGACCGCACGCATGGCGATGGAGGAGAAGACCGAGAGCAAACGACGCAAGACGCTCCAGCGCGAACTCGAATGGGTGAGGATGGCGCCGAAGGCACGTCACGCCAAAGGCAAGGCGCGTCTCGAATCGTATGAGAAGATGCTCAACGAGGACGTGAAGGAGAAAGAAGAGAAACTCGAGATATACATCCCCAACGGTGACCGCCTCGGCAACAAGGTCATCGAGGTGCAGAACGTCAGCAAGGCATTCGGCGACAAGGTGCTGTTCGAGAACCTCAGCTTCAGCCTTCCGCCGGCGGGCATCGTGGGCGTCATCGGACCTAACGGCGCGGGCAAGACCACGCTCTTCCGCATGATCATGGGACTCGAGAAACCCGACTCCGGCACCTTCGAGGTCGGCGAGACAGTGAAAATCGGCTACGTTGACCAGCAACACGCCGACATCGACCCCGAGAAGACCGTCTGGGAAGTCATCTCCGGCGGCAACGAGTTGATACAGTTGGGCAAACGCACCATGCCGTCACGCGCCTACGTGTCGCGCTTCAACTTCGGCGGCGACCAGCAGCAGAAGAAGGCCGGCGTGCTTTCCGGCGGCGAACGCAACCGCATGCACCTCGCCCTGACACTGAAACAGGAAGCCAACGTCCTCCTCCTCGATGAACCGACCAACGACATCGACGTCAACACCCTGCGCGCCTTGGAGGAAGGCCTAGAGAACTTCGCCGGTTGCGCCGTCGTCATCTCGCACGACCGCTGGTTCTTAGACAGGATCGCCACGCACATCCTCGCCTTCGAGGGCGACTCGCAGGTATATTTCTTCGAGGGAAGCTATTCGGAATACGAGGAGAACAAAGTCAAACGTCTCGGCAACCAGCAGCCGAAGAGGTTCAGGTATAAGAAGTTAATGTAAGACGACCGTCTTAGAAAGGAGTCTTGTCACCTATGTAACAGATGATGTCATGCTCCAGATAGAGTGACTGCAGGTGCTCCATCAGCTCGTTGCTGACGTCGCCGCCTGTGGAATAAGGGTAGGCCAGACCGAGTTGTTCCCACTTGGTTTGGCCTAATCTGTGGAATTTCAAGAGGTTGATCTCAAACAAACCGTTGGCTTTCATGAACTCGATGACCCTGACGGCGTTTTCGTCGGAGTCGTTGTAGTCGGCGATCACCGGATAGCGAAGCACCAACCTCCCGTTCCAACCCGATGCGACAAGTGCGCTGATGTTGTTTAGGATCAATTTGTTGGAGACGCCTGTGCCGGCGATGTGACGCTCGTCGTCCATGTTCTTGACATCGATGAATGCGAAATCGACGAGTTGCATCAGGTCGATGAATTTCTCTGTCGGGATACAGGCTGATGTCTCCACTGCGGTGTGGATGCCGTCTTTCCGGCATTCTTCGAGCACGCCTTTCATGAAGTTATGATGGAGCAGGGGGTCGCCGCCGCTGAAGGTGACGCCGCCGTCGCCGCCCCAGTTGTTGGAGTCGCGGTGCAGCACGTCCATCACGTCGTTGACCGAATAATGCTTCCCGCAGACGCGCAGGGCGTTTGACGCGCACGGACGCGCGCACTCGAAGGTGGTGCATTCGCGGCAGATGCTCCGGTCGAGTCGGATCCCGTCATCGGTGGCTGTCAGCGCCCCTTTCGGACAAATGCCGACACAGGCGCGGCAGCCCGAACCCCATTTGCACACCTTGCCCGCGAATATCAGCTGCGGCTTGCCGGCGTGGTTCTCGGGGTTTGAGCACCAGCGGCATTGCAGCGGGCAGCCCGACATGAATATCGTCGTGCGGCAGCCCGGGCCGTCGTGGACGGAGAACGGCTGTATGTCGAAGATGACAGCTTGCGGTGCGTCCATGGAAGCCTATCTCATTTTGAAATGCTCACATCCGGCGGCGCCGCACGATGCGTAGGTCCAGTTTTTCTTCTCGAAACCCGCGCACGTGCCGATGCCGTGCTCGTCGCAGCCGTCGAAGTTGGCGCAGCAGCCGCATTTCTCGGCCATGACGAACCTCGGACAGGCCTCGCTGCCTTTGCCGTCAATCGGAAGCATCATCTTCGACAGGGCGCACATGCCTTTCTCGCAGTCCAGATATATATAATTCTTGCAGTCTATATGTTTCATCTTGATAAGTTTTAATTCTTGATGGTTAAATGTTTAGTCATCGTATTCAGTCCTGTAGATCACCTCGTCCTGTATGGGCTTGCCGATCTCGCACCAGTATTGAGTGAATCCCGCCACTCTGACCATGAGGTCGCGGTAGTTCTCGGGTTTGGCCTGTGCCTTTTTCAGGGTCTTTGAATCGACGATGTTGAACTGGACGTGGAACCCGCCTTTGCGCATGTAGGCGCGGACGAGGTCGAGGAGTTTGCGGGTGCCCTGCGGGCCTTTCACCGCGGAGGGGTGCAGCTTGAGGTTCATCTGCGCGTTCTGCTGGGTGCTGTGGTCGTATATCGTCGCCGACTCGAAGATGGCGTAGATGCCGTTCTTGTCGGTGCCCGCCGCCGCCGACACGGAGCCGTCGGAGTAGGTCGTGCCTGCCAGACGCCCTGCGGGGTCGGCGAGTGTGATGAAGCCTTGCGGGCCGTGTGTCGAGACGGAGATCTGGCACATGTACAGCGGCTTGCCGTAATATGACTTGTATTGTCTCGTCAGGCCGAACATGACGTCTTCGTACCATTTCAGGAACTGGTCGGCCTCCCAGTCGGCGTTGCCGAACTTCGGGGCGTTCACGCAGTCGGCGAAGATCTGCGCGTATTTCGGCGCCTCGTCGGTGGCCTCGCGGAAGTCGGGCGAGAACACGCCCGTCTCATATGACGTCTTGAACCCGAAGTTGTGCATCATCGCGTCGAGCATCTCCTCGAGGGTGTATTTCTTGTCTTTGAACACATTTCTATATAATGAAGCCATGGAGTTGACGAAAGTCACGGTGCCGCACGACTCGAAGTTGATGGTGGCGTTGTAGCGTCCGCCCATCATGCCGAGGCCGCGGCCCTTGGCGAAACAGTCGGCCTTGAGCAGCGAGGAGACGACCGGCGGGCAGTATTTGCGCCAGATGTCCATCTGCAGGTTGTTGACTTTGTTGAGCACGTCGATGGTGAGGTTCATGTATCTGACCCATTCCTCCTGGATGGCCTCCATGCTGTCGAGTTTGCGGTTGTGCGCCGGCAGCACCTGTTTGTTGATGCGGCGGTCGTAGCCGTTGGTCATCACGAGCTCGAGCATCTTGGGCAGCCCCACGAAATGCACGCCGGAGCCTGCTGTCGGCCCCGCCCCGCCCGGTATCCACGTGACCTTGCCGTTGTATCTGAGCGGCAGGAAGCAACCCGGCGACGACTCGAGGCATCCGCCGAGACACCACGCGCGTGCGTCTTCTATGTTCATGCCCTCCGGGCCGTAGTTCATCAGCATGAAGTTCATGCCGTCCTGGTTGTTCATCCACGCCGGATAGCCCGTGCCCTGCTTCGTGCAGGCGGCCGCCTTGAGCAAGAACGACTCCGGCAGCTTCTCGTCGTATAATACCGACAGCGTGGGCTGTGTGGTGCGGCAGCGCATCCCTGCCTCTATGATGTGGTATTCCAGCGGCGTCACGGCGCTCAGGCCGTCGCGGTTCAAGCCGCCCAACGACAGGTTGTTGAACGTGTTACCGGAAAGGACGCCGCCCGTCACGCCCGCCGACGCGAAGCACTCGATACATGTTATCTTGATGCGGTAAAACTCTAAAAGCTCGATCACCTCTTCCTCCGTCGTCACGCCGTCGTCGATGTCTTTCTCGTAGAACGGCTGCAGCACCTGTCCGAGACGGCCTATCGACTGCCCCGACTGCGGGTCTTCGTTGACCTCCGCGTAATGGCAGGCGAGTGTGAGCTGCAATGCCTGACGGAATGTCGAGGGGGCCTTGTGCGCGATGTGCGCCATCACGCCGCCGATCTCTTCGTAGTTCTTCTTCAGCGCGGCGTCGGTCTCCACCGAGGCGAGGTAATACGCCCTGTCGGCGTAGTTCTGGCACCATCTGCTCAGGCCTTGCGCCAGGTGTTTCATGGCGACGTAGTAATATCCGCGTTCCATCCCCATGAGGCCGTCGCCGTCCGACTCTCCCATCGTCTCGGCGATGCGTCTGTCGCACAGTTCGATGATGCCGTCCCAGCCGTATTGCAGGGGCAGGTAGTAGTTGATCACCTCGCGGCCCTGCGGGATGCAGTACGAGTCGAACATGCACAGCACCGAGTCCATGATGGCCTGCTCGATGTCGAACTGCGGGGTGTATTTGGCGTAGTGGTTGCTCATCTCCTCGACGGAGTTGCCGTCCCAGTAGCTGCACGTCTTCACCAAGACGGGGATCTCCTCCTTGCGCATCCCGAATTTCTTGGCGATGGAGATGATGTTGCCGTAGCTTTTCGTCACGTTGCCGCCGCCCGCGCCGATGATCGACACGGAGTCGGCCTCGCTCTCCGACGGCGCTGAGGCCTCTTTCATGAGGGCCTCGGCCTGCGCGTTGAAGAAGCTGGCGGTGACCCACGGGAACGGGAACGCGCCGCGCACATGGCGGGTCTTGTTCATCACTAACCGCTCGTAAGGCTGGATCGTCGGCGTCAGATGCGCGAACGCCGCCGCGAGCGCTTTGGCGCGGCGCACGATAATGACGTCGCTGCCGTTCTCCTGCCAGACACGGTTGTACCAGTACGGGAACTCCATGTCAACGGTGTTCTTCAGCGTGTAATATATGTCAATCAGCTTGCCGCAGCCTTCCGCCTGCTTGGGTGTGGCGGCCTCATCGGTCATACCCGATGCGTCGATGCCGCGGCTTTTCAGTAACTCCTTGAGTTTGTCTTCGTTAGTCATGCGATTCTGTAATTTTTTGAAACTGCAAAGATAAGATTATTTTGTCGAATAGAAGATGCATCCGGCAAAAAAAATGACATCTGTCAGATTGCCTCGACGACGCACATCCACACCAGGAACCTCGCGGCTCTTCCGATGAGCATATAGACGGCGCATTGGAAGGGCTTCGTCCTGTAAAAACCGAGAGCTATCGCGAAGGCGTCGCCCACGATGGGGAGCCACGCGAGAAGTTCGAGGTACGGGCCGTACTTATCGACTTTAATTTTCTGCTTTTCAAGCGTCTCGCGTTTGACGTGAAGCCATCTCTCAATCCACTGCCATCTCCCGAGCCAGCCTATGCCGTACGACGTCATGCCGCCGAGCCAGTTGCCCGCCGTAGCCAAGATAAAGCACAGCCACGGCTTTCCGCCAGCCACCAGCATCCCGACAATCAGCGCGTCGGCGGAGAAAGGGACGACGGTGGAGGCGAGGAACGAACCGAGAAACAGCCCGAGGTAACCCCAGCTCTGAAGGAAGTCGATCATCTTGTCAGATTTTTTTTCGCAAAAATAGTTCAAAAACCATCAAAAAAAGTGTTTTCTGAAAAAAAAATCAGTACTTTTGCACCTTGAAAAAATTAAGATGATGCCAGAAATTAGTTCTTTTTACGGAATTGTCATTTGAAGATAGTTCCGTTAATTTAATAATATGGAAAAAGAAATTGCAATATTGAAAATCATTGGAGTTCAATATGTTAATGAATACAAACTGTTGCTGACATTCAACGATGGCAAGGTTCGTCTGTTCGATTTCGAGCCTCTTTCCCGCAAAGGGATTTGCACCAAACTTCAAAATATGGAGTATTTCAAGAACTTCAGGCTTGACCCTTTCTCTGTCGATTGGAACAATGAAATCGGGTTCGCGCCTGAATTTCTTTACGAGAACAGTGTTGAGGTCAAATAGTTTTATTTCAACAGCTCTTCCATCACTTTCCCGGCCAGCCGGCTCGTCCCGACGCGGAAGAAGCTGCTGTTGAGCCATCTGTCGCCCAAAATATCTTTCACTATGTAATAGTAGGTGAGTGCGTCTTCGACAGCCGACATGCCGCCTGCGGGCTTGAACCCGACCATCTGCCCCGTCGCCTCGTGGTATTCCTTGATGGTGTCGCACATCACGATGGCTGCCATCGGCGTCGCCGCAACAGGCACCTTCCCCGTCGAGGTCTTGATGAAATCGGCCCCGGCCATGATCGCCAGCTCGCTGGCTTTGCGGATGTTGGCTACGGTCTTCAGCTCGCCGGTCTCGAGGATCACCTTCAGGCGGACAGGCGGCTGGCAGATGTCGCGGATGCCCTGTATCTCGTTAAAGACGGTGTCGTAGTCGCCTTCGAGGAACGCGCCTCTTGAGATGACCATATCGACCTCGTCGGCACCTTGTCCAACGCAATATTCCACCTCTTTCTTCTTCAGTTCAAACGGCATCTGTCCCGAGGGGAAGGCGCACGCCACCGTGGCGACGCGGATGCCGCTGCCTTTGAGAAGCTCCTTCGTCTGTTTCACGAAAGGACTGTAGATGCAAACCGCCGGGACGGAGAGATGCAGCCCGTTGTTCTGAAATGCCAAGGCCTTTGCGCAGAACTCGTTGATTTTCTGTGTGTTGTCGAACGCCTCCAAAGTCGTGAAGTCGATGCTCTGGAATATTGTCTTCAGCGACTCGCGGCGGTCGCAGCTTTCGTTCTGTCTTTTCAATATCGCCTCAATGCGTTGTTGAAGCTCCTCTTCGGTATGGTTGTATTGCTTGAAATTCATGGTTTGAAAATTTTCCGCAAAGATAGTAAAAATAGTTTTTAACCAAAACCAAAACCTTTTTAACCAAAACCATAACCCAAACCAAAACTCCACTCTCAACACTTAAAACTCTCTTAACTCTCCTCTCTACTCTCTTAACTGAAAAAATATGGGTTTGCTCCACTCGCTGCGCTCGGTCGCAATGACGTTGGCTTTATAAATAACTGATATTTAGTGTGTTGCGGCGAAGCCGCAACACACCAAATATTTTTGTTCCCCCCAAACGACGCCGTCCTTGTGAGCGACCGCAGGGAGTCGAACAACGTCATATCAGCAAACCCACAGCGAAAAAATTCGTGCGATTCGTGAAATTCGTGGTGAAAATAATTCGTTAGATTCGTGAAATTCGTGGTCTTATTTTCCCACGCAAAACCTTCCGAAGATATTCCCGAGTACCTCG
Organism: Candidatus Limimorpha caballi; assembly: GCA_018064605.1. Lineage (GTDB taxonomy): Bacteria > Bacteroidota > Bacteroidia > Bacteroidales > F082 > Limimorpha > Limimorpha caballi. The sequence continues at coordinate 52,447 of JAGHUX010000036.1, read as the reverse complement.
TCGTTCGTCACCTCGCCGGTGATGCTCCCGAGATGATAAAGCCCCTGCTTCAAGTCCTCCGCCAACAAGTCAGCCGAAAGGTTCATGTCCATTCCTTCGTGTACGTGGCGCAGACTTTGCGCCGCGTGAACTAACGCCTCGTAATGACGTGCGTTGGTCACAAGTGCTTCGTTTGAGGTCAGTTTGTGAATGTTGCTGTGATTGATAATCAATGATTTCAATGTTTCGATGTCGGTCGTATCCTTTGCTGAAATGAAAGCGAGAGGAATGTTGTGGTATGATTCTTGCAATTTGGCGACAGGGAAGGAGGCGGCCAAGTCGTGTTTGTTTCCGACCAGCAATAATGTCTGCTTCCGCGAGTCGATTTTTGAGATTATCAGATCCGCCGACTTGCAGACGTTCTCGTAGCCTTTGGTGAGGTCGAGCACGCCGAGTATGATGTCGGCTTCGGAGATCTTGCGGAAGGTGCGTTCGATGCCGATTTTTTCGATAGTCTCCGATGTCTCACGTATTCCGGCCGTGTCGATGAAACGGTAAAGCGTCCCGTTGATGTTGAACGTCTCCTCGATGGTGTCGCGCGTGGTGCCTTCGATGTCGGAGACGATGGCGCGTTCCTCGCCAAGGATGGCGTTCAGCAACGTGCTCTTTCCGGCGTTCGTCTCGCCGGCGATGGCCACGGGGATCCCGTTCTTTATGGCGTTGCCCAGCCTGAACGAGTCGGTCAGCTTGCCGATGTGACGGAGCGATTCGTCAAGTATTTCCCGCAGCTGCGTGCGGCCGGCGAACTCCACGTCTTCTTCCGAGAAGTCGAGTTCGAGTTCAAGGAGAGAGGTGAGGTCGAGGAGTCTTGCGCGAAGTTCTCTCAGTTCTTTCGAGAATCCGCCTTTGAGTTGGTTGACGGCTATCCGGTGCGACGCCTCGTTCTGTGATGAGATCAGGTCGGCGACGGCCTCGGCTTGTGTGAGGTCGAACTTCCCGTTGATGAAGGCGCGTTTCGAGAACTCGCCCGGCCCGGCGAGGCGTGCGCCTTGGTTTACAAGGAGTTCGAGGATTCTCTGCTGCACGTAAACCGAGCCGTGGCAGCTTATCTCAACGGAGTCTTCGCCGGTGTAGGAATGGGGATTTTTGAAAAACGTCACAAGCACCTCGTCAACCATTGAGTTGTCTTCTGATTTCGGGTCGAAAACCTCGCCGAAATACGCTTTGTAATCTTTTATATCATTGATGTTTAATGCGCCTGTCTTCTTCCTGAAAACAGAAAGTGCTATTTCGTGACTTCTCTCGCCGGAAAGTCTGATGACAGCGATGGCACCCGTTCCGGAGGCCGTCGAGATTGCGCATATTGTGTCGTTGACGTAAATTCCCATTTTTTTCATTACATTTTAAAATGAAAAAGGCAACGACCTTAATTCGTTGCCTTCAGTGAACTAGGCGGGAGTCGAACCCACAACCGCCTGATCCGTAGTCAGGGACTCTATCCAATTGAGCTACTAGTCCAATTTTGCCGCTCACTTTCCCTTCGTGATTGACGCGGCAAAGATACATCTTTTTTAGATTTGTCAAGCAAAAAATGAAAAATATTTTTCATCCGTTTATTTGTCTGACAATCAAACTGATATAGGCCATCAAGGGCGAACTTTGTCAATACAGGTCGGTCATTTTCGGCGAATAATGACGCTGAATGACCGCCAGAAGTATGTTAGCGGCCTCCATCGGGGAGTAGCCGAGCGCGTTCTGTCCCATGTTCAAAAGAGTGTTTATCTCATCAATACTGAGCTCTTTGTCGGCCATGACGATGGAGATGAGGTAGATGAACATCGCCTCGCGCATGTTCGGGTTGATCTCCATGATTTTGTTGATGGAGTCGGTGAACAGCTTGCCGAGGTCTTCCGGTTTCATCTGCGCGATGTCCTCGAGGAAGTGCATCGGGAAAATCTTTGTCGCCGAAAGTTCCTCAAGTATAACCTCTATCTCTTCGTCGCTGTTGTCGTTGTCTGCGCCAGCCATCATCAGCCCCGCCGTGGCGATGAAGTTGGCCATGTGGCTGTCAAGCTCCGAATTCCTGACTCTCAGCAAGATAGAGATCAGATCGTCCATTTCCTCTTGCAGTTTCTTGCGTGTAGTGCCGCCCTTCTTGAAAAACTCACTTCTTGAGAAATCATATAACGCCTCGACTCTTATCGGGTTGACGGGATGCACGTCGAAGTTGAGGCCTTTGTCGTTGCGGAAGAAGTCGAGATGTTTGCGGTTCTCTTCGATGAACTTGTCGATGTTGACTTTCATCTTCTCGAAGTCAAGACCTGAAGCCATCTTGAAGAATGCTGATATGCAGACGTTTATGTCGGGCATCGCGAGGAAACCGTAGCGGTCGGCGATGAGCTCGTTGAGCTGCCCCCAAAGCCTTATCTTATATTGAAGCGTGACGGGCACCTCCGTGTCGCCGGGATATACGAAGTTGATGAGCCGCGTGAGTTTCGTATTGCCGTTGATCAGATGCCCCATCTCATGTCCGACGACAAAACGCAACTCATTGTCGGTCATGAGTTCGATGAGCGACGAGTTGACGTTGATGATGTTCGGTTCCTCCGGGTTCATCGAGCAAATCGAAAAAGCGTTGACGCTTGAGTCGCCGGTGATGTAGAAGTCGATGTCGCCCTCGAAGCACAGCTTCTCCTTGATTTCGTGAAACATCTTGTAATAGTCGGGAAGTGTGCCTTCTTCGACCTTGAAACTGTGGCCTTCGAGTATGCTTCTGTAGTCGTTTATCGGGTTCTGAATCTTTGCTATCTTTGCTATCTGTTCGACGACATTGCCTTGTAATGCGTTGTAAATCTGCTCACTGAGAGCCTTCTCCAATGGGAGTGCGTAGTCTTCCGGGTTGAATTTCTTTGCCATTATATGAATGATTTTAAAATGCAAAGGTAAATAAAATGTTTGGAATCGATGCTTGAAACAGAATTTTTTTACAAAAAAAAAGAACGGCTTTTGACCGTTCTCAGTTTGCATCTCGTGGGGGAGGGTGGACTCGAACCACCGAACTCATCCGAGGACAGATTTACAGTCTGTTGCAATTGCCGCTATGCGACTCCCCCTTGGATTTGCGAGTGCAAAAATAGACAATTTTCCGATACTTCCGACAAATTTTTACAAAAAAATATTTTTATCGTAAAATGTTTGTAATCAATAAATTATTGTTTTTCTCTTTGTCGTGGTCGCATAAAAGTAGCCTGTTGCGGAGCCTTCGGGATATATGTTTGTGCGCACATTTGAAGGAGATCCCATCATCGGATTGCTTCCGTTGCTCGATGAAATGTCGGAGATGTAGCCGGCATAGCCGTCGGTGATGACCGACAGGTCCAGCCTCACCGTATCGCCTGGATGCAGGACTTCCAGCGAGTCGGAGCCCGACTCTTCTGTGAGGAAACTCCAGACGGGGATCTCGCCGGCGAGATATGCCATCAGCGGGCCGTTGACGTACCACCCCGACATCCCGCCAAGATTGTATATTCCGCAATTCGTCAGTTTTTCGCCGCCGAAAAGGCTGTCGTTGACGTATGCCTTGACAAGATAATAAACGTCCTCATCCTTCAACGATTGGAAATAGGGGTACAGGCCTAACACATTGTCAACAGAGACGCTTGCGACCTGATATTGCTTGAGTACGATGGAGTCGATGGCTGTGATGCTCGGCAGCATTTCCGCCTGCGCATGATAATGCCCGCCGCCTTCACGTTCAGGCAGGTCAATCGACAGATTGTATGTATGGTTTTCTTTGCCTGAAAACTTCTCAACGCTTTGATACACACCGTTTTCTTCGGTCTCCTCATACAAAACAGTATCGATGTTGTCGTACACAAAGACCGTGGCGTCGGAGACCATCTCCGGTCCGCCTGTGGCGTAGAACTCCGCTGTCCGGCTCAAAGTGATTTTATGGTTTTTGTATTCATCGGTGATTGAGCCGTAAACACCCAAAAGCTGCGGGCCTTCCTGCGGCTCAATTGTAATTTTCTCCCTGCATGACACGACAAGCAGAGAAAACAAAAGTATGTTAAATATATGTTTCAACTGTTTCATAATCATATCAGAATTTAAAGTTGTACGATACAGACGGCACCACCGAGAAAAGATAAACTTTCTTTGTTGTGATTGTGCCGTCGTCTTCGCTCTTGAACATTATCGCCCACGTGTTGTGCCGCGCGTATGCGTTATAAATCGAGAAGCTCCATTCGCCTTGCCAGCGTCTGTGCGGCCTGCATTTGAGGTTCGCGGAGAGGTCAAGGCGGTGATAGTCAGGGTAGCGGCTCTTGTTGCGGTAGCCGTTGTATATCGAGTAGGTCACGCCATCGACGGTGTATTTGCCGTAAGGCAGCGTCACCGGCTGCCCGGTGTTGTAAACCCAAGTCGCCGACACGTCGAACCTGTCGGAGAACGCGTAGTTCGCCACGACGCTGATGTTGTGCGGTCGGTCGTAGGGCGACTGGTACTCCTCGTCATGGCTGATGCCCTTGACGGTCCTGAAGGCTCGGCTGTAGGTGTAAGCAACCCATCCGGTCAGCTTGCCGTAGTTTTTCCTTATGATGAACTCCGCTCCGTATGAGCGTCCTTTGCCGACGCGCACCTCTCCGTCAATCAACGCGTTGGCGATTAAAAAAGCATCGTCAGCGAAGTCGATGACGTCAGTCAGTCTCTTGTAAAACAATTCGACGGAAGTCTCGATGTCATTGCCCCTGAAGTTCCTGAAATAACCGGCGGCGAGCTGGTCGCATTTCTGCGGCTTGATGTTCGGGCTGGTGGGGAACCACATGTCGAAGGGCAGTCCGCCGGTTGAATTTGAACCGAGCTGCGCGTACTGCACCGTCCTCGCGTACGACGCCTTGACAGATGACGTGGCGCCGACCTGATAGATCATGGCCAGTCTCGGCTCAAGATGCGTCTCCGTGTGGAAGATGTCGCCTCCCCCATACACGGCGGAGTCAACCCATCTGTATTCTTCGTCGAAAAGATAGAGTGTCTCAGCCCCGATATTGTTGAACATCGACAGTCTCAGCCCGTAACGCAGTGAGAACAAAGGGGTTATCTTGTGCTCATTTGTGAAATACAACGCCGATTCGAGAGCCTTCCGGTTGAGACGCTCGTCGTCGTCGGCCTCGATGTATGTCGCCACAACGCCCGTCCTGTCGTCAAGTTCCCCCAAGAGATATTGATGATAAGTCGTTGACAGCCCGTATTTTACGGTTGTCTTGCCGTTTGCCATCCAGACGAAGTCGTATTTCAGTGAATAGTCGGTGAGGCCGGCGGTGACCGTGAAGTCATACGGGTCGGACATCACATCGATGTCGTATCTGTACTTTGAATGCATGATTGACAGGTTTGACGTGAGCCGGTCGTTGAAAATGTGGTTCCATCGCAGGTTCGCGGTGGTGTTGCCATAGCCCAGGCCCATCATGTCGTCGATGCTCACGCGGTCGCAGCCGTCATACATTGAGATGGAGATGCGGTTGTTCTTGTTGAGCGCATGTGTGATTTTGCCGTTGATGTCGTAGAAATACAGTTTTGTCTTCGCCAGGTCTTTAAGCAGGTACGATGCAAGGATGCCACCGTAAGTAATTCGTCCTGCGAGCATTACGGAAGTTCGCTGTTTGTTGAACGGCATGTCCAGCATCAATCTGCTTGTCAGGATGCCTATCCCGCCTGTCATGGTGAATCTGTCTGGCACCTCATCGAGCGTCTTCACGTCAAGCACCGACGAGAGACGGCTGTCGTAGTTGGCCGGAATGTCACCTTTATATAATGTCGCGTCTTTCACGACATCGTTGTTGAAGACCGAGAGGAAACCGAGGAAATGCGAGGCGTTATAGACCGGCGCGTCGTCCAGGGTGATGAGGTTCTGGTCGGGGGAGCCGCCTCTCACGCTGAAGCCCGAAGAGCCTTCGCTGGACGCCTGGACGCCGGGCAGGAGCTGTATCGCCTTTATCACATCGACTTCGCCCATCAACGCCGGCATCTTCTTGATTTTCACCATCTCCAGCTTCTGGACGCTCATCGCAAGCTCGCGGACGTTCGCATCTCGCCTCTCGCTCGTGACAATCACATCCTCAAGCAGCTGGCTCTCCATTTTCAAATCGACATTGTGCCTTTTCCTTGACTTTTCAATCACGATGGTGCTTTCAATCGTGTGGTAACCCAGATAGGAAAACCTGATCTTGTGTCTCCCCGCACCAATCCTCAATTCATAATAACCGTTTTCATCTGTCGTCGTGCCGACCTGCAACGAGTCTATATAGACAGCCGCGCCGACCAGATGCTCCTGGCTGTCAGCGTCTTTCACCACACCGAAAAGCTCCGGATGCTGCGCCTTCGCTTCCGTCAGGGCCAAAAATAAAAATGAGATTATTACGAATATCTGTTTCATCATCTCAATTTCGTCTCAGACCCTCAACTATTTCGTTGATGTCGTTCAGCCTCGCCGGGATGTCGATGTGCTGCGGACAATGCGACACGCACTGACGGCATCCGATGCAATGCTCTGTCTGCCTGTCGGCTTCGAGCTGACGGTTGTATTCTATCAGGAAACGGCGGCGCGACTTTCTGTATTCCGCCGACTGCTTGTCTTCAACAATCGTGCCTTCATTCACGCATTTGTTATAGAAGCTGAAATTCGCCGGGATGTCGATGCCGTAAGGGCAGGGCATGCAATACTGGCAGCTGGTGCACGGGACGATCGGGTATTTCAGATACATGTCGGCGACGTTCATAAGCATGTCGATTTCCTTGTCGGAACACGGTTGCAGCGGACAGTAGGTGCGCAGGTTGTCCTGAAGATGCTCCATGTATGTCATTCCGCTCAGGACCGTCAGGATGTTCGGATACGTGCCCGCGAAACGGAACGCCCACGATGCCACGCTGCGTTCCGGAGTCCGCTGCCTCAATGTCTTGGCGAGGTTGTCGGGAAGGTCGGCGAGACGGCCGCCGAGCAACGGCTCCATGATGACGACGGGGATGTTGATGTCGGTGAGGCGTTTGTAGAGATAATCGGCGTTGATGTTGTCGGCATCGATGTCATGCGCGTGTTTCCAATCGACGTAGTTCATCTGGATCTGCACGAAGTCCCAATGATATTTCTCCTGATTGTCAAGCAGATACTCTATGACTTGCTGGTCGCCGTGGAATGAGAACCCGAGGTTACGGATACGTCCGGCTTTGCGTTCCTCCATCAGGAAGTCGAGCATGCCGTTTTCGATGTAACGCAGGTTGAACGTCTCCCAGCCGCTGCGGCCGCGGCTTCCGTTGCCCACAGAATGAAGCAGGTAGTAGTCGATGTAGTCTGTTTTCAAGTTTTCAAATGAGTTCTTGTAAATCTGCATCGACGCCTCGCGACTCCATGTGCTTTCCGCGAAGTTCGACAGCTTCGTGGCGATGAAGTATTTGTCGCGCGGGTAGCGGCTCAGTGCAATTCCCATGGCTTCTTCCGACTTGCCTTTGCAATAGACAGGTGCGGTGTCGTAGTAATTCACGCCGTGTTCCATAGCGAAGTCGGTAAGCTTGTTGACCATCTCCTGGTCGATGACGTTGTCTTTGTGTGGGAGTCTCATGCAGCCGTAGCCCAAGATTGAAACGCTGTCGCCGTTGTTGCGGTTCGTGCGGTAAGTCATCTTGTCTTTCGGAATGTCGCCTTCAGAATATGTCGTTGTCTGTTCCGAAGTCTCTGATTTGCAGCCTGATAACGCTATCGTCGTGACAGCCGCCGTCGCTCCCATTGCCTTGAGGAAATCCTTTCTCGTTATATTTTGTTTCATTTTTCTCAAACTTTATGAACTTTCAAACTTTATAAACTTTCAAACTTTACAAACTTTATGAACTTTATGAACTTTACAAACTTTCAAACTTTACAAACTTTATGAACTTTACAAACTTTATGAACTTTCAAACTTTATGAACTTTATGAACTTTATGAACTTTATGAACTTTATGAACTTTATGAACTTTATGAACTTTACAAACTTTATGAACTTTACAAACTTTCAACTCTCAAATCATTCTGTGGACTTCGTTGCCTTCGACGTAAATCGCGCTGAACGGCCGGGCGGGGCAGACGTGCTCGCAGGCTCCGCAGCCGATGCAACGTTCCTGGTTCACAATCGGGACCATCGGTGATGATTCGTCATCGGAGTCGCTGTGCATCATGGTGATTGCGCCTGACGGACAGCGTCTTGCGCAGTTGCCGCACTCGGCTTCACCGTTGAAGGAAACGCAATTCTTCGCGATGAAAACGGCGTGTCCGATCTGTATTGATGATTTCTCTTCTCTCGACACTTTTCTTATGGCTCCGGCGGGGCAGACTTCCGAGCAGGCGGTGCATTCCGGACGGCAATAGCCGCGTTCGTACGACATCTCCGGCTGCATGAGGTTTTCGAGTTTCGTTGACGGCCTCAATACATGATTTTCGCATGACTGCACACACAGTTGACAGCCGGTGCAACTTGATGTGAAATTCTTAAGGCTTTTAGAACCAGCAGGTTTTAGAGGAGTGTTGCGCTTCGGCGCTTTCTTGTCTTCAATGATCGCAAGTCCGCCGTCAACGATTTTCTCCTGCGCCTTTACTGCGGAAACAGTGGCAAGCCCGGCTATCGTGGCAAGGAACATTTTCCTTGAAGTGCTTCCCTCATCTTTTATCTCACCTCCATCCTCTCTTTTAACTTTTAACTTTTCACTTTTAACTAATCTGTAGCTTATCGCTCCACGGTTGCATTTGCCGATGCAGTTGAAGCATGTGACGCATTTTGAATAGTCGATTGTCTTTGACTTTGAATCGATTGCGCTGCATCTGCAATTCTTTTCGCAAAGTCCGCACGACTTGCATTTCTCGGCGTCGATGTGCGGTTTCAACAGTGAATATTTTGAGAATATGCCCAAAACCGTTCCGACTGGGCAGATGTTGTTGCAATATCCGCGGCCGAAAAACATTCCCGAAAGGGTGATGCCGATGAAGTAAACCAACGAGATGATGAAAATCGGCAGGCTTTTGATATAGACATCGACGTGATAGAATGCATAGCTGCCCCATCTTTCCGCGAAATAGGCGAAGAGATTGTTAATTGATTGATAGACAGGCGCAAAAATGTTCGATGCTATTCTTCCGTAAATGCTGTAAGGCGCAATCAGGATGGCAATCCAGTTCAGCCCGAGGAAAAGCAAGACGGCGAAAACTATTGCTATTGAATATCTTAGCCATTTGCGGTTTTTCCTGTAACGGAAATGGTTCTTGCGTATTTTCTCGCCAATCCAGGAAGTGCAGTCCTGATAGACTCCGAGCGGACAAATGATTGAACAATAGACCCTTCCGAAGATTAATGTTGTCACGACAATCGCCGCGACAACGATGACGTTGGAGGCGAGAAGTGCCGGAAGGAACTGCAGTTTCGCCATCCAGCCGAACCAGGCGTGCAAAGCACCCGTGAAATCAAGGAAAAGCAGCGTTATCAGAACTGAAAAGATAACAGCTAAAGTGATTCTGAGTTTTTTTAACATACTATTCAATTTTCTTTTGTAAAATTCTAATCGTATAAGTCGGTTTTCTTTGATATGTCAGACCCGACTTTCGGTGCGTTTTTTATATAATTGACTTTTTCATCGATTTGTAAATCAATGCCTTGCTTGACGTAATTGTCATAAAACCAAAGGATCTCATCAATGTTTTCGTTGTAGCAACTGGCCACGGCGTGCGCGTAGTTCTCGTATCTCCTGATGAAATACGGATAGTCGTGTTTCTCAAACTGCCTGACGAGCCTGTCGGAGCCGATGAAGCCGACGTTTAAAAACTTGATCTGTTTGTACGGGACGAGGTTGTCTCTCATGCCGTGGAAGAACATCGTCGGGGCGGGGGAGTGCTTTTTGTATTTCACCTTGCCGTTGACGGAATAGACCGCGCCGGCGAAAGGAATCACCCCTGCGAGATGGAAGTCGCCTGGCAGAATCTCCGAATTGCCTTTGCCGTTGCAGATGAAATAATCGGTCTGCAATGCGGTGATGGCTCCCGCGCTTGAACCGCTGATTATTATTTCCTCCGTGTTGATTTTCAGTTCTTTGGAGTGTCTGATGATGAAGTCGATGGCTGAAATGGCGTCTTCTGCGGCCATGTAAATGGCGTCTTTCACAGGCTTTTTGTTGAAAACGCCGATGTGTTTTGCGCCCTTTAATCCAAGCCTGTAGTCGGCGGCGACGGCGACAAAACCGTGTTCGTAAGCCATTGTCTCACAGAATTTTACGACAGTCGAGTCGTTACGCGCCCCCGAGATGAAGCCGCCTCCGAAATAAAACAATATGCACGGGTGCTGCGCCATGCCGTCATCGGGGAAATAAACGTCAAGACGGAGAGTCTGTCCGTCTTTTTCGATGAAATCATACGTCTTTGAGTGCTGCGCGAAGCAAACATTCGCCGCGAACAAACAGAAAATCAATGTAATGTACTTTTTCATAATTATTATTTTTTATGATTGGCTGATAAACGTTTTAAAACAAAGTCAATGTCGTCATCGTGTGTGGCTTTTCTTGCCCTATCATTTTCATGAATTCCGCTTCCGACAAGATTTTAACTCCGAGCGTCTCCGCTTTTTTCCTTTTCTCCGGCCCCATCTTGTCGCCAGCGACAACGAAGTCGGTCTTCGCTGAAATCGATGAGACGTTCTTGCCTCCGAGGTCTTCGATGACTTGTTTGATGCCGTCTCTCGAGAAATTCGCGAAGACGCCGCTCACGACTATCGTCTTCCCGCTCAGAACCTGATTCTCGGTTGTGGCTTTCTTTTCCTGCTTGAACTGAAGCCCGAATTCTCTTAATCTGTTGATGATGTTGATGTTGCGTTCGTCATCAAAAAAGTCTCTTATGTTATGGGCGATTGTCTCACCAACCGTGTTTATCTGCTGTAATTCCTCGACTGTGGCCTTCATGATTGTGTCGATGTCGCCCATCGTGTTGGCGATGATCTTTGCCGTCACTTCGCCCACCTCTCTGATTCCCAATGCGAAAAGCACCTTGGAGAAAGGCACCTCCCTCGATTTCATCAGCGAGTTCAGGATGTTGTTGACGGTCTTCTCCTTGAATGAGACTTTTTTCGTAACCGATTCATTCATAAGGCTGTACTCGTCTTCCACGGTCACTACTTTCTCAAGTCCGTAGAGCTTGTCGTAAGTGAGGTCGTAGAGGTCGGCGTAGTTGTTGATGAGGTGGTTGTCGAAGATGACCTCGACTTTCCCTTCGCCGAGGCTTTCGATGTTCATGGCTTTTCTGCCGATGAAATGCTCTATCCTGCCTTTTATCTGCGGCGGACATCCGAGGCTGTTGGGACAGTGCCACGCCGCTTCGCCTTCATTCTGAACGAGTTCCGTGCCGCATTGCGGACATCTTCTTATGAACTGTATCTCGTCGCTGTCGGCTTTTCTCAGGCTTGTGTCAACGCCGATAATCTTGGGGATGATCTCGCCGCCTTTGACAACGATAACGGTGTCATCGTTGTGTAAATCAAGCTGTTTGATGAAGTCGGCGTTGTTCAATGTGGCGCGTCTCACTGTCGTACCGCCAAGCTGCACCGGCTCAAGGTTCGCCACCGGCGTTATCGTGCCGTGTCTTCCAACCTGAAAATCAACGCTTAACAGTTTTGTCTTGACTTCTTCCGCCTTGAACTTATAAGCTATCGCCCAGCGCGGCGACTTCGAGGTCAGGCCGAGCTGTTCGCGCTGCGCGAAGCTGTTCACCTTGATGACGATTCCGTCGATGTCGAACGGCAGTTCATGCCTTTTCACATCCCAGTAGTTGATGAAATCCTCGATTTCGCCAATCGTCCGGCAGACTTTAATATGTGGCGAGATGTTGAATCCCCAGTCTTTTGCTGCCATAAGGCTTTCATAATGAGATGAATACGGGATGTCGTCCATCATCATGTAATAGCAGAAGTTGTCAAGCCGGCGGTTTGCGGTCTCTTTTGAATCGAAGAGTTTCAGCGAGCCTGACGCGGCGTTACGGCAGTTGGCGAAGACCTGAAGCCCGAGGTCGTCGCGTTCAGCGTTGATGCGTCTGAAGCTTTCGTGCGGCATGATGACTTCGCCGCGCATCTCGAAGAAATCGGGGTGGTCGCCTTTGAGTTTCAGCGGTATCGTCCTGATTGTCTTGACGTTGCTTGTCACCTCGTCGCCTTGTGCGCCGTCGCCGCGCGTGACGGCACGGACCAGCACGCCGTGTTCGTATGTCAGACTTATCGACACGCCGTCGAATTTCAGCTCGCAGACGAACTCCACCTGGCTGCTTTCATCGTCGAGTTGTTTTTTCGTTCTGTTGATGAAGTCGATAATCTCGTCCCTGTTATACGAGTTGGCGAGTGAAAGCATTGGGTATCTGTGCTTTACGGTCGGGAACTCGTTGGTGATGTCGCCTCCGACACGTTTTGTCGGAGAGGTCGGCGACGCGAGGTCGGGGAACTTTTTCTCCAACTTGATGAGTTCGTTCATCAGCATGTCGAAGTCGTAGTCGCTGATGGTCGGCTGTGACAGGATATAATAGTTATAGTTGTGATTGTCAATGATTTCGCTTAACTCGGCGATTCTTTCCCTGGCTTCGTCAATGTTCATGGCTCACTTTGTATATTGAAACACAACCGTCTGTCGTTGAATGGTTTAGCCATTTGTACATAATGTATGCGAAAAACGGCTTGTATGTGACTTCGTGTTTTAAATTCGGATAATGCTTTTTCATCTGTTCAACTCTGTCCTCCAGATTTTTGTTCTCTCTGAAAATGATGTGGTCGGCTTCCGGGGCGAAAACCGCGACGTCGTCTTTGTTCTGTTGATTTACAATGATATAGTCTGTCCAGTTCTTCTCGTAAAACACCGGCGGACGCTTTGTCTCGTCTGAAAAAACATCTTCCACGATGAACAGATTCATGTCCTTGTCTTTCGAGAGGTACGTCATCGCCTTGACTTCAGGTTTGTTGGAATACATTATCGTGGTGACTGCCAGCAATGCCATGTTGATGACGACGCAGGCGGCGCAGATGTAGCGTTTCAGCCGGTTTCCGTTCTTGTAGAATCTGATGAAACCGGCGATTATCAGTATTGTCAGCAGTGCAAGTATGTAATAGCCAAGAGGATAACTGAATCTGACGCCGTCGTTGAGGAACGCGCGGAATTCGGCGAAAGGACGTCCCCAGACTATGAAATCCGGGATTGTCTGTGTCGTGCCGGCCGTCGGCAGGAATGCGGCAAGTGAAACCGCCGCGCCTTTGATGTTTTTCCTTGCGGAAAGCACGACGATTATCGCCAGGTAAAGGACCGCGCCGAGATACCATATCGAGAACCCGAGCGCGAAAAATATCCCTGCGATGAAAAATGACGTGCGGTGCAAGTTGTCGTTCCTTGATTCGTTCCGGAGCCTCTCCTGTTTCGTGATGAGCAGCGTGCCGTAGAGCAGGAACGGCAGCGAGAATGTCTGTGCGAGACTGTGGACGCCGACGTAGGGCATGAACCAAAGCAGCGCGAGAACCCAGGCGATGTTCAGCGCAAGTCGTTTGTCAACAATGAGTTTCGCAATCCTGTAACCCAATGTCACCACCGTGACCGAGACGACTCCGTGAATCAGACGGCTGAAAAACATCAGCCACTGCGGGTTGCTGATGCCGAACAGCTTGAAAAATCCGAAAATCAGGTAATTGATTGATACATAGAGCAAACTGATGCCGCGCGGACTGTCGTAACCTGTGCCATCGACGTTGTCGAGCCATGCGTTTGGCGTCTCGACATAGAAATATTCGCTCTCGAAGCCAAATCCATTTGAGAAAACCGCCGCGATGACCCTTGCCGCCAAAGCAATGAGAATTACAACGGATATTGGATGCTCCTTGCTGAGTCTCAATATCTTAGCTTTCATAATCTATTTTTTCCTTTCATAACTGCATTCGATTTCGTGACCGTGCCCGACGAGATTTGAAAAATATTCTTCGGCGTCCTTGCATTCCTTTTTCGAGTATGCACTGTAAATCTCACTCGTTGAATTCGTGGTGTAGTCGTGACAAATGCACTGCTTCTCGCACGATGTTGTCAATATCCCAAATAAACTTATGATAATCAATAATATGTACTTTGTTTTCATGAGAAAGTAATCACATTTAATCCTGCAAAGATACTGTTTTATTTGGAAATAACTCCATATTTTTTTCTAAAAAATACTTGTTAAAATTCAGATGTTCTTGAAAAATTCTTTATCTTCGCACTCTTATTGTTTTGAAAAAATTAATTCGATAATATGAAGTTTAGATCTGTTATTCTGTTGACTGTCATCGCCTTTACGACAAGTTTAAAGGCCTTCGGACAAAATGTTGATGATTGGTGGAACGATGTTTCCGTGTTTCAGGTGAATAAAATGACGCCGCGTACAAATGTCATTCCGTATTCTGATGAAAATGGTGTTGAAAATCTTGATTATCAGCATTCTGATTTTTATAAGTCGTTGAACGGAAACTGGAGTTTTTATTGGGTTGAGACGCCGTCTTCAAAACCCGATGGTTTCTATGAACAAGGCTATGATGTCACGGGATGGGCTGAGATTCCTGTTCCAGGCAATTGGGAATTAAACGGTTACGGCATTCCTGTCTATACAAACGTCTCAAATGAATTTCCCGCAAATCCGCCGTATGCGCCCGAAAAATATAATCCTGTCGGATGTTATGTCCTTGATTTTCAGATTCCAACAGGATGGAACGGACGCAATGTCTATATCAATTTCGGAGCTTTGAAATCGGCGTTTTATCTGTGGATTAATGGGAATTTCGTCGGCTATTCCGAGGATTCGAAGACTCCGGCGGAGTTCGACATCACACCTTATATTAATATGTCGGGTTCAAACCGGCTTGCTGTCGAGGCGTACCGTTTCTGTGACGGCTCGTATCTCGAAGACCAGGATTACTGGCGCATGAGCGGCATCACACGCGATGTCTTCATCTATTCAAAACCGCAGCTTAATGTCTCGGATTTCTTCGTGAATGCAGGCCTTGACAAGAATTATGAAAAAGGTGTTTTCGGTATCGCCATCGACTTGAATTTCAATCCAAAAAATATCCCCTCTAAGTTTTCGGTTGAAGTCGAAATTTGTAATGATTCAAATAATAAGTCAGAGTTTAACAAATTGTTTGTCAATAACTTGACTCGAAAGGAATTGAAAAAAGCCAAGAACTCAACATCTTATTCATTCAAGATTGAAAATACGGTTTTGGACGGGATTGAGGCATGGTCGGCGGAGAAACCGCACCTTTACAACATGACAATCCGAATCAAGGATAAAAATGGTATTGTGATTGAAACTGTCGGCTCGAAAATCGGTTTCCGCACAACGGAAGTCATTGACGGTCAGTTGAAAATAAACGGGAAAGCCATCATGGTGAAAGGCGTGAACCGCCACGAGCACAGCGGCCTCACCGGCCAATGCGTTGACCGCAAAACCATGGAGCAGGACGTGAAAATCATGCTTGAAAACAACATAAACACGGTCCGCACTTGCCATTATCCCGATGATGTCTATTGGTACGAATTGTGCGACAGATACGGGATTTACGTTATCGATGAGGCTAATAATGAATCACATGCGCAAGGTTACGGCGACAACAGCCTCGCGAAGAAAGACGAGTGGAAGGAAGCGTTTCTGTACAGATGTCGCAACATGCTGGAGCGCGACAAAAACCATCCGTCGGTCATCGTGTGGTCAACGGGAAACGAATGCGGCAACGGAGTCTGCACGAAGGCCTGCTACGACTGGATGAAACAGCGCGACACACGCCCCGTCGTCTGCGAACGCGCACTCTATGACTACAACACCGACTTCATCGGAATAATGTATTCAAGCGTCGATTATTTGGAACGCTTTGTAAATGAACGGCTTGACTCACTTAACCGCCCGTTCATCTTGGTGGAATATTGTCATGCGATGGGCAACAGTCTGGGCAGCCTTTCGGATTACATGGAGGTCTTCAAGAAATATCCGCAGCTTCAAGGCGGCTGCATCTGGGATTTCGTCGATCAGACAATAATCCAATATGATGAGGAGAAAAAGGTGAAATGGTATGCCGCCGGCGGCGACCTCGGCTCGCTCGAAGGCATCGGCAATGATGACAGCTTCTGCGTCAACGGATTGATTACCAGCGACAGAATACCACACAACCACATGGCCGAAGTGAAGAAATGCTACCAAAACATCGACGTGATTCCTGTTGACGTCGAGAATGGCGTTTTCAAAATCGTGAATAATTTCAATTTCACAAATCTGAATGAGTTGGATTGCTCTTATAGCATTTATTCAAATGAAAGAAAATTTGAATCCAAGACATTGAAAATCAGTTGCAATCCAGATGAGTCAACTCAAATTACAATTCCTGTTTTAAATTTAAAAGAAATTGAAATCAGACCAAGAGAAGAATTTTTCATTGACTTTTCATTTAAGTTGAAGGAAAGTAAAGGCATGTTGCCTGAAGGATATGAAATTGCATACGATCAAATTAAATTATTGGTGGAATCGACTGATGCTGAAGCTGTTAAAAACGCACCAACCTTGGAATTGCATGTGAAAATGAACAAAAACAAGCCTTCAACAATCACTTTTAGCAACGAGTCTTTCTCTTTTGACATCGACTTGGAAAATGGTGCTGTGCCAGCCTCGTTTGTATATGAAGGAGAAGAACTTCTTTCAGGAAACATCACTCCTAATTTCTGGCGTGCCCCGACGTTGAATGATGATGTCGATGGAAACGGACGCCGCCGCTGGGAACTCGCCGGACTTGACAACCTTACAGTTGGAAATGCCATTTCTTTCCACATCGACAAAATTGATAGTGGTCATGCATACGCCACCATTGAGCTTGAGTATTTTAACAAAAACAATGATTTAGTATTGAAAACCAAACAGTTATATCAAATTGACGGTTGGGGTAATGTCGTTGTCACGATGAATGTCCAACCGACAGACAAGGTGGTGACCTTCCCGAAAATCGGGACGCAATTCTGCATGCCATTGTCTTTCAACAAGGTGAAATATTTCGGTAAAGACACTGAAAATTATCCTGACAGAAACGCTTCCGGCAGGTTGGGAGTTTACGAGAAAAACGCCGGCGATTTCTTCGAGATGCACGAAGAACCGCAGGAAAGCGGCAACCGCTCTGATGTCCGTTGGTTTGCCGTGACAAATGAAAACGGGCACGGGCTTCTTGTCGATGGCGAGGAAAACATCAACTTCAGCATCTATCAATATTCCGATAAGGCATTGACTAAAGCCGAGAGAATCAATCAGATAGAGAAGAGCGACTCGTGGACTGTCAATATTGATTACAGGCAGGCACCGCTCGGGACAGCTACTTGCGGCCCTGATGCGCTCGACAAGTATCTCATAAAAAACGGAGTTTATGAATATACTTTCAGACTGAGACCGTTCAACCTGTCAAACGAAAATGTTGATGAACTTTACAGACAAAACGTTTTTTCAATGAAAAAGCATGTGAAAACGCCTGTGATTTCGTCTGAATTCGAAGAGTTTAACAAGCCGATGAAGGTGACGATTTCCATCGATGACCCTGAAACGAAAGTCTATTACACCTTGGACGGCAGCGAGCCTACCGAGAAATCAAGACTTTATAAAGAGCCGTTCACGATAAACGAGACGACATTGGTGAAGGCGAAGGCGTTTGAGAAAAACGCAATCCCTTCATTTACAATGGAAAAGAACTTCAAGAGGATTTTAATTGCAAATACCGTTTACAAAACCGAACCGCATAAAAATTATTCGGCTAACAAAGAAACTGCGTTGATGGACAACAAGATCGGCGCAATCGGGAACTGGGGCGAGAACTGGATCGGATTCTCCGGCGATGACATGGAAGCCACAATCGAGCTTTCAAAACCGACTGATATTTTTACGGTTTTTGTCGGTTTCGCCATTCATCCCGATGCTTGGGTGCTGTCACCAAAGGCGATTTGGGTTTCCACTTCAACAGACGGCGTCAGTTTCTCGGAGCCGGTCCGTGCGGAGTTCCCGATGTTTTCCGGTGAGAACGGCCTCCGTGCCGAGGCAAGGGCGAAGGTCGATGCATACGAGGTGAGATATATCAATGTGAAGGTCGAGAATTATGGTGTTCTCCCGGAGAGGCACGCGTACGCCGGCGAGAAGGCCTGGATAATGATTGATGAGATTCGAGTTGAGTAGAAATTGTTTGAGATTCAAAGATTTAAAAATTCAAAAAAAAATAAATTATGTTTAAAGGACACCCTAAGGGATTGTATGCCTTGGCGTTGGCGAACACTGGCGAACGCTTCGGCTACTACACAATGCTTGCGATTTTCGTACTGTTCTTGCAAGCGAAATTCGGTCTGGCTGCCGAGACTGCCGGACAGCTGTACGGCGGTTTCCTCGCTGCCGTTTATTTCATGCCAATCGTCGGCGGCTTCATCGCCGACAAGTTCTGGGGCTACGGCAAGACTGTCGTCACCGGCATCGTCGTGATGTTTGTCGGCTACCTGCTCCTGCTTCTTCAGAAAGACGCTGTCGGCGGAGTGGCGTTGACGATGATGATTGTCGCCTTGGTCTGCATCGCCGTCGGCACCGGCCTTTTCAAAGGAAACCTTCAGGTCATGGTCGGAAACTTGTACGATGACCCGAGGTACGCTGCCAAGCGCGACGGCGGCTTCAGCCTGTTCTACATGGCAATCAACATCGGCTCGATGTTCGCGCCGACGACAGCCACCGCTGTCACAAACTCCTTCCTCGCCAAGAGCGGTTTCACCTACGACGCCAACATCCCGTCGTTAGCTCACCAGTTCCTTGACGGGACAATCACCACCGACGGCATGACACGCCTTGAGGCACTCGCGGCAAGCCAAAGCAGTTTCGCCGGTGACATGACGACTTTCTGCAACAGCTACATCGACTCATTGTCAAATGCTTACAGCTACGGATTCGGTGTCGCCTGCTTGTCTTTGATTTTGTCGATTGGCATCTATTTCGGTTTCCGCCGCTTGTTCAAGCATGTCGATGTACGCAAAGACGCCAAGGCCGCGGCAGAAGAGAATGTCGCAGAACTTACTCCGAAACAGACGAAAGAACGCGTCGTGGCACTCTGCCTCGTTTTCGCTGTCGTCATATTCTTCTGGATGGCGTTCCAGCAGGCAGGTCTGACATTGACATATTTCGCCCGCGACTACACCGCGTCAACCGCAACAGGCTGGACCAGAATCGGCTTCGATGTCTTCACGCTCGCAATCATCGCTGTAGGCGTATATGCTTTGTTCGGACTTTTCCAGAGTGAAAATAAAAAAGGGAAGATTGTTTCCGCATTGATTCTCGCGTTGTGCGTGGCGGGTGTCTGGTACAAGGCGGCGAATGTCGAGGATACGGTCAACCTGCTTCCGCAGATCTTCCAGCATTTCAACCCGTTCTTCGTGGTGGCTCTGACGCCGGTCTCGATTGCGCTTTTCGGAGCTTTGGCGAAGAAAGGCAAGGAGCCGTCGGCGCCACGGAAGATTGCGTTGGGCATGCTTGTTGCGGCACTCGGTTACTGCGTGATGGCGGCTGCTTCGTTCGGGCTTCCTTCGCCGAAGGAGCTTGAGGTGACTGGCGGTGTCAGTAACATACTCGTGTCGCCCAACTGGCTGATTTCCACGTACTTGGTTCTCACATTCGGCGAGCTTTTGTTAAGCCCGATGGGAATATCATTTGTGTCGAAAGTCGCGCCTCCGAAGCTCAAAGGCCTCATGATGGGCTTGTGGTTCGGCGCCACGGCAATAGGCAACTACCTCACGTCGGTCATCAGCTCGATCTGGAACACTGGCCTCTCGCTCGTGATGATATGGGGCGTGTTGATTATCTTGTGCGTGGTTTCCGCGATATTCATGTTCGCAATGATGAAACGTCTCGAAAATGCAACCTCAGAATGTTGATTTGACAATAAGTGAATCTCAGGAAATAGCGGGCAGCTGGATTAAAACGATCGATGTCCGCTATTTCAATGAGCTTACGAACATGGCGATTCTCACCGAGGAGGTGGTGCGTGTTATCGCGCGGACGTGACGGTTCAACCCTATGAAACCGTCAGGGGTTGAGGGCGTACTTCACCCGGCTCACGGGCCTTCCGTTCACGCTGTTGATGTATCGCAGGACGGTGAACGCGCCGACCTTGCATATCAGGTTCGGCATGAGGCCGCCGAACTCCTTCAGCCTGTTGAACAGCATGTTCTCGCTGTCAATGTCCTCGGCTGTCATTGACAGGGCGACGACCTCCACGTCTGAAAAACGCGGGACGACACCCCTTCTGGGGACATTGCCGACGGCATTGACAAGATTTTCGGAAAAATGCTTGCATATCTCAAGAATTTTTGCGTATTTCGCGTACAAGTTGCACACGGCTATATGTATTTTTTAACACGCTAAATTGCTAAAAATCAGCGAATTGTACAACTTTTTCGTAATTTTTTAAAGAAATTTTAATAAGATTTAATTCCGCCTACGGGTGAAAAATATTAACTGAAAAATCACTTTTTTCTCAAAATTATCTTTTCAACCTCGACACCAAGCGGCTCAAGCGGATTGCACCGGCTCGCCTGGTCGAGAATGACTTCATTGACACCTTTTTCAATTAATACGCTTCCGAAATATGAGGTCTGAACCATCCTGTCAACGCCGGGCAGGACGTGATTCAGACTGATTTCATTGCATTTCAGGACATATTCTTTCGCGTCATTTTCAGGGAGATAGACGGCGAAAACGTCGTATTCGGCCGATTCGGCGGCTTCAACTTTCCATGAAAGCCACGAATCCGGCTGGACACTCATGTAACCCGTGCCGTCAATCATCGCGTGACGGAGCGCATCGCCGCCGTCGAGGACGATCTCGTCGGCTGAATCGTCCGCGGTTATGATCTTTTCTGAGTTTGATGATGTTGCACATTCGGTTTCATAAAAATTCGGATTGTCGCGCAGGTACTCTCCAATTCCGTCAAGCACATCTTTCTCGTAATCAATGACTTTGCCGTCTCCGTTGGGGCCGATGTTGAGCAGGAACACTCCGCCGTGGCTTACGGTGCTTCTCAATCTCCCGATTTGTGTTCTGACTTGTTCCGACAATTCTGGTCGCTCAATCCACGACTTGTAGCCCCATGTGCCGTAAAGCGATGCGGGATTGTCCCAGTAAATGTCGCCATACGACGCCACGTCGCCGTTGTCGGGCAATGTCATGTAATCGCCTTGGTTGTTCATAATCCTTCCGTTGATAAGACATTGAGGCTGAATGCTTTTGACGACTTCGCGGAAACGTCTGCTCTGCTCCGGCGTCACAAGCCCCATGTCGAACCACAATGTCGTGACCTCACCGTAATTTGTCAGTAACTCGCTGATTTGCTTCACGATATATTCCTCCAGCTCGGGCGTGACTGTCTCCAGCGGCGAATAGACTTGGTTCACGTGTTCCCAACATTTTGTCGTCGAATCCGGCTTGAGATGCGGGATGCTGCTTGGATAATGCCAGTCGGGAAGGGAGTAATAAAAACCGAGTTTCATGCCGTGCCGGTGGCAGGCGTCGGCGAGTTGCCCGACAATGTCTTTGCCGTATGGCGTGAAGTCAACGATATCATAATCAGTGGTTTGCGTGTCGAACATGCAGAACCCGTCATGGTGTTTCGTGGTGATGACGATATATTTCATTCCGGCGTTTTCGGCGAGTTCGACGATTTCGTCGGTGTTGAAGTCTGTCGGGTTAAATTCTCTTGCGACGGCTTCATATTCAGGCACGGTGATGCGGGCGTGGTTCATAATCTGCTCTCCGTAATACGGGATTTGTTCGCCTTTCCATATTCCTGCGAGTTTTGAATAGACCCCGAAATGAATGAACATACCGAAGTGGTCGTTTTTCCATTCCTCAAGTGCCTTCGCCGTGATTGTGTCGGTAACTTGTTTATTCTCAGTGTTTTCTGGATTTTTGTTTGTTTTGCATGAAAAAATGGCAAGTGCCATGGCAAGCGATAAAGCTAAGATTCTTTTCATTTGAAATTCAATTATTTGCAAATTTTTCGATGTTTTCAATAACGAGTTTGAGCCTTAATTCTTTGGCTTCGACGGTGCCGAAACCGATGTGTGGAAGCAGCATGGTGTTTGGCGCCGACAGCAGCGGATTCTCTTTTGTTATCGGCGGCAGTCCGTAGTAAAGTGGCGGCTCACCGTCGTAAACGTCGAGCGCCGCGCCTGCGATCTTCTTGGTTTTCAACGCTTCGGCGAGGTCGTCAGTGTTTAACAGCCCGCCGCGCGCCGTGTTGATGAGGACGGCCGACTTTTTCATCATCGCAAGTTCCTTGGCGGAAATGAAACCGCGTGTCTCCTCGTTCAGGGCGATATGCAGCGAAACGATGTCCGATTCTTTGAGTAGCGTCTCTTTATCAACGAATGTAACGCCTTTAATGTCAACGGGTTTTCTGTTCCATGCGAGGATGTTGCAGCCGAACGCCTTCGCCAATTCTGCGGTGCGGCGGCCTATCGCGCCCATGCCGATTATCCCGACGTTCTTGCCCGAAATCTCCTTCCCGGGAAGGATGGCGCAGCCATGGCATCTGCGCGTAATGCTTTCGTTTTCAACGATATGCCGATACAAACCAATCATCATTCCAATTGCAAGCTCGGCGACGGCTCCGGTTGAATAACCTGCTGCGTTCCTGACGAGAATGTTGTGTTTCTCGCAATAATCCAAATCCACATGGTCGAGGCCGACTATTGCGATTGCGAGCATCTTGAGGGTGGGGCAGGAGTCGAAGAAATCCTTGCCCATAGGCATGTCGGTCTGCGCCACGATGTCGGCCCCGCGGGCGCGTTCGATGTTCAACTCAGGTCGTTTGTCGGGGAAGATGACGATGTCGTGGCCTTGACTCTTCAAGTTGTCACAGGCTTTTTCGATGGATTCGACGGTGAATCCGAGCGGTTCGAGGAAGACGATTTTCATAACTTTGAAATAAGTCGCAAAGGTAATAAAAATCCTTCATATTTCACGGGGCAAATGCGGATCTTTTCAAAAAACATCTGCATGAAATCCGCGCAGTATGCAGACTAAAATATTCGTGTCATTCGTGCAATTCGTGGTGCAATTCGTGGTGCAATTCGTGGTGACAAAAATTCGTATCATTCGTGCAATTCGTGGTGAAGAACCTTCGTGAAGATTCGTGGTGCAATTCGTGGTGCAATTCGTGGTGAAAAAAGAAAAGCGTCTCCATCACGGAAACGCTTTCTTATTTAGAATACTAATTATTCTGTCTTGAATCAGGCTTATTTGTTGCCTTTCTCCTCTTTCTCGAGGTTCTCTTTCAGAGCTGCGAGGACATCGAGGTCACCGAGAGTGGTTTTCTCGACGCTGTCGTTGATCTGTTTCACGGCACGTTTCGTGTTCTTCTGTGCCTTCTCTTTCTCGGCTGCTTCAGCTTCTTCTGCGACTGCCTTTGTCTCTTCCCAGATGCGTGAGTGTGAGAGGATGATCTTCTTGTTTTCCTTCGAGAACTCAATCACCTTGAAGTCGAGAGTCTCGTCGTTCTTGGCTGTCGTGCCGTCTTCTTTCTTGAGGTGACGGTTCGGGCAGAAGCCTTCAACGCCGTAAGGCAATGAGACGACGACGCCCTTTTCGTTTGTGCTGATGATCGTGCCCTGCTGGATCGAGCCGACTGTGAAGATGCTTTCGAAGACATCCCACGGGTTCTCTTCAAGCTGCTTGTGGCCGAGGCTCAGGCGGCGGTTCTCTTCGTCAACATCGAGGACGATGACATCGATAGTGTCGCCGATCTTCGTGAACTCTGCCGGGTGTTTGATCTTCTTCGACCAGCTGAGGTCTGAGATGTGGATGAGACCGTCAACGCCTTCTTCAAGCTCCACGAAGATGCCGAAGTTGGTGAAGTTGCGGACTGTCGCGGTGTGCTTTGAACCCTTCGGGTAACGTTCTGAGATGTTCGCCCATGGATCCGGGATGAGCTGCTTCATGCCGAGGCTCATCTTGCGCTCCTCGCGGTCGAGTGTGAGGACCTTCGCTTCGACTTCGTCGCCGAGGTGCAGGAAGTCCTGGGCTGTGCGGAGATGCTGTGACCATGACATTTCTGAGACGTGGATGAGGCCTTCAACGCCCGGGGCGATCTCGATGAACGCACCGTAGTCGGCGATGACGACGACTTTGCCCTTCACTGTGTCACCGACCTTGATGTTCGGGTCGAGGGCATCCCACGGATGTGGCGTGAGCTGCTTCAGGCCGAGAGCAATACGCTTCTTGCTGTCGTCGAAGTCGAGGATGACAACCTTGATCTGCTGGTCAAGCTGGACGATTTCCTTGGGATCGTTGATGCGTCCCCATGAAAGGTCTGTGATGTGGATGAGACCGTCAACACCGCCGAGGTCGATGAACACGCCGTAGTTGGTGATGTTCTTGACGACGCCTTCGAGGACCTGACCTTTTTCAAGCTTGCTGATGATTTCGCTCTTCTGCTGCTCGATTTCGTCTTCGATGAGTGCCTTGTGTGAAACAACGACGTTCTTGTACTCGTGGTTGATCTTCACGACCTTGAACTCCATCGTGCTGTTGACATACACGTCGTAGTCGCGGATAGGCTTCACGTCAATCTGTGAACCTGGGAGGAATGCCTCGATGCCGAACACATCGACGATCAAGCCGCCTTTTGTACGGCTCTTCACGAAGCCGCGGACGATCTCCTGGCTGTCGAATGCTGCATTGACGCGGTCCCATGACTTCAGCAGGCGCGCCTTCTTGTGTGAAAGGACGAGCTGGCCGTTGACACCTTCCTGATTCTCAACGTAAACCTCGATGACGTCACCGACTTTGAGGTCCGGGTTGTGACGGAACTCTGAAATCGGAATAACACCGTCTGACTTGAAGCCGATGTTGACGACCACTTCGCGTGCGGTCTTCGCCACGACTGTTCCGTCGATGACCTCGTGGTCGCCGATCTGACTCATTGTCTTCTCGTACATCGCGGCCATTCTCTCGCGGTCAGCGTCGCTGTAGCTGTCGTGCTTCTTGGTGCTGCTGCTCCAGTCGAAATCCGCAGCCGGGACCGGTTTCACTCTTTTTGTTTCTTTCTCCTCAACGTTCTTGACTTCTTCGTTGACGATGTTTTCGTTTTCGTTCATTTATTTTTTGTAAAATTGTACCCGATATTCCTCCCAAATTAAAACACCGAGGATTGTTTGACTTTAATTAATAATTTTCAAATCATTGATTTTCAATTTGAAAAATCAATTTTGGGATAAGATTTGAACGAGGCGCAAAAATACAAAAAGTTTTGATACACAATAACTTTTTCTTGAAAAAAATATTCATGGATGTATTTTCGCGACTTGTGGGAAAACAAATCCATTTTCGCGACTTTTTTGTAATTTTGCCGAAAAAATTAAAATGAGAAAACATAAAGTGCTTTTCGTCTGCCACGGGAATATCTGCCGCAGTCCGATGGCGGAATATATTTTGAAGGACATGGTGGAGAAATCCGGCATGGCTGACGAGTTCGAGATTGCGTCGGCGGCGACCTCGACCGAGGAGATCGGCAACGACATCTATCCTCCGGCGCGACGGATTCTGTCGCGGAAAGGCGTGAGATACGGCAGCCGCATGGCCCGCCAGATTACGCACTGCGACTATGAATACTACGATTTCATCATCGCGATGGATGAAAACAACCTGCGGAATTTGAGGAGGCTCCTCGGCGAGGACACCGATGGCAAGATTTCGCTGATGATGTCGCATGCCGGCAAACGCCGCGATGTCGCCGACCCTTGGTACACCGGCGATTTTGAGAAGACGTTTGACGACATAGTTGAAGGATGTGAGGGGTTTCTGCGTGGTTATCAACCATGAAACGCGAAACCTGCCACCACATCATTCTGCTGTCATGCCTTCGTTCTCATTTCTCAAATCATTCAGAGTCTTACCTTTGTATGTGAAGTACTTCGGCCCCTGATAGGCACCGGAAGTGTTTTGCTTTTCGATTGGCATAAATGTCGCAGTGAATGCTGACAGTGACCACAATCTTCCTTCATATTCGACCTTGTTGTCAGTTGCGACTCTCACTTCAACGCCGGTCGGTGAGAATGTCACGACATCACCGACTTTCAAGCCGATCATTGGGAATTTGAAGGATGGCTTTGAAGCCAAGTGTTTCTTTGTCTCTACCTCGTCTTTTATTTTTTTATCCTCGTCTTTGTCTTTGGATATCATTGGTTTGCCATTCACGTACACCGCAATTTCGGCGTCATCGAGCAAGTCAGCGATGTCGCGCATAATATCAAGGGCGACATCCGGCGCGATGTTGAAAAACTCACGGTTCTGCCTGATCCTCAAGTCGGTAAGTCTGTCAATCTGTTTGTGTATCTGCTTTTCAACTATGGCGTATTTTGATGTCTTCAAGGTGGCATAAATCTCAAAGGGAAGAGGTACAGCGGTGTTGTCGAGTTCCTTCGACCTCACGTCAACAGGACGCGAGCTTTTCCCAATCTTAACCCAGTCTTCCCTGAAACTTGGATTGGTCAGGATATAGACATAACCAATTTCGTTATTTGACATGATTGCGTGGTTTTAAGCCGCAAAAATAAGCATAAAATGGTTCGGATGAAAAAAAGTGGAGAAATCAAAGACTTTTTATTCCATAATTGAAGTTAATGATGACTCCATGAACTTTTTGGGACTTGTCCACGATTCAATCAATTTGATTGTTTCCGGCACTTGTTACACGAAAAACAAGCAGACTCCCGCCACGCTGACAACTGCCCCGACCACCTCACGCGCTGTCACCTTCTGGTGGAAAAGCACCGCCGCCGGCGCGATGATGAGTATCGGCGTGAGTGCGAAGAGCGTCTGCGCGATGCCGGCAGATGTGAACTGCGTGGCGAGCAACGACGCGCTGACACCGATGAACGGGCCGAAGATGGTGGAGGCGAACACGCACCACATCGCCTTGCGGTCGCTGACGGCGCGACGGAGCTTCTCCAAGCCGTCTCTGTTGAAGATCATCAAAGCCAGGAAGAAACCGATGAGCCCGATGTAGGCGCGGATGGTGGTGGCGGCAAACGACATGCTGACGCTGGCTGGCAACTGCAACAACGCGCCTTCAAACACCGCGTCGTGCGCGATGCCGACGGCGGACAATGCTGCATCGTAATGTGTCAGCCCGATTTTGCTCAGCACAAGCCCGAAACCTTGGCAGATACCAGCCATCGCCGCATAGAAAACACCTCTCGCGGGAAGCTTGAAACGAATGCTATGCTGTTGGGAGTCATCGCTTTTTGACAAGATGGACAGTGCGATGCCGCTTAATGTGATAATCATTCCGATGATGGCCGTCGGACGCATCTGCTCGCCGAGAAAGACTCGTCCGGTGATGGCCGCCGTGGGTGCCGACAAAGTCATGAAAAGCTGCCCGAAACGCGACCCGATGTGGATGTAACCCTGCATCAGACAGTAGTCGCCGATGACGTAGCCGACCACGCCCGAAAGCAGCAGCCACGTCCATGTGCCGCCGTCGGCGTAACGCGGGTAGGGGACTCCCATCACCAGCCAAAGGGTGACGACGAGGAACGCGAGCGACATCG
Organism: Candidatus Limimorpha caballi; assembly: GCA_018064605.1. Classification (GTDB taxonomy): domain Bacteria; phylum Bacteroidota; class Bacteroidia; order Bacteroidales; family F082; genus Limimorpha; species Limimorpha caballi. Next base: position 24,814 of record JAGHUX010000036.1, on the reverse strand, counting down.
TCATACGTATCGTGTTGAACGGCAACGACCCCATCCGCTTCGAGCCGACCTCGGCGAAAAGCGCAGTGGCGGTCCACGAAAGGGCGACGCCTAACGAAATCAATTCTCCGACAAACATTCTTTTTCCTTTGAAAAATTTCGCGCAAAAATATGACTAAATTTGACATGTTTGACGCATTTCTATTTTTTGATAAAAAACTGATGGCAGGTGACCGATGGCTGAAGTCTTTTTTGTATTTTTGCAAAAATTTAAAAAGATGGCACTCAATTGCGGAATCATCGGTCTTTCAAATACTGGAAAGACAACTATATTTAATTGTATATCAAACACTAAAGCTGAAATAGGCTTTGCTACAAAGTCGAATATCGGGATGTGCGAGGTCAAGGACGAACGCCTCAAACTCATCGACAACATCTCTCATTCGAGGAAAGTCATTCCGGCGACGGTCGAGATCGTTGACCTTCCGGGCCTCAGCAGGGGCGGACAGGGTGTCGGCAACAAACTCCTCGCCGAAGTCCAGACCGTCGATGCGCTCATCCACGTGCTGCGCTGCTTCGACGACCCGAACGTCCCGCACAGCGAAGGAAGCATCGACCCCGTCCGCGACATGGAACTCGTTGACCTTGAGCTTCAGGTGCGCGACCTCGACCTCGTGACACGCAAGCTGCAACGCGTCGAGAAACTGCTCAAGAACGGCGACAAGGACAACAAACGCGCCTTCGAGGTCCTTTCGATTTATAAGGAGGTTCTCGAAAACATGCAGAACGCCCGCACCGCCGACGTCTCCGAGGAAGACAAGAAATATATCCAGGACATTCAGCTGCTCACGGTCAAGCCGATCATGTACGTCTGCAACGTTGACGACGCTTCGGCCCTGACGGGAAACAAATACACCGAGGCGGTGAAGGCCGCGCTTCACGGCGAAGACATGGTGATTTTGGCGGGCAAGCTTGAGTCGGAAATCGCCGAACTCGACGAGGACGACCGTCAGCTCTTCATGGAGGACGCCGGCCTGACCGAACCCGGCGTGAACCGCCTCGTGCGTCTGGCGTACAGCACCTTGAAACTGCAGTCGTTCTTCACCACAGGCCCCGATGAGACCCGCGCTTGGACAATACACGTCGGCGACACGGCTCCGATGGCGGCGGGCGTCATCCACAGCGACCTGCAACGCGGCTTCATCCGCGCCGAGGTGATGAGCACCGAAGACTTCCTGCACTACGGCTCCGAACAGGCCGTCAAGGAAGCCGGAAAGTTCGGCGTCGAAGGCAAGACTTACGTCGTGAAGGACGGCGACATTATTAATATAAGGTTTAACGTGTAGTAATAAATAACAGAAAAAATGTGCCTGTAAGGCATTATTTGAATAACCGAGTACATGGCAGCGAAGCTGACATGTACCCGGCAAACGGAAAAAGTGACAATGCCGGAATACGTAGTACTCGTTGACAATCAAGATAATCAGGTCGGGCTGATGGAGAAGATGGAAGCTCACGTCAACCCGACGTTGCACCGCGCGTTCTCGATTTTCATCTTCAACTCGAAAAAGGAGATGCTTCTCCAGCGCCGCGCCTTGACGAAATACCACACGCCCGGGCTGTGGACGAACACCTGCTGCAGCCATCCGCGCGACGGCGAGAGTCTCGGAGCCGCGACAAAACGCCGCCTCATGGAGGAGATGGGCATGGAATGCGAACTGAAGGAGATTTTCAGCTTCATCTATAAGGCCGACGTGATGCAAGGTCTCACCGAACATGAGTTTGACCATGTCTTCATCGGGACTTCAGACAATACACCTTTGATTAATAAGGAAGAAGTCGATACGTACAAATACGAGACCGTCGAAAACATCAAGTCCGACATCGAAAAACATCCCGAAAATTACACGGCGTGGTTCAAGATCGCGTTCGCGGAGATGCTGGAACGGAAGTGCTTTTAGCCACTTCATTTCCCGACGATGATTCTGTTTTTCAAAAAAAGATGTAACTTTGCCGCCTGAATTCATTTATAAAACAGATGAAGAGAAAATTATTCATTTTCGCATTTGCGCTCCTGTTTTGCGCAGCATGCAATAAGTCAGACGACGATTCTTTAAACAATAATTCTGAAGAGACAAAGACAGGACAACTTGTATCGGTGACGAAAGATGTCGTTATGACAAAACGCGAAGTGGCACATTCCATTTGTTCTCAGATTCAGCCTATTGCGGCGTTTGAAGGTTTAATTGCCACACTTGTACGTGATGTCAGGGTCGTGAGCATTTTATACACGACGACGGGCGTTGACGGTGATGTCGTAACAGCTTCAGGCATTATTACTTATCCGACTTCACTTACGGAATACGACAAGATAGTGAGTGTGCAGCACGGCACTTGTGACATCAACGTGGCGCCGTCAACGATTGGGTTTCCGATGGAAGCGGCTCCGGCTGTCAACGGCGATGTCGTCGTTTTGGCTGATTACCTGGGTTATGGCAGTACGGAACAGCCTGATCTCCTTCATCCCTATCTGGTTTCATCTCTCACAGGCACGACTTGTGCGGATATGTTTTCCGCTGCGGAGCAATATCTCGAACAGACTGATTTGGCACGTAATGACGACAAAATAGTGCTGATGGGTTATTCTCAGGGCGGTGCCGCCACAATATCTACTTTGCTTGAGATGGAGTCGCGGGGGATGCAGGATAGGATAGATGATGTGTGGGCTGGTGCGGGGCCATACGATTTGGTTAGGTTCTTCAACCGCTTTACAGCAAGTCCCGACCAGACGTTCTCAAGGAACGGGTATATTCCATTTGTTATCAGAGGCATGAATTACGGCGAGCATCTGGATTTGAATTATCATAACATGTATGCCCGGAGGATTTTCGACAAGGGTTATGACAAGCTTTTTGATAACACGCAGGTGTCGTATCTTCACGAAATCCTCGGCGATACGATCTCGAAAGTCATCCATCCGGATTTTTACGCGGCTTCTTCAGAATATAACGGAAATGAAGATATTCAAAGATTTTTCGTCGCCTTGGAAAAGAATTCACTGATTAAGACGGCTCCGCAGACTCCCGTGAAACTGTTTCATTGTCCGGATGACGACATCGTGCCATGCGAATGTTCTGTCTTAGCCAAAGATGCATGGCCAAATTCGACGTTGACCGACCTGACTTTCCCAGATCATTTCATGTCCGGGGCTGAGTTCCTGCTGACTTATATGGGATGGTTTGATTTCTTGGAACCGTTTCTTATGAACGACAGCGAGTAAGCCGACATTTTTCTGCTGTTTTATGAAGAAGATGATGTGAATTTGTGTTAAATTATTGGTATTCAAATTTTTTTTTTGAAAAAAAATGAATAAATCATAAAAAAATGTAACTTTGCAGCGTCGTTTCCATTTTGGATTTCGTTAAACGGACTTCGCGAAATTCAGAATGGCGGCGTGGAAAAAGCAAAAACAGAAGTCCATGCATTAAAAATAAATCACAATGAAAAAAGTATTAATAGCAGTTCTGCTTTTAGTTGGTGGAATGACGCTTTTTACAAATTGTAAACACGATGACACGATTGCCCCCGACATGCTGAATGTTGAAAACACTATTGAAAACGGTGTTGAAACAGAATCTGATGTCATTGATCTTGAGCAGAACAACTAATAAAGTTCAAATTGACTCCTTGGTTTCTAAAAACGAGACGTTAGACAGATAACGTCATTTGTCAGGTTAAAAAATGAGTTCGACATATTATTATCAAACTCATTTTTTAGTGTAGTTGACACAATTAGAGTGTTTTGTTCATTTCGTTTGCATTAAAAAACTGTTTAATATCAAAAAAATGAAAAAGTTATTCATATCATTCATGATGATTGCCGCAGCGATGCTGTCATTCACATCCTGCAGCAAAAGCGATGACGACAATCCGTCCGTCAGCAACGCCTTCAAACTTGACGGCAACACTTATGATTTGGGCTGTGCCTTGGCGGGCAAAGTGACCGTTCAAGGAAAAGACTGTACAATGCTCCTCATCAGAAAGTCGGAAAACGACATTTCCGATGCCGTTGGATTCATATTCCTTGGCGGTGAAATTCAAACAGGCGACATGGGACTCTCTGTCATTCTCACAGAAACGACCCCCATGTTGCTCGCCATGACCGGTAACGGAACTACATCTATCGATGAAATGCTTAAAAACGCATACTTCGCGACGGAAGGCTCTGCAAAAATCACCGGCGAAGGAAATAACATACGGATTACCACAAGCGGTGTGAAAATGACCAACGAAGAACTCGTTTTTTCTGGCGAAACTGTTGATTTTGAACTTTACTATGACGGGACATATTCGATGCCCGTTGTCCCAACGCCACCGACGGAGGCCTCATTTACCATTGATGGAGAATCGCATGACATCAAGGTCCCGATGTTGCTGACATCCTCATTTGAAGGCCGTGACTTCTCCATAGCTTTCTTCTGCGAAAACGATCCTGCCGCGACAGACACAACCAGGACAAACGTTGTTGCACTGCTCTCCCCAGCGATGGAGTTCCCCGCAGGAACTTTTGACGTCCATATCGACCCGGTGCTAATGCTCCCGAATGTGGCCTACATGACGGACGTAAATATCATAGAGTTCTTGGCGAATCCAAAAGCTGCCATCGAACAGTCGTTTGTGGGCGCTGAAGGTACTTTATATATTGAAAAAGACGGGGACGCGCATTACAATATTTCTTCAGAAAACATTGTTGTGACAAAAGGCTCCGAACAGCATGATTTCGCAATAAAATTCAATGGCGAACTGCAAAATATATTTGATTGAGGATTGGAAGATTTGTCTGTAAAGCCGACTTGATACAAGGCCTGGTCTAACAAGAGTTTGACCAGGCCTTCTTCTTCATTTCCCGACGATGACTCTGTCTGCCGCGACTTTCGCGTCGAATACCCCGATGTAGCTGTCGTTTTCATGGCAGTTAATGCCCGTGTATTCCAGCGACGAGTCTTCGTAGCGGCTCGGCGTGAGATAAATCCTTGTGATAACATGATTCAATTGTAGAGACGCGATTCATCGCGTCTCTTGTGATAATATAATCCGCTTGTAAAGACGCGATGAATCGCGTCTCTACTGATTTTTTGTCCTAATCCAGCAAAATTGACTATCTTTGTATTTATAACATTCAATCAAAATCAACAAATTGTATAATGAATATGAAACAATCAGAATTACATGAGTTTATCAAAGAAAACGAACCAAACATCTGTCAGATTGTAGCCAGCCCCGCCGCCAGCCTGTGGCCGGTGCGCCGTCGCCGCTTTGAACTGTAAAATTACACTTTAATTTGATACGACTTTCAATTATAGAATAAAAAATCATATCTTTGCATGGTTTTTAAATTTGTTATAATATGGAAATGACAAGTTTGGGAACGCTGGTTTAACCAAGTAAACATCTAATAATCAACATTATGGAATTAAAAGGTTCAAAGACAGAAGCCAACTTGCAGGCTGCCTTCGCGGGCGAATCAATGGCAAGAAACAAGTACAGCTACTACGCATCAAAGGCTCGTAAGGAGGGCTACAACCAGATTGCAGACCTCTTCGAGGAGACCGCGAACAACGAGAAAGAACACGCGAAAATCTGGTTCAAACTTCTTCATGAAGGCAACGAGGTGCCCGACACAGTCACGAATCTGAAGGACGCCGCCGACGGTGAGAACTACGAGTGGACCGACATGTACGCCGCATTCGAGGCGGTCGCACGCGAGGAAGGCTTCACGAAAATCGCCGCTCTGTTCAAGATGGTCGGCAATATCGAAAAGGAGCACGAGGAACGTTACCGCAAACTTTTGGCGAACATCGAAAACGGCATCGTCTTCTCACGCGACGGTGACATGGTCTGGCAGTGCGCCAACTGCGGCCACATCGTCGTCGGCAAGAAAGCCCCGCAAATGTGCCCGGTGTGCAATCATCCGCAGTCGTACTTCCAAATCAAAGCCGAAAACTATTGATTTTCAAATTGAAAAACATTTTGCAAGTCCTGGTCCGATGCGGCTCAGGACTTTTTTGTTAGCCTTTTCCTTATCGGGATGTCGTAAAACCTCATTAAAATCGCAGCTGCCGCGATGACAATCAACGCGATGGCAACGGGCGTGCACCATCCGTAAGGGCCGAAAGGATGACGGCCTTCGTTGATCCAACCGATGTAAAGATAGATGAAAGGATAATGAATCGCGTAAAGCGGGTAGGAGAGGTCGCCGATGAATTTCAGCGACTTACGCTCGAAACCGCTCCGCGCAACGCCTTTCGCGCTGAACCAGATTATCGTCGGGAAGCAGATCGCGACGCATAAGAACTCAAAGTAAACGTTCATTTCCCCGAGCGACGGGACGCAGAGAAGCATGACGAGCAACGCCGCATATATAATAAAGGTGTGCTTTTTTTCGGAAGACTTGACGTTTCTCTCTCTGAAAGTCCTGATCAGCAGCATCCCGAGGCCGTAGTCGAACGACATCCTGAGGAAGCCGCCGAGCAGACTCACCGGCTGCGACGACCAGCCGTAGCCGAGGCTTCCGTAAGGCCCGAAAATCCCGACGCAAAGGAACGAGACGCCTGTGACCGCCACCCAGACTTTCAGCGTTTTCGTCGTGAACTTCCTGATTGCCAATGCGTAAACGATGTTTCCGATGTATTCGAAGAACAGCGACCAATGCGGGCCGTTGAGCGGGAAGATCTCGGTGTTGCCGCGGACATCAACTCCGGCGGGCGACGGCAACAAAAGCAAGGCCAATATTGTGCTTAACGCGATGTTTACCAAGCTGTTGGCACTGCCGTCCCATTTCAATCCGCCTTGAAACAGAAACGCGGCCAGTCCGATCGCGACACCCATCACGACCATGGGATGAAGACGTATCAGACGTTTCCTGAAAAACTGCCCGACCGACATCTTGCCCCATTCATTGTCGTATGCATAACCCATCACGAAACCCGACAGAATCAGGAAGAAATCGACGGCGAGGAAACCGTGGAACATGTCTTGTTCTGGTTCGCCGGCGGCGAAAGCGACCGCCTCAAAGAGATGAAAGCCCAAGACCATCAACGCCGCCACGCCGCGCAGCCCGTCAAGATAAAGGTAATGGCTTTTTTTGTTGATTTGTATTTTGTAATTCTTCATATCTCTTCTTTATTTCCTCCCTTAAAATATCAATATACTCCTCAACCGAAATGCAGCCTTTTATTGATTTTGGATATTTCTTTTTTTTGCTTGTGATGTTTGGATTATGATTGATGTTCAACTCGTTAGCTTGTTTGGCTTTTGAATTTTCTGATGTTTTCATATCATTTAATTTTTCTGCAAAGATACTTGTAATTTTTGAAAAATCATGCTTTGATAAAAAAATTAAATTTTTTCTTGCACATTAAAAAAATGTTGTATCTTTGCGCCATCAAAGTAATATCAAAATAATATCAAATTATCTAAAAAATTAAACGTATGGAAAACAAGGAATTTGAATTTAAAGGATTGAAACTCAATGGTTTCGTCATGTTGTTTGTGGTTATCGCCATTATTGCCGCTGCAATATTCGGATTTACAAGATGTACAGAAGGTGAGCCTGTCGGTTTGGTGATAGGCGGAATTGCCTTGATTTTGATTGACATCTTTCTTCTGATTGGTTTCAAGAAACTCGAACCGAATGAGGGCATGGTGATGCTTTTCTTCGGAAAGTACCGCGGCACGTTCACGAAGACCGGCTTCTACTGGGTCAACCCGCTGATGTCGTCAAAGAGGGTTTCTCTCCGCGCCCGCAACCTCAACGTCGATCCCATCAAGGTGAACGACAAGACCGGCAACCCGATTATGATCGGCCAGATTCTCGTTTGGAAGCTGAAAGACACGTACAAGGCGATGTTTGAAATTGATTCTCAGACGATTGCCGTCAATACTATGGGTACAAGCGTCGGAGGCAACGCTGCGGTTTCAAGCCGTATGCGTGCTTTCGAGAGTTTCGTCAGGGTGCAGAGCGACGCCGCGCTTCGTGAAGTCGCCGGAATGTTCGCCTACGATGACAACGACGACACGAAATCGGGCGAGCTGACACTCCGTTCGGGCGGCTCGGAAATCAACGACATCCTTCTCAACAAACTCAACGACCGTCTCGCGATGTCTGGCTTGGAAGTCATCGAGGCGAGAATCAACTATCTGGCGTATTCCCCTGAGATTGCGGCGGTTATGCTTCGCCGTCAGCAGGCGGCGGCCATCATCGCGGCTCGTGAGAAGATTGTGGAAGGCGCGGTCTCGATGGTCAAGATGGCCCTCGACAAACTCAAGGATGACGAGGTCGTCGAACTCGACGATGACAAGAAAGCCGCTATGGTGAGCAACCTCATGGTCGTGCTCTGCGCCGACGACGCCGCACAGCCTGTTGTGAACACCGGAACACTGTATCAGTAGGAGATTGAGGAGTTTTAGGAGATTGAGGTGATTAGTTTTATAAAATTTGTTATACACAATTTACTTGGTTGAATCATGTATGTACTGGGTTACATTGTCTCTTTCGCTTTCGCTGCACTGCTTACTTCGATAATTATGTGCGTAGGCAGGAATCGTATTCGTTTCGACGAAAGTGGGATTGTCATTATGTTTGGATTTAATCCGGTGAAAATCAAGAACAACATGATTAAATCCATAAGACTTGTCGAGGAATTGCCGAAAGTTTTGTTTGGCGTTCACGCACGGGGATTTGTAATCGGGAAACGTCGCAGAGGCACGTTCTTGGTCAAGAAAATGACCGACGACGGCCCGAAGAAAATGACGGTGTCGTTGTTCTTGGACAATGCAAGGAAATCAAGGCGTTTCATCGAAATTGAAACGGTTGACGGAGTTTTTTACGTTAATTTGAAAAAAGATGAACTCACCGAAAATCTTTTCAACGAGATGCAAAAGACAGTGCAAATCGTCGGCGAATCTGAACTCGCAGAGTCATCGGCGAAAAAATATAGAATCATAGTCCTGTCAATCGGATTGGTGGCCTTGATTGGGTTGGTTTTGTATTATGTATTAAAAAATTAGAATCAATAAAAATATCAGAAAAATGAAAAAATCACTCATATTCACATTGGTCGTCTGCCTCGTGAGCTGGGCGTTCGCCGCCTTGATGTATTTCGGAATCGGAATCCACAGCACTTACGACAAGCCGCTTCTTTACACTGTCTGCGCTACGTTTTACATGATTTTGCCGATGCTTTGCGCAATGGCGATGCAGTTAATTAATGGTGAGAAACTTGGCGATACGGGCTTGCTTAAATTCAAGATCAACTGGACTTGGGTCGTGGCCTGGATTCTGCCGATTTTGATTGTCGCCGTGACAATTGTTGTCAACTCGTTCATGCCCGACACGGAGCTTGGGTTTCATGTCCCGCAGATTCCGAACATCGAAGACCTCCCTGAAGAGCAGCAGGAGATGATGCTCAAGATGAGCAATCCGAAATTTGTTGTTCTGACAACTTTGATTTCAGGCCTGATTGCCGGAGTCACGATAAACGCTCTTTTCGCTTTTGGTGAAGAGTACGCTTGGCGTAATTATCTTGTAAACGCGTTGAAAAAGAAGAACTTCTGGGTCGTGTGCCTTTTTGTCGGAATCGTCTGGGGCATCTGGCATTTCCCGATTATCCTGATGGGGCACAACTATCCGGTTCACCGTGTCGGCGGCGTTTTCATGATGGTCGCGATGTGTCTCGCATTGACGCCGATAGAGGCTTATTTGGTCTTGAAAGCGAAATCGGTTTATCCGGCGGCGATTTTCCATGGCACAATCAATGCTCTTGCCGGGTCTAACATGTTGTTTATCAGTGGCGGAAACGATTTGCTCAACGGATGCCAGGGCCTTTCGGGAATCATCACGATGTTGCTCGTCACCGCGATTGTTTTCATAATCGACAGATTCTTCACCGAAGACCACATCATGTCAAAAAAACTGGAGGAGGCAATTTAGTTTATGAGTGCGGCTATCATTTTATCGATTAACTACTATTACCTTGCGGTGGCGCTTCTGTCGCTCCTGTTGATTGCCTTCGTCGTTTACGTCCGCTTCGGTAGTCCGATTGTTGTGGTTGGCGAGAAGAAGATTCGTTTTGTTGACCTGCTTATTCCAGATAAAATCTGGACTGATTCGATAAAGTCGGTGAGGCTTCTTGAAAGGATGCCGGCAGTGAGACGAGGCCACGAGATGTATGCCAGCCGCTATAATCCGCAGCCACCAAAGGCTGGAGTGCATTGGGCCGTCAAGGGCGTTTGTCAGGTTTATACCGACGAAGGTGTCAAACATGCCGTTTCTTATGCTCGTGATTACGCCAAATGCTGCATCGAAATCAACACCACTGGCGGCTTGTTTTATATCAACTATAAAAATGAGCAAAAGACAGTGAAACTTTACGAAAAGATTGTCTCTACGGTGGCAATGGTGGGGGATGACGAGCTTGTTTTTCACAATGACAGGTCGGGTTTGGTTAAGGTGCTGCTTTATTTGATTATTGTAATAATAGCTTATGTTTTGAGTATTCTATTGTAATTTGTGATTATGGCAAAGGAAAAAGAAAACACGAAAAATTTCGTTCTGCGTCTCGACACCAAGACAATGGAGGCTGTCGAGAAGTGGGCCGCCGACGAGTTCCGCTCCGTTAACGGCCAGCTGCAATGGATTATAAATGAATCACTTAAAAAGAATAAACGAATTTAACTGAAAGTCTGGCACTTTCAAACTTTATTAACTTTCAAACTTTATTAACTTTCAAACTTTATTAACTTTACAAACTTTACAAACTTTCAAACTAAAATGGAAATATCTTCAATCATCGAATGGATTTTGATTGTCGGCGTGTTCGGGATGTATTTCGGGATGCCGTTCATCGCAAGGGAATTTGAGAATCTCGACAGACGCATTAAGGCGATTAAAGTGATGAATATCATTTACTTGACATTCACAATCGGCTTGATCGGCTTTATCATTTACGAATTTGTCGGCTACGAGTTGAGCGGCGAGTACAAAGTGACCCGCGCCGCCCTCATCGTGATTTCAATCATCATGTTCTGCTACAGCTATTTTTTGAAACAGAAAAACTGGAAGAAATAAAAACCATTGATTATGATAGAGTTATCATCAAATACCGCTGTGGCGAGCGTGATTGTGTTTTTCCTTTTGTTGCCGACTTTCATCAATAAAATCCGTGATGTCGATTGGCGCGAGCGGTTGTTCTTGCTTTCAAAAGTGCTTGTGGTTGTTGCATTTGCGGCATTCGTCGGTTTGGTCATCTACGAATTTCTGACCGCCGGAGAAATAACAAAGGCTCAGGTGACCAAAACGGTCGGGGTGATTTTTTCGCTGATGTATTCTTACTGGCGGCTTTATTTCCTGAAAGGGAAGGAAATGCGAGTGAAAGAAAAACTCAATCGTTGGAAAACAAGAGCAAATAACTCGTGAAACTTGTGTTGAAAAACTCGTGCAACTTGTGTTAAAAATTAATGTCAAAAAATGAAAAACATCGTTTCAAATAAGGAAAGCGTCATCAAAACCTGGAAGTTCTCGCTGCTCGACATGGCTTGCGGCGACATGATTATCAAGGCGGTATGGATTTATAACAAGAAACTTGACGCGGAACTGATGGCTGAGAAACTCTCCGTTTTGCTCGGAAAATATCCGTTTCTGGCCGGTCGTTTGAGTTCTGCTGAAGGCATTTCATGCAGCAACGAAGGCCTGCCGTTTGAAGTCGTCGAGCGCAACAATATGATTGTCAAGATGGTTCTGAAGAGTGAACGGATATATGATGATTTTTCCAATGAGTTGAAAATCAAGGATTTTAAAGCCGGGAAATGTGCGCCGATCACGGTCTGCGTGACGAATATGCGCGACGGTGCGGTGCTGGGTGTACAAATGGCCCACATGTGCATGGACGGACGTTCGCTGTACAATTTCTTGTATGAATGGTCGCTGCTTTGTCGTGTTAAACACGTTGAGATTCAACAGGAAACGCAGCTTGAGCTTCCGAAACCTGATTTCATGTCGAAGTCGCAGGCTGCGGCGATTCTGGAAAAAAGGAAATGGACGAAACTCGGTCTCGGGAGCCTGCTCAAGATGGCGTTTTACGGCATGTCGCCAAATTCGAAGGCGAGTTGCACACCTTTATTGATTAATGGTGACAAAATCGGGCAGCTCAAGGCGATTGCATGCAGGGAGACAGGCGTCAAAATCGGAACCAATGCGATCTTGTCGGCTGCCGTCTTGAAAACCAACATGATACTCAACGGATTCAATGGCAGAAAGGAGTATTCTGTGGTGACCGTCGCCGACATTAGAGGGAGGTATAAGAATCTGTGTGCCGGTTTTGTCGGAAATGCAGTGTACAATATCGTAACTGATTCATTGAAAGAATGTTATGATATTTTTGAATTGGCGAAACTCATTCAGATGAATGTGACCGAATACCTTGAAAACCATGATGGGAAACTCGATGAGAGCGTTGACCTGAACATGAACGCGATAAAATGGCGGCTGCCATACGTCGGCTTCGACCTTTCAGGCATGAACTCGAAGACGCCGACCACACTCTACGTCAACGACCTGCGTGAGATGCCGGTCTATGACCTCGATTTCGGTTCCGGACGGCCTGTCATCGCCATCCCGAACGACCTGCCCGACATGGTCAAGATGTGGCCTGTCAACGACGGCAAAGGCTCGGTGATGCTGTTCTTCAGAGGCTATCTCGCAAAAAACATTGTGGAAAGCGGCGGCGTCGAAGAGATTTTCCAGCAACTGATCGGCGCTTGACGGAAAGACTCACTCGTCGAGCCATTCCCAGTCGGTCACAAGTGTGGATTTACGTTTCGTGCAATCGTCGTTTTTGCACTTGAAACTGATTTCCTTTTTGTTGAAATTCACTTCGTATGCCCCGGCTGTATCCTTGCAAGGGTCTTGTTTGTTTGAGAAAGTGATGATGTTGTTCTCTACAAGGTAGGTTCCTATGATAGGCTTGCCGCTGTCAACGCCCATGAAATCAATGCGATACTCGAAATCCTTCATGGTGAGAACCGCGCCGCCGGTGGTGCTCATCCAACAGCCTTCGATGCTTTTCGCGACAACCGTCTCGACAGCTGGTTTTGGTTCTGGTCTTGGTTCCGGCTTTTTCTCCGGCTTCGGCTTTTTCTCTGTCTTGCCATCCGGGACTTCTGGTGTGTCTTTGACTTCTGTCTTGTCTTTTTTGTCAACTAATTGTGTATCAGGCTTTTCCTTTTTGTCTGAGCCATGGTTCTTTACGAGTTTGAAAGTGAAAAAACCAACAATGACAGCGGCAACCAAGATGATCAGTATCTTGTTGAAAACATTGCCCGGCTGCTTCTTCTTTGGTGTATTTTTCTTCTTTTTTGATGCTTTTTTTGCCATATTTCTTTTTTTTGCAAAGATACATATTCCCATCGAATATTTTCGTAATTTTGTGCCGAAAATTTTCAAAATATGCAGGAAACAATTCTGATTCTGGATTTCGGTTCGCAAGTGACGCAACTCATAGGCCGTCGTCTCCGCGAACTCAACGTCTATTGTGAAATCCATCCATTCAACAAAATACCTGAAATCACAGATGACATCAAAGGCGTCATTTTAAGCGGAAGCCCGTCGTCGGTACGCGATGAGAAGGCTCCGTTCGCCGATCTGTCGAATATCAAAGGCAGATTGCCGCTGCTCGGCATCTGCTACGGCGCACAGTTCCTCGCAAATCATTTCGGTGGTGAGGTAAATTCTTCATTGTCAAGGGAATACGGTCGTGCAATGCTGACTGTGGTCGAAGAAGATTCATTGTTGTTCAAAGGTGTGTCGAAGACAAGTCAGGTGTGGATGTCGCACGGCGATACGATAGCAAAACTGCCGGTGAATGCGCATGTTATCGCAAGCACCGACAATATCGAAAACGCTGCCTATAAGATTGATAATGAAGATACTTACGCGGTTCAGTTCCATCCTGAGGTGTTCCACAGCAAGGAAGGCCCGAAGATGCTTGAGAACTTCGCGATGACAATCTGCGGCTGCCACGGCAACTGGACTCCGGATTCGTTTGTTGACACAACCGTTGAGGCGATGCGCAAGAAACTCGGTGACGACAAGGTCATCCTCGGACTTTCGGGGGGCGTTGACAGCACCGTCGCGGCAGTGCTTCTGAACAAGGCTATCGGCAAGAACCTGACATGTATCTTCGTCGATAACGGACTTCTCAGGAAGAATGAGTTTGAAGATGTCCTTGATTCATATAAAGACTTGGGACTCAATGTTATAGGCGTTCATTCCGGTGACTTGTTCATGAAGAAGCTCGCTGGCGTGACGGATCCGGAGGCCAAACGCAAGGCCATAGGCGGCACGTTCATCGAGGTTTTCGATGCCGAGGCACGGAAGATTCAAGGCGCGAAATGGCTCGCGCAAGGCACAATCTATCCGGATGTCATTGAAAGCGTGAGCGTTAACGGTCCGGCGTGTAAGATAAAGTCGCATCATAACGTGGGCGGCTTGCCCGAAAAGATGAATCTTAAAATAGTCGAACCGCTGCGCACTTTGTTCAAGGACGAGGTGAGAAGAGTGGGGCGCGCCTTGGGCATCAAACGCGAATTGGTCGGACGCCATCCTTTCCCGGGTCCGAGTTTGGGAATCAGGATTTTAGGCGAGGTGACGGAAGAGAAACTCCGCATCTTGCGCGATGCCGATGACATTTTCATCAAAGGTCTCCGCGAGTGGAAATGCGAGCTTCCGAGTGCTTCATATCCGAATGAAATGGCTGATAATCTGTATGATAGCATCTGGCAGGCCGGCACAATCCTGCTTCCTGTCAAGAGCGTCGGCGTGATGGGCGACGAGCGCAGCTATGAATATACGATCGCACTCCGCGCTGTCATCTCGACCGACGGAATGACCGCCGACTGGGTGCATCTGCCGTATGAATTCCTCGCGAAGGTGTCGAACGACATTATAAATAAGGTGAAAGGCGTCAACCGCGTCTGTTACGACGTTTCGTCGAAGCCGCCGGCGACAATCGAGTGGGAGTGAGATAGTGGAAAGTATAAAGTATAAAGTATAAAGTATAAAGTATAAAGTAGAAAGTAGAAAGTATGCGGAATGAAATTTTTTTTTAAATTTCTGTAACATTTGAATTGTTTTTGGTACTATAGAGCGAAAAAGAAAAATAAAATGAAGAAACAGATCAATTGGAAGCGCGAAGTCGTCGCATATATGTTTTTGGTCATTGGCAGCGCATTGTTTGCCGTCGGAGACGTGATGTTTGTGAATCCGTACTTACTTGCGCCTGGCGGCACCTACGGACTCTCAAATGTGCTGAACACGGTGAGGCCGTGGAGGATTTCGTACTACGCCTTGTGCATGGACATCCCGCTGTTGGTAATCGGGACGTGGATTCTCGGACCCAAATTCGGGTTCAAGACGATACTGTCAACGTTCATGATCTTCGGTTTCACGTGGGTCATCGAGACGGTCTGGGGTTACAACCCTGTCATACACGACGGCATATTCGCCAACGTTGACGACATGAGCGGGACGCTGCGGAACATCATGGTGCAGATCCCGCACAGCGAGAATTATTTCATGCCCGACTATTTCCTGAACACTCTGGTGGCGGGCGGCATCTACGGCGTGGCTATCGGCTTGATCTTCAAGTCGGGGGCGACATCGGGAGGCAGCGATATCATATCGATGATTCTGCACAAATATACTAAAATCTCCCTCGGGACGTTGGTGATGATAGTCGATTCATGCATCACGCTGACGACACTCATCGCTTTCGGGCAACTCCGTCTGCCGATTTACTCGATTCTCGTGATTGTCATCGAGGGCAAGATAATCGACCTCGTGGTTGAGGGCATGAAGACTTACAAGACGGCGTTTGTGATCACGGAGAAAGTTGATGAGGTCAGGGATTTCATCATCAACAATATCAAAAGGGGCGGGACATGTTTTGTCGGGACGGGCCTTTACAAAGGGCAGGAACGCAGGATGATATACATCAACCTTGACCGTTCGGACCTGATAAAACTGAAAAACAGCCTTTCGGAGCTTGACCCCGACGCATTCGTGAATGTCATGGAGAGCGCCGAGGTGATGGGCAAGGGCTTCGTGCCGCTTCCTGTGTCAGACTAATTGGAAGATATGAAAAGTGACGTTGTAACATTATTGATTGCCGTGATGGTGCTGCTGTGCGGGAAAACCTCCGCAGCGCAGGACTCCGACACGTGCCGCGTGGCACTGATGGTGCCGCTGTACCTCGAACAAGTGAACGACGAGTTCAACGACGAGACGCCAAGCAACAAGATGCTTCTCACGAAACCGTTCTCGTTCCTGCATTTCTACGAGGGTTTCATGATCGCCGCCGACTCGATGACGAACAGCCGCGGCCTGAATCTTGACCTGAAGGTGTACGACGTTGATAATGACGTCAATAAAGCCGTGACGGCCACGGAAGACCCGTGGCTCGCCGACGCCGATATTATAGTCGGACCGTTCTATATCAAGCCGTTCGAGAAGGTGAAGGAATACGCTGTCAACAACAATATTCTGATTGTCAATCCTATAACACAACGTTCGCAAATCGTCGAAGAACAGCCCCGCGTGGTGAAAATAAAACCGTCATACGAGTCACAGTTAAAGTATCTTGACGCCCTGATGAATGAGTATTACCACGCAAACAACGTGTTCGTCGTCAGCCATGACGGCGTGACGGACAGCGCAATGGTGAACCGTATCAACGAGATTGCCGAAAAGAACATCGATTCCGTCACTTATGTGGACAACAGGCACATTGTCAATGTGATAAGACGGCATCACAAGAGGTGGTCGATGCTGAAGGTTGACTTCGACGAGTCGGATTTCCTGACAGACAACATCAGTATCAACGTCTCGATGCTGAAGCAGAACATCGACGACAGCACGTCGTTCAAGAACCAGATTGTCAACATAAATTACAATGCCGACAGTTTGCGCGACGTGAAGAACTACGCTTCGTCACTGAGGAACAACCTGTTCGTCGTGTATGGGGACGACAGGATTTTCGCCGATGAGATTGTGAATAAGGTCACCAAACTGACCGAATATTACCCGATAACTGTCGTGATGCTGCCGGAATGGAGCAAGTTCGACCGTCTTTTCAACGAGAATCTCATGAAGATGAAAGCGATTTATTTCAATGAAAACTACGTTGACTATCAGTCGATAAGGGTGTTGAGTTTCGTCAGTAAATTCAGGGAGAGATACGGCACTGAGCCGCAGGGGTACGCTTTCCAGGGCTTTGACGTCGCGTGGTATTTCCTCAACGCCTTCAAATATTATGGCGATGGCTTTGTTGACGCCTTGTGTGAATTTGACATCCCGTTGCTGCAGTCGGAGTTCCGTTTTGTGAGGGATGACGACGCTGACGGCTACGAGAACTCCTTCTGGAATGTATATCAGTACAGGGGGTACAATATTGTCCCCATTGAGTTTCAAGATGATGTGAAATAATCTGTTGATGCGATGAAAAAAATCCTGCCGAATTTGCTTGTCTTGGTGACATTGATGGCGACATCTTGCGGAGGCGATGGTACCGTCCGGGTTTCGTATTGGGAGAACGGTAACGTGCGGTCGGAATTGCGCCGGGCTGACGGCAAGCTCGACGGGTGCTGCCGGTGGTATTACGCCACGGGCGTCCCGATGATGGAGGCGAATTATACGATGGATGTCCTGAACGGGGAATCGACACGCTGGCACGAAAACGGGCAGGTGATGGTTAAGGCGTATTACAAAGACAATCAATACGATGGGGTGGTGGAAGAGTATAACGTGGCTGGCGTTTTGGTGAAAAAGGAGAATTACGAGAATGGTGTGCTGAACGGGCTTTTCACCCAGTGGTACGATGACGGCAAGTTGTTTGTCGAAGGCGAATACGCCGACGGAATGATGCACGGCAGTTGGATGATGTATTATCAGGACGGGAGCATAGGCAGCAGGGCTGACTACGACATGGGGACCGGCGTGCAGTACGGCTACAGTCCGGGCGGGCTTTACAAAAATGCGATGATACATTACAAAAACAACCTGAGAGACGGGAAGGAGATAAGATACGCCATCGACGGCAGCGTTGAGGATGTCATTATTTGGCGTGAAGGTGAATGTATTGGTAATGTGTTGATTGATAAGTAGATGCAAGAAAATGATTTTTTTTAAAAATATTTTTTGAAAAAGTGTTTTTAATGAATTAAAAATGCTAATTTTGCAGGAAAATTTACGTGTTAAAAAGTTTTTAAACACATTATAACAACTTAAAAATAAAAAGTAATGAAAGTACAAACTATCATGGAAAACCTGGAAAAGAAACATCCAGGTGAAAGCGAATACCTCCAGGCAGTTCGCGAAGTGTTGGAATCAGTTGAGGAAGTTTACAACCAGCATCCTGAGTTCGAAGCAGCAAAAATCGTTGAACGTCTCGTTGAACCAGATCGTATCTTCAAGTTCAGAGTAGTTTGGATTGACGATAATGGCGAAGTCCAGGTCAACTTAGGTTACCGCGTTCAGTACAATGCAGCCCTCGGCGCATACAAAGGCGGTCTCCGTTTCCACCCTGCAGTCAACGAGTCAATGCTTAAGTTCTTAGGTTTCGAGCAGATCTTCAAGAACTCACTGACAAACCTCCCGCTCGGCGGCGGTAAAGGCGGCGCTGATTTCGACCCGACAGGAAAATCAGACGCAGAAATCATGCGTTTCTGCCAGGCCTTCATGTATGAGCTCTGGAGAAACATCGGTGCAGACCAGGATTCACCAGCTGGTGACGTCGGTGTCGGCGGCCGTGAAATCGGTTACCTCTATGGCATGTACAAGAAGCTCGCACGCGAGCACAGCACAGGCGCTCTCACAGGCAAGAGCTACGGCTGGGGTGGTTCATTGATCCGTCCTGAAGCAACAGGCTTCGGCGCAATGTACTATGTTGACCGCATGGTTCACCAGAAAGGTGAGACAATGCAGGGTAAGAAAGTCGCTCTCTCAGGCTTCGGTAACGTGGCATGGGGCGCAGCAACAAAGGCTACAGAACTCGGCGCAAAGGTCGTCGCTATCTCTGGCCCAGACGGTGTCTGCGAACTCCCGAACGGCATCGACAAAGAAATGATTGACTATATGCTCGTTATGCGTGACTCACGTCGTAACAAGGTTCAGGATATGGCTGACAAATTCCCGGGCAAGGCTGTCTTCACACCTGGTAAGAAAGCTTGGTCAGTGAAGTGCGACATCGCATGCCCATCAGCATTCCAAAACGAAATGAACGAAGAAGATGCCAAGATGTTGGTTGCCAACGGTGTCCAGTATGTTGCTGAAATCTCCAACATGGGTTGCCAGGCTGCAGCTATCGCTTACATCCAGAACGCTGGCGTGCCATTCGCACCAGGTAAGGCTGTCAACGCAGGTGGCGTCGCAACATCAGGCCTCGAAATCTGCCAGAACGCCGGTCACATCAACTGGACAGCTCCGGAAGTTGACCAGAAACTCCACAAGATCATGAACGACATTTATGACATGTGCGTCGAGTACGGCAAGCAGGCTGACGGTACAATCAACTACGTGAAGGGCGCAAACATCGCCGGCTTCATGAGAGTTGCAAAGGCTATGTTAGCTCAGGGCATCATCTAATCTTTAGATTGCTCTCGAAATATGAGGACGTTCGGAAGAACGTCCTCTTTTTTTGTAAAAATTTGTTTGCATTTCCAAAACTGAAACAATAATCTGTATTTTTGCAAAAATATTTTTCAAATGGAAAACAAATCAAAAAACAAATCGAATCTCCACTGGGACTGGATGTCGTTCCTGACTAACTTCACCGCTGTGGTGCTCGGCATCGTTCTGACGTTCACGATTCAGAAAGTCATTGATAATAAAAACGAAAAAAACGATGTCGAGAAATCATTGCAACTTGTTCATGATGAACTTGTTACAAATCTTAACGAGCTGCTTGTGTGTGACACCGCATATACAAAAGAACTTCAGGCAGCCGAATTTCTGATAAAATACGAAAATGATTTTTCACTTGCGCCGATAGATTCACTTTATCTTTTTGCAAATGAGCCTTTCATCCTTAGGGAAATGTGCGTCGTCTCCGATGCGTTTGAACTTCAAAAAATGTCATCATTGCTTCAAAAAATTGAGAATCAAGAACTTTCGCTTGAAATTATACAAACATACGCAGCTTTGAATAACGCAGCCTCGTCATATAACAGCTATTATGAAATGAAATTGCAGATGTGGGAAAAGGCCAATGGCGATGAGGTGAAGGAAATAATGTCGAGAAATTCTTTCACGGCACCGGAAATGTGGAATGCAATCGTTTCATCAAACGACGGGAAAGTCTTTATTCACGAGATAAGAACCAAGATGATGATGTGGCCGCAGATGGATGAATACATTGACCAAGTCAAGGAAACAATCGGCAGGATTGAAGAATATGTCGGGCAATGAAATGTAAATTGTTATTAACAATTGGCGGTGCAATTGCAATTTCGGCGGCATCCTGCTCACATAAATCAAAACCCAATGTCATTTTCATCATGTGCGATGATATGGGTTACGGCGATTTGGGCTGCTACGGGCAGAAATACATCCGGACTCCGAATATCGACAGCATGGCTCGCCACGGTCTGCGTTTCACGCAGGCTTACGCTGGGAGTCCCGTCAGTGCGCCGTCGCGTGCATCATTGATGACAGGACAACACACAGGTCATTGTGAGGTGCGCGGAAATAAGGAATATTGGCCGAAATCTCCGAAAGTGAAATATGGCATCAATCAGGAATACGCCGTGACGGGACAGCATCCGTATGACCCTGACCATATCATCCTGACCGAGATAATGAAGGACAACGGCTATACTACCGGCGTATTTGGGAAATGGGCGGGCGGCTTCGAGGGCAGCGTCTCAACTCCCGACAAGCGCGGCGTTGACGAGTTCTACGGTTACATCTGTCAGTATCAGGCGCATCTTTATTACCCGAATTTCCTGAACCGTTACAGCAAGTCAAAAGGCGATAACACTGTGGTCCGCGAAGTCCTTGAGGAGAACGTGAATTATCCAATGTTCGGCGACGATTATTTTAAACGCTCGCAATATTCCGCTGACATCATCCACCAGAAAGCCCTCGAATGGCTTGACGGTCAGGATGAAAAGAAGCCGTTTTTCGGGATGTTTACCTACACCTTGCCTCATGCGGAATTGGCGCAACCTAATGATTCGATTTTGCATTATTATGAAAATCAGTTTGTTGAGGATAAAGACTGGGGCGGGAACGAAGGCTCGCGCTATAATCCGGTGATTCGAACCCACGCGCAGTTTGCGGCGATGATTTCGCGTCTCGACGCTTACGTGGGCGAGATAATGACCAAACTCAAAGAGAAAGGCCTTGACGAAAACACCATTGTTTTCTTCACTTCCGACAACGGCCCGCACGAGGAAGGCGGTGCGGACCCTGTATTCTTCGGACGCGACGGCAAGCTCCGAGGACTGAAACGTCAGTGCTATGAGGGCGGAATCCGTATTCCGTTCATCGTCTATTGGAAAGGGAAAATAATGGCGGGGGAGAGCGACCACCAACTTGCATTCTATGACGTCATGCCGACACTCTGCGACATGATCGGAGTTGAAGATTACGAGAAAGTCTATGGAAACGTGGCCATTGACGAATATTTCGACGGCATCTCTTTCGCACCGACGTTATTGAAAAATCGCAGGCAGGAGGAACACGAATTCCTGTATTGGGAGTTTGAGGAGACCGACCAGATCGGGGTGCGGATGGGCGACTGGAAGATGGTCGTGAAAGGTGGAAGACCACATTTGTACAATCTGTCAACCGACATCCACGAAGACCACAATATCGCCTCGGAAAATCAGGAAATCGTTGATCAGATGCTGCAAATAATTGAAAACGAACACGTTGAAAATCCGCTTTTCAATGTCACTTTACCACGAAGTGTAGTCACCACGAATTGCACGAATAAACACGAATAATTCACTGTAGTGTTGTTACCACGAATTGCACGAATGAACACAAATAGTTCACTGGAGTGTAGTCACCACGAATTGCACGAATGAACACGAATAGTTCACTGTAGTGTAGTCACCACGAATTGCACGAATGAACACGAATAATTCACTGTAGTGTTGTTACCACGAATTGCACGAATGAACACGAATAATTCGTGGCGATTTTTCGTGTAATTCGAGTGATTCGTGGTGATTTTTTCGTGCAATTCGTATTATTCGTGGTTCATTATCTCCGCCGGAGCTTGATTGTTGTCCAAGAGCTTGCACATCTCTTTCATGTAAGGCTCCGTGTGTTCGAAAAACATCTTGTATCCGTCACACAACGAGTTGAGTCCAGCCTCGCCGGTATCTGTGGTGTCAAAACGATGCTTCGGACACTCGCCGTGGCATAGAAACAGATATTTGCAATTCTGGCATTTCGTCGGCAAAGCGTCGCGTTTGTCCATTCCGAAACGGAATTGTCTCATCATTGTTCTTAATTTCGCAAGTGATTGATTTTTAATATTTCCAAGTTTGTATTCCGGATAAACGAAGTGGTCGCAGCAATAGACATCGCCGTTGTGTTCGACCACGAGACCATCGCCGCATGTCTCCGAAAAGGCGCATAATGTCGAAGGCATTCCGTACCATTGCGACAGCGTGATGTCGAAAAGCTGCACGAAAGTCTCGCCGACATCATGGCGGATCCACTCGTCGAAGATGTCGGTCATGAACTGCCCGAACCCGCGTGGAGAAACGGAATAAGGCGTCGGCTTCGAACACGTCGAACTTGGATTTACGATGTCTCCATTTCCGTCAGTATGTTCGTAAACGGGCAGAAACTGTATGAATTTGCTGATTGAGCGAAGGAAACGATAAATCTCAACGCCAAGACCTTCCGAACGCGAGTTGACAGTGCATAAGGCGTTGTATTCCACGCCTTTGTGAGACATCAACTCTATGCTTTTCAACACTTTGTCAAATGAAGGTTGCCGGTTGAAATCCAATCTGTTGGCGTCGTGTATGTGTCGCGGTCCGTCGATAGAGACACCGATGAGGAAGTCGTTATCGCGGAAGAAGTCGCACCAGTCGTCATTTATCAGCATTGCGTTGGTCTGCAGCGAGTTGCTGATTTTCTTCCCGTCGCAGTATTTCTTTTGGAAATAGATTGTTTTTTTGTAGAAATCCAATCCTGCGAGAAGCGGTTCTCCGCCGTGCCAACAGAACTGCACTTCGGGCGCATCGACGGCTTCAATATATTGTCTTACATACAGTTCCAAAAGCTCGTCGCTCATTTTCGGCTGCACTTTATTATATAAATCTGCCTTGCCGGAATAGTAGCAATATCTGCAATTCAAGTTGCAGGCCGAACCTATAGGCTTCACCATTGTGCTGAAGTTGAGCGGACCGGCGAGTTTCTGCGCTTCCGGGAAGTTTATGTAATCGTTGGTGGACATCACGGACGGTGTCACTGCAATTCGGAGATTTCTTTTTCCGACAGGCCTGTCGCCAGCATTATCTGCGCTGTCGGCATTCCCATCCTCTTAAGGTTTGATGCAATCTCCAACTCGCGTTTTGTCATCCCTTCAGCCAGACCTTCAGCCAGACCTTCGGCTCTGCCTTCAGCGCGTCCTTCGGCAAGTCCTTCGGCAAGTCCTTCCGCCCGGCCTTCCGCCTTGCCCTCGGCATGACCCAGGGCGTGGCCTTCAATCTGCGCGGTGTCGATGACGTCGTTCTGTATCATGATGTTGTCGATGTGCTTGTCGTATGCCTGACGCTCGGCCTTCGTCATCGCGAGATATTCCAGCCTGCGCTTGGCCTCCTTCAGACCCGGCGCCGTTGTGCCCTCGTCGATGACACCGTTTTTCAGATACCGCATCCATTCCTCGACGTGGTTCTCCGGGATCTTGTCGAACGCCTTCACGCGTATCAGGTAATATTCAGGGAACACCTCCTTCGGAGTCTTCATCCTTATCGCGTCTTTCTCGACGTTGGTGATCTGCAACGTGTCGTTGGTGTTCAGACCAACGAAACTCGTCTGCCCGTGATAGATGTAGTCATCGCCCTTGCCGAGGTCGAAATAAAGGATGTTGATGCTATATACTTTCTTGACCTGGTTGTATTTCTCGCCGAGGTCGATGTGCTCCGTGATGGTCTTCGCCACGCCGTAGAGAATGCGTTCAAGGAAATAAATCTCGCGCGTCTGCTGGATCTCGACGATTATTATCTCGCCCTTCGAGTTCTTCGCCTTGATGTCAACACGGTTGAACTTGTCGTCTTCGTACTTTTGGTTGCTCTCGCTCTCAAGCAGCTCCTCGATGTGAATCTCCTCGTTGAGAAGCACGCTGATCAGCCCTTCAAAAACGCAGAAATTTGCTTTGTCACGCAGGACGGTCTTCGCCGCCCAGTCGAATCTGATGTATCGATTGCTCATAAAAAGGTTGTTTAAAACTTTGACGCAAAAATACATATTATTTTTTGAACTGATGCCGTTTGAAATGGAAAAAATGATATTTTTGCAAAATTGTCAATAAACTTTTACAAGATAAATTTTTTGCAAGATGAGAAAATATATCACATTGATTATTATGGTGTTGCTGACACTTGGCGTGAAGGCGCAACTCGTCGTCGAACCAGGCTCGTTCAAGGAAGTGCCGGGCTTCGTGATTCTCGACCACGACAAGACCGACATCAACGACGTGCCTTTCGCCGTCATAAAGGTCAGGACGCAGAACATCGACGACAAGCAGCGGCGCGAGCT
>JAGHUX010000019.1 GCA_018064605.1 Candidatus Limimorpha caballi | reverse complement strand
GCCTCCATCGGCTCCATCAAGACATCTAACAGCGGCTTGTCGTACTCGTCGATGAGAACGACACATTTCCGGCCGGTCTGTCGGTGAGCCTCGGCGAGAATATCGGAGAACCTCGACCCCAGTTTATCAATTTGTTTCTCTATTCCGAGCTGGCGTTCCCACTTGGTAAGGCATTTGTCAATTTCCTTTTTAAGGTCGCCTTCAACACCATAACCGCCCTGTGCGAAGTCCATCCTGAACACCGGATACTGCGTCCAGTCCTTCTCCAACTCTTCGATTTTCAAGCCTTTGAAAAGCTCCTTCTCACCTTTGAAATAGCTTTCGAGCGTTGATATTAACAATGATTTCCCGAACCTCCGCGGGCGGCACAGAAAGCAGATGTTTTTTTGCGCGAGGTTATAGACAAGGTCTGTCTTATCGACATACACCATGCCTTCTTCGATGATTTTGCTGAATGTCTGGGTTCCGATCGGGTACTTCATAACGCGATGTATTTTTCGGCGGCAAAGATAATGAAAAAGTTTGAAAGTTTGTAAAGTTTATAAAGTTTGGAGTGTGGGGTTATTTTCTGTTAAGAGAGGAGAGTTAAGAGAGTTTGGAACTCGTAGAGACGGGGCGTGCCCCGTCTCTACTATTTTAAAAACCGTCTCTACTCAATTTGCGTCTCACGCCGACATATGTCAATTCTGCGACGGGCAGACTGGGCGCACCGAGTGCCCATAGCTACGGTAGCCGCTGCCGCTCAAGTCCACGTCACCGGAATTGAAGTACAAGTAGTACACGAAAACCAGGTAGTCGGTGCAGAGCGAACTGTCCAACGCTATGCCGGGCTGGATGGCTGACTGAACGTTGTTGGATACGTTTTGTAATGATTTTGTAATATTTTTCAAACCTGAATGAAAAATTACTCAACATATTAAATGCATCCGAAGTGTTTTTTGCAGATATATTCAAATTCTGCATTGCCTCATCAAGTTCAGCAATACCAGTGTAGGCATTTCCGCCAATATTAATCGTAAATTTTACTTCGCTTGGCATTTTTTTGTTGACTATTTGAAAATTATACTTACCTTTGCAGCCTTAATTATAGAAACGATGTTGTCATTTATTGCTTTAGTCGCCTTGTTTGTATGTTTCGCCGTCTTGGTAGTCTGCGCAATATACCTTGTGTTTTTTATCATATCGTGCACAATCAAGGCATTTAAGGGCAACATCTCTTCATCAGGTTATCCGAGTGAAATCAACAGCCATCTGTTTTAATCATTTCCCGCCATTTTCCCTCTTCCTTATATCGGCAAGTTGAGCAAACTTCTCCGCCCATTCCTCGTCCGTCAGCGTCGTAGGGTCGATGTGGAGGTAGTATTCCAGCATCGTGTCAATGTAGCCCACGGGGTTGCGGCTGACGCTTCCGTCGGCCCTTTCTAAAGCTCCCCCACCTCCGCCTTTTTAGCAACCACGAGTTTCTCGATAAGACCAGCTGCTCCGAGCATGAATTCGACTTCCTCGTAAAATACGGTTGAACCACCCAGATAACACTGTTTCAAAACCGTTTCCGTCATGGCCAAACTGTCGTCATGCAGACGCATGGCGTAGCTCAGTTCCTTGCGTGTCGGCTTGCGGAAATAAGCGATATGGTTCTCTGCCGTAGCCGTATAAATAGCGCCGTGTCTCTTCTTCCAGGCCTCGATCTGTTCCGGTGCGGCCTGTCCCACCATTGTCTTGCTGTCTTCCATCTTGATGTCTTTTTAACTTTTAACTTTCTATTTTGATGATTTATTTTAACGACATCGGTTGTGATTGAAAAAAGGAAGTCCGATCATTGCAATCAGACTTTCATTTGTGCAACGTGCCTGTTACCTTAATCCATCCTGCTCCTCTATTATCTCCTCTCGCTCAGCTGTTTTTTCGCCACACATTAATATTTTACGCGCAATTAAAATCATGTGGGAAAAATTCGTATCTTCGCGGCTTGGAATTTTTCAATGGAAATAAAATAAAAATTTAACATAAAATATTGATTATCATGAAGTACGATGTTATTGTCATTGGCAGCGGTCCTGGCGGATATGTCGCTGCAATCAGAGCCTCGCAGCTCGGAAAGAAAGTCGCCGTCGTCGAGAAGTCGGAGATTGGCGGCACATGTCTCAACTGGGGCTGCATCCCGACGAAGGCCTTGCTGAAGAGCGCGGCGGTTTACACATACATGCAACACGCTGAAAACTACGGCATTAAGCTCGAAGGCGAGGTGAAGCCCGACATGGACGCTGTCGTTGCCCGCAGCCGCGGCGTCGCCGATGGCATGAGCAAAGGTGTACAGTATCTATTCAAGAAAAACAACGTCGAGCTCATCAACGGCTTCGGCTCGCTCACAGCGGAGAAGACGGTGAAGGTCGTTGACACTGAAGGCGTTGAGACGATATACGAAGCCGACCACATCATCCTCGCCACAGGCTCGCACGTGCGTCAGCTGCCGGCGCTGCCTATCGACAGGAAGAAAATCATCAGCTACCGTGAGGCGTTGGTGCTGAACAAGTTGCCGGAGACGATGGTCGTCGTCGGATCAGGAGCCATCGGCTCGGAGTTCGCTTTCTTCTTCACCTCGATGGGCGTGAAGGTAACCCTCGTGGAGTTCATGCCGAACGTGCTTCCTGTCGAAGACGAAGAGGTTTCAAAACAGATCGAGCGTTGCTTCAAGAAGCTGAAGATGACCGTCATGACAGAGGCATCGGTCACTAATGTCGATACCACGGGTGAGAAATGCGTCTGCACCATTGAGACGAAGAAAGGCGAGAAAGTCGTTGAGGCCGACATCGTGCTCTCGGCTGTGGGCGTGCAGACCAACCTTGAAGGCCTCGGATTGGAGAACCTCGGCATCACGAGCGAGCGCGGCAAAATCAACGTCGATGAATATTACAGGACCAACGTCGAAGGTGTCTATGCCATCGGCGACATCGTCCACGGCCCGGCATTGGCGCACAAGGCATCGCACGAAGCCATCATCTGCGTTGAGAAGTTCTGCGGCATGGACCCGAAGCCGTTGAATTACAACAATATCCCCGGCTGCACATACATCACTCCGGAGGTCGCTTCGGTAGGCATGAGTGAGGCGAAAGCTATTGCGGCGGGTTATGAGGTGAAGGTCGGCAAGTTCCCGTTCACCGCGTCAGGCAAGGCAGCGGCGGCGGGCAACAAGGACGGTTTCATCAAGGTGGTGTTCGACGCGAAGACCGGCAACTGGCTCGGCTGCCACATGGTGGGCGAGAACGTGACGGAGATGGTCGCCACGGCGGTGCTCGGCCGCGAACTCGGCGCGACAGGCCGCGACATCATCGAGAACGTCTTCCCGCACCCGACAATGTCGGAGGCCATGATGGAGGCCGCAGCAGCGGCATACGGAGAGGTCGTTCACCTGTAGATTGCTCGACCTCGCTCGCAATGACGACAGCCTTTTCGGGGAAAACGGGCGCGGCGAAGCCGCGCCACATCCCCCCCCCAAAAAAATGCCGCGCGTCATTGCGACCGCAGCACAGCGGAGTGGAGCAATCTCGGAGTGGAGCAATCTCGGAGTGGAGCAATCTCTGAGTCGAGCAATCCCGGAGTCGAGCAATCCCGGAGTCGAGCAATCTCATTATTGTTTTTCGTGTCATAAAAATTTTTATGGAGAAAAAGACAAAAACGCTTCTGATAATCCTGACGACTTCAGTGTGCCTGTTGGCGACATTAGCCGTCGTACTGAGCATCATGGCGATAAACACTGCGAACCACCGTCCGACGCTGGAGCAGATCTGCATACAGAGCCACGACATCGAGTTCCAGGACGACATAACGTTCGCGGGCGAGCGCGTGCCGCTTGAGATGTTCAACATCAGGGAGAGGTACGAGCGCGAGCTGCTGTCGAACTGCTATTTCCACAGCAACACCATGCTTCTGCTGAAACGCTCGAAACGCTGGTTCCCTGTCATCGAGCCGATCCTCGAGAAATACCAGATTCCCGACGACTTCAAGTATCTCTGCGTCATCGAGAGCACGCTCACCAACGCCGTCTCGCCGTCAGGCGCCGTCGGGTTCTGGCAGTTCATGGAATCGACGGGCAAGGACTTCGGGCTGGAGATAAACAAAGACGTTGACATGCGCTACAACGTCGAGCTTGAGACGGAGGCGGCCTGCAAGTATTTCCAGAAGGCCTACAAGACGTTCAACAACTGGACCCTCGTCGCCGCCTCGTTCAACGCCGGCACGCGACGCGTCCAGAAATTCATGAAAGAACAGAAAGTCACGTCATACTATGACCTGCTGATGGCCGACGAGACGGAGCGTTACGTCTTCCGCATCCTCGCAATAAAAACAATCTTCGAGAACCCCGAGCAACACGGCATATACATCAGCAAGAACCTTGAATATCAACCATTTAAATACAAGAAAGTCACCATCAAGGAAGATATCGACAACTGGGCTGATTTCGCGAAGGAACATGGTATAACCTACAAGCTCCTGAAGACTTTCAACCCGTGGCTGCGTTCCAACAAATTGAGAGTCAAGGGAAATAAGACATACGAGGTCAAGATTCCGCTCAAGCCGTTCAACATCACGGCGGCGTACAGCAAGGAGGCGTTGGGCGACATTGACTTCGCCGAGTTTGAGAACGACACCATTTAACAGTTAAGAGAGTAGAGAGTAGAGAGTAGAGTTAAGAGAGAATTTGGAGTTTTGAGACATGAAATCAGAAGACGAATTTTTGGAGATTTACGGTGCGCGTGAGAACAACCTGAAGAACATCGACTTGCGCATCCCGCGCGACAAGTTCGTGGTCATCACGGGCCTGAGCGGCAGCGGGAAGTCGTCGCTCGCCTTCGAGACGATATACGCCGAAGGGCAGCGGCGTTACATGGAGTCGTTCTCCGCCTACGCCCGCCAGTTCATCGGCAACATGGAGCGTCCCGACGTCGATGAGATCAACGGCCTCAGCCCCGTCATCTCCATCGAGCAGAAGTCCGTGAACAAGAACCCGCGCTCTACCGTCGGGACCATCACCGAGATTTACGACTTCATGCGTCTGCTTTACGCGAGGGCCGCCGAGCCGTTCTCATACAACACCGGCGAGAAGATGGTGCGTTACTCCGAAGAGCAGATCACCACCATGATAATGGAGCAATATAAAAACAAGAGAATCAACGTCTTGGCCCCGGTAGTGCGAGGCAGGAAAGGTCATTACCGCGAGTTGTTCGAGCAGATACGACAGCAGGGGTACATCAAGGTGCGCGTCGATGGCGTCATCCGCGAGTTGGTCTTCGGGATGCAGCTCGACCGTTACAAGACGCACGACATCGAGATCGTCGTTGACCGCGTGGAGGTTCACGGCGACGTCAAGGAACGCATCACGAAGTCGGTGGAGACGGCGTTCCGCCGCGGCAAAGGCATGCTTTACGTGCTTGAGGAAGGCGCGACGGATGTGAAATATTACAGCAAGCTGCTCATGTGCCCGACCACCGGCATAGCCTACCAAGACCCGGAGCCCAACACATTCAGCTTCAACAGTCCGTATGGTGCGTGCCCGAAATGCAACGGCCTCGGCACCATCATCACCGTTGACATGAGCAAGATCATCCCCGACGGCGGCAAGAGTCTCCGTCAGGGCGGACTCGCCCCGCTCGGCGAATACAAGAACAACTGGGTGTTCTGCCAGCTCGAGGCCATCGGCGCACGCTACGGCTTCGACCTCGACACGCCCATCAACGAGATACCCGAGACGGCGATGAGCGTAATCCTCTACGGAAGCAGCGAGTCGTTCACCGTAGTGAAAGAATACCTCGGCACAAAGTCCACATACTCAATGCCTTTTGAAGGAATCGTCAACGTCATACGCAAACAGAGCGAGGAGAACGCGCCGGCTTCCATCCTGAAATGGGCCAACAGCTTCATGAACGAGGCGGAATGTCCCGAATGCCACGGCAGACGTCTCAAGAAAGAGGCGCTGTATTTCCGCCTCTACGGGAAGAACATCTCCGAACTCGCGGAGATGGACATCACCACGCTGTCGCGATGGCTCAACGAGCTGCCCGGCCATCTGAATGAAAAACAGAAGGAGATCTCGCACGACATCCTCATCGAGATAAAGAAACGCATCAACTTCCTGCTCAACGTCGGCATCGACTACCTGAACATGAACCGTCCGGCGAAGAGCCTGTCGGGCGGCGAGGCTCAACGCATCCGGCTCGCCACACAGATCGGCTCGCAGCTGACAGGCATCCTTTACATCCTGGACGAGCCGAGCATCGGGCTGCACCAGCGTGACAACCACCGGCTTATTGAGTCGCTGAAGGAGCTGCGCGACATCGGCAACAGCGTCATCGTCGTCGAGCACGACAAAGACACCATGTTGGCGTCCGACTATCTCGTTGACATCGGCCCGGGCGCGGGCGTCAACGGCGGCGAGGTCGTCTTCCAAGGCAAACCGGGCGCGCTGAAGAAAGGCAAGGGGCTGACGTGCGACTACCTCAACGGGAAGCGGCGCATCGAAGTGCCGGCGACACGCAGGAAGCCGTTCGACGGACAACACCTTATATTATATAAGGCCTCCGGGCACAACCTCAAGGACGTGACGCTTGACATCCCGCTCGGCGTGATGACCTGCGTGACAGGTGTCTCAGGCTCAGGGAAATCGACGCTCGTCAACGAGACCCTCTACCCTATCCTGTCGAAGCATTTCTACCGCTCGGAGAAGAACCCGCTGCCGTATGAGAAAATCGAAGGGCTGCAGTTCATCGACAAGGTCATCGAGATCGACCAGGCACCGATAGGCAAGACGCCGAGGTCGAATCCGGCGACCTACACGAAAGTCTTTGACGAGATAAGAAAACTGTACGGCGAGCTGCCGGAGTCGAAGATAAGAGGCTATAAGTCAGGGCGTTTCTCGTTCAACGTGAAAGGCGGACGCTGCGAGACATGCCAGGGGGCGGGCGTGCGCGTCATCGAGATGAACTTCCTCCCCGACGTTCAGGTGAAATGCGAGACATGCCAAGGGATGCGCTATAACCGCGAGACGCTCGAAGTGCGTTTCAAAGGAAAATCTATCAACGACGTGCTGAACCTCACCATCGACGAGGCCGTCACCTTCTTCGAGAACTTCCCTGTCATATTACAGAAAATCAAGACGTTGCAGGATGTCGGACTCGGTTATATCACGTTAGGACAGCCATCGACGACGCTGTCTGGCGGCGAGGCTCAACGCGTGAAATTAGCCACCGAACTGTCGAAACGCGACACAGGAAAGACGCTCTACATCCTCGACGAGCCGACGACAGGGCTGCATTTCGAGGACATCAAGGTGCTGATGGACGTGCTGAACAAACTCGTTGACAAAGGTAACACCGTGCTCATCATCGAGCACAACATGGACGTGATAAAGATGGCCGACTACATCATCGACATGGGGCCCGAGGGCGGCGAGCGCGGCGGCATGATTCTGGCGCAAGGCACACCCGAGGAAATCGTCAAGAAAAATGTCGGATATACCGCGAAGTATTTGAGATTAGAGATTAGTTGTTAGTCATTAGTTATTAGTGATTTGAGAAACTGACGCAAGATGATTGTCACGCGCCAGCCACTTTATAACTTTATAAACTTTATAACTTTACAAACTTTATAAACTTTATAACTTTCCAACTATCTCAGCTTTATCACCTGCCCCACCTGAAGCACCGAGTTCTCGTCCAAGTCGTTCATTTTGAACAGTCTTTTCAGGCGGACCGCATAAAGGCGCGAGACGTGCGACAGCGTCTCACCTTTTTGTATGACATGATATTTGTAGCCGCTGACTGCATTCAGACGTTTCGGCTCGACATAAAGCACCTCGCCTTCCCGGAAGGTGGTCTTCTTTCCGAGGTCGTTATATTTAACCAGCTGATACCTGTACACTCCGAGTTCTTCAGCCAGGGTGTCTATGTTGTCGTTCTCCTTCGTGAAGATGAACTTCACCCCGAAGTTCTCGCGGATGTAATGACGGCCCGACGTGACACCTACGACTGTACATTTCTCAAGAGAAGGGACCGCGACCTGCTGTCTCTCGGCGCGTTCCCTCAGGCGTTTCTGTTTCTTCGCGTCAACGGGCTTCTGTTGCTTGCCGCCGCCATCCGGCTCCACAGTTTTGACCTTTTCTTTTTCCTTTTTGCCTTTGACCTTGAACTTCCCGCTCATCACCATCTCGTCGTATTTGTAAAGCTCGTAATTCTCAATGAGTTTGATGAGCACAGAGGCGTACGTCGGCAGTGTGGCGTAGCCGGCTTTCTTCAATCCCTTCGCCCAGCCTTGATAGTCAGTGATTTTCAGGTCGAAGAGTGCTTTATAACGGTCGCGTTTCAGAAAATTGGAGTGGTCGCGGAACGACTCTTCTGCGCTGTCATATACGCGGAAGCACTCCTTCGGCGCGTCGTCGTCCATCCGCATCGTCTTGCCTTTCCAGTCGCTGTGGCATTTTATCCCGAAATGATTGTTGCCTTTTTTGGCGAGAACGCTGTTGCCGCTGCCCGACTCAAGAATCCCCTGCGCAAGAGTTATCGACGCAGGAATCTTATTCTTCACCATCTCGGTCATGGCGATGTCCTTGTATTTTTCGATGTAATCGAGCGTCTCCTTGCTCTGCTGCTTCTGCGCAAAGCAATTTACACTCACCAAAGACATGATTATCAACGTTATTATACAAATTTTCCTCGGCATCGCGAACATTAAAACGTGCAAAAATAATAAAAATTATCAAAGCCGACATCAATTAATTCAACAATAAATGCCATTGCCACGGATGTGAAACTTTTAACTTCAAAAAATTTACAACCTTATAACTTTTTTTGTATCTTTGCGGGTTAAAATTATAAAATGGAACATTTCTTGATAAAAAAATATTTTCCGGATCTGAAGCTGGAGCAACTATCACAATTTGAGCAGCTTGCGCCGCTTTATGAAGATTGGAACAGCAAGATAAACCTGATTTCGCGCAAGGACATGGAGAATTTCTACGAACACCATGTGCTTCATTCTCTTGCCATTGCGAAATATTTCGACCTGCTTCCGGGCATGAAGGTGATGGACATCGGCACAGGCGGCGGCTTCCCCGGAATCCCGCTTGCGATAATGTTTCCGCAGACGAAATTCCTGCTCGTTGACAGCATCGGCAAGAAGATAAAAGTCGTCCAGGACGTGAAGGAAAAGCTTGGTTTGGAGAACGTTACGGCGTTGAATGACCGCGCCGAGAACATCAAGGAGAAGTTCGACGTCATCGTGAGCCGCGCCGTCACGCAACTCCCCGACTTCGTGAAATGGTGCAACGGGAAATTGAGAATCACCAACGACATCGAGGCCGGCGGTGTCCTATATTTAAAAGGTGGCGACATCGAGGAAGAACTGCGCAGCGTCCCGAAAAACTGGAAACGCAACATGACGGCAATCAGCAGATGGTTCGAGGAGCCGTATTTTGAGGGGAAATACGTGATTCAGCTTTATTAGTTAAGAGAGGAGAGAGGAGAGTTAAGAGAGAGAAGTTGTGAAACACATGTTAAAAATTAAAATACTAAATAATTTAAAAGTTCAAAACAAATGAAAAAGTTATTCTTATCATTGCTGCTCATCGCGACATTCGCAGTGAGCGGTTTCGCCCAGCAGGCGATGCCATGTCCGATGGACCCGAACGTGCGTCACGGGAAGCTGGACAACGGCATGACGTACTACATCCGTCACAACGAGAAACCGGCGAAGCGCGCCAATTTCTACATCGCGCAGAAGGTCGGCTCGGTGCTTGAAGAGGAGAGTCAGCGCGGCCTCGCCCACTTCCTCGAGCACATGGCGTTCAACGGCACCACCAACCTTCCGGGCATGATGCTCCGCGAATATCTCCAGAGCCGCGGCATCAAGTTCGGCGAGAACCTCAACGCCGGCACAGGCATCGACCAGACAGTGTATATGGTGACTGAAGTCCCGACGGACCTCCCCGGCCTCGTTGACACCTGCCTCCTCATCCTCCACGACTGGTCGAGCTTCATCGCACTCGAAGAAAGCGAGATCGACAGCGAGCGCGGCGTCATCCTCGAAGAGCTGCGCACACGCGAAGACGCGAGCGAGCGCATCATGAAACAGCTCCTCCCCGTCATGTACCCGAACAGCCCTTACGCGAACCGTCTCCCAGGCGGGCTCCCGGAAGTCGTCGCCAACTTCGAGTACCAGACACTCCGCGACTACTATCACAAATGGTATCGCCCTGACCTACAAGGTCTTATCATAGTCGGCGACATAGATGTTGATGCCATCGAAGCACGCATCAAAGAGATGTTCGCCGACATCAAGGCGCCGGTCAACCCGGCACCGAGACCGCAGTTCATGATCGACGACAACGAAGAGCCAATCGTCGCCATCTGCTCCGACCCCGAACAGACCAACTACGAGGTCAGCCTTTATTACAAATGCGACGCGACCCCTGACTCATTGAAGAATGACATGCAATACTGGATGGCCAACTACATGCTCAGCATGATTTCGACGATGCAGATCAACCGTCTGAGAGAACTCACGCAGAAGGCCAACCCGCCTTTCGTGTATGGTTACAGCTATTATTCAAGCTATTACATCTCCCCTACCAAGGACGCATGGACAAGCATGGCGATGGCGAAAGACGCCGCCGGCATCGACGAGGCGCTCACGGCCCTTGTCACCGAGAACAAACGCATGCAGCAGTTCGGCTTCACCGCATCGGAATACGAGAGAGCCAAGGCCGACTTCATGAAACAGGTTGAGAGCCAATACAAAGAGAGGAACAACACCGACAACAGCAGCTACGTCAACGAATGCCTCAGCCACTTCCTCTACAACGAGCCGATGATGGGCATCGAGACGGAATACACATATTACGGCCAGATTGTGCCGAACCTCCCGCTCGAAGTCATCAACATGATGGCGCAGCAGCTCATCCCTGAAAACAACCTCGTCATCACCGTCACCGCCCCTCAGAAAGAAGGCGAAGTGCTTCCGACCAAGGAAGAGATCCTCGCCGCCTACGAGAAAGCCAACGCAGCCGAAGTCGAGGCATACGAGGAAGAGGTGTTCGACGGCCCTATCGTAGCCAACATGCCAAAACCCGGCAAGATCAAGAAAGAAGAAGCCATCGCCGAACTCGACGCCACTATGATGACGCTCAGCAACGGCATGAAGGTCATTTACAAGAAGACCAACTTCAAGGAAGATGAGATCCGCTTCAGCGCGGTGAGCTACGGCGGCATCTCGGCGCTTCCGCAGGATGACCCAATCACACTTCAGGCACTTCCCGAGCTCATCAGCATCGGCGGTGTCGGCGACTTCAGCGCCATCGACCTCCCGAAGGTGCTCGCAGGCAAGAAAGTCAGCGTGAGACCCTCAATCTCAACATATTCAGAAAGCATAGGCGGCATGAGCACGCCCAAAGACCTTGAGACGATGATGCAGCTCATCCACCTGTACTTCACAAGCCCACGCGCCGACAAGGAGGCGTTCCAGTCGTACATCGAGCGCAGCCGCGGGATGCTCGAGAACGCCGAACTCGACCCGATGGTCAGATTCACCGACTCACTGACGAGCGTCATGTACGGCAACCACCCGCTCCGCATGAGGATGAAAGCCGCCGACCTCGACAAGATCGACTACGAGAAGGCGATGGAATACTACAAGGACCGTTTCGCGGACCCGAACAACTTCACGTTCTACTTCGTGGGCAACATCGACGAGAACCAGTTCAAGCCGCTGGTCGAGCAATATCTCGCATCGTTGAAGAAGAACAAACGCAAAGACAACTGGAAAGACATCAACCTCGGCATCCCTGAGAAAGACAACATCTGCCACTTCACCAACCAGATGCAGAATCCCAAGACCACAATCTACATGATTATCAATGGCAAGATGGATTACAACTACCGTAACGAGCTTTACATGGACGCTCTCGGCGACTTGATGGACATCTATTACACACGCACCATCCGTGAGGAAGAAGGCGGCACCTACGGCGTCGGCGTCATGGGGCAGATCATGGACAAGCCGAAGAACGCTTATCTGTTCCTCATTGCCTTCGACACGAACGACGAGATCTACAAGAAGCTCATGGGCAAAGTCTATGACGGCTTGAACGACGTCGCCGAAAACGGCCCGGCGGCGGAAGACCTCAACAAGGTCATCGAGAACTTCTACAAGAAACGCGCGGAGGACCTCGAAGAGAACAGCTTCTGGATGAGCGCGTTGAAGAGGTACAACGAGGACGGTGTCAACATCGAAGCCGAACACGACGGCATCGTGAAGAGCATCAAGCCGCAGACCCTCGCCGACTTCACGAAGGAAGTCATCAAAGGCTGGAAGAAGGAAATCGTACAACTTCCGGCGAGATAAACAGTCAGAAAGTATAAAGTTCATAAAGTCTGAAAGCGCCACACCACTTTTAACTTTATGAACTTTAAAACTTTATAAACTTTAAAACTTTATAAACTTTAAAAATAACAGATATGACAGAAAAAATTCAAACTTTACGTGACAGTGCGGCGATGAGATGGACCGCCTTGTTACTCTTGGCGTTGGCGATGTTCTGCGCCTACATTTTCATGGACATCTTGTCACCCATCAAGGACCTCATGATGCTCGCGCCTGAGCACGGCGGACGTCTCTGGGACTCAACAGCCTTCGGCACCATGCAGGGTGCTGAGACATTCCTCAACGTGTTCGTGTTCTTCCTCATCTTCGCGGGCATCATCCTCGACAAGATGGGAGTGCGTTTCACCGCGGTCCTTTCAGGCGGCGTGATGCTTTTCGG
Source organism: Candidatus Limimorpha caballi (assembly GCA_018064605.1). Classification (GTDB taxonomy): domain Bacteria; phylum Bacteroidota; class Bacteroidia; order Bacteroidales; family F082; genus Limimorpha; species Limimorpha caballi. Next base: position 34,134 of record JAGHUX010000019.1, on the reverse strand, counting down.
CGCGTTGATTGAATACTACGCCATTTCAAAGGCATTCATGGGCAGCAGCCTCGAAGCATGGTTCACCAACAACCTCAACTACATCCCGTTGTTCGACGAGCTCGGCGTCTCCCCGTTCTACAGAGGCATGCCGGCGTCGGCGAAGCTGGCGGCTGTCGGTTTCATGTTCTTCGGCTGCGGCGCTGAGATGGGCGGCATCACCGTGTCGCGTGGCATCGTGAAATGGTTCAAGGGCCGTGAGACAGCCTTGGCGATGGGTTCAGAGATGGCTTTGGCACGTCTCGGTGTCGCCACATGCATGATTTTCTCACCTTTCTTTGCAAAGCTCGGCGGCGAAGTCGAAGTCTCACGTTCAGTGGCATTCGGCGTGGTGCTTCTCTGCATCGCATTGATAATGTTCATCGTTTATTTCTTCATGGATAAGAAACTCGACGGTCAGACCGGCGAGGCGGAAGAGAAAGACGACCCGTTCAAGGTGTCAGACATCGGCAAGATCCTCTCAAGCCTCGGATTCTGGCTCGTGGCTCTTCTCTGCGTGCTTTATTATTCAGCGATTTTCCCGTTCCAGAAATACGCCGTCAACATGCTCCAGTGCAACCTCACGCTCACACCAGGTGAAGGTTTCTGGGCGAGCAACACCGTCACCATCGTGCAGTACGTCATCATGCTCGTCGTGGCAGCCGGCTCTTTCGCAAGCAACTTCTCGAAGAAGAAACCGATGAAGGTCGGTCTCATGGCGTTGGCCGTCGTCGCCCTCGTCGTTTACTGCTACATGGGTTACATGCGCGGCACGGCGGAGACAATCTTCGCGGTGTTCCCGCTGCTCGCAGTCGCCATCACGCCTATCCTCGGCAACGCCGTTGACCACAAAGGCAAGGCCGCCACGATGTTGATGGTCGGCTCACTGCTTCTCATCATCTGCCATCTGACATTCGCTTTCATCCTCCCGATGTTCAAGGGCAACGCCGTCGGCGGCGTCATCGTGGCCTACGTCACGATCCTCGTCCTCGGCGCGTCGTTCTCACTCGTGCCGGCGGCATTGTGGCCGAGCGTCCCGAAGCTCGTTGACGAGAAGATCATCGGTTCAGCCTACGCGCTCATCTTCTGGATCCAGAACATCGGTCTGTGGCTGTTCCCGCTGCTCATCGGCAAGGTCCTCGACAACAGCAACAGAGACCTTGTAAATGCAGTTGCAAATGGCGAAATATCACCTGAAGTGGCTTCAGTGTCATACAACTACACCGCCCCGCTGATCATGCTCGCCTGCCTCGGCATCGCGGCACTCGTCATCGGAGTGATACTCAAGGCCGTTGACAAGAAGAAACACCTCGGACTCGAAGAGCCTAACATCAAGTAAACTCGCGGTTTTTTCGCGGATACCAACAAATCAGGACGGCCATCGTGACCGTCCTGTTTTATTTTAATCTGAAATTACGCCTGCAACAGGATTACAAATCTCAAAAAAGTCACGCATATTACTACACGTTTCCGGAATAATGTGTATCTTTGCCGCGTGAAATTTCAGAATTATGGCAACGTACACTGTGACAATCGACGAAAGGACAAACGAAGGCCGCGGAATACTCGCGGCAATGAAACGGGCTTCAAGTGTGGTCTTCAGGAAGCCCTGCAAATGCGGCCTTGATGAGGCACTTGAAGATGCGAAAGCCGGACGCATCACCGAATGCGACAGTGTTGACGAGTATTTCAAGAAACACGGAGTAAATGTATAAGATCTCGTACACCAGGAAATTCGACAAGTCTTTCGACATGTGCGCCAAAAGAGGCTATGACATGAAAGTCATCAAAAAGGCAATGGAGATCCTCGAAGAAAAAGGCGAACTTCCCGCAAGGTACAAGACACACAAACTCACCGGTGAATACAAAGGCTGCCTGGAATGCCACCTGAAACCCAACTGGCTCCTTGTCTGGGAGAAACATGATGACGAACTCGTCATGCTTATGATTGGCACCGGCACACACTCCGACCTCTTCCGGAAATATTAAAAAGTCACGCATGTTCTTACACATTTTCGAAATAATGTGTATCTTTGCAGCCGATAGTAATAGACTTAAAATTATAAGATTATGGCAACTTATACAGTAACACTAAACGAAAGAACTAACGACGGGAAGGCGTTGCTCAATTATCTTCTGTCACTCGGAGTGGTGGAATTGAAACAAGAAGAGGAAAAGAACGGCAGTGAAGAGACACTTCAGGCAATCAAAGACGTAAAAGCCGGAAAAGGCAGACACTACAAAAACCTCGATGAATTTAAGGAGAGAATGTATGCTCTATAACCTGTTTGCATCACCGAGGTACGAAAAGGATGTCGCGATGGCAAAAAAGCGCGGCCTTGATATTGACGACCTTATTTCCATTGTTGAAAAACTTCAAAAAAGGTGAAAAATTTGAACGGAAGCATAAAGACCACCCACTTCACGGCAACTTTGAGGGAACGCGTGAATGCCACATTAAACCCGACTGGCTGTTAATCTATTCAAAAGACGATGAAATCCGTCTGCTGTCATTAATCAGGACAGGCACACATTCAGACCTCTTCCAGAAATATTAAAAAGTCATGTCTGTTATAACTCGTTTCCGAAATAATGTGTATCTTTGCAGCGTGAAAATAAAGAATAGCACAATGGTTACAATGACGGTACACTATGATGAGAGAAACAAAGACGCACAGTTTCTTGCAAATATCATCAGATCAGTATCTTACATGAGAGTCGAAGATGTAAAAAAAACAAAGAAGAACAGTCTCGACAGGTCTCTTGACGACCTGAAGGCGGGAAGAGTGTTTGAAGCAAAAGACGGCAAGGATTTATTAGAACAATGCTTGAATAAGTAATGTACAGGGTAATATTCACCGGCGAATTTAAAAAGAACGTCAAAGCTGTCGCCAAAAGAGGATATGACATGAATCTCCTTTCAGAAACAATCGACATTCTGAAAGAAAAAGGCGATTTGCCAAAGAAATACAAAAAACACATGCTTACTGGCAATTACAAGGGGCTTTTTGAGTGTCATATAAGACCGGACTGGCTGCTTATCTGGAAGCAAGAGGAAGACAAGCTAATCCTGCAATTTACCAATACCGGCACACATTCAGATCTCTTCAAATAGCGGATCTCCCACCACGGAAACCCCGGTTTTTTCTTGTTCAGAACCGCGGTGCCCTTTCCTTTATCGTCTCAACAAGATGCGGGTCGGCGTGGTTAGCATAGCGGGTCAATGCCCGACTTCAGCATCTCGTTGATGCCTGTATCCTTCAGCTCGCTGGTAACCGCCTTGAATGTTGTCATTTCCCATTCTGATTTTTTTATGAAACAATTATGAAACAAAACCGCCGCAAAACCACGCAAAAAACGTCTCAAATGCAAATAAAGCCGTTTTTATTCCATCGCTAACCGGCGGAATAGAAATAAAAAAGGCTAACCCTCAACGGATTAGCCTTGTGGAAACTACTGGGCTCGAACCAGTGACCCCTTGCTTGTAAGGCAAGTGCTCTGAACCAACTGAGCTAAGCTTCCTCTTTTTTCGCGGCTGCAAAAGTACAACATTTTTCAGCACACGCGACACCTATTTTCTTGAGCGGATTACGAGGTTCGAACTCGCGACCTAAAGCTTGGGAAGCTTTCGCTCTGCCAACTGAGCTAAATCCGCGTCGTCTCAACTTTTCAGGCTGCAAAAATACAACTTTTTATCATGTCTTTCACATTTTGGAAGAATTTTTTTATCAACATTTTATTTGTCATCATTTTTTGAAAATAATAAGTATCTTTGCAAAATTTTAAACTACAAGTTATGGACATCAACAGTTTCAAGAAAGCGACGGAGCTGAGGGCATGGAGCGACATGAAAGCCAACGACTCGTGGTCTGTCTTCAAGACAATGTCGGAGTTTGTGAATGGTTACGAGACGCTGTCGAGGATCGGGCCGTGCGTGGCGATTTTCGGCTCAGCCAGGCTGCCGAAGGAAGACAGATATTACGTCATGGCGGAAGACACCGCGACGAAACTCGTGAAGAAAGGCTTCGGCATCATCACCGGCGGCGGCCCGGGCATCATGGAGGCGGGCAACAAGGGCGCGTCGAAGGCGCACGGCAAAAGCGTCGGGCTGAACATCGTGCTTCCGCATGAGCAACGCCCCAACAAATACATCGACCCCGACAAATCCATCGACTTCGATTACTTTTACGTGAGGAAGACCATGTTCACGCGTTACGCGCAGGGCTTCATCGCCTTCCCCGGCGGCTTCGGCACACTCGACGAACTGTCGGAGGCGCTCACGCTCATACAGACCAAGAAAATCATGAACTTCCCGATAGTGATGGTCGGAAAGGAGTTCTGGAGCGGACTTGTCGATTGGTTCAAGGACACGCTTCTCGCGAACGGCCTCGTCTCCGACTTCGACTTCGACATCTTCCACGTCGTTGACACCGCCGACGAAGCCGTGGAAATCATCGACACGTATTACAACGAGACGTCGCCGAGACTCAACTTCTGACGGATTTTGTCGGCAGATTTTCAGATTGTTAAAATCTTTTTTTGAAAAACGCGATTTTTTGAAAAAAAAGTAGTACTTTTGCACGCTTTTTGAAAAGGAAGCGTGCAACTATCTTGGGGTTGACCGGTTTTGACAGCTTGCAGGATGGTTATGTAAGCATACCGAGCCATGCGGTGACGCTCGCAAATCTTGACCGCAAAAAATTAATTGGCGAAAACAACTACGCTCTCGCTGCTTAACCGAAGCACAGTAGGTTGAAGCTCAATCCCCACACAAGGTGAGGGGACGAGACATCTCGCGGATGGAGGCTCCTGATTCCGGTCCGGCGACGAGGTGCTCATCAATTTCGGGATAGCGGCGCGGAAGCCCCGGCAACGTCGCGAAGCTCAAGGGGATAAGGGCCGGCTCAGGGCGTTCGCTCCCTTGCCAGCCACGAAAAGCAACAGCGGAATAAGTATGTAGAAAGCATGATTGTTCCAAGTTTGGACGAGGGTTCGACTCCCTCCAGCTCCACCACGGCCTCGTAGTCTAATGGATAGAATTAAGGATTCCGGTTCCTTCGGTCCGGGTTCGACCCCCGGCGAGGTCACAAACAGAAGCGCCCTGACATCCGGGGCGCTTCTGTTTTTATCTTTGCAGAAATCGTCAAATTCCAAAACGAAACTGTGTCTTTGCCGCCTGCGACACCGACCGACGACACAGTCCTCACAGCTATCCGGCACCGTCCGAGGACAGATCAAACGCTTTCTGTCGAAAGACACGTCAATTTCTCCTTGACCTCCTCGTTCGTCGGAGGATTTTCAATCAAATAATCAACATCTTCCGTATAATCAACATCCGCGAAATATGACAGCTGGACACGAAACATTTTCTCGGAAAACAAATCGCCGAAAATTTCATAAGCCCTCTCGCTTATTTGAAGAATGTCGAAATGGTCTTTCAGCAGGAAATACAAGTCAACATAATCTTTCCATTTCGACCTGCGCCCAAGTGCGTATGCCTTCATCGCAGCTAAATCAAGCAACGTCGGGACACGGAAGACTCCGTCAACGTCTTGTTTGGCAGCAACTTCAAATGGATATTGGAAAAACGTCACCTTCACATCATTGACGATGCAGTTCATCTGCTCCGTCACACGACGCGTGATCTTATATTCAAACCCAGTGTCTCGTATCCGTTCCAGATTCTTTTTGTGGTTCAGGTCTCCCTTTTTAAACAAGTCAAAATCAACAGACCTGCGATGCCCCAGATAAAATGCGATGGCGGTTCCGCCAACAAGATAAAACTCCCGCCTGAATTGTTTCACCCAAGGGAGCAACTCCGCCTGCTCTTTTGACAATATTTCACTGTGCATATTTCGACAATACTATTGAGAAAAAATTACGTATTTCAGGATAATAGTTCTTGACTTCGCGTTCTGATGCGCCAAAGAAGACCTCCGCCACCCGCCTCGGCCCAAGTATTGCCAGCAATTCGCGATAGTCATCCATCGTGCCCTCGTTCAATATCGTCTCAACCAACAAGGAATCAGACACATCGCATTTCTTTTCGCGGGGGATATACCAGAACAGATTACTGTGCGATTGTATAAATTGCTCTCTATTCATAACGTTTTTTCAAAAAAATACTCCGCAAAGATACAAATCATTTATCAAAAAAATTATATTAGAACAAAAAAATCATCCTCTAACGCATCTCTTTACTCTTTACTCTTTACTCTTTACTCTTTACTCTTTACCCTTTACCCTTTACCCTTTACCCTCTCACCTCTTCGCGCCGATCATCACGTCAAGCGCCCCGACGCCGAACTTCGAGATCGACGCCATCTTGTTGGAGGTGTTCTCGTAGTTGCGCAGCTCCTGTATGATGTGGTTCTTCAGCACGCCGTTGCCGACGCCGTGGATGAACGTCACCTTCGTGTAGTCGTTCTCGATGGCGCTGTCGAGCATCTTCTTGAAATATTCTACCTGCACCCTGAAGATGTCGTTGCTCGACATCCCGAGGATGTTGTCAACCAGCTCGCCGATGTGGAGGTCAACGATGGCCTCGCCAGGCGCCGTCTGATGCCTGTCGATCAGGGCTTTCTCCCTGACTATCTCCTTCGACGGCTTCGGCTGCATCACGCCGTCTTTCATCAGCTTTGTGAAGTCGGCCTCCGAGCCTTTGAGCGCGACCAACGACGAGAGGCTTATCATCATCGCCTTCTCGCCCAGCACGCCCGACTCGACGAAACTGCCGTCCTTGAAGAAACGGCTCGACCGCAGCGCGAACGGCGCGTGAAGCGGATGATAGACGAAGTCGATGTCGTCCTGGCAGAGGACGACCTGCACCAGACCCTCGCACCACTGCTCGATGTCGTCGCGCGAGATGGCCTCGACCACGACCTTTGAATAAGCCGCGATGCTGCCGTAATCGACGTTGAGATATTTGCCTTCCCGCTTCAGGTTGAAGCTGTACAAGGCATCGGTCGGGGTGTGGTTCACCACCGCCACGTCGATGAGGCCCGTCATGAGCCACTGCTGGTCGTGCGGGATGAAAGCGAGATATACGCCCTCCTCCTCGACGTTGCGTGCGAAACGGCGGAGCTCAGTGCGGCGTGCTTCATTGCGCGTCTCCTGCTCCACTATCTGTTGGTTCCTGATCTCCTGCTGCGCCTTCTGCGCCGCCTCCTGCTGACGCCCCGGCTGCGAACGGAAGTCGAGGACAAGGTCGCTCACCAACACCGGGATGTTGAACCCGTCTTCAATCTCAACCTCCACCATGCGCGTGTCGATGACCTTCCTCACCACGCCGCCGCCTTTGTCGTTCAAAAAACTCACTCTGTCGCCTATCTTAAAACTTTCCATGATGTATTCCTTTATGATTTTTCAGGCTGCAAAATTAACATTTTTTGCACTTTCGCGGCATGAAAATTTCATGTGATTTTTGAAAAAAGTGAGCGGATGAAAACCTCGATGTTTGAGTTCTAACCCCTTTCCCATTTTACCTTTAAACCTTTGTCCCCTTCACCTTTCCCCGCCGACGGCGCGATAATTCATGAGGCCGTCCGTCGGCGACGGATTGGACTGGTCGCCATCATAAACGACCCGGGAAGATGTCATCGTGTCGGGGAACAAACCCTTCAAATAGCGCAGGCCGTCAAAGTACTCCGGGCGGTACGTTTGGCCTGACTTTATTTCATACGCCGAAAAAGTGCCGTCATCCGCCACCGACAGCAAATCGACTTCGTGCCCGACTGCCGCGGACCAATCATTGTCACGACAGAAAAATAATTGGAAATTTTGTCAATGTTCGCACATAAGTCTCTGGTTATAAGTTGATTATTCATTATTATGACAAATTTAAAGTTCGACTTTAAAATTTATTTCAGGCCGCAAAATACCACTTTTTTCAAATATGCGCAAATAAATCTTCAAACCTCTCAATCATTAAACTTTTAAACTTTTATAATCAAAAAAATGTCTTATCTTTGCCGCCCGAAATTCATATTAAATCATGAAGAGAATTTATACAAAAATTACTATGAAACGAAACATTCTTAAACTCTTACTTTCGGCAGCATTTGTGATGTGCTGCACGTTTTCGGCTCTGGCGCAACTCGGCACGCCGCCAAACGACGAAATCTGGTACACCACGACCGACGGGAAGGTGTGTAACCCAAACAAAAATGATGTTTTTGGTGCAGCAATCATTTCCAACACTTATCCCGAAAACGGACATGGAACGATTAAGTTCAACGGGAAAGTCACAAGCATTGGATGGTGGGCATTTTTCAGCTGTGGAAGTTTGGTGTCAATAAACATTCCAAACAGTGTGACGAGCATCGGAGAACGTGCATTCTTGAATTGTACAAATTTGGTGTCAGTAAACATTCCAAACGGTGTGACGAGCATCGGGGATAGTGCATTCGAAAACACCAGTCTGGCAACAGTAACCATTCCAAACAGTGTGACAAGCATGGGAAGTTGGACATTCGAGAATTGCAGAGGCTTGATTTCAGCAACCATTGCCTCGCGGTACATTGCATACGAAACATTCAGAAACTGTACAAGTTTGGTGTCAGTAACCATTCAAAACAGTGTGACGAGCATCGGGGAAGGTGCATTCTTTGGTTGTAGTGGTTTGACTTCTATTACCATACCAAGCAGTGTGACGAGCATCGGTGAGGGTGCATTCAATGGTTGTTACGGCTTGACTTCTGTTACCATTCCCAACAGTGTAACGAGCATCGGGGAAGGTGCATTCTTTAGTTGTAGCGGTTTGACTTCTATTACCATACCAAGCAGTGTGACGAGCATCGGGGCAAGTGCATTCTTTAGTTGTAAAGGTTTGACTTCTGTTACCATACCAAGCAGTGTGACGAGCATCGGGGAACACGCATTTTACAGCTGTGATAATATTCACGAAGTGCTCTATTTAGGGAGTAATAATTACAATTACGAGTGCTTTGGTTACTTTTTTGGGCCAAAGCCAACCGCCTATGTGAGTGATGATGTGGCAGGATCTTCCGGGACATGGTGTAACTGCCCTGTGCAGCCATGGCGTTCAGGTGAAGGCGACGGCACAGAGGACAACCCTTATCAGATTGCCACGTTGGAAAACCTGATGCGTTTTACAAGCAATGTGAACTCCGGAGCCGTATCCGCATGTGCCGTCCTTGTGGCAGACATCACGATGAACACCGGCGTTTTAGACAGCAACGGCAACCTCAACGGCGAAGCGTTTGAGCCTTGGATTCCGATAGGCGGATGGGGCAACAACGGCTACAGTGGCGAGTTCGACGGCAACGGACACACCATCAGCGGACTTTACTTCAATGATGAAACAACGTCGGCAGTCGGGCTTTTCGGCATGGCAAACAATTCCGGAAATGTAACTGCCCGCATTCACGACCTCGGTGTCAAAGATAGTTATTTCCGTGGCAAGAGCCATGTGGGCGGCATCTGCGGCGACTTCGCAAACGGACGGATGGAAAACTGCTGGAATGCAGCAACCGTTCAGTCTGTTGAGAATACCGCCGGTGGCTTGGTTGGTTCATGCTGGAAATATTCGACCTTATCAGGTTGCTATAACATAGGCAAAGTGGTGGAGGGCACAAACTGCGGCGGCATCTGCGGCTCGGTGGCAAAGAACGTCAATGGTTTCATATCTGTTAGCAACTGCGTTTCGCTTGAAGGCAAATGCAGCGTGGCGTACAACCTCTACGACGATGCAGAAATCGACAATGTCCATATAAAGAACGCCGCAGCCTTCACAAGCGGCGAGGTGTGCTGGATCCTCAACGGAAACTGTAGGTCGGCGGCATGGCGGCAGCACTTGAGAACGGATGATTACCCCATGGTGACGGGCGACTACGTCGTCTATAAAGATGGCAATGTCTTCCGTAACGAGACGTTGTGCGAGGTGGCAGAAGATCACCTGCATAGTTTCGAGGAATCTGTGATGCCACAACTCAGCGGCACTTACATCAACTGTTGGCATTGCACGGAATGCGGAAATAATTATAAGTTAGATGACAAGACCAATGAATTGCCAAAAATAGAATTTACCGAGCCTTCGGCAGGCGACGGCTCACAAGCCAACCCTTACCAGATCGCCACGTTGGGAAACCTGCTATGGTTCGCAAATCATGTGAACACCGGAAACGCATCAGTCTGCGCCATCCTGACGGCAGACATCACGATGAACGCGAGTGTGCTTAAATCTTCTGGATATTCTAACGGTGAGGGTTTCGTGGAGTGGGTTCCGATAGGCGGACATGGCAAAGAGTTCGGAGGCGATTTCGACGGCAACGGACACACCATCAGCGGACTGTATCTCAAAAACACCGGGATGAACAACATGGGGCTTTTCGGCAAGGCTGTCAACAATGCCCACATCCACGACCTCGGCATCAGCGACAGTTACTTCTACGGCAAAGACCACGTGGGCGGCATCTGCGGCGACTTCGCAAGCGGACAGATCGAGAACTGCTGGAACGGTGCGACCATCGATGCCAAGGACTGGAATGCCGGTGGCATCTCCGGCTCCTGCTGGATATATGCATCCATAAAGGATTGCTACAACATCGGAAGGATAGTTACTAATTATGACAACCCGAGTTACGGCGGCATCTGCGGTGCCGTATATGAGAACACCGGCGTTGACTATACCATCAGCAACTGCTATACGCTGCAAGGCAAATGTTCAAAAGTGTATGGCTCTTTGGACAATGGCTGCCCTGCATCGAAAATCAACCATTCATTCGTGAAGAACGACGATGCTTTCGCTTCCGGCGAGGTGTGCTACCAACTCAATCACGGCGTGACGAACGGCAGCCAGAAATGGTATCAGACATTGGAAACTGACGAATTTCCTGTTCTGAACAACAGCCACAACACTGTATTCTTCGGCTACGACGGCGACGTGCTGAAATATTCCAACACACCGATAACCGTGGGCGCCATCCACCACAATATTTGCGATGCGACCTGCAGCGTCGGCTACACTATGGAATGTTGGGAAGACACGAGGTCGCGCAGATTCTATGCCGAAGAGGCGTGCGCCACAGAACTCAATGCGGCGTATGTGGTCACATACTCGCCAGTGACGACTGTGCCTGAATATGGCTGCAGTCTTGCCGCATGGCGATGGGAAATGAAGGATGAACCCGTGACATACGATGGCGTGACCTTCATAAACGCTTTGGAAAAGAGGTATCCAGAAAGCGGATCCTACGATTACGGAGAATATGTCTGGTTCAAGGTAAAAGATTCCACGGCAAGGAATGTCCGGCTTAAGTGGCATTTGAATAAAAACACCTTCAATGGTGAGTTGTATTATAAGATAAATAACGGCATCGAGACGAAGATTGACGTTTCGGGAAATATGTGGGTGCAGAACCTGCCTGACTTGAAGCAAGACGATAAAGTGACAGTTTATTATAGGATTAATTCCATGTGGGATATAACTCTGAACTCCCCACTGATTTGGACAATGAGTCTGGAGTATTGTTCGGGACATTTCCCCGAACTTGTTATGGGAATATTACCGACAGAAACCACAGAAGGACGCTATGGGTACTATCGATGCACAAAGTGTGAAAAGAATTACAAGGATGAATCATGTAGCGAAGAGTTGACGGATATGACAGATTTAAATGTCCCGGAAGCCAATAATAATGAAATCTGGTACACGACAATAGACGACAAGCAGATTGAACATGGCGTTAATTACAAGGAAAACGTATATTCAAGAGGTTTGGGCAAGATAGTTTTTGCTGATGGCGTGACAGAGATTGCTAATAATGCGTTCAACAGAAATAAGACATTGAAATCGATTTTCATTCCTTCGTCTGTGACAAAGATTGGCAATTCCTCTTTTTGGGAATGTTCTGCATGGGAATCCGTTTTCTTTGCTTCTCTACCGAATGTTGACCAACATGCTTTTGGGAATTGCTATAAACTCTCCACCAAAGTGTTCGACCTCACCGACAGCGACAAGCCGTTCATCGGTACCTCATTGGACAATTATCCATCTGCTGGCTTCACCGAGGCGCATTACCACGGCACGTTAGAGCCTAACCAATGGGGAACTATCACTCTTCCTTTCGTGCCTTCGAGCCATCCAGGAATCGTGTTCTTCTCTATCGACAATGTGGATGCGGCAAACGGCACGCTCACCCTTTCGATAGTTGAGAACATAGAGGCGGGCAAGCCTTATCTGTTCAGGAACCAGACTGACAACGCCGGCTTCACGCTTACGGCAACGCCCGCGGCCCCGGCCACAAGCGTCCCCGTCAACATCACGGCATCCGAGCAGACCGTCGGCGACTTCGCGCTGAAAGGCAATTTCCAAGCTAAGGAACTTACGGAAAACGGTTTGTATGAACAGCAAGGCGGCGAGTTTGTCAACACCAACAGCCTCAGCATCGACCCGTTCCGCGCCTACCTGAAAAACAACGGCGGCTCTGGTGCGGCAAGCATCGTGATAAAAGGCGGCTTAACGTTTGTCGAAATCACCAAGCAGGACGACAGCACCATCACCCTCTACGGAGTCAAGGAAGTGGAGTTTGTCGAAGAGAACGGCATGCCGTCCGTGCGCGTGACATACAAAGACGACAGCACGAAGACTTACACTAATCCCAAGAAGGTGGAGTTCGGGAAATAAGAAAACAGGAGAAATGACCACAGACCTGCAAAATAAATTAGTTCAATGTGAGCGACAGCAACGCGAGCTATGGGCGTATCGCCCCCTTTCGCAAGATACGCTCCGTTCGTTACAAGAGTATTATCGTGTGGGATTGACTTATACCAGTAATGCCTTGGAAGGCAATAGCCTGACCGAAACGGAAACGAAAGTGGTGATAGAAGACGGGCTGACCATAGAGGGCAAACCGCTGCGCGATGTGTACGAGGCAGTGGGACATGCCAAGGCATACGATTTTCTCTATGAAATAAGCCACGACGCCCCCCTTACCGAGGAAACCATCCTAACGATACATCGCCTGTTTTACCAACAGATTGATGTAGAGCGGGCCGGTGCCTATCGTAAGGTTCCTGTTTTTATCAGCGGCAGCCAATATGCGGTTGCACCGGTAGGCGAAATCAGTAAGCGCGTGCAGCAATTGGTACGGTGGTATAATAACCAAGAAGGGAAAATGCATCCGGTTGAGTTAGCCGCCGAATTGCACAAACGCTTTGTGTATATTCATCCTTTTATAGACGGAAACGGTCGTGTGTCACGGTTGCTGATGAACTTGTCGCTCCTGCGCAACGACTACAATATTGCCATCATTCCCGCTGTATGCCGCTCGGAGTACATCGCCGCTTTGGAGCAAGGACATAAGGATGCAGATACTTTCATCAGCTTCGTGGCCGATAGAGTGATTATGACGCAATTGGACATCCTTCGTCTTTTCCGAGAGACACAAGCAGCACCCGTAGCAGAGGATTTTACCAAGATATTGTTTGACACCATCCGTCGCCATCCCGGGCTGAACGCTCCTTCATTAGCCCAACATACAGGACGGAGTTTGCGTACGACACAGCGTTATTTAGGCGAGTTGAAAAAGAACGGTCTCATTCGATTTGAGGGAGTCGCCAAGAAAGGAGGCTATCATGCCAACTGATTTTGGCGGTGCAAACAAGCCGTTTGGCGGTGTAAACAAGCCGTTTGGCGGTGTAAATAATGTAGGGAAACGACGTTCCGGCCGTGCGCGTGACACGCGAGGACAACACCACAGCAACGTATCTGAATCCTAAGAAGGTGGAGTTTAAGAAGGAGTAGAGAGTTGAGAGTCAACGGACTAATGACTAACGACTAAAGACTAAATTTTGTTGATTTTTCGTAAGTGTGTTGATTTTTCGTATCTTTGCCGCCCGAAATTCACATTTAATCTTGAAGATTATTTATACGCAAAAATTCATGAACAGAAACATTCTCAAACTCATACTTTCCGCAGTGCTGGTGATGTGCTGTGCGTTTTCGGCTCTGGCGCAACTCGGCACGCCGCCGGACAACGAGATTTGGTACATGACCAAAGATGGACAAAAACTTGATGGCAGCAAGTATGACGTAGGGCAGACTCTTTGCGGAAATACGATACATTCTCAAATTCCTGACTATGTTGGTGACTATTGGATCATTAAATTCAGCGGAAACGTTACCGAAATAAACGACGAGGCTTTCTATGACGAAGACGACCTTACGGCTATCAGTCTTCCGAATACTGTTGTGCAGATTGGAGGCCCGACAGATGGTACGGGTGTCTTTGAGGACTGCGACAATTTAAAGTCAGTCAATGTGCCGGCATCGGTCAAGTACATCGGCAGATGCGCCTTCTATGACTGCACCGCGTTGGAGTCCTTTTCCTGCGATAACGTCGAGATTATCTATCCCGAGGCTTTCTGTTATTGTGAGAATCTGAAGTCCGTTAACTTGGGCACTAAGTTGAGAGAGATCAAATGGTCAACGCAAGGCAACGAATATGGCGCATTCGAGGACTGTGACGAATTAGAGACCATTGTCATGCCAGCTTCGGTGACCCATATAGGCAAACGGGCTTTCTACGACTGTGAAAAACTGAAATTCGTTGCCATAGGCAGCGGAGTGCAAGAAATTGCCGAAGCAGCATTCTATAACTGCAACGAACTGAAGTGTGTGGCCATCGACGGCAACGTGGAAACTATCGGAGAAGATGCTTTCAACGACTGCGAAAAGCTGGAGTCTGTGGCATTTCTCGGCAACACGCCACCATCGTCATTTGGTGATGACTGCTTCGATGATTGCAGCCCAAACCTGAAATACTATGTGCTGGAGGAATACTACGACAGTTACAACAGTAGAGACTTCCTGAGGGGAAAAGTGGTGGCAGGACCTCCGTACAACGAGATCTGGTACACCACAAACAACGGCGGGACGGCTGAACATACACTTGGCAATAATTTCCCGGCACTGAACGTCTATATGGGTAACCACGGTGTGCAGTTCTACAACGACAATCCGCCTGAATTAAGCTATAGTGGAAATTGTTTCTATGAATGCTCCAACCTTGTTTCCGCAGTGCTGCCTTCGTCCCTCTCTTATATTGGCATGCTTGCTTTCAGCAAGTGCTACAGCCTTGTGTCCGTATCCATCCCAAGTACGGTGACGAACATTGGAGACTTTGCCTTCGAGCACACAAGCCTTGCGTCAATATCCATCCCAAGTATGGTGACGGGTATTGGAAAACATGCTTTCGATGAGTGTACAAGTCTTCACGACATCATACTTCCTGACGAGTTGAACTATATCGGTGATTTTGCATTTGCTAATTGTACAGGTTTACAGTCAATAACGATTCCCAATATGGTGAGCACAATTTCTCAAGATGCATTTTATATGTGTTCGGCTCTGGAATCTGTGACGATAGGAAACAGCGTGACAAGCATTGGAGAATCTGCATTTGATGTGTGCTCTGCCCTTCAGTCTGTAACATTCAAGTCTGTTCCTTTGCTTGGTGAAAATGTATTCATTTTTTGCGACCGCCTTTCCTCAAAAGCCCTCGACCTCACTGACAGCGACAAGCCATACATCGGCACATCATTGGCTAATTATCCGGGCTTCACCGAGGCACGCTACCACGGCACGCTTGAACCCGGCGAATGGGGAACGATAACCCTGCCTTTCGTGCCTTCGAGCCACTCGGGAATCGTGTTCTTCGCCATCGACAACGTGGATGCGGCAAACGGCACGCTCACCCTTTCAGTAGCCGAAAACATCGAGGCGGGCAAGCCTTATCTGTTCAGGAACCAGACTGACAACGCCGGCTTCACGCTTACGGCAACGCCAGCGGCCCCGGTCACAAGCGTACCCGTCAACATCACGGCATCCGACCAGACCGTCGGCGACTTCGTGCTGAAAGGCACCTTCCAAGCCAAGGAGTTTACGGAGGACGGTTTGTATGAGCAACAGGACGGCGAGTTTGTCCACACCAACAGCCTCAGCATCGACCCGTTCCGCGCCTACCTGAAGGACAACGGCGGCTCCGCTGCAACGAGCATCGTGATAAACTGCGACGGTGTGCTTGTCGAAATCACCAACTATGACGATAGCACCGTCACCCTCTACGGGCTGAAGAAAGTGGAGTTCATCAAGGAAAACAACGTGCCGTCCGTGCGCGTGACATACAAAGACGACAGCACGAAGACGTATAACAATCCCAAGAAGGTGAAGTTCGGGGATTGAGTCTTTAGTCTTTAGTTGTTAGTCTTTAGTCTTTTAACTTTTAACTGAAATGTATATTTGGGGAGACGACAGGCGGTTCAACAGCTACAACTCGTATTTCACGCGCGAGTTCGGCGGGCGCGTGCAGAAGATAAGCATCGACGCGGGCTTCAGCTGCCCGAACCGCGACGGCACGATAAGCACCGGCGGCTGCACGTTCTGCCGCAACGACGCGTTCAACCCGTCGTACTGCCGCCCCGAGAAGAGCATCAGTCAGCAGATTGAGGAAGGCATAGAGTTTCATCAGCGGCGTTACCGCAGAGCAAAGTCGTATCTCGCTTATTTCCAGCCTTATACCAACACCCATAAACCCATTGATGAACTCGAAAAGTTGTATCGCGAAGCGTTATCCGTTGACGGCGTCATCGGCATTGTGATAGGCACGAGACCGGATTGCATCAACGAAGAGATTTTGGAGATGCTTTCGGAGTTGGAAGCGAAGAGTGAGGTTTGGAGTGTTGAGAGTGGAGTTAAAAGGCCGGTGATAATTTTAGAATACGGGATCGAGTCGGTTTATGACGAGACGCTGAGGCGCGTGAACCGCGGCCATGACTTCGCGACGGCCCGCAAGGCCATTGAGCTCACGCACCGGTACGGCTTCCCGTGCGGCGGACATTTCATCTTCGGGCTGCCCGGCGAGACACGCGACATGATGTTCCACGCCGCCGACATCATCTCCGAGCTGCCTCTCACAACGGTGAAGTTCCACCAGCTACAGATCTTCAAAGACACCGCGATGGCCGACGAATACCTCTCCCACCCCTCCGACTTCCGGCTGTTCACGCTTGAAGAATACATCGAGTTCGTCATCGACTTCGTCGAAAGACTAAACCCCAATATCGTGATAGAACGCTTCGCCGGCGAGGTGCCGCCCCGTTTCCTCGTCTCGAAGCCGTGGGAGAGCCTGCGTTACGACCAGGTGCTCGCGATGATAGAGAAACGCATGGCGGAACGCGACACCTGGCAAGGAAAAATGTTGGAATCCCGCCAACTCGGTGTTTAAAAACTTACCAACTCGGTGTTCAAAAACTTACCAACTCGGTGTTCAAAAATAAAAAATATTTGCGTATGTCATTTATTATTAGTATTTTTGCGGCGAAAATAAAAACACAAAAAAATGGACGAATATAGACCGAGAATTGCTGATAAATTATTGGCTGAAAGTCTGGAAGCATTAGGGGCTGTTTTGGTGCAGGGAACCAAGTGGTGTGGCAAGACAACCACATCGGTTCATCAGGCGGGCAGCGTGCTATACATGGACGACCCTCTCCAGAAAGAACAGAACCTGTCGTTGGCCCAGACCAACATCAAGCGTCTGCTTGAAGGAGACACTCCGCGGGTGATTGACGAATGGGAATTAGCTCCCGAATTGTGGGATGCCGCCCGTTTCGAGGTGGATCACCGCAAGCCACATGTCGGGCAGTTTATCTTTACGGGGTCGGCGGTGCCGAAAAAAAAAGACCAGGAAAAGATATTCCACAGCGGTGCCGGACGTTTCGACTGGGTGACAATGCGCACGATGAGTCTTTGGGAGTCGGGCGAAAGCAGCGGCGATGTCAGCTTGGAGGAGCTGTTTGACGGCGCGTTGCCGGACGGAGCCTCCGACATAGACATTGACCGGTTGGCGTTCCTGACCTGCCGCGGCGGCTGGCCCGGCGCATTGGACCTACCAGAAAAAGCCGCGCTGCGAGTGTCACGCGCCTATCTGAAAGCCGTTGTCAACTACGACATTTCAAAGGTTGACGACGTGAAAAGAGACCCAGGCTTGATGTCGTGCGTCATCCGCAGCTTGGCCCGCAACCAGGGAGAACAGATTCCTTACACGACCATACGCGCCGACATCGCCGGTAATGATCATGTGGAAATAAGCGATGATACGGTCGAAAATTACGTGAAAGTCCTCAAACGGATTTTCCTGGAAGAAGACATGCGTGCATGGAACCCCAATCTGCGCAGCAAGACGGCGATCAGGACAAGCGACACACGATATTTTGTGGATCCGAGTATCGCCACGGCCGCCCTCGGCTTAGGTCCTAACGACTTGGTGGACAACATCATAGATTTCGGCTTCTATTTCGAGACATTGGCCGTGCGCGACTTGCGCGTCTATGCCGATGCCTTGGACGGCGAAGTGTATCACTACCGCGACCGAAGCGGCTTAGAGTGCGACGCAGTGCTGCACCGCAGAAATGGACAATATGGCCTTATCGAAATAAAACTCGGAGGAAAAGACAACATAGAAAAAGGTGCCGACACGCTGACAAGCCTCGCCGCAAAGATCGACACCGACAAGATGAAATCGCCTTCGTTCATGATGGTGCTTACCGGCATCGGACAATACGCATACCGCAGAAAAGACGGCGTGCTCGTGGTGCCCATCGGCTGCCTTAAACCATAGGGATTCAAAAATTCAAAGATTTAAAAATTCAAAGATTTAAAAATTCCGTATCTTTGCAGCCGATTTTTAAATGAATTAAAATTAACAACCATGAAAAAAATATTCTTCATCCTCGCAGTCCTCTGCTGCTGCTTTTCAGTGAATGCCCAGAATGTGGGCGATGAATTCGAGATTGAAAATTTGGGCAAATTCCGCATCACATCAACCGATCCTGCCGAAGTGGCATTAGTGAAAGTTAGTAACGGCATTTTTACAGTTGGTTATACATTCAACACTGTTGAATGGAACAGCACGGAATACACTATCACATCCTTGAAATCCTATGCGTTTGAAGATTATAACAACAGCAATTCCGTATTTAGCTTCGACAACCTGAAGAAATTCGAAAGTGAAGTCTTCTATAACACCACCTGTTTCGAAATCTACATGAAGAATTCTCCTTTGACAGAACTCCCCAAATCCGCCTTTTATAAAAGCAAATGTAAAAATATCAGCTTTCCAAATACCATAACGACGATTCCAGAAAAAGCGTTCCAATGGTCAGATATCAACATCCTCAGCCAATCAAGTATTACACGAATTGAAGGCGCCGCTTTCTACGGATCAAAAGTAAGAGCCATCATTCTTACCAATGTTACTTATATAGGCGATAATGCTTTCTACGGATGCACGTCGTTAGAAGCCCCCAAAATGTATAACATTACCTATATCGGTGGAAGTGCATTTGAAGAATGTAGCAATATGGAAAAAGTCGTGCTACCACAATGCCTTGAAACCGTTAAAAAGAAAGCATTTGAAGACTGTTTTCTCTCTTCATTGTCGTTATACAACACTGTAAAAACTTTTGAAAACAGCAACGACATCATGGCAGACAACGGCACGGTTACCATGCACATCGTCGATTGGAGCAACAAAAATGTTCTTGCCAACTTCACAGGTTACAACAGAGCGATAACGTACAAATGTAATGATGAGATAATCTCGGGCAATTACACCCTACCCGACACCATCGCTTCTTTAGGTGAGGGTGCTTTTTATCACAACATCGACATCACCATTATCAACATGCCTTCCTCGCTCACACAGATTGGCGCAAAAGCCCTCGCCAAATGTAGCAACTTAAGCGCCATACATTGCGACGCTCCGACTGCACCTGCCGTAGCTGACGCCAACGCTTTCGACGAAGTCGACAAAAGCATCAACATCTTCATTCCCGACAACGCCGAAAGTTATTATTCCTACACTCATGCCACAGGCTGGAAAGACTTTTCTAACTATCTCGTCTCCCTGCAGACAGTGAAAGATGCAGCTATCAAGGAACTTAATCACACCGCAGGAAGCACCCCATCTCAAGCCGTACAAAATATTATAGCCAACTATTCCTCACAAATCAACGCCGCGAATGATAGAGCGACCGTCGAAACCCTCTTACAAGAAGGTATTGAAGCTATCATCGAGCAGATAAAAATCGACCGTGGCGTAGTGAAAATAGGCAATATCTATTATATCCTCAACAAAGGACAACACACAGCCACTGTAACCTACGGAGGTCTTGAAGCCTATGATTACGTCACCGCAGAATACACGGGAAGCATCACTATTCCCGCCACTGTGGAATATGAAAATGCTACATATAACGTGACGCTCATAGACAAACACGCTTTCCAAAACTGCACCGAACTTACCGCTATCACCTTCCCCGAAAACATAACAGAAATTGAAACCTACGCCTTCTATAACTGCTCAAAAATAACAAACTTAGTTCTTCCTTATAACACATCATATATCCACAGTTACGCCTTTTCCTCTTGCACCGCTCTGAAGACTCTTGAACTGCCTTACATGATACGAGCTATCGATAATTTGGCTTTTGAAAACTGCTCTGCTCTAACGGCTATCACGAGCTTATCGCCGGCACCAAGTGCATTAGGATACAGTCCTTTCAATGGCGTCAGCAAGTCGATTCCGGTCACCGTTCAGGAAAGCAGCCTCAATGCCTACCAGGATGACTCGTGGGGCGGCTTTACCAACTTCGTCACCAACACGGACCTTGATGCAGTCAAGACCGACGCCAAGAGCGCTATCAACGAGGCTTTAGGCTCTTATTCTTCCGTGAGTTACATCGGCAATCTCGCCTTAGGTTTCTGTCAGCACATCGAGGCTTCTACAACAATCAACGAAGTAGAATCTCTCCGCATCGAGGGCGTTTATGCCGTGACATATTCCATCAAGACCTATCAGGCGACATTCGGCGAAATGGGCGAACCTTGCACCGACTGCCCGGCGGTGGATGTCACGAAAGGCACAACGACCATCAGGCTCTACAGCCCCGAGAAAGTGGAGTTCAGGAAAATGGAATAAAGTTTTTAGTCTTTAGTCGTTAGTCTTTAGTGTTTAGGGTCAACGGACTAAAGACTAACGACTAAAGACTAAAGATTCTGCGAGCCGCCGAAATCACCGGCGACCTGCGGAACCTTTGAATCTTTGAATCTTTTGATGAGTTCAACCTACAGGTTGAGGTAGTTTGTCAATCCACCATACCGTGTTGCAAGCTCTTCCGAACCGGCGTAAACCACCTTGGATGACAGCAATTCCTCTCCCAACAGCGACTGCAGATGTTTCAGGGTCTTTGTGAAATCGGGGTGGAAACGCTCGGCCGACTTGATCTCAATGGCGCGGACACCTTGCGCCTCCTCTTGGATGACATCCACTTCGTGGCTTTTATCCCTGTAGAATGACAGGTTGTTCTTCCGGGCGTTGTTGTAGCAGTCTTTCAGCAATTCGCATACGACCATATTTTCAAATATTGCGCCGCGCAGCGGATGGTGTGAGAGTTGCTGTGCGTTTTCGATGCCAAGCAGGTAGCAGACCAAGCCCGTATCATAAAAATACACTTTTGGGGTCTTGGTCAGTCTTTTCCCGATGTTTTTGTAAAATGGTTGCAATTCAAAGGCGGTGTAAGATGTCTCCAAAATACTCATCCAGGCTTGTATTGTCTTGTAGTCAACGCCCAACTCGGCGGCAATGGATGACGCCACAAACATGTTGCCAACCCGTGACGCGACCATCGTCAAGAAACGTTGGAACAGGCTCAGGTCTTTTATGTCAAGTATTTGGCGGACATCACGCTGTATGTATGTGGCCACATAGCTCTTTCAAGATTGACATACCCATAGTCGGGGAACGTCATTTTACACAGTGTCGTCTTGCCTGACTGCCGCGGACCGGTCACCGAAATCACGCTCCACCGACCGCTAAGTTCAACTAATTTTTGTTGCAGAATACGTTTGTACATATTATATGTTTTGGACAAATTAGGAGTTGTATTCCTAATTTGTCCGCAAAAATACCACTTTTTTTCAATTATTCGCATATAAATTTAAAAATCTTTAAATCTTTAAATCTTTGAATTGTTTTTTGTACCTTTGCGCTGATTTTCTGAAAGGACAATGGATGCAAAACGAGAAATACTACAATTTTTACATTATCATCCGGCATCCACCCGTGATGAAATTCGTCAAGGCATATCCTTTGTCTTTTCGCACGGTGGAGTCTATCGACTACAAAAAAGCAATGTTGATTTTTTATGAACAGAATAACCTATATGCATTTAAACAAATTTTTATGCAACAATTTGAATTTGCAGTACAAGAATATTTTTAATTGATTATAACTATGCGTAAACTGTCTTTATTTTTCGCCGCCCTGACGCTGAGCGTCGGACTGTGGGCACAAGAGACACAAATGGTGTCTTACGATTATCCCGTGTACATTAACGATGACGCCACCAAAGGTATTAAAGAGTGGAAGACCAATAGCGTGGAGGCTACCGTAGTTGAAAACGCTACGGATGCAGTTACTTGGAATGCAGGTTGGTATGTGGTTACCGGCACCGATGTAACTCTTTCCAAAGGCGCAGTTTGTAATGGTGCAGTTCATCTTATCGTCTATGATGGTGCTAAACTGACTGCTACCGGGGCAGACAATAAGCCCGGTATCGAAATTTCCGGTGAAGGCAACTCCCTAACTATCTATGGTTATACCAATCAATCGGGGCAACTGATTGCAAAAGGTGGAAGCGGTGGTGCCGGTATCGGTGGTGGATATGAAGGCAACGGCTCCAATATCACCATCAATGGCGGTACAATTACGGCAAATGGTGTAAATGTTGCTGCCGGTATCGGTGGCGGATGTAAAGGTTCCGGCTCTAACATCACTATCAATGGCGGTGAGGTTATAGCAACCGGTAGTAATGCTGCCGGCATCGGTGGCGGATCTGAAGGTTCCGGCTCTTACATCACCATCAATGGCGGTACGGTTACGGCAACCGGTAGTAATGGTGCCGGTATCGGTGGCGGATCTGGCGGTTACGGCTCTAACATCACCATTAACGGTGGTACGGTTACAGCAACTAGTAATAATGGTGCCGGTATCGGTGGCGGAGATGAAGGTTCCGGCTCTTACATCACCATCAATGGCGGTACGGTTGAAGCAACTGGTGATTTCTGTGCTGCCGGCATCGGTGGCGGATCATCTGGGCAAGGTTCTAACATCACCATTAGCGGTGGTACGGTTACAGCAAACGGTGGAGAATACGCTGCCGGTATCGGTGGCGGTTACAAAGGTTCCGGCTCCAATATCATCATCAACGGCGGTAAGGTTATAACAGAAAGTGCCGAAGGTGCCGCCATCGGTGGCGGATACAACGGTGAGAGCAGTAACATCTTTGTGGCGAGTTCAGTCCTTCTCATGGCAGGTAGCTCATCGAGTAATAGAATAGAAGTACCTCATTTTACCGGCTATGATATGGCAACCATCTTAAAGGACAAGCGGTATGTGATGTTAGAAGAAGGCAAAGCCACCGCCTATGTTGAAGGTTATAATGCCGGCAAAGCCGAAGGCATCGAAGAAGGCAAAGCCGAAGCCCTCGGCGGGATGGGAGGACCTTGCGAGGACTGCCCGGCGGTGGATGTCACGAAAGGCACAACGACCATCAGGCTCTACAGCCCCGAGAAAGTGGAGTTCAGGAAAATGGAATAAACAAGACCACTTATTAAAAAGTTCGGAGTGAAAACACAGAAAAGTT
Source organism: Candidatus Limimorpha caballi (assembly GCA_018064605.1). Lineage (GTDB taxonomy): Bacteria > Bacteroidota > Bacteroidia > Bacteroidales > F082 > Limimorpha > Limimorpha caballi. The sequence continues at coordinate 10,389 of JAGHUX010000019.1, read as the reverse complement.
CGGAAAAATTATGCAGATATCATTTATTTGTTGTAATTTTGCAGCCTGAATTGAAAAATAGGCGATTATGAACTATCTCTCCCGAGTGACAGACGAATTATTAGCCCGTAAGCTTCGCAGTAGTGCGGCGGTGCTGGTAGAGGGTCCGAAATGGTGCGGCAACCCCTCTCAATGATGAAGAAAACGAAGAAATAGAACACACGGGAGTGGGACGGATCGCGCGTGTTCAAATGCGCCCGATGAGTCTGTGGGAATCACAAGAATCAGCAGGACAAATCTCCCTTAATGCACTCTTTGACGGAACACAGGAAATGGGATTGTTCGAAAACCCGCTGTCACTACAGGATATAGCATACGTGATGTGCCGCGGAGGTTGGCCGGGTTCGCTGTCATTGGAGAAAGAAGATGCATTGGAAGTCGCATTCAACCTTGTAGAGGAACTTGTCAATGTGGATATTCACCGTGTGGACAACACGGAAAAGAATCCGGGCCGCGTGCGTGGTGTCTTGCGCAGTTATGCACGAAATGTCTCCACCATGACGGCCGCCACCACGATAATGGCCGATGTGAAAGCGAACGATATTTCCATTACGGACAAGACATTAACTAATTATCTTACCGCTTTAAGGCGACTGTTTATAATAGAAGAAGTCAAAGCGTGGCAGCCTTCGCTGAGGAGCAAACGTGGAATAAGAACCTCTAATAAACGCCATTTTGTGGACGCCAGTATCGCGACGGCAGTCCTTGAATTAACGCCTCAGAATGTATTGAATGATTTTAATCTGTTTGGTTTCCTTTTTGAGGACTTCTGTTTGCGGGACATGCGCGTTTACACACAGGCTTTGAGAGGAGATGTATATCACTATCATGATAACACGGAATTGGAATCCGACCTGATTTTGCGTCTGCACGATGGTCGGTGGGCGGCTGTGGAAGTGAAGACCGGATCTAAAGAGATAGAGGATGCTGCGGAACATCTGATTCAGTTAAGTGAAGATGTTGACACCGGTAAAATTGGCAAGCCCGCTTTCCTGATGGTTTTAACAGGCGGACAATTCGCCTACCGCAGAAAAGATGGGGTATATGTGATTCCTATAGGATGCCTGAAACCGTAAAGATTCAAAGTGGCTGCCAGGCTCTACAGCCCCGAAAAAGTGGAGTTCAGGAAAATGGAATAAAGTTTTTAGTTTTTAGTCTTTAGTTTTTAGGGTCAACGGACTAAAGACTAAAGACTAAAGACTAAAGACTAAAGACTAACGACTAAATTTTTTTGTTTTTCGTAAGAATGTGGAAAAATGTAGTATCTTTGCAGTCGCTAAAAACGTGTATTTACACGGAATCAACGAATATAATATATTTTTGCTATGCAAATAAGAAGAGAAAAATACCTTCAAGAACTCATCAATGCGTGCGGAAATCGTATGATTAAGGTGATTACAGGTATGCGCCGATGTGGTAAATCGTATTTGCTATTTACTATCTTTCATGATTATCTTGTGGAAAACGGGACTCCGGAAGACCATATCGTTATGGTTGATCTGGAGAATCGTCGGAATATGGCATTGCGTGATCCGGATGTGCTGCTAAATCACATATTTGACAGGATTGTAGATAAGGAGCATTATTATGTGTTACTGGACGAAGTGCAGCTGGTCAGTGAGTTTGAGGATGTATTGAATAGTTTCCTTAAAGAGGATAATGTTGATGTTTTTGTTACGGGAAGTAATGCAAAATTCCTGAGCAAAGACGTGATTACTGAATTTCGTGGGCGAGGTGATGAAATCCGTATTCATCCACTTTCGTTCCGCGAGTTTGCAGAGCATAGGCAATCTTATTCTGACGCCATGTTGCGTGAATATATGCTGTATGGCGGTCTCCCGCAAGTGGTATTGGAAAACGACCCTGCACGCAAAGCCGCGTACCTGAAACAACAATTCACACACACTTATTTGCGTGACATCAAAGACAGATACAATATTCAAAACGATAGTGACTTGTTGGAACTGATGACCATTATCTCATCCTGCATAGGGTCTCTTACCAATCCTCCGAAAATAGCCAATACATTCAAGACTGTCAAGCAAAGTAATATCTCCGTAGATACTATCCGCCAATATTTGGAGTATATGGAAGACGCATTCATGATCGAAAGATCTATCCGCTATGATATTAAAGGGCGTAAATATATTGATTCGCCTTATAAATATTACTTTGAAGACTTGGGATTACGGAATGTTCGTGTAGGATTCCGTCAAACCGAATTGCCGCACATAATGGAAAACCTGCTGTATAATGAACTTCGGGAGGCGGGGTTTACTGTTGATGTCGGACAAATATATAGCGAGCATAAGAATGAGGACGGCAAACGCCAGCGCAGTACGTTAGAGGTGGATTTCGTGTGCAACCGCGGGTATAATCGTGTATATGTCCAATCGGCTTTTGCGATGGATACCGATGAAAAACGTAATCAGGAATTTGCTTCGTTGCGCAAATTGAACGACGGGTTCCGTAAACTCGTTATCGTTTATGGACTGCAACCAACCTATATGAATGATGATGGCTTATTTATCGTTAATTTAGTGGATTTCCTTATGAATTCGGCAAAATTTATTGGTGAATAGTTACAGGCTGACAATTCTATTCGGCCTCCTGACGTTCGGCATCGGCGCTTTTGGCTTCTTGACAAGGTGGAGTTTTTTTAGTTTTTAGAGACTAACGACTAACGGAAATATTTTATTGATTTTTCGTAAGTATGCGGGGAAAAAGCAGTATCTTTGCTGCCTAATTCAAACCTTGAAAAATTATCAAAAAATGAAAAGAATCTGTTTAATTATCAGCATTTTTGCCGTTGTATTGGCAGGCTGCAGAAAGTCAGATGACTTGAATGAAATTGAAGGAACTGTCATCACGGAATTGCGTTCCCATACGGAAAAGTCGCCCAACCCGATGAATGTTACCAACTACAGGTTGGCAAAGTCCAAAGAGACCTTGGAATCGCTCACCCATGTGTCCAAAAACCGCTTGTTCTATATGGATTATTTGGTGGATTTTCCTATGGAGGAACTTTGCAAGACAGGTAGCGCACGCTACACATCTGATGCCGCCTTGGAAGGCGAAAAAATGTATTTCACCGATTATTTGGACTTGCTGTATTATGAACATCCCGACCCGATTCCTTTGGATGACCCTTTGGTTTGTTCCGCTTTCGTATGCCAGAATGAGAAGAATGAAACCCTTTTCTGTCACAATATGGATGGCGCAGGCGGAAGCATCATAGCACTTTACCAACGTCCCAAACCCGGCCAATATGGCTTTGTGTCATTGTCAAGCACCATTTACAACGGAATCAGAGTAGCGCCGGAATATCTGATAGACGGATGCCTGATGGACGGAGAAACGGATCTCTCCTATCTCCTCACCCAGCATATCGCCGACTTGGGCGGAATGAACGACAAAGGCCTGTGCTATTGCGTGCTGCAGCTGCCTCCGCTGCAGAAACCTGACGATTACGACTCAACGAGCACGCTGCCGCATATCACCGTGGAAAACAAGAATGGCGACTATTCGCTGCCGCAACTTACCTATCCGTCAATGTATTACATGCTGCTCACACGCTGCGCCACGGTAGATGATGCCGAAGACATGCTGCGTAATGATTTCGACTTCACTCACCTTAATTACATCATGAACGGACATCTGCTCATAGCCGACGCCACCGGCGACTATGCCGTCTTCGAGTATTGGAACGACACACTCTATGTCTTGCGGGCAGATGAGCGCAAAGTGATATTGGAGCACACATCTCATGTCATTCCTTTCGAATACTGCAGTTTGGAGAATTATTATTGCAATCTGGAAGCGACCAAGACATATATGCAGGATGAGTGGCAATACGCATTCAGTGCCAAAACCCGCGTCGGACGCATGATGAATTCATACAGGCCTGTCATGAGCGAATTCGAAGCTCTCAAATGCCTGCAGGAAGGCACCTACGCCATCGAATATCCGGGAATGTTGACCAATTACTCCGCCGTATATAATGCAAACCAGCGCACCGTACTCTTCAATGTTCACAACGACATGTCCGAGGCTTTCACCATCGACCTGAAAAAAGATTTACAATAATGAAAAGAATCTGTTTGATTATCAGCATTTTTGCCCTTGCATTGGCAGGATGCAAGAAAAACAACTCCCATGAGAATCCTCAGGAGTGGGACAACATCATCGTTTACGGAAAAATCTACACCGCCGAGACAGACCCTGACAAGACTCCGGCGGACAGCGGCTACTACAAGATGGCGGAAGCAATGGTGATCAGGGACGGCAGGTTTGAATACGTCGGCACATCAGCCGGCGCCGACACTTTCAAAACGGACAACAGCCGCATCATAAACTGCAACGGCTATGGTATCATCATCCCCGGCATCACCGATGGTCATGCTCATTATATGATGAAATACATCAACGAGCAGATGAAGGATAACGCCATCCAATTTACTGACCAGCAGAATTACGACCAAGTCATCGCCCAAGTGCGCGATTTCGTAGAGAATGCGAGGGAAAGCGGCAGGCATTTAGACTATGTTTATGGCGAGGGGTACAGCGTCGCCATGATGAAAGAAGACGGCAAGGACCAACGCCACAGGAAGGACTTAGACGCGATCACGACCGAGATACCTATTTTCCTTACCGGTTTCGACCATCACAGCACTCTCGTGAACACCCGCGCGATGATCAATGCCGGCATCGTGGACGAGAACGACAGTATCATCCGCGACCATATCGCCGGCGGGTTCATGTATCGTGACGACAACGGCGATTTGAACGGCGTATTTGCCGAACGCGCCACATCACTGCTTTGTGGCCCCGGTCTGAACAACAAGATGCACCCTACATCAGCACAAATCTCGCAGGGCATCGACAACATGCAGAGATACCTGCTGTCGGCAGGCATCACCAATATCATCGAAGGATTTGCCAACAACTACGGCGCCGACGACGAGTCGCTGTTCCAGGCGTTGACCGCAATGGACGCCAGCGACGATCTGCACCTGAACGTCTCGCTCACGTACGAGATTGAGCCGTGGTTCAACAACAACGACCCTTTCTGCTATGTGGAAAATGCGGCATTGTTCCAACGCAGATACCAATCCAAACACGTGCACCCCGACTACCTCAAGCTCTTCATGGACGGATGTGTGGAGATGGGTACGGGGTTCCTGTTGGACAACTATCTCTTCGGCACTATCGACAGCATCTTCTCCGGTCATGGTACCGCTCTATGGACTGAAGACGATATGAGAACGTTAGTGTCTTTAGCCAACGCCAAGGGACTTTCCGTACATACACACGCGATGGGAGACGGAGCCGTACACCGCTGCGTAGTGGCATACAGCGAGGAAGGAGATGATGAACTGCGCAACAGCATCTGCCATCTCCGCAATGTCAGCCCAAGCGATTATCCGTTGATAAAGCGCCACAATATCGCTGTCAGCTCCAATATGAACTGGCATTGTTTCACCGCAGAAGAAGAGAATTACTTCGCGAATATACTTCCTGCCCCATACTTTAACGAAGCATATCCTATGCAGTCTTTCTTTGATCATGGCATCTTGGTGAGCCAATGCACGGACACTCCGGCGGATTGTGGCATCAATTACCCCTTCTATTGTATGTATGTTGCCGTCACCGGCGCATACGAACCGAGCTCGTATGTCTGGCAGCCGACGGAACTCATCGACCGCTGCCAGTTCCTGCAAGCCGCGACATACAACGGCGCATGGCAACTGCATTTGGAAGAAGAGCGTGGCAGCATCAAGCAAGGTAAATATGCCGACTTCGTCATCTTGGATCAGGACATCCTGACATGTGACGTGCAAATGCTTCGCGACACCAAAGTGCTCAAAACATTCTTCGAAGGAGAAGAAGTGTATTCTAAATAAAGGATTTTTCTTGATTATCTATCATTAGTATATTAAACACAAAAAATGAAAAAAGGTTATTTGGCATTAATGGCGATTGCAGCCATAACACTGACGGGCTGCAAGAAAGACTCTACGGTTGTTGTAGAGAGTCCCAAAGACGAATTGAACATCATCAACCTTCGTGACGCAGGCGAGGTTGTGCCAGAAGCCCATTACAACTTGGCGAACTGCAAACCCGAAAAGTCAAAAGAGACCTTGGAATCGTTCCGGCACGCAGGACCAATGCCCGTGTACTATATGGACTATGCGGCAGATGTTGACTGGAATCAGCTGCTAAGCGACAGTGACAACCGTATAATTCGTTACGATGCGGAAGAAAACAGAAGACGCAGGTATAATCTGGTATTATTCACTCCGCCTACCGCAGTCCAGCCCAAACGGAACTCCTGTTCCGGATTTGTATGCAACAACGAAGCGGGCGACTTGCTCTTCTGCCGTAATTTCGACGACGACACTGATCCCATGGTCGTCATCTTCAACAAAGACGTCAAGCCGGGCGAGTACAAGAACGTCATGATGTGCCCGTGGTCGGAAGTTGATTTCGCCAACCTCGAAAATGTTCTCACCCTGCCGGCAGTGGCGTTGGATGGCATGAACGAGAAGGGATTCTGCGCCGCCATTTACCAACTGCCGGACTTCCAGAACTACGGTAACGACTCCATTATAGACCCGATGGAGTGCATGACGCCAAGACCTTTCGGCCCCGACCAGCAAACCGGCAAAAGACAAATCACGACCCTGTTTATTGTCAATCGCCTGTTAGCCAACTGCGCCACGGTGGAGGATGCCGTCAGCTACCTTCAGTCACTTGACCATACCGCCATGGCACAATGGCTTAACGCCCATTTCTATGTCGCCGACGCGAACGGCAAGTGCCTCACCTTAGAATACTGGAAAGGCAGCCAAGGTCAGGATACGCTGATTGCTCTCACACCAGAAGACCGTTATAAAGCAATGCATACCACTCTTATTCAGATACCATACGAGTATAACAGCATAGAGAACTATTATTGCAACTTCGAGGCGGCCATGACACACAGCGAAGACTTCTGGCAGTATTACTTCTCGGGCAAGACACGCGTGGGCAATATGATGAGACATTATTCGCTCGTGATGGACGAAGAGGATGCGTTACGCTGCCTGCAGCATGGTTGCTTCGCCGCAGATGAGATAAACAAATTAACAGACTGGTCATGCGTGTATAACCCTGTGAAAAAAACAGTGCTGTTCAACATGCACGACGACCTGTCGAGCGTCTATTCGATTAATTTAAAGGAGGAGTTGAAGTAACTTAGTTTTTAGGGTTGAGAATGCTAACAACTAACAGAAATATTTCGCTGGTTTTTCCTGCATAATTGAAAAATGCAGTATCTTTGCAGCCGGATTTTTTTTCCCTGTAAAAATAATAACAGACAATAAATCATGCGCAAATTATTTTTCCTTTTCATCGCCCTGACGCTCGGCATAGGAGCATGGGCAACAGAGGTCGGAGACCAATTCGAGGACGCCACTTCCAGATTGAAGTTTGAGGTTACTTCTCTTGACCCCAAAACCGTCAAAGTGATTGCCAATGATTATGAAGGCCATTCCTTCACCATTCCTGCTACGGTAAGTTATTTGGAAGATGACTATGCTGTAACGGCGATTGGCGAGAACGCCTTCGACGGTGTGGGTAGTCAGAGCAATCCGGCTGACTTGCTGCTTCCTGTTGATTGGGAAGGTTCTAAACCTGCGGCTTCCGCAACATTGTGGTATGGCGGTTATTTCGTAGATTATCGCGCAACCGCTATCGCTGCTGTCAAAGCAGCGAGCGATGAGGCAAAAAATTTAATCAACGAAGCAGCAACGGGTTTTGTAGGGATTGAGGATGTGAAACAGGCGAAGGCGAATGCCGCTTCTGCTTTAGCGAATGCACAAGCAACTGCCGACAACACTATTAACGCGGCTGCCAATATGATTGCTGTCGCAACTGCCAAAGATGACGCCATCAGTGCAATACGCATGGCAACTTACGAAGCCTTGGTAGCTATCGAAGCCGCTATTGCTTCTCTGAAGGGAGATGCTATTGCCGAAATTGAATTAGCTATCGTTGGTGTCACCGATGAAGATATTCTTGCTATTGCCATTAAGGCAATAGAGGACATCAATGATGCTACAACCGCACAGGAAATTGACGCTGTCAAAACTCTTGCCTTAGCCAAGATTAATGCCCTCGTTCTAATTCAAGTGGCTCGTCAGGGTATTCAGAATACAGAAATCAACGCTATGATTGATGATGCGGTTACTGCTATCAGTAGTGCTACGAATACGGAACAGATAGAAAAAAACTTATTCGATGCTATTACTGTAATAGGTTTATTCCAATCCGGCAAAGAGGAAGGCAAAGCCGAAGCTCTCGGCGAGATGGGCGAACCTTGCGAGGACTGCCCGAGCGTGGAGGTGACAGGCCAGAACGACAATATGATAAAGCTTTACAACCCGAAAAACGTGACGTTCAAGAAGGAATAGGGTTTAGGGTTTAGGGTTTAGGGTTTAGCAGTTCCCTGTCCCCTGCTCACGGCTCAAAAGTTATGAATAACAAAACGCCAAGATCTTTTTATCATTTTATCAACAGAAAATATCAAAAAAATCACAAATGAAACGCTATCATTTCTGTTATCTTCTCATTATCGCCCTTCTGTTCGTCTCATGCAGGAAGGACAACCACAATTCGGACAACACAGGCTACACCCTCAGAGATGAAGTCGTCTTCTCACGTCATAACATACGTTCCCCGCTTTCGGCTCCAGGCTCCGACCTTGACCGAGTTACACCGTACGATTGGGTGAATTGGGGTGTCGGAACAGCTCATCTCACAGCCCGGGGAGCAAGAATAGAGCAGAAAATGGGAGAATGGTTCCGGGAGGACCTCAACCGGGAGAATCATAACATGTACGCATCACTCAATGCGGACAATACACTTATCTATTCCAACGTAAAGCAAAGGACTATCAGAACTGCCGAAAACTTCCTCGTGGGCTTTGGGAAAGATTTGCAGGTGTATCATCTTCCACAAGACGATGACGGTATGGATCCCCTTTTCCATCCGGCATACACAGTCATGAACGACAACCTTGAAAGACGCATAATCGCAGAAATGAATGAGGTTGGTGGTGTGGCGGGAACGGCAGACGAACCCTACAAAGGCATTTGGGCGGCTGTAGAAAAAATCTCGGATGAGATTCGCTATATGGAGGATGTCATCGGTTTCAAGGAGTCTCCATACGCCGAGGAAAATCAACTTGAGCATCTTCCTTTAAAAGAGATGTCCATCATTCTGGCAAAGGGAGAAGAACCCGGGATGACGGGCGACTATAAACTGGTGAACAGCATCGCCGATGCAGTCGTCCTCCAGTATTACGAGACGGGAATGGCATTCGGGAAAGACATCTCTTTGAATGATATGAGGCGAATCGGAAAAGTTAAGACCGTTTACGATGAGGTGATATTTACGACTCCTGCCACTGCGATACTCATATCCAATCCCCTCGTCAAAAAGATAAAGGAGGAGATATGCGATACCACTCGTAAGTTTACATTCTTCTGCGGTCACGACTCCAATATCGCGTCCATCACGTCCGCACTCCGCATGAAGTTGCCGAGCACAGTCAATGCTGTTGAGTTCTCCAGCCCTATCGGTTCCAAGATAGTGTTTCAGATATATGAGAAAGATAATTCGGAATTCGTGAATGTCAACCTGGTTTACGCGTCCGTTTACCAACTGCAGGAAATGCAGGAAATCTCCACATCAAATCCGCCGGTGATTCTTCCGATAGATTTCGAGGGTCTGACTCGAAATGCGGACGGATTCTACAAGATGGAAGATGTCATCCGACGCTTTGACGAGACTATTGCTGAATTTGAGAGCATGGCGAGGTGACTTATGCGAGATTGACAGGCTGCCGGTGAAACTTTTGGAGCGAAAGTTGACTTAAAATCTTCCTGACATACAGTCCAACTTGCCAAATAAAAACAGTCCAACTTGCCAAATGAAAATCGTCCAACTTGCCAAATGAAAAAATTATTTTACTGATTTTCTTGCATTTATAAAAAATAATATTGTATCTTTGCAGTCGTTAAAAACGTGCAAAAAACATGAACGAATATCGTCCTCGAGTTGTCGATGAATTACTGCAGGAAAAATTGGATGCAATGGGTGCCGTGTTGGTGGAAGGACCAAAATATTGCGGCAAGACAACCACAGCCGCTCAATGCGCAGGCAGTATCCTGTACGTGGCCGATCCCGCCACCAAACAGAACACATTGTATTTAACGTGAGTTCGATGAAAATATCACATTGATTATAAATGATTTACTAAAAAGCAATTGACAAATGGATGACACTGAAATATCCGCAGACGAGACA
>JAGHUX010000007.1 GCA_018064605.1 Candidatus Limimorpha caballi | reverse complement strand
ATTCCTGTCTCGTCTGCGGATATTTCAGTGTCATCCATTTGTCAATTGCTTTTTAGTAAATCATTTATAATCAATGTGATATTTTCATCGAACTCACGTTATTCAATAAGATAATAGATAAATGTGTTATCATCTTTTAAAACGCTTTCATAATTTTTACATACAAAGTTATTGCCACCTCCGACATCGTGTGTTTCTTTAATAGTTACGGTCTTGTCTTCCAATGATAATTGGAACGCTGAAATTTCCTCAGGTATTGACGTGGCACGATATCCATCTATTAAAGACTCATTTCTCAACCTACTCCAAAGTGATGTTTTTCCAGCCCCTGCATGGCCAAGGATAACAATCGACTTCGTTTCTGGTGTTGGTTTGTCGAACATATCTTTCAAGAGCTTCCAAATTCTCTTCCAAACCCAAATAGGTACAATCATTTCCACTGTTGCTTCAATTATTCTTCTATTCATGATTTTTATAAATTTAATAAGGTCAATGTTTTGTAAAAAATTTTCAAAAACTATCCAATTCTTTCCACATCTAACCAAGCCATGCCCAAGCAGCCGGCCTTTTTGATGTCTATTCCGTAAATCCGCATGAATGCGTTCGCGACCTCTGTTCCGCCGTTGGTGCAGACCGGGTTGCTCATCGATGCGGTCACCACCTCAACGGTCATGCCGGGTTCTATCCTTATGCCGTTGCTCTGTTTCCTGACTTTCGTCGTGATTCTGAATCTTGCCATAATGTTAAATTTTATGTTATTTGTTGATTTCTTTATACACGTCTGATAAGGCTTTCCTTGTAATCATCCGGCGTGGCAAGAGGATGTGGCAGATTGAGAACAAGACGAAATCCTATCGTAGAATCTCCCATATCTGCGTTATTTCCCCATATTATTACATTTTTTTACCAAGCCAACTACCTAAATCCATCCAAGCATTCCGACCTGTCATTTGTTTGTATGTTTTAGCGGCTCCATTGACAGCTTCGCCTGCTGCGTTGAGTCCCTGGACTATTTTCCCCATCTCATAAGCACGTCTACCTTCAATGTAGTCTTTGAGCAAGTCTAACTCTTCATCAGTCATCCCTTCGAACTGGTCTTTCATCCGCTTATTGTGGATGGCTGAATATATGCCACTGAAGAAAATAGTACATCCAGGAAGCAATGCCCAAAAAACAGCCAAGAAGATTGTCCAAAAACCACCAACATCACAATTCCGAAAGAATGCGAAAAGTAAGTAAGCCCCGACCATTGTGAAAAATATTGACCAAATGTATTTTCGTTTGTAGTACGAGGCTGCTTCTTCGGCTGAGTTTGCCTTCATCACGGCTTGCCTATCATACCAAGGTACCTTCTTTACACCTCGGCTACTCGGACGGCCATTGTAGTCATATGATACTTTTGCGACGGGTGTATGGACAACTTCTTGAGGTGTTTCCACCTCTGCTGTCGGTCTGGCATTGAGAATCTTTGCCTTCTCTGTCTCAAATTCCTCTTGATTAAGAATGCCTTGGTCGTAAAGTTCCTTACATTCTTTCAGTTTGTTTATGGTTTCTTGTGTCATGGTTTATCCTATACGTTCACAATCGAGATATGCTGTACTTAATGCTCCGGCTTTTTTGATGTCTATTCCGTAAATCCGCATGAATGCGTTCGCGACCTCTGTTCCGCCGTTGGTGCAGACCGGGTTGCTCATCGATGCGGTCACCACTTCAACGGTCATCCCAGGTTCGATGCGGATGCCGTTGCTCTGTTTCCTGACTTTCGTCGTAATTCTGAATCTTGCCATAATGTTAAATTTTATGTTATCTGTTTCTTTTCCTCAAAGCATAAAAAAGCGTGAAACCTTTCCTTTCATCTGCAACGAAGGCTCTGGACTGCCTGACTGTTAGATAAATAGGAAAAGTTCACGCTTGATACGTGAACTCCCGCTATTTATTCTCATCGGCCTCGAAAATTGTCCAGATTTTCGTTTGCGAGAACAATAGCTAAGCTCTTAAGATTATTTCAATTCTTTTTATTCTACATTTTGTTAATTTTTCAAAGTGGCAATAGCAATAATTTCTTTTGTTCATACTTTTTTGTTAATTTTTTTCGTCCAAAAAATGATTCAACGCCGCAAAATTAACACTCACGGAAATATTGTGAAAACATTTCCCGCCACTTTTTTCATGAAAAATTTGATTTTGTCTGTGTCCTGTCTTATAATACAAAACAGCGACAAAAAAATTACGAAACTTAATTTGCGTATAAATCTCCGTTCTAAATTTCTTTTTTCCGCAGACATAACTCCGAACATTCAGCAACTGCCTTTTGGATGTTTCGGGCGAAACCGATATAAAAAATCATCGATTTCGCCCGAAATGTCAACTTTTTGGGCGAAACCGATATAAAAATCTATCGATTTCGCCCGAAAAATGTTTTTGTAAGGCGAAATTGATTATATTTGCAGCCTGAAAAATTAATAAAATGGGAAAGATCATCGGACGCGAAAATGAAATTGCCCTGCTCAACCAATTGGGAAGCAGCTGCAAGGCTGAATTTATCGCCATATACGGCCGCCGCCGCGTGGGAAAAACATTCTTGATTGACCAACTATACAGAGACAGACTGGCATTTCGCATGGTCGGAGTCATCGATGGGTCTCTTGAAAATCAAATGACCGCATTTAAAGATGCGATGGAAGACTATGGTTATCAATTAGATGATGAACCAAAAGATTGGATGCACGCGTTCATCTCACTTAAAAAGGCTTTGCTGAAACGTGTGGGAAACGATGGACGTTGCATCATATTTATTGATGAGCTGCCCGCACTCGACGCGGAGAACTCGAATGTCGCCCAAGCCATCGGCTATTTCTGGAACAACTGGGCAAAACTCCACGACAACATCACCCTCATCGTCTGCGGAAGCGCGACAAGTTGGATGATAAAAAACGTCATCGATGACCACGGAGGACTGCACGACCGCATCACACAGGAGATGCACATACATCCATTCCGACTTAAAGAAGTGGAAAACTATCTGATTACCAATGATTTTCATTGGAACAGACTGATGATATTGCAGACTTACATGGTTTTCGGCGGAGTGCCTTATTACCTCAGCCTGCTGCATCCAAACGAAAGTTTGGTTCAAAACATCGACCGACTGTTCTTTGGGACAAATGGCGAAATGCGCCGGGAATATGAAAGATTGCTTTCAACTCTGTACAAATCTCCCAAAATTTACATGAATATCATCAGAATTCTGTGCGACAGCAAAAAAGGACTTACTCGTCAGGAAATCGCCGACAAACTGAAAATCAATAACAACGGACACCTTGGCGACAAATTGGACGAATTGGTTTGCTGCGACATCGTAAGGAAACTTCCGGTACGCGAGAAAAAAATAAAAAAGAACGAAAGCATTTTCCAACTGCGTGATTTCTTCTGCATTTTTCACTTGACTTTCATCAATAAGACAGATGTGGAACTGAATTATTGGTCACACCACATTAATACTCCGGGAATCAACACGTGGCTCGGCCTGAGTTTTGAACGTGTCGCCATGGAACATGTCGAACAGATAAAACAGGGGCTTGGCATCAGCGGCATTTCAACTTTGACCTATTCATGGCGAAGCAAAGACAATACACCCAGAGCGCAAATCGACCTTGTGATCGAACGCGCCGACATGATTGTGAATCTTTGCGAGGCAAAATACAGCATGTCGGCCTTTGAAATCGACAAAGACGAATACGAAAAACTTCTCCATCGAGTTCAAACTTTCACAAAAGAAACCTGTATGCGCCATGCTGTCTGGGTTACGATGCTTTGCACGTTTGGCCTTAAAAGCAACAGCTATTCGTCTGTGGCTCAAAACATTATCACAATGGACGACTTGTTTATATGAATAATTTTCAAAATTATGATTAAAAACTTTCCTCCCGTTTCCCTCCATAGTCGCTTTTAAGTATCATAGAATATTTACAACTACGGATACAGACTCCAAACAACCTGTCAAATCCAATCAAAAAAAATCCCGCCCCGGTTTTGAACCGGAACGGAATTTCCTCTGACAATATTCTTGCACTAAGTGCGCACCGACTACATGTTCTCTTCGGCCTGACGCAGCTTCTGTACGTAGATTGCCTTCTGAAGAGCCTCACGTTTGATAACTGATGGCTTTGTGAATTTCTGGCGGTTGCGTAATTCTTTCACAACACCGGTTTTCTCGTACTTTCTCTTGTAGCGCTTCAGGGCGCGGTCGATGCTTTCACCGTCTTTTACAGGAATAATGATCATTTTAAATACTCTCTCTTTCTTTTAATTGTTAAACCAAAAAACTTGCTTATTTTAAGCGGGTGCAAAAGTACGACATTTTTCTTTACACCCGCATTAATTTTTCAATTATTTTTCGAGCAGATGTCTGAACAGGAAATTGTCGATCTTCGTGAACAGGTGCATCCTGCATTCGCCGTCGCCGAACTCCTCGTAGCCGCCGTAGATGCCATGGTTCTTGTTGGGATAAATCATCAGGTCGAACTGCACGTTGTTGGCAATCATCGACTTGATCAGCTCCATCGCGTTCTGGTAATGAACATTGTCATCGCCGCTGCCGTGGCAGAGCAGGTAGTTGCCCTTGATCAGCGCGGTGTTGCTCACCGGCGAGTTGTCGTCGTAGCCCGTCGGGTTCTCCTGCGGCGTGCGCATGTAGCGCTCGGTATATACGTTGTCGTAGAATCTCCAGTTCGTCACCGGCGCGACGGAGACCGCGGTGCTGATGACGTCGGCGCCCTTGGTGATGCCGTTGGCAGCCATGAAGCCGCCGTAGCTCCAGCCGTAGATGGCGATCTTGTCAGGGTTGACGTACGGCTGTTTCGCCATGTATTTCGCCAGCGTTATCATGTCTTCGGTCTCGTATTTCCCGAGCTCAAGGTAAGTCATTTTCTTGAACTCCTGCCCTTGCGCCCCGCTGCCTCTGTTGTTGATAGACACCGAGATGATTCCGCGCTGCGCGAGAAGCTGCATCCAGTCCCAGTCGCTGTGGTCCCACTGGTTCATGACGGTCTGGTGACCGGGGCCGCCATAGACGTAAATCAAGACAGGATATTTCTTGCTGGCGTCGAAATCGGGAGGGAGGATCTGCCAGCCGTCGATTTCAACGGTGCTTCCGTCGGGCATCGTGAAGGCCGGATCGCTGATTTTAATAAATTGTTTCTCGCTGATATTGTATGCGTTAAGTCTTTCCAAAAGTTCGTGGTTGTCTTCAAGAACCCTCATCAGTTTTCCTTTATTTGTATAAAGTTCATAAAGATAAGGCTGCGTCGCCGTCGAGTTAATGTTGATAAGATATTTGAAGGAATTGTTGAAACGGGCGTTGTTTGTCCCTACCTTATTAATAATAGTCCTCATCGAGCCTTTCATGTTCACGGCGTAGATCTGACGCTCGATCGGGGAGTTCTTCGCCGCCTGGAAATAAATCTCCTTGCCGTCGAAGCCGTAGATCCTTGTGACGTCCCAGTCGCCGGAAGTGAGGGCCTTGCTTTCGGAGCCGTCGAGCCTGCACAAATAAATGTGGTTGTAACCCGACCTCTCGCTTGTCATGAGGAACGACTTCCCGTCGTCGAGAAAAGTCCAGTCGTCGGTGATGTCGATGTAATAAGGGTTCGTCTCATCGTAGAAGACATGCGTCTCACCCGTCGTCGCGTCGGCGGCGAGGATTTCGAGATGGTTCTGATGGCGGTTAAGTCTCTGGATTGCAAGGACATTCTCGTTCTTCGTCCATTTCATTCTCGGGAGATAGATGTCGGTCTCCTCCCCTGTGTCCATCTTTGTCGTTTTGCCGCTTTCGAGGTCATAGACATAGACTTCGACGACGGAGTTGTCGTCGCCGGCTTTTGGGTATTTGAAGCTGTACCAGTCGGGGTAAGCCGGTTCGAGGCCGATGAACTCCTCCATCTGGAACTCCTTCACCTTCGACTCGTCGAATTTGTAGAAGGCGATTTTCTTGCTGTCGGGCGACCAGAAATAGCCGAGCGAGAAGCTGAACTCCTCTTCATAGACCCAGTCGGGAGCACCATTAATAATATGGTTGTAGAGGCCGTCGTCGGTGAACTGCGTCTCGTTTCCAGAAGCGAGATCCTTGATAAACAGGTTGTTGTCGCGCATGAAAGCGACTTTCGTTGCATCCGGCGAGAACGTGGCGAGGCGCTGGCTTCCGTTTGCCGAAAGCGGTTTCAGTGTTTTTGAAGCCAAGTCATAGACATAATAATCGGCTGTGAACGAGTGGCGGTAGATGTAGTTCACGTTTGTGAGGAACAGCACCTTCGACTCATCGTCGCTCAGCGTGTAATTGTAAGGGCGGATCGCTTCGTTTTGCCCTTCCGGAATCAGTTCGGAAAAACGGAACAGAGTGCCGGACTTTTTGCCGGTTTTATACTCATAAATGTTGAATTCGCCGTTCTCGATGGTGCCGTAAGTGGTGCCGTTTCGCATCGGATTCATGCCTTTTACGCCCTTCGTCTGGAACGTCGGCACCTCATAAATGTCGGAAAGTTCGAAATTTTTCTTCTCCTGTGCGTTTGTTGTCACATTAAAGACAAGCATCAACGCAATGATTAGCAAGCATTTAATTCTTCTCATGATTTAATGATTTTGAAAATTCAAAGATAAGCAAAAAAAAATTACAAAAAATGTCACACGTATAAAAAATTGTTGTACCTTTGCACTCGCAATCGGGACGGTAGCTCAGTTGGTTTAGAGCGCATGCTTGACAGGCATGAGGTCACAAGTTCGATCCTTGTTCGCCCCACGATGAAACGCCGAGCGGCGTTTTTTTTTACAAGAGATGACGGGTCGTTAGCCCAGTTGGTTTAGAGCGCTGCCTTCACACGGCAGAGGTCACTGGTTCGAGTCCAGTACGACCCACAGAATACCAAAAGTCATTGGTTATCAAAAACTTGCCAGAATTTTTCAGAACAAGTCTCTGGAAAATTCCGGCAGGATTCAAGCAGAATGTCTTCTTTTGGAGTGGTCGTAAAATGACAACTTCCAAAAAAAAAATGCCCATTCAAAATTCAGCGCAATTAGCAACCCACAGACATAAAGTCAATGTTATTGATTTCATTCCGGCAACTCTGAAAGAAACGAAATCCGAAGGATTTCTTATTGAATACCATTTTCGCAACCCGTTGACTGATACGATGGAACGCCGAAGATCTTATGTCAATAAGATTGTCAAGGCGTACAAGCGTAAATCCGACGGCATCAGGCACGCCCAAAGAATAGTTTGCGAAATCAACGATAAATTGATGAACGGATGGATGCCAATCTTCAAGACCGAAGACCAACGTCTTTACACTCCGATTTTAAAAGTCAGAGAAATGTATCTTGCAGATAAGGAAAAAAGCCTGAGACACGCCACATACATCGCATATAGTTCTTTGACGAAAATGTTTGCCGACTGGATAAGGGAAACCAAGCGCGAGAAACTTGTAAGCGGCAGCTTCCTGCGCCAACAGGCTGTTGCATATATGGATTACGTTCTTAATCGTGGATTCAGCAACAGGTATTACAACAACAATCTAAAAGCAATGAGGACTTTTTTCGCATGGTGTGTCGAACATTGCTATTGCAATGAAAATCCGTTTGAAAGCATAAAAGTACGTCCTAATGAAGACAAGAAAAGAATCCTTATCGACGAAAGCACCAGACAAAGAGTATATGATTATCTTAAAGAAAACAACAGGCAGATGCTTGTTGTATGCAAGTTGATTTACAACAGCGCAATAAGACCGAATGAGGCTCATAACATAATGATAAGAGACATCAATCTTGAAAAAAGGCACATAGTCATCACAAAGGAAAGTGCAAAGAACCACAAGGAAAGATATGCAACATTGACACAAGACTTGATAGATGACATCAGCAAAGTAATTTCCGGCAAGCCCGCCGACTGGTATCTTTTCGGCGGAGGAAGGTCAAAGTTAATGCTCCCATCTAAGAAACAGGTGTGCGGCTCCAAGTTCCGCAAGATATGGAGCGATGTACGTGTCGCGTTGAAACTGCCGGAGGAAATGCAGCTATACAGTTATCGTGATACAGGAATGGTTGATTTATTTCACGCCGGAGTCGATGAACTCAGCATCCAGCAGCATTTTGACCATTCATCGTTGGCCATGGAAGCCATCTACACTAAACATTTTGATCCGAAATTAAATGAAAGAATTTATCAGAATGCTCCAGAGTTTTGCAAAAACAAATGACTATTTTATTATAAATGCCATTCCGCAGTGCATGAAAGGCTTCGTGCCGTTGTCATAGTTTGTGCCGAATCCGAGTTTGAGCCTTGCTCGTCGCCGGATGTCCAATATCGCATCGAGATGGAGTTCCGGCACAAGTCTGTCCGCGTAAAGCGTAGCGCCGAGTCCGGCTTCAACGCCGAACTCGAACGTTTTTTGTTCCAGCCGCGTAACATATTCGGTCTTGAAGACCGTCTTGAAATTGAACGCCGCGCTGTCAATTTTGGCGTTATAGCCGCTTATCCAGATGTCAGCCGTGTCCGGGTAATGATAATGATGCTGTGTGATCGGTACAAAAACAAAAACAGTGTCATGGATGACTGTCGTGTCAAGGTGTGATACGAGTAACGTATCAACTTGATGAGTTGAGACATAACAAGTTGTCGGCTTGACAACTGTATCTCTGACAACTATTGTTTCATGCTTGATTTCGATTTCATCTCGGCTGCATCTTGATGGAGACAGCAAGAATATTGTCACCGCAGCGAGTGCGATGACAATATATGCGATGTATTTCAGAGCGTCTTTCATGATATTTCAATTATGACATCGCCGTCGGCGGACTGAATCATTTCATTAAGTCTGTCTGAATGAATGCGAGAGTTTATCAAACCACCTTTCACTTTGTTTTCGCCCACTAGGATGCAGCCTTCGGTGTCATCAGCCGTGTTGCCAGGATGAATTCTGACGGTCTCAAATTGCGGTACATTCAAGAGAAGCGGCATCTCACGCCTGAACTTCGGTGAATAAGTCATTATCACTCGATATTCACCGGCAGGAATCGCGGTTTCCCCGTAAACCTTTTTCGCTTTTGAAAGGTCTCTAAATTTGTCTTCCAGTGTGTCACATAAATACTTGCCATCAACATACAATTTACCAATCGTATATGATTCCTTGAGCCAGAGTCGTTCAAGTTTGATTTTGAGAATTTCTTTCATCGCTCAGAAAATCACTCAAAAACGTATGCTGCAAGTTCTGCAAGTTCCACCGCTGTCGGCTCATGGTCATAGAGCTTTTCAACCCATTGCTTCATCCCGTGTACGATTTGTTCAGTCTGGTTCTCGCCTTCACCGACTGTCTGCGTGAAATCCTGAATGTTCGCACGTCCGACCCATTGAGAATCGTTGATTTTTTCTTTCGCCACTGCTTTGGCTTCCGGTCCGAATGACCTGATTGGCTGTGTTGTCATGATGTAATTTTTAACGAGTTTGTTTAAATGCTGTCTCTTGTGCTTGATTCTTCTGTTAATTCTCGAACGAGTTTTGAATCTTTTGCGAACATTCATTTTGAAGAAGTTCTCCCTGTCAGGGTACATGACTTTTGACCATTCCTCCGAAACCATTTCGCAAATGTGTTTCCTCGTGTTGAACTCATCGAAGTTCTTGAGCTGTCCGAGATAGCTGTTAATTATCGCCGCAAATTTCTCACAATTCTGCCGTTGGAAAGCGACATTTTCATGAGCCTGCAAATTCCACCAATGAATCTTTCTAAAGCAATTTGTTATAGGTCTGTTAGACACATACGTCCTTCCCGGCTTTTGCATGACATTAAGAATCCTTATTCCTTTGGAATAATGCTGAAAATAATATTTGTCTGGATGCAATTCAAGACCAAATTGTTTGTATTTCTCTCTGATAAGAGGCATATCATTGAGAATCTTGTTTTTGTCATAATGAACAATCCAACTGTCATCTATCGAGCGGGAGTAGTATTTATATTCAAGTTCATTACGTTGATTATCGGTCAGGACAAAACCGCCACCGTTTTGTTGAGAAGCCGCAACCGCTCGGACATAATACGAATTGTACCTATTATTGTTGTTCTGATTACCATTGTTGAAGTTGAGTAACCACGCATTATTACCCGAATACTCGATATTTTCTCCCATGTTTGTCTTAACTATAAATGATAGTCGGGAGTCCTTTTCAATCAAAATTGAAGGTTCTCCCAGATGCCGACTTATCGTCTCATCTGGTTCTGACCATTTGCAAAGTTAGCGAAATAGGATCTGAGTCCTTTAATTTGCTTTGCGATTTTGTCCGTCAACCGATATATCTGATTTATCTTATCATCCGGCAACGCGCATCTGTTGCAGATGATTTCAAGCAAAGTGCAAAGGGTGTCAAGTTTGTACAGAAAAATCTGCAACTTGACAACCCTTTGTGAAAAGTCTATTAAAATTTGAGAAGCATGGAATGCTTCAAATAGTTCCTTGCTTATATGCTGTAGGTCATTGCCCCATCCATATTTATACTTATGTGGATAATACTGCTGGAGGTCATCCAGCAGTATAGCCAATACTTTTGTGTCTTCAAGAACTTGCGGTTTTGAAACAAAACCCCTTTGGCCCGGCTGTATATTTCTGTCGTCCATACCTCAAAATTTTAAAATTCGACCGCCTACGGCGGTATTGAATTGGACTGCAAAAATAATAAATAATCAAATTAAAAAATAAAATGGTGATTAAAAAGCCGCAACCGCTCGGACAGAATACGAAGAGTACCTATAAGTGAAGTCCTGAGTACCAGAGTTGAAGTAGAGTGACCACGCAGTATGACCACTAAACCCGGTGCAAGACCAGTTGTAATCACCCGTCAAAGCGGTACCGCCGCAAGCGGTCAATGCCGCTTTAATAGCAGCTTTATTCATGTACATGAGATAGAGACATCCCATCGATGGCAGGCTCCACGAACCCGCCCCGATATTCCCCGAAGAATAACGTCTGCACATTTCCGCCGCCGGCGCACCGACCGTTGCTTTACTCCCTGTTGTTGAAACAGTATTTTCATCAACATGGCCTGAAGTTTTGCCATCAACAACAGCTTCTCCATTATATCCTGGATTTAACGCGTTGATGATTTTTGTTGTTTTACTTTCAAAATCAAAATCTTCAACTGCTAAATATAGCTGTGTGACATTACCAATTGTTGCGATGTCAGTTCCGTAGCCGCCCCAAGCAAGGGTTGTTGAATGTGCATTCTCCAATCCAATTCTGAACTGGTGGTCTGATGTTACAAGGACAACAGACTGCGGTGTCTTGCCGGCCCCGTCGGTCGCCCAATCCGATGACCCGACAAGAGTTCCGTCGGTTGCTTCAATCCAAACGCCAAGCGGAGCCATTGCACAGTCGTAATGAAATTCAACGTCTATTGCCGACCTGTCAGCGATGAAAGATTTTTGCGGCGGCTGGACACTTCCGTAGTTGTCAACGTCAACGGTGTAACTCACGCCATATTTGACGTAAAATATTGCAATGCCCACCAAAGATTCAACGATTATTGGAGATTTGTAAGTGCGGGAAACACCGTTTTCAGTTGTTGTGATTGTTGCGGAAAGGCCGTTGACGAACCCTTCTCTTGAAGTCGCCTTGACAATCACCTTCTCAACTCTGTTGCCGACAAGATTGAGGACTTCTTCTCTAAGTTCCGCCACGCGGACTGATCTTCCAGTGAAATCCATATTACCAGCGAATTTTAGCGTTAGACAACATTTTGTTAGATGTGATTTTCACCCATTCTCCAGGTTTGAGGCCGTACAGCGGTTCGTGCCTGTCCTGCTCGTCAAATGTCAGCGTCTCAGGGTGCTGCGTCCACGTCTGTGCATCGGTTGAACGATAGAATGTCAGTGTCGTCGTCTGCCCTGCAGCCGCTACACGCACATGGATTTCCGGGAAACGGGTGAAGTCCTTCACCTCGAATGCCGCCACGGTCATGCCTCCGTTTTGCAATGTCAATTCTTCCATTGTGGAGAACAAGATCCAGCATGAATAGCCGAGTATCTTGTTGAATGTGCGCCTGAAAGCTGACGAAAATGTCACCTTCTCTTTCCTGCCCTTTGCGGCCTGAATGCCCCAGACAAGGTCTGCGATAATCACAATCAGCGTCGGGATTATAAATTTCATGGAGTCGAGCATGAGATTCTCTACATAATGGACGAGCAACGCGCCCACCGAGCTTTCAAGAAGAAGCATTTTCGGATTTGATATAAAAGTTGTTATTGCCTTCATCATACTGCAATTATTTTTTAATTGATGTGACAATCTGGCCTTCCCACGATGACGGCACTCCCGCTGACAATACATTCTCGTCACCATCAGCGTATATGTATGAGAACGAAAAACATATCATTCCGTCCCTGTCATTCACTTCATACCCTGATTCAACGAAAACAATCATCCTCACCGAATTTGAAGCGGCGTCATAGACATATTTCTGACGTTTCGACTTCAGGAAGCTCTTTATCCAATCTTTGTATTTCGCAGGGAAATAACCTGACTTTTGTTCATAGACAAAATAATCGTCTGTATCATCAAGCTGGATAATGCCGGATGATAGTTTAGCCGTGTTGTATGTGATTGATGGTGTCGTCACAAGGAGACCCTTGCAGATAATTGTGTCAAAGCCTCCAAGTTCATTCTCGAAGATGTAATATTTTTCCGCATCGGTCGCATCCTTTATCACGTAACGCTGCGTGAACAAAGTCCTGTAAGTTCCGCCATCTGGGATGGCGAAATATACATCATAGTACGGTTTCCTGTTCGGCGATGGTATGTTTGACTGCTTGAGCAGCAATTCAGGCGATACGTTACAGGTGACTGTTCTCTGTTGCAGATCCAACAATTTAATCGTCTCATCGCCCGAAGTGCTGTAGAATTTCGCCATCAGTTTTGCCGAAGCGGATGTGCTGGACAGTGTGAGATATTCTTTAGACTTGGCTGTGATGTATTTGACCGAAGGCTGTGTCGTAAGGAATCTGTTGTTGAACAGCTGTGACAATGATCCCGCGACCTTGCAATGTATGTTGGCGACCGTGAAATTTATCGTCTTGGTGTCATTGTCGTCTCCGATCACGACCGATACGGCATGGCTGAAGTCTGATTGAACCGTGACGACGGAGTTCATCCTGAATTTTGATGATGTCATCCCTGACAGTATGTCTCTGATGTCAATATCAACCAATCTCTTGGAATCAGGCGCATAGCTCCCGGAGAAGCTCCCATTGCCTTTCATGCCCACGGACACCTTGGCCACTCCGTCACAGTAGAACATGAAGGAAGGCACGTCTTGAAGACCGTATATACCGTTTGCCGACGGGCTTTGAATAATTTCTATCATAACGATGCAAAATTACATTCAACTTTTTTTCATATAGCGACAATTAATATCAGCTCCTGACTGCCCGGAACAGAACCTGAGCTTTAAATTGGTCTTGTGAAAATGTCACCAATCTTCTTTCCGAAGATGGCACATATACAACACGGGCGACATCCAAAGGGCATACTATATATTTCACCACAATATTATATTTCATCGTAAATTCAAAAGTACACTCACCATCAAAAGAAGGCGGCCCAATGAAAGCAGATTCCGCAGATGGTATTCTTTCGACTGTATAACTTTCAGGAATCAAGAGTGTGAGACAATTGTATTCAAAATGATTGTACGGGTCATTTGGCCATGGTTCTGGTCTCACAAAATGTCCGTCAGTTTTGTCCACGTACAATCCTCTCGCATTATACCAAGCCCAATGGATTTCAGCTTGAGACAACAGTTGAGAGTCATCAAAATGCCATTTAAGTGAATTTGCCGGCTGTTTGTCAAGAAATGTTATATCGCTGTCCGATATTCCATCACGGAAATCCTTGACGAGTACAAACTCCGAGCCGCCACAAGAAATTCTTGAAGAGACATTGTACGATGTTTTGACCGGAAGCAAAACCTGATTCTTATACAACTTTGGATTGATCATGTCAATATCCAAAAGATAGTTTTTCGGATATTCAACTATTGCATTGACACCCACCTTATTGTTCAAGAGCAGATTGTTGTATGCAGACCAAAAACGTTGATACAATCCATACGGAGTCAGGTCAAAAGATTTGTTCCCGCCACCAAAATTTGCAGTTATGGAGCCAAAAATGCCGTGCTTCCAACACAAGATAATATCTTGGTCTTCATCAAATTTTGATAACATCACTGTCGTATGGCGATGTGTCCTGTCGCCGATGAACGGATAGAGCTTGTTACGACTGCCAATGTTGGTTTCGACCATCAGCGGGATGATGTCACCCGAAGAATGAGTTTCGCTGTCTGTTGAATTTCCCCTGTCGTATTTGAAATTTGAAGTACCGATATAATTGACGAACTGTCTCCCGTCGTTGAGGTTTCTGCGAAGATCGTAGAAGCCGCCCGTATATGAACGGAATACGAGGCAGTCATGGCATTGAGCAAGGCTTTCGTCAATCGAAATATGCTCTAACAAATTATTAAATGCGCCTTCATCCAGTGCCACGCAATATCCATATCTTTCAATCAAGGCATCGAGTGTTTCCGCTGCAGGCTCGCCGCCCTCCATATAATCAGACGAAAGGATCACCCTCGAAGTTTCATTCACCTGCATTGACAGGCTGTCTTCTCTTACAATATTTGAGATGTCAATATCATATTCTTTGTTCTGGATGATGTCGTTTACCAGCACACAACGGACCTGCTTTTTCGTAGAGTCAAATTTAAGTACCGCATTGAATTTTTCCTGCAGGAACCCGGCGAACTCCGTCAACGAGCATGACGGAACGAGGTCGGAATAATCGATCTTCGACTCGAGTATTGAATCGGCGCAGTTGTTAAGCAGCACAATGTCTTTCAAATCCGGGGCGGAGAAGCAATTCTCCACCACTTCATAACCAATCAAAGAAAACAAGATGTCAATCATCCTGTGAAGATACAGGAACGGAGACACACCATATCCTTCAGGGACGGACATTATAAAATCGCCCTCCCTCACCGTCCTTGCCTTATACACCAATTGGTAATGTGACGGATGGCCAGGTAATGGCGGAGGCGAATTTAAATCAATTTCATTTGTATATTGATAGACAATGCCTTCTTTGTCATCTTCATATTTCGAGACGGCTATCTGAAATACCGCGAAGTCATCATTCCCCCCGTTGTTGTATATGTTTTCAAGGAGTGTGATGATTTCAGCGACCGAATTGAAAGTTCTGACCTTGCCTTTGAAAATTTCCTTAAGGCCTGTGTTTTTGTATTGGGAATAGATGTCTGAGTTTTCCATTGCAAAAGATACATCTATTCCGTTGTTTTTGTCAATGGTGTCAATTATCAGCTGGCCATTCTTGGAAAAAGCCCCAGCCGACAATGTGGCCGGAATCCTTTTCATGAATCTGTCTGCGCGGTCAATGCGATGAATATGGCCGAGAATCCTGAAGTTGTCGGCTGACGCCGGCAATGTGGTCGGCACTGTGGCATCGCCTTCATCAGAGAATGCAGGGTTGGTTGTCTCCACCTCGAACGCGAAGTCATTTGGCAAGCTCAATTCGCCTTTTTCAGTTTTCAGTTTCATCTCGATGTTATTTTCTTGAATCTTTTACGTTGTGTGTCAAAACTCTGGAACTGGTCATAAATCATATACGATTGCACTCCTTCATTCATCATTCTTTCCATAGTGGCATTAATCTTGGAAATTGTATCGTTCAAGGCTTTTGCATCAATCCCGCTCGTTTGGATTGCTGTCGGCGATGTGAAACCGCCGTCTTTCATTCCGGCTGAAAGATAACTTGGTCTGTGTCCTGTCTGCCTGTATTCCTCCAAATTGCGGAACATTATAGGCTCACGCCTCACCATCCACGCCGGTGCGATGTATTCATTGGCGTGATACACGCCCATCGGGGTGTCGTCCGAAGGGTCGGATCCGGCGAAGCCGCCGTCCTTCATGCCGCCGCCGGAAATCACTCTTTCACCATAATTATCGTTGCCGGAACCGCCGCCGGATGAAGAAACGGTCGTGTTCATGATTGCGTTGCGCTGGGCGACAAGCGTCGCTATCTGCGCCGCCGTTGTCGCAGCTATAATTCC
The DNA here is from genome assembly GCA_018064605.1 of Candidatus Limimorpha caballi. Taxonomy (GTDB): domain Bacteria; phylum Bacteroidota; class Bacteroidia; order Bacteroidales; family F082; genus Limimorpha; species Limimorpha caballi. The sequence goes on along the minus strand of JAGHUX010000007.1, from coordinate 151,613 downwards.
TGTCATCACTGCGGCTCCGCCAGACCCGAGGTCCGCCCACGCCTTCATTATAGCCACAGCACCGTCGGCGGTCGCCTTTGCTATTCCGATGGCCATATCGGCATCAGCATATTTTTTCTTGAGTTCCAACTGTTTCTTTTCATATTCCTCTTCTATCTTAGCACGTTCAGCCGCATTATTACCTGCATTGGTAAGATCTTGCTGATACCGTGCTTCGGCTTGTGCCATTTCCAGAGCTTGCATTGATGAAATGAAATTTCCAATTTCTCCAATAAAATGTGAAATTTGCTCTGACGTCTGACGCGCATATTCAATTCGCAGCTTCGCAACAGCTCTCTCATAATCTTCCCACCCTGTCTCTCCATCAGCCCAAAACTGTCGTAATGCTTCTTTTTCAAGTTCATACTTTCTAAATAATGTCAGCCCCTCTTCTTCACCAACTTTATCAGCTGCTTTTTCAGCATATTTTTTTTTGAGATTAATTAATACCTGCTGATATTGCTCTTCATCTATTAAATCTTCGTTTCTAACCTCATTTAGCTTACCCAATTCTTCTTTATAAGCGTCGATTGGCTCCAGCAATTCCTTTTTGAATCTATCTGCCAAACGTGTGAGTTCGTCAAGGCGTTTCTGCTTCTCACGCAAGGCCTCTTCCTCTGCCTTCTTCGCCTCCTGTTCCGCCTTTTTACGTGCATCCTCAATCTCTTTATCTGCAATTTTATTAGCTTCAACCTGTGCATCCAACCAGGCAGCCATAACCTTTGTCTCATCCTCGCCATATTGACGTGTTATATCCAGTTTCTTTTTAAGAAATTCGAGATTTGCATCTCTCATTGCTTCCTGGTATTCATCCTGTGAGATTTTACGATTGATGTAATCCTTCTTAATCTGATTCTCGATTTCAGCCTGTTGCGCTTCAAGATCAGCCAAAGCATCTTCATATGTCGTACTTGCAATAACTTCATTTTCGGATTTCTTATTCCATTTGGAGGTTATATTCTGAATTTCTCCATCAAGTTCAAAAAGTGCAGCCTCTATTTGCGGGATCTCTTCTTCCCATGGACCGAAAATATGTATTCTTGATTCGTCTGCCTCACCAAATGTATCAAGCTGCCATTGCCTGCTTTGTTCATAAGCAGCCTCTTTTGCCTTCTGCAATTCCCTTATCTGCGAAGTGAATGACGCTCTCTTTTTGATCAATTCCTCTAATCGTATTTGGCCTTCAAGACGTTGCAGATATTCTTCAATTGCATGAGTATTATTATTGATCAAAACACCTTCATCGGTCAATTTGGCATGATAATCAGGAATTATTCCCTGCAACTCTTCGATTGCAGCGCGTCTTTTATCAATAGCTATTGAATCACTATTGATCATTTCTGTCAGATATTGAATCCTTTCAGATTCATCCTTATATCTATCTGAAACAGTCTTGTCAACCTCTTTTAATTCTTTCTGAGCTTTAGTTAGATTTTCGGTTGCAGTCTTCGCTTCATTCATACTCTTTATCAATCTCGATACAGCGAAGACTATTGAAGTGATGGCAGTGGCCACCAGACCGAAAATGCTCATTTTGGACACCGCATTCATTGCCGCCATTGCAGCCGTAGCTTTGGTTATTTGTCCTGTAAGCAGGAAAAATGCAGCTTTCAGAACACTAACTGATGCCGTCCATGTAGCATGAAGAACAGCTGACAATGCAACTTGTGCATTATGCAATTTAATTGCTATTGTAAGTGCTGCTATTGCAGCGACTGACGCCAAAACTTCTCTGGAATGATGCGCAAGTATTTTGATTATGTATGTAATTGCATTGGTACTCTTAAGCAATACTGGATTGAGTTTTTGTCCCAATTCAATTGTTGCATTATGATACTCTTTCCTTGCCTTCTCCAATCGTGCCTGCAAGCTGCTGTTCATGGTGTTGTACTCATCCAACATCGATGTGCCTTTTTCAATGTGCTCGGTGGCTGTTGCCTGAGCGATTGAAACCTTATCAAGATTTCCGGCAAGCGAAGCAACGACCGACGCTGCACGTGCTCCATCCAAACCCATATCTTTAAATATCGGAACAAGTTCGGAGAAACCTCCCATCTCATTGAAACCTGTAAGAACACGCTGAATGGCCGTATTCATATCGGTGTCCATGAGATTTTTAAAATCTTCAAGTGGCATCTGTGCGGCTTTGACAAACTCTTCCGGCTTCTTTATCATTTGCTGGATGAGTTTCTGGAAGGCGGTGGCTGACATCTCAACTTTTTGCTTCATCTGATCGAGAGCCGAAGCATAACCTAAAATCTGATCTGCCGACAATCCGGCTTGTGTGGCAACACCTCCCAAACGACCCAAGAAGTCAACCATATAACTCTCACTTGCAGTGCTTTCCTTGCCAAGCTGGTTGATAGCCGAACCAACGGCCATCATCTTGCCTTTGAGATCTTTACTCTCAATAAGGTCGGTGCTTTGGCTATACACCTCAGCAAGCTTTGCAATCTCCAGGGTGGCGTTATCACCGAGAACATCACCAAGAGCAACATTGATGACATCGGCAGCCTCAACGAACTGCTGCACTGACTCAACCGTGTTATATCCAAGTTTACCTGCTTGATATGCAAGAAGATTAAGCTGCTCAATTGTGGTTCTGGTATCCATCTTTTTGAACCCATCATTGAGCTGTTCAACCTGTTCATGGGTAAGGCCTGTGGTCTTCATCACCTGAGTCATCTTATCATCAAGCTCTGCCGCCTGAAGTGCCGCATCACGGAACTTCGTCGACAATCCTGTTACTGTCGCAACGGCTGTTGATGCCATGAGGAAATAGCGGTTCATGCCGCTGGCAAGCCGACGGAACATTGATTGCTGTGACTCATCAACCTGCCTATAAGCCGTCTCGACCGACTTGATGCGAGCTGTCACCTGCTTGTATTTCTGCGTTGCAGCGACAAACTCATCAGAGCCAGGTGCAAGTTTCTTGATCTGTGCCAATAACGCTTTTTGTGCAGCCGTGAGTCCTTTTATCGAAGCCGAATTGAGATTCTTCAGAATCTCATCATATTTCTTTGTGTCGGTTGTTGCCGACTTAATGGCTTTGTCTGTGGCATTCAACTCCTTCTGGAGTTTGGAAATACCTTTTGTGTCCGGATTTGCCGCCTTCTGCATTTCCGCAATCTTAGCCCTCAATTGTTCGGCTTTCTTTTTGAGATCGTCAACGACCTGTTTGGCCTGTTCGCCATTGAAGGTGATTGTCACATTAGCCTCAACATTGTTTCTGCGTGCCATTTTATTGTAATTTATTGCTTAATATTGTCTTAACCATATTTGCGGCATCCATACCGTATTTCTCGCCTGCATAATCTTTTATGTACTGCAAGCGCGACCAGAACACCTTGTTATACCACGGTTTCGGATGGCGGTTGCCTTTGGGCGTTTCTTCCTTTGTGACTCCGGCACCGACACCGAGATCTGGGAATATTCCGTAATAGAGATAAACAAACTCAATCTTTTGCGGATTGCCGTTGGCATCAAGTTCTACATGATGCTCAAAGCTGCGGATAAGCTCTCCAGTCTCCCTGATTTTGAGTTTGTACATCTTGTTGATCCACCGTTCAACGGTGAATTTCGCAAACATCTCGAGATCCTTCCTGGTATCGTCTGTTACAGTTACTGCCATAATTCACCGAATTGTTCCATTGAGAGGTCTGTGACCTCATTGAAATAAAGCGTAAACTGATAGCCGGTGTAATTGCTTCCGGCATTGGTCACAAGCACTGGAATATGACTCCAATCCCAACCTCCCAGACGGCCTGCACGTCGCTCCAAAATCATCTTCGCAATAATACGGCGCATAAGGTTGTACATTGAAAGCTGCACCTTCTTACGGTCTTCATCGGCTCCCACCATCGCCATACACCACACTGTCTGCGAGAGGTGCTGCACGCCTCCCGGATTGACCTCAAATGAAAAACTCTCGCTGTTTTCCAGTACCACGATAGCAAGGTCGGCATCAGGACGCACGTTGATGAGTTCCACAATGCCATCATAGCCGGCATCACTTTCAATCACCTGGCTGTCAAGGTCTGTGATTTCGTATGGATGCGACAATTCTTCGACCTTTCTGGCCGAGCCTATAATCTGTTTCAAATATTCCAACGTCAGCATAGCGCGTTTTTTTTGCAAAAATAGCGCAGCCACTATGCTTGATAGGGACAAAAAAAGCGCCTCCCGAAAACGGAAGGCGCCCATTGCGATGCCCAAGATTCAATCCTTGTGTTTTGCTGCATAGATAAATCCGATTATCAGAAGTGCTATTGCATCTATAAATATAAAGTCGAATAATGACATGGCTTTGAATTTTTTGCAAAGATACACAATTTTATCACGCCACGGCCATTTCCTGAGCCGGAATGTTATTGCGATGTGTGACGGCCACGTGCCAACCCATTGCCTTGGCATTGAGTCTCACGCCACGTTCTTCGACCGAATTGCTGACCACAGTGTAATCATTATGATTCCAGTGGCAATCCTTAATGATTGTCAGCTGCTTCGGAAATCCGAATATATTACAATTTGAATTCATTTTTAGTCTCCTTTCTGAATTTCATTAATAACTTCATTAAACAATTTGGTTAATTCGCGCAAAGCCCATGAGCTTGCATCATTCATTTTGCGAAGCGTCTTAAGCTCTTCCCCATCAAACGTAACAGCCTGTAACATTGCATTGTCGCAAACTGATTGTTTGAGGTCGGCGATGATTTGTGCGACGATCCACCCTTCGGGTTCGTCGTCTTCAAACCAGGAGCCAAGTGTCTTGCTGCCGATGAACATCTTGGCCATCACTCGCCTCCTTTCTCCGCCGCGTCTGGTCTCGGCAGGCTTGAAAGTCTCTGCACCCTGAAGCGATTGGCCTCATTGAGGCAGACAGTGCGTTTGCGGGACAATTCCCTGATGTTTAAACGCCATCCCTCATGCGCTTTGGAGTAAGCCGTCTTCGACATGGTAATAAGCCTGTCGCCGGCATCCAGCCTCTTGTTGTATTCTTCCAGCAGCTTCGCCTTCATGTCCTTGTAGCGTATGCGGATTTTCTGGATTTCGCAAAACTCGCCGGCGGCCTTCTGTTCTTCCTCGTAAAGCCACAGCTTCAGTTCCGACAGCTTCTGCCCGTACCATTTTTTTGATTCGACTTCCGATTGGAAGTGACGCCTTCCGGCCTCGCGAAACTCTTCCTGCGCTTTCCTGTAATTCTCATTGATCGTTTCTGTCCTGCCGTCGAACTCATCTCTGATTTTCTGGCGTTCGCGGATGTAGTCGGCTTCGATTGCCGCTCTCTCCCTCTCGTACTGTTCCTGTGTCATCACTCGCCTCCTTCCTCACTCATTATCGCTTCAATCTCCTCTACAAGCAAGGTTTTTTTGTCGTTGAAATACTGTGCTATAAGCTCGAAGAACTGCGGGTCGTGGATTGTGACCATCGGGTCGCCGTTCATGTCGCGGACGGTGTTCATGTCGGGGTGCGACGTGATTGCCACCTCGTCGTGGCCGCCGTGAAGCACCACCGTCTTCTTCCAGCCGTTCTCGGGATGGACGTTTTTAATGGCACTGTTGATTTCGCTGATTTCGCATGACACCCTCACGAGATTGTCCATCTGTTCGGGGGTCAGCTTCCTTCTTTCTCTCATTTCTCGCCTCCTTCCTGATAAATTGAATAGATTTCCTCAAGCAATACATTCATCTTATTGATGAAATACTTTTCAACATATTCGAAAAATTCAGGATCGCACAACGCTTTCACATCGCATCCGTCTTTATCGACGTAACACTTAATTCCAGGGTCGGTCGTGATGGCTGCCGATGTTGTGATTCCGTTGTGGAAGGTGATTACACGACGCAGCGAGCCTGCATCGGTCGTGTTTACAAAAACTCTTTTGGCAATTGAAAGATCAGTCATTTTTGCAATCAATCTTTCTTTCTGGCTCTCTGTAAGAGAATCGGTTTTTGCTGTCTTTCCAGCTGTCTGATGGTTGTTTTCCATATCTCTTTAGCATTTAAGTTAGGGCAACAAAAAGCGGTCGCCATTTCGCTGCTAAAGAGATAGATACCACCAAAGGGGCAAAAACTCACGAAATGCGACCGCAGGTCTTATTTCAAAGGGCAATAAAAAAGCCCTCAATATGTCTTGGGCTGTTTCCGTCGCCCCAACGGTGATAGATTTACTACCTCTTTAGCGCTGCAAAGATAGGAAGTATTTTGATACGTGCAACATTTTTTTTCATTTTTTTTTTGAAAAAAAATTCCGGAAAGGCGTGAAAAAAGCGGGCGTGCGCCGCTTCCACGTATGACGGAGGTCAATATTTCTTGAAAACATCTGTGTGAGTGCCTGTGTTTACCATAAGCATGACGAGTTCGTTCTCGTGTTTCTCCCAAATCATCACCCAGTCGGGTTTCAGGTGGCATTCGAGGCAGCCCTTGTATTCGCCGATGAGTTTGTGCGTCTTGTATTCCGGCGGGAGCTCTCCTTTTTCCGCAAGGATTTCCAACGCGTTTTTGACTGTTTTCATGTCATAGCCTCTTTTGCTGCATACGACAAGAGCCCTGTCGAATTTCCTTGAAGTCTTTATCCTATACATCAATCCCCAGTTTTTCGAACAGGTCGTCAACGCTTTCGTATTCGGTGACGCGTCCTGCCTTCACGTCTTCGAGAGCCTCGTCGAGACCGCTTTTCCTTTTTTTCGCTGTCATCTTCTCGAACTTTATTTCCGGCATGTTGTTGAGCCGCATTACCAGCTCCCTGCCGGAGCATGTCCTTTCGTTTATGGTTACAGTATAAGTTGCCATAGTTTTGAATTTTTTAATTTGTTAATGAGTTGCAAAAATACACATTATTTTGATGTTAGGCTGCGTTGCGGGTTGAAATTTAACAAGGTCGGGGTGAGTGCCGGGTTGGTCAAGGCATCACCATGGCTTTGCGTATCTCATCGAGGCTCACGCTGTCGTATTCGCCTTTGTCGTACACAAGAACCAGCGTTATGACACCTTCATCTTCGGCAACGATGCAGTTTGCCGTTATCACCCGTGCGCCGCCGCTCTTGCCCTTGCCCTTCGACTTCACCGCCATTCTCACCTTTCGGAAACTGCCGCCGAGGTCAACGCCTTGGCCCGGGTTCTCCGCGAGGGAGTCCAAGAGCTTGTCGAGGTCGCTTTTGAACGACGGGTATTTCGCGGCGAGTTTCTTTGCCTTCCGGTTGAAAGTCGGTGTCTGTTTGAAGTCTATCATATCGTTGCGAGGATCTCGGCTTTCGAGCAGCCTTTTTTCTTTTCCTTCATTATTTTTTCGGCTTCCCTGCGTGCCTGTCTGATCTCGTCGAGGATTGCTTCCCTGTCTGGCTCCGACGTAACGGCTTTTGAGACTTTCAGGCAGTCAATCTTCCTGATGTTTCTGATGGCGAGCATCGCATCAGGGTTGCTGCTGTCATAGGTTATTGTCACAGTACTTGTCATGTCTCTGAAATTTTATATTTGTCAATGAGCTGCAAAGATACACATTATTTTGATGTCAGGCTGCGTTGCAGGTTGAAATTTAATTTGGATTTTCAATTTGAAAGGGGGAAGATCCCCGGCCATGACAGGCGCGGGGATCCGTTGGCCGCGTGTGAGTACTCCTTTTTTGTCAAAGAAAGGTCATGCCATTGCGCGGCTCAGTTCCTGCGCGAACCGCTGCACCCCGGCTTTGATGCGCTCCTGCGTGCGGGGCGACGGATGACGCTGCCCTCTCACATACTGGGAAAGCTGCTCCTTGTTTATGCCTGTCATTTTCGACAATCCCGAAAGTGTCAGCATGCCTTTGTAATGCTGGAGGAATGCCGAAGCGTCGTAAACGAAATCAAATTCCGCCTCGACATTCTCGCCTGTGCGTTCCAGATGATCTACTCTGAAAGCGTTGAAGGTGCCGATGAAGTCGGCCTTGGCCTCATCAGCCGTTCTGCCCTCTCCGAAGCATCCGAACGGCAGATTCTCGTTGAAATAAACCGAATACTTGCCGTCGGTGCCGCATTCGATGTGTGCTGTGATTTTGTGTTTCATTGCTTTTCCTGTTTATTTGTTTTTGCGGACTTGCAGGGCTGTTAGAGCCCTGCGTCGTCCAAGATGCTTTTCAGTGTTTTTGTTTTCACTTCGTCCGAGTGGTGATGACTCATCGCGAAGTATTTTCCTGTGATTGGGCTGTACCATTTAGGGTGTCCGAAAAGCGACTCGCCTGTGTAGTAGCAACCTGCCTTTTTGAGTTTTCTTTCGAGTTCCGAGTACTTCATGATTCATTTCCTTTCTTTGACATTGCAAATATAATGCTTTTTTTAAAACAAGCATTAAAAATTTTAAAATATTTTTACATTACAAGTGTTTGACAAACAAACATTTATGAAATTCACGGGGAAAATTTTCCGAAAAAGCATCAAAAAACGGCTGAAAAGTCACGCCGGAACGGAAAAAAAAGTGAAGCCGCCGATGGGAGCGGCGGCTATCACATTCATTAGCAAATTAAAATTTTGAGAATATAGCAATATGCAAAAATTTTCAAAAACCCCGAGACTGCCCGAGAATCGGGGAAAATATTCAAATATCAAGAATGAAAAAAAAAACTATTCTTTTCCCGTTTTAACGTCACTCACAAGTTTAGGTCTGTAATACATACAGACTCCGAGTCTTCCGCAGCGCATCTTCATTTCGAGGTTGCATTTCGTCTCGTCCTTGCACAACGAGCATTTTGTGTCACCGTAGCAGCTCATTCTTCCAGGATATTTGAAGCAGTAAACATCGTGTTCATCGTCTCTCATATATTGTCCTCCAGCTTTGAGAATCCGTTCAGTTTCGCGATTCTCGCCATCATCGCCTCCGCCTCTTCGCGTGTCTTCAAAATCAGCCTGTAGTCTTTGGGCAGCGAAAGATTAAGGCCTTCAGCGTGATCGCGCGTAAGCATCAGCCTTTCAAACCTTTCATCGTTGCACATGAAGCAGGCGAAACCCCTGATGGTATCATGCACTTGCAGATACCCTTTCCATTGAATACCGTCTTTTATCTTTATGTACCTCATTTCTTTAATAATTCTTTTTGTTTGTTATACATATCAATCTTTGAGTTGAGAGCAGAAAGCACGCCGTGAACGTCCGATTCCTCAATCAGCTTGTTGTCTTGCGGCCTGTTCTCGTTCAGCATCAGCAAAACGTCCTGCAACATTTCGTATGATGATTTCGGAGTCATGTCACCTGCCGAATCAGGGAACACGAGCGGATATTTCTCTTTCAGGAAACCTCTCACGCCGCACCACCACAGCATTATTGCATTGGCCTTCACCTTTGATATGAAGTGCGGACTGCCGCCGAGCCTCTTCATTGCCTTCTTGATGAACATGACATCGCCTGTTGTAGAGTATCGTTCAACAAGAGCGTCTGCCTGGAAATAGTCGCCGAACCTGACATCAATGAGATAATCATTGACCTTTGTCGGATTCACCACATAAATCGGTTTTTCGTCGATTATGAATGCCATCTTGTCGCAGAACTGTCTGAACTGGTAAGGTTCAAGACGGAACCTCGTCTTGCCGGCGACGAAAAACATCTCGCCCTTGTCCCAAGTTGTCTTCAGTCCGGCAAGTTTGCAGAACAGCACAAGAAGGAGTGTGAGCCTGTCGAGGTTCGCGTCGAGAAGTTCCGCAACGATATAAAGCTGCTCAAGAGAGAGCTGCTGCCATGATGTCGGCGTTTTTATGTCAATTGTCATTTTCATAGAAGATTGGCCACTGCATTGTCCCTGTCTCCGATATTGAGTTGAGGCAGATCGTAGGCTGCCGAGTTCCTGAATGTCGGGAAAGATGAAATGTTCCTGAGCATTATCTTGCGTGCGAGAACAGCCTGTTTCACCATTGAGTCCTTCATGTCATGGGCCGCCGACACAACGGCGCACCCGATGTGATAATCAACGCCATTCTCTATTGCAAGCAAAGGCTCTGCGTCGCGCTTTTTTTCAAGCAATTCCGTGATATACTCTCCTGAAATGTATTCGGCGATGTCTGTGACCAAGGCCTCGTTCATCTTCGGGATTGCATCATACCAGTAATCCCAGGTAACGGCGTTTCCAAATATGCTGTCATCCCCATGAATGTAGCAAGAATTGAACTCCCGAAGTGAAATCACATATCCGCCGCTCAGGTGTGCAAATTGAGGAGTTCCGCGCCAACTTGCATACTGTGACAATGATGTCTTTGAGTTGTCAATAAGGAATTGGTGCAGACTTTCAAATGCTTCGGATTTTGTCAATGCCGTGCCATTTATAAGTTTGTCAACTCTCTCACGCGAAGCTGGCGAAACCGCCTGGTTTGACGCAACCACGAATCCCGCCTCCGACATCTGCAAATCGAGCATCGGGATTGCATTGAGGAAAGCAGTGTAATATATTGCGTTTTTGGTTTTCTCCCTCAAAACTGCGTGAGTGTCCGAATTGCCTTCATTCAAGGGAATTTCTAAAATCTGTTCCAAATCAGAACCCAAGATTTTACGCACGACTTCCTCTTGAGCATTCTTTATGAATCTGTTCAATCGGTCATTGCCGACTTTGAAATTTATTGTCGGGATGAAAGCCCCGATGTCAGTTCCGTTTGCTATCATTTCACTACAACATTTGTTGATTCTTCCTTGCCTGATTTGTTTTGGTCGAGAGTCGTGAAAACATATTCCGGCACGACGACCGAAATATCTTTGTCCCATTTGTTGAACCGTCTGATTGCCGACAGAGGCTTCAACGCCTGGTCAACCATCGGGAACGTGAGAGCCTGTTTCATCAGGAAGATTTCACGCACATTAGAACCCGAAAGGCTGTTTGAGTTCTTACCCGGAACGGCACCGACCAAACTCGGATGGACTTCCATCGCGTAGGAAATCACGTTCGCCCCAGTCTCGTAATCGGTGACATATTCACCGCCTTCAACATCATTCTTAATCGTCTCGATTGATATGTACTTTTCTTCCACCGCCGAGTTGCCCGATGGCATCATCTCCTTCAACGATACGATTGACTTTCCGGCATTGTCCTCACCTGACAGAACATCGTTAATCTGCTTGACGAGATTGTCGCGCAACTCTCTGCGTTTCTTGATGTCGCTCGAATCAATCCCCGCCTGTTGCTCTTTGTCTGCAAAATACTTCGGTGAAATGTAAATGATGTGTTTCACTCCGAGTTTGTATTTCAGAATTGCTTTTTTCAAAGCAGGGATTGATACGATATTGTCATACCATCCGCTCCTGAATACCGAATACCAGTTTGGATAAGAGTAATAAGGTCTGCCTGGTGACGGCATATAAATTGGGTAGCACGCCGCTCTGTCGGATTTTCTTTTCATCGACCTTATCTTTTCGAGGTCTCGGATAACGTTGTATTCATCGAGCACAGGATATTCGATGATTTTGTCCTGGTTAGTTGACCAGTCCGCGCGGTAAAGCATTTTCGTTATATCACCGTCTTTGTTAACGCCCCATCTTGAGAAAGCAGCCTCGCGATGGCGAAGCGTTTCAATTTCATTGAAATTTTTGTCAAAGACGAGAATCGGGAATGCGTTAGCGAAGTAAGAAAGATCGGTCAACGTTTCCATCAGATACAGTGAAATGTTGTTACGTTCAAACCAGTCGAATTCCTTGCCTTCTGAAATCTCCCAATAATCAACCACCCTGTTCGTTTTTTCATCGCGGATTAGCCTGACGAGTTTCGGCCCGAGTCCGAATCCGACCTTCCAGTTGAAGTTGGCATTAGTGCCTACTATTTCAGCACGGTCTATGTTTTGAAGCACCATCTGCGGCAGCAGATTCGCCGGACCCCATTCTGGCACCCTGTAGCCATCAACATCCAATATGTTTAAAACGCCATCGGTGAATTTCTCTTTTACGCTCTGTTCAATCAACACCGCCTTTGCGTCCTGAAGATAGCACACATTATCAAGCAGCCAGATATTCTCTAATGTATCGTTCATTTGAACACCTCCATTCCATTTATTTCTATGATGGTCAGTCTGTTCACCTTCCTTATCTCTCCATTCGTCAGACATTTGACATTCATTGTTTTGCCGGAAGAATGGAAAGATGTACATTCAGCAACAGGGATGAAAATTTTCCTGCCGTCTTCCGCAATCCATGTGATGCTGAACTTTTTGACCGTTTCAACGTATTCGAACAGTTGTGACTCGTGAATTTTTGCCATTTTTCTAAATTTTCCACAAAAATACGACCTTGTATTTTGGAGTGAGCGACAAAAACAAGGTCGTATTTTTAAAAATCCATTTTGTGTGCAAAAGTAAATTTTTAAAATTTTCAAAACACTGAAAATCAACAGAAAGGTCGAATTCAAAAACGCTTCAAGCGGTTTTGTCCGTCGGAAGACCCCGCGCCGCCCTCTTTTGTTTCTGGCAATTGCCTTTGTGTTTTTGCGAAATATGCCCCGTCGGGTTGGCGTGCGCGTGCAAGTGGCGCACCGAGTGCGATGGCTCGGCAATTGCCGTCAACTATCTGATGTCAATGGCGGCTGCTGGCGAGGAACGAGCCTTGTGCCGCATGGCATCACCTTTTCAGTCGGCGCGAGCCTTGACACAAATACCTTTGACCGACCGCGATAGCGGTCGCAAAAATTTTTCCAACGGCACAAAAAAAGAGGGAGCTTTCGCTTCCTCTTTCTTGGCGGTTGGTGGTTCTTACTTCATCAATTCCGCTTCAAGTTCCTTGATGCGGTTCTTTGCCGTGCTTATTAGCATTTTGCAGAATGCTTTGATAAGTTCGGAGTTGCTAATGCTCACATTGTTGTAACTCCTTTCAGCGTCTTGAAAAACAAGTTTGATACTTTTGCTTTCAAATTCGTTTTCAAGTGTTTCAAGTGATGATTGGACTTTGTCAATAGCGTCAATCAATGCGCTGCGCTTCTTGTTGAGTTCCTGCTTTGCTGCAAGGTCTTTCAACGTTTCTTCAAGTGTGCGTTTGATTGCCTGCGGTTCTGCCGCCTGTCTCTTGGCTGCTGTTTCCGCTTTCTTCTTCGCTGCCTTCTCCATGTCACTCAAAACGAGTGCTTTCACCTTGTCGGCTGGGTTTGTGGTTGCGGTTGGTTTGCTTGTTTCTGCTGCTGCCAATGCTGCTGCGGTTGGTGTTGCCGTTGTTACGGCTGTGTTTGATGTAACCATAATTTTGAAATTTAATTGTTTATAAATGTGTTATTTATTATTTTGCTTGGTTTGGATTGGTGCGACCTGTGAGGAGTCGAAGAGGTGGCAAACCGGGAAAAAGTCATCTTTTTCTTCTGGCTCCGCTGTTGGGTCTTGCTTGTTTTCAAACTTTATTGTCCTTGGCGTTCCCCATACCATGAACGAAACTTCACCCCGCTTGACCTGGAAACCGAAGTTTTTCCATTGTTCGTAAGTTTTCAACTCTTTTGCGTTGAACCTCTGTTTGTAGAACTGCACGAGTAAATCATTAACCGTCAGTGTTGGGTCTTCCAACATCAAAATTGCGTTGTCGCTTTTCAGCTTGTTCGACAATTTCTGAAGTTCTCTTCTTCTTTCTTTCGCCATTTCTGCGCGTGTTTCTTTGTTTGTTGCCATGTGTTTAATCTCCTATTTTATTGGTTTTGTTTATAATACATATATTCAAGTTGACGGATTGAAAGCCCTGTTTCCGCTTGGAGTTCCAAAAGTTCGTCGTAATCCAAGCCCTTGACGCTTGTAAAAGCTAAATCTCTGTAATTCAATGTGTTCGGCATAATTTAATTTTTTATTGTGTTTAACTTTTTTATTCTTGATTCTGCCGAGTGAGCCTTTTTTTTTTATAAAGAACACTCGATAGATGTATTTTTTTTTTGAGATTCATTCCCTCATCTCGTCGTTTCGCCTTTTTGTACTGCTAAAAGAGAGTAGCGTCATGCTTTGCAAGGTTTTCGCAGAAAAAATACTACCCGTAGGGCTGGAGATTTTTTCGGAAACCGAAGGCTTGACCTTGCGAAGCAGATTGACGCGAAACTATCTTTGCAGTTAAGAAAAGGTGAAACAAAAGACGAGAGAGGCGTGAATCAGCGTTGCAAAAAGATACATCAATCGAGTTCCTATTCAAAAAACACATAAAACAAATTGTCTGGTGTATGCAATACTCCAGACACAATTCAGGAAGGAAAACAGTCTTTGACGGTTGCAGACAACGTAGTTTCAAAACCGTCAATGTCTGTTTTCCGCGATAGGGATTGGAACGGAAATCCTTCACGGTGCCACCGGCAATCGGCACCAATGATTTACGGTGCCGATAGTGAAGATTGGAGAGTAAAGCCCGGGCCTTTAGGCATCGCCCAAACAATAAAAAACCTGCCGACCATAATGATCAGCAGGCAAAAAAGCAGAAACACATTGAGCAATCAAGAATATATGTATGTACCTGAATCGTATGGCAACAAACTGCATCCAATAAAATTTGTATCCCAAGCATCAGTACCGTCAGTCCTTAGCTCAAGAGGAAGATTTTCATCATTCTCCGGCAACTTTTCTCCTGACTTATCCTTACCCCAGCCTTTCGACCCCACTTTAGTACCTGCAAGAGGTATAGCCTGAAGCAAATCAACATTGTTATCAGCATTGAACATCGGAAACAAATCGCCATTGCCATTGAATGAATCATTGATAAGCAGGTGTTTCTTGTCGTGTGACATAGGTGTAGAAAGATATTTGTCAATCACCACCCAACCACGCTTGTTAAATTCATCGTGGACTACATAGCGTGCGTCCCTTCCTTTCTCAATATAGTTGACGCTCAAAGCAGTTGAATCATAGTAGTATATCACAGTCTTGTTGGTATGATGCCTGTAGTAGTCACAAAAATCAGCTATCACCTCTCTCTATCGTCTGTCATACTTTGTGAAGAACGATTTTATAGTCTTGTGCATCCGTCCCTGAATTTGAGCCGCGACGAGCCATGTAATCAAGGCGTTGTAATCAAAACTAACAGCAATGGGTTTGTCACGCCGCAGGTCTGTATCGAGAAGGCAGTCGTAAGACTGTTGTTTGTAATCGTTAAGTTTTGAGTTGTCAGTAGCTGTGTAAGTGTGTTGCGACTGGGAGAAGTTTGCGTAAAATTTACCTTTTACATCAGTGATTCTTTGGCAAAGTATTTCGGCTTTGAACACTTCCGGTGTCAATTCACGATTCATTCTCTTGATATAGTCCGAACCGGTAATGCCTATGTTATCGAGCGAAGTTCTGATAACGAAGTACAGGCATTGATTGCGCAACAGTTGCAACTGCTTGTGAAGCAATGCCGCTTCCTGCCTGCAATATTGGCTATCTGGTTGTAGAAGAAGTTTTTCAAGTCTCATCGAATTTCTGATGATAAGGTTGTAAAGTTCCTTGTCTTCGTATTTTTCATAGCGTAGAAGCCAGATGCCTTCCTTTGTCACTGGCATATCTGAGAAAAAAGCAAAGCCCCACAAATGCGGGAATTTAACTTTGTCATTGAAATGAATTGAAGTTCCGCCCATTGCCGGAAACAATTCATTAGAGAGTTTCTCGTAAGATAAACCTTTTGCTTCATCGCCGATAAGCCAGTTGATAGTGAGAGAGTTTGAACCCATCGGAACCTCCTGCGAAACGATGATCATAATGGTTCCGTTAGCGAACCAGATGACATCGTGCAGGTCCGTCGGCAGGAAATAAGGCGAGTCGAAACCGAGCCGTTTGTCGGGTGCATGGCCGATGACATAGTGGATGTCTCTTTTGATGCCAAAGGCATCGAGAGCCATGAGTGCAGCAGGAAGAGTGCGTGAGTGTGCCTGTCGGAAACTTGAAGCCACGAACACACCTGTTGATCGCGGCATTTCGAGGACATTTCTGATAATTCTGAGTGCCACGAGATATGACTTACCCCATCGGCGGCCACAGATGCAAACAGAATCTTTTGCATCGACAAGTGCCCACCTACGTTGCTGTTTGTGCAGATAGATGTCATTTCCCTTCATCTGTCACCTCCTCTGCTTCCACATCAATCACATCATCTTCAGGAATGTTGTATTTTTTGAGCAATCTTTTTGTCTCGGCTCTTTCGTGTCCGTCAATCTTGATTCCGAGCGTTGCCGGATCAGCCGAAATAATTACTTTGTCAATGGTGAAGTTCTGCCTTATCTCACTGAGGTCAATGTCGTCCTCTGAAGTATTGAAAGCCTTGCCGTAGGCGAGGGCTATCTTTGTGAGTGTCTGTGAATATTTGAGGTCGCCGGCTTCGGCGGCGGCGAAGGCCTTTGACAGGATGTAGTCAATCTTCTTCTTCACGAAAGTCTTTGCTGCAGAATTGACATTTCCGAGAGCCATCACAGTGTAATTCACTACATTCAACGCCGTCTGGCGGTCAATGCCGAATCGTGACATAAGGAAATTGCGCATTGACAATTCAGACATCATCGGCTTGTCGAGCCATGTAGTGTAGCAAGTTTCTACGCGTTCAATGAGTCTGGCATCAGTCGTTGACAGCGTTTTCTTGTCATCTCCACCAGTGAAAAGGTGGTTCATCACCAATTCAATAGCGTCCTTACGCATCTTCTTCAAGTTTTTGGCGTGTCAAAAATTGCCTCATTTCTTCTTCAGCCTGCGGACTCCCCGCAAGCGCAAATCTTCGAGTATCGAAACGCATTTTTATTGTGGTTCTCATTATACCTTTATAATAAGCCTTTGACATCCATGAGTCTTTTTCAAAAAGCACTTGGCGGCGGAACTCTTCCTCGTTGAAATCGAGGAAGAGAGCGATTTCTGAAATAGTGAAGAAAAGCGAAGACAGTTCTGAGATTTTTTCCTGTTCAGATAATCCGGTAAGACTCTCCAAGAATTGTTCTGATGTCATCTTCGAGTTGTTTTGTAGGTCGCCCGTCTGTGATGTAGAAGCATTCATGTCTTAAATTGTTTGTTGCGTTCGCGGAAGTCACTGCCGCGACAGTGATTCCATTGTATTTACAAAGATAGATTTTGGCGTGTGTGTCAGTAAGATAGACCTCATCTGCGGCGTACTGAAGAGTGTTCAATTTTTCACGGTGACGTATCATCACGTCACGATCGAGAACCATAACAACGTGTGAAATCTTTCCGGCAGCTCTCATGTTTATTATTCGTCTCATCCATACATCAGTGATTGATAACTGAAAATAATTATCTCAGATCCGTCGCCTGTCATGTCCAGGAGCATTGAAAGAATGCCCATGGATGATGTTCTTGTAACTCTCAGTGTTTCCATATAAAATAAATGGCAGGAAAACTGCCATTCAAGAATCAAACAACTCCAAGATTTCTGAGCTTTTCAAGTGTATCTTCCTTGATTGTGCATCCGTGAGATTTCAGTTGCTCAAATCTTTTTCTCACCTCCACAATTTCTTCCGGCTTGAGTTTTTCCTTGCTCAGTTTCTTGCTGATGTAACCACGGCAGGAAGATTCCTTGAAGTTATCAGCAGTTTCAGGAATTTCATTGAGACGTATTATTTCGTCATCAATGATTTTCCAGTTCTTTTCAATCAAATCTGCAAGGTCGAGGACCTTGCTTCTCCAATCCGCCCTGCCCGCATCGCTGTTTGCAAGTTTCATCTGCGAATGAGCATATTGCAGATCCTTGTACAAATCGAGGTTCTGCTTGTATATGCCTTTGAGATAGTCTGTCGGCATATCTTCGTATTTCGTGTGTTCGTGATGCTTGAGATTTTTCCAACTCACGACATCAGAATCTTCATGTGTTGCTGCATTCTCTTCCTTTTTTACTTGCTCTGCTTTGGCTTCTGTTTTTGGCGTAATCTGTTTAATGCCAATTTGAAGGTTTTTCAACGGTTTTAGTTTCGGCAGACGCGCCAGTCTTCCGAGTTCATACGAAAGATGCTTGATGTCTCTTTTCCTTGCGAGGAAAGATACCACGCCTGGATTGGCGCAGTATCTTTCAAGCAAAGAAAACCCTTCATCGAATGAGAACTCAGAGTGCGATTGAATAAATTCTCTGATTTCGTTCATAACGTGTAAATAAAGTTACTAATGAGATTCGCCGGATGGCGTTGGTGTGAATGATCCAGTTGAACAATCAAGTGTTCCGTCGGACAGGACGATGTCGCCTGAATATTCAGGCAGCGGGGTTGTGTCCGGGCATTCGATGTTGACCGTGATGCCTTTCGCCGACCCCGCCGCGTCGCCGGAGTCACCGCTGATGGAGCAGACAGCGCGATAGTCTTTGCTGCCGATCACGTAGTACTTGCCATCATGTTTGACAACGAACACATAATCTCCGTTTGCCATGAATTTGGACATGGCGCGTGCGGCGGCGTTGATTCTGGGATAAACCATCGAAAGTTTGTTGACAACTGTCTTGCAGTCTGTCTCGCCGTTGTATTCGAAAGTTATCTTGCCCTTGCCTTGTGTGTTGTACATCCGTGTCCAATTTTTGCCCGTCTTCAGCGTGAAGTCGCCAGTCATCGAGGCGTAAGCCTCTTCTGTCGCAGCAGTCGCGAAATCGTCTGTGATTGTCGGAAAAGCGGCAATATCTTTTTTCGGGATGAAGTAAACCTCATCGGAGATGCCCGATGGGTTTACTGATCCGATTTCAAAAGTGATGTCTGAATGTGTCATTTTTAAAACCTTTTAAAAGTTCAACAATTGTCAATTCTCACCGCCTTCAGGATCTTCACCGCCGTTGTCTTCAGGAGCTTCAACGCCGTTGCCAGTGAGTGGGATTTCCACCAGTATTCCGTCCGTTTCGCTCGCGATTGTGAGTGTGCCTGTCTTTTCCCCGGCTGCCGTCGGTGCGAAGACAACAGTCAGGTCAACACCTGCCGCAGCGTTTGCGTTGGCTGCAGTGACTGTTGATGTGGCGCAAGAGAATCCTGTGCCTTTAACTGTCACTCCGAGTGTCGATGTCAACGACTCGCCTGCGATGTGTACAGTCTTCGACTTTGTTTCGTTTGCGGTGACATCACCGAAAGCAACGTTTTCAGGATTCCATGAAAGCAATGGTTCTGAATATGTCGAGGTGACAGTCGCGCAAGTGAAATATTCTTTGGTCAGTGTCACGAAGTCCACGCCGAAGAAGCACTCCATGTAGAAGCGCACCAATGTCGGGTTGTCAATCTCCTTGACTTTGAAGCTGTTGAAGTCTCCGCCGACGCGTGTGTTGAACTTCGGTGTCATGAAGATGTGTTCGTTGTCTTCCATACCCACGGCTGAACACAGGGTGACCCTTCCGTGCGAACCGTGAAGTTTGACCTGGTCGAATGTGGTATTGTACTGCTGCGTCGGGAATTTGATTGCATATCCGTCCTGATACATCTCGATGATGTGTTCAGGCACCCACAAATTGACCTGCTGTGCCTTGAACTTCGGACTCTGGCGTCTCCACCACAGCATCAGTTTGTCAACGATGTTATAGGTAGTGAGGTTTCCGAGCTGGAAATAGTTTCCGTTGGCGACGGAGATGTGTCCGGCGGCTTTTTCCTTGGCGATGATTGTGTCAAAACCGTCGCAGATGTCAAGTGTTGTGCTGCCGGCCGCATCGCGGCGGCCTTTCCAGATCGCATCGCAAAGGCTCTCACTGACGGCCTTGGCTGTACCCATGTTTATCTTCTTTGTGATTTCCATGTTAATTCTGCCAACCGAAAGAGGTTTGTGGAAAAGCGTGCGATAAGCCGACATTGGGTCAAAGTCTTCCGTGACATGGGCGTGGAAGGTCTCAAGTGTGCGTTCGCCGAATGTCGTTGACTGTGTTGGGTTGATTGTGTTGCTGTAAGGTTTGAACTGTGCGTTTGACTTCATGTAGATGGAAGTCTCCTTGCCTTGCAGACCTGCCACGTATGTCATTCTGTTGACTGTCGGTTCAATCGTGACGTATGGCATTTCCAAAATTTGGGAGCGGTATCTGTCACCGCTGCGGGCTGTCTCTTGCGCGAATGCAAGTATGACATCGTTCTGTGTTTCAGGCATTGTTTAAGAATTAAATTGTTTGATAAATTCACGGCAAGCCTCACGAGCTTTGTCAATGTCGTCGGCTTCCTGGTTCTCTTTCGTACCGTTGTGATGGAGGTTTTCAACGCCGTCATCAGCATCGTTGATGATTTGTTCCAATTCCTTGATTCTGGCTTCCTTCTGAGCCACTGAATTGGTTAGTGTGGTGATCGATTCCTGAGCCTTTTGGAGTTCGGATTCCTTCTTTTCAATTTCAGAAACCGCTTCCGCGAGGTTAAGTTCGATGTCAGTCAACTGTGCTTCAGACAAGGTGGCACTTCCGTCCTGTGTCTCAACAGAGGCGCAGGACTCAATCTGGTTGATTTTGTCAAACTTCATTGTATTATGTTGGTTGGTTGATTTGGATTCTTCAGCCTGTTTAGAAAGTTCCATAATCTTTGCATAAGCGACGTTGATGTCGCCAATCTCATCGATGAGTGTCCCGACTGTATCTTTAGCAAAATAAGTCCTTCCTTTCAACTGTTCTTCAGTTGATTTCTTTCGATTTGTGCGTATTGCATTGAGGAACTTCTCGTTTACCGGATCGAGTATATTCTTACAGATAAGTTCGATGTTCCCGTCGAGAGCCGCTTCATACTCAAGATTTTTCTCCGTGCTTTCCGAAGCATAGATTCTCAAAGTGATCATCCCGTCAGGTAGGTTCGCTTTTTTGGGATAGTCCATTATTTCAATCATGGTGCCGATGCAGCCGATACGGTCATCCTCTGAATTTGCAATGATGTACGGGCAATATGAGCCTGCATACATTGCAGCCGAACACATCATTCCGTCAACAAATGCAACAACAGGCTTTGTCAAGTGCTGGATTGCATCCGCGAGAACTGGAACAGAATCTGCTGCGCCTCCGCCGGAGTTAATCTTAAGCACGTGGCCGATGACATTTTCATCATTGTCATTATCATACAGAATTTTGGCGATTGACTTGGTTCCGTAATGACAATCGCCATCTTCTCTTGTCATGATTCCGTTGAGTTCGACAACGTTGATGTATCGTTTCTGGTGGTAATTGCTTTCGCCCCCAGTATCATCAGCATTGTGATGATACTGGATTGGAGAGTCGTCTTTTTCCATCTGCAGTCCCATCAGGACTCCTCTGAATATTGCCTGATGCGAAGCGGCGGTCCAGGGTTCGAGCATCCATTGAGCCTGCAGCAAATCTTTCAAGTAGGTGTATCGAAGCATTTTATTATCTTTTTCTATGCAAAATTACAGCAATAATCTCTTCAAACAGTGACAACATCATCAGTCCGCGAGATGACCCGCCTGGATGATTGTTATCGTCTTTGTAGTATTTCCGACAACGATATTGAACGTTGCTCTTCTTTCCCTTCCTGCATTGTTGCTGCATGACCATCTGATTGTATATTTGCATTTTGGCTGCGGGTCTTCCGGCCATTCGATGGTTATCCCGTTTATAGTTTCTGACTGCATGGTTTCTACACTGCTTCGACCGTCCATGTGTCGTTGGCGGTCACGTTAATAGATCCACTTCCTCCCGATGCAGGCACACTGACTGTCTGCTGGCTCACCGTTATCGATGCTGTCTGCGCTTCCTGTGTCAGCGAACATATAACTGAATGACCAGCATTGTCGGTGATTTTGACATCCACGCCCTTGGCCGATGCGATTGTGTTTGCGTTAAAATTAACCGTGATTACAGCCTCATATTCCTCATCGGCTCCCGGATCACCTGTAATCTGTGAATTGTTCACGTATGATACATTGTTGATAATTATTCCGCCAACAGACGCATTGACTGAATTCCTCAAGAGCTCCACATTCAGCCTTGAGGAATTTGACAACACCGTGATTGTCTTGGTTGTGCCATTTTTACTCACTGAGATTGCAGAAGAAGACACGAGCTGGACAAATTCCGCCTTGCCCGGCTGCCTGAAAGTCGTATCAACGTATGTTGATGGTGAATTAACTGATTTGGTTCTGCCTGTGAAAGTCTTCTGGTTTCTGCCAGTGTTTGCCGGAACCGACCAGGCATAATTTGTGGTTCCGTTTTTTGTTACTGTTAATGACATGATTATAGCAATTTAATTTATTACTTCCACCGCCCATTCCACTTGTGAATCAACGTGAATTATTCCGGTGTCACCTTCGGCAGGCACAAGAACTGTTTCCTGACTCACTGCTATTGCTGTCGGATCAATGGGCAAACTTTCTGTTAGATTAATGGTTTTGAGACCGTCGAGGCTTATATGGTCAAGAGATATTTGATGTTCTCTCGAAGAGAGTGCCTTATAGCCGCTTTTTTTGCTAATGTAAGCCGGCGACTGGTTGTTGCCTATCACATAGCTGCATCCGTCAACAGCCTTGACCATCACAATGACAGGCCTGTCAATGAACCTTGACAGTATGTCGTCATTCTGGACGTAGTCTTTTCTGACGGAGAAGTCGAGTGTTATTCTGTGATACAGGCCGTTGTCATCGACAACAGTCTCATCCGTCAGAACCGCCGTGTCCTGAACGAACTCTATGTCAGAAAATCTTTTAAAAACTTCGTGCGGAAGAAAAGTCTCCGTCTGGTCAAAAAAAGTATCCGCCACCATACCTTTGTGTGCAAATTTGATGTTGCTAACTCCAATTTTAATCATATTTCATAATTTTAAATTCACGACAATATCGGGGGTTAATTTTTTTAATTTTCAATATAATTCAAAATAATATAGGGCTTATTCTGCCTTCATATTTCTTGTTGCGGTACCTGAGCCAGTCGCGTGCGAATGCGCTGACATCTTTCTCGGTAAAATTAATTTCGTATTCCGAAAAATAACTCACAATTCCGGACTTGATTTTGTTTTTGTCGAGTTCTTCCCATGCTGCAGTATATCCATCCATATACACACGGAAAGATTGCCGCATGATTTGTTTGAAGTGACGCCGCAGGACCGCCTGTCCTTCATCCGTGATGACTGTGTGATATATTCCATCTAAATAAATCACTTTCCCGTATGTTCTGTTGAATGCACGGCAGTGGAAAAGAGGAACTTCTATTTTGATAGTTCCGCTTTTATCGTTGTTTATCTTTTTGTCTCCATTATCAAACATATCAAGTTGTTTGCTTCTCACTTGGAGGTACGGCTTGATGATGTCAAGTATAACCCACCTCTTGCTTGAAACAACAACATCCATCTGCAAGCAATTTTCAATGTACTGCTTGAGAATCGGACCCACTTCAACTTCTAAATTCAGACCTTTCATTTGCAAATATTTGTTTTTTCGTTTAAATTGTAAGCGACCTAATTTTTTTCGTTTAAAATTTGTCAATACTATGCTTCCCACATTACAAGCCTCTGATTGACGTTTTTCTTTGTCAATTTGTCACCTTGACATTTTTGGTTATAACTCATTGAACATCAAGTGTGTTTTTGGTGACAAATTATGTTTTTTTTGAATTTTAGTTTGACACCGAAAAACTATCATAAAACATTTAACTCATTGATAATCATTGGTGACAAATTATTTTTACAATGTTATCATAAATCCATGAAGTTTGACACCGATTTGACACCGAATTTGACACCGACAAAGTTGTTGATTTTCAATATTTTATATTTTAGAAGTGACAAAGTGACAAAGTGACAAACAATTTTAAGTTTAAAGTCGATAACTTTGGAATGACCAAAGAGACTCAAAAAAAAACTCATTTTCATGAGTATTCCTTTCTGTCCGGGGCATAGACTATGAAATACGCAGTCACCTTCCCCATGACATCTTTAGTTCTTATCTCATCACGCTTCTGTTCCGTGTTTGATTTCAGTCTCATAATCTCACTCGGATTGTAAACGTATTTTCTGATGTCGCACCACTGCCGCATCTTCGATGTGAAAGTGTTCTTGTTTACGTGTTTCTCATAATTCTTCGAGATTGAAGATTTCCAGGACAAATAAGCATCCTCCTTGTTTATGAGTCTTACATCAGACAAATCTGTGGTGAAGCGTTCATCAAAGTAATCATCTGCCCAGTCGATGAAGTCGTAACCAACACGGGCGCGTTCCATTCTGTTGTTGATGTCATCAAGATCCGGCTGCACGAGTCCGAATTTCTTGAATGCAACAACACATTCGAGCATGAAGTTGTAAAACTTATTCATGTCTTCATCGTCATAGTCTGTGATGAGGTTGCGCCCGAACTCTGTTTTCGGGTTAAATTCCTTCACGCTGCCGTCCTTGTTGGCTGAATGATAGTAGTCGCTGAAGCTGACGAACTGGAGTCTGCGCTTCAGTGAATCGTCATAACGTTTGATGGCATGGTTGGAAGTGAAGCAGAATTTCGGAGAATCCTTGTAGCGGATTACGAAAGCCGCAACGTTCTTTTTGTTCACAGTTAGCGGGCCTGTAATATCAACCAGAAATTTGTTCAAATCAACGGATGCAGCGAGGTCGTCAATCTGAATGATGTCTGTGTCGAAGTTTACGCCTTGATAAATGAAGTTGAGGTCGTTGGAAAGTCGGACTCCGTTTATGAACTCACGGTTCCTGACCTTGTCAACGCAGCTCAGGAACAAAGATTTTCCGGTGCCCCCTTTGTGCGCGCCTTCGTCTTCCTCGGCAATGCAGCTCTCAATGGCGAACACTGCTTTCGGTACGGATTCTTCCTTGAATTTAGAGAGCAGATAACCGAGAGTTGTCACTTTGTTTATGAAATTCAGGTCAACCAAATTCCGTTCATGCGCCAACAGTCCGGAATTGTTCCTGACGGCTTCCGCTTCCTCTCTCCAGAACTTATTACCAGTGTTGTAAATGAATCTGATGAAGTCAAAATTCTCGCAGCGTCGCAGATTAAATACCTCATCGGGTGGCAAAGTGACAATTTGTCTGTTATATAAATCCCAATCGGGGGTGTGGGGGGCGAATGCGTCCCTGCTACCCAATAATTTTTGATAGGAGTCGGAATAGCCGAAGTCAAACATTTTGCGTTTAGCCGGATGATAGTCGTGCTGGATGACCTTGTGCTTTAACACATAAAACGGGCAGTCTGCGGTCTTAATCTCGGTCAAGCCGTCTCCATCGGCGCGGACGATGGTGTTTCTGAAGAAGAAATACTCCTCTTTGGAGTTGAAAGCTGCGAAGTTCGGCGTGATGGTTTCGAGGTTGCGCAACGAATCAACAGTAAGTTGCTTGCTGCGGTGAATGGCGTTCACGAGCTGCAGCGAGTAGTATTCCACGTTTTTTTCGAGGAACTCAATAAGGAAGTCCTTGCAGCGTGATACCATCATGTTTTCTGGTATCAATTCAACCACACGGTCTTTGACAAACACAAACTCCATGAAGTTGGTGTCGCTGATTGTTGGCATTTTATGGAATCCGTTCGCCGATAGAAACCTGAAAAGCTGCTGGTTGGAAATATCGTATGTGATTTTCGATGTTTTCTCGTTCAGCGTCTCTATCCAGAACTTCAGGCTCATTGACAGTTTGACGAGCCTGTAAAGGAATTCCTTTTGAGGGTCTATCTTTCCGCGACGGTAGTACATCATGAAGTCTTTGATGTCCTTGCAAGGTTTCCCTTTCGGTGTCTTGTATTCAGAAAGGTCCGATGGCAATGATATAATCTTCAGATCGAGATTTACGAGTGCCAGGTTGTAAGCGTTCTTGATGCCTGTCTCATCAGCGTCGTACAGAACATAAACATTCCTTGCAAGTTTGAACATTGTCCTTATCACCGAGGGATTGAGTGGTTCGGTCTCACTGTTTGGCCAGCAAACAACATGACCGCAAGCGTAAACATTCAAGGCGTCGGAGGGCCCTGAACATATAGTCAGGCTCTCCCATCTCTCATCCTTTTCCTCGTCTTCAACTTCGTCAGCGTCATGTGTGTAATCGTCACGTTTCTTTGACTTGTTTGGTACGTGAGGAAATTTCTTTTTCTCCGCATCCTCCCAGACCTTGCGAAATTCGTTGCAGCCGAACATATAATTGGCCGGTTTCTTGCCATAGTACAAGAAGCGCACGTCGCCTTTCGGCTGGTATATCTTACCCCAATCACCATAGTCATAGAAGTAGATCGGATATGTGTCCGTGGCTGCTATTTTCCATGATTTCCCGTTACTCTCTTTCGTGATGTAACCGTCGAGCGGGATGAGGTTGAACTCGTCGCAAATTTTCTGCGTTATCTTGTAGCCGAGGCAGTCGAGTTCTTCTTGTGTGAACTTGCCGGACTCCCGTTTAATGATTCTCAGTTGCGATTGAGGAGCTTCCTGCGTGATAACAGGCTGGCATGGTTTCACCTTGAAATCACCATTTTTCACGAGTTGCGGCGCAAATTTCTCTGCTATCCATTGGATTGCATCCTTGTACTCAAGCGATTCCATTTTCCTCACGAGTTCGATGGCCGAGTAAGGCTTGTTGTCCTTGCCTCCCTGGTCTTTCAAGAACCAAATGCCATCGCGCTGGAACATTCCGGCAGAAGCGTTCTTGTCATCGTCACGGATTTTCAGAGCCTTCTTCGGATTGTTGATGTCAATCGGATAATAGTAGGCGAACACAGGCAAGCCGCCGTCGATCGCCTCATATAATTCTTCTGCTTTGATCATAATACTTCCTTTCTTTCTGACAGATATTTCTTCAGTCTGTCGGGTTTTTCTATTTCTGCATCAGCACCACAAGTTTCCTTCACGAACTGATTGATTTCGTCAAACGACTTTCTTGTATTTCTTTTAAATATTAAATGCAATTTAAAGCGTGTTCCACGCTGAATTACGGGTATGTTTATTGATTTCATTTCTTATATTTTTGGAATTTTCATAAAAGCCACCCAGAAAGTTTTTCCTCTCTTGTGACCAAAAAGAGGCCTTTCCTGAGTCAGTGCGAGAACATTTTTAAGTTTCAATTGCGTTTCCGACCATTTGAAAATCAGAACGCCGTATGGTTGGAGCACGCGAAAGCATTCTTTGAAGCCCAATGATAATTCTGTTTTCCAATCCTTGTCGAGCTTGCCGAATCTCTTGTATAGATTAGCAGCTTTCCCTGCCCACACGAGATGTGGCGGGTCAAAGACAACCATTTTGAATGATTCGTCCGGGAATGGCATAGCAGTAAAGTCGCCGATTGTATTAGGGTGTACCATCACCAGTTGCCCATCGGACAGTACACATTCTTCATCCCGAATATCCATGAACTCGACATTAGGGTTGTCTTTATCGAACCAGAACATCCGGCTGCCGCAGCAAGCGTCAAGAATTGGTTTATTTGTGGTGTGTGTCATACAATACTTTTTACTAATGGATTCAACAAGTGCCTTGGACATATTGACTTCGACGGCATTGCCGATGAATTTCTTTTGTTCAGATGCGGAATATGGTTTGTTGTCGTGTCCGCCCTGGTCCTTCAGAAACCAGATTCCGTCGCGCTGATGGCCTCATATAATTCTTCAGATTTAATCATTGTTAATTAGTTATTTTTTTGTTTTATCCGATCTAAATTTATCTATAACCGTCTGCAATTCATCGAGAAAAGTATCGAGTTTCCATCCTTCGAGGAGGCAAACCATCTGAGATTGGGCAATGTCCTTTCTCAACTTTTCCTTCATCACGTGCCTGCAATTCAATTCGAGCAGCCACGGGTCGGCTTCCTCTTTAGGTTTCGGCTTCGGAGACACATATACATTGACAGACAGATTGCCATCATTCTTAAGTACTTCGTCAACGGGAACCTCTCTTTCCAAGCCACTTTCGTGGTCTGTAAACAGAATAGTGTCGTTCACAACTCCCTTTTGCAGGACAAGCAGTGCCGTAGCGATGTTCGTATCCTCGAAAAAACCGCCTTCAAACGATATAACCTTGCGTATGGTCTTGTTTTTGACGAACCACTCTCTGACTGCCTGTTCACGATTGCCCCTGTACAGCACACCGGGAAAGCATAGGATTGACGCCGTACCACCATCGGCAAGCATATAGTAGCAATGTGCGATGAATGCCCAATCGGCCTTTGACGGAGGCGGCAGCGTGGGAAGTTCGGCGAACCGCTCATCCTTCTGCGGCTCCCATTTTACGGAAAAAGGATAGTTGGCCACGATAGATTTAAATCTTCTGTCCATGAAGGCCGGATTCGTCAGAGTGTTGCCGAGTACTCCTTCGAAATTGGTCAGTCTCTCGCGTGCCTCTGCCAACGCCGATTCGTCAATCTCCTGACCGTACTTTCTGCAGTCGACTGGAAAGATGGCAAGAAGATTGCCTCTGCCGCACGTCGGGTCATACGCTTCGTCCATACACTCTACCTCACGCATGATACTTTCCGCAAGTCTTGCATCTGTGTAGAAAGACCCCGTAGCTCTTAACGATTGTCTGTATTTTTTTGCTGAAACTGCCATGTTATAGATTCTCAACCAAGTCTATTAGCAGCATGAAGGAAGGACATCGCCTCCTCTCGTGTCTTGAACCTCCTCCTCAATCGCATACTTCCGCCGGCACCAATTCCGTGAACTTCGGCTCTCCATCTTTCACGATGATAGACTGCAAGTGTTCCGTCTTTCCTTTGTCTACGGATTGTCTCCTTGTCCAGATAGACATAGCATCCATGGTTCTTTCGTGTTTTAATTCTTTCCATGTCAATTTCAGATTCTTTTTTAGATTGAATTGTGATTTTTTATAAATTAATTGATTTTTGAAAGTTTCGTTTTCATTCTCTGTTCCGCCGCGAGCAGGTGGCTCATGGCCGCGTTGCGCCCGTCTATATGTGTCTTGATGTAACTTTTTAATAATTCATTTTCCTTTCAGCATTGACATGACATCTTGGATACAAAGTGCTATACCGTCAAGCATGCCGTACATTAGTTCCGGTTCGATTCTCTCGTCTGGATGTATGTAGGCAATCACTTTCTTTCCGGATCCTTTCATATATCCAGCTTCAAGATGAGCACTTCTGCCACAAGGCAAACATAGCACACAGATATCGGCGGCTTTCATCGCATCAAAATCGCGGTTGAATCCAAATTGTGCGTGGTCGCTTGTTAAAGCCTCTCTGTAAGATGCCATATCCCATGACTGCCAGTTTTTATCAATATTACTCCACTGGAAGCCTTTGCCACCGTGTGGGTGTTTGAAGTCATAGACCTCGTAACCATTCAACCGCAGCTCTTTCACAAGCGATTGTTGGTATTCGTTACGCCAACTACTGGCAACATAAACTTTTTTCATTTTACTTAGTATTTAATTGTTAAACATTTAATATTTAGGTCTGTGGAGGAGCGCGGAGCCGAAATCCACTGCAAGTTTCTTTGTTCGCGGGTAGGCTTCGTTCAATTCATCTACTGATCCGTCATCACACGCCTCCCTCCTCCAATACATTGATGTGTTCGGCAAATTCGTAGGTTGTATGGACGGGAAGGAAAATGATGGTGAAGATATATTGGTCAGCGACATTTCTCTGTTCCGGAAAGCATGAAAGTTGATTGCTGGAGCCGAAATCCACTGCAAGTTTCTTTGTTCGCGGGTAGGCTTCGTTCAATTCTTCTACTTTGTGGCGGATGTCCTGGATCATCGCATCGCGTGAAAGTTCGTTGGCCACGAGGCAGTTCTTGAACTGGTTTACGAACTCCTGAACCTCGGCACACTTGCGGTTAGCCGCTCTCCATGTGCTCGGCCTATCAATATAGTACATCATTCTGCACCTCCTTTTTGAGTTTTTGTCTGAAACTATCTACACTTCCCTGAATATCAATTACATCATTTACTTGTGTCACTCGGGTAATAATATTCTGAACCTGAATAAGATCTTCGCGGTACAATTTGCACGCCTTGTTGATAAGCCTTATAGCTTCTTCTGTCAACATGATTCAACTCCTTCCTTGCCAGCGTTGTGGCCGCCTTCCGGCTCGCGGAGATAGGCAATATCACCAATTGTCAGTCCCATATCAATTCGCATTCAAATTTTTCAGCAACATACTGTTGTACCGCATCTTTATCCAGTTTGCCAGGAATGCGATACTGAAGAAACCATGCTTGAATTGTGGTGTAAGAGACCCCACATTTGTCAGTGAGGAAGGTGTAGATTTCACTTCGTGTTTCTTTGGTCTGCTCGTCCCAAAAGTCTTTGATCTTTATTTGTCTCATCTTTTAAATATTGTGTTTGTAATTTTGCGGCGCATTTCGTTTAACATTGTGTCGCAAAAGTACAATATATTTTGACACGGTAAAACATTTTTTTACGAAATAATTAAAAATTTTTACACCATATTGATAATCAATTAAATAAAAACACTAAATTTGAACAATATGAAAACAGAAGACATCAACATCGGTAAAACAATCAGAACTGTCTGTAAACAAAGAGGTTTCACCTTAGTTTCGGTGGCAAAAGAGCTTGGTATGGCGAAGCAAAATCTTGATTATTTATTAAACAAAGAAGATTTTCCCGTCAAAACACTTTTTACCATATCAAAATTTGTAGGGTATGATTTTGTAGATCTTTTTACCCAACCGAAAGAGGACGAACAAACCACTGAGGTAACACTTCAAATTAAGATTGCAAAAGATAAGAGCGATGAAGTTTTGCGATATATAAAAGATAAAGAATTATATGAAATATTAACAAAAAAATGAGTACAAACGAAGAACTTGAATCACTAGAAAAAAGTACTGAATTAATCAATGAACTTACTGAGGGTTTTGAAGAATTTCTCAGTAAGTATTACCAATATGTTTTTGCGCATGGCGAAAGACATCATGAAATGGTATATTTCAAAGATATACCCGTATCTAAAACTTACAGACTATCAATCTATGATGAGAATAGAAAAGTAACATGGATTAGATTGACAACTACAAAAGAAAACGAAATACTATTTTAATAATCAATACTTACAAATAACAAAAGTACGGCAGAAAACCGGCAGACTATGACGAAAAACGCCCATATATAAAAACTTAACCTTTTCATTACCAAAGGGCATAGTGTGCGTAATAAGTCACTGGTTCGAGTCCAGTACGACCCACAGAGGTTTGCAAAGAGTTGATTTTAATGATTTGCAGGCCTTTTTTGATTAATATTCCCGCCCATGAGAAAGATTTTGGTATTTGCCGTTATCCTGACCGCCTTGCAGTGCGCGTGCGCCAACGCATCCGCGCAGGAGAAATCCGGGAAGGAAGAAAACGGCATTGTGGGGAGGCTTGTCCACCTCCTGTTTCATCCGGATGTGAAATACGACACGCTGTACATCGGCAGGCCGTGGGGGAACTGGGCGTTCTCACTCAACGAGAACATGATGCAGCACCACTACAACCTTGTCATTGACGGCAAGTCCAACCCCATCAGCAACGAGCTCACCACCTCGACGGGGATTGGCGTCGCCTACAGGGGCGTTGGAGCCGTGGTCTCGGTCAACTTCAAGAAAGTCAACGGCAAGACGGACGACAAGGACTTCGGGCTGAGGCTGCTGGGGAACCGCTTCAGCACCGAGATACGCTCATTCAACGTCGGGAACCTGCACAACACCAGATTCAACACCGAGATGTCGGGCAACAACCATCTCAAAGGCGTGTCGGTCAATTTCTACTACACGTTCAACAACAAGAGGTTCTCGTACCCGGCGGGGTTCTCATTCTCGAAGGTCCAGAAGAGAAGCGCCGGCAGCGTGATAGCGATAATGTCATTCTACCACGACGACCTGTGGCTGGGCCACGACGACGAGTTCTACCAGAACACCCTCGCCCTCATGCACCCGAACTACGGGCAGCACGCGATCCCGAGAGACTCCATAACCGACGTGCTGTCGGGCGGCACGACACGGTACCTGTCACTCGGCGCGGGTTACGCCTACAACTGGGTCCTCAAGTCATGGCTGATACACGTATCCATCGAGCCATCACTGATGGTCTGGAACGAAAGGACAGTGTCGGTCTCCGACGTGCACTATTCGAGGGAGACGAACGCCGAAAAATTTGACATCGAGATACGCTCCAGGGATTACAGGGTTCCATATTCCCTGCTCGACTTCTGCTGCAGCGGCATGGCGAGCATCTCTTACTCCTGGAAAAGAGGCTATGTCGCCGCCTATTACACCACGACGATGAGCCACATAAGCCTCCGCGACATGGACGAAATCATAGGAGGCAGGTCAAGATCCATCTACCGCACCGTGAAAGCCAGGCTGTGCATCGGATGCAGATTTTAATTTTTCACATTTTATTTGACATCAAAACAAAATTGATTATCTTTGCGGAAATTTATTCTGAAGATAATTCATTAAAAATCAATAAATACGACATGAATAACAACATAGTAAGAGAAGAAATCGTCAAGAAGGTGTTCGCAGAGAGCAACCTTCCGTGCGTTGGCAAGGCCGGCATCCGTGAAATCAACAAGCTCGCGAGAGACCTCGAGACGGCGAGCGGCACGAAATTCATCCACATGGAGATCGGCAACCCCGGTCTCCCTGCGGCGAAAGCCGGCATCGAGGCGCAGATGAAAGCCGTGCAGGACGGCGTCGCGGCGTGCTACCCTCCCATCGACGGCGTACCGGCACTGAAGAAAGAAGCATCGCGTTTCATCAAGAACTTCCTTGACCTTGACGTTGATGCGGCCAACTGCGTCCCGACCGTCGGATCCATGCAGGGTGCCTTCGCCTCGTTCATGATCACGGGCCACATCAGCAAAGAGAAGAACACCATGCTCTTCGTTGACCCTGGATTCCCTGTCCATAAATTCCAGTGCAAGGTCCTCGGCATCCCGATGGAGCACTTCGACATCTACGACTACCGCGGCGAGAAACTCCGCGCGAAACTCGAAGAGATTCTTTCGACAGGCAGGATCCACAGCATCCTTTACTCGAATCCTAACAACCCGACATGGGTGTGCCTCACCGACGAGGAGCTCAAGATCATCGGCGAGCTCGCGAACAAATACGATGTCATCGTGCTTGAAGACCTCGCATATTTCGGCATGGACTTCAGAAAAGACTACAGTCATCCGGGCGTCGCGCCGTTCCAGCCGACAGTGGGCAAGTACACCGACAACTACATCCTCATGATCTCCAGCTCTAAGGCGTTCAGCTTCGCGGGCGAACGCTGCGCCTTCCTCGGCATCAGCGACAAGCTGGCGAAACGCCATTACCCCGACCTGAAAGGCTTCTGCGGACAGGAGATCTTCATGCGCGGCATACTCTTCGGCGCGTTGCACCCGCTCACGTCAGGCGTCTCACACTCGGCGCAATACGCTCTCGCAGGCGTGCTGAAGGCTGTCAACGACGGCATTTACAACTACCGCGACGACGTCCTCGAATACGGCCGCAAGGCGAAGATGATGAAAGACGCTTTCACTGCCGCCAACTTCTACATCACATACGACGAAGACCTCGGCGAACCGATCGCCGACGGCTTCTACTTCACATACTGCTACCCCGGATTCACCGGCGCAGACCTCGTCGAAGAAATGATGTACTACGGCATTTCGGCAATCTCGCTTGACACATGCGGCTCCACACGTCAGGGCATTCGCGCCTGCACCTCATTGATTCAGAGAGAGGAAATCCCTGTCCTCGCCGAGAGACTACAGGCATTCGCGAAAGACCATCCGGTGAAATAAAATCTCGCGGATTCAGCAGTTTTTCGCGAATTTTATATAGATTAGTCCTGAAGTTTGGAAGAGACACATCTTCCAAACTTCTTTTTTGATACGGCAAAAATGCGATTTTGACAATTATTTTCTATGATTTTACAATTGAGTTAAAAATATTTCTATTTTTGCAGCGTCGATTTTCGACATTTTACAATAAAGCTCAATGTTTCATCTACAGTAGAAGAAACGGTACATTCAGAAACAAGAAAGACGAAACATCCCACAGCTTGAATCAGAAGATTCAAGCGCGGATTGTGTTTTCTTCTTGTGGCTGTACCGTGCCATCTACTGTAGAACGCTTCCGCGCTTTTTTTGTTTTACGTTTTCAAGTTTTTTGCAAAATATTCAATCAAAAATATTTCACATTTTTTTTGATTGTCTCGAAAATGTTTTGTAATTTTGTGCGTTTTTGAAAACACAGTAAAAAGAAATATTCAAACATAATAATAACTTAAAAATCTAAAATTATGGCAGGTTTCAAAGGTGCTGTATCCGTTGATACTGAGCGTTGTAAAGGTTGCGGCGTGTGCGTCGTCAACTGTCCGATGCAGGTTCTCGGATTGGCAAAAGAAGTTAATGGAAAAGGTTACAATTACGCCTACATGGCAGAACCAGACAAGTGCATCGGTTGCGCGAGCTGTGGCATCGTCTGTCCGGACGGTGTCATTTCTGTTTATAAAGTAAAATTGTAATCAAATCATTGTCAAACATTTAAAAATTAAAAATAATGGGAGAATTAAAATTGATGAAGGGTAACGAAGCATTGGCAGAAAGCGCCATCCGCTACGGCTGCGATGCTTATTTCGGATATCCTATCACCCCACAGTCGGAAGTGATTGAGTATCTGTCAGAACAGAACCCTTATGAACGTACCGGCATGGTCGTTCTGCAAGCAGAAAGTGAATTGGCAGCTATCAATATGGTTTATGCTGCCGGCGCAGCTGGAAAACGCGTGATGACATCATCATCAAGCCCCGGCGTGTGCCTGAAACAGGAAGGCATCGCCTACATCGCAGGTGCTGAAGTCCCTTGCGTCTATGCTGACGTCGTCCGCGGCGGCCCGGGCCTCGGCACAATCCAGCCGTCACAGGCCGACTACTTCCAGGCAGTGAAGGGCGGCGGCAACGGCGACTACAAGAACATCGTCCTCGCCCCGGCATCAGTGCAGGAAATGGCTGACTTCGTGGCTCTCGGCTTCGACCTCGCATTCAAATACCGCATGGCAGTATGTATCCTCTCTGACGGCGCAATCGGCCAGATGATGGAGAAGGTCGTCCTTCCGGAACAGAAACCACGCATGACAGAAGAGGAAATCAAGGCCAAATACCCATGGGCGTTGACAGGCCGCAAGAGAGGCACCCAGCACAGAATCATCACCTCACTCGACCTCGACTCCAACAAGATGGAAGAGCACAACCGTCACCTTCAGGCCAAATACAAGATGGTCGAAGAGAACGAGGTGCGTTACGAAGAGATCAACTGCGAAGATGCCGACTACGTGTTCGTGGCGTACGGCTCAAGCGCACGTATCGCGCAGAAGTCAGTGCAGCTCGGCCGCGAACAGGGCCTGAAACTCGGCCTTCTCCGTCCGATCACTCTCTTCCCTTATCCTACAAAGGCTATCGAAAACCTCATCAACCACGGCGTCAAAGGATTCCTTTCAGTCGAATTGAGCTGTGGCCAGATGATTGAAGACGTCAGATTGGCATGCAACGGCCGCGTCAAAGCCGAACACTTCGGCCGCGTCGGTGGCATCATCCACACACCGGAGGAAGTTCTCGAAGCAATGAAGAAACAAATTATAGGAGAATAAGAAAATGACAGTTGAAGATATCATCAAACCAGAAAACTTAGTTTACGAGAAATCTAAGTTATTGACAAGCAAGCCTTTCCACTATTGCCCAGGCTGCGGTCACGGTACAATTCACCGCATCATCGCCGAAGTCATCGAAGAATTAGGCATCGATGAGAAGACCATCGGCGTTTCTCCTGTAGGATGCTCGGTCATGGCATACGACTATTTCGATGTTGACTTCATCGAGGCAGCCCACGGCCGTGCGACAGCATGCGCGACAGGCATCAAGCGCGTGTGGCCCGACAAAGTCGTCTTCTCATATCAGGGCGACGGCGACCTCGCGGCCATCGGAACATGCGAGACGATCCACACATGCAACCGCGGCGAGAACATCACCATGATCTTCGTCAACAACGGCATCTACGGCATGACAGGCGGCCAGATGGCCCCTACCACACTCGAAGGCATGAAGACCGCCACGACACCTTACGGACGTAAGGCCACGTTGCCGGCGGGCGCAGGCTTCGACGGCATCCCGAACAACGGCTACCCGCTCCATATCACAGAACTCATCGCCCGCCTTCCCGGCACCAAATACGTCACACGTCAGGCCGTCTATGACCCGGCACACGTGCGCAAGGCAAAGGCCGCCATCAAGAAGGCGTTCGAGAATCAGATCAATGGCAAGAGCGGCGTGAACTTCGTTGAAATCGTTTCCAACTGCAACTCCAACTGGAAGATGGACCCGGTCAAGGCCAACCAGTGGTTAGTCGAAAACATGCTCCCAGAATATCCGCTCGGAGACATCAAAGTTGACGGAAAGATCGTTGAAAAATAATTAAAAAAGTAAAGCAATGACAGAAGAAATTATTATTGCCGGATTCGGCGGACAAGGTGTCTTGTCAATGGGTAAGATCCTTGCTTATAGCGGTATTATGGAAGGCAAAGAAGTGAGCTGGATGCCGTCATACGGTCCCGAGATGCGCGGCGGCACAGCAAACGTGACTGTCATCGTCAGCGATGAACGCGTGTGCTCACCTATCCTCAACGCTTTCGACACAGCGGTGATCCTCAACCAGCAGTCACTCGACAAGTTCGAATCAAAAGTGAAACCGGGCGGTTACCTCCTTTACGACCCGAACGGCATCACCAAGAAGCCAACACGTACCGACATTCACATCCACACCATCGAAGGCGCCCAGCTGGCATCCGACATGGGTAACAGCAAGGTGTTCAACATGATCATCCTCGGTGCTTTCCTGAAGCTCCGCCCGATTATCCTCGACAAGAACGTCGAAGAAGGTCTGCGCCACAGCCTGCCGGAACGCGCCCACAAGCTCATCCCGTTGAACATGCAGGCCGTTCAGGTCGGAAAAGACAACGTGAAGTAAGATTTTGATTCTTATAAAAGCGAAAAACCACCTTGGAAACAGGGTGGTTTTTTAAATGGTCAAAAGAAAAAAACAACCTATGCCCACAACGGGCACATATATTCGCTATATTTGCAGACCGAATTTGTAACAAACAGATAAGTCATGCCGCTGAATCAGACCAACAAACTCGTGTGGATAGCAAACACCATACATTCCGCCCGCAAGATAACATTTGAAGAGCTAAACAGCAGATGGATTGAAGACGATGACATCAGCCGAGGCAAACCGATGCTGAAACGCACCTTCATCAAATGGAAGTGGGCGATTCTTGACACTTTCGGCTTGAACATTGAATGCGAAAAAACAGCACCTTACAGATATTACATTGACAACGATGAAGATTTGAGGCAGGGAAACATTGAAAACTGGCTGTTAAACACGTACTCCGTCAGCAATTCGCTCAGCGGAAGCAAATCTATTAAGGACAGAATTATTCTTGAAGATGTGCCGAGCGGACGAGAATATTTAGACCCCATAATCAATGCGATGAAGAAGAACCGTTTCATTCACATTGTCTATTACAACTATTGGCGTGAAGACGAGAAGGAGCATTACCTCATGCCATTGTGTGTGAAGCTTTTCCGTCAACGATGGTACATGGTCGGACGGAAATGGCCTGCCAACGAAGACCGCGTGTTTTGCCTCGACCGCATCCGCGATTTCCGGCTGTCGAGCCACTCATTCGAGTATCCGGAGGATTTCAAGCCGAAAGAGTTTTTCGACGGCTGCTTCGGCGTCATCGCGGGCGGCAAGACCAAACCCGAAACCGTGGTGCTCAAGGTGTCGCCAAAGCAAGCCAACTATCTTCGCGACTTGCCCATGCACGAATCGCAAGTGGAAACCGAGCGCAACGAACAATTCAGCATTTTCGAGTTGAGAGTTCGCCCCGAACACGACTTCATTCAGGAACTACTGTGGAACAACGAAGAGTTGGAAGTTCTTGAACCGCTTTGGCTGCGCAAGGAAATGGCTGGAATTATTAAGAGAATGTGGGATAAATACAATGAGGAATAACAATGAAAGATTTTGCAGCAATAGACTTTGAGACCGCCAACTGCGAGCGTTCATCCGTTTGTTCGGTTGGTGTCGTCATCGTGCGCAACGGAGAGATTGTTGACAGGTTCTATTCTCTTATCAAGCCAGAGCCGGAGTATTACAACTACTGGTGCACTCGGGTGCACGGGCTGACTGCACAGGACACAGATAACGCTCCTATCTTCCCTGACATTTGGAAACAGGTGGAACCACTCATAGAAGGACTTCCACTCGTAGCTCATAACAAGGCATTCGACGAGAGTTGTCTGAAAGCAGCATTCCGCACATATCAGATGGACTATCCCGATTACGAGTTCTACTGCACTCTCCTGAAGTCAAGAGAAGTCTGGCCAGAAGGTCGTCACAACCTCGACATCATAGCCGAGCGTTGTGGCTACGACTTGCAGAACCATCACCACGCCTTGGCCGATGCGGAGGCTTGCGCGGCGATAGCTTTGAATATTTTGTAACACCAATAATTATACATTAAGATGAACAGATTTCAGAATCTTCTTGTCGAACTCCAAAGAGAAACCGACAAGATAAAGCAGAAAAAAGAAGAAGCACGAAAACGCGGAGAAGCTTTTAATGTCTTTAATGTGTTAGGACTTTCGACAAACGAAACCCGTACACATTCTGCTTTCATTGCCGAATTATTAAATCCACAAGGGAATCATGGTTGTGGCAGTTTGTTTTTAGAAGAATTTATCAGACAAATCCATTTGGAAAATTTCGACATGGATTTGAAAGAGACTAAGGTAGAGGTAGAACGTAGCATTGGGTTTAAGAGTGCCGATGCCACCGAAGGTGGTCGCCTTGACATAGTTCTTCAGACAAAAGATGTCATGATAATTATCGAAAACAAAATTTACGCAGGAGATCAGAAAAACCAACTCTTGCGTTATTGGAATTATGCCCAAAAAGAAATAAAGGCATGGAAAGTAAAGCAATCAACAATTCTATATCTGACTCTGGACGGGCACATGGCCAGTGAGGATTCTGTTTACAAAGACATAGAATACACGTGTATCAGTTATCAAGACCATATACTTTCATGGCTGAATAACTGTATAGGATTATCAGCACAAAAGCCTCTGATAAGAGAAACCATTATCCAATATTCAAATTTAATAAAGCAACTTACCCATCAAGACATGAATACAACAGATGCACAACAACTGTATGAAATAATGAGCAAATACCCGGAAGCAATAGCCGAAATATACCATTCTGGATATGAAGGTTATTTTAAGTATGTATTTGAAAAATATGTATCCCCAGAACTTCAATTTTTTGCTGAGAAAAACGGCTTAATATATAAAGAAGAATATCTATGGGGTGATGGCGAGAAGGCATTATGTTTTTATCGTTCAAAGTGGAAGCATTATTCAATACAGATTACAAACGAAAGTAATAGCAGCTTCGAAAAAAAATTCTTTATCGGTGTTACATCACGGAATGAAATCAGCAAGGAAGAAAAAATTCCATTACAGGAAAGTTTAAATACATTATCCCCCGAAGCAAATGAATCATGGCCCTTGGGATGGGCGTATCTGTCTAAATATTCATCATGGTCGTTAAATGAAACCATTGATATGATTAATGGCAATTTTGCTAATTATATTCAAGAATTGGTTGGCAAAATATTAGCTGAATTGGATGACAGACATATTGAGCAATTATAATTTTTAATTTTTGTCGTAGAATAAGAGATGTGCGCCCTGTATTGGCACACATCTCTTTTATTTTTGCACCCAGATTTCATCACTAACATATAAAAGCTAACACTGTGAATAATTGTAGAAATAAATGGCAAGATAAAGTATGGTCGGAGAAAGCTCATGAAGGCTATGCCGATGTTGATTATGGTGACGTGTGGAGTCTTGATGAAAAACTTGCCGACATAATAAGCAAGTACCTTCATGCATTTCTCAAAGCAGAAAAAGGTCCCAATGGAGGATGTCCAGGAATTATAGTAAATCAGGTTGGAGAAGAAAAGGCACAAGCGTCATGGTTGCAGATTATTCGGAAAATGATTTACGCATTTGACGAATACCAATCAGTGCCTGACAAATACAACATAGAACCCGATAAAGAGGCTCGTATCAAGGAAGGCATGCAGTTATTCATTGACTACTTCAAATATTTATGGATATGACAGTACAAGAAATTTTCAACGCGGTAGAAGTTCGTGAGATTGAGATTGAAATTCTTTCAATCATTAATGGAAATGAGAGACGCAGGTGTTCCGATGATACTTATAAAGAGGCCGTCAAGCATCTTCTATCAATTAGGAAGAGTGTTCTTGACTCAAAATTTGTAATGGACGAAAACTATAAGTCATTGCTTTCAGATTTCAATGAAGCCCTCATAGCGCAAGCCAAAGAAATGCGAAAGCGAGTAATTGCCTTGCATAATGCGAACATCTGTTGCGGCATAGCGTGCGACATTGAAACCACCGGCAAATGTTTCCTCGGTTACAAATACTCTTCGATACATCCTGTGCAGACCATGAGGACAAAGAAAATCTGGAATATTCTCAATGGCACATACGACGAGTTCATGCCTCTGTACTACAATGGTGCATGTAGCTTTTCCATTTGCAATAATGAAAAGCCTGAATCCATAAACCAGATGCTGTATCTTGGCGATTCACTCGACAACTGGAATGAGATGCTCGACAAAGAGATGACAAAGGATATGCACCTGATACATCCTTTCCATACTTTGTTCACCGACATGGACTTTTCAATCTATGATTTGCTATGGGTACGAGATTTCAACATCGAGATAACGACAGAAAGTGATTATGACTCATATCTAAAAGGCGATGAAAAATACGATGACTTAGACTGGGATAAATATGATTTTGATTAAATTTATTCGTTTGTCAGAACAGATGCGGCGATATTTTAAGAAGCCTTTATACTCCATTGCAAAAACTTTGTGTTTTTACGTAGTTTTTGCAATGGAGTGCAAAAATATTGTATTTTTGCAACATGAAAACAAAATGGAATCATGGAATATTTAAATCGCAAAAACTATGTCAACCAACTGAATATGTGGCGTGACAAGCGTGTTGTGATGCCAAAGGCAAGGAGCTTTTGCGCACAGGACAAAAGTATTACCTTTCGGATGTCGGGTTGAGAACAATGTTGCTTGGCTTGCGTGGCGGTGACTTGGGACGTTTGCTTGAGAATATTGTGTATCTGCATCTTATCAGGTCGGGACATAAGGTCATGGTTGGCAAAAGTGGTGATAAGGAAATTGATTTCATCAGATTTAAAGATGGTCTTGTGGAATATTATCAAGTTGCTCTCACAGTACGCGATGAACAGACACTGACCAGAGAAATCGCCCCTTTGAATTCCGTGAAGGATCACAATCCGAAGTTTCTGCTGACAATGGATTCTGATCCTGAGATTTCGCATAACGGGATACGGCAGATTTATGCGTTGGATTGGTTAGCACGACAATAGTCCATTGGCTCTTGTATCATATACTTACTTTTGCATTTGAAATATAGTTGTAGTTTGCAAAGTTCACGCCTTGGCCGATGCGGAGGCTTGCGCGGCGATAGCGAGGGAGATATTGTGAATGAGAAAAATATAATCGTAGATTTGTAGCATCTAATGACATCAAGTAAAACAAAAGATCAAACAATGATGGAAAACAAAATCAAACTATTTGAAAGCAAGAAAATCCGCACTGCATGGAACGAAGATGAAGAGGAATGGTATTTCTCCGTGGTGGATGTGGTGGAAGTGTTGACTGATAGCGCTGACTATCAGACAGCAAGAAAGTATTGGAATAAACTTAGGCAACGTCTTTCAGAAGAAGGAAGTGAACTGGTGACAATTTGTCACCGGTTGAAAATGATAGCTGCGGATGGAAAAATGAGAGAAACGGATGTTCTTGATACAAAGGGACTTCTGCGTCTCATCCAGTCCATTCCATCACCCAAGGCTGAGCCGTTCAAGATGTGGTTGGCACAAGTGGGCAACGAGCGTTTGGACGAAATTGCCGACCCGGAGAAGGCCATCTTGCGCGGTGCTGACTTTTACCGAGCCAAAGGTTACACTGAAGGTTGGATAAACCAACGTCTGCAGACCATTGAAATGCGCAAGGAACTGACCGATGAATGGAAAGCGCGTGGCATTGAACAAGAGCAGGAGTACGCCATCCTGACCAACGAGATGACCAAAGCTTGGAGCGGATTTTCGATAAAGCAATACAAACAATTCAAGAATCTGAAGAAAGAAAATCTGCGCGACAATATGACCAACGTGGAATTGGTGCTGAATATGTTGGCGGAGGTTACGACAACAGCCATCTCAAAGTCGCGGGAGCCTGAAACATTTGAAGAAAGCCGACAGATTGCTATTGAAGGCGGTAGCGTGGCAAAAGATGCCCGAGAAAACATAGAAGCTCGGACAGGACAATCCGTTATTTCACCTTTGAACGCAAAAAACAAGAACGCCCTTGAGATCAAGGGAGATAATGAAGCGACAAACGCTCATCATTATCTCAAATCGCGAAGAGAATAATGACAATATAAAACTCGAAATATTCATCAATCCGACAGAGGTGCGCCCACATTAGGCGCACCTCTGTTTTAGTTTTGCAGCCGAAACAAACGCTATATACTATGGTAAAACAAGATAACAGGAAACGTAATCGTCACAACGAAGAATTGTTGTTTGAAGAACTCAGCGGAGCTGTTGAGACCATCGACGCCGTAGCCCATGCCACGGGGAAAACCTTCAACCAAGTGTCAGGCGTATATCACTCGCAAGCCATCAACCGCCTCACTGAAATTCTGATCTATGCCGGAGATGCTTTCGACTGGAATGTAGAAGACATCAAGACGTTCATTTCTGAGCAGATGTCAAATCATCGCGAATGGTGCTACGACAACCAACCGCTGAAAGTGGAAATAGAGAAACAAGAGTGATTTTCAGCATAAAAATGTGAAAAAAGACAGGAATATAATGTATTTTTGCAGTTCGCTTTTCCCCACCGACTTTCGTTAAAGGATTTCGCGGAAGGGTGGAAAATAACAGAAAAATAATAAAGAATAGAAGTTCATAATAATTGCAAAGTAATGAAGAGAAATTATCACATCGCTGGTTTTACACGGGGTGGTGATAGCCAGTTAGACCGTTTTAAGGAAGAACATATATGGGAGAACGGCTATGACGAAAAGTACGAAGACGTTTACAATACTATGCGCGTAGGTGACCACATAGCCCTTAAATCAACTTATGTTAAAAACAGCAAATCGTATTTGAGAATATTTTGTACGGGAGTGATTAAAAAAATTCATGCCGACAAAATGAGAGTTGAAGTTGATTGGAAAGAATGCCGTAAAGATTTAACAGACATTACTTGGTATGCAAATACACTTTGCAAAATTGACAATGAAGAACATATTAAACGAATTTTCAATATGGATAATCACGAAGAAACAAAACAAGATTTGGCCGAGCTTTTAACAACCAACCACAATCTCATCCTCACGGGCGCTCCAGGCACGGGGAAAACATATCTGGCAAAGCAAATCGCACAACAAATTGCGGCACAGAACACATATAATCCTAAAGAATTGCTTGAACAAATCATTGGGCGGTTCAAACACAGCGATGAAGAAACAAAAAGATTAAATGAACTCAGAGCCGTTTTCCTCAAACGTTTTCCAAAAGAAAAATTGAAAGACTTGACATTGGAACAATATTGCATAGGAGATGGCGGTAAAGATAATTTTTGCTGGTGGATAGAACGAGGATTGACA
This sequence comes from Candidatus Limimorpha caballi, assembly GCA_018064605.1. Lineage (GTDB taxonomy): Bacteria > Bacteroidota > Bacteroidia > Bacteroidales > F082 > Limimorpha > Limimorpha caballi. The sequence continues at coordinate 107,972 of JAGHUX010000007.1, read as the reverse complement.
GCTTTGGGTAAATATTTTCCGGGTTCATCAAGGTCATATTTGGTGTATAGAAATAAAGAATCGTTAGATTACGTTTTCACTGGCTTTTTAAAGAATAAGAAAAAGGATTCTAATACAAATATTACTAATGAATCTCTCATGAAAGAATTGGCCTCGGAAATCAGTGAGTGTGTTGAAAAACAAAAAAATATTCATAATTATCTTGGTGATTCTTTCTTACTGAAAATTCTTTCAACATATTACCCCAATGATTTTTTTCCAATCAACAGTAAGACGTATTTGGATAATGTCATTGATTTATTTGGTTTGGAAAATCAGAAAGACATTTTAGATAAGAATAAAGTCGTATACAATTTTTATAAAATTGCATGTAAGGATAGAAAAGATATCACTGTTGATGAATTTGCGTACATCTTATACTCCAATTTCGACTTAAAGACAGGCGAGGCTGTAGATTCTTTAAAGCAACGTGATTCAAAAGAGGATTATGGTTTTGTTCAGTTCCATCCTTCATACGATTACACCGATTTTGTTGAAGGTCTTCGTCCAATTAAAGATGAAAGCAAGGATGTTAAGTTTGAAAGAAAGGATGGTGTATTTAAGGAATTTTGCATAAACGCATTGAATAATCCAAATAAAAACTACGTTTTCATCATCGACGAAATCAACCGTGGCGAAATATCCAAGATTTTCGGCGAACTGTTCTTCTCTATTGATCCGGGCTACCGTGGAGAAAATGGAAAAGTGCGTACACAGTATGCAAATATGCAAATAGTGCCTAATGATTTTGATGACAAGTTGGGTATTACTGATGATAATAATTTCGGACATTTCTTTGTTCCCGAAAATGTCTATATCATCGGCACGATGAACGACATAGACCGCAGCGTGGAAAGTATGGACTTCGCTTTCCGCCGTCGTTTCGCGTTCAAGGAAATCAAGGCAGATGAAAGTATGAAAATGCTTGACGATGAAAATGCATGGAAAGACGAGCAAGACAACATCGTCAAACCTTCAACAGACGTTCTTGGAAAATTAAAGAACCGAATGAACAATCTAAACAATAAGATTTGGCACAAAGCTAAGACAGATGAAAAAGAGGAAGAAAAATGTATTGATGGACTTTCATCAGCCTATCACATCGGAGTCGCCTATTTCTTGAAATTGAAAAATTATGCAAGCGATGCTGATAACGGATTCGAGAATCTTTGGAGCAACCATCTTGAAGGCTTGCTTCGCGAATACCTCCGCGGTTCGTTGAACATTGAAGAAAGTATTGCTAAATTGAAAGCCGCGTACAACAATGAGTCGCCTGAGAATAACGGATAACCACGATTGGATTCATTTTCAAAAGGTCGGCCAAGATGCTTCTATAGCCGACCTGAAGAATTTGGAACGGATTGCCAATGTGCCAATCTCAAAATTGTCACTTTACGACAATCCCAACTTGTTGTTGTTCCCCCGCGACTTTTATTCGTGTGAGGATGAAATCAGCGAGTCGCAAATCATTTCGTTGCAAGACGAAAATATCAAAACCGGAAACATTATGGGTTTTGTTGGCGTGAACGAAACTCAATTGGACATTTGTTCCCGTTTTGACAAGCAGAATACCGATGACTATTTTCTTCATTATATGTTGCAGAAAGTGTTTAGTATCAATCTTTTCGATATCAAACATTCACTGTCAAAAGAACCTGTTTTTGACTTTCTGCTTTATCTTTTTCCCCATTTTCTTAAAAAGGCTTTGGCACAAGGACTTTTCAAGAAATACAAGCGGAACGAGTACAACGACGCCAATCTCAAAGGACCTATCGACATCAGTCGTCATCTGCGCCAGAACATCCCTTTTCGCGGAACCATCGCCTATTCTGCCCGCGAGCACAGTTACGACAACGAGTTGACGCAACTGATCCGACACACCATTGAATACATCAAGCACAAAGAACAAGGCCGTATTATTCTGACAAACGATGATGAGACCCGAAATTGCGTTTCTCAAATAACGATGGCTACACCTTCCTATTCATATCAAAATCGGCAACGTGTTATCAACGATAATTTGCGTCCACTCAAACATCCTTACTTCACGGAATACGCTCATCTGCAAAGACTTTGCTTGCAGATTTTGCGTCACGAAGCCATCAAATTCGGGCAGGAAAAGGATAAAGTATATGGGGTTCTGTTTGATGGAGCTTGGCTTTGGGAAGAATATTTGAGCACAATACTTAAACCTTTGAATTTCAATCATCCTCAAAATAAAAAGTCGGAAGGCGGTTTGCCAATGTTTGAGAAACCTCAAGCTGACGACTCATTTTCTGATGGCGAGCAAATTGATAGAAATTCTCGAAAGTTATATCCTGATTTTTGGAAAGAAAATTACATCATTGACGCAAAATACAAACATCTAAATCAAGGAGTTAGTCGCGAAGATTTGTATCAGGTTGTAACCTATATGTATTGCAGGAAAGCGGAAAACGGCGGATATATTTATCCTTTTGAGCAACAATCCAAGCCTCAAAAGTTCAAACTAACAGGTTATGAAGGGACATTGTCGGTCATCCCGTTTCATGTGCCGCAATCGGCGCAGTCATGGAAAGATTTCATGAATATAATACATGATTCGGAGAACCGATTAAGGAAGGAATTCTGACATGACATTTTCATTTTACATTTTTTGTTAGATACATCTACATCAGAGACTTAAAAAAAGCGAAAAAGATTTAAGGTGAGTTCTATAAATTCAACGAAATAACGCAAAATAATATGAAAAATTTAAAATTTCTTTTCCAGTGCTTTTGGCCGCTTTTCGGCATCTTGCTGTTTATCAATCGGTTGCATAGCCCGCTATGCGCCCTCTTTCTGCACAGCAATCTGCTCGAAAATCGACTCAAAATCACAGGAAATTAATTTATAGAACCCACCTTAAGAGACAAGAAAGATTTCTGATAAATCATTCGTTTTCACCATAAATCTCACAAACAGCAAAGAGTCATTCAATTGTTTTTCAATCAGTTCGTCTTCAAACTGCGTAAAGCGGAATGTTTGTCATCTGGTCTTGTTCCTTGTATGGCAACATTGAGAATCGCACGGCACGAAGTTCAGGTGTGTTTTTGAGTAGCACAGTCAAAGAATTAGCTCTTACATTCGTTTCGGCTTTCACCTCAATCGGTAACGCTGCCGTTTCTTGTTGGATTACAAAATCAAGTTCAAGTCGGGAGTCATCTGTTTTATGATAAAAAATCGGTTCAACGCCGTGACTCTTCATCTGTTGCAGAATGTATTGTTCAGTCATGCCGCCTTTGTATTCCGTGAAAACATTATTGTTCACAAGAACCTGAACAGGCTCGGTCTTAACCACTGCGCCGAGCAGCCCAACATCAACAATATAAAGCTTGAACGATGAAAAATCCTCGTAAATACCAAGTGGCAAAGCGATTTTGGTGCATCGAGACACCCTGTAAACCAATCCCGAATCGACAAGCCACTGAATCGCAATCTCAAAATCATTGGCTCTTGCGCCCTTGCGCAAAGCACCGTAAATGAACTTTTTGTTTTCCTTGAAAAGTTGCGACGGAATGCTTTTCCACACCATCCTGATTCTTTCAAGTTGTTCTTTCGGAGCATGTTTTGAGAAGTCACGTTCATACCCATGCAGGATCGCCGTCTGTTTGTTTCTGACATTTTTTAGCGCACCGGTCTCGACATATTCTTTTACAACCTCCGGCATTCCGCCCACATAATAGTATTGCCTGAGCAAATCGACATATTTCTCATGAACAAGATTTGTCGTGGCAAAATCTTTTTCAAGCAACAGCTTACATGCCTCGTTTTCGCCTTTTGCGAGAAGAAATTCCTCAAAACTCATAGGGAACACATCAAGTTCATCGACTTTCCCAACCGGATACGACACTCCCTCATGGATTGAAATCCCGAGCATTGAGCCTGCCACAGCGATATGATATTCAGGGGCTTCTTCGCAAAAATACTTCAGTGATTCGATGGCTTCCGGAACATCCTGCACCTCATCAAGTATAATAAGTGTGTCGCGAGGTGTTATGTCAACAGATGTCAAAGCCCGCAAAGCCCGCAAAATCCTTTCGACATTGAAGTCTTGCGAGAAAATCTGTCTGACAACATCGTTTTTCCTGCACACAACATACGCCTCCTTTTTGTACTCACGACGTGCAAATTCACGGAGCAACCACGTCTTTCCGACCTGCCTCGCACCGTTCAAAACAAGCGGTTTTCTGTCTTTTTTATTCTTCCACTCTACAAGTTGTTGTATTGCAAGTCTTTCCATAATATTTAAAACATTTTTTAGCACCTAATTTTAGTGTTTTACCACATTTTTCAGCACTCAATTTTCGTGCAAAGATACACTTTTTTGCAGGTAAAAGGATGGTTTACTAATAAAAAATATTAGTTTCTCACTCCAACGCGACTTCGTACAGTCTGCTGTTTCGCGATGAATCATAACACCCTGAATATTAGCATTTTGCGCTTGATATATCATAATACATGACAGCAGGAACTGAACTGCAGCCGCTTTTATGGACAAATCAATTTTCATGATATTTTGTATTTTTTGCAAAAATATGCAATTTTAAATTTTCATCAATTCCTGAAACCATAAAATTTCATTCTTCGACACATTTCTACCGGATAAATCACAGCCCAAGTTATGTTCACACCATTTCATTAATCTCATCAATCGGCAAATCGTCGAGAATTATATCGTCATCCTCAAAATCGAGAAAGAAGCCCATATACAAAGGCAGTGTCAGTAACGGACCTTCGCGACCGATATTGTAATTGCCGAATTTCATGGCGTTGCTGACATGATAATGTTCCTTGTGGCTCAAAACGGTTGACAGGCTTTTGGCCTTGCCGGATTTCGCCTTCACCTCCAACGGCACACATTCTCCCTTGTAACTTACCAGAAAGTCAAGTTCGAGACCAGAATCTTTATGGAAATAATAAAGTTTACAGCCTTTTTTACACAAGAAATCGGCCATGAGATTCTCAAAAATCGCACCTTTGTAACCCAACAGATTACCTTGAAGCACCTCTGTGCGTGTTCCGGAGTCAAGCATTGCCATCAGCAAACCAATGTCGGTAGTATATACTTTGAAACAATCGTCCTTTGCATTGCCGGATAACGGCAACTCCGTTATTGATGTGTTATAGCATCTGCGCACCACGCCTGCATCCTCCAACCATTGCAGACTGCCTTCATATTGTGAGACTCTTCCACCTTTTTTGACAAACGAATACTGAAATTTCTTGTTCTCTTTCGCAAGCTGATGCGGAACAGACTCAAAACACTCTCGGATATGTGATTTGTCCTTGTCATCAGCATATTTCACCATGTCATCTTCATATTCTGATATGATTGATTTTAACACCTTCGCCACCTGTCCGATATGCTTTGTCTCAATGAATCTGTTCACGACGGCAGGCAAACCTCCGACAACGACGTAACGGTACAGCAATTGCATGAAAGTCTGATGAATGCCTTCCGGCACAGGTTCTTCCTTTTTAAAACACTCCCTAAGCTTCCCGATAACGTTGTCACCAATCCCATTGGCCCACAAAAACTCTTCAAAATCAAGAGGATACATATCAATAATCTGTTCATATCCAACAGCTATGGAATTCTTCCATAGCGTTTTATTATTTTCTTTTTTATGTTTTTCGCCATAACCTTTCACACCAAGCAGCGAACCTGTTGCAATCACATCAAACCTTCCGTCTTCCTTGAACGACTTCAATGCCGTCCTGGCATCCGGGCAGTCCTGTATTTCGTCAAAAATCAAACAAGTGTCGTTCGGTATAAATTTCGCTTCAGGCATCATTGTTGACAAATTCATCAGAATAACATCAACATCTTTAGTGCCAGTAAAGGCGTTCATTCTGTCTGGTTGCAACATGAAATTCATGTAAACAACACTTTTATAATGCTTCTGCGCAAAATGTCTGATAATATACGTTTTCCCACACTGTCTAATTCCTCTGATTATCAAAGGATTATGATTAGTAGTATCTTTCCATTTCAACAAGTCATATTCTATTTTTCGTTTCAGCATAAGCGAGCATTTAAGATTCAGGCTGCAAAAATACACTTTTTCAACCGAATATTTCAAAAATTTTACACTTTTTCGACCGAATAATTTAAAAACGTTACATTTTTTCCACCGAATATTTCAAAAATTTTACACTTTTTCGACCGAATAAGCATCACAAATCATGTCATTTCCTTGAAAAATTAATTTGTAATTTTGTCACAAAATGCACGCTTCAAACGTCATATATCAAAATTTCAACGATGAACTCAGAATTTGAGACGACATATCGAAACTTTTACCCGAAACTTTTCAGGATTGCGGCGAAAATGCTACAGGATTCCGAAAGCGCAAAAGACGTGGTGCAGGACGTTTTCACCGCCTACTACTTCGCGATGAACAACAGGAAAGTCATCAACGACACGAAAAACTGGCTCATCAGAAGCACTATTAATAAAGGTGTGGATTTTAAACGGAAAAACTCAAAAATCGTCAGAACAGATGATAATTTAAAAGACATTCCAATTGAAAATCAAACCGATACAACAAATATCTTGAATCTGATTGACAAACTTGACACGAAAGAAAAGTCAGTGATAGTTTTGTACAGCGAAGGCTATTCCTACAAGGAAATGGCCGAGATAACCGGAATAAAATTCACTTCCATCGGAAAGACATTGGAAAGAATCATCGACAAACTCAAAAAACAAGCGAAATGAAACATCTTGATAACTCATTGATACAAAAGTATATAGACAACGAGCTTTCGGAATTTGAAGCGAAAGAAGCCGACGCTCATCTTGAAAACTGCGAACTTTGCAGACACCAGATTGAGCAACGGAAATATTTTTCAGAAAAGATAAAATCATCATTGGATTCGTTGGCTTCAGATGAAATTCCGATTCCGGAATTTGTCTTGAAAAGGCAGCACAATCAAAAGAAAAAGACTTTAAAAATTGCGATTATATCTTCATTATCAACGGCTTGCGCGATGATTTTGGTTTTACTTATCATTAAATTTTCAAAGCCGAAAACCAACTGCAATGAATTCATTTTCGACTATTACACAATCGACGATTACGACGCCAACAAACCGTTCCCGGAACAAGATCTTGCGGTTTTTGACACTTATCAGAATTATTAATTATTAAAATTTTCAAAAATGAAAAAGCACATTTTCTTATTGACATTTTTATTCGCATCAAGTTTTATCGTTGATGCACAATCGGTTACTGAAATATTTCAAAAAAACAGAATCATCAATCTCGTCGCTGACGACACTTACGGCGCGGGCAACGACTGGGAAAAAATCTTTGAAAGTTATTACGACGAATTCGACGGCACGGCCATTGGCTTGAGGAAAAAATTGGTCATTTACGATGACGGCAAGGCCATTGTCAGCCACGCAACGAGAAACCAGTATTCGCTCTTCGACTCCGACGGCAAGTTCCAGAAAGACATTTCACTGCATTTCGCCGACCCTGACAGGAAACCGCAGAACATCAAGCAGGCGTTCGGTTATATAAACGGACTGTTTTTCACGCAAGCAAACATGATGGGCGACATCTATTTCTTTGACAGTAACGGATTGATTGTTAAAGTTATAAGAATACATTACGGCACATCGGACATGCTCGTTTTAGACGACAGCCACATCGCGATTTACGGTTCAACATCGTGGGGGAAAAAGCATAGATATTTCGTCTCAATACTTGACATCAACACAGAAAAAGACACGATTATCTACGACAAATTCAGGGATTTCAGCGAGTTTTGGGACGAAAACGGCTTCACCAACGCATCAGAATCCAGAAAACGGGAAATGGATTTTTCAATTAACATTTTAAAAGTTGATGACAGACTTTTGATTTCCTGCCCCACAGAACCGACAATCAAAATATTTGACTTTCAGGGAAATAAGATTTCAGGGCAACGATATGACTGGAATCAGAACTATCTGTCAGTAGAAGAACAACTAAATTATCAAAAGGAGAGGATTTCATATCTTAAGGAATGCCTGTCGGAAGTCGATGAAATCACCGATAAAAAATACCGTAAAAGAAACACTCGCAGTCTTAACGACTTGATTTCCAGATACGAAAAAGGACTAAACGAGATAAAAGAACCGTTTGGCATGGGATGGTTCACGATTGCGATAAGCGGCGGCGAAAACATCTTTTTCTTCGGTGAGGCCAAGAAAGCCGGCGAAAACTCGTTCCACGTCTATCATGTGAAAAACGGGAAGACGATTTCCGAAAACACTTTGAGATGCAACGACTATGACCTTGCGATAACAAAGAAACGGCTTGTGTTTCACAACGGCTATTTCTATGGCATTCAGGAACTTAAAAAATGCGAAGGGAATCCGTTGAGATTGGTGAGGTTCAAAATCGAGGCGGAATGATTCGGGCACGCTAATCTCGCAGATTGCACGCAGAATACTCCTACTCTATTCCTCGTCCTCTTCCCAGTCTTCCGGCATCGGCTCGGCCCAGTCCTCGTCGTAGAACTCCTCGCCCACCAGCTCCTTGTCGGACTTGTCCTGGCCGCCGAGCATCTGACGCATTATCTTCGAGGGGATCGGCAGAATCTGCCCTTCGGGACCCGCCGGCACCGCGATGCCGATCTTGTCCTCGTCGAGTTCACGTGTCCAGCCGATGAACTCGGCGAGGCTCATGTTGGCGACGGTGTAGTCGGCCCAGTCGTCGCTGATGCTGGCTTTCGCGTCATCTTCGGTGGCATAGACCGCCACGTAAGAGTTTTCGTTTCCGTCTTCGAGCATTGCAAAAAGACCCGGCTTGGCTTCAAGAAGCCACAACATTCCGTTTTCGTTGATTGTCTGTAAAAATCTCTGTAGTTCTTCCATAGTTATTTATTTCCTTTACTATTTTTCTTTGCCAATTTCGCGACTTCATTAATGGTCTGCAGATATGCTTCCTCCACAGGACTAACGGTGTTCGCAACGAACTTCTTATACTCTTCATTAGCCTTTTCCATCGCTGCAATGTGACTTACAGTGCCGGATCCAGTAAGCAGTTGTCTTCCATTAGAAGAGAGTATAGTATCAAGTTGCTGAATGTAATCGTGCATATACATCGGTTTGTGTTCTATGGCACTGATTTCGGCAAAATCAAAATATCCCGAAACAAGGTTGTTCAGTATTTTTAGTTCAGTTTCTGAAAGATAATTTTTCGCCACCGATATATCTTTCTTTGTCGGATAGCCGCCAGAAAAAGACAAAAGACCCATAAAAGGCTTTTCTGCATTGGCACGTTCATATATCAATTCGGCTGCTGTATGTCCGTGCGCCGCAAAATGCAATTTGTTTTGCACTATTTTGAAAAATTCTATCGACTCGTCAGCCTTTGGGTTATAATCAACACTCGTAGCATAGAGGTCAAGAACCTGACGGTAAAGCACTTTCTCTGATGAACGAATATCGCGGATACGATTCAACAACTCATACCAATAATTTCCGCCGCCATTACCCTTAAGTCGCTGGTCGTCAAGTGTGAAGCCTTTAATCAGATATTCATGAATACGCTGAGTCGCCCATTGACGAAATTGCGTTCCACGAAGAGATCTCACACGATAACCAACCGAGATAATTACATCAAGATTATAATATGTAATCTCATAGCTTCGTTCTCGTGTATCAGGTACGAATGCAAATTTTGCACTTGTACTTTCCTGCAACAGTTCACCCTCTTTGTAAATATTTAGTATATGACGCGTTATTACAGATTTATCACGCTGAAATAATTCAGCCATCTGTTCTTGCGTCAGCCATACCGTTTCATTTTCAAATTTTACGTCAATTTTCGTAAGTCCATCATTAGTCTGATAGATTACAATTTCACCTTTGTTTTGATTTTCCATGTCTCAAAATTTTGATTATTACTATGATTCTTATATTTCATCCAATTCCAGCCATCTTAACTCCTTCTCGTCAAGCAAATCGTTTATTTCGTTCAGACGTTTGCCGATTTTGTCAATCTCCTGATAATCAGTCTGATTTTCAAGTCTTGATGTGAGTTCTATCTTTTCGTTTTCGAGGTTTTCGATGTCGATGGCGAGTTGCTCATATTCTTTTTGTTCCTTGAACGAGCGTTTCCTGTTGCGCTCGGTCGCGGAAGGGCGGTTCTCGCGGGTGTCGGATTTCGCCGCCGCCTGAATCTTATGTTCTTCTTTAGATTTCTCGACGAGCCACTCGTGATACTGCGAATAATTCCCCATGAAGCCTTTCACCTTGCCGTCGCCTTCAAAGACGAAGAGCTGATCGACGGTCTGGTCGAGGAAATAGCGGTCGTGTGAGACGACGATCAGGCATCCTTTATAGTCTTTGAGGAAATCTTCAAGTTTCTGCAACGTCAAGATATCCAGGTCGTTAGTCGGCTCGTCGAGTATAAGGAAGTTCGGGTTGCTCATCAGAATCGTGAGCAGATAGAGTCGTCGTTTCTCGCCGCCGCTCAGCAGCGAGACGGGCTGGCGGTGCATGGTGTAAGGGAACATGAAATGCGCGAGGAGCTTGTCGGCGGTATATACGCAGTCCTTTCCGTAGTGGACCACCTCGGCGATGTTGCGGATCGTGTCGAGCACGGTCATGTTTTCATCGAACTTGATGCCGCCTTGCGTGTAATAGCCGTAAACGACGGTCTGTCCGGTTGTTATCGTCCCCGAGTCGCAGGGCTCGCTGCCGGTGATCATATTTAGGAACGTGGATTTCCCGATGCCGTTTTTTCCGACTATCCCGATGCGTTCGCCGCGTTTGAAGATATAGTCGAAGTCTTTGAGGATAAACGTATTATCGTATTTTTTCGTGACGTTGTGCATCTCAAGAATCTTTCCGCCGAGGCGTTGCATATCGACGCCAAACTGAATCTCGGTGTGGTCGCGTATCATCTTGGCTTTCTCCTTGAGGTCGTAGAACGCGTCGATGCGGGCGCGTGACTTGCCTGTGCGGGCCTGCGGGGTGGCGCGGATCCATTCGAGTTCGTGCTTCACCATCTGACCTGCTTTCTCTGCGGCGACGCGTTTGTTCTCCTCGCGCTCGCGGCTCTTCCTGACGTAATAGTCGAAGTTCCCGTTGTGCGTATAGACGACGCCGTGATACATCTCCAGAATCTTATTGCACACTCTGTCAAGGAAATAGCGGTCGTGCGTCACCATGAACAGCGTGACGTTCGACTGCGTGAGATAGTTTTCGAGCCATTCCACCATCTGCATGTCGAGATGGTTCGTCGGCTCGTCGAGAAAAAGCATGTCAGGGTCATCGAGGAGCACCATGGCCAAGGCGAGTCGTTTCACCTGTCCGCCCGACAGCGTCCCGACTTTCTGGCTCAGGTCGTTGATTTCAAAGGTGGAGAGGAGCTGTTTCAGGCGAAGCTCGTAGTCCCACGCCTGGTTCGCGTCCATCGCCGCCATCGCCTTTTCAAGATTCGTCTGATTAACAAGAGCTTCCTCGTAGTTCCTGATGACGCGCATGATGTCGGTGTGGCCTGTGGAGATGACATCATCGATGGTGAGATTCGGGTCGAATTGCGGGAGCTGTTCGAGGTAGCCGACACGCACGCCCTCGTTGAAGGCGATTTTCCCGCCGTCGGCCTCTTCCTTTCCGACGAGGATGCGCATCATCGTGCTTTTGCCGGTGCCGTTGGCGGCGATCAAGGCGGTCTTGTCGCCTTTCTCTATCCCGAAAGAGAGGTTCTCGAACAGCAGCTTGTCGCTGAATGCCTTGGATAAATTTTCAACTGAAAGATAGTTCATAACCACGAATGTTTTTCACCACGAATTACACGAATTACACGAATTACACGAATAACACGAATAGATTAATCTGTTTCTTCGTCCAATGCCTCGATCAGGAAGCTGACGGGGCGGAAGCCGTCGTTGCATGAGATCATCGCCGACTTCTCGTTTTTCATCCAGCCGTCGTAAAAGTTCTTGCCGCCGTGCGCCAGTGTCATCACGAAAGGCGACATGACCTCCCATGCGCTCTCGCACAATCCATCGGGGCGTTGCCAGCCGTTGGCAATGAACACCTTGCCTTCAGCCATGTCGCAGGCGTGTTCTATCGGATTCTCGTATTTCTCCATCAGGTCGTTGTAGCAGGCCTTGCGGACAACGGTGATTTTCACTTTTTTCATGACAAACAATTTAGTTGCAAAAATAAGTTCTCCCCGGCACATTTGCTTGATTCTTGCGGGAAAAAAGACACGCCTCTCGCCTCCATGAATCAGCGAAAGGCGTATTTATTGAATATCAAATCGTTTCGATATTACGACTATTTGAACATCTTGTCAATGAGGTCGCAATATTTCTCCATCACGGCTTTCCTCTTCACTTTCAGAGTCGGGGTCATTATGCCGTTCGCGATTGACCATTCATCGGCGATGAGTTCGAATTTCTTTATCTTCTCCACTTCACCGAGCGATTCGTTCAGGCGTTTCACTTCTTTGTTGAAACGTTTCATCACTTCTTCATTACAGATCATCTCCGCGTCGGAGGTGTATTTTATCGAGTGTTTCCTGCACCAGCCGGCAAGGAATGCGAAGTCGGGGCGGATCAGTGCTGCGGCGAACTTCTGGCCTTCGCCAAGCACCACGATATTCTCGATGAAGCCTGAATTGACGAACTTGCCTTCGATGACATCTGGGTTGATGTATTTCCCGAGGGAGGTCTTGAACAGGTTCTTCTTGCGTCCGGTGATGAACAGCAGGCCGTTCTCATCGAAATGTCCGAGGTCGCCGGTGTGGAACCAGCCGTCCTTGTCGATGACTTCGGCCGTGAGTTCCGGCTGTTTGTAATAGCCCATCATGACGTTATGGCCTCGGCAGATGATCTCGCCGCTGTCATCGATTTTCACTTCGACGCCGGGCAGCGGACGTCCGACGGCGCCGACTTCCCTGCCGTATTTCCCTCTCGCGCTCACCGAGATGACCGGTGAGGTCTCCGTGAGGCCGTAGCCCTCGAAGACCGGCATCTTGATCGCCGAGAAGAACCCGCTGATTTTCTTGGTGATGGAGGCGGCGCCAGAGACGATGATGTCGAAATTCTCCGCGCCGAGTTTCTCTCGTATCTTGCTGTAAACCATCTTGTCGGCGAATTTCAGCTTGAGGTCGTACAGTTTCGAGCGGTTTTCTATGCTGTATCTCTCGGTCAGATTCATCGCCCAATAGAATATCACCCTCGACAAGCCCTTCATGTTCTTGCCGGAGCTGTATATCTTGTCGTAGAACTTCTCAAGGATGCGCGGCACGGCGCACATCATCGTCGGATGGATCTCCTTCATGTTGTCGGCGATGGTGGCGATGCTTTCGGCGTAGTATATCGACATCCCCAGATAATGGTACATGTATATGAGGGCGCGTTCGTAGGCGTGGCAGACCGGCAGGAAGCTGTAGGCCGTCTTCGACCATGGCGACGGTGTCTGGCAGAAATTCTTGAACTGGTTCATCAGGTTGTGGTGCGAGAGCATCACGCCTTTCGGCACACCCGTCGTCCCCGACGTGTAAATTATCGTGGCGCACGACATCTCATCGACGGCGTTCTTCCTCCGCTCGACCTCCTCCGCGTGCGGATGCTCCCTCCCGAGTTCGACGAGGTTGGCGAAAAACGGGTACTTGCCTCTGTCAACGAAGGTGTAGATGCTTTTCAGCGTCGGCGTGTCGGGCATTATCGCCTCGATCTTGTTCATCACGGCGATGCCTTCGAGCAGGCAGATGTGAGCCTCGCAGTTGTTCAGGATCACCCTGTAGTCGTCCTCGCTGATTGTCGGATATATGGGGACCATGACGGCTCCGATCTGCGTTATCGCCATGTCGAGGATGTTCCACTCCGGACGGTTTCCGCAGATGACCGCGATTTTGTCCTGCGGCTGCACTCCGAGCTCGATGAACGCGCCGCTGAGCCAGTTCGCACATTCTATATATTCGTCGATGCTGTATTTTCGCCAGCTACCATTCACCTTACCTGCCAACGCGACCTGCTGGTCAGGATAGTTCTCCTTGTAGTAAGGCAGCAAATCAAAAACTCTTTTAACTTCCATGGTAGTAAATTTTTATTCTGCACGTAATAATTTTCTTAGTTGAAAAGTTTGTTCATCAGATTCTCGTATCTTCTCATGACGACCATGCGTTTCAGTTTCATCGTCGGGGTGAGGATGCCCGATGCCGTTGTCCAGTCGTCGGCGACAAGCTCGAAACGCTTCACCTTCTCGACTTCGCCGAGCGACTCGTTCAGATGCTTGATCTCCTTGCTGAAACGTTTGACAACCTCCTCATTATGAACCATTTCGGCATTTGTCGTAAACTGTATCTCATGACGACGGCACCATTCTTTCAGGAAGGCGAAGTCGGGGCGTATTATGGCGGCGGCGAATTTCTGGTTCTCGCCGAGCACTATGATCTGTTCGATGAAATGTGATGTCATGAATTTCGCCTCGACGAGGTCCGGGTTGATGTATTTCCCGAGCGATGTCTTGAAGAGGTTCTTCATGCGCCCTGTGATCTGAAGCAGGCCGTGCTTGTTGAAACGCCCGAGGTCGCCGGTGTGGAACCAGCCGTCCTTGTCGATGACTTCGGCCGTAAGCTCGGGTTGTTTGTAATAGCCCATCATGACGTTGTGCCCGCGGCAGATGATCTCGTTGTCGTCCGTCAGCTTCACCTCGACACCAGGGAGCGGTTCACCGACGAAGCCCACTTCGCGCCCGTATCTCTTCCTCGTGCCAACCGTGATCACCGGCGACGTCTCCGTCAGGCCGTAGCCCTCAATCAGGGTGATGCCGATGGCCGAGAAGAACGCGCTGACCTTTTTCGAGATGGCAGCGGCCCCCGACACGATGACATCAAACCTGTCGAAACCGATTTTGTTTTTTATATTGTTGAAAACCAACTTGTTGGCCAAAGCAAGCCTGCGTTTGTAAAACGGCGACTGCTTCTCTATCTTATAATGTTCGGCAACATTCATGGCCCAGCGGAAGACGAGTTTGTCGATGCCTTTCATGTTCCTGCCCGCATTGTTGATCTTGTCGTAGAACTTTTCCAGGACTCGCGGGACGGCACACATCATCGTGGGCCGGATTTCAGCGACATTCTCCGCGATTGTCGCGAGATTCTCGGCATAATATATCGACATCCCACAATAGTGGTACATGTAAATCAGCGCACGTTCGTAAGCATGGCACATCGGCAGGAAACTGAACGCCTTGTCGGACCATTCGCTGCGTGAATGATAGAAGCCTTTGAACTGGCTCATCAGGTTCTTGTGCGAGAGCATCACGCCTTTCGGGACACCTGTCGTCCCTGACGTGTAGATTATTGTGGCACAGTCGGTTTCCTTGACATCCGACTTGCGTTTCTCGATTTCATCCTTGTGAGGATGCTCCTTTCCAAGTTCGATGAGATTCTCCAGAAACGGATATTTATCCCTGTTGGCGAAAGTGTATATCTTCTTGAGTGTCGGCGTCTCCGGCCAGATGGATTCAATCTTGTTCATCACGACGACACCTTCGAGAATGCATATCGCCGCCTCGCAATTATTCAGGATGATCTTGTAATCCGCCTCGCTGATTGTCGGATAAATCGGCACCATGACGGCCCCGATCTGGGTTATCGCCATGTCGAGCATGTTCCACTCCGGCCTGTTCCCTGAGATGACGGCGACTTTGTCCTGCGGCTGCACGCCGAGTTCGATGAACGCGCCGCTGAGAATGTCTGACAGTTCTACATATTCGTCAATGCTGTATTCCTGCCATTTCCCGCCGTGTTTCCACGCAAGAGCGACTTTCTGGTCGGGAAAATTCTCTTTGTAATGTGGCAACAGATCGAAAACTCTCTTTACTTCCATAATACTTTATTTAAAAGTAAAATCAATTTCAAATCTGCAAAAATACGCAATTAGTCTTTACAAACAAAGAAAAAAAGCAAAAAAGAGGGGATATTCTGCCATATCCCCTCTTTGTAATATATAACCTATTGATAATTACTACAGATTATATAACATGGAATGCCACTGTAAGGCCGGCCATCACGATTGAGACCATGCTCATAAGTTTGATGAGGATGTTCAATGACGGGCCTGATGTGTCCTTGAACGGGTCGCCGACAGTGTCGCCGACGACTGTAGCCTTGTGATTGTCAGAGCCTTTGCCACCGAAGTTGCCTTCCTCGACATATTTCTTCGCGTTGTCCCATGCGCCGCCGGCGTTAGCCATGAAGACTGCGAGGACGAAACCGCATGAGAGGCCGCCGATGAGAAGTCCGAGGACGCCAGGAACGCCGAGGATGAGGCCTGTCGCGATAGGAACGACGATTGCGAGGATTGAAGGGACGAGCATCTCGCGCTGTGCGCCTTTCGTCGAGATCTCAACGCAACGCTCGTAGTCGGGTTCCGCCTTGCCTTCGAGGATTCCCTTGATTGTGCTGAACTGACGACGCACTTCCTCGACCATCTTCTGTGCCGCGCGGCCGACAGCGTTCATCGTCATTCCGCAGAACACGAATGCCATCATCGCGCCGATGAACACGCCGACGAGAACGATTGGGTTCATGAGGTTGACGTTGTAAGCCTCCATGAAGTCAACGAGTGTGGCCTTTGCAGCCTCAACGCCGTTCGGGAGATCCTGACCGACACGGATCAAGGCTATTTTAATTTCCTCGACGTATGAGGCGAGGAGTGCGAGAGCTGTGAGAGCTGCTGAGCCGATGGCGAAGCCCTTGCCTGTAGCCGCCGTCGTGTTTCCGAGGGCGTCGAGGGCGTCGGTGCGCTGACGCACTTCAGGGTCGAGTCCGCTCATCTCTGCGTTGCCGCCAGCGTTGTCGGCGATGGGGCCGTAAGCGTCGGTCGCGAGTGTGATGCCGAGCGTCGAGAGCATGCCGACAGCGGCGATGCCGATGCCATAGAGACCCATTGAAAGGTTTGCAGCGTTGAACTCAACGTTGAAGCCGTTTGCGCAGAGATAAGCGAGGATGATTGCCACGCCGACCGTCACCACCGGGATTGCTGTCGAAAGCATTCCGAGGCCGAGGCCGGAGATGATGACTGTCGCAGGGCCTGTCTTTGAGCTTTCAGCGACTTTCTGAGTCGGCTTGAAAGTCTGTGACGTATAGTATTCCGTTGATTTTCCGATGATCACGCCGGCGAGAAGACCGACGACGACCGAGAATGAGATGCCGACCCAGTTTTCGATACCGAGTGCCCAGAAGATCACGAATGTGGCGATTGCGATGAGCACCGAGCTGGTGTTAGTGCCGCGGCTCAAAGCGCCGAGGAGCTGTTTCATGCCGGCACCTTCTTTCGTCTTTACCAAGAAGATACCGATGAGCGAGAGCAGCACGCCGACCGCCGCGATGAGCATCGGGGCGAACACGGCCTTGAGCTGCATTGCCTGGTTTGCCGCGAAAGCTGATGCGCCGAGGGCCGCTGTCGCGAGGATTGAACCTGCGTATGACTCATAAAGGTCGGCACCCATGCCGGCGACGTCACCGACGTTGTCACCGACGTTATCAGCGATTGTCGCGGGATTACGCGGGTCGTCTTCAGGGATGTTGTACTCTGTCTTTCCGACGAGGTCGGCACCGACGTCAGCGGCCTTGGTGTAGATGCCGCCGCCCACACGCGCGAACAGAGCCTGTGTCGAAGCGCCCATGCCGAATGTCAACATTGTCGTCGTAATTATAATAAGGTGATTTTCTGCCGGGATGACATGGTCGAGAACCAGGAACCACACGCTGATGTCGAGCAATGCGAGGCCGACAACGGTGAGGCCCATGACGGCGCCAGAGCGGAACGCGACCTGAAGGCCGTCATTCAACGACTTACGCGCGGCGTTGGCTGTGCGGGCCGAGGCGTAGGTGGCCGTCTTCATTCCGAAGAAACCGGCCAAACCCGAGAAGAAACCGCCGGTGAGGAACGCAAACCACACCCAGCCGTTCTGAAGGCCGAACATCGACATCACGCCGAATATGGCGGCCAAGATGATGAACACGATAATCACCACCTTATATTGCTGTTTCAAATAAGCCATCGCACCCCTTCTGACGTACAATGCGATTTTTTTCATCAAGTCCGTTCCCTCGTCAGCCTTCAGCATCCTCTTGTAGAAGAAGAACGCGAATCCCAAGGCCAACACGGAAGCCGCTAGAACTAAATAAATTACATTTTCCATAAAATTGAATTTGAGTTATTAATAATTTGAGTTTATTTAATGATTCACGCTTTTGATTTAGGGTGCAAATTTCCGAAAAAAAACTTTTCCATCAACCAAAAAAAATTAAATTTCACAAAAATTTATTTGCAACAGATTCCGTATGATATTTTTCTCTACTTTTGTAAAATGAATAAGATTGTGCTTGAAGTGATCGGATTGACAATTTCGCACCCGCAAAATGGCGCATACGCACTTGTTTTGGGCGACAAAAACACGAATCTGAAACTTCCGGTCATCATCGGAAGCGTTGAGGCTCAATCGATTGCGATGGCATTGGAAAACCAAAGATGCAGAAGGCCGCTGACCCACGACCTTTTCAAGGCTTTTGCCGACAATTACCGCATCAATGTGAAGGAAGTGATGATCAGCTGTTTCATCAACGGTGTCTTCCACTCCCAACTTGTGTGCGAGAAGGATGGCGAGACCACTGTTTTTGACGCGAGGACGTCCGATGCCGTCGCGCTGGCCCTGAGGTTCGGCTGTCCGATATACACAGACCAGCAAGTGATGGACGAGGCGGGTGTGATGCTCGACTATGACGTGAATGACGAGGAGGGCCGTCAGGACTGCGACTTCAGAGAACGCAGCATCGAGGAGTTGAAAGAGATGATGGAGATGGCTGTCGAGGAAGAGGACTACGAGCTCGCGTCAATGCTCAGGGATGAAATAAAGATGAAAGAGAATCAGTAAACGTATATTATTAAAAGGTAAAAGTTTTTACAAAATGAAAGGTATCAAATTCCGTTTAATCGTGATGAACTTCCTCATCTTCGCTGCATGGGGGGCTTATCTGTGTTCACTTGGTGTTTATCTCGGACGTGTCGGCATGGGGCCGCAAATCGGCTCGTTCTACGCGATCCAGGGCATCGTCTCGCTTTTCATGCCTGCGTTGATGGGCATCGTCGCCGACCGCTGGATTCCGGCGCAGAAGCTACTGGGCATCTGCCATCTGTTCTCGGCCATCTTCATCGGCATGGCCGGTTTCATGGGCATGACCCACGACAACATCACCTTTGGTCAGATATTCCCGTGGTACGCCCTCAGCGTAGCATTCTTCATGCCGACGATCGCATTGGGCAACTCCGTGTCTTACAACGCATTGGCGAAAGCCGGTCTCGACTCCGTGAAAGCATATCCGCCAATCAGGGTGTTTGGCACTGTAGGGTTCATCATCTCGATGTGGATCGTGAACTTCACTGGCTTCAAAGACAGTTACATGCAGCTGTTCGTCTCCGCCGCATGGAGTCTCATCCTCGGCTTCTACGCATTCACCTTGCCGGAATGCCCGACAAACAAAGCCGGCGGCAAGTCATTGGTCGATGCGATGGGGTTGCGTGCGTTCACCCTGTTCAAAGACTCCAAGATGTGCGTGTTCTTCATCTTCTCATTCCTTCTCGGGATGTGCCTGCAAGTGACAAACGGGTTCTGCACCCCATTCCTCGACGCATTCGGCAGCAGCGAGCAGTTCGCCAACACCTTCGCCGTCAAGAACAACGTATTCCTGTCATCCATATCGCAAGTCTCTGAGACACTTTGCATTCTTCTAATCCCGTTCTTCCTGCGCAAGTTCGGCATAAAGAAAGTGATGATCATAGCCTTCGTGGCATGGTTCCTGCGTTTCGCGCTCCTCGGCGCCGGCAGCCCGACAGGTTTCGGCCTCGTCCTGTTCATCCTCTCGATGATTGTTTACGGCGTGGCCTTCGACTTCTACAACATCAGCGGCTCGCTCTTCGTTGACCAGAACACCGATGTAAGCATCCGCAACAGCGCGCAAGGAGTCTTCATGATGATGACCAACGGCTTCGGCGCCACAATCGGCTCATTCTGTGCAGGTTGGGTGGTAAACAAATACACCGATGGCATTCAGAATTTCAACCAGCTGATGGCCGGCTGGAGCACGGCATGGTACATATTCGCGGCCTTCGCACTCGTCGTCGGCATACTGTTCGCCATAGTTTTCAAATACAAACACGACACTGAAACGGCGAAATGAGACAGTATTTAGATCTACTTCAAACGATATTGGACAAAGGCGTTCAGAAAGGTGACCGCACGGGGACCGGCACGAAGAGCATCTTCGGCCACCAGATGCGTTTCGACCTTTCCGAAGGCTTCCCGCTCGTCACCACCAAGAAAGTTCACTTGAAATCAATCATTTACGAACTTCTATGGCTAATCAGCGGCAACACAAACATCAAATATCTGCACGACCACAAGGTGAGCATCTGGGACGAATGGGCCGACGCGAACGGCGACCTCGGGCCGGTCTATGGCGCACAGTGGCGCAACTGGAACGGTGAAGGCATCGACCAGATTCAGGATGTCATCGACAGCATCAAAGGCAACCCCAACAGCCGCCGCCACATAGTGACGGCATGGAATCCGAGCGTCCTGCCCGACGAACGCGAGAAGGACTTCTCGAAGAACGTCGCCGCAGGCAAGGCGGCACTCCCGCCCTGCCACGCCTTCTTCCAGTTCTACGTCGCCGACGGGAAACTCTCATGCCAGCTCTACCAACGCTCAGCCGACGTCTTCCTCGGCGTGCCGTTCAATATCGCGTCATACTCATTGCTAACGATGATGATGGCGCAGGTATGCGGTCTTGAGCCCGGCGACTTCGTCCACACCTTCGGCGACGTGCACATCTACAACAATCACATCGACCAGGTCAGACTTCAGCTTTCGCGCGAGCCGAGGCCGCTGCCCACGATGAGGCTCAACCCTGAAGTGAAAAGCCTTTATGATTTCAAATACGAGGATTTTACTCTGGAGAACTATAACCCATACGACGCCATAAAAGCGGATGTCTCGATTTAGTAAACGTACACCTAATTACCTCAAACACCTAATCACCTGATGAAACTATCAATAATAGCAGCCGTGGCAAAAAACCGCGCCATAGGCAAGGGCGGTGACCTCATCTGGCATCTCTCGAACGACCTTAGACATTTCAAGGAGATCACGATAGGCGGCTGCGTGCTGATGGGATATAACACATACGCCTCACTGCCGGGTAAGAAAGCGCTTCCCAAGCGCCGCAACGTAATACTTTCAAGCCGCATCACAGCCGCGCCGGAGGGATTCGAGGTCGTCAGATCCATCCCCGACGCACTTGAACTCCTGAAAGAGGAGCCGGAGGTCTTCGTCATCGGCGGCGGCATGATCTACGAGCAGTTCATGCCCATGGCCGACAAGCTGTATCTCACGAGAATCGACAGGACTTACGAAGCCGACACCTTCTTCCCCTTTGTGAACTACGACGAATGGGAGCTTACCGAGCTCCAAGTCATCGACGACGACGCGCAGATCGACTGCGAATACCGTTTCGAGACCTGGGAGAGGGAAAGATAAAAACGTCAAACAGATTCTGCTTTTTTTCTCACCACGAATTGCACGAATTGCACGAATTTTTTCACGCACAAACAGCTTAAACAACAGAACAGGCTGGTGTCTCTTGCGACGCACCAGCCTGTTATCGTTACAGTTTCTCGTCAGTGACTAACGGGCAACTGAAATTCTCTTTGTCACTTCGCCGCTGTTTGTCATGATTTTCACCATGTAAATTCCTGCCTCGAAGCCACTTATATTGACAATGTATTCATTGGCATTGACGTCTTCCGCAAACACTCTCTGTCCGACTGAATTGAAAATCGCGATGTTGCTGATGTTTTCAGCCTTAATTGTCAGGACGTCTTTTGCAGGGTTCGGATAGATGTTCACGCCGTTGAGTGCATTTTCTTCTACTGCATCGAGCGAATAGTAATATTTCACGAAGAACTCCGTGCCGTACAATGCCTTTGCCGGAGCCGCGGCACAGTCGATGTCCTGATAATAAGCCACCACTTTATAGTAGTACCAGTTGCCATCTTCCATTGCCTTCGTCTCTTTATACTCTGTCTTGTTGGCGGCGACGATCTTCGCACGTTCCCACACGCCGTCGTCATTGACTTTTCTATATACATAGTAACCGCTCAACGGAACCGATGTCTCCGAGGCTGCCGTCCATGTGATGGTCGGTTTGCCGTTTGCCTGAACTTCATACC
Source organism: Candidatus Limimorpha caballi (assembly GCA_018064605.1). Classification (GTDB taxonomy): domain Bacteria; phylum Bacteroidota; class Bacteroidia; order Bacteroidales; family F082; genus Limimorpha; species Limimorpha caballi. Next base: position 85,659 of record JAGHUX010000007.1, on the reverse strand, counting down.
AGAGGTCTGATGCAGGTTCGCAGCCTTCGCCGGCCGTTCCGCAGGCCTCGACAGTATATGCGCTCTCGCCGTCATTGCAGAATGTGCAGATCTCGTAGCAATAGCCGCCGACTTCCGGAGCTACATCCGTGAATGTATTGCCGTGAACGAGGGCGTAAAGCAGGCCTTCGCGATAGATGTTGAATCCGTATCCGGAGACCGTGCCGTCCCAGCTGACAACGAGGTCGTCGCCGACCCTCTCGGCTGTCGGGTTAGTAGGAGCGGCGCATGATGCGGTCTGACCGGCATTGTTAAGTGCTTCGCACAACACACCTTCTGCGAGGTCATTGACCTTGCCTGAATATTCATAAACAGTGGCTCCTTCAGAATCCTTAATCTTGATTGAAATTGTCTCGCTGTCCGAGTAACCGCTGCCTGCTTTCCAGACGAAGTTGACTTTATGTCCGAAAGGAACATTGATCTTAGCTGTGGCAGGAGTCGAGTTCGTCATTGTGACCTTCGCATACATGTTGCCAGCTGCGTCGAAGCATTTCACCGAGCCGCCGCGCCAGCCCTGCATCGACGAGGCCGTCGTGATGACCTTCCATTCCGTCGTGGGGCCGAACTGTTCTGAAGCCTCAGCGTAGTTGCCGCGTACACCGTCTTTCACTGCATAGACATCATACGTGAACGTGCTGTAGCAAGGGACGTTTTCGTCAACGTATGTCATGTCTGCGCCGACCTGAGCGTCGAGTGTGGCGATGACCTTGCCGTTTCTCTCAACGACGACTGCGTCGAGTGCCGAGACTGCGACATCCGACATTGTCTTTGAAGGGTTCTTCCATGTCAGAGTCGCACTCTGTGCTGTTTCGCTTTCTCTTGTGACCGTGAGGTTGGTAGGAGCCTGCACCGTGTTCTCATAAACGTTTGTAGGGACATAGTTGAAGATGGCCGCCGCGCTGCCTGTGTAGTCGATTCCGTCAACGAGATACCAGCCGTCGTCGGAGCCGCTCCAACCGAAGTTGAAGTGCATGAGGTCGTTCTCGTCGTAACCGTCGCAGACGAAAGCGTGGCCGCCGCTTGAACTCTGTCCGCCGTAATAAACAGGACGGCCGAGGTCGAACTCGTCTCTCAACATCTGGTTCCACACGTCTGTCGCGTATGACTGTCTCAGTTTCCTGACGCAATAGTCATAGTCGAAATAGTTTCTCATGGCATCCGGGACATCTTCTGAATATGCGCCGCTGCCTTTCTCGCCGTCATAGTCCATGTCAACAGCAACGCCGCAGTGATACATGAGCAATGCGACGGCTTCAATCTGTTCCTGCGTGGCGTTGTATAATGTCGTAGGCATCTTATCCCACTCGTATGTCGCTGACGAGAAGTCAACTGACAAGTGATGATGATGTGTTTTTGTATAATATGAATGCGAGCCTTCACCGTGAAGCGGAGCATTCCAGAACTTCATAATCTGGCTCATTGCCGTCGCAACGCAGCCGGCGTAAGCTCTTCCGCTCGGACCATGGGCATCGGCCGGTGCATACAAGTTATACGGGCTGTCCTGATTCCACTTTGTCGTGCAGAGAGGACCGACCTTCTCGGCTCTGTTTGTGCTGAGTCTGCCTGTCTTTTCAAGCATCGCCCATTCAGCGGCGACTTCCGGCATCGGCGCATAGTCCTTGCTGATGGCGTTCGCGATGTCCAACCTGAAATTTTCAAGCAGGAACATGGCTCCGTTGTGCTTGTTGCCCATGTCGAAGTTGCTTTCCTCTGAATAAGCGAGAATCGGGTGGTAGTTGTCGGCCGCCGAAATGATGACAAAACCGTTTTCACCAACATTGAATACATAGAAACAGTCATCACCATTGTCTGATGTGACTGTCGTAACCAACTGCAAATCAGTGGTATTTACTTTTTCAAAATTTGCATAGACAAACTTCTGTCCGAGTGTTCTGGCCGTATTGACATCAACGGATTTCGCGGACATCGTCCCGAATCCGAGCATCACGGCAACAACCAATAATAAGAATTTCTTCATTTTTGTTGTAATTTAATTTATTATTACTGTGATTTGATTTTCGAAAATTTAAGCGTGCAAATTTATAAAAAAATTTTAAACTGAGTGATTAAATTCACATTTTTATTAATAAAAAAGGACGGTTCGCAAACCGTCCTTCCATATTTTGGGAAATGATATTAGTCGATAACGGAGATTTTCTGCATCATCGAACCGTCCGCCGTCTCAACTCTGATCATATAGACGCCGTTTCCGAACTGTTCCATATCAATAACATATTGGTTTTCATTGACATTTTGTTCGAGAACTTTTTGTCCGACGACATTGAAAACTGAGACATTGCTGATTGACTCGGCCTCAATTCTGACAGCGCCGTTTGTCGGGTTGGGATAGATTCGGGCGTTGATTTCGTTTTCCTCAACGGCGAGGACTTCAACCTGCACGTAGTCATTGTCATCGGCGGTGGTTGCCGGTGTTGACTCGCAGAATGAGTTGAAAGCCGTCACCTGATAGAAATACGTGTTTGCGTTGTCAACCGCGTCGAAATATTCGCGCAGTGTGTTGTCAATCTTGGCAATCTCTTCATATTCAACGCCATCGACACTTCTGTAGATCTTGAAGTTCTGCGGTTCATAGTCGCAAGTCCACGTGAGGCGTGCGCCGTCATGACCGTCCTGGTATGCGTATTCACCGGCGAGGTCTGTAGGAGGCGTGCAGCCTTCACAGTCATTGTTGCCGGTGTGGAGCGTGCCGTTAAGACCTGACGAGGCGCCTGAATAGCTGTACACCTCTTGGTTTGCCGAGTTTTTCAGTTTTATCGACAGCGTGCTGATTGGTGTGTTCGGTTCAATCCATTTGAGCGAGAACCCGCCTTCAGGCATCTGGAACTTCTGGCTTGACGGTGACGAGTTAGGATTCGTAAATTCTCCAATCACCGCGCCATTGCCGCCAACGACCTGAACCGCGCCAGTGTTCCAGCCCTGGAAATCGCCGCACGTAAGAGTGAATTTCCATGTGCAGTTCGGGCCGTAAATAACCGACAGTTTCGCCACTTCACCGGCATAGTTGTTGTTATATCCGCAAATTGAATATTCGTATGCGCCGAAATCGCTCACCTCATCTTCATAAGTCAATGTCTCGCCCGGTGTAGGGTTGTTGAAAGTCTTGATAACAAGACCATTACGTTTCAATTCCATCTTTTCGATTGACGTAAGCGGGTCGCCCGACATGGAAACCGCAGGAACCGTGAATATCACGACACCGGTCTTTGTCACAGCGTTTTCAATTTCGACATAAAGATCCTCAACTTCAGGGACGAGCACGTTGTAGATGTAATCAGGAATCATGTTCACGATGACTCTCTGATTGAGGTTGAAGGTGCCGTTCATGGTGTTCAACGCATCGATTGCAAAAAAGCCGTCGCACCAGCCGCTCCAGCCCCAGTTGAAATGGAACTTGCGTTGTGCGTCGTATCCGTCGCAGTTGAACGCATGTCCCATCTGCCCGTCGGTGCCCGCATAAGCCGCCGGATACCCGCGGTCAAACTGGTCAATCAAGATGTCTTCCCATGCCGTTTTCGTATATGATTCACGGGAGAGAATCTCCGTGGCGGAGCAATACTTGAAGTAGTTTTTCGCCGCATCCACGACCTTATATGTCTGAGAGGCGCTGCCATCGTAATTGAAGTCCATATCTACCGACACTCCGCAGTGGTACATGAGGAGTGCTATCGCCTGCGGACTGCCGCTCGGGATGGTGTTAGGCATGTTGCTCCAGTTGTATGTCGTCTCGCCGAAGTTCGCCGACAACGTCCCGCCGACAGTGCTTGTGTTGTACGAATGCTCGCCGACACCCTGGTCAGGCCAGCTCCAGAATCTCATCACCTGGCTCATTGAGGTGGCGACGCAGCCGGCGTAGCAACGGCCGCCAGGACCGTAATTGTGAGCAGGAGCATAATAGTTATAAGGATAATCCTGGTTCCATTTCGTGGTGATGAGCGGAGACACCTCACGGTTCATCCTCGTCCTTGAGGTGATGCCTTCGGTGCGGAGAAGCTCCCATTGCTCGGCAATTTCTTCTTCCGCAACAAAATCATTTTCAATGGCATACTGAATTTCATCGCTGTAATGGCCGAGGTAATAGACGAGGCCGTCCGGAAGATGATTCACATCGAAAATGCTCTCTTCCGAATATGCGAGAATCGGATAGGCGCGGTCGTCGGCAGCGACAATAACATAACCGTTTTCGTAGTTGAAAACATAAAGGCTGGGAATGCCGTTGTCGCCTGACACCGTGTAAACATGTTCAACATCAGTGATAGACTTAGCAGATGCCACATTGTTTTTCAAATAGCTCACTCCGAGTTTCTTCGCCGTAGCGACATCAACCGGAGCCGCAAACATCTGTCCCGCGAAAACGAGCAGGGCAACGACTGTCAGTAAAAATCTTCTCATTTTTTTAGTGTTTAGTTATTATTTATTATTATCTTCTTGGAAATCAAACCTTTGGCAGTTTCAACAGAGACAAAATACACTCCGCTGGCAAAACGTTCCGTATCAAGTGTGATCTCGTCTTCCTTGACAGAAACATTCATAACTTCCTGTCCCACAATGTCATATACTTTAATGTTATTCATTCCCTTGGCGGAAACCGTCATCTGGTTCCTGACAGGATTCGGGAAGACATTAAGAACGGTTGAGCCATGCTGAATCTCTCCGACAGACGTCGTGTCGTGGCACATATTCGTGTAGTCGAACAGACGTCCTGCAATCAGCGAGTCGGGCGATGAGAACAGCAGCTCGTCGTCAGCGTTATATATACTAAAGGAGATTTCGTCTTCGGTGTAATAGTCTCCGCTGAACCATGCCTTGTTCCAGATGAAGGTGAGGTCGCCCTGGAGCATCGGGACGACACGCGTCTCCGAAGAGCCTTCCTCCAACGTGATTTTCGCGATGCGCACGCCGTCTCTCGCAATCGAGACCGAGCCGCCCTTCCAGCCGTCGCCGCCTTCATCGTTCAACTCAAAGACAAGGTCGCATTTCGGGCCGACCATGATTCTCTGATAGACCGGAATGCTGTAACCGTATTGATTATGAACGAGAACCGAATACTCATAGTTGCCGTCTTTATCAAGTTCATCTGTATAACTCATTGATTCGCCGGCTGTTGCATTTGTAAAACAGGCTACGGTCTCGAAGTCTCTCCTGACGATGACGCTGTCAATCTGCCCGAGGCTTTCGCCAAGCATGTTCTCCGCCGGGTTCTTCCAACTCACAGTGACCGAGAAACTGCCAGTTGCATCCGTCTCGTTTTCAACAAGTTCCATATCAACGATCTTTGCGGGACGCTGGTAATATTCATCGTCAACAGGATAGAAACCCTGAACTACGGAGTTGTAAGTGTTGAAAGCATATTTTGTTGTGTTGAGTGCGCCCATCGCACACCAGGCGTTGTCTTTTCCGTCCCAGCCCCAATTGAAATGGAAGAAGTCGTTTTCGTCATAGCCGTCGCACACGAAGGCATGTCCGCCGCCGCCACCATCGTCCTGACCTGAATAATACAATGGGCGTCCGAGGTCGAGCTCACTCTTGAGCATCTCGCTGAAGTCATCTTTCCAGTACCAGTCTTTGTAAAGGACTTCCGCATCCGGGTTGTAGCCGAAATAGCTGCCGATTACATTCGGCACGTCCTCAGAATAGGCGCCGCTGCCGTCGGGTCCGTACATCATCTCCACGCCGACGCCGCAGTGCCATTGCAGCTGGGCGATGTAGAAAATATCCTCTTCGGTGCTTGTCGAGTCGAGTCGCATGGGCATACGCTCGAAGTTGTAGAATGTCTCGCCGAAATTTGCGGTCTGAGTCGGGTAATAAGGATGTCCCCAACCGCCAGGCGTATATGAATGAGAGCCAGTGCCTTGCACAGGATGGTTGAAATATTTCATCACCTGCGCCATCGCCGTGGCGACGCATCCGGCATAGACGTGTCCGCCGTTGCCGCCGTCGTCTTCCGGGCAGAGTGCGTTGTACGGGTAATTCTGATTCCACAGCGTCTCAAGCAGGATCGGCACGGTGCGCGTATTGCGGACAGCCTTCACGCGTCCGGTCTTCTCGACGCGCGTCCATTCATCGGCGATGTCTGAAAGACGCTCAACGTTGTTTTCTCTAATGTATTGAATTTCATCGGTATAACTCTTAATCGTAAAATTAAAGGCCGGGGCGATGTCTTCCGCGCTGAACGTCCCTTCCGTCGAATAAGCGAGGATCGGCTTCACGCGGTCTTCGGCGGAGACGGCGACGAAGCCCGACCCGCTGACGTTGAAGATATATATATAAGGTGTGCCTTCAGCGTCTGAATAAGTGTAAACAAGTTCCGATGAAACGCTGCGGTTTCTGAACGAGGTGCTTTCCTTCATGAATTTCTCGCCGATCCGCTGCGCCTTCCTGATATCGACATTTCTTGCATAAAGTGTTGATAATGTGAATGTTGTAATTACAGCAAATAATAAAAACCTTTTCATTTTTCTAAATTATTTTAGTGCGTAAAATTATAAAAAAATTTCATACAAGGCGTTTTTTTTCGTATTTTTGCGCTTTAAAAAAATATTTCCACCGTGGACCACAAGTTTTACGATTTTTACATGCGTTTCCCGAGCAAGGCTGACGCGCTGAAAGCAGAGGATTTTTACTACGAGACACACCGCCCGCGCATCGGCGGCAGGTTCAAGATCAACGACAACGGGGTGTGTTCGCTCTCGTTGCAGGACGAGTGCGAGCTCATCACCGACCTATATCGGTTCGGGATGCGGCGCTTCATCGTGACCGACAACTTCCACGGCGTGCGCAAGGAGCACGGCAAGGACATCTTCGACTTCTTCACCGACAGCGACCACTATTTCCACTGGGATATGACACCCGACATCTTCGAGAGACTCAACGACTTCTTAATGAACGAGATACAGAATGACGGCTACGAACACGCCGACGGCACGCACGCGCCTTTCATCCAGAGGACACTCGACGAGATGGGCATCGACGACCTGTTCAACATGCTCAACGTTGACGCGCCTGGACTGGATATTTGAAATTAAAAAATGAACAACGAATCTCAAAACACCGAATACAAGGAATCGTGGCGCGACGAATACCTGAAATGGATTTGCGGCTTTGCAAACGCCAAAGGCGGTGTTTTGTTTATTGGCGTGAATGATAACGGTGAGGTCGTAGGTTTGAAAAACGCCCATAAGTTGAGCGAGGACATTCCGAACAAGATTGTGAATTATTTGGGCATAGTGTGCGAAACTAATCTTTTGAAGAAAGGTGATTTAGATTATATTGAAATCATCGTTGAGCCGAGCAATGTCCCCATCAATTTTCAAGGCAAATACCATTATAGAAGCGGAAGCACCAAGCAAGAGCTGAAAGGTTCCGCGTTGCAGCAATTCCTTCTGAAAAAAATGGGCAAACAATGGGATGAAGTCATAGACACTTCGGCAACCATAGATTGTATTGACGAAAAAGCCATCCGATATTTTGTCAGAAAAGGGACAGAATCAAAACGTCTTGTCTCTGAATCATTAGGTAATACGCCACAAGAAGTATTGGAAAATCTTCGGCTAATTGATGAATGCGGGCATGTGAAAAATGCCGCCATTCTTTTGTTTGCCAAATGTCCGCAGGATTATTTCCCGGGCGTTCAATTTAAAATAGGGCGTTTTGGCAAAGATGAAACAGATCTGATGTTTCAAGATGAAATTGAAGGGAACATCCTTCAAATGGCGGATCGCGTGCTGGAGGTGTTGAAAAGCAAATACCTTGTTTCGCCCATCCATTACAATGGTATGCAACGGATTGAGCCCTTGGAAATCCCGGAAGAGGCTTTTCGTGAAATGCTTTACAATGCCATCATTCATCGGGACTATCCCGGCGCACCAATACAGATGCGCGTTTTCTCCGACCACATCGAATTGTGGAACATCGGAGAATTACCACAAGGATATTCCATCGACACCTTAATGCAGAAACACACCTCACGACCTCGCAACCTGAATATCGCGCAGGTCTTCTACAAAGCCGGGTTTGTTGAATCGTGGGGACGGGGCATAAAAAAGATTTGTGATGGATTCGTAAGCGCAGGATTTGACGCGCCGGTTTTTGAAGAAAACAGCGGCGGCATATTGGTGACCATCAAGCGTAAAGAGATAACGGATGTCGTAAGTGATGTCGTAAGTTTGTCGCAAGTGCAACTCACTGAACGCCAACGAAAAATAATAAATTTAATAGAGGTCAACCCCCGCATTTCAGCCGCATTGATGTCGCAAGTTTTGTCGGTAGTTGTGCGAACCATTCAGCGGGAACTCGCCACAATGCAAAAACTGGGTTTCATTCGCCACGAAGGCAACACAAGTGCCGGACGTTGGATTGTCTTGAAAAAATAAGAACATTAATTATAAACGAATTAGAATAACACAAAACAGAAAAAGAAATTTTAAAATAACATATTATAAATCAACGCATTAGCTATTATTTATAAAAAGATTACAGAAAATTTGGAAAATGAAGAATCCCGATAACACGAAACCGCTTAAAAGCAACGAATTGTACAACAAAATCGCCCGTCTTTTGGAAGAAGCCAGAAGAAAGGTGACAAGTGCTGTCAATATTGCAATGGTCTATACCTATTTTGAAATAGGAAAAATCATCGTGGAGGACGAGCAAAACGGAAATTCTCGTGCCGAATACGGCAAAGAAGTTCTCAAAAACCTTTCCGAAAAGTTGACACGAGAGTTTGGCAAGGGCTTTTCTGTCACTAATCTCAAACAAATGAGGGATTTCTATCAATCGTACTCAATTCGTCAGACACTGTCTGACCAATTCCATTTAAGTTGGTCTCACTATCTGTTTTTGATGCGTATTGACAACAATGCAGAACGGGATTTTTATGAAAAAGAAGCGACAAATTCAAATTGGAGTCTGCGAGAACTTAAACGGCAGTTTGATTCGTCTTTGTATGAGCGACTCGCGCTCAGCAAAGACAAAGATGAGGTGAAGAAGCTTTCCGCCCAAGGTATAATCATCGAAAAACCGGCTGACATTGTAAAAGACCCATACGTTCTGGAATTTCTTGGATTGCCTGAACAAGCCTCCTATTCGGAATCGGAACTTGAGCAAAAACTCATCAACAAACTTGAATCATTTCTTCTGGAACTCGGCAAGGGATATACTTTTGTGGGCAGACAGGTGAGAATCACTTTTGACGAAAAGCATTTTTACGTTGATTTGGTTTTCTACAACAGGATTTTGCAGTGTTTTGTGCTGATTGATTTGAAAATCGGGGAACTTTCGCATCAGGACTTAGGTCAGATGCAGATGTATGTGAATTACTACGACCGCTTTGTAAAACTGGAACACGAAAATAAAACAATAGGAATAGTGTTGTGCAAAAAGAAAAACGACGCATTAGTGGAGATCACTTTGCCTGAAGAAAACAAGCAAATCTTCGCAAGCAAGTACCAGACCGTTTTGCCGGACAAACAAAGCCTCACCAAATTGATTCTTGATAAATAAACATCATATAAACTCAATAAAATAACAGATAAACAGAAAAAGAAATTTAAAGTAACATATTACAAATTAACGCATTGGCTATTATTCGCATTCAAAACAAAAAGCGTCGGAAAAATGGATATCACTAACGATATAATAAAAATCGACTCCACCAATGATTATGTAAACGACATAAAGAACATAATCACATTGGCACGTCAATCAACTTGCCGCGCTATTAATTCGGTAATGGTGATGTCTTATTGGCTTGTGGGCAAGCGTATTTTCGAAGAAGAACAAAATGGGAAAAACAGAGCCGACTATGGCGCGTATATTCTTCAAAATCTGTCAAAATCACTTGCCGAGGAATTTGGAGAAGGTTTCTCATACGCTAATTTGAGAAATATGCGGCAATTTTATCGCACGTACCCTGACGAACAGATTTGCTACACAGTATGTAGCAAATTAAGTTGGAGTCATAACAGGCTGATAATGAGGGTGGATGATTTAAAAGCCAGAATGTTTTATCTCCAAGAATCCGCGAAAGAAAATTGGAGTGTAAAACAGTTGGAACGGAACATCCGGTCGTGTTATTTTCAACGTATGCTGTCTTCGCAAAACAACATTCTTGATGAAAAGTCTGAATCTGCAATCAATGTGAAAGATTTTGTCAAAGATCCATACGTCTTGGAATTTGTTGGATTGCCACCTTATCCGAATCATAATGAAAAAACTTTGGAAAACGCGTTGATTGATTGCATGCAACAATTTTTGCTGGAATTAGGAAAAGGATTTTCGTTTGTCGCCCGTCAAATGCGCATTAGTACGGAAACGAGTCACTTTTATATCGACCTGGTTTTTTACAATTACATTTTAAAATGTTTCGTTTTGATTGATTTGAAATCCTCAAAGTTGACGCATCAGGATGTCGGACAAATGGATATGTATGTGCGTATGTTTGATGATTTGAAGCGTGGTGAAGGAGATAACCCAACGATAGGAATTTTGATGTGCGCAGAAAAGGAAGAAACCGTGGTCAAATATTCTGTTTTGAATGGTTCGCAACAACTTTTCGCCACCAAATATCTTCCGTATATGCCAACAGAAGAAGAATTACGCCGTGCATTGGAACGAAATATGCCATTGGCAATAGATGATAAACCTGAATTAAATAACAACTAAAACTTATAACAAAAAAAAGAAAAAGAAATTTTAAATAACATATTATAAATTAACGCATTAGCTATTATTTCGCGTTCAAAGAAAAAAGTCCGCTAAACGATTTTCTAACGAATCGGAAATAATGTTCACAAGAAGTCTGAATAGACTCCTTTCGTACAAAATAATGTTAATGCTCGCACCTTAAGGTGTGGGCTGATCTAATTGTACGACGGGTTTCTTAGCGGACTTCCCGTGAACGCGAGTAGAGAGGTTCACACCTTTCTTTTTCACGATTCAAACCGATTGATAGCATTGCAAAAACTATCAATCAAATATGGCAAACAAGAACCTTAACCAGGCGAAGAACGCAAAAAAGGACGAGTTCTACACACAGCTTGTCGATATAGAAAACGAACTGAAACACTACAAAGAGCATTTCAAGGATAAAGTGGTGCTGTGCAACTGCGACGACCCGCGAGTAAGCAATTTCTTTCATTACTTCAGCTATAACTTTGAGAAATTAGGACTGAAAAAACTAATTACCACCTGCTACAAAAACCAGGAACGGGACTTGTTCTCGCAGAACGATTCGGAACGCGCCATCTGGTTGGAATACAATGGCGATAAGAACAACAACCGTGTTCCAGACCCCGACGAAATCGGCATCAACTATTTTGAAGGCGACGGCGATTTCCGCTCAAAAGAATGCATTGAACTATTGAAACAAGCCGACATTGTAGTCACCAATCCGCCGTTTTCACTTTTCAGGGAATATGTCGCACAATTGATAGAATATGATAAGAAGTTCTTGATAATTGGTAACGTAAATGCCACATCATATAAAGAGGTTTTTCATTTGATAAAAAAAGAAAAATTGTGGCTTGGCGCAAGCATTCATAGTGGAGATAGAGAATTTGGCGTACCTCAAGATTACCCTTTGAATGCAGCAGGATTTCGAGTTGATGAGAAAGGAAATAAATTTATCAGGGTGAAGGGTGTGCGTTGGTTTACCAATTTGGATTACAAAGAACGCCACGAAAATTTGATCCTTTTCAAAAAATACACTCCTGAAGAATATCCAAAATACGACAACTACGATGCCGTCAATGTGGATAAAACATCCGATATTCCTGCTGATTACGATGGCGTAATGGGTGTTCCAATCACATTTTTGGATAAATATAATCCTGAACAATTTGAGATAATAGGTAATGAATATGATTTAAATATTGAGAAAGGAAGAGGCTATATTAATGGCAAAAGAATGTATAGTCGCATTTTCATCCGCCGTCGCCAGCCCACCCAGTATTTGCAGCAGGAAGAGACATTGCCATTGGCCGCGGAGGAACAAGCCGAATATAACATAAAAAAGTGAAATCAACATTTAAAATTATCAAAATATGAAAAAATTATCCATTATTTTATTCCTTGTTATTGTAGGAATTAGTAGTATTAGCGCACAAGAACGCATGAAATTCATGGGCAAAAGTATGGACTGCTCTCTAAAGGAAATGCAAACACATTTACAGGGAAGGGGTCTTAAATATCAAACAACATTTGAAAACGCAGTTCATCTACAAGGAACATTCCAAGGTTACCTGGATTGTGATTTCGTTATCCGCCAAGACTATGGCATCATCAGTTTTTGCCGGGTGGTGCTGCCCCAAAAATCATATTCTGTAAGTTGGAGTCAGCTTTACGCAGACTACCAGAACATAGTATCCAAGATTTCGGCAAAGTATGGTCAGCCAATAGCAGAGGAATATTTTGAAGACAACGCAAGCTACGACTTAACGGATTATGGCAAAATAAGCCAAGTTCGCGATGGAAAATGCCATTACAATTCATTATTTCCTGTCGGAGATTATGGTCTTATAATCGTTGCCATTGATGATAGTGAGCGCGTTTTTATTGATTATTACGACAATACCAATAGTAAAAAAATCGAAGATTTAGAAAGTGACGAATTATAACAAAACATTATGCAGATAGAACTACACAAAATCACCGTCCGCGACCTCACGCGGGGTTACGAGGACAATGCCGAAAACGGCGTTCGCGCCTTCGGCGGCAGACTCGACGTGCGCCCGCCATACCAGCGCGAGTTCGTCTATAAGGAAAAGCAGCGCGACGCCGTCATCGACACGCTCACCCACGGCTTCCCGCTCAACGTGATGTACTGGGCGGTGCGCGACGACGGCACCTTCGAAATCATCGACGGGCAGCAGCGCACCATCAGCATCTGCCAGTACGTGAACGGCGACTTCGCCTATCTGTTCCGCTATTTCCACAACCTGAAAGAAGACGAGCAGAAGCAGATTTTGGACTACGAACTCAACGTCTATATCTGCAGCGGCACCGACAGCGAGAAACTCAAATGGTTCAAGACCATCAACATAGCGGGCGAAGAACTCACCGAACAGGAACTGCGTAACGCCGTGTATGCAGGCTCGTGGGTGAGCGACGCGAAACGCTACTTCAGCAAACCCGGCTGCGTGGCCACCAAAATCGCCTCCGACTACCTCACCGGATCCGCCATCCGTCAAGACTACTTGGAAACCGCCATCTCCTGGATTTCCGACGGCAACATCGAAGTCTATATGTCCAATCACCAGCACGATGCCAACGCCGCTCCCTTGTGGCAGTTCTTCCAGTCGGTCGTCACGTGGATAGAAAGCTCGTTTCAGCCCAACAAGGAACGCAAGAAAATCATGAAAGGCGTTGACTGGGGCGCACTTTACAAAGAGTTCAAAGACAGCGTCATCGACACAAAAGCCGTTGACGAAGAAGTCAAGAAGTTGATTCTGGACGACGACGTGACCAAGAAGACGGGCATTTATCCTTTCATCTTGACGCGCAAGGAGAAATTCCTCTCCATCCGCGCCTTCAGCGATGCGCAGAAGTTGGCGGCATACGAAAACCAGTTGAGCGTTTGTCCTGTTTGCCACGAGCATTTCGACTTGAGCCAGATGGAGGCCGACCACATCACGCCGTGGTGCGAAGGCGGAAGAACCGTCGCCGAAAACTGCCAGATGCTCTACCGCGAGTGCAACCGCAGGAAATCGGGGAAATGATTTTTTTTTCATTTTCTCCTCTCCTATTCAAAAATTATTTGTAATTTTGACGCGTTTTTAATCACATACAATGACGGAAAATTAGTCAAAACAAAACACAGCTATGTACTTCAGTACCAACATAAAACTATTGAGGAAAAGGCGTTCCAAGACGCAGGACGATATCGCATTCGCACTCGGGATGAAGCGTTCGACGCTCAGCGGATATGAGAACGAGGTCTCGGAACCGAACATCGAGGCGCTGATGGCGCTGTCGAAATATTTCAACGTCGCGATAGACACATTGATAAAGGTAGATTTATCGAAAGTCGGCGAAATACAGCTGAACCAGCTTGAGCGCGGCTACGACGTCCATCTGAGAGGCAGCAACATACGGGTGCTCGCCACCACCGTTGACAGCGGCAACAACGAGAACATCGAGCTTGTCACGGAGAAGGCAAAGGCCGGATACACAACGGGTTACGCCGATCCGGAATATATAAAAGTGCTTCCCACGTTCCAGCTTCCGTTCCTTTCAAGAGAGAGGAAATACCGCACCTTCCAGATCAGCGGCGACTCCATGCTGCCGATTCCCGACAAGTCGTACGTCACCGGTGAGTACGTCGTTGACTGGCACGACATCCACGACAGGCAGGCCTACATAGTCCTCACGATGGACGACGGCATCGTCTTCAAAATGGCCGAAAACCACCTTGACCAGGGCTTTCTCACCATGCACTCGCTGAATCCGCTCTACGACAACTTCGACATCCCCGTGGGCGAAATCAAGGAAGTGTGGAAATTCGTGCATTACATCAGCTCGCAAATGCCTGAGAACCAAAACATTCCAAGAGAGCAGCAACTTCTCGACACCATCAACGAGCTGAAAAATGAAGTCAAGGAAATCCAGCTGAAACTAAATCTCAACTAAACAGGATTTTTGGCATGTCAAATCGGAAAAATCACTATTTTTGCGCAACATAAAATACAGCATCAAATGAAAAAAGCATTATCAACAACTTTAATCATCGCATTATCAGCGATTTTCATTTTCTCGTCATGCAAAAAAGACAAAGATGACGAGCCGACACCGACAGCCGCCGACCCGACATTCACCTTACCGGCCGGCACATACGACCATGACATAAGCGTTGGCATGACTTGCGCAACAGACGGTGCATCAATATATTACACCACCGACGGTTCGGAGCCGAGCGATTCGTCAACGGAGTTCACGTCCGACATAACCATCACGGAAACCACAACGCTGAAAGCCATCTCCTGCAAGGACGGGTACAACAGCAGCGGCATCGTCGAGGCGGAATATATCATTGAAAAACAAATACAAGACCAGGTGAAGACACCATTGGCCGAACCGGGCTCATGCACTTTCAAGGAAGCGGTTCACGTCAGCATCTCATGTCCGACGGAAGACGCGGAGGTCCGTTACACATTAGACGGCAGCGAGCCGACGTCCGAGTCGGAACTTTACCAATACACATTGGTGTTCAAGGAGACGACGACATTGAAAGCCAAGGCGTTCAAAGACGGGATGACGCCAAGCGAGACGGCGACGTTCGAATACACCAAGGAGGCCGAACACATACAGACACCCGAGTTCATCTATCCGGGCGGAACATTTGTCGGCTCTAAAGTCGTCGCCATAAGATGCCTGACCGACGGCGCATCAATATATTACACCACCGACGGCAGCACCCCGACAGACAGTTCGACCCAATATGTCATCTCTTTCAGAATCACCGAATCGACAACCGTGAAGGCGATAGCGTACAAGGAAGGCCTCGGATACAGCGATGTCGCGGAAGAGCATTACGAGATAGTCCAGGAGACGGTGGCGAACCCGACATTCTCGATCACCGGCGGCACATTCAACGAGCCGGTGACACTGACGCTTTCGTGCGCCACGGAGGGTGCCACGATACACTTCACCCTGAACGGAGACGAGCCGAAGGAGACAAGCCCCGTCTTCTCAGAACCGCTCACCTTCTCGCAGACGACGACGGTAAAGGCCAGAGCTTTCAAGGACGAATACGAGCCGAGCGACATCGTCGAACAGACCTATGTGATAGTAGTTTTAACCGACGGCACCATCACCGTCGTAAACCCTACCGGCACTCACGAATATGTCATAGCATACGTCGCGAAAAAAGGCTCTAACACATTGATAGTAAAGACTGAAGAAAATAACGAGATGACACTTGACTTCGAACATCTCGAAACCGGAACCTTTAACTTCCCGACATTCGAGAACGACCCGAACGCCACATGCACAGGCACTTTCGTGTATTCCAAGAAGACACTGAAATTCATCAACGGAGGCGAAATCTCGGTCGTCATAGACGGGAACAACTACACGTTGACAATCAACGACATCGAGGCGACGACAACTGAGATCACACCTTCAGTAGAGCACATATCGTTGAGATTCACGGGAAACACCTTGAAAACATTGTAAAAAAGAAACGGCTCCATGAAAAAAACAGCTCTGACATTTTTGATATGCTTGTTTGCAACAATCGCTTTCACACAGGAGACAGGCATCATCCCGAAACCACAACAGGTTGAATATCAAAAAGGTTGTTTTTCATGGAGTTCGGATTCCCTGAAAAACGAGAAACGTATCAAGACAAAGATCGTCAGAAACATTTCCGCAAAGGAAAACGAAGACCAGGCTTATGTCATCAAAATCTCACCGAGTAAGATAAGTCTGCAGGCGACGACGGAGCAAGGCCTGTTTTATGCAAGGCAAAGTCTCAACCAAATCATTAAATATCAGAATGTCGTGACAAATGAGTCCGAATTCGAGATACCCTGCATGACAATCACCGACTGGCCCGCACTCGAATATCGTGGCTGGATGGACGACATAAGCCGCGGCCCGATTCCGACAGTTGAATTCATAAAAGAAGAGATACGAACACTCGCGGCGTACAAGATGAACTTCTTCCAGCTTTACACCGAACACGTCTTCAAACTTGAAAGCCATCCCGACATCGCACCCGCCGACGGACTCACCGCACAGGAAATCAAAGAGTTGACGGAATACGCAAAACAATATCACGTCGAATTCATGGGAAACCAACAATGTTTCGCGCACGCCGAGAAAACGCTCCGCATTCCATTTTATTATAATGAAATCGGCGACACGAAAAACAACTTCGACCCGTCAAATCCAAAGACCTACAAGTTTCTGGAAGACGTTTTCAACGAAGTCGCACCGGCATACGAATCGGAATATTTCAACATCAACTGCGATGAGACTGAAGGACTTGGCTCCGGAAAAGCCAAGGAATACGTCGAAGAAGTCGGGAAAGACGAGGCGTATTGCGCACATATAAATAAGGTGTACGACATCTTGAAAAGACACGACAAGACCGTCATGATGTGGGGCGACATCATCGCCAAGGATCCGTCGATGATTGACAGACTGCCCGAAGACGTGCAGTTTGTTGTCTGGAGCTACGGCGCGAGAGACAGTTTCGCGGAGATGCTGAAGCCTTTCAAGGAGTCGGGGTACACGTTCTGGGTCGCGACTGGCGCCAACTGCTGGAGCACGGTATTCCCTGACATTCAGACATATACGGAAAACATCGCCAACTTCGCACGCGACGCATACGCGAGTGGCGCGAAAGGACTGATGAACACCGCATGGGACGACTACGGCGAATCGATGTTCTCAAGCACCTGGCATTCAATGATTTGGGCGGCGGAAATGTCGTGGAATCCCGGAACAGGATTGAAATACGAGAATGATTTCAATAAACTATTTGAAATTCAATATTTTAACAACAAAACAGAGGACAACGGGGCGATTGCCGTACTCTACGACCTCAATGAAATTAACATGGGTTTCGACGAGCTTGACAAGCCCTTGCTTGAGTTTTACCCTGACCAAGTCGGCAAAGAAAGTTTGCAGAAATTTGTTTCGGCAAAAGACAAAAGTCACAGCATTTTCAGAAAAATCTCAAAGATGATTGAAGACGGCAGCCGCAATGACGACATCCTGCTTTGCGCCCGGACCGCCGCTTTCAGAATTTACGTCACAGAATGCAAAAACATCTTGAAAGTACAGATTTACAATACATTACAAAATCCAAACATTGAAAATGTCAACGAAACAAAAAAGGCGATGACCGACTTTTACGAAAAGGTCATCGCATTGAGAGACATGACGGGCCGGCTATGGGACAGCGAGAGCCGCGCCTATTCGCGCGACATCGTGGAGGCACGCTTTGACAGAATCATCCAAGACATCAATGATGCAGACAAGAAAGTGTTCATAAGCAACGAGTTGCAAGACGGCGAACCCGTTATCTCATTGAAAACCATCTTCAACGACAAAGACATTTATTACACCACCGACGGCAGCGAACCCGACAGGAACTCGCAACTTTACGGCGTACCTTTCGCCATCAGCAGTTCTTGTGTCGTGAAAGCGATGAGTTATGACGAAAACGGCGACAGCGTCATTTCAGAACGCAACTTCCTGTATCACAAAGGGATAGGGCATCTTAAAAGTCTGAACAGTCCAGCCGGAAACTATCGTCCGGAATATTCCGGCGGCGGTGACGACGCACTTCTGAACGGAGTGACAGGGAGCATCAACTACAAAGACGGCAACTGGCAGGGATTCTACGGCTGCGACGCCGACATCGAACTCGATTTCGGGAAAGCGGAAATTGTCAATTCTCTGACAATCAATTTTATGACAAATCCTTTTGACTGGATTATGATGCCAGCGAAAGTTAAGGTCTATGCCTTTCCTGTTGATGCGTCGCCTGACATACCCGACACTTGGGTCAGGACATACACCTTTGATGACAAAGTGCCGATGACAGGCAACAATATTTTCAGCAAGACATTGAATCTCAACGGAATAAAAACAAAGTATCTGCGTGTTGTAATAGAAAACCCAGGAGTGCTTCCCGCCGAAACGCCCGGCGCCGGTTACGACTCCTGGATCTTCATGGATGAGATTGTGGTGGAATAGCTTATCTACCCCAATATTCGAATTCGTCAACGTCCTTGAGCAACTCCCTCACTGCGGCTTCGAGCTGTTCGTCGATGCCTTGCGCGAGTTTTTCGGGCGTGTTCTTCACTTTGACATCCGGCTCCAACTGACTGTTTTCCAAGTAGTTGCCTTCCTGCGTGCGATAGCCGACGACAGGAAGTCCAAAGTACAGAGAGTTGTCCTGTAACGTCTCCCACGTCACGCTGCTCATCGTTCCTGGGACAGGCATACCGACGAGCTTGCCCATGCCCTTGTGCTTGTAAACCCACGGCGTCCCGTGCGCGTTGCTGTAATTCGCCTCGCCGATAATCATGACCGAAGGCTTGTTGTAACGGCGCGACGGCATCACGCAGGCCACGGAGTCGCGGATGACCTGTTCGAGATATTTCTCGCCGGAGAAAAGAATCTCGATGTCTTCGTGCAGACGTCCGCCGCCGTTGAAACGAGTGTCGATGACAATGCCCTCGCGCTTGTTGTATTTCCCGAGGATGTCGGCATAGACGTCGCGGTAACTTGCGTCGCCCATGCTCTTGATATGAACGTAGCCGAGACGGCCATCTGACAGACTGTCAACGACTTGCGCATTACGTTTTATCCAGCGTTTGTACAACAGATCATTTTGCGTCCCTCTCGAAATAGGTTTCACGACTTCCTCCCAACGCTCTTTCGACTTGGGACTGTAAACCGAAACAAGCACTTTCTTGCCGGATTTCTTGTTCAGAAGCGGGAAATAGTCCATGCCTTTCTTGATTTCAACGCCGTCAATCTTTTCGATGATGTCGCCGGCTTTCACTTTTGAGACCTTCTTGTCGAACGGACCGTATTCGAGAACCTCATCGACGAGAAGACCGTCTTTTTCATGGTTCCAGTCGAAGAGAAGACCGAGTTGTGCGGTCGCATCGCCGTCATTATCAGGACGATAGCCCGAACCGGAGTGAGAGACGTTGAGTTCACCGAGGACTTCGCTCAGCAACTCGGAGAAATCGTAGTTGTTGTTGATATGTTCGAGGAACGGATAGAAATCCTCCTTAATCTGTTCAAAATCAGCACCGTTGTGGTCGCGGCGGAAAAGACGTTTGCTTTCCTGAAGGAACACGTGATTAAACATGTATTCGCGTTCGGCGGCGCGGTCGAGTTCCATCGTCGCATCATATATAATAGGTGTGGCCTTCCCTCCTTTCGCGTCGATTTTCTGAAGGTTGCCGCCGCTCAGCACATAGATGTTGTCACCTTTCTTGTTCAAAACAAGTTCAGCGCCGCCGCCGCCGAGTTTCTTCAAAATCTTCGTCGATTTCTCACGGACATCAAGCTCCCAAAGGTCGTAGCCTTTCTCGAAGGCACTCAAGAAATAAAGTTTGTCGCCTTCCTTCGAGAGGACAGCACCCGAAAGACGCGACGACATCGGAGTGAGGCGTATTATGCGTTCATCAAGTCTATCCAATTCAATATCAATCGGTTTCGTCTCTTCCTTCTTGTCTTTTTTATCCTTCTTTTCATCTTTCTTATCATCCTTCTTCTCATTATTCAAAGCCTTCTCTTCTTTTTTCAAAAGTTCGTAATCTTCTTTCGAAAGACGGAATTTATCGTAAGCGTCCTGATTCAAGAAACAGATGAAGGCATCGTTCTGGCTGCCCCAAGAAGCGTGTGAGCGCATGCCGTAACGATTTGAATAGAAAGTGATTGCGTTGCCGTCCAAAGCCCAGCGCGGGCCGCCGGTGATGTAACCGTCGTTGGTTATGTTATGAATTTTCATGTCGCCGTCGGCGGAGACGATGCCGACATCAGAATACGGGTCGCGCATGTTTGTAATGAGCGTCAAGGCGAACCATTTCCCGTCGGGAGACCATTGATATTCAATCTCATAGTCGGAATTACCGTAATGCTGCGTGCCGTCGGTAATCTGACGGACTTTCTTCGATTCGAGATTCACGACTTTCAAAATGTTCCGGTTTTCGAGGAAAGCCACTTCTTTTCCGTCGGGCGAGAACTGCGGCACGGTGCGCTCAACGCCGTCGTCACCGAAGAGTGCCTCCTCTTCAATGAGGGTCGCGTATGCGAAATTCAGGTCCTCCTTGCGAGGCATCTTTGCCATGTAAATATTGTAATATCCGTCACGTTCAGAAGTGTAAATCAACGACTTGCCATCAGGCGAGAAGCACGGCTGACCTTCGGCTGCGGCGGTGTGGGTGATTTGCTTTGTGGTCTGATATTCGTCTGTCGTGACGAAAATCTCGCCGCGTGACACGAAGGCAACCAAGTCGCCGTCGGGTGTGATTGTGAGTTCGGAGGCACCGCCGAATTTACCGCGTTCAACAACATTCTCCTGGTCGTTAACTATCTCAATCTCAACCTTTTGATGTTCTTCGCCAATCATCTGCGTATAAATCTCACCTTGATAGCCGTAGCACAGCATCCCGTTGTCGGCGACGCTCAAAAATCTGACGGGATAAGTCGGGAAGTCGGTCACCTGCTGGATCATCGGGAGCGGGATCGGGTTCTTGTTGCCATTTTCGTCAACCTCACCGGTCACGCTGGCGCGTTTGAACGGCATCATATAGACGTTCTGACTTCTCCCGTCGCGTTCGCTGAGGAAAACGACATTCTGGAAGCCCGGCATGAAAAGCGGGTCGCGGTCTTCTCCGACGTTGGTTGTCAATATCTTATGAGATTTTTCTTTGGCGTTGTAATAGACGAGGTCGCGGGCCACCGAGGAGGTCTGGTGTTTGCGCCAGATGTTTTCGCTGCCTTTTCTGTCGTAATAAAGGAACGATTCGCCATCTTCGTCAAATGAAACCGAGCACACCGTGGCGGCTGTCACCTGCTGCGGGCGGCCGCCATCGACCGACACCTTATATAATTCGGTGAGCCAGCCAGAGGCGAACTGCGCGTCGGCGGCGTCTTTCTGGATGTATGCAGAATAATATATTTCAGTATCGTCAGGCGAGAACGCGAGCGGGGTCTCCGACGCCGAGTTTGTCGTGACACGCTTCGCCACGCCGCCGTTCACCGGGACGACGTAGATGTCGAAATTGCCGTTGCGGTCGGTGGCGAAAGCTATCGTCTTGCCGTCGTGCGACCAGACCGGACAATAGTCGTAAGACGGGTTGGTGGTCAGTTGAACAGCCGTACCGCCTTTAGAATCAACCACATAGACATCACCTTTATATGAAAAGGCTATTTTCTCACCATCAGGTGAGATTTTGTTGTAACGCATCCAGAGAGGCTGTGAAAAAGCTGACATTGAAAGGAAAATGACAGCGAGAGTCGTTAAAATCTTTCTCATATTTCTAAAATTTACAGCCGCAAAATTAAGTATTTTTAGCGAGCGAAAAAAAAATTTCACCAAAGATGTAACATTTTGAAAAAAAACGTACTTTTACGATGTGAAACAAAACATTTGAAATGAAGTTAAATTTGAAGCGACCTATCGCATTTTTTGATTTGGAGACGACCGGGCTGAATCCGGTTCATGACAGAATTGTAGAAGTAAGTGTATTGAGAGTCAATGTAAACGGTGAGGAGGAGCAGCGCACGTGGCGCATCAACCCGGAGTGTCCGATTCCGCCGGAGACGACGGCGGTGCATGGGATAACGAATGAAGATGTGTCGAAAGAAAGGACTTTCAGGCAGCTTGCGCCGGAGATTTCGAGGTTTTTCGGCAACTGTGACCTTGCCGGATACAACATCCTGAAATTCGACCTTCCGATGTTGGTTGAGGAGTTCATCCGCGCCGGCGTGAACTTCGACCTGAAGGAACGCCAGCTCATCGACGTGATGAACATTTTCATGAAGATGGAGCCGAGGACACTGCGCGGCGCATACAGGTTCTTCATGCACAAAGACTTCGACAACGCGCACTCCGCCAACGCCGACACCATGGCCACATACGAAGTTCTCATGGCTATGCTCGACAAATACAAAGACACTGAATACACTGACAACAAAGGAGTTACGACAAAACCGGTAGTGAACGACATGTCAGAACTCGCGCATTTCTCATCACATCACCAGAACGTTGACCTGATGGGGCAGATCGTGTATGACGACGCCGGCAAGGCGGTGTTCAAGTTCGGCAAGCACAAAGACGAGCGCGTGGAGGACGTCTTCAGGAAAGAGCCGCAGTACTACGACTGGATCATGAAAAGCGACTTCCCGGAATACACCAAACGTGTCGTGACGAAATTGAGGTACCCCGACAGGAACATTTCATTTTAGCCATATCACATCGGCGAAACACGAAAGAAGTCAAAATCAACATGTTGTGGAAACATCCGGAATAAAAGAAGCAACGGTAAAAAAATTTCAGGAAGATTGATTTTTTTTGTTTGCATATTCAAATTTTTTCTACTTTTGCAGCCAATTTACATCAAACAGGAACAGTATGGAAGAAAAAGACAAGATGAGCCGCGAGGAATTGTTTTCAAGACCGGTACGTGCAGGGAAACGCACTTATTTTTTCGATGTGAAAACCACAAGAAGTGACGAGAAATATATCACTATCACGGAGAGCAAGCGTCGTTTCAACGAAGATCAGACACACTTCACCTACGAGAAGCACAAGATTTTCCTTTATAAAGAAGACTTCGAGAAATTCGCCACAGCGTTGAAGGAGACGTTGAACTACATTGAGACCGGCGAATATCCGGAAGGTTACTTCGACGAGCCGAAGGAATACGAAGGTCACGACGAGCCGAAAGACGACGTTGAGGACTGGTTCGACAAACTCGGCGAGAAGTAATAAAGTCACGATAACGGCAGAGGATTTCCGGGATTGACGACAGTTCCGGAAATCCTTTTTTTATGTTTCAAAAAGTTGAAAACTTGCATAAAAAATAATAGCCCCGATTCAAAATTTTATATATCTTTGTGCGTTTTTTCAAGTAAAATCAAAGAGAATGGGAAAGATTATCGCAATAGCAAATCAGAAGGGCGGAGTCGGCAAGACCACGACGGCGATCAACCTGGCGGCGAGCCTTGCAGTACTGGAGCACAAGACTTTACTGATTGATGCTGACCCGCAGGCGAACTCCACTTCGGGTGTGGGCTTCGACCCGAACACCATCGAGAGCAGCATATACGAATGCATAATCGACGGCACAGACCCGCGGACGACAATCAAGGAGACGGAGACTCCGAACCTCGACCTGCTGCCGGCGCACATCGACCTCGTCGGGGCGGAGATAGAGATCATCAACCTGCCGCAGCGCGAACAAATGATGCGCAAATCGCTCGACCCGATAAAAGACGAATACGACTTCATAATCATCGACTGCTCGCCGTCGCTCGGCCTGATCACCGTCAACGCGCTGACCGCCGCCGACTCGGTGATAATCCCGGTGCAGTGCCAGTACTTCGCACTCGAAGGCCTCGGCAAGTTATTGAACACCATCAAGATAGTACAGTCGCGCTTCAACCGCGACCTTGACATCGAAGGCATACTGCTCACAATGTTCGACAGCCGCACGAGGATCTCGAAGCAGGTCGTCGATGAGGTCAAGACGCACTTCCAGTCGATGGTCTTCGACACCATCATCAACGTGAACACACGTCTCAGCGAGGCGCCGAGCTACGGGCAGACCATCATCATGCACGACGCGGCGAGTTCCGGAGCCATCAACCACCTCAACCTCGCAAGGGAAATCCTAAAACGCAACAACATCGACAATGACAACGAACAGCAATAAGAAAAGAGGCCTCGGGCGCGGTCTCGACGCCATCCTCCAAAGCCCCGACACCGACATCACGTCGGCCGACATCTCCGGCAACTACGTGGCAGGCGCGATAGCGGAACTCGACATCGACAAGATTGAGACGAACCCGTTCCAGCCACGTGCCGACTTCGACGAGACAGCCCTGCAAGAACTCGCGGAATCCATCAGGACCCAGGGCGTCATACAGCCGGTGACCGTCCGCAAGATGGGTTACGACAGGTATCAGCTCATCTCAGGCGAACGACGCCTCCGCGCATCGAGACTTGCCGGGATGACGAGAATACCGGTGTTCATCCGCGTCGCCAACGACGAACAGATGCTCGAGATGGCACTCATCGAGAACATACACCGCGAGAGCCTCAACGCCATCGAAGTGGCCATCTCCTACCAACGTCTCGTGGACGAATGCAACCTCACACAGGAACAACTCAGCGAGAAAGTGGGGAAAGACCGCTCGACAGTCACCAACTTCCTGAGACTGTTGAAGTTACCGGCAGAGATACAAATCGCCATCCGCGACGGATTCATCTCAATGGGTCACGCCAGAGCCATCATCACGATAGAAGACAAGACACAACAGCTCCTGATACTCAAGAAGATAATCGACAACGGCCTCAACGTGCGGCAAGTCGAGGAGATGGTGAGAAACCTCAACAAGAAAGACGCGAAGAAGCCGTCGAAGAGCCAGAATGTGGTGCCGGAGAGCTTCAGGCAACACGCCAGCAGCCTCTCGAAGGCACTCGACATGGACGTGAGCATAAACCGCAACAGCCGCGGCCGCGGGAGCCTCACAATAAACTTCAAGAACGACAAGGAGTTCGACCGGCTGATGGAATATATCAACAAAGGCAACTGATCATGAAGCGTTTCTGGATCCTGCTACTGACATTCGCAATCGCCGCCCCGAGCCTGAAGGCTCAGGACACGACGGCGTTTGAACGTCCGGACACACCGGAGATCCTGATCAAGACGCCGAGAGAAAAAGACAGAAAAGAAAAGACGAAACGTCAGGTCGTGCCGCCGAACCACAACCCGAAGACAGCGACGTGGATCGCCCTGATACCCGGTGCGGGACAGGCCTACAACCGCAAATACTGGAAGATGCCCGTGGTTTACGCCGGCTTCGCGGCCTGCGGCTATTTCGCCATCACCAACGGCGACGACTACCACCTGTACCGCGACGCATACAACTACAAGATGGGGACCGACCCCGACGTGAGCGACAAGGCGAAACGTGAGGCGGAGAAATACACCGGCGAGAATCTCGTCACCCTGCGCGACTTCTACCGCCGCAACATGGAACTCAGCTGGATCGTCATGGCAGGATGGTACGCAGTGCAGATAATCGACGCCTGCGTCGACGCCAATTTCCTGTATTACGAGATAGACGACGACCTGACACTGCATGTCGAACCGAAATGGGAGCCGGCCAACGACTTCGCGTACGGCTGCGGCACCGCAGGACTTAGTGTTAAACTGAATTTTTGAAAACATGAAGATAGTAATTTCAGGTTATGGGAAAATGGGGCACGAAGTGGAACGCATCGCCATTTCACGCGGCCACGAAGTCATGTGTCATATCGACACAGAGTTAGAATGGCACGCAAACAAAGAAGCCGTCTCGAAATGCGACGCCGTCATCGAATTCAGCACGCCGACGACCGTCATCGGGAACATCAACAAATGCTTCGACCTCAACGTCCCGGTTGTCGTAGGGACAACAGGCTGGTACGACTCACTCGCAGAGATCAAAAAAAGATGCGAGGACGGCGGACACACCATGTTCTACGCCCCGAATTTCAGCATAGGGATGAATTTCGTCTTCCAACTCAACAGACAGATGGCAAGATTCGCCCGACAGTTTGGTTATGAAATGGAAATAAGCGAGACACATCACATACACAAACTCGACAGGCCAAGCGGCACCGCCGTGAAATTGGCAAACGACATCATCGCCGAAAACAGCAACTACAAATCGTGGAGACTTGACGAGGACGGCAAGAATGCACTGAAAGTCAACGCCATCAGAAAAGGAGAAGTCTTCGGGATACATGAAATCAAGGCGATTTCGCCATGCGACAGCATCACACTGACACATGAGGCTTCAAGCAGGGAAGGATTCGCGACCGGCGCCGTCGTAGCCGCCGAGTTCCTGAAAGGGAAAACAGGGGTTTTCACGATGGACGACCTGATAGAGATTAGAGATTAGGACACGATTAATAACGAAATAAAATCTACGAATATGAATATGACTTTGACAATAATACTTCTGCCGCTGATTTTTTCAGTCATCACGATGACATGCGCGACGTTTTTCGAGAAGGCGGGGCGCAGGCGCATCGAGGCGTTCATCCCATATTACAACCTGCACGTCTTGGCAAAGATTATCAGATGGGACAAATGGTGGTGCTACCTCCTGTTGATATTCCCATACATGAATTTTTTCATGATAATGTTGATGTTCATCGAGTTGGCGAAATGTTACGAGAGATATGACATCGGCGAAATCGTCGCCGCAGCACTTTTCCCATACGTTTACTTCCCGATATTGAGCAGGAACGAGCTTAAATACCACGACCCGAAGACGACGGTGAGGCCGCCGAAAGGCTGGGTCCGCGACTGGCTCGACGCGATTCTGTGGGCCGTCGTAGCCGCCTTCATCGTCAGGACATTCGTCTTCGAGGCTTATAAAATCCCGTCGTCGAGTATGGAAGGCACGCTCATGACAGGCGACCACCTGATGGTGAGCAAGATCGGCTACGGGCCGCGTATCCCGAACACGCCGCTGTCAATCCCGTTCATGCACAACACATTGCCGTGGTCGAAGACCGCGAAGTCGTACATCGAACACCCGCAGATCGGATACCACAGGCTACCTGGCTTCTCGAAAATAAAACGCAACGACCCTATCGTCTTCAACTTCCCGGCAGGAGACACACTGAGCGAGGTCTATCAAAGCAACGTGACTTATTATCAGCTTGTCAGGGCATACGGGAAAAACTACGTGAACAACAACAAAGTGCAGTTCGGCGAGATCATGACACGTCCGGTTGACAAACGCGAGAACTATGTGAAACGTCTCATCGGGATGCCCGGCGACAAGGTGCAGATCATCGACGGCGTGGTGTACATAAACGACGAGGTGGGCTACCAGCCTGAACACATGCAGCACAACTATCTGGTGAAGATCAACGGCACGGCGATAAACCAGCGGATCCTCGACAAGTACAACATCAGCGAAGGATACAGGACCATGATCCCTAACGAATTCATCCTCAACATGAACGCGAGGACTGCAGAAGAGTTCGCGAAACAGCCGTTCGTCACTGATGTGACCAAGGTATGCGCGCCGGCAGGCACCGAAGTGTCGCAGGAGATCTTCCCGAACGACACCCTGCATTTCAGGTGGAACGTGGACAACTACGGCCCCATTGTGATCCCGCAGGAAGGCGCCACGGTGAAACTCTCGCCAGAAAACATAGCACTCTATTCGCGCTGCATAACGGCTTATGAACATAACACGTTGACTGTCAAAGACGGAAAGATATTCATCAACGGACAGGAGACCGACGAATACACGTTCGCAATGGATTATTATTGGATGATGGGCGACAACCGCCACAACTCACAAGACTCACGTTTCTGGGGTTATGTGCCTATCGACCACATAGTTGGCAAACCGCTATTCGTCTGGCTTTCAAGAGATTTAAAATCAGGGAAGATACGTTTTGACAGATTTTTCAAATTTCCAAAATAAATTGAAATGGCAGAAAACAAAAACAGACTGAGGAAAGTGGAGACTGTCGAGGAGGAGACGCCCAAGGTTGAGATCAAAGGGAAAGACAAAGTCAAATCCAAAGACAAAGACGGAGCGAAGACCGCGAAAAAGCCCAACAAAGTGGCGAAACGCAAGAAAGAATCCGACGGCAGGGCGAGAATCTGCACCGGACTGTTTCTCGTTCTGGTCGGACTGTTCTTCCTAATCGCCTACCTGAGACCATATTTCGGCAGGACAGAGACCGAAGGCATCGGGAAATTCATTGTCGGCATCGGGAAATTCATGAGCGAAGAGATGTTCGGCATCGGCACAATATACATCATATTCCTGTGGATTTACTTCAGCATCAAACTTTTAATCAAAAAAATATCAATAAGCGGCTGGACGCTGTGGAAATACGCCTTGGTGTCGCTCGTCTGGATCCCGCTTTTCATGGCATTGATACTCAATACCAACAACCCCGAACACAACATCTACATCGGACGTTTCGGCGCAACACTGTTCAACGACTATCTATGGCCTTACATCGGCACCATCGGCATAATCCTGATATTGATTTTCAGTGCTTTGATATTTGTCATCTTCACTTTTGACATAAAATTCGACTTCCTCAGAAACCAAGGTAAGGAGCAGAACCAAGAACCTGAATCTGAACCTGAATCTGAACCCGAACCCGAGTCTGAATTTGAGTCTGAACCCAAGCAAGAAGAAAACGAACCGGTTTACAATCATAACAAACTGATTGACAATCCAAATGAGATTGAGCTGAAGATTGACGAGGATGAAGACGACGTTGAGGATGAAGATGACGTTGAAATAACCGTGATCAGGAAACCGGTGCGGCAGCAGACCGATGACGTTGAAATAACCGTGACAGAGGAGAACCACGATGCCGATGTCATTGAGCTGGAGACGGACGACACGGAGCCGGGCATTGAAAAGGAAGAAGAAAACGGTTTTGAAACCGTAAGGCAAGACGAGAGCGGAGAGAAGAAAGATGACGGTATCACGATGGAAGTCACTGAGAATAAAGAGGAGAAGGTTGTGAACAAGAACGGCGAGCACTTCGGCCTCGACACCTTGTACGACCCGAAATTCGAGCTATCGACATTCAAGCTCCCGCCGTTAGACCTCCTCAAAGACTACGGTGACGGCAACGCGGTGGTGAACCGCGACGAATTGGAAGCCAACAAGAACCGCATCGTCGAGACGTTGAAAAACTACAACATCGCCATCGACAAGATCAAGGCGACGATTGGCCCGACCGTCACACTGTACGAGATCGTGCCGGCGGCCGGCGTCAGGATCTCGAAGATCAAAGGGTTGCAGGACGACATCGCGCTCTGCCTCTCGGCAATAGGCATACGCATCATCGCGCCGATCCCGGGCAAGGGCACCGTTGGCATCGAGGTGCCGAACCAGAAGCCGCAGATCGTATCCATGCGTTCAATCATCAGCTCGGAGAAATTCCAGAAAAGCACATACGAGCTGCCGTTCGGCATCGGCAAGACAATCACCAACGAGAGCTACGTCGCCGACCTCGCCAAGATGCCTCACATCCTGATGGCCGGCGCGACAGGACAAGGTAAGTCGGTGGGCATCAATGCAATAATAGCCTCCCTACTCTACTGCAAGCATCCGTCAGAACTGAAATTCGTGCTCGTTGACCCGAAAAAGGTCGAGTTGAGTCTCTACCAGAAAATAGAACGTCACTACCTCGCGAAACTTCCTGATGCGGAAGAGGCCATCATCACAAATGTGAAGAACGTAGTGCGCACACTCAACTCGCTGTGCATCGAGATGGACAACCGTTACCTGCTTCTCAAAGACGCCGGCGTCCGCAACATCAAGGAATACAACGCCAAATTCGTGAGCCGCAAGCTGAACCCTTACGACGGCCACCATTTCATGCCGTACATCGTGCTTGTCATCGACGAGTTCGCCGACCTCATAATCACGGCGGGAAAGGAAGTCGAGACACCTATCACACGACTGGCGCAGCTGGCGCGTGCCATCGGCATACACCTCATCATCGCGACACAACGTCCTTCCGTCAACGTCATCACCGGTCTGATCAAAGCCAACTTCCCGGGGCGTATCGCGTTCCGCGTGTTCTCACGCATCGACTCGATGACAATCCTCGACAGCAACGGCGCCGACCAACTCGTCGGACGCGGAGACATGCTCATCTCCACCGGCAACGACTTCGTGCGCCTGCAATGTCCGTTCATCGACACTCCGGAAGTCGAGGCGATATGCGAATACATCGGCACACAACGCGGATACCCGGAAGCATTCCTGCTGCCCGACTGCCCTGACGAACAAGAAGACAGCGGCTCGTCGAAAGAAAACATCGACTCCGACGAACGCGACCCGCTGTTCGAAGAAGCCGCAAGAATCATCGTCCAGACTCAGCAAGGCTCGACATCAATGCTGCAACGCAAACTCAAACTCGGATACAACCGAGCAGGCCGCATCATCGACCAACTTGAGAAAGCAGGAATCGTCGGACCATTCGCCGGAAGCAAGCAACGCGAAGTGAAAGTAGCAACGGAATTCGCACTCGAACAGTTCCTGAAAGATTTGGACTTAGAAGAAAACATCAAAAATAACGGAATATTATGAGAAAGATTATTTTATTGATAATCAGTATATTAACATTAAATTTCTGCACCAAGGCCCAAGATGCCGAACAGATTTTCAAGTCGGCGGTCGATAAACTCAAAGCATATAAAACCATAGAGATCGCCTTTGACTACCAGATGAGAAACGAAGAAGCGGGCATTGACGAGACCATGACCGGCACCGGTTTCATGCAAGGCGATGCGTACCGGCTCAACGTCGCCGGACAGGATATGATATGTGACGGCACGACCTTATGGACTCATATTATTGATTCAGAAGAAGTTATGATTAGTTCAGTGGATCCGGACGGCGAAAGCTCCCCGTTGGCAACGATAACATCGTATTACGACAACGTCAACGCGGAATTCACCGGAAACGCAGACAACACACTGAAAAGCATTGAAATCACACCCAAAGAAGACGACAACAGTTTCTCAAAACTGCTCGTCGTCATCGACAGCAAGACGCTGAATCTGAATGAAGTCCATGTCTTCGACAACAACGGCAGCGAATTTGTTTACAAAATCACCAAATTTGTGACAGACCAGGAGTTGCCCGCCAACACATTCATTTTCAACGAAGATGATTATCCGAATGTTGAAGTGATTGACATGAGATGAGCAAGGTGATTTTTTTGGCGCGTTGGTATCCGCATCGTTATGATCCGATGTTCGGGCTGTTCGTGCAACGTCACGCGGAAGCGGCGGCATTGTGCAACGATGTCAGCGTTGTTTACGTCCACGCCGACGAAAAAACGACCGGAAAATTCGATGTTGAACGCTCGAGAAGAAACGGCATCGACGAAATCAAGGTATATTACCGTAAACCAAAGTCGAAAATCATCTCACTCATCCGCTTTTTCAAAGCCAATAGATTGGCACTGAAGCAGTTACCTAAACCAGACTTGATTCATGTCCACATTCTGACACGCTGCGGCGTCGTCGCGCTATGGCATAAAATAATTCACGGCACACCTTATATTATTACAGAGCATTGGTCGCGTTATCTGCCAGGAAATGATTTCGGAGGATTTTTGAGGAAAAATGCGACGAGAATCGTAGTGAAAAATGCGGAGACGGTGACCACCGTGACGGAAAATCTCGCGAAAGCGATGCAGAGCCACGGGTTAAGGAACAAAAACTACGTGGTACTGCCGAATGTCGTTGATGTAAATCTTTTCAAACCGGTTGAAAGACACAACGAAAAAACCAAAATCGTTCACGTCTCATGTTTTGAGGACAAATCGAAAAACATCAGCGGACTCATCGATGCCTTGGCGATTCTCGAAAGTAAAAACATTGAATATCAATGTATTTTCATCGGAGAAGGCATAGATTTTGAGACATTGAAACAATATGCCTTTTCAAGATTGAACCATGAAAACATCCTTTTCACCGGGCTATTGCAAGGTCAGGCACTTGCCGACGAACTCGCGTCGGGCGACTTTCTTGTCCTTTCCAGCAATTACGAGAACATGCCCGTTGTGATTCTCGAAGCGTTGGCGTGCGGACTGCCCGTCGTAAGCACCGATGTCGGCGGGATAAAAGAGATGATTGACGAGAACTGCGGCATTCTTGTGCCGGCGAAAGACACGGGGAGACTCGCGGAAGCGATACAAGAAATGGCAAGCAGACGCGAATACGACCCTGAAATATTGAGGGACAAGGTTTTACGAAAATATTCTTACGAAGCCGTCGCCAGATTCCTTGACGGCATTTACAGAGGCACTACAGATTCATCTCTTTGACAATCCTCTTCACGAACTCTGTGTTTGCGAAATGACCTGGTTTATAAGCCGTCACCTTCCCGATTACAGGCATTCCAAGCAGTGTCATGTCGCCTAACAGGTCGAGCAGTTTGTGACGTGCCGGTTCGTTTTCGAAACGAAGTGTCGCATTGTTGAGGATTCCGCCTTCATGCACACTCACCATCTCCTTATGGAAAAGAGAAGCGACGCGTCTCAAATCATCTTCAGAAACCTGTTTCTCAACAAAAACAATGGCATTTGACAGGTCGCCGCCCTTTATCAGATTGTAATTGAGCAACATCTCAAGTTCCTGGAAAAACACGAATGTGCGGCACGGCGCAAATTCGCTTTCAAATTCACTGATGTCATTAAGATGGGCTTCCTGAACGTTAAGTACCTGCGAGTTATAGTCAACTTTCACATCAACAGAGAAGTTATCGGCCGGTTCGACTATCAGCTTACAGCCGACTTTTGGATGCGTATAGACAATCTTTTTATTGATTTTCAAAAACTTACGGTCAAAATCTTGTTCAACGATTCCAGACTCTTTCAGAACACTAATCACTATCTTCGAACTTCCGTCGAGGATTGGAGACTCCTCGCAATCTATATCGATAAGGACATTATCGACATTCAGGCCCCTCAGAGCAGCCATGATATGTTCAATAGTATAAACCTTGACGTTGTCCTTTGCGATTGTCGTTCCGCGAGAAGTATCGACAACATTTTCGACGCGGGCATCAACTATCGGGCATCCTTCAACATCTATTCTTCTGAATTTGATGCCGGAATTCGGCAGCGCCGGATGAAACGTGAGAGTACCAACCTGTCCTGTATGCAGCCCTGTCCCGCTGATACTCACACTTTTAGCGATTGTGTGTTGTCTTTCAGCCATTGATTTCACCTTATATTAAATCAAGGCGCAAAGATATGAATATATTTGATTACTTCGACAACAAAGTTTCAAGTTTTTTTTCAAGTTCCGCGATGCGTTTCTCAAGTTTCGGAATGTTGCGTTGCCTGACGGTATCTCTCAGATAGGTTTTGTAGTCGTATGCCGGCGAGCCCATCAACATTTTGCCAGGTTCATTGACGCCGCCCATGACACCGGTCTGCGCCCCGAAAGTCGTGCGGTCGGCGATGTGAAGGTGTCCGCTTATGCCGACCTGTCCAGCCACGACGCAGTTTTTCCCGAGATGTGCTGAACCGGCGACACCTGACTGTGCGGCGATGACGGTGTTCTCGCCAAGTTCCACGTTATGAGCTATTTGAATGAGGTTGTCGAGTTTCACGCCGTCATGGATCTTCGTCGAATCCATTGTGGAGCGGTCGATTGTGGTGTTCGCGCCGATTTCGACGTTATCACCGATGAGGACATTGCCGATCTGCGGGATTTTCTTGTATGTGCCGTCAGGTTGTGGGACGAAGCCGAATCCGTCGGCGCCAAGCACCGCGCCGGAATGCACTATGCAATTTTTTCCGATGTGTGTCATGGCGTATATTTTCACGCCGGCGTAAACCACCGTATTGTCGCCGACCACGGCATCATCGCCGATATATGCCTGCGGATAGATCTTGACATTCTTGCCGAGTCTAACCCTGTTGCCGATGAATGCGAACTCGCCGATGTAGCAGTTTTCGCCGTATTCGGCGTCGTCGGAGACGAAAGCGAGCTGTGAGACACCCACCTTGTTGTTCGTATATTCCTGATAGACAGCGAGAAGCTGCGCGAACGACTCGTATGCGTCTGGCACTCGTATCATCGTGGCCTTGACGGGAGCCGTCGGCGCGAAGTCGTCATTCACGAGCACCACCGACGATTTCGTATCGTATATGTAATGTGCATACTTCATATTGGAGAGAAAACTGAGCATTCCCGGTGCGCCGTCTTCTATACGCGCCACGTTCCACACTCTCACATCCGGGTCGCCCTCGACCTTTCCGCCCAACATTGTCGCCACCTGAGCGGCTGAAAATTCCATCTTCATGATTTTCAATATTTTAAATCAAAAAAACTATTCTAAATCAAAAAACAGTCAAACTCACGCTTGATACTGATTATCGCCTCTTCTACAACATCATCACGGCTCGAGCCAAGGATCGCCGCCACCCTCGCCACATCGGCATCCTGATTCCCGGAAAAAAGCGCGTTGATGCCGTTTAGCACGTCTTCTTTGGCGAGGCTGACAAGTCTCCATGTCTTTTCAGTGACATACAAGCGCTGCGCAAGGTTGTGTTCAAACTCATCACTGACGTTCTGTATCAGCAGAAACTGGAAGTCGCCACGCGAAATCCCTGGCTGGTAAACACGTTTCACCAGGACAGGGAACTGTATCCTTTCCAAGAACAGGAGCAGACGCTCACACGCCTGAATGCGCAGGGGAACGATGATGTTGTAAGACGCAACCTTAAGATTATCAGCCTTTTCAACCAAGTCATCCGTCTTCTGGTTCTTCCCCTTGACAAGGGGCTTCTCTTCATTTTTCTTTGGCCAGTAAATCCCGATTATGAAAACCAGAGACATCACCGCCAACAATATCCATGTAAACGTACTCATATCCGAAAAACAACCTGCAAATTTAATCATTTATTTGAGATGTTGACACATTTTTTCAACAATAATACGAAATAAAAAAATTCGTCGTTCGATACAAAAAAAAGAGTAACTTTGTACTTTTAAAAAAAGAACTATTGTCGTTGCACGACAATCTGATTATCAGGGATTTACAATAAAATAAAAAAATAGGTTTCAACATGGAAAAAGGTATTTTATCACAGAGAGTGGTCAACATGGCGGAATCAGCCACATTGAAAATGACCGAAAAGAGCCGTGAACTGAAGGCTCAGGGTATTGACATCATTTCGTTGAGCATAGGCGAGCCGGACTTCAACACGCCGGAGGTCGCGAAGCAGGGCGGCATTGCGGCCATCAACGGCAACGACACGCACTATCCGCCGGTCCCCGGCACGCCGAAGCTGCGCAAGGCCATCGCCGAGAAGCTGAGACGCGACAACAACCTTGACTATACCGACGCCAACATCATCGTTTCGAACGGCGCGAAGCAGGCGATCACCAACACATTCCTCGCCATCCTCGACAAGGGCGACGAAGTCATCATCCCGGCCCCGTTCTGGGTCTCGTATCCAGAGATGGTGAAGTTGGCGGACGGGACACCTGTCTTCATCAAGACGACGGCCGAGCAGCACTTCAAGATCAACGCGAAGCAGCTCGAAGAAGCCATCACGCCAAACACCAAGGCGTTCATTTTCAGCACGCCCTGCAACCCGAGCGGTTCGGTTTACACGAAGGAGGAGCTCGCCTCACTTGTCGAGGTTTTCAAGAGGCACCCGAGAGTCATCATCATCTCAGACGAGATTTACGAATTCATACAGTACGAGCACAAGCACGAGTCGATGGGCCAGTTCACCGAGTTGAAGGACCGTCTCGTCATCGTGAACGGCATCGCGAAAGGCTACGCGATGACAGGCTGGAGAATCGGCTACATCGCGGCGCCGAAGGAGATCGTCAAGGCCTGCAACAAGATCCAGGGCCAGTACACCTCAGGCATCTGCACAATCGCGCAGGCGGCGGCATTGGAGGCGATGCAGCTCAACCCTGAGAACTCGGAGGAGGTGAGCAACATGATCAAGGCGTTCAGACACCGCCGCGACATGTTCTACGAACTGCTCACTGCCATCCCGGGCGTCAACCTGAGCATGCCGGCGGGCGCGTTCTACATGTTCCCTGAAGTGACATACTATTACGGGAAACGTGACGGCGACAACGTCATCAGCAACAGCGACGACCTCTGCATGTACCTGCTCTACAACGCCCACGTGGCCTGCGTGGCCGGCGGCCCGTTCGGCAACGACGACTGCATCAGACTGTCATACGCGACATCGGAGGACAAGCTCATCGAAGCCGCGAGACGCATCAAGGAAGCACTTGCAAAACTGAAATAAGATGCCGGGAGACAAGTTCGCAAGGCTCTTCGACTCCTTCAACGGCAAGAGAGTCATGATAATAGGCGATGTCATGCTCGACCTTTACCTTGACGGGAAGGTCGAGCGCATCTCGCCCGAGGCCCCGGTCCCGATAGTGGCCGTCAGGAGGCGTTTCGCGCGTCTCGGCGGCGCAGCCAACGTCGCGCAGAACATCAGGGCACTCGGCGCAGTGCCCGTCTTGTGCTCCGTCATCGGCGACGACTCGAAAGCGGACGACTTCCTCAACATGCTCGACGAGCATCAGATGCCCAAAGACGGCATAGTGAGAAGCACGCAACGCCGGACGACAACGAAATACCGCATAATAGGCAACAACGCGCAAATGCTCAGGGTTGACGAGGAAGACACCGACAACCTTTCTGACAACGAATATGTCACGCTCCGCCAGAAAATCGACGGCATAATTGACAACGAGAAAATCGACGGCATAATCCTTCAGGACTACAACAAGGGCGTGCTCACCGAGCAGCTCATCGGCCACGTGATCTCGGTCGCGAACGAGAGAGGCATCCCTGTCGGCGTGGACCCCAAGAAGAACAACTTCCTGGCATACCGCAACTGCACGCTCTTCAAGCCTAACCTGAAAGAGCTGAAGGAAGGCATCAGTGTCAGTTTCAAGACCGACACCATCGACGACATCCTTGTCGGCGTGAGCGCGCTGCAAGAGAGGCTGCAGTGCCGCTTCGTGATGAACACGCTGTCGGAACGCGGCGTCATCATACAGGAGCGATGCGGCGACACGGTGAGACACTGGCACATCCCGGCGCATCTGCGCAAGATCGCCGACGTGTCGGGGGCCGGCGACACGGTACTGTCTGTGGCGATGCTGTGCCTTGTCTGCCAGGAGGACGCATTCAACATCGCGGCCATCTCGAACCTTGCAGGCGGCCTGGTGTGCGAGGAGATCGGCGCGGTGCCAATCAACAAAGAACGTCTGTTGGAAGAAACAGAAAGATTATACTAACAGCATGACATTTGCGTTAAGCACTTTATGAGACTGAGATTTTCGCCGATAAGGAAATTCATCGCGACAGTGGTTGTCATGATTTTGTCGCTCCAGGTTGTTGAGGCCCAACGACAACCGCTCAGGCTGCCGACATACGACAACCAGCTGTTCCATTTCGGCTTCATACTTGCCTTCAACCAGATGTCGTTCGACATCGACTTCATCGAGAACTACCAGATGCAGTCGTACAGCGGCGCGATGTCGAACAACGCGTGGGACGACAACTGGAACGAGGGCTACACATACCGTGTCGTCGGCGTGTCGTGCGAGCCGTCGCCCGGCTTCACCGTGGGCATCGTCGGGAACCTGAGGCTCGGCAGGTATTTCGACCTGCGGCTGATACCGTCGCTGAGTTTCGGACGGCGCGAACTCGAATATTACATGTACAGCCCCGACCTCGTTGACAGCCCGAAGACCGACAACGGCTTCTATGTCATCGACGGCGGCAACGCGACATGGGACGCCGTCGTCATAGAACTCCCCCTTCACATAAAGTACAAGTCGAAAAGATGCAGCAACTTCGGCGCGTATGTCATCGGAGGCGGAAACCTGAAATTCGACGCGAGCGGCAAGAAAAACACAAACAAGACCGACGCCGACCAGATCATCAAGGTCAAGACCAAACCGGTTGACTTCGCAGTCGAAATCGGCGCCGGACTCGATTTCTACAACAACTATTTCAAATTCGGGGTCGAAGTGAAAATGGGGTTCGGACTTGTGAACTTACTGAAGAAAGAAAATCAAATCCTGGACAGCAGTTTCGACAAGCTGAGCAACAACACGTTCCAGATTTCATTCACTTTTGAATAATTTGACTTTAACATTCCCAACAACAGTCTGACTTTCAATATTTTATCATATTAATATTTTTTTTGCGAATTTTCTTTGGCGTATCAAAAAAAATTGTACCTTTGCAGCGTCAAAAAAATGAACGGGGGTCTCTTCGTCTAGTCTGGTTAGGACGT
The DNA here is from genome assembly GCA_018064605.1 of Candidatus Limimorpha caballi. GTDB lineage: Bacteria > Bacteroidota > Bacteroidia > Bacteroidales > F082 > Limimorpha > Limimorpha caballi. Next base: position 47,039 of record JAGHUX010000007.1, on the reverse strand, counting down.
CAGGTTTTCATCCTGGTAACTCGGGTTCAAATCCCGGAGAGACTACAAGTGAGGTGGAAGTGGATAGAGTGGATAGATGTAAGGGGTCTCTTCGTCTAGTCTGGTTAGGACGTCAGGTTTTCATCCTGGTAACTCGGGTTCAAATCCCGGAGAGACTACAAGTTTGTTGAATATTGAATTTCAGAAGACAGAAGTTTTAGCTCGAAGCGATGACGTTTGTTTTCTGATTTTTGTATGTAGATGACAGATGCCGAAAAAAATTATACATATCAAGGTGAATCCCAAGGTCAGACGCTCGTCTTGCTTTTTCTTGTTTTTCATACTCATCTCCACATTTGAGATGGGTGCGCAGAAATTCACCGGCAACGTCGATTTCGGGCTCAGGGCCGGGCTGAACATGACGACAATAGGCGGCATCGAGTCATCAGGACTGACAGTCGGGCTGACAGTCGGCGCCGTGGGCAAATACACGCTATCGATGAAAAGCAACCTTTCAGCCGAGCTGCTTTACACCACCGGCGGCATGAGCTCGAACAGGACCATCGAACTGACTGACGTGAAAGTCAAGATTTACGACAAGACGCACCTTCATTACCTCGCCATTCCGGTGTTGTATCAATATTATTTCACTGATGTTCTGGGCATTGAGGTCGGCCCGCGGTTCGGGGTCTGCCTTGGCGGAAAAGAAAGAACCAGGGAAGGGAACGAGAGATGGGAGTCGAAAAAGCTCAGCCAGTCAGACTACCACGTCTTCGACTGCGGCATCCTGGCAGGTATTTACACCAACGACATGGCGCAGGAAAGCGATTTTTCAGTCGGCCTCCGCATATATTTCGGGCTGACAAATGTCATGAAAGACGAGGGGAGCAACAAGAACATCTGCATACAGCTCGGCATCGGTTATATCATCGGGGAATAATTTATGAGTTACAAGACACAGATCATCATTGGGAATCAATACAATCCTTTTTTAAACCTCGCGGTCGAAAGCTCGCTTCTGAACGACGGCAGTGACGACACCGTGACGATGTTTCTCTGGAAGAACCAGCAGACCGTCGTTTACGGCTACAACCAGAATCCGTTCACGGAATGCAATGTTGACACACTACTGTCAGAGGGCGGACATGCGGCGCGGCGCAGGACAGGCGGCGGCGCGGTCTATCACGACCTCGGGAACCTCAATTTCTCCTTCGTGGCGCACAAAGACAACTACGACGTCAGGAGACAGCTCAAGGTGATACAGACCGCATTGGGTTTTTTGGGCCTCGACACCGAGATTTCGGGCAGGAACGACCTCACCTGCGACGGCCGCAAGTTTTCCGGCAACGCATTCGGGTTCTACAAGGAACGCCGTCTGCATCACGGCACGATACTCATCAAGACAGACACAGAGAAACTGTCGAAATATCTGAAAGTCAATCCGGCAAAACTGCAGAAACACGGCGTGAAATCAGTGGCGAGCAGAATAATAAACCTCTCCGAAGTCGTCGATGTCACATCCGACACGATCATGCCGCACCTCATCAGGGCTTTCGAGCAGGTCTATGAGACGAGGCCTGAAGCCGCCGGATTCGACGAGTTGCTGACAGACGACGTCCTGAAGACCAGGGACGTTTTCGCGAGCGACGAATATCTTTTCGGCAAATGGCGCAACTTCCACGCGAGGAAAAGCGCACAATTCCAGTGGGGGCTTGCAGAGATAGACCTGAACGTCAACGAGGCGGAAGGTGTCATTGAGAGCATCTCCATCGCCTCCGACGGGCTCGAGCCCGAGCTGATTGAAGACGCGGAACGCATCCTCACCGGCGCGAGCATCCAGGAGTTGCCCGACTGCGGCGGCAACAGCATCGCACGCGACATAGCCGGTTTAATCTATTGAAATCCAAGCATACTTCCGATATTATTTCAGCGCGTTGAGGCGGACGACAACGGAGTCGAGAATGCGCTGCATCGCATCCATATCCTCGATGTAGTAGTCGTAATTCTCCCTGAAGATGCTGTCGTTGATGCCATAATGTGCAAATATGGTGTCGAATCCGCGCGTTTTCAGATACGATGTCTGCCCGCCGGCACTCTTCTTGTATGATATCGCGCTTTCCATTATCTGGACATCGGTCATCACGTCAACCATCTGAGTCTCGGTCAGAAGCACCGACGGCACCGTTTTCTCCGGGCGGCTGACACATCCCGCGACGACGAACGCCAATGCCGACATCAAAAGGACAAGGCTCTTTTTCATCTGCGTAATGCGTTAGTTTCCGACCTCCGACATGAATTGTATCCTCATGAGGCGAACCTCCTCCTCCTCGTATTCGTTTTCGCCGAGCGCTTTCATCGCCGTTTCAAGGTCGTCCGACTCCGCCGTCTTGAAATACTCGATGATGTCTTCCTGATGATATTCATCGATGTTGTCGCGGGTGTAGTATTTTATGTCGATATGTGTTCCGCTCGCCACTATGCTTTCGATTTCGGTGAGGAGCTCGTCGAAGTCGAGGTTCTTGCCGTAGGCGATGTCCTCGAGCGGGACCTGCTTGTCGATATTCTGTATGATACTGATTTTCAGTGCCGACTTGTTGACGACCGACTTCACGACCATATCATTCGGGCGGGTGATGTCGTTTTCCTCGACGTATTCCTTGATAAGGTCGAGGAATGGCTGTCCGAATTTCAGAGCCTTTCCGGCGCCGACGCCCGAGATCTGTTGCAGTTCCTCCTTCGTGATGGGATATTGTATCGCCATGTCTTCGAGCGACGGGTCCTGGAAGATGACGAACGGCGGCAGGTTTTTCTTCTTCGCTATGGTCTTGCGCAGGTCTTTCAGCATCGTGAACAGGATCTTGTCGGTGCCGGAGTCCTTCGACAGGGCCACTCTCTCCTCGTCGAAGTCATCGTCATCGGTCTTGTCGAAGTCGTGGTCCATGGCCACCATGACAGTGTAGGGTTTCTTCACGAAGTCGCGGCCTTCCTTAGGCACCTTGAGGATTCCGTAATTGTCGATGTCCTTCACCAGCAGTTTGTTGACGACCGCCTGACGGATGATTGACGTCCAGTATTTCTCGTCGTGGTCATCGCCGGAGCCGAAATACTCATTCGTGTCGTGTTTCGCCGTCTTGATGTCGCCGGTCTCCTTCCCTGCTATAAGTTCGGCTATGTGTTTCGTCTTGAACAGTTGTTTGGTGGCGAGCACCGCCTCGATGGCGAGCTTGATGTCTTCCTGTCCGTCGAAGCGCACCTTGGGGTTGAGGCAGTTGTCGCAGCAGCCGCAGTTCTCCCTGTTGTATTCTTCGCCGAAATAATGCAGGAGCAGTTTGTGGCGGCACACCGGCGACTCGGCGTAAGTGACCGTCTCGTTGAGCAGCTCGCGTGCGATCTCCTGTTCGGCGACGTTCTTGCCCCTGTTGAATTTCTCCAGCTTGTGGATGTCCTCGTAGTCGTAGAACGCGATGCAGTTGCCCTCGCCCCCGTCGCGTCCGGCGCGGCCCGTCTCCTGGTAATAGCCCTCGAGGCTCTTCGGGATGTCGTGGTGGATGACGAAACGCACGTCGGGCTTGTCGATGCCCATGCCGAATGCGATGGTCGCCACTATGACGTCGGCCTCCTCCATCAGGAACTTGTCCTGGTTCTCGCGGCGCGTCTGGCTGTCCAGCCCGGCGTGGTACGGCAGCGCCTTGATGCCGTTGACCTGCAACGCCTCGGCGAGCTCCTCCACCTTCTTGCGGCTCAGGCAGTAGACGATGCCCGACTTGCCTGGGTTGCTCTTTATGTATTTGACGATGTCCTTGAAGACGTCTTTTGTCTTCGGCCTCACCTCGTAGTAAAGGTTGGGCCTGTCAAACGACGACTTGAACACCTTCGCGTCGGTGATCTCGAGGTTCTTCATTATGTCCTGCTGCACCTTGACCGTCGCCGTTGCGGTGAGCGCTATGATGGGCAGCTCCGGGTTTATCGCATTGATAATCGGGCGCAGACGGCGGTATTCAGGACGGAAGTCGTGCCCCCATTCGGATATGCAGTGAGCCTCATCAATGGCAAAAAATGATATCTGCAGCCCTCGCAGGAACTCGAGCGTCTCCTCCTTCGTCAGCGACTCCGGCGCCACATACAGCAGCTTGGTCTTCTGCTTCACGAGGTCCTCCCTCACCTGCACCAACTCGGCCTTCGACAGCGACGAATTCATCACGTGGGCAATCCCGCTGTCCGTCCCGAAGTTGCGCAGCATGTCAACCTGGTTCTTCATGAGCGCGATGAGAGGCGACACCACGATGGTCGTCCCCTCGCTCATCAGCGCGGGCAGCTGATAGCACAGCGACTTCCCGCCGCCAGTCGGCATAAGCACGAAAGTGTTGTTTCCACCAAGAATACTTTTTATGATGGCCTTCTGATTGCCCTTGAATTGTTCGAACCCGAAGACGTTCTTCAGAAGGTCTTGTAAACTTTTTTCATCAATTTTTGCCATCTTGACTTATTTGTGAAAATTTGATTATTTTTGCAAAGTTTTTCGGCAAGATTTTTCAAGCCCGTTCAAAACACAAATTTATATCTTTTACTTCTAACAAAGCAAGAAAAAAAATAAAAAAATTTCAACAATGGAGAGCATTCGCGAGACAGCTTTACAAGTCATTGATAATGAAGCCAATTCAATATTAGGTCTGAAAGAACTACTGACTGAAGACTTCGACAAAGTTGTTGAATTGATATATAATTCGAGCGGAAACGTCGTTGTTTCGGGCATCGGGAAGAGCGCAAACATCGCCCAAAAGATTGTCGCCACGCTAAATTCCACAGGAACGACTGCTGTTTTCATGCATGCGGCCGATGCCATTCACGGCGATTTGGGCATCATCCGCGACAATGACATTGTCGTTGTGGTGTCGAAAAGCGGCGAGACTCCGGAGATAAAGGTCCTCATCCCGCTCATTAAGATAAGGAGCAACAAACTGGTCGCCATAGTCGGGAACAGGGACTCGTACCTGGCGAGCCAGGCCGACTTCGTGCTCGACACGACGGTGCCGCGCGAGGCGTGTCCGAACAACCTCGCGCCGACGAGCAGCACGACGGCGCAGCTCGTCATGGGCGACGCCATGGCGGTGGCGCTGCTAAAGATGCGCGGCTTCACGGCGCAGGACTTCGCACGGTTCCACCCCGGCGGCGCACTCGGCAAACGTCTCTACCTCACAGTCGGCGACGTCTGCGTGAAAAACGGCGTCCCGCAAATCAGACCCGACGACATCATGACCCGGGCGATAATCGAGATCTCGGAGAAGATGCTCGGCGCCGCCGCCGTCATCGAAGACGACACCCTCAAAGGCATCGTCACCGACGGCGACCTGCGACGCATGCTCATGAGACACCCCAACATCGAGACGGTCAGAGTGTCGGACATCATGACAAAGAACCCGACGACCGTCGAACGCACCACATTGGTCGCCGACGCGCTGAACACCATGCAACACAAGAAAATATCCGTGCTCCCGGTGATGGACAACGGGAGATACGTCGGGATGATCCACATTCACGACATAATAAAAGAAGGAATTATATAGTTTGAAAGTTAGAAAGTTTATAAAGTTAAAAGTTTATAAAGTTAAAAGTTGAAAGTCAAATAGGATGATTTTAAGAACTGAAGAGTTAGTCAAGAAATACAAGCAGCGCACCGTTGTGAAGGGCGTGAGCGTGGAAGTGAAGCAGGGCGAGATAGTCGGACTCCTCGGGCCTAACGGCGCCGGAAAGACCACCACGTTTTACATGATTGTCGGACTCATCAAGCCGTTCTCCGGGCATGTATATCTTGACAGTCAGGAGATCACGACCTTCCCGATGTACAGACGCGCTCAACTCGGCATCGGGTATCTCGCGCAGGAGGCGTCGGTGTTCCGCCAGTTGTCGGTCGAAGACAACATCTATTCCGTGATGCAGTTCAAGAAGGACATGACGAAGGAGCAACGTTCGGCTAAGCTCGAGTCGCTGCTCGACGAGTTCGGCCTCCAGCACATCCGCAAGAGCAAGGGCATACAGCTGTCGGGCGGAGAACGCCGCCGCTGCGAGATAGCCCGCGCACTCGCCATCGACCCCAAGTTCATACTCCTCGACGAGCCTTTCGCCGGCGTTGACCCGATAGCCGTGGAGGACATCCAACGTGTCGTGGCCAAACTGAAAAACAAGAACATCGGAGTGCTCATCACCGACCACAACGCCAACGAGACACTGTCAATCACAGACCGCGCCTACCTCGTGTTCGAAGGAAGCCTCCTGAAAGCCGGCACATCCGAAGAACTGGCCAACGACCCCGTCGTGAGAAGCCACTATCTCGGAAGCAACTTCGAACTGCACAAAAAAGAATATTGACACCTCCGTGGAACGACTGGCACGGAAGGCGACTCTCACTTCATCCTGTATTCATTAGGCGTCATGCCCGTGTGCGACTTGAAATATTTATGGCAAAACGACTGGTTGGTGAAATTCAGCCTGGCGGCTATCTCCTTGACAGTCAAGTCGGTGTGACGCAGCAGATGCTGCGCTTCGAGAGCCACGTGCTTGTCGGCGTAGAAACTCACCATCCGCTCCTTAGTGTGATGTTTCTCGACGAGTTCGAGGAATGAATTGAACATCATGCCATGCCGTGTGTTGACCGTGCCATTCCCCGTCCCGTCAGAGAGGCGTTTCTTTATGAAGCCGCCTACCAGGTAGAAAAACGAGGTCATCAGATAGCCGATGCCGTCCATCTTATAGGTGGGCTTGCCGCCCACTATCTTGTCGGCAAGCGCGAAATAGCTTGATGCAAGGTCAACCTCTTCGGGGAGCAACTCGATGATCGGGTTTCTCAACACTGTTATGGCGTCGATGAATATCCTGTTCAGGTCGGAACGCCACGGCGTCATGAGCTGCGGAGAGACCGCGAGAATGGTCATCTCCAGCGGGCCATGCCCTTCTTGCAATACGCGGCTATGAACCCATTAATCTTGCTCGGATACCTCAGCAGCTGCACATCAATGTTGTTCTGCCGCGCCAGAATGAAGTCGTCGCCGAGGTTGATGATGTCGTCTGTCAGGAAAAGCTCCTTCACCTTAGACAGCGTGGAATCGTTATATATGCCGTTTCCCATCTCACTAATATTTCGACAAGAATACATATATTTTCGCTGACACAACACCTTTGTTTGTCAAAATTTCTCTTTTAGATAATTATTTTCGACAAAATCACATTTTGGTCACACATGTACTTACGGCGGACTGTCTCCGGCGCAGAGCGGTTTCCCACATGTCACGGCATATATTTTTTTTGGCAGGACGCTCTTCGATTCCGTGAAAAAACCGTATATTTGCGGCTTCAAAAATCATATAATGTCATGACATCAGTAGAAAAGATACAAGACCTGATCACCAGGTTTATTGAGAGCCAGGACTTCACGGGGACACCCGACGAGCTTTACGCGCCGATCGAGTACACGATGAAGCAGAGGGGGAAGCGCATGCGTCCGACGCTGTGCCTTCTCGCCTGCGAGATGTTCGGCGGCGATGTCGAGGCGTGCCTCACGCCGGCCGTCGCCGCCGAGATATTCCACAACTTCACGCTGATACACGACGACATCATGGACGAGGCGCCGCTGCGCCGCGGACTCGAGACGGTGTATCACAAATGGAACTCCAACATCGCTCTGCTCTCGGGCGACACCATGCTCATCAAGGCGTTCCAATACGCTCTGAAGACCGACAGCAAGCACTCCCCCGACATCCTCCACGAGCTTGTAAAAGTGGCCTTGGAGGTGTGCGAAGGGCAGCAGCACGACCTCAATTTCGAGACCACCGACGACGTGACACTCGAGCAATACATCGAGATGATACGCCTCAAGACCGCAGTGCTGCTCGGCTCCGTCCTGAGAATCGGCGCCATCATGGCCGACGCCCCGGAGACGGGCAGGCAGGCCGTCTATGACTTCGGCATCGACCTCGGCATCGCGTTCCAGCTCCAGGACGACCTCTTCGACTGCTACGGCGACGTGAAGGTCTTCGGCAAGATGCCGGGCGGCGACATAGCCGACAACAAGAAGACATACCTGTATCTCAAAGCCTTGCAACTCGCGTCACCCGACGACAAGACTCTCCTCAACAAATACTTCACCATGCCGAAAGGCCGCGACGACGACAAGATGAAGGCCGTGCTCGACATCTACGCCAAGTACGACGTCCGCGGAATCGTCACCGAACTGATGAAAAGCTATTACGAGAGCGCGGTGAGACGTCTCGATGAGATTGCAGTTCCCGAAGAGAACAAGGCGGTGCTGAGGGAATACGCGAGATACCTCTACACAAGGGTGAAATAAGACCACGAATTTCACGAATGATTTTTCACCACGAATTGCACGAATCACACGAATCACACGAATTTCACGAATGATTTCGCCCCGCAGATGTGTTCAAACACTGCGGGGCGAATCAATGTCGTGACGGCCATTGACAGCCAAGGCTACAGCACGCTCAGGAAATCGTTTATCGCCTCATCAAAAGCCTTGTCGAGGACTTCCTTCAGCCCGTCGCGTTTCGCCTTCTTGACGGCTTCTGACAACTGGCTGATTATACGCAGGTTGTCGCGGATCTCCTCACTGTAATATTCCTTGTACTTCGGTTCGAGCGACTTGAAGTAACGCAGGTTGTCCAACGAATTGGCGAGGAGTTTCTCCACCATCGCGTCGCCTTTCTCCATCGCGCCGGCCGTGTAGTAGATCTCGGGATAATATATCATGTAAATATCGAACGGGATCTTCTCGTCGGGGAAGAAATAGATGCACTTGTCGAGTGTCTCGACCGCCTTGTCATCCTGTCCGTCGTTGACGAGGGCCTGTGCGAGACGCATGTAAGCCTGCTTCGCGAACAGCACGTTACGTGCGCTTTCCGGATCGACGGTGACGTCAGGGTCGTTGAGGTTGCCCCATCTGGCCTTGTTGACGAGAAGGTCGTACGACCCGTCGATGAAAACGCCGCCAGCGCCTTTGTAATAGTCCTTCGCCAGGACAGGCATGAAGCGGTGCGACGGGCCTTCCTGATGCAGATACCTGTCGATGCCGAGGATGTCGGAGATGTCGCTCAGGCTCGTGAAATACACCACTCTCTCCCAGTCGTTGGTCGCCATGAAATCGAGAAGCATGAGCTCATTCTTCACGATGACACGTGTGCTTGACGGTATGGTCCAGACAATCTCATCGACAATCTGGTCTTTCATGCTTTCCGGCACTATGCCGTTGGCGATGACCTTCTCCTTGTCAACGGTGAGTTTCAGCTTCCTTGTCGGGAAATAATTGACTCTGTTTCCGGCCATGTCGGTGCCTTTGGTGCGGGGGTTGTCGCTTCTCACGAAGTCGATCACATCCTTAAGCTCGACGGGGCCTTCAAACACCTCCTGGATGAGGATCTGCTCGTTGACGCCGTTGTCGTACTGAGCCGGTGTCAATGAAAGCGGAAGTTTCTCCGATTCGTATATCTTACGGCCCATCTGATGGACATACCAATAGCCTGACGAAAGCATGAAGTTGCACACGCGGACGTCGGTGCGGTAGCCTTCGACCTCCTGGACGTACCAGAGCGGGAAAGTGTCGTTGTCGCCGCGCGTGAAGATGACCGCGTTCTCAGGCAGCTGCGTGAGATAATTCTTACCCCAGTCGCGTGCCGATGTCTTGCCGGCACGGTTGTGTCCCTCCCAGCCCTGCGACGCCATCAAGACCGGCAGTCCAAGACAGAGTATTGACACGACTGCTGTCGCAACTTTCTTATTATTAACAACTTTCTGAAGAAGGTCAAGGAGTCCGAGGACGCCGAAGCCGATCCATATCGCGAAAGCATAGAACGAGCCCGCGTACGAGTAGTCACGTTCACGCGGCTGATACGGGGTCTGGTTCAGATACATGATGATGGCGATGCCTGTCATGAAGAATAGCAGGAACACGACCCAGCAGTTCTTCGGGTCGCGTTTTATCTGGAAGAACAGGCCCACGAGTCCGAGAATCAGCGGCAGGAAATAATATTCGGTATGAGCCGCGTTCTGCATGCTTCTCGGCAGGTTGTCCTGACGTCCGAGCCTCGCGTTGTCGATGAAGCCTATGCCGCTGACCCAGTTGCCGTTCTCGATCTCGCCCTGTCCCTCGGTGTCGTTCTGACGTCCGACGAAGTTCCACATGAAGTAACGCCAGAACATCCAACCACATTGATAGTCAATAAAATACTTCAAATTCTGCCCGAATGTCGGGATAAGGACACGTTCCCGCGTGCCGTTGGGCGTCATCTGCGTCGTGACGCGCATCTTCGACTTGTCGATATAACGCTCGTATGTGTTCTTGTACTGCGCCCTCGACCCGTTCCACATGCGCGGGAACAAGGTCTTGACGTTGTCGTCATACACAGGCTCGCCTGGGTTTTTGGCTATCTCGACATATTTTCCTTTCACCTTGTCTTTCTTATAGACCGGAGAGCCTTCGGTCACATCGTAATATTTCCCGGTGTAATAGGCCCCGTAAACCAGCGGCCAGCTGCCGTATTGCTCACGTTTCAAATAAGAGAGCATCGAGATTGCGTCTTTCGGCTCATTTTCATTAATAGGTGTATTCGCATTGGCGCGGATCGCCAGCATGAAGAACGAAGAATACCCAATCACGATGAACATGAAGCAAAGCACCGCGGTGTTCAGGATGACGCGGTTGTTCTTGGTTGTAACCCACAGGCCCCAGACAATCAACGCGGCGAGCAGCAAGAAATAGAATATCGTGCCGAAATTGAACGGCAGCCCGATTGTGTTAACGAAGAAAAGCTCAAACTTCCCGGCAAGGGAGACGATTGCGGGGATGAGAAGCACCTGGATGAATCCGACGAGCGCAACAGAGATGACACCCGACCAGAAGAAGCCTTTCCACGAGAACTTGTATTTCTTGAAATACACGACATACACGATTGCCGGGATTGCGAGCAGGTTCAAAAGGTGAACGCCTATCGACAGTCCTATGATGTATGCTATGAATATTATCCAACGCCAATGCCGTTCAGTATCAGCGGATTCCTCCCATTTCAGGATTGCCCAGAACGTTATCGCCGTGAGGAACGACGACATCGCATATACCTCACCCTCGACGGCGTTGAACCAGAACGAGTCGGTGAACGTGTAAGCCAGCGCCCCGACCGCAGCGGCTGCCATCACGCCTATCTGGTTGACTCTCGGCGAGTTGTCGCCGTCTCTCATCCATATTTTCTTCGCGAGCATCGAGATTGTGAGATACAGGAAGAAAATCGTGAGGCTGCTGCAGAGGCACGACATTATGTTTATCATCATCGCCACTTTGGTGACGTCACCGAAAGCGAAAAGCGAGAAAAACCGGCCTATGAGCTGGAAGAGAGGTGCTCCCGGCGGATGCCCCACCTGCAACTTAAACGCTGTTGAAATGTACTCACCGCAGTCCCACCAACTCGCAGTAGGCTCCATGGTGAGAAAATAGACGATGGTTGCGACCAGAAAGACACACCACGCCACAATGTTGTTTAACTTCTTGAAACTCATTTGTTTTAGTTTATAAAGTTTGAAAGTTCATAAAGTGAAAAAGTACTTTTTTCACATTCCTTATAGAAGTTGCAAAAGTAATGTTTTTTCAAAAGCAAATGCAGTTTTTTTGAAATTATTGCGTTTTGCAAAAAATTTTGACCAAAATAATCGGCGTATGAAAAAAATTAGTACTTTTGCAGCGCTTTTTGAAAAGACTCTGTCGAGTGGTGTAATGGCAGCACTGCAGATTTTGGTTCTGCCTGTCAAGGTTCGAATCCTTGCTCGACAACACAAGACTAATCGAGAAGACCTGCTACAGGAGTAGTGGGTTTTTTTGTTATAAAGAACATGACAGACAAGGGAATTATCATCAGTCTGGCCGGAGAGGCCCTGAGGGGCACCGACCGATACGTTGTGAGCGTGAGTGTCAGCCGCGACAACGTGATAGAGTTGTACATTGATTCAGACAGCGCGGTGACGATTGACGACTGCGTGGAGTTGAGCCGATACATTGAGGAGCGCCTCGACAGGGACGTCGAGGACTTCGAGCTGAGCGTGTCGTCGGCGGGCATCGACGAGCCGCTCCTGGTCGCGAGGCAGTACGTCAAACACATCGGCAAGGACCTTTTCATCACAAAGAATGATGGGGTAAAGAAGATGTATAAGCTCGTCAGTGTCAGCGATTTGCAGATTGAGGTTCAGGAGGCGGAGCAGAAGAGATACGGCAAGTTGACGAAGACGTTGTATCACGACAGCGAGACCATACCTGTAGAGGAAATCAAAGAAATAAGACCATACATAAAATTCTAAAAAGATGGATACCATTAACAATTTAATCGACACCTTCTCAGAATTCAAGGAATTCAAGAACATCGACCGTGAAGCCATGATGCGCATTTTGAGTGACGTTTTCAAGGCGATGCTCGCCAAGAAATACGGCAGTGACGAGTTCTTCGACATCATCGTCAACATCGACAAGGGCGACCTTGAGATTTACCACACGCGCACTGTCGTGGAAGATGGCCACGTGGAGGACAGCCTCGCCGAGATAGAGTACTCGGAGGCCATCAAGATCGAGCCTGACTTCGAGGTCGGCGACGAGGTGACGGAGATAGAGAACTACCACAACTTCGGCCGCCGCGAGATTTTGGCGATCCGCCAGAACCTCCAGGCGAAGATTCAGGAATACGAGAAGGAGAACATCTATCTGAAATACAAGGACAAAGTCGGCGAGCTCATCAACGCGGAGGTCACGCAGGCATGGCGCAAGGAGATCATCGCCGTCGATGAGGAAGGCATAGAGCTTGTCGTCCCGAAGGCGGAGCAGATCCCGGCCGACATCTACAAGAAAGGCGACAGCATCCGCGCCATCGTGAAGAGCGTGGAGAGCAAGAACGGCTCGCCGGTCATCACGTTGTCGAGGACGTCGGAGATCTTCCTGCAACGCCTGTTCGAGCAGGAGGTGCCGGAGGTCTGCGACGGTCTCATCACCATCCGCAAGATCGTCCGCGAGCCGGGTCAGAGGGCGAAGATCGCCGTCGAGTCGTACGACGACAGGATCGACCCGGTCGGCGCGTGCGTCGGCATGAAGGGCTCACGCATCCACGGCATCGTCAGGGAACTGCGCAACGAGAACATCGACGTCATCAACTTCACCACCAAGCCCGACCTGTTCATCACAAGAGCGCTCAGCCCGGCGAAGATCACGTCGATAGTGCTTCACGAAGCCAAGAAACTCGCCGAGGTGTATATGGAGAACGACCAGGTCAGCCTCGCCATCGGCAAGGGCGGATACAACATCAAGCTCGCCGGACGACTCACAGGCTACGACATCGACGTTTACCGCAACTCCGACGAGGTTGACATGGAGGACGACGTCGAGCTCGTGGAATTCAAGGACGAAATCGACGAATGGGTCATCGAGGCACTCAAGAAAATGGGGTGCGACACGGCCAAGAACGTGCTGGCGTACACACCTGACGAGGTGGCCACCCGCGCCGACCTCGAGATAGAGACCGTAGAGGAAGTGTTCAAGATCCTCGAGGCAGAATTCGCCGACGATTAACATCAAGTGAAAAAGACAATACAAAGACACGAAAAAGAATCATCACCAACTAAATAAATTTCTATGTCCGAAGAAAAAACCATCAGATTATCAAAAGCCGCACGCGAGTTCAATGTGGGTGCATCGACCATTGTGGAATTCTTAGCCAAGAAAGGCCAGAACATCGACCCGTCACCGAACACGAAACTCACAGCGGAACAATATGCCTTGGTCGTGAAGGAATACCAGGGTGAGAAAGAAGTCAAGAAAAACGCCGACCAGCTCAACATCATGGCCTTCAAGGGCACGACCATCAGCGTTGACGAGAAGGACACCGCCGTCAAGAAGGAGGAGAAAGACGACGAAATCGTCACCATCAAGACAAACAGCATCCCGGCTGACGACATCAAGATTCCCGCCAGAGAGACGCCGGTGAAAGAGACAGCCGCGAAGGAGCCGAAAGCCGAGCCGAAAGCCGAGCCGAAAGCCGAGCCGACCGCCGAAGAGGTTGAGAAGCCCGTGGAGAAAGCCGTGGAGAAAGCCGCGGAGAAGCCTGCGGAGAAAGCCGCTGCAGCCGAGGTGGCGAAAGGGCAGAAAGAAGAGAAAAGGCCGGCGGCCGAGGCGGTGAAACTGAACGTGGTCGGGAAGATTGACATTCCTGATGCCAAGAAAGCCAGTAGTGGGAAAGGCAACGGACAGCCCAAGAACGAAGGCAAGAAGAAAGAGAACCACCAGCAGCAGAAGCCTGCTCAGCCGCAACCTTCACCGGCCGAGCAGAAAGCCCTGGCAGCGCAGGCGGCGAACACCGAGAACCCAGTCAACTTCATACCCACCAAGGTGAAGAAGCTCGAAGGGCCGAACATCCTCGGCAAGATAGAACTCCCGTCGGAACGCAAGCCGAAAGGCAAGCAGCCGGTGGCATCGTCAGGTGATGACAAATTCTCGAAAGACAAGAAGAAAAAACGCAAACGCATAGGCAACGGCCCCGTCAACCCCGACGAGATCGCCAATCAGGACAAGCAGAAGAACGGGAAGCCGCAGGGTCAGGGCGGCAAACCGCAGGGTCAGGGCGGGAAGCCGCAGGGTCAAGGCGGTAACCCGAACAAGCCGACCGGCAAGAAGGACCGTTTCAAGAAAGGCAAGCAGCCGTTGATTGAGGAGAAAGTCGAGCTCTCCGACGAGGAGATCAAGAACCAGATCAAGGAGACACTGGCACGGCTCAGCCCGCTCGGGAAGTCGAAGACCTCCAAGCACCGCCGCGAGAAACGTCAGAACATCCAGAACGAGCTTGAGGAGGAGAGAATGCACGAAATGGAGGAGAAGAAAGTCCTCAAGGTCACGGAGTTCGTCACCGCCAACGAATTGGCCACGATGATGAACATCCCGGTGACGAAGGTCATCGCCACGTGCATGAGCCTCGGCATGTTCGTCTCCATCAACCAGCGTCTCGACGCCGAGATCCTGCAGGTCGTGGCAGAGGAGTTCGGCTTCAGCATCGAGTTCACGAGCATCGACGTGCAGGAGGCCCTGGCCGAGAGCGACGAGCCCGACAACCCTGAGGACCTGGTGCCGAGAGCGCCGGTGGTCACCGTGATGGGACACGTTGACCATGGCAAGACCAAGCTCCTCGACTACATCCGCAGCACCAACGTGGCGGCGGGCGAGGCCGGCGGCATCACCCAGCACATCGGAGCATACGAGGTCAAGACACGCTCAGGCAAGAAGGTCACGTTCCTCGACACCCCGGGTCACGAGGCGTTCACCGCCATGCGTGCCCGCGGTGCCAAGATCACCGACGTCGCCATCATCGTCATCGCGGCCGACGACAGCGTCATGCCGCAGACCATCGAGGCCATCAACCACGCACATGCAGCCAACGTGCCTATCGTATTTGCGATCAACAAGATAGACAAGCCGACCGCAGACCCGCAGAAGATCTACCGTCAGCTCGCCGACATGAACATCCTCGTGGAGGAATGGGGCGGCAAGGTGCAGTCGCAGGAGATCTCGGCCAAGCAAGGCATCGGCGTCGACGACCTTCTTGAGAAGGTGCTTCTCGAAGCCGAGATGCTCGACCTGAAGAGCAACCCGAACCGTCTGGCCAAGGGCTCAGTCATAGAGTCGGCGCTCGACAAGGGGCGCGGCTATGTGGCCAAGGTCCTCGTGCAGGAAGGCACGCTGCACGTCGGCGACATGGTGCTCGCCGGCACCACATACGGCAAGGTCAAGGCCATGTTCAACGAACGCAACCAGGCCCTCAAGGAGGCAGGCCCGTCAACGCCGCTGCTGCTGCTCGGACTCAACGGCGCACCGCAGGCAGGCGACAACTTCAACGTCATGACCGACGAGCGCGAGGTGAAGACCATAGCGGGCCGCCGCCAGCAGCTGCAACGCGAACAGGGCATACGCACGCAGAAACACATCACACTGGACGAGATCGGACGCCGCATCGCCATCGGCGACTTCAAGGAACTCAACATCATCGTCAAGGCCGATGTTGACGGCTCCGTCGAGGCTCTGTCCGACTCGTTGCTGAAACTCTCGTCGGAAGAGGTGCAGGTGAACATCATCCACAAGTCGGTGGGCGCCATCAGCGAAGCCGACATCATGCTGGCGTCGGCATCCAACGCGGTCATCGTGGGCTTCAACGTGCGCCCGACGATGCAGGCACGCAGGATCGCGGAACGCGAGCAGATCGACATCCGCCTCTACTCCATCATCTACACAGCCATCGAGGAGATCAAGTCGGCCATCGAAGGCATGCTCGCCCCTGAGATCCAGGAGGTTGTCACCTGCAACATCGAGATACGCGAGGTGTTCCACATCAGCAAGGTGGGGAACATCGCCGGCTGCATGGTCCTCGACGGAAAGGTCAACCGCCAGACGAAGGTGCGCGTCATCCGCGACGGCATCGTGATCCACACTGGCGCACTCGGCTCGCTGAAACGCTTCAAGGACGACGTCAAGGAAGTCAGCGCGGGCTTCGAATGCGGCCTCAACATCGAGAGCTTCAACGACATCAAGGTCGGCGACATCATCGAAGGATACCAGGAGAAAGAAATCTCAAGGAAACTTTAGACTTTAGTCGATAGTCTTTAGACTTTAGTTTTTAGTGTTATAGCTAAAAGCTAAAGTCTATTTTTTTATTAATGAGTTAGATAACGAATTTAGCATTTTGCTTATTTCTGTAATCAAAATCTTGGTTTTAGAAGTTTTGTAACTATCGATATAATTGAGTTTTTCACAAACTTCTATCTGAGTTTCAAGTTCCCACAATGAGCCTCGAGATATTGATAAAAATTGAATGAATTCTTTATCAGAATTACGTCCTAATCCTTCCGCAATATTAGATGGAATCGATACAACAGCCCGTCTCATTTGATCTGATAACGAATATAATTCTTCTTTAGGCAATAATTTCACCAGAGAATAAACCTCCACAACCAAATCCATTGCTTTCTGCCATACTATAAGCTGTTTGTAATCACTAGATTTCATATTTTCAGTTTTTGGAATTTATCAAAATCAGTTGTTAGCCTTCAGCTTCATCAGCATCCGATAACTAACGACTAAAGACTAACAACTAAAGACTATTTCCTGCTCCACGTCGTCCCCTCTTTCCCGTCTTTCAGCACGATGTCGAGGGCGGCGAGCTTGTCGCGGATGAGGTCGGATGTCGCCCAGTCTTTCTTCGCGCGGGCTTCCTTCCTGATGTCGATGATGGTGTTCATCAAGCCGTCAACGATGCCGTCGCCGTCGTTGCCGCCGTCAGCCTTCACGAGACCGAGGATGTCGAACACGAACGTTTGGATAAGCTTCTTCAAAAGGTCGAGTTCAGCTTGATTAATCTTCGAGTGACCGTCTTTGACAGAATTGATGATACGTGCCGCCTCGAAGAGGTTCGCTATCACGATTGGGCTGTTGAAGTCGTCGTTCATCGCGTCGTAGCAGGCATCCATAATCTTCCGGACGCCAAGGTCTTCCGCGCCGTCAGTGGCCGAAAGTCTATCGAGGAGGTCAACGGCTTCCATGAGGCGTTTGTAGCCTTTTTCGGCGGCCTGGAGCGCCTCGTTGGAGAAATCGACGGTGCTGCGGTACTGCGCCTGGAGGATGAAGAAACGGATCGTCATCGGGCTGTAAGGCTGCGCGAGCATCTCCTCGCCTTTCGCGTTCTTGTGGCTTCCGGCGAAGAACTCCGGCAGCGTGATGAAGTTGCCGAGCGACTTGCCCATCTTCTGTCCTGCGATGGTAATCATGTTGTTATGCATCCAGTAGCGCACCGGCGCCTTGCCGTTGGCGGCCATCGACTGCGCTATCTCCGACTCGTGGTGCGGGAACATGAGGTCCATGCCGCCGCCGTGGATGTCGAACTCCTCGCCGAGGTATTTGCAGCCCATCGCCGAGCATTCCATGTGCCAGCCCGGGAAGCCGTCGCTCCACGGCGAAGGCCAGCGCATGATGTGTTTCGGCTCGGCCTTCTTCCACAAGGCGAAGTCAATCTGGTTGTGCTTCTCGCTCTGCCCGGCGAGTTCACGCGTGTTGTTGAGCATCTCCTCGATGTTTCTTCCCGAAAGGATGCCGTAATGATATTTCTCGCTGTATTTCTTGATGTCGAAATAGACCGAGCCGTTCTCGACGTAAGCGAAGCCTGCATCCAAGATCTTCTGTATCATCGCAATCTGCTCGATGATATGGCCTGAGGCGTGAGGCTCTATCGAAGGACGCAGGACGTTGAGTCGGTCCATCGCCTGATGGTACCTGACGGTGTAATACTGTGCCACCTCCATCGGCTCGAGGTCTTCGAGGCGGGCTTTCTTCGCGATCTTGTCCTCGCCTTCATCGGCGTCGTGTTCGAGATGCCCGACATCGGTGATGTTGCGCACGTAGCGGACTTTATATCCGAGATGTTTCAGGTATCTGAAAACCAAATCGAAAGTTATCGCCGGACGAGCGTGGCCGAGATGTGCGTCGCCATAGACGGTCGGGCCGCAGACGTACATGCCGACATGTCCTTCATGAATCGGTTTGAAAGGCTCTTTGATTCTTTTCAAACTATTGTAAATGTATAATGCGTCTTCCATTTTTTGAAAAATTTTTGCAAAGATAATATTTATTTTCCAACAAACGGAAAACAGATTTTTTTTAAATAATTTCATTTGAAAAATTATATAAATTTGCAGCTCAAATTCCTTTCATCGTCAAGATTAATGACATGTGCGGGATATATGATGAAAATTTAATGTAACGTTTTATAAATCAGTAACATGAGTCATGCAATAGATTTAATATGCGGTTGGATTTGGAGTCCGGTATTGGTCATTTTATGTCTCCTGACGGGCTTGTACTTTTCGTTCGGGCTGCGTTTTGTGCAGATAAGGCGTATGAAAACGATGGTGCGTCTGCTTTTCTCATCCGAGAACAAGAACAAAAAAGACGGCGTTACGTCGTTTCAGGCTTTCGCCATGGCCTTGTCGGGGCGGGTCGGCACGGGCAACATCATGGGAGTGGCCACCGCCATCGGGTTCGGCGGGCCGGGCGCGATAGTGTGGATGTGGATTGTGGCGTTCTTCGGGGCCTCTACCGCCTTCGCGGAATCGACATTGGCGCAGGTCTTCAAGGACGAGCACGACGGGCAGTTCCGTGGCGGCCCGGCCTATTACATCGAGAAAGGGCTCCGTTCCAAAGTGTTCGCCACGGTTTTCGCCGTCGCCGCCGTCATCGGACTCGGCTTCCTGTCGCCACAAATACAATCAAACGGGATAGCGACATCATTTCACAACACGTTCGGAGTTGAAAAGTGGATTGTAGGTGTCGTATTGGCAGTGCTTTTGGCGCTGATAATCATCGGCGGCGTGAAGCGAATCGCCAAGATTGCGGAGATCGTGACACCTTTCATGGCGATAGGATACATAACACTTTCAATAGTGATTTTGGTCGTCAACGCTTCCGAAGTGCCGGCGGCATTTTCAAACATGATAAGAAGCGCCTTCGGGTTCAACGAGGCGTTCGCAGGTATTCTGGGCTGGACCATCTCCATGGGCGTGAAACGCGGGCTGTACTCCAACGAGGCAGGACAAGGCTCGGGCGCCATCGTCTCGGCTTCCGCAAACGTGTCACACCCCGTGAAACAAGGTCTCGTCCAGGCGTTTTCGGTATATATCGACACCCTGATGGTCTGCACGGCAACAGCCGTCATGATCTTGGCATGCCAGACCTACAACGTCATCGACCCGCAGGGCAACATCATTTTCAACTCGCCCGTCGCCGAACTCGGCGAGCCGGATGTGTCGTACACCACATCGGCCGTCGCCACACTGACAGGTGACTACGCCGCAGGAATCGTCATTTCGATAGCGCTGCTGTTCTTCGCATTCACGACAGTGCTGGCGTATTACTACAATTCCGAAACCAACATCTCATATCTGTTTCGCAAAGGCAGACATGAACATCTCGTAATCAACATCTTCCGCGCAGTCATCATCATCATGGTGTTCTTAGGCACCGTCATTGAAGCCGGCACCATCTGGAACCTCGCCGACATCGGCGTCGGCATGATGGCATGGATAAACATCATCGCCATTCTGCTGCTCTCGCCCGTCGTGTTCCGCTGCCTGCGCTCGTACGAAAAACAAGAGAAAGAAGGCGAAGAGCCTGTTTTCGACCCTAATGAGTTAAACATAAAAAACGCCGATTTCTGGAAACATAAAAACGAAAAATAAATGAAAGAGAAACTATTGAAAATCTGGGGGTTTTTCTCCCGCAATCTCATCGTGGCCGTGGTGACGATGATCGCCCTCGGAATTGTATTCGGGCTGTTCGCGCCGCTGTGGTTCGTCAGGATCTTCACCACGTTCAACACGATATTCTCATCGCTTCTGAGCTTCACGGTGCCGTTACTCATCCTGGCACTTGTCACAGTCGCCATCGCCGACACCGGCAACGGCGCCGGGAAGATGCTGGTAATCACCGTTTTGTTAGCATACGTATCGACCGTCCTCGCCGGGATGTTCACATACGGAGTGAGCGACATCGTCTTCCCGAAGATTGTCACGATGAACGCCGAGACGGGAAGCTCCTTCGGAGGGGCCGTCTCCGCCGAGGACCTCGCGCCGTATTTCACGTTCTCCTTCCCCCCGATAATGGACACGATGTCGGCCCTGCTGCTCAGCTTCATGTTCGGCCTCGCCATACTGAAATTCAAAATGCCTGTGATAAAAGGCTTCGTCACCGAGCTTCGCGACGTCGTGATGATGATTATCACGAAGGTCGTGCTGCCGCTGCTGCCAGTGTATATCTTCGGGATGTTTATGAAGATGCAGGTCTCGGGTGAGATGAAGATGGTGACGCACGTATATTTAAAGGTGATTGTCGTCATGGTCATTCTCTTCATCGTGGTGCTTCTTGCACAATACGCCATCGCCGGCATAGTGAGCCACAAAAATCCATTTAAGTTATTGAAAATCATGTTCCCTGCACTGATAACGGCACTCGCGTCATCGTCGTCGGCGGCGACGCTCCCCGTTACGCTGCGATGCGCCGGGAAGATGGGCGCGCGCAAGAACGTCGTCGATTTCGTCATCCCGATGTGCGCCAACATCCACTTGAGCGGCGCCGCTGTCAGGACTGTGGCGATCACCGTCGCCACGATGCTGATGTTCGGCGTGCCATACACCACGATGCAATTCCTCGGCTTCGTCATGATATTCTCGATAACCGTGCTCGCCGCGCCTGGCATCCCTGGCGGTGTCATCATGGCCGCCGTCGGGATGATTGAGGTCATGCTCGGCTTCAGCCCCGACATGATCGCCATCACGGTCTCGCTGAGCATCGCCCTCGATAGCCTCGGCACAGCCGTCAACGTCTGCGGCGACGGAGCGCTGATGATGATCGTCGATGCCTGGACGAAAGAGAAGAAGCCTGACCAGACACACACGCGACAGGTAGGAAACCAGTAGATATTCAACAGAACGCGTTGACATTCTGACAAATGGACAGAGACAAGACAGTTTCCACGGCGAGGATGACATCCAGGATGCTTCTCGGCATGATGATGATTGCCGCCGCCGTGCTCAAACTGATGTCAATCGACCTTTTCGAGATTTACATATACAGTTTCAACATCTTCAGCTACGCCTTCTCCGCCGTCATCGCGAGGATGGTGATAGCCGCCGAGATCCTGTTGGGTTCCGGCCTTACGCTCAAGATTTTTTACAGGCAGACGTGGCGTCTCACCATGCTGATGATGACAGGATTCACGCTGTTTCTCGGATACGTCATCATCTTCAGGAGCGATGACAACTGCCATTGCTTCGGCGATCTGATAAGTCTAAACCCTTCAGAATCAATATACAAAAACATCATATCGATATTTATCCTGCTGTTTGTCAGAAGAGAAAGCGACCACGCCTACAAGCCGGTGACAAGGCGATGGCTCACCGGCATCTCCATCGCCGCCGCCGTGATCACTCCGTTCGCGGCCTTCCCGACAGACAGCTTATACAACAGGCTGTTCTCCAAGAGCGACGAGATCGACACCGTCGAGTTTGAAAACGTGCTTGACGACAGGAAGTCGTTGAAACTGTTACGTTTCGAATCGCACGGCGACTCCACGGCCGTCGTCCGCGACACCATCGCGGCACCCGACTTGTCGGACGGCCGTCACATCGTGAGTTTCATCTCGGCGGGGTGCGGCTTCTGCAAGACGGGGGCGAAGAAACTGGCTGCGATGGTTGAGAAGAACGGCATCGACCCGTCACTGATAAAGGTCTTCGCATGGGGTTACGACGCTGATATTGTTGGATTCATGAGAGAGACGAACACCGCGGGGCATGGTTATTGGTTCATCGACCCATTGAAGTCGCTCGACATAACCCACGGCAGATTCCCGGTTTACGTCTGGGTTGACGGCGGCGAAATAGTCGGTTCCGGCGACATGCGCGACCTCGATGAGGACAGAATCAGGGATTTCCTGAAGCAACGACACAATCCAGGACACTGACGGCCGCAGTGATGATTGGAAAATGCGAATCAACACACCGCCAGGGAGCATCTTCATTTGGGTGTATGGCACAAAACTAACTGACTGAACACCAACAAAATATCACTCTCTCACGAAATCATCAATAAAAAAAAAAACGCAAATCTGCCGGAAATGAGAAATAATTTGTAACTTTGCGGTGCCGTTTCCCCTCGGGATTTTGTTTGACGGACTTCGTGAAATTCAGAGGTACGGCGTGGAATAGATGAAAACAGAAGTCCTATTGTTTTGCCTATGAGATAAACACGAGTATCAGCATACACACCATGAAATAGAAAATTAGCGTTATAAGCATTACTTGACATTTTGGAACCTGAACAATTTCAAATGTTTAACGAATCAAGCACATGCCTGTTGACGCTCACGCGATTGCGTGGGCATTTGTGCGTAATTTGAT
Organism: Candidatus Limimorpha caballi; assembly: GCA_018064605.1. Classification (GTDB taxonomy): domain Bacteria; phylum Bacteroidota; class Bacteroidia; order Bacteroidales; family F082; genus Limimorpha; species Limimorpha caballi. The sequence continues at coordinate 24,044 of JAGHUX010000007.1, read as the reverse complement.
TCGTTAAGGTAAGTTCAGGACCTCAAAATGTCAAATACGGCTAAATTGCTCCACGCTTTTTTCGTGTATATGCTTTTTACCTTTTCGGAGCATACGGAGTATCTGAAAAGCCGACAAGTGAGTAAGAAAAACAGACAAAATTAGTTCAAAATGAAAAAATTAGTTTACTTAGCTGTTATTTTGAGTGCAGCATTCCTGACTTCGTGTGTTGTGAGTAAAAAGGTTGTTCCTATGGTACACAACACGGTTAACACTGTCGATTTTGACGAACTGAACTTGAAAAGAAACGACTACACAATCCTGAAAAATGTGACTGCTGAAGCAGTGATTGCTTACAAAGGACCAACTACAAATGATAACCGCCGTTACATTTCAGAGCAAAACGGAGAGTTTTCAATTGCTTTTTACTACAACACAGGGCGGAGGTTTGAGCCATTCTGGGTTGATAAAATTGATGGTGTCTTATGTTTCGGCTATCTGTCAAATGACCACGAAAACATGTCTTTGAGTTTGGATCCCGAGTATTACTCGCGCCATATCGCTTTCTATCGCCTAATAAACCAATGCAGAGCTGCCGGCGGAGACGCACTCATAGCACCTGTTGTGGACACAAGCATCGAACAGCAGGGAGATAATACAATCTATAAAACGACAGTCACTGCTAAAGTTGTGAAAATCAACACAGATAAATAAGCCTCAGTGTTGTTTTAACAAGTTAGTATTTCACCCTCAATCAAACTTACAAAAGACCTGTTGAAAATCAATCTGCCGTTATCAATTTGGCATTAGTGAGAGACGCACAGGCCAATAAATATGTCAATATTGAGAAGAAGAACCAACAATTTATTGATAATCACAACACAAGCGGTCTTGATACAAGGCCGCTTTTTTATTAGTTTGAGTTTATAATTTGCTTCAAAAGATTGCCGTGCAGATGGAAGAAACATTTTTTTTCGGTACAAATTTAGCATTGAATCGAAAATTTGTGCTATCTTTGCGGAAAATTTAGTTTGCCATGATAGAACGACTTATTACCGCAAAGCTGCGCAGAATGATGGAGATCTACCCCATTGTGTTGCTGACAGGACCAAGGCAATCGGGGAAATCGACATTACTGCAGCACGTATTCCCTGACTACCAATACGTTTCATTGGAAGATTTGGACCAAAGGGCGTTTGCCAATGACGACCCGCGAGGTTTCATGGCATCGCACCCCGACAAGACGATAATCGACGAAGCCCAGTTGGTGCCAAGTCTTTTTTCCTACCTGCAAACGCATGTAGATATGTATAGAAAAGACGGGATGTACATCCTGTCAGGCTCGCAGAATTTCTCATTGATGCAACAAATCTCACAGTCTTTGGCGGGACGTGTGGCGATTCTCGAGCTACTGCCTTTCTCCAGAAAAGAATTGATTAATGGCGGCATCTTGGCAGAAACAGTCGAAGAGGAAATATTTGAAGGCGGATACCCTCGTCTTCACGACAAAAAAATGCTGCCGACGGAATATTACCCTTACTACATAAGGACATACGTTGAACGCGACATCAGGCAACTGAAAAACATCTCCGATTTAGGGTTGTTTGTGAAATTCATAAAATTTTGCGCAGGACGAATCGGACAAATTGTCAACTTTTCCTCGCTCGCCAACGATTGCGGCATTGCCGTCACAACGGCTCAAGCGTGGCTGAGTGTACTGGAGACAAGCTACATCGTTTATGTTCTTCGCCCTGATTTTAATAATTTCTCAAAAAGACTCGTGAAATCGCCAAAACTGTATTTCCACGACACAGGTCTCGCCTGTTCACTCCTCGAAATTAGCAATCCACAACAACTTGAAAATCATTATCTCCGAGGCGGATTGTTTGAAAATTACGTGATAAATCAGTTCCTGAAAAAAGCGTATAATCAAGGCGAAGAATCCGGCCTGTCGTTTTGGCGCGACAGCAAAGGGCATGAAATAGACTTGATAAAGACCGTCGGCGACAGACAATTCGCATACGAAATCAAATCAGGAAAAACGTTTTCATCCGACTTCACCAAAGGTTTACGCTATTGGGCAAGTTTGTCATCGGCGACAACGGAACAATGCAATGTGATATATTCAGGTGACAAATCATTGCAAATGTCCGATTGTAACTTATTAACATTAAACGATATAGAATAACTTGGTACAAATTTAGCATTGAATCGAAAATTTGTACCACTGTTATTTTGACAGATAAAAGCACATTTTCCCGTCAGTTTTAAACATGTAAAATAAATTAAAAAAACCAGTACATTTTTCCAACGGATTTTGTATTTTTGCGCCCAAGAAAATTTTTAAAATACACATATCATGTACACAAATTTCCAAAAGTACTTACAGCAGGAATTGGCTCAGATTGAAGCCGACGGACTGTACAAGAATGAACGTATCATCGAAAGCCCTCAGGGTGCTGAAATCCTCGTGAAGGGCAAGAAATGCCTGAACTTCTGCGCGAACAACTACCTCGGTTTGGGCAACAACCCCGAGCTCATCGCAGCGGCGAAGAAAGGCATGGACGAGCGCGGCTTCGGCATGGCCTCGGTGCGTTTCATCTGCGGTTGCCAGGACCTGCACAAGAAACTCGAACAGAAGATCGCCGAGTTCTTCGGTACTGAAGACACCATCTTATATGCAGCATGTTTCGACGCGAACGGCGGCGTGTTCGAGCCGTTGCTCGGCGCCGACGACGCCATCATCAGCGACTCGCTGAACCACGCCTCCATCATCGACGGCGTCCGTCTCTGCAAGGCACAGCGTTTCCGCTACGCCAACGCCGACATGGCCGACCTCGAAAAGCAACTCCAGGACGCGCAGAAATGCCGCTTCCGCCTCATCGTCACCGACGGCGTGTTCTCAATGGACGGCAACGTCTGCCCTCTCGACAAGATATACGAACTCGCACAGAAATACGACGCGATGGTCATGGTTGACGAAAGCCACTCGGCAGGTGTCGTCGGCAAGACAGGCCGTGGCGTGACAGAACGCTACAACCTCCGCGGCAAGATCGAAATCCTCACCGGCACACTCGGCAAGGCGTTCGGCGGCGCGATGGGCGGCTTCACGACAGGCCGCAAGGAAATCATCGACATGCTCCGTCAGCGCTCACGTCCGTACCTTTTCTCCAACTCAATGGCGCCGGGCCTCGTGGCAGCCGGCATCCGTATGTTCGAGATGATGACAGAGACCAACGAGCTCCAGGACAAGCTCCACGCCAACACCGACTACTTCATCAAACAGATGCTCGCAGCCGGCTTCGACTGCAAACCGTCAGAGTCAGCCATCTGCGCCGTCATGCTCTACGACGCTCCGCTCTCACAGAAGTTCGCCGCCAAGATGCAGGAAGAAGGCATCTTCGTGACAGGCTTCTACTACCCTGTCGTCCCGAAAGGCCAGGCACGCATCCGCGTCCAGATCTCGGCGGCACACGAGAAAGAACATCTCGACAAGTGCATCGCAGCATTCGTGAAGATCGGCAAAGAACTTGGAGTTATCAAATAGTTTAAAGTTTAAAGATTTTAAAGAACCGCATTGCGGTCACGTTTCAATATGAAGAAGATATTAATCGTTGGTTCCGGCGGTCAGATCGGAACAGAATTGGTGAAGAAGCTCCGCGGTGTTTACGGCAACGAGAACGTCGTCGCCAGCGACCTTCGCCCTTTGACAGGTGAAATCGTCGAGAACGGCCCGTTCGAGCGCATCGACTCGACGCAGATCATGCAGATCGCTGAAGTGGTGAAGAGATATAACATCGACACCATCTACAACCTCGCGGCGATCCTTTCCGCCACGGCGGAGAAGAACCCGATGCTCGGCTGGAACGTCGGCATCGGCAGCCTCGTGAACTGCCTTGAGGTGGCGCGTCTCTTCGGCTGCGCCGTGTTCACGCCGTCGTCAATCGGCGCTTTCGGCACATCGACACCGCGCGACAACACGCCTCAGGACACCATCCAGCGTCCTAACACGATCTACGGCGTCACAAAGGTGACAGGCGAGCTGTTGAGCGACTATTACTTCACGCGTTTCGGCGTTGACACACGTTCCGTCAGATTCCCGGGACTCATCTCCAACCTGACACTTCCAGGCGGAGGCACCACGGATTACGCCGTCGAGATCTATTATTCGGCCGTCAAGGGCGAGAAGTTCATCTGCCCGATAGCGAAAGGAACGTTCATGGACATGATGTACATGCCTGACGCTCTCGACGCGATGGTCAACATCATGGAGGCCGACCCGAAAAAGCTCGTCCACCGCAACTCGTTCAACGTCACGAGCATGAGCTTCGACCCGGAAATCATCTACAACGCCATCAAGAAGTACTATCCGAACTTCGAGATGGAGTACAAGTTCGACCCGATCCGTCAGGCCATCGCCGACTCGTGGCCGAACAAGATGGACGACAGCTGCGCACGCAACGAGTGGGGCTGGAACCCGAAGTACGACCTCGACAAGATGACCGTCGATATGATTGAGACGCTGAAGGTGAAACTGCTGAAGTAAAAAAAATAACAAACTGATTATTAACCAAACATTTGGCCTATGAGATAGACGCATTAAGTAGTATGCACATCATAGAATAGGAAAAAGCGAAGTAGCTTGCACTGGAACTTTTGAAACTTGGACACTTTCAAAGAGGACATTCCCAGAGTAAAGCAACGGCGCTCCCGCCAATAGGCGTGGGCTTTACTCGTTGTAATTGGGAATGTCAAAGGTAGTCCAAGACCTCAAAAGTTCCGATGAAAGCGAAAAAGTGCCACGCTTTTTTTGTGTGCATATCACAATGAGACCTTCGGCACTAATTAATTGCAATTAGTTTAACAAAAAAAACCGATGAGCCGATGGGATAGAACTGGCAAAAATGTTTAATGAAAAAATTACTATTAATTATGATGTTGTCAGTGATGATGGCATCTTGTGCAACAATCTTTTCGGGGACCACAGCGAAGGTGACCGTATCAACAAACGCAGGAGAACCAGTGAACCTAAAAGTTGACGGGGAACAAACTTATTTTAACGTGATGGGTCCCACTGACGTGAAAGTTCGTAGAGGATTCAAAAAATCACAGATTGTGGCGGAAAGTGAGAATAAATATGGTTCTGCAGAAATCAGCAAGACATTTAACCCAATCACACTGCTTAACCTATTTTCAATTCCAGGCTATGTTATTGATGGCATCTCTGGTGCCATTACCAAACCCAATGCTAAAGCGGTCACAATTTTCATGCAGGCAAAGAATAATCAACCTAAGAGAGAGGAACCTAAGAAAGAGGAACCGAAAAAAGTTGTTCAAGGGAATGGTGATACCGATTTGGAAAATGCAATTGTCCGTTGGGATGTGCAGTCACGTCCGCAAGGTGCAGATTTATTCTGGCGCGTGGTGAGTAGAACACCGGAAGTAAAAAGCACCAACAACAAATATTTGCAGACCACACCTTACGAAGCAACTAAAGCTTTGGACATCAAGGGTTTGACAGCAGAAGCAGCCAGCAATGTTAGTATAATAATACGTTGCGAGAAAGAAGGTTATATGCCACAAGAAAAAGAATTTAATGTCAGAATGGTTTTAGACCAGGAAGAAATTTCAGCTTTTTTCAGACTTATAAAAGAAGGCGAATAGTAACTATTGTTGTATTATGATGTTAAAGTGTGTTAAAGACACACTTTAACATCTTATTATTCATTTAATATCATGAAGAAAATCTCAGCAATCATAATCGGACTAATGTTGCCTCTGATGGCATTCAGCCAAAAAACCGTGGCGGTTTACGTCACATCTGCCGAAGGAATATCGCCCGAAACCAAAACCATTTTAGGCAGCGAATTGGTGTCTGCCATCACCAACGCCAACGATTATATCGCCGTCGAACGCACTGCCGACTTCATGTCACAGGTCGAGCAGGAACGTGAAAATTACGAAATCGACGATGCCAAACTATATGATTTAGGGAAGAAATATGGTGCCAGCAACGTGTGTGTGGCTGAAATCACCAAATTCGGAGACGAATATTATATTGTCGCGAGATTGTTGGACATCAAAACTTCAAGAGTGTGGAAGACATCAAGAAAATATTCAAGATTATCCTCGCTCGGAGAACTGGTCGGAGTCTCGGAGGCGTTGGCAAACGAGCTGTTCGGCAACACAAAAGAATTATCGACATACGCAAATGGAGACAACAAAGAAAACCGAACATTCATCACAAAGATAGAGAACAGAGAAGCCTACACAAAAGTCACCTTGAAAATCGTTGTGACAGAACCATCCCAACAAATCGGAATCTCAAGGCAGACATATATCGAAGATGTGTCGAATGGCAGCCAATACTCGTTGATAAACACATCAAACATCAATATTATAGATGCGACAGGAAAAAACGGGAAAACAATCAACAAAGGCGTATGGGAATACTCGCTGTTTTTTGAAACAATACCGGAAGACGCCACCAACATCATGATCATTGAACCAAACGGATATGAATATAAAGACATCGTCTTAAAACCATACGGAGATATTAACACATTCGTGTTCGAAGACAATTCACAAAAATTATTTGATGAATTGACATTCACCAAAACAAGCAGTAACAATGACAATGACCATAGTAGCAATTACAATATAGATAATCACAACAACCAAAATAATTACAATAATTCGAGCTATTCGACCGGACATGTTGCTGCCGGAAAAGCCGAAAACCCGGCAGACACGCAGTCATTAAAAGATGTCATTGTTCGTTGGGACATACAGTCAAGACCGCAAGGAGCTGATGTGTTTTGGAGAGTCGTCAGCACAACGCCTAACGTGAAAAGCACGAACAACAATTATATGCAAACTACACCATACGAGTCAACCAAATCATTAGACATCAACGGCTTGACTCGTCAGACGGCCGGCAATGTCAGAATAATCCTGCGTTGCGAAAAAGACGGATACCTGCCTCAAGAAAAAGAATTCGATGTCAGAATGATTTTAGACCAAGAAGAGATTTCGGTATTTTTCAAACTGGTGAAAGAATAATAATCATAATGACTTCTCCGCGTGCGGGGATAACAGGATAGTGGATCTTCTGCACGAAAAAACAAATATTCACTTTTTGCGAATATTTATTTAAATTTTTGTATTTTTGCGCAGAAAAATCCTTATGGGATTTATCCGAAACAGATTATCATATTGATAATCACGGAGTCTTATAACTGATTATTAACCAAACATTTGGCCTATGAGATAGACGCATTAAGCGGTATGCACATCATAGAATAGGAAAAAGCGAAGTAGCTTGCACTGGAATCTTTGAAACTTCGACACTTTCAAACATGACATTCCCGGAGTAAAGCAACGGCGCTCCCGCCAACAGGCGTGGGCTTTACTCGTTGTAATTGGGAATGTCAAAGGTAGTCGAAGACCTCAAAGATTCCAATGAAGGCGAAAAAGTGCCACGCTTTTTTTGTGTGCAGTTCACAGCGAAACCTTCGGCACTAATTAATTTCAATTAATTTAACAAAAAAAACCGATGAGCCGATGGGATAGAACTGGCAAAAATGTTTAATGAAAAACAAATTGATATTGATTTTCACTTCTTTACTTTTTTTGACTTCAATACCAAATATTGCCTCTGCGCAACGGAAGAAAGTCTTTGTTATTCCGGAGAACGCCAAAATTTTCTATAATGGGCAAGAGGTTGGAAATGGCAGTTATGATATAAAATTCAGCAAGAATGAGGACTTTGTAATTTTAAAATTTGAAGCTCCAGGGTATATTACCAAAACAGTTAAATTGTTCAAAAACAATCCAAATAAGACAGTATCTTACACATTATCAGAAGATGAAGCGATGCTGAGTTCTGTCGGTGGAGACGAAGGTGTTGATGTTGCAAACAAAACATTTACAATTACTTGTAAGGATGGAATGGACCAAGATATCGTTTGGAAACGTCTAATGAATATTGCTATAAGATATTTTGAGAATGTAGAAGTCCGTGACAAAAGTGCAGGATGGATAAAAACAGGATGGAATAGAACTTCGTTTGCCTACCAAGTAGTAAGAACTCGTTTGGAAATTCGTTTGGCATTCACCGACAGCGACAAACTTTCGTATGATGTAAAACTTTCTTCTGAAATAGCAGATAAAGATTGTGGAGCAAGCGACCAATGCTTCTCAAAATATGACAGAATTTTAAGAAAATATGAGCAACTTATATCTGAAATACAAACATCTTTAGGGAGTAACTTTTAATCTTTGTAACGTATGAAAAAAATATTAGCAATTGTTGTTTGCCTTTTATTTTGTGACTTGATAGAAGCACAAGAAAAAAGAGTCATTAAAGAAAATTTTGAAAACAACACTTTCCAATGGGATGAGTATTATGAAAAGAACTACTCATGCGGTATTAGAGATGGTTACCTGTTATTGGAAAACAAGGATGAAAATTTTATAGTTTGGACTTCGGTTGAATTTCCAATAGATGCGGAAGGAAATTTTGAAATTACTTTCAACTTATGCCCAGAAAAGATAAACGATGAAACTTGGTTTGGAATTTTATTTGATTTTGAAGATGAAAATAATTACAGTAAATTCATTGTCCAAGAAAAGAATTCTCGTTTAATAAATCGTAGAAATGGAAAAGAGAGTATAAGTAAAAAAATCCCCATTATTCTAAAGAAAGGAAAGGAAAAACAAGTAAAAATCGAATTAATTAAAAAGTCTAAAAAATTGAGCTTTTTAGTTGATGACATGGATGTTTTTACCATTTCCAAAGAAGTGAAATACAATACTTTCGGATGTATTATTGAGGGCAAAAACTCACTTAAGATATCAGAGGTTACAATTGAGGAGACAATTGAACAATGAAAATTTTTTATGGTGGGTTTTAACCCACCATAAAAAATTTATTCATACTGTTTGCACGTGTTTTTTTACATTTTTAATTATGCGTGTTTTGTTTGATTTAGAGCCGTTCATCCCGACTCACCCCGGTGAAATCATCAAGGATGAAATAGAATACCGCGGCATTTCGCAACGTGCATTGGCAATGCAGACTCGTTATGACATAATCACAGCCCGCCGAAACAAGGTTTTCTCACAAAAACTAAACTCAATCAGAATCAACCTAAATCAGAGAGACAAATCCTGCCAAATACAATAAATCACTGAAATTTTTCTTGAAATGCAGCTCTTGTATTGAATTTTATGTAATTTTGCAAAAATGTTTTTGCATGGATTATATCGAAATCATAAAAATGTTGCGCAAACTGGGTGAAAAAATTCTTCCACCCGAAGCTCGGTTGTTTCTTTATGGTTCGCGTGCCCGTGGTGATTATAACGAAAATTCCGATTGGGATCTGCTCCTGCTACTCAATCGTCCTAAACAAAATGACGATTATGAAAAAATAGCATATCCGTTGATAGAATTGGGCTTTGATTTAGGGCAATATTTCAGTGTGCACACCTATTCAAAAGACGAATGGGACAGAATGTCGTCTTTGCCATTTTTCAAAAATGTGGAACGTGATAAAATAGCATTAGTATGAGCTTAAGTGATGAAGAAAGAAAAATTGTTATTGGTTTGGAGACCGAGAAAGCAAGGAAAACTTTCGCTGAAATCGAAATCTTACGCCAAGCAGGACTGTGGGACAACATCGCCAACCGGATGTATTATGCAGCATTTCATGCGGTCAGTGCATTGCTGATAAGCAACGGACATATTGTTGGAACACATCAAGGCGCAGTGATTATGTTGCATCAGCATTATATCAAAACAGGCATTCTTGAAAAGAAATACGGCACTCTTTATTCACGACTTCAGACCATGAGAGAACAAAGTGACTACAATTGCACTTACAATGCCACAGAAGAAGAGATAGCTCCGCTGATAACATTAACCGGAGAGTTTATCGAAAAAATATTAGCAATGATAAAATGATGATTTGTTTTTGTCATCTCATGATTTAGTTTTACAGTTTTTTGTCTTTGCTCCTTGTTCCTGTCGTCTCTGTTAAACGTCTTCAGTTTTTATCGGACGGCAACAATTAACAAAACTGATTTTTTCTTTCACTTTCTAAGTCATGCTAAAAAATATTTTGTAATTTTGCGGCTGAAATTCATTGCAAATGAACAACGTAAATTCTCTAAATCTTACAAATCAGCTATCACAATATCTTTTTTGGGATATTGATTTGAGTTTGCTTGATGTGGAGAGCAATTCAGCTCAAGTGATTCAGAGAGTTTTGGAATACGGCGAACTTGACGATTGGCGGAAAATAAGGGATTTTTACGGTTTGGAACGCATCGTTAACGACTGTAAAAGATTACGTTCGCTGAATCCCAAAGCCCTGTCGTTCGTTTGTGCAATCACCGGAACAAAAAAAGAAGACTACAGATGTTATCATATCAGACAGTCAATCCCGACACTTTGGAACTCCTGAGAACCTTGATGTCACAACCTGAAATGCAAGGATTGCGGCTCGTTGGTGGTACATCATTGGCGTTACAATATGGTCACAGGCAATCAATCGACCTTGACTTTTTCGGCAAATTACAAGTTTCACAAGATGCAGTCATTGACATGATTTCGCGTTTGGATTTTGACTATAAAATCTTGAACCGAACAAGAATGATATTGCAACTTTTGATTTGCAAAATCAAGGTCGATATCATTGATTACCATTATGATTGGATTGATGGATCCGTTATGGAAGATGGTATCACATTAGCATCTCCCAAAGACATCGCGGCATTGAAAATCAATGCCATTGAAGGCCGAGGCAGCAAAAAAGATTTCATCGACATCTATTTGCTTCTGCAACATTATTCATTGGATGAGATTCTTTGTTTTTATGCTTCAAAATATCCAAACCATTCAATGTTTATGGCTCTGAAAAGCTTGATTTACTTTGAAGATGCAGAGAAACAAACAATGCCTAAGATGTTCACAACAACTACTTGGGATTCAATGAAAAAATTCATTATAAAAGCTGTCAACGAATACCAGAATAAAGCACAATAACATTTCCTGATTCAAGTTGACTATTTTTTGTCTTTGCTCCCTGTTTATGTTGTCTCGGTCAGACGTTTTCAGTTTTTATCGGACCATAATAGAAAAAAATTAATTTTTAAAATATATCTTTTTATGAAACTAATTCGTTACCTTTGCAATCTGGAAACTACAACGCACTTATGGAACGAATTTTAATATATTCAACTGAATATCAAGCATTTGAACAGAGTACGAATGAGCGAGTACGCGAGAAATTGCATTACGCATTAAGAAAGACACGAAAGATTACAAAAAGCAGATAGAAATAGCAACAAACATATTAAGGAGGTTATTATGAGAAACTTGAATGAAGAAGAGATTCAAAAATTGAGAAAATTTGATTTTTCGAAGGCGAAAGGTTTCGTTGAAGCAGAAGATGTTTTGTCGAAAGAAATTGGAGTGCAAGGGAGCGAGCGTCGCAATGAGTTCAATGCCAAAGCGCAAGCCTGGTATTACGGAGAAATTCTTCGCGACAGACGCAAATCACTTCAACTCACCCAACAGGATCTTGCAGAACGCATCGGCAAAGAACGCACATACATAAGCCGCATCGAGAAAGGCGAGACCGATATGCAGTTATCGTCCTTTCTACAAATTGCGGAAGCATTAAATCTGAAAATCCGATTGGAAGCTGTAATGGTGTAACTAATTGTTTTTCGACCGTTCACCTGACCCACGTCTGCGACCTGCCCAACCAGCCCCTCCTGTCAATGGAACCGCGCAACGTGATGGTGTTGTCTTTCGCATTGTACGTTATCTTTCCGTAATACGTCTTGCCTGAATCCGGCTCGAAACACGTGCCGCCTTTCAGCACGCCGTCATCGTCTTTCATGTCTTTTATGATGACAAGTCCGACATACTGCGGGTCTAAAAGTTCCTGCCCCTGATAATAGACATGTGTCAACTTGCCGTAATACAACCCGTTTGTCTCATCCTGATAGAAAAGCACAACACCTTTCGTCTCGCCGGTCACGTCATCGACCGTACGCCATTCACCTAAAATTTTCTCAACCTGCGCATTGGAAACCAACGCGACAAGCAGCAACGCCGCCGTAAATAACACCTTCTTCATCTTAAAACTTTACAAACTTTCTAACTTTATAAACTTTACAAACTTTCTAACCTCATGGACTTGATAAACTTCAAAGAGATAATCAGCGCGTTCATCGTGATGTTCGCCATCATCGACATCTTGGGGTCGATACCGATTTTCATCAACATCAAATCACAGAATCAGACGATTAAGGCGTGGCAGGCAGCTTTGGTGGCCTTGATTTTCTTCGTCGCGTTTTTCTATGCCGGCAACGGGTTGCTGAATCTTTTCAGCGTCGATGCGCCGTCGTTCGCGGTGGCAGGTTCGTTCGTGATTTTCATCCTGGCGTTGGAGATGATTTTGGGAATTGAAATCATCAAGAACGACACCACGAGCGGAGGCGCGTCAATCGTGCCTATCGCCTTCCCTCTCATCGCCGGGCCGGGCGCCCTGACGACATTGCTCTCGCTTCGCGCGGAATACGCCGACATCAACATCATGATCGCATTGATAGCCAATATAATATTCGATTATTTCGTGCTTCGTTCCGTTGACAAGATACAACGTCTCATAGGCGGCAACTTCGTGGTGATACTCAGGAAATTCTTCGGCGTGATACTCCTGGCAATCGCGGTGAAACTCTTCGCCTCGAACCTATCTATCGTAATTTCAGGACTTTCAAGATAATTTCAGAAGCCCATCATCAAGCCGGCGATGCCGACTGCCAATCCGAGCAATATGCTTATTCCTTTCGACAGGAAGAACGCCTTCCGCGACTCGGCGAGAAGCGGCAGTGCGCCATGTCCGTCCTGAACAATCGAACTCGCCAGCAAAATGCTCATCGGGATGCTCCCCTGCATGAACAGCAGCACGAATATCAAATGCGGCCCCGACTGCGGAATGACTCCGATCAACAAAGCCGCCGCCAAAACGACATACGGATTCTTTGTCACAATTCCATGAATATCAACGAAATGATTTATCAAAGTCAACCCCGCAATGACACCGAGCGTCCATAAGACAATCTTAGGAAGATGCACCTTGATGACATGCACCCACAAATGCTCTTCAAGGAAATGCTCGTCAGCCACAACAACTATCACCATGATTATCAAGAACATCGCGATAAGCGTATAACGAATCCAGTCAGCCTCGCCGCCATGATCATGATGATGCCCCAAACATTCGTGTGATTCGTGCAATTCGTGTGATTCGTGGTGACTCTCTTCGTGTAATTCGTGCAATTCGTGGTGACATCCTTCGTGCGATTCGTGCAATTCGTGGTGTTCAACACCGAACGACTCGACGACCGACTCCTCGCTCTGTCCTCCCATCAGCATGTTCAGTTGGTGTTGCCCGTCGATGACGCCGCTGAGAATCAACGCCAGAATCGTCACGCACATCGTCATCAACAAGGCGCGTACGAACGTCAGGTTTTTGAAGTTCTCCTTGACGGAATGATGGTGGTTGCACACTTCACATTTCTCGTCTTCATGATGATGTCCGTGGTGATGGCAGACGTCGTGTCCTTCGTGCAACGGAAACGATTTCTCCGTCAGTCCGACGAATTTGTTTTTCATCGTTGACTGCAGGATTCCGCCCACGACTATTGCCAGCACAAACAAAATCGCCGTGATTAACAACGCTTTACCTGGGAAAAGCGAGAACATGAAAAACGATTCGTCGCCTGCCGTCGCGACAAGTGTCGCCATCAGCGCGGGGAAGTTCACCACGCGGTGGATGTAAAGCGAGACGATGGTGTAGGTGCCGAGACAGCCCGGTATCACGCCCATCACCGCGCCGATTATTATCTGGATCCACGGCGAGGTCTGAAGCCGTTTCGACCACAAGCCGCCGGTCTTCACGTTAATAAACTCAATTATCATCATCATGCCGAGAACAAACGCAGTGATGATAAGTACTTGTTGCAGAATAAGATAAATAGAATGTAAAGTCATTGTTCAATTTCTGACATCGTTACCCCAGAGGAGTTTGCTCCTCACAGTTCCGAAGAAATCGCGGTAAGGCATTTTCACGATATTGAAAAAGAAATCCGCCTTTTTAATTTCAAATTCAAAAGTCCTGTCAACGAGCCTGATACGTGAGTCGAGGCCGAGGGCGTATTTCTCGCAGCGTCCGTTCACCTTGATTTTCACCCTGCTGTCGTCAGAGATGATGACAGGCCTCATGCTCAGGTTGTGCGCGGCTATCGGTGTTATCACGAAGCTGGTGACGTCAGGCGCAACGATCGGGCCGCCGGCAGACAACGAATACGCCGTCGAGCCGGTCGGTGTCGAGAGCAGGACGCCGTCACCCCAGTATTTGTTGAGAAGCCGGTCGCCGATAAACACTTGCACCTCTATCAGACTGTCATACGAGCGGTGCTGTATGCTCACCTCGTTAAGACCGTAGTTGATTCCGTCAAAAAGAGCTTCATTGTCAATGATTTCCACCATAGTGCGGTGTTCCACCCCATAATTCCCGGCGAGTATGTTCGACACGGCATCCAACGTCTCATCCGACGACACGCTTGACAGGAAGCCGAGACGCCCCAGGTTGATCCCGAAGACCGGGATGCCGCTGTCACGCACGAGAGGCACGCAGTCGAGGACGGTGCCGTCGCCGCCGAGGGAGAACACCATGTCGGCATTGCCTTTCAGTTGTTCGTAGCCGTTGAAAATATGATATTTAACATTTCCGTCAAGACATTGCACCATTGTATCGAGGAACGGACCGTAAACAGAAATCTCCGCTCCGGCTCCATGCAGAACGCCGATGACTTCCTTCAAAAGCCCTTCGCTTTCAGCGCGTAATGTCTTTCCGTAGAGTGCTATCTTCATCACAAAACCACAAATATTATTTTGTTGTGGAGACGCGCCGCGGCGCGTCTCCACATTCTCTCATCTCTTATCTTTCCTCTCTCCTCAGGTATTCGTCGATGGCGCGCGCGGCGTTCTTGCCCGCGCCCATGGCGAGGATCACCGTCGCTGCGCCTGTCACCGCGTCGCCGCCGGCATAGACACCATGACGTGAGGTGAGGGCGTCTTCGTTGACGATGATGCCGCCGTGGTCGTTGACCTCAAGACCCTTGGTCGTGTCTTTGATCAACGGGTTCGGTGACGTGCCGAGAGCCATGATGACGGTGTCGCATTCGAGCGTGAACTCGCTGCCAGGCACTTCGATAGGCCGACGGCGGCCCTTCGCATCGGGTTCGCCGAGTTCCATGCGGATGCATTCGATGCCTGTCACGAAACCGTTCTTCGGGTCACGCGGATTTTCAGGATTGTTGTATCCGAGGATCTTGGTCGGGTTGTTCAGGAGTTTGAAAACCACACCCTCTTCCTGGGCATGTTCCACTTCCTCGCGACGTGCCGGAAGCTCTGTCATCGAACGGCGATACACTATCGTGACCTCCGCGCCGAGACGGAGAGCCGTACGTGCCGCGTCCATGGCGACGTTGCCGCCACCGACGACGACGACCTTGCCGCCCTTCATGATCGGGGTGTCAACGACATCGCGGTAAGCCTTCATGAGGTTGGAACGCGTGAGGAACTCATTGGCTGAATACACGCCCTTGAACGCCTCGCCTTCGATGCCCATGAACTTCGGAAGTCCCGCGCCCGAGCCGACGAACACCGCCTCGTAGCCCTGCTCGAAGAGTTCGTCGATAGTCAGGGTCTTGCCGATGACGACGTTTGTCTCAACGTCAACGCCGAGGGTCTTGAGGCCTTCAACCTCCTTGGCGACGATGGCTTTGGGGAGACGGAACTCCGGGATGCCGTAAACCAGCACGCCGCCTGCCGTATGAAGCGCCTCGAACACCGAGACCTTATAGCCTTTCTTCGCGAGGTCGCCGGCGCATGTCAGACCTGACGGGCCGGAGCCGACGACAGCCACCTTATGGCCGTTCTGTGCCGACATCACAGGCTGTTCCTTGCTGTTGGCGTTGTGCCAGTCGGCGACGAAACGCTCGAGGCGGCCGATGCCGACAGGCTCGAACTTGACGCCGAGAGTGCACTTGCTCTCGCACTGCGACTCCTGCGGGCAGACACGACCGCACACCGCCGGAAGCGATGACGACTTGGAAATCACCTGATATGCACCTTCGAAATCACTCTCCTTGATATGGGCTATGAACTCTGGTATCGAAATGTTCACCGGACAGCCGCTCACACACGGACTGTTCTTGCAGTTCAGGCACCGCTGCGCCTCTTCAACCGCAATCTGCATGGTGTAACCGAGTGTCACCTCGTTGAAGTTGTGCGCCCTGACCTTCGGTTCCTGCGAAGGCATCTCATGTTTCTTGGGATTTATTGCCATGATATTCTTTCCTCCTTAAGCTTTTTTGTAAAGATTGCATGTGGCTTCATGCGCATGACGCTCGAAGTCGAAATACATTCTGCCACGTGACATGGCTTCGTCGAAATCGACCTCATAGCCGTTGAAGTCGGGGCCGTCAACGCAGGCGAACTTCGTGACTTTCCTTCCGTTCTGGTTGAGGGTGAGACGGCAGCCGCCGCACATGCCCGTGCCGTCGATCATGATTGGGTTCATCGACACCGTGACCGGGATGTTGAAGGGCTTGACTGTGGCGACCACGAACTTCATCATGATGCCGGGGCCTATTGTGATGACTTCGTCGAATGTCTCGCCGGCCTCAAGCAGTTCCTTGAGCGGCACGGTGACGTTGCCGTGACGGCCGTATGAGCCGTCGTCCGTCATCATGATGACTCTGTCGGAGCAGGCTCTGAATTCGTCTTCAAGGATCACGAGGTTCTTGTCGCGGAAGCCGATGATGCTTGTCACGTTGGCTCCGAGACGGTGGAACTCTTCGGCGACCGGCAGTGCGATGGCGTTGCCCACGCCGCCGCCGACGATGCACACTCTCTTCCTGCCCTCCGTCTCCGTGGCCCTCCCGAGCGGACCCACAAAGTCCTGGATGTACTCGCCTTCCTTCTTATGGTTGAGCTGTTCCGTTGTGCTTCCCACAATCTGGAAAATGACCTTCACTGTTCCTTCTTCCTTGTTGCAGCCGGCGACTGTCAACGGGATGCGCTCACCCTCCTCACTGACGCGGAGGATGATGAACTGCCCCGGCAGCGCTTTCCTTGCAACCATCGGAGCCTCTATCTCCATCTGTGTCACAGTCGGATTAAGCTCCTTTTTTCTTGCGATTTTATACATATTTTTGTTTTTAACATTATTGACTCAAATTAATCAGGATACGCAATCCTCACGTGATATATGCTGGCCAGTTTCTTCTTAAGCACCTTCTTGACGGTCATGACATCACGGTAAGTCATGTTGGTGTTGTCGAACTGTCCGGCGTTGACCTGTGTGTCTATTATATTGTCAATCAATGTGTTGATGGCTGTCTCCGTTTTTTCAGGCAGGCTTCTCGCGGCGGCTTCGACGGCGTCGCACATCATCAGCACCGCGGTCTCTTTCGAGAATGGTATCGGGCCGTGATATTTGAAGTCGTTCTCATCGACATCGGGGTTCTCCTTCAGCTCCTGGCGGTAGAAATACTCGGTGCGGCGTGTCCCGTGGTGGGTGCGCACGAAGTCTTTGATCTGCTCCGGAACATGATATTTGTCGCATATCTCGATGCCGTCGATGACGTGGCTGATGATGATTTGCGCGCTCTCCTCGTTGGAGAGGTCCTCGTGGAGGTTGTACCCACGTTGGTTCTCGACGAAAAAGCCGGGGTTCGCGAGTTTGCCGACATCGTGGTACATCGCGCCGGTGCGTGCTAGCAGGGCGTCGCCGCCGATGTTGTAAATCACGTCTTCGCAGAGGTCGGCGACCTGCATGGCGTGCTGGAAGGTGCCGGGGGCATCCTGCGACAGACGCCGCAGCAGCGGGCTGTTGGTGTTGCTCAGCTCCACAAGTGTCAGGTCGGTGACGAGGCCGAAGACCCTCTCGATCAAATAGGTTATAGGCAACGCGAGCATCGTGAGCATCGAGGCGACGGCATAAAGCTTAACGTCGTTGAAATACGTCCTGTCGAAGTTGCCGTCAAACACCAACGTGAAGCCCGAATACAGCACGACATACGTGACGAAAACCGACAGCGACGCCATGAAAAACCCCGCCCTGTCACGCCTCCTCGTCATCATGTAAATCGCGACAAGCGACACGATGATGTGTATGACGAAATACTGGAACGGATTCGACACCGAGAAACAGATCAGCAGCACCGACATGATCTGGACGGCTATCGCGACGCGCGAATCGTAGAATGAGACGAGCAGCATGGCCAGCAACGGGATCGGGACGACGTTCATATAGTCATGCATGTATCTCACGACGAGGAACGACAGCAGAATCATCAGCAGCATCAGCGTGACTATCATCAGTATGAACTTCGTCTGCGCGAACAGCTCGGGATGATACATCTTGACGATGAAAAACATTATCATGAACACTATCGCCACGAGGAGCACCTGGCCGAAGACGACACTGTTGTTATTCAGGAAAGCGTCGGAGTAAAGGTTCTTGTATTCCTCTATCAATGAATTGATTATGATGTATTTGTCTTCTGTCACGACATCACCTGTGCTGATTATCAACTCGTCTTTGTGCACCATGCCGAACGTCGGGAGGACACGGCTCTGCGCGACATCCATCGCCTGCGTCGTCAGACTCTCCGAATAGGCCACGTTCTGCCGCAACGAGCTGAGAACCAGGTTGTTGAGAAAATCCCTCCTGTCGTCATCGCTCACCGTGTCAAGCATGTGTCTGACGGCACCCGCCGCCGATGTCATGGTGAACACGTCGGCGATGTCCATCTCCGTCACCACCCTTTGCTTCACGACATCGACGAGGTCGCCAGGTCTCAGGCTGTTGACGGCGCCGGAGCCCGTCAGCACCCCGATGTCCTGTATCGAGTCGAACACACGCATGGCCACATCCTTGTATTTTTCCTTGTCGCTGCCGGAATAGTTCTCTTCAAACAGGTACAGCATCTGGTCCCTGCCGTTTCTCGCCGACTGCACGTCGTACACGAGAATCGGATGGACTTTCCCGCCGGCCGCCTCAAGTTCCGATTCGTATTGTTCCGCCGACTTGTAAATCGGGAAGTCGAACGGGGCGTACAGCACCTCGTGCCTCCACGGACGCATTTTCTGAAACTCATACTTGAATTTCGAGTTGCGAGGCATCATGGACACGACGGCGGCAACGGCGAAAACCATAATAAACAACTTCGATATGCTGAAACGACTGTGTCTTATCTTTTCCAAAATATTTTTCAAATCACTCATATTCAATATCTTAGATAAAAATATTTTTCAAACGACATTTATTCTTAAGAAATTGTAAAAGTACAAATTTTTCATGTACTTTTGCAAAAAAGTTAATGTTTGACTAAAAAATTTAAAAATCTTTTCAAAATGTACGGAATTTGCAGATATTCAAGTGTTTGTGTTAAAAGAGAACCGTCACACCAAAGCGAACTCGTCACCGAACTTTTATTCAACGACCTATATGAAGTGACTGAAAACCAAGATGATTGGATGAAAATCAGGATGGAATACGACGGCTACGAGGGCTGGATCAGCGGGAAACAGCATCAGGAGATTCCGGAAGAAGCGTTCAACACATTGGTCTCCACAGACAAACGCATCGTCAACAGGCCTGTTGAGATTTTCGACTGCAAGATTCTCACTTTCGGAACGACTGTTTTCGGAGAACCCTGCAACAGCCAAGACCACAACCCTAACGAGATGATTTCCAACGGATTGCAGCTGTTAGACGTACCGTATCGTTGGGGCGGCCGCACCGTTTTCGGTATCGACTGCTCCGGTTTCGTGCAGCTCTGCGCGAAGAGCGTCGGGATAAAGTTGCCGCGCGACGCCTCGCAGCAGGTGAAATGCGGCGATGACGTGTATTTCCTCGCGGAGGCGAAGCCGGGCGACATCGCGTTTTTCGAGAATGAACAGCATCACATCGTGCATGTCGGAATCATCATCGAAGGCGAGAAAATCCTGCACGCTTCAGGGAAAGTACGGATTGACTCCATCGACCAGACCGGCATCTTCAACAAGGAGACCGGACAGCACACACACTTTCTGGCGGCGATAAAGAGAATTGGTTAAAAGTTAAAAGAGGAGAGTTAAGAGAGGAAAGTTAAGAGAGAAGGATTTTTTCAACGACTTTGTTAATTTCAACGATTCGGCTTCTGTCGCCTGCAAGCACCTTATTCACAAGGTTTTGCAACAGTTCATCTTCTTTTTCGGTAATTTCAGGGAAAGGCAGTTCCATGAGATTTCCTTTTAAAATCTTAATCTCACCGAAAAGTGATTTGTAGAGGAATCCATACAAGTCGCTGTTCAGAAACGCGAGCACCGTTTTCACCGACATTCCAGGAATATTGGGAATCAAGATGTTAGCACTGTTCAGGAAAAGACTTCTCGTATTGTCGTATGCGAAGACCAGCTTGTCTGAGATGAATTTGTAAACCAATTTCTCCTCAGCACGATAAACCTCATCCTTCGCCACCTGTTGAAAATCATCACGTTTGTATTCAATAAACTTTCTCGGCGTTTTCAGGGTATATGGCTCGATTTCCTTTCCGGTGAAAATCGGCTCAAGTCCCCTGCCCTGCCTGTCTTTGAGTTTGCGACGGTTATCGCCGGTTATCACGCCCAAAGCCCAGACACTGTCAGCCAAAGTGTATTTCTCCTTCGACAAAATCCCTCTCACAATCCTATCATCATTTCCACTTAACAAATTGAAGTTCAAGTTTTTCGTCAAAAGAAACGAAGACTTTGAAACATAACGTGTCTTGTCGTTTTCGATGACTTTCACCCGTTGATCATCATCATCTTGACGGCGCAGTTCAACATCAACATACTTCGTCTGGACTCCTGAAAAAGCGTCCGAATACAACGAAATTGAGGCAAGGTTACCGTTGTTCAGAAGGAACTCACGAAACGCCTTATGACATCTGACATTTAATATTGACTCCGGCAGGAGAAACCTTACAACTCCATCATTTTCAAGCTGTTGAAACGACTTCTCAAAAAACAGCGAGAAGCTCTCCTTCTTTGAAATCGTCTTTTTTTCGGCATCAACGATGGCGGCGCCCCACGGCGGATTCGAGATGATATAGGTTTGTAGGTGTTTGAGGTATCCAGGTGTTTGAGGTGAAGAGGTTTTGAGGTAGTCGCAGCAAAAGATTTGAGGTTCAAAGTCTTCATCGGGGAATTTCAGGAGAAGGTTGAACTTTGCGAGCATCACGGCAATCGGGTCGTTGTCGCAGCCGAAGATCTGTTCGGGCCTCGCGTTTTCGAGCGCGAGCATGAAGACACCGCTGCCGCAGCACGGGTCAAAAAACGTCTGACCCCGAGAGAAATCAAGGTCTTTCGTCATGTTCTTCGCGATGTTGAACGGCGTGTAATACGAGCCTATGGTGTTTTTCTCGCCCTCCGTGAGCAGCATCTGATAAACCAGTCCGAGAAGGTCCGTCTCATCATCAGGAAATTGAAAATCAAGGATTTCAGAAATGATTTTGTAATCCAACTGCAAAGAAGCAACGATTTTTTGAGACGCACTGCTGCCCATCTTTACAGTTTCGCAACGATTTGATTTCGACAGCAGGTTCATTCCGACGGAAAACATCACGTCGCCGATCTCATATTTTTTTTCTTTACAGAAATCCACAAACCGTTGAATCACAACGATGTTTTCCTTATTCGAGAAATATTCCACAGGCAGCACCGACTTCTTCGAGAGGCGTTTGTTCGCCCTCGAAGTGAGTTTTCCATCGACATTCGGATTCAATTTACGCCAGTTGCGCACTGTCGCATCCGAAATCATCGTGACATCTGCCTTGGGATGCTTCATTTTCAAAAATTTTTGCAAAAATATTAATATTATCAACCGAATTTTTATTTTTCAAAAAATTTAAAAAAATTTAGGCAATTAAAAATAATTCCATTAACTTTGCGCCATTATTTTTTGAATTACAAACCCTAAAAATTCTGATAATGAACAACGCTTTATTTCAGTTTGCACATCCGGCAAATGAGCCTGTGAAGGAATACCGTCCAGGCAGTCCAGAGCGCGACGCTTTGGTGAAAGAACTTGAGAAACAGTCGAACGAAGTCGTGGAGATACCTATTATAATAGGTGGCAAGGAAGTACGCACCGGCGACATGGGCGAGGTGGTGATGCCTCACAACCACAAGCATGTCGTGGCCAAGTACCACAAAGTCAGCGAGAAAGAGGTGAACATGGCCATCGAAGCCGCCATGAAAGCCAAGAAAGACTGGGAGAACACCCCGTGGGTCGAACGCGCCAGCATCATGGCGAAGATCGGGCAGCTCCTCGCGACGAAATACCGCGCGCGCATCAACGCGGCCTGCATGCTCGGCCAGAGCAAGAACGCTTTCCAAGCCGAAATCGACTCGGCCTGCGAGACAATCGACTTCTTCCGTTTCAACAACTACTACGCCGGCAACCTCTATTCGGAGCAGCCGTCGTCAACGCCCGACCAGCTCAACCGCGTGGAATACCGCCCGCTCGAAGGCTTCATCATGGCGGTGACACCGTTCAACTTCACGTCAATCGCGTCGAACCTGAACATGACACCGGCATTGATGGGTAACACCACGATCTGGAAACCGTCAGGCACGGCGTTGCTTTCCAACTATCATATCATGCAGATCGCCATGGAAGCGGGTCTTCCGGCCGGCGTCGTGAACTTCCTGCCGGGAAAAGGCTCGCTCATCGGCAACGTCGCGCTGAACAACCCCAACCTCGCCGGCATACACTTCACCGGCTCGACAGCCACGTTCCAGGGACTCTGGAAAGGCGTCGGCA
Source organism: Candidatus Limimorpha caballi (assembly GCA_018064605.1). Taxonomy (GTDB): domain Bacteria; phylum Bacteroidota; class Bacteroidia; order Bacteroidales; family F082; genus Limimorpha; species Limimorpha caballi. Next base: position 1,128 of record JAGHUX010000007.1, on the reverse strand, counting down.
TGAACATCAACAACTACAGGTCATACCCGCGTCTCGTCGGCGAGACGGGCGGCAAGGACTTCATCTTCGCCCACAGCTCTGCCAACCCGCGCGAGGTGGCATGCGCCATCGTCCGCGGAGCCTTTGAATATCAAGGACAGAAATGCTCGGCGGCGTCACGCGCCTACGTCCCGGCCTCCATGTGGAAGGAAGTCAAGGACATCGTCGGCGACATGCTCAGCACCATCAAGATGGGCGACGTGACCGACTTCACCAACTACGTCAACGCCGTCATCGACGAGGCATCGTTCGACAACTGCAAGGGTTACATCGACAGGGCGAAAGCGTCAGCCGACGCGGAGATTGTGTTCGGCGGCAAATGCGACAAGTCGGTCGGTTACTTCGTCGAGCCTACGGTCATCCTCGCCAAGACACCTAAATACGAGTCGATGGCGCAGGAGATCTTCGGGCCGATCATCACGATCTACGTCTATGAAGATGCAAAATATGAAGAGACACTCGAGCTTTGCGACACGACATCGCCATACGCACTGACAGGCGCGATCTTCGTGAACGACCTGAAGGCACGCCAGCTCGCGGACCTCAAGCTGAAATATGCGGCGGGCAACTTCTACATCAACGACAAGCCGACGGGCGCCGTCGTGGGATGCCAGCCGTTCGGCGGCTCACGCGCATCAGGCACCAACGACAAGGCCGGCGGCCTGTGGAACCTCATCCGCTGGACCAACCCACGTGCCATCAAGGAGACATTCGTGCCGGCGACGGAATACGGCTATCCTTTCCTGGCGAAGTAAGACGTAGAGACGGTGCATGCACCGTCTGGATAACAAACAAAGAGGGCGGGGCCGAGACAGGCTTCGCCCTCTTCAGTTTATATTTAGAACAAACAGCGTCATTGCCTTTAGTTTTGGGAGGACAAACAGATGAGATTGCTCGACTCCCTACGGTCGCTCGCAAGGACGGCGTCATTGGGGAGGGCAAACAGTTGAGATTGCTCGACTCCCTGCGGTCGCTCACAAGGACGGCATCATTGGGGAGGGCAAACAGTTGAGATTGCTCGACTCCCTGCGGTCGCTCGCAAGGACGGCGTCATTGGGGAGGGCAAACAGTTGAGATTGCTCGACTCCC
>JAGHUX010000051.1 GCA_018064605.1 Candidatus Limimorpha caballi | reverse complement strand
CATAATTGTCGATGAGGATGATTTCTTTCTTTGCTTTTTTTATCAAGTTTGAAACGAAGACGTAAGCGTCGAAGATCTGTCCGTCGAAAAAGATGCCTTCTTTCGGATTCGTCCTTCCTTCATCAAGACGTTGGAAAAGCTCCTCGATTTTATTGTCTGAATCTTTTTGATGGTTTTGCATCTCAATTTGCAGATGTTCCATCTTTTTCTGGCTTTGAACTATTTCAAGCTGGTTGTATTCGATGCTCTCAATTCTTTGGAAAAGTTTCGCGTTCTCGTTGATGAAACGCCTCATCCCGACGAACGCCCGCATGATTCTGATGTTGGCTTCGATGGCCGTCGGCGAGTGAAGGACTCCGCTCAGCATTGAGATTCCGTGTTCCGTGAAGGCGTATGGAAGTTTTCTTGCCCCCATGACAACGGAATTGGATATCACAAATTGTGATTTCCAATTTTCAAACTCCTCTTTTGTCAGCTGAAACATGAAATCATCCGGAAAGCGTTCGATATTGCGTTTCACAGCCTGGTTCAAAGTCCTGGTATCAACACCAAACAGCAACGCAATATCTTTATCGAGCATAACCTGTTGATTTCTAATTATCTTGATGAGATTTCTGATTGAGTTGTCGGGGATTATCAGGCTTGAGGTGCGTGCTTTAATAACGTCTTCGGCCCATGTTTTGAACTGAGTGATGTTCGAAGATTTCACCCGGTTTCCGACGGAAACTATCATCTCGAGATTGTAAAACTTCGTCAGATAAGTCTTCCCGTCGGCGGCAGTATATGCAAAATTTGCACATACTGACTCCTTTTCAAGTTCACCTTTTTTGAGAATATTTTGTATATGCCGGCCTATTCCGCTTACATCCTTGTTGAACAACTCCGCCATCTGCGCTTGCGTGAGCCAGACGTTCCCGTCTTCAAAAACGACCTCGATTTTCTTGGAGTCGTTTGTCTGAAAAATAACTGTCTCCTTCTCCATAGTGATGTTTTTTAATCATTTACGAAGAAATGGCCACCAAACGACCGCCATGAGGCGATGTCATTTGATAACCATTTCATCCGGGCTGCAAAAGTAATGATATTTTTCCAGACGGAGATTGGAAATTTTGGAAAAACTTATTGTTTCACAATCTTCTCCTCGAACACCTTGCCGTCGTCGAGCGTGACCTTCATAATGTACATTCCCGTCGCGAGGCCGCTGATGTCGATGCTCCCGAAGCCCGACTGCATTGCTATTCTTTGATGATTCGTTCCGAAAACTCCGAGCCGTCCGACATTCGCACCTTTACTATGTACAGGCCCGTTTTGCCATCGCCGAAATCGTATTCAAAACTACCACCGGATGTTTCTGTTTCAAAGATTCTCTCGCCGAGATTGTTGTAGATGGCGATGTTCCGCATGTTTTCAGTTTCTATTCTTATCGTTCTTTTTGTCGGATTCGGATATGAAACCATTCCAGCATTCATGTTCTCCTCCACATCGTCAAAGGTGCAGCCGTCATAATCCGGATTCTGCCAGACCAACTCACCGTTCTGATGGAAGCATAATGTGCGATGATACGCTCCTGTAATATGGGCGCTGCCACTGTGAAGCAATCCCAGATTGCTGCCAATGCCCTCAATCCATGTCTCCAGGGCGTATGGTATGACAAAATGATATTCCAATCCGAACCATAATTTCTTCCTGTCAACACCACCAATATGCTCTATGCTCACTGAATCAACAATATTATAAGAGATGTATTCATCTTCAGCCCAGTATCCGCACCATAGAGTGTCCCCGACACCGGCGGTGAAGTCATACAGCAATACTTCCATTTGATCATTCGATCTTTTCTACACCTTGCCGTCCTCTTCCCTGAGCAGCGAAAACAGACGGGGGGTGTTTCCGTCGGCGGTTCCCATGAGTTTGGCATACCGCACATCATCGATGACGGTGTCACCCGAAAACCAGTTGACATTGTTGTAATAGGTATTATACGAAGCCACCGTAACATCGAGTGTATGCCATTCATTCCCTTCTTGAATGACAGGTACATATTCCTGCGCCGTCATTGTCACGCCTTCCTGCATGACAACGTCAGTGATGTTGAGATTCAGCCATGTCGTGTTGAACTGATCCGAGTCCCACATGTCGCCCGTCCCGCTGACTGTCAGCGTCCTGCTGCCTTCGTCGAAGTTCCATGTGAGGTTGTCGCCGCACTGCCCGCTGTGCTGGGCCGTGGCCGCGAAAGCCATCGCGAGCATGATAATGAGTGAAAATACTATTTTTTTCATTGTTTGAATATTTTAAGGTTTAATAATTAAGGGTGATTATCTTGCAACAACAACTTTTTCAGTCAAGCTGTGGTCTTCACATCTTATCGTCAAGACATAAACACCCACAGGCAATTCCCGTGTGTCTATCACATCCTGTCCTTGCAGTCCATGCACAGTTTGGGTGTAAACAGTCAATCCCAGACTGTTGGTGAGTGTGATGACGGCATCGTTGAAGCCTTCAGGGAGTGTGCAGTCAACAACAATCCAGGTGTTTGACGGGTTGGGGTTGGCTTTCACGGAGAGTCCCATGGCTCTGCTGATGTCTTCTTCGGTGTGTGTGGTCATGCCACCGCCTCTGCCGCTTGGTGCGACGGATGTCTCGGGGCATGACTCGTCGAAGTTGCCATACACTGCCTTGAGCAGTGACTGTGCCATCGCCTGTGATGTGCCTTTGCCTCCGTATGCTATGTCTTCGACAATATTATTCTCCGCATCGGTGAGCTGCATTGTCGTCCTGCCGTCTTGAGCCAGTGTCCTGTAAAGATTAAGAAGCTGCATGTAGTCGCTGTGGTCTTCAAGTTTTTCTCCTTCAAGGTTGTAGAGTGAAGGGAGTATGTTGGCGAGAGCAAAAGCGTCGTCAAAATTGCCTTCAGCCATGTAGATTGAGATGATATCACGGTCAGCTTCAAGGTCTTGGATGTTTCCGAGCCATGTCACGAGGTCGTTCCTGTCGATAATACTGTCGTTCATGATGCTGCGGATGATGTCGCCAGCGGCAATCTCTGCCTCATGGCTGTAGCGTGCCATGTTCGAGAGCAGCACCGTCCTTGCCGAAGTGCCGCCCGCCACCTCGCGCAGGATGTCAATCATGTAGTCGGGCAGAGGCGTGTTTTTGTTCGCCATATAATTGAGAAGGGTGTCATTCTTTAGTTCGTCTGGATTTGATATGAGTATTTCGAAGAGGACTGACGCTGGCAGCACGTCGTCGCGGTCGGCCGCCGCATAGATCACATCCTCCGAAAGGTATGGCGATATGTTAAGCAGCCTCGACCGCAGCACCCACATGTCTTCAGGGCGTGCGGCTCTGACTTCCGACACCGTGCCTGTGGTGCTACCTCCATCAATGCGGTTCTCATACACTTCCTTAAGGCCGTTGTATATGTTCCGAGACTCGTTGAATTGCTGTTCTGCCGCCTGACGTCTCACCGGAGGTAGTACCGGGGTGATTATTATGTTGCCGCCGCCATAGTGGGAGGGGCATCCATTCAGAGATGATGTACTGTGCGGATATACTCTGCAAAGCCTGCTCTCATCAGGTGTTGCGCCAGCTGTCGCTGGATTGTAATAATAATCAATGCAGACTCCTTCGTTATAGAAATGATAATCGGCATCATCACTGAAAGTGTTTCCTGCCGGTACCGCCATGCTCCCCTGTTCTCTTTGGATTCCGTCTGTCGTCCGCGAATCCACATAGAAGTCAATTTCATTGCCGTCGTTTTCGTTACAGCCGTATGTGAGGCCGGAGGCATATTCATTGACGTTTACCCTGTTTTTCCCGACTGCGATATTTCCGCAGTACAGATTTTCGAAAATGTTCCGGTATAGTTCGTTTACATCTTCAGAGTTTTTAATGATGACACCATAATTGTTCCCTTCAACGGCGTTTTCTCCTTTGGTGAAAGTGTTTTCTTCAACAAGAAAACCTCTTGTGCTATTAAGGAAAATGCCGGCGTTGCAAGTCCTGCTGCCATCACGCCCCACGGTGAAGGTTGAGTTCAGCACTGTGGCAAAGTTCGGCTCTATTGCGAACACGCCGAAGTCGTTGTTCCTGAATTCGCAGTCTTTCACCGTGAATGTCTTTGGTCCGCCGGCGCCATCTCTCACGGAATATGCGCCTGCGTGGAAGCCCGAGAATGTCGATCTCTTATCCACATGGGCGGTGCCGTCGTGCGAGTAGCTGTAGATGCCGTCAACCGTGAAGCCTGCGTTGTACGCGGCGATGCCTTCAGACCAGTAGCTAACATTGTCAATACGGACAGCCCCTCCGCCACCTCCGCTATTGCCGCCGCCATCCCCCTCCTCAATGGAGAAGTCGCATCCGTGGAATCTCACGCCTGTCACGTTGGCGAGGTCAACGTGCTTGTAGAAAGTGTGAACGCCACTGTAAGATTCGTTGATTTCAAACTTGCAGTTTTTGAAGGTTGCGTTGTACGGCAATTCATTGCCGTTTGGGTGATGGTAGATGTAATCTTTTGCATGTACCGCCTTGGCATTGTTTATGAAATAAGAGTTCTCAGCGTGGATGATGCCGCCGGTTGAGGCATTCGGGCGGTCCGGATCATAGAGCCTGACAGCGCAGATGGCGTTCTCTATCTTTGAATGGTTCTTCATTTCGAGGTAGCCCTGAAGATACCTGCCATTTACGGCGCCTTGAGGCTGTGAGGTGTCACCCCAAACCTCTATGCCCTGCCACATTTTGTCACAGAAACCTGTAATCAAGGCATTATAACCAAGAATAAGTTTTCCTCCAGGTTTTACTATTATTCTGGTTGAATCTCCCATATAAATTGTACTTTTAATTTCCAAAGTTACTCCGTCCTCAACAAGTATGTCATGATCAATTATTTTTTCACTTCCCCAGAAGGTATTTTGAGTAATGTATTCCGGAATATTAGAATACACATAGTTGTCGCACAAAATAACACTTTCATGTTTTTCGTTGTATGGACCTTTATATGGAGACGTATCATCACTATCGATTTCATCAGGACATGGCGGACAATTAGCTGGTTTGGGACCTATTCCCCAATTATAGTAACCATCTCCGTCATTATCAGCACAAACAATATCATTATCATTATATAGAAGACTTGTTATTGGTGTTATAATTGAACGACAAGTTATTTTATAATTTTGCCCAAATACATTACAACTGTTTGCATCAATTATTACATTACAAAATGGTGTTTTATCATAACCGAAATGTGCGTAACTTTGTTTAAATATATAATATGGCTTGCCGATATCGGGAGAATCTTCATCAACATATATATCATAATCAGTCCCTTGATTTGAATTGCCATAAAGTATTGGATCTCCCGCTTTTACAACGCCAAATCCGACCATAGACATTGCATGTAGCCAGTTATGGACAGATGCTATCAATACACCATTCATTATCAAATTTTCTTTAATATTATCTTCCCCATGTATTTGATTTACACTTCCAGATATGTAAACTTTTTCAGTAGGTTCTGGACATTTACTATCACAAGGCGGGATACACCAACTAACGTATGGAAAACAGGAATCATTAATGATTCCGTCAGTTTTTGCAAACAACAATGCTTTGTTTACAATATATCCATGTCCATAGGTTACACCGTCAATGCATGATATTATGTTCTGGACAGACAATTCATCATTAATCTGTCTGTTGAAATACAGGTTAACCATGGATTCAATTGAATATAGAGTAGAAAAAGCCCAACAATCATTTGCACCCTGTCCATATCTCCTTTTTGGTATCCATCCAAAACCATCTGTGTTATAATAGTAGGAATCAGAATTCATGGCACCATGTCGTGTCCGCCAATCAAATTCCTTTACAATATTATCACTAGCCATTGGTGTGTTGTCATCCAAAGTCGAATAATAACCATAAGCATAATAATCCCACCCTTGTAAATTTGGCAAAGTATCACCAAAGATTTTCTTTCGTTGCTGGTATCTCAAATTAGATAAAAATGTTGTATCAGCACGCCATGCTTTTTTATATTCGGAAAGTTTGTTGTTGATGTTTCTAACTATTTGTAAATTTTTTGCTATGAATATAGAATCGGACAATCTGCTTACATCAGCACATCTACTTGGTCTTGTTTGATTGTTTTTAATGGTTGTAATATTTAAAACTGCATTATCTACAACGGCAAAAATCGATTCGGGAACAATGCCATCCATCAATGATGTTTCGAAAGATGCATTTTCAAAGGAAGTACTTCCTTCTGTTGCGTAAAGATTGTTTCTTTCATAAATCAACCATTGGACATTTTGATTATCAATAAGCACAACCCTGATATACGATGTATCTGATAATAATTCTCCGCTTCCAGATATACTTACACCATAGCTGTATGTATTAGGTTCGAATGTTAATAACGTTTCAGAACTATTATTAATACTTCTGTTGACGTTGTATGATATTGTCTGTGATTTAATGTGGAAGCCGACCATAAACAACAGCAGCAATATAATTGTTTTTTTCATATCTTGATGAATTTAACGTTATACTCTCTTGAATCTGTTTTCACATGAAATAAATAAACGCCGGACGGATTGTCGTTAAAATAGATTTCCGTTCGCTTGTCAGTAATATCCGAAGAATACACGGTTCTACCTGTAATATCCAAGATTTGAATTTTTTTCATCCCGCTCATCGCCTCGGAAAATTCAACATGCAGGATGTCCTCGACGACGGTGTTGATGACGGTGATGCCATTCACATCCAATTCATCAACGGTGAGCACCTCGTAATCGCATTCAGTCTCTGAAGAAATCAACTGCGCGCCGTCTTCAAAATAACATCGCAGCGGTCCTTCAAGCCATGGATTCCCGTCGAGGTAATAGAACGGAAACAGCGACACATCCATACCGATGCCTTCAATGACATAATAAAAGTGCAAATCATAGTTTACTGCCGGTCCTGTCTCCATGACTTTTCTCGTTGTGCCGTCATCAAGCGTCATATATGAGACGCTGCCGACACGGATGGTGTCGTTGTATTTCGGCACGACCCAGTACTCGCCGGGTTCTTTACTGAAATCATACAAAAGATACATTTCTCCATCTTCCACTTCATAAATTCGGTCGCCTTCTTGGTGAATGTATCTCACCTCGGTGTAAGGTTCAACTGTGCCGTATTGGTTCAGATGGCGGTACAGTTCTATCTCCTTGCATTCCACCCCGTTGATTTCCACCGACCTGAGTGAGGTGAACTTGTCGCATGCAATACCTGTTAGATTATATCCGACTCTGTAATACCGTGTGTAATACCACTCTGCTCCGACCGGAGCGAACTCGAAGGCCTGTGCTTTACCGATAATGGTAAGCAAAAACAGCCATAATGTGATAATAGTTTTTTTCATGACAATTCTTTTTTAAATTACTCCGTCACATAGAAATCCCCGTAGTACACTTCTCCGTTGTTCAGTGTTATCGTCACCGTGTAGAAGCCCTCGTCCTCGATCAGCAGCGTCGCCATGTCGGGCGTGTGAAGGATGTTGTCGCGGTCGATGTA
>JAGHUX010000061.1 GCA_018064605.1 Candidatus Limimorpha caballi | reverse complement strand
CTTTTTATATAAGGCCTCCTCCAACATGGGGCGGAACATCTCAAAGTCAATATACTGTTCCAACCGCTCCAATGGGTTGCCCAAAGCGGATAAGTTGGTCATTGTTTCTTCTTTCTCAAAGAGACTTGCTGGTTTCAGTTGTGCGAATTTTGCCTTAATTTTCGTAATTTTATGCAAAGTCACAAAAAATATTTGACATATGCAAATTTATCGCTATATTTCTTTGATTGTCAGATGTTTAATTTATAGAAGTCCCCTTATATGAAAAGGACGTTATTATCAATTATTACGGTTATCATTTTCGGTGGTATTCTTCGTGCTGACGAAGGCATGTGGATTCCTGCTTTGCTTCAGAAAAACGAAGCCGAGATGCAGGCTATGGGCATGAAAATCACTGCCGACGACATCTATTCAATCAATCACAGCTCAATGAAAGACGCTGTTGTACTTTTTGGCGGCGGCTGCACTGGCGAACTCGTCAGCGACCAGGGACTGCTCCTCACCAACCATCACTGTGGCTATGGCTGGATTCAGCGTCACTCGACAGTTGAGCACGACTACCTCACCGACGGTTTCTGGGCTATGACTCCAGAAGAGGAACTCGCCTGTCCGGGCCTCACCGCCATCATGCTTAAAAATATGGTCGATGTCACAGACAGAGTTTTGGAAAACATCACCGACGAGACAAGCGACGAAGAGCGTGCCGATATCATTAAAAAGCATATCAAAAGCATTATTGAAGAAGCTGAAAAAGATACCGAATATAAAGTATCTGTAGAGTCGTTTTATATTGGTAATCAATACTTTCTGATGTATAACGAGGTGTTTAATGACATCCGTATGGTTGGCGCTCCACCATCAAATATCGGTAAGTTCGGCGGCGACACCGACAACTGGGTCTGGCCTCGTCACACCGGCGATTTCTCAATCTTCAGAATTTATAAGGATGGCAAGCCTTATAAACCTGATTATCATTTCACTATCTCTTTGAAAGGTGTCGAAAAAGACGACTTCACTTTCGTTTTCGGCTATCCGGCCCGCACCAACGAATATCTTCCTGCAGTAGCTGTAAATCAAGAGGCTAACGTAGTTTATCCGGTGGTTGTCGACCTTCGCACTCAGATTCTCGATATCTACAACAAATATCAGGAAAAAGACGCAAAAGTGAGAATCCAATACGCTTCGAAGCATGCAGGCTTGGGCAATGGCTGGAAGAAATGGATGGGCGTCATCGAAGGTATCAGGAATTTCAAGGGAATCGAGAAAAAACAAGCCTTTGAAGAGTCATTCTACGAGTGGTGCTATAAAGAACGTCGTCGTCAGAAATATCAGAACGCATTGAGAGATTTTGACGCTGTCTACGCCGAATATGAGAAGTATCGTATGGCTACAACATATCTAACAGAGGCTGGTCTTTCAATCGAACTTATTGAATTTGCCGCCAATTTCGCAAAGCTTGCAGATATGACAAAAGATACTCCGCAAGAGGAGATCGATGAGCTTATCGATGATTTAAGACAAGAAACGGCAGCATTTTTCAAAGATTACTATCAACCTATCGACGAAGAGGTGGCAGTCACAATGCTTACAGCTTATCGTGCTAACCGACCAGAGGATTTCCGTCCGGAGATTTTAAATGAGATCGATAAGAAATTCAAAGGAGATGTTACGGCTTATGTCGATTATCTTTTGGGGAAATCAATTTTAACTTCTGAGGAAAAGGTCATTGCATTGCTCGACAATTTCAAGCCTTCAAAGGCAAAGAAACTTGCTAAAGACCCTGCTGTTGTTGCTGTTAACAGCATGATGGACTTCTATGTTGACAACATAAAAGCAAAGTCAAGTGAATGTAATACAAAGATTAACAATCTTTGCCGTGTTTACATGGAAGGTCAGATGAAGATGATTCCTGAGGTTCTCCCTGAAAGAAATCTCTATCCTGATGCTAACTTCACTCTTCGCGTGACTTACGGCAAGGTGGGCGGTTTCAAGCCAAAAGACGCTGTCGAATATCGTCATTTCACCACCCTCGACGGTATCATGGAGAAAGAGGATCCTAACATCTACGATTACGTCGTAACCGACAGATTACATGAACTTTACGAGGCAAAAGACTTTGGTCGTTATGCCGACAAAGACGGCTCGATGCACGTTGCTTTCATTGCTGGTAACCACACCACTGGCGACAACAGCGGAAGTCCTATCCTCAACGCTGAAGGTCAGCTATTAGGCTTGAACTTCGACCGCACATGGGAAGTCACTATGAGCGACCTCGTTTATGACCCGTCGATTTGCAAAAACATCAGCGTCGACATTCGTTACGTGCTGTTCCTCATCGACAAATATGCAGGTTGCACACGTCTTATCGACGAGATGACAATTGTTGAGTAATATGTCTGATAATCAAAAATTTACAGAGCGCATGCTGTCGTGTGTGCGCTCTGCTACACCCAGTGCGCTGAAGACCATCTGGTGGCTCACCAAAATCATGGTTGGTGTGTCGTTTGGCATCATGCTGCTGCAATATTTTGGTGTAATCGCTTGGATTTCAGAGCTTTTGACGCCGCTTTTCTCGAGCTTCGGTCTCCCAGGAGAGGCTGCATTGGCATATGTCTCGGGCTATTTTGTGAACTGTTACACGGCGATGGCTGTCATGACATCGCTGCATCTCGACATGCGCGCCGCCACAATCTTAGCTGTGATGGTGCTTTGCTCGCACAACATGATAGTCGAGACCACAGTGCAGGCAAAAACCGGCTCATCGGCATTTAGAATAGTGATTATCAGAACGTTATCGGCGTTCATTTTGGCGTTTGTGTTAAACAAAATCATGCCTGGAGAGTTTGTTGCAAGCGAGTCACATCTTGTTACAGCAGAAAACGTTACTTTTGTTGAAATGCTGAAAAACTGGGCGTTCCGCACTGCCAAAACCGTTGCCCTGATGATAGTTTTGGTCTATGCTCTGACACTTTTGCAACGAATTTTGAATGAATTCGGCATCATCAAACACATCTCCAACTTCCTGAAACCGGTGATGGTATTTTTCGGCTTGCCGCCTCGCACCGCATTTCTTTGGCTTGTCGCCAACACCCTCGGATTGGCCTACGGTGCCGCTGTTATGATTGACGAAGCTGAAACCGGTACTACAACCAAAGAGGAAAACGATCTCTTGAATCACCACACAGGTGTTTCTCATAGCAACCTCGAGGATTTACTGCTCTTCACAGCCATCGGTGGCAACTTCCTGTGGATGCTCCTCTCTCGCTGGGCAATGTCGTTACTTCTCGGCTGGGAACGAAAATTGGAAAAGAGATTTCATCGTTAAAAAATTTCTCCATCCCAAAGCATTTTCAGGAAATCTAGAACATAGATAAGCTCTTCGTCTCCTGATTTTCGGGTTATTGGGTCAAGAGACACAAGAATCAAACGGCAGTCAGGATGCTCTTCTTTGAATGCTTTAAGACCTTTTTTATGTTTGTTTTCTACGTGTTCAGTTGACTTTATTTCAATTGCGACTTTTGCGTCACCGATAACGGCATCCACTTCTTTTTTGTCGTAGGTGTGCCAATAAGAGATTGTGTCAAGCTTATCGTTATATCCTTTGTAAGCAATAATTTCCTGCATCACATAGTGTTCGAAAGCGTGTCCATAATCATCAGTGCCTCGTATCAGGGAGTGACGCCCCATTAAATAATTGGCAAGTCCGACATCAAAATAGTAGAATTTTGGAGATTGGATTATCTTTCGCTTAATTTCCTTCCTGAATGCCGGAATTTCATATCCGATAAGTGTATCGTAAAGAATTTGAAAATATGCCTTGACTGTTTTTGCTGAAACGCCACAGTCAGAGGCTATGTTTGTATAGTTCAGCATCTCTCCGTCGGAAATGGCAGCCACTTCCATAAAGCGTTCAAAAGCATCTAACTCTCGCACTTCGCCTTCTTCACGAATCTCTTCGTCCAAATACACTTTTACATAGCCTGAAAGTCGCTTTGTGGCGTTCTCCACCATATAATGACGTGGAATCATGCCATTCTGAACGGCACGATCAATTTGGAAGTCGGTAACCTCTGGCCACACAAGAGGATGAAGTGTTTCGGGGATGGCACGACCTCCAAGTGTATTGGCACCCGAACGTTTCAGTTTTCTAGAACTTGAACCGCTAAGTATAAACCACAGCCCATTGTCCACCATCAACGAATGAACAACATCCAACAGTTCAGGAACTTTTTGGATTTCATCCACGATGACAAGAGTGCCTGCGGGTTTGTCCTGAAGAGCTTCTTTCAGTGAGTTAGGATTCCTTTTAAAAGCTTTTCTAACATCAGGATTCAGCAAATCGTAATAAATCGCACCTTTAAAACGTTCTTTCAAAAGCGTGGATTTTCCAGTCTGGCGTGCGCCAAACAGAAACATTCCTTCATCCAATTTACTCTCAATATTGAATATTCTCTTGTACATAAAACCTTTTAAATTTAGTAATTATACTCCACATCTTTATATAAAAATCGGGAGTATAGTCACGAATTTTAGCATTTTTCACAGTGCAAAAATAGTATTTTTTCTATTACAGAATTCTTTTTTCTCACATTTTTTTACTTTCGAAATGTAAAAAAGCAAAAATTCATAATTTAATGTCAACTATCACATTACATATTCGACAACTAAAAAGCATAAAATATCGCTTAATATAGATGATATTGATATTCAATAATTTAAGGATAATTATATACCTTTGCCTCCAAATATTTTTATCATTACTTTAACTAACCCCGATAAGCCAGATGGGATATAACTTGGCATTTTTCACAATATGAAAAACAAAAAAGAAACTCAAAGTAGAAGGGACTTCTTTAAATTGGCAGCAAAGAAAGTTTTACCAATTTTAGGTGCTGTAGCATTAATTAGCAATCCTGTAATTACAAGAGCTGTAGAAAATCCACTAAATTTTGATCCTACAGGATGCAACAGACAAGATTGCACAAATCAATGTATCCAAACTTGTAGAACTTCTTGTACTGGCAGTTGCACTGGTTGTTCAGGTAGTTGTAAAGGAGATTGCACTGGAAGATGTACTAATACATGTAAGGGAGGATGTAAAGGATCATGTACAGAAGATTGTAGAAGTAGTTGTTCTTGGTCTTGCGTTGGTACTTGCAAAACATCTTGTCTTAATGGTTGCAAAACAGGATGTCAAGGTTCCGCTTATTCAAATTACTAATAATCTGCTATGGCAGTAATTATTATAAACAATAATCGTAATGGAAAACAACAAACACAAAGAAAAATTATCTCTTCAGGGAAGAAGAGAATTTTTCAAAAAAGTAGCGAAAAAAGCATTACCTATTCTTGGTGCTGTAGCATTAATTAGCCACCCCGTAATCACAAGAGCTGTAGAAAATCCTTTTAAAAACGATCCTACTGGTTGTAACAGACAAGATTGTACAAGTCAATGTATACAAACGTGTAAAAATTCTTGTACTGGCAGTTGCACCGGATGTTCTGGAAGTTGTAAAGGTGATTGTACAGGAAGGTGCACCAACACCTGCAAGGGCGATTGTAGAGGCAAATGTTCTGGAACTTGCACAGGCAGTTGTTCTGGTGGTTGTTCTGGTGGTTGCCAAGGAAGTTGTACTGATCAGTGTACTAATAGTTGTACTGGGCGTTGCGCTTATGGTTGCGAAGGAAGTTGTTCATCTGGCTGTTATGGAACATGTACCACTTCTTGTTACGGGTGGAACTATAATTAATTTAAGGTAAAAAATGTTAGAAATAAAACGTCAAAACACTGCTTGGCGAGAAGGCTTTGAAAAACATATTACTTTTATAGTTACAAAAGATTGCCAACTAGCTTGTAAATATTGTTATCTTGTTGGCAAAAATGTAACCGAACGAATGCCATGGGAGGTGGCAAAATTGTTCGTTGACTATGTTCTTGATCGTGAAACCGACCCAGACTTCGCTTATGAGTCTGTCGTGTGGGATTTTATCGGAGGTGAGCCATTTCTCGAAATCGAACTCATTGACAAGATTTGCGATTATATTAAAACCGAGCTTTTCCGTCGTAATCATCATTGGTTTAACTCATATCGTTTTAGTTTTTCAACCAATGGTATCAATTATCACGAGAAAGCTATTCAGGATTTCATTGCAAAAAATCGAGACCATCTCTCAATAGGTATTACCATAGACGGTACGGAAAAAAAGCACGACCTTAATCGTGTTTATAAAATTACCGATAAGGGCTCATATAAAGATGTTGTGAAAAACATTCCGCTATGGCTTGAGCAATTTCCAAACGCAGGTACTAAAGTTACCATATCCTCTGCTGATATCCCATATATCAAAGAAAGTGTATTACATCTTTATTCATTAGGCATTCATGAAGTTAGCATAAATGTTGTTTTTGAAGATGTTTGGCAAGATGGAGATGATTTGAAGTTTGAAGACCAACTCCTAAAATTAGCCGATAACATAATCGATAATAATTACTATCAAGATTATGTATGTTCTTTCTTTTCTGAATATATTGGCAAACCGATGGATCCTAAGTTAGATAATAACAATTGGTGTGGAGCGGGTAAAATGCTTTCGGTTGATGCAGCGGGAAATCTATATCCATGCACACGTTTTGCCCAGTATTCATTGCGTGATAAAGATGCTTGGATTATAGGTAATATTAAAGACGGAATAGACAAAAACAAATTGCGTCCATTCTTGACATTAGATCGTTTAACACAAAGCAAGCAAGAGTGTATTGACTGTGAAGTCGCTAGTGGTTGTGCATGGTGTCAGGGTGAAAATTTCGATGCAGCACAAACGCATACTGTTTTTGAACGCGCAACTGCAATTTGCAAGATGCACAAGGCTCGTGTTCGTGCCAATAATTACTATTGGAACAAACTCTATCGCAAACTTGAACTCGAGGATCTGCGCGAGCAATACGAAGCAAAAAAACGTAAAGTAAAACCCGAAATCTGTTAAGCCATGCTGCAATATCTTGTTATATTATTAGACGACACAAGCGTGGCTTATTGCCATGCCGATAACCCACTGAAAAAGCGTAATTTGATACCTATTGAGACTTTAAGAAAAGGCATTGTTTTCGGAATGAAACAAAACTTAATGATTCAATATGTTTTTCCAGATTACGAACTTTCGAAAAAATACATTGATGTCATAGAAAGTATTGACAATGTCAAGGTCTTTCCTGTAAATAAAAAACCTGATACAGGGTTTGATAATGAATCAGATGTTGAGGTTGCAAACTCAGTTCCAGAAAAAGTTAAATCTAAAAATCTCGTGCTTCGTTTAAAGTTTTCTGAACTTTTGTCTAAGAAAAACGAGATTTCAAAACTGTTCGGAAACGATTTCCGTCTGAATATCTGCATAACAGATGTTGACAGGTTTACAGATGAAGATATTGAAAAATACCAAGAATTGTTAAAAGATTGGAACGCAATTCTTCTTGGTTTGTATAAAGAAGGAAAAACTCCGCAACTAAATATTCTTACAGACCGCATGATGCTCGACAAGATGCATAATTGCGACGCAGGAGTCAACAACATCACTTTGGCGCCAAACGGCAAATTCTATCTGTGTCCGGCTTTCTATTATGATGAAAAAACAAATGTTTTCAATCAATTAAATCATCATAAACCTTCATCAGATAACTCAGTCGGTGACCTTGAAAACGGTTTGAATATTCCTAATCCGCAGCTTTTGAAGCTTGACTATGCGCCATTGTGCCGTAACTGCGACGCTTACCAATGCCGTCGTTGCATCTGGCTCAACCGTAAACTTACTTTGGATAACAACACACCATCGCACCAACAATGCGTAATGTCAAACATAGATCGTAATGCAAGTCGCGATTTACTTAATAAAATAAGAGAAATCGGCGAATTTATGCCAGAAATTAACATTAAAGAGATTGATTATCTCGACCCATTTGATGTAAGAAAAGAATTTTAAATAAATCATCATGAAAAAATTAGTAGGTCAGGTCACACCTGAAGAAAAAAACGAAATTCAAAAACTGTTTGAAAGAACAAATGGTCTAAACGAATTAGCTAAGATATTAACTGTCGACAATGCAGAGCTATATGAAAAACTTGTGAAAGACATGGGAGAAACTAGATCTAAATTTCAGAACTGGTGGGATAAAATGTCCGCAAAATACAAATGGGAATCGGCAGAAAACGGTAATTGGGAAATCAATTTTGAAACAAACGAAATCTTTCTTGTATCATGACATCATTGTTTATTGGATCAACCGAACTTATAGTCATTGGAGGTATAGCCTTGCTTATATTCGGGGGTAAAAAAATACCCGAGCTTATGAAAGGCCTTGGGAAAGGCGTTAAAAGTTTTAAAGAAGGTATGAACGAGCCTTTGAAAAACGACGAAAACAGTGATGGAGAGAATGGAAAAGATACTGAAGAAGACAAGGAAGAAGAGAAATCGGAAAAGAAAGAATAAAAATAATGGTATGATGACATTCGGCGGGCACCTTGAGGTACTTCGCCGAATGTTATTTCGTATTATAATCGTTGTTTTTGTCATCTCCGGATTTATTTTTTATTTCAAAGACAAGACTTTTGAACTGCTTTTTGCCCCAAGCAACTGGGATTTTGTAACTTATCGTTACATTGAAAAATTCATGCACCTTCTTGGCTCATCATTTACCTTCAATGAATTCCATGTCAATATGATTGCTACAGAACTGTCAAGCCAGTTCATGACGCATATCACAACAGCTTTATATCTTGGACTATTGGGAGCTTCACCATATATTCTCATCGAATTGTTTCGCTTTATTACGCCAGCTCTGTACGAAAACGAAAAGAAATACTCAGTAAGAGTCGCTATAACTGTTTATTTGCTTTTTGTTGTCGGTGTTTTGATGTCGTATTATATACTATTCCCTATCTCTTTCAGATTTTTAGGCACTTACAGCGTTTCATCGCTAGTTGAAAGTAATATAACATTAAAATCTTATATCAGTACATTTACAACGCTAACTTTAGTTATGGGATTGGTTTTCCAACTTCCAGTAATCGCATTTTTCCTAGGAAAACTTGGTGTGGTTTCCTCCGAAATGATGAAACGCTATCGCAAATATGCGTTTTTGGTCATTATGATTGTGGCAGCAATCATCACTCCTCCCGATGTAATGACATTAATTTTGGTGACTATTCCACTTTATCTTTTGTATGAAATCAGCAGAATTGTGATAAAAAGAATTGAAAAAAAGAAAAAGAAGCAGGCTAATTGAAAAATTATGTGTAATTTTGTAAATATTTAACGGTAATTAAATGTAAAAAGAAATATAGAAGAAATATCTGAGCTTTAGCTCTTGTTCTCTAAGTGATAAAATCTGGAAAATTTTAATGACGAGAGAATAAGTAAGCATAAGGTTCACGTCTTGGGCGTGGATTGTTTCTGCTTATTATCGTCAAAGGTTTTCCAGAGCCTATCACTTGTAGTAAGCAACAAAATGGTTCCGCCCTTTTTGTGTGCTTACAGAGCCAGTTCAAAAAAGGCAAAAAGCATGACAAAAGAACCGCACATAGGACACCTTATTAAAGAAGAACTCCGAAACCAAGGACGAACTATAACCTGGCTCGCCAAACAACTCGAATGCTCACGCCAAAACGCCTATAAAATACTAAACCGCCATTGGATTTACACCGACTTGCTTTTAAAAATCAGCAATATTCTAGATCACGATTTTTTCAAATGCTTTTCTGAGCATATAAAAGAGATTAAATCAAACTAAATTTTTAAAAATAGTTTATAGTGGTCTTAATTATTTGATCCATGGCAAAATGGGTGTTAGTTGTTTTGATCCGTAAATATTAAGGGGACTTCTATTTTTACTTTTTCCACGCCGCCCTTCTGGATTTCGCGAAGTCCGTTGAACGAAATGCAAAATGAAAACGACGCGGCAAAGTTACAAATTACTTTCTTATTTCCAACAATTTGTTATAATTTTTTAAAATTTACGGGGGGGGGTAAATCATTACATATCAATATGTTATACAAACTAATTCATTCCTAATCGTACTATTTGCTCATATCGGCACACGTTGTAAACCAGGTTGGTCAGGGTGTTTCTGGCGGCGTTTCGCGCTAAACCGATGACGCGGCTGAACATCCCGTGCAGATTCAGCTCGCAGTAGCCGAACACATGCTCCACACGCCCTTCTTCGTCCAACGGGCGTCCGTGTCTTTGTGCCTCTTCTTGTTGGCCTTTTTCTTCTTATCCTCCTCAGCATCGTCTTCCTCCGCATTCCAAAGCTCGTTGCCGCGTCCCTCCTTTATGGCCTTGTTCTCTTCGCGCGTGTTGCGCTGGCGGGGTACTTCCACGAAACTCCCGTCTATTATCACGCCCTGGCTCATTATCAGGTTCTTCTCCCGCAGGAATCTGTCGAAGTCGGCAAAGAGTTTGTCATAGAGATTCTTTCCCGTCAGTTGCTCCCTGAACGCCCGGATGGTTCTGGCATCGGGCACTTTGTCTCCGCTTGCCAGTCCGAGGAAGTCCCGGAAGCTTGTGCGGTCAACTATCTGATATTCAGTCTGCTCGTCGCTCAAATTGTACATCCGCTGAAGCACAAGGATCTTGAACATCAGCACATAGTCGTACGGTTTTGCCCCTGCGTTTGTCAGACGCTCACGGTACAAGCCTGTCTCCAATGTCTCACGGAACATCTCGAAATCAACCGTTTCCGCAAGCCTCTCAAGTGGATTCCCTAATGCGGACAACATGGATGTCCTCTCTTCTGAATCAAATAAACCTTGGTTGCCAAGTTTTCTGTATGCCCTTTTGTATGTGTCCATTTTCTCTTCAAATTTGCGGCAAATATTTATTTGATTATCAAAGAGTTTTATTTAGAAATGCCCTTAAGTTTTAATTCCACGTTTCAAAATTAGTAATATTTTCGATTAAATAATTACAAAAATGTTATTTATTTTTGCATCAATGTCACAAAACACCATTTTAAAACGTCTTATATACGAGATTTGACAGAAATATGAATTCGGATTTTGAAATAACATATCGAAGTAACTACCAGCGGTTGTTCAGGATTGCGGCGAAAATGCTCCGCGATTCTGACGCTCATCAGATGCATCATTAATAATTGAAAGTTGGGATGTATTGTTATAAGGTTTATAATGCTGAATAAAGAATTATTAATTGGGAAATGGAGAACAATAATATTATGAAAACAATAATGTTTTACACTTGGCTATTGCTCCTGATGATGTTTTTTGAGGGCAATGCCTACTCGCAGGAAAACTACCTTTGGCCCATCCCTAACAAAAAAGCTGGCGATGACATCTTTTACCGACCTCAAGATTACATCGGTGTGGCTGATGGCGTGACCCAAGCCGAGTTGAATTTTGACCGTTTGATTATTGGTGCGCCATTGGGAACGCCTGTGCTTTGCCCCGTGGATGGAACTATTACGCACGCCAACATTTGCTACCACAACTGTTTTAGTTGCTCCATTGATGTATATGGCCAACAAACGGGCAACTTCGAGCAAGATTCAGTGCGATTCGTCGAATGGGGGATGTCGCCGGAAAAGATTCGTTACATGAATACGAATGTTTCCATCCGCATTGCCGACGGACGACAGGTGCACGTGAGCGGTATGTACCCGCTGCGGCTGTTCAAGACGGGCGAAACCGTGCATCGGGGCGATGTGTTGGGCACCGTGGGCTATTATTACAAGCGCATCAAGGAGCCTTGCGTGGTGATCAGCATCTCGAAAAACTCGAAATCCGATGACCCGATGACACCTTTCGGCCTGAAGACCACTTTCATTCCGCCCAAGGCGAACAACAAGACCCAATTGACACACGATGAGGCTGTTGCCGACCTCGACGGACTGATGGAGGCCTTCGAAGATGCCTTCCCCGGATTGTACGACTACACCACGAAGGATGAGTTTGACGCTTTCCTCGCCCGAAAGAAGGCCACGATAGGCGAAACCATTTCTGTGGGCGACTTTGAAGTGATAGTACGCTCCGTGATTTCCAAAGTGCGCGATAGCCATACTTCTATCATTTCTCAAACGAAAATGGAGGGTGTATTGAGGCCTTCTTCGTTGTTGTTAGGTTGGTTCAACGACACCCTTCAGGTGTGGCGCGCTGTTCCGAAATACAAAGACTATCTCGGCAAAAAGGTGGTTTCGGTAAACGGCATCCCTGCCGACTCGCTGAAAACCATGTTGTTGGAGTTTGATGAATCTTCCGATGGCTATGTGAAGAGCTGCGGAGATCTTGTGCTGATTTATGGAATGGACAATTATTTTTGTGAACAAATCGCAAAAGATTGCAATATCACCGTCACTTTTGCCGATGGCGAGACGAAGCGTTTTGAGCAGATGGGACGCAAAGACCCTGCTCGCGAACCGAAGTGGATAGAATATGCATACCATCATTTCCACGTCGACGAAAAAGCGCTTTTCCAGTATAAAAAACTCTCGGATTCAGTGGCTTATCTCGACCTCCGCACTTTCGAATTAGACGAAATGCAGGAAGACAGCGTGAGGGCATTTTTCTCTCAAATTATTGCCGACAGCATTCCTAACCTCATCATCGACCTACGCGACAACTACGGCGGCCCGCGCAAAGTGATGGAAACCATTTATTCCTACCTCGCGCAAAAGCCGTTCTGCACCTCGCTCTATCGATTTGTGAACAAAAGAGGCGGCTTCAAATGCTTCGGCGGCAGTTGCCCTGTGGACGAGGAGCCAATGGCAGTTTTCGCTGAATATGAGCCGCTTCCCAATGGTGAGGGTTTCGTGAAGAACGAGCCGGAATGGGTCGAGCCTGACAGTTTAGTCAACTACAAGGGGCGGTTGTATGTGCTGACGAACGAGGCCTCGTTTTCGGCTTCCACATCCTTCGCAGGCTTTGTGAAGAAGCAAAACCGTGGTGTCATCGTCGGGCGTGAGACGGGTTCAGCCTACCATCAGATGAAAGCCGAGCATTTCACGCAATACATGATGCCCACTTCCGGCATCACCGTGCAGATTCCGATGATCAAGATTGTTGCCGACACGGTGGTCAGCGAGCGTTTTCCCTACGGTCGGGGAGTACTTCCCGATTATCCCGTCAATTTCACGCCTGAGGAACTTTCCTTCGCCCACGGCGACTCCATCCTAAACTACACCCAGCAACTCATTTGCGAGTGCAAGTACATCTATTATGTTGAGCCAGAACCTGAAACATCGAGTGTCGAGGAGGATGCGCGTCCTTTTCGTTGGTGGTGGGTTGCCATAGGAGTGGCAGTTGTGTTGCTTGTTGGTATATTTGGAATAAGTAAGCCAAAAGTGAATAATGGATAAAACAATAAAAACGACAAAATCCAATAATTAAAAATAGTTTCTTTCTTATTTTTCAGCGATAATTTTTTAAAAATAAAAATTGACTCACAAAAATATGTTGCCGTTGTCGTCGATATAAAACATCGTCTTCTCGTCAACAAGATAAATCTTGTCGCGATAATCCGGCAAATGGACGGTCCAAATCAAATTACCAGAATCGTCGGTGAGACTCAACTTGTTCTTGTTTTTCAGATTATAAAACATGATGAAGCCGCCGTCAGAAATCCGAATTGCATCGGCGAGGATGAAATCGGCTTCGGCAATGCCGTTTCTCAAGTCGAAACGGGCGTTTTCATTGGGAAACGGCAACTTAATCTGCTCCCCCGTTTCATAATTTGCAATCACCGGCGCCGCATTGAAATAGGCGTTCTGGCTGTCGATTTTGATGAGACAAAGGTTCGTCCCGAGACCGTGTTTTTCGTTGAACTCCGGAATGAATACATTGTCAACCAACGACTTGAATCTTATTTCGCCATCACGCCGCTCCATCCGGCAGAGAATCCGTTTCTCGCTTTCCTCTTTTTGCGAGACACTCAGAACTATATTGTCCCAGTCTTTGATTAAAAACACGCAGTTCTGCCACGCATTGACGCTGAAATCGTTGAATTTCAACGAGTCGCGGAACCGCAGAGGATAAACGTCTTTGATTTCCAGATTCTCGTCCAATCCGACGATGGCAGTCTCGGTCAAAATCCTGACAGTCGAGTCTTGATGCTCCTCGTTGAAATACGTGTCGGTATGATTCACATTGACAAGCAGAAACAGCGTGTCGTGGAAAACGCAGCCGTTGTCGATTTTTATCTTGCCGAAATCGGGGATGTAGCGCGATATTTCATCAGAATATCTGCCGACCTCCCTCAAGGTCTTCCTGTCGCCGAAAATGTCGAGATAAAGTTTCTCAAGATCGGTTTTCGAGAAATCCTGACGGGCAATGTGTTTGAAGTCTTTATCGAAAAGATGCAACTCGTGATAGGCGAAATCCATCAATATATAATTGTCTTTCAACGAGATACATCTGTTGCTGGCTGACAAGACCACATCTTCGGGCAGTTTGCCGGCTTTGTCTTCGAATGCGTTTTCGTGCTGAAGCTTTTTTAAGACAGGAAGCCATTTCTCGCTTTGACCAAGCTCGGCATCAAAGACAAGTTCTCCGTCTTTGTAAAGATACAGCCACGGAAAGATGTTGTGTGTCAGCGACTTGAACAACGAGTCGTTGCAGACGATGTCGTAATTGCGGTTGATTTTCAGAAATTTACCGGTGAATTTTTGCGCTTCTTTCTGATTTGTTGTTTGAAACAGCAGTTGCAGTGTGCAATCTTCGCCGATGCTGTCGAGGAAGCGGTATTCGTTGTAGCAATTCGGACACAGGTTGGTGTTGGCGGTGACGATGACCTCCACGTCCGGCTTATGCGAACATGATATTACGCATAATGAAATGCAGAATAGCAGAAGTTTTTTCATGATTTTATTTTGATATACAAAGTTGCATGTAGATTATTCTAAAATTCAGCCCATTCTTGTTCTTGTTGACATATCTGTTAACTTGACGCAAATGGCGTTTCATATAATATCCATGGTAGTTAGTCCAAATTACCACGATATTATAATCGTAATTTGAGCTTGTTTCCAATAGATTTTCTTTTACAGTCTCAACAGTATCTATGATTTTAACATAATTCGCCAATTTGAGCTTGTCTGAGATCACCTTGTTGTATATGTTTTCCCGAAATATAGGAACGTCTTTGTAAACATTCAGGTATCGTGCGTTTCCCATGCAAAACTCGTAGGCTCCCACACAATCGCCGTTGCTGTCAAACATAATAGTTTGCATAGGCGATTGTGTGCCGCCATGCTCATTTTTCCAAATGTTTATGCAAAAATCCTCTCCATGCATGACGTCGTTGTTATAAACGGTGTCTATGGAATATGATACATGTTCGCAATCAGGATAAAACTTTTCAAGTTTCACATTCGTCTGCTTGTCGGCGCCCGAAAACGGCAGCACCACAAAATCCCACATCACCGAACACGAAGTGAGCGAAAACAGGATTATTACAGACAGTATATTGTTGATTATTCG
>JAGHUX010000028.1 GCA_018064605.1 Candidatus Limimorpha caballi | reverse complement strand
TGCGGGAGACCCGTGGGAAAGTAGGCCGTCGCCACCCCATAGCAGGCCCGTCCGGAAGGACGGGCCTTTTTTTTTGCGCCCGCGGCCTCCCCGCCTGTCATATTTTTTTGTATATTTGCAGCCTTGAATTTTTATTGTAAAAGAATGTATGTGATGAAATATTTATATCGTAAATATTTGATTATCATATAATAGTGCTATGATTGCTGTGTGGAGACTTGATGCCATCAACGATGTCACTAATTGAACTTACTGAAGCGAAAAAGAGAATAAGTGAATTGACCACGAACAGTCTGCAAACTTCGGCAAGTGAGATCTTGAAAGTGGCGGAAAAGGAATGGGATGAGTTATGAAAAAGACAAAATATACATTCATCGATTTGTTTGCGTGATGCGGTGATGATGTGAATTTGATAAGAGGAATTTAGAATAAATAAGTCCTCAAAGAAAACAACAAAATACGGAAACAATGAACGAACCGGCGTTTGTAAATAGAGATGGAATGGTTGCCAATAAGGATTATGTGGCGTGGCTGTCGGATGTGAAGACACGCTTCCGCACAGCGCAGGCCAAGGCGATGGTGCGGGTCAATACCGCTATGCTTGAGTTCTATTGGAGCATAGGAAGAGACCTCACCGAGATGCACCCTGAAGAAAATTGGGGCAAGGGCATCGTCAAGCAATTCGCCTTGGATATGAGAAATGAATTTCCCGAAGAGTCGGGGTTCTCGTGGTCTAACGTCAAAGATATGAAGCGTTGGTATTTGTTTTATTTCGAACACATTGGAAAAAGCCAACAACCTGCTGGCTTTTCTGAAAATGATGGTGTGGACAAAAAAAGCCAACAACCTGTCGGCTTTTTAGAGATGCCTGAATCTTTCGGATTGGTACCGTGGGGACATCATATCCACATCGTATCAAAATCCAATTCTCTTGACGAAGCGTTGTTTTATATCAACAAAACCATTGAAGGCAATTGGAGCCGCAACACGCTCGACGACAACATCCGGCACGACCTCTATTCACACTCCGCCAAAGCCATTACCAATTTTACCGACAAACTTCCTGTAGTGCAAGGACAATTGGCACAGGAGATGTTGAAGGACCCGTATTCGTTTGACTTTCTGACAATGAAGAGCGGGTATGACGAAAAAGAACTGGAGGACGCTTTGATTGCCAACATAACAAGGTTCCTTTTGGAGTTGGGGGAAGGATTTGCGTTTGTCGGTCGCCAGAAGGAGCTGCGTATGCCCGACGGAACTTCGTTTTTCCCGGATTTGATATTCTACCATATTCCGCAGAAACGCTATGTGGTCATCGATTTGAAAGCAGTCAGGTTTGTGCCTGAGTTTGCGGGAAAGATAAATTTCTATGTTACGGCAGCCGACAAATTGCTCAAACGTGACGACGACAATCCTTCGGTTGGGCTTATTATATGCAAGGCATACGACAAAACCATAGTGGAATGGTCGCTTAAGGACATTGACAAGCCTCTCGGAGTGGCCGCGTATCAGTTGCGGGAAGTGGTGGAACGGACAGTCAATGAACTTGAGTTGCAAAAGAAAAACGAATTGCGGATTGAAAATTGAAATAGTTATGAAAAATAAAAAATATACATTCATCGATTTGTTTGTAGAATGGGAAAATGATGACGCAAGAATAATAATTGAAAAATAAAAATGATCTCCCTCCCCGAAGAACACCTGCCGGACAAGCAGTTTCTGAAATGGCACAGGGAGAGGGTGTTTGAAAAGTAAAAATGATAAATATATGGCGAAAAAAAATATACATTCATTGAATTGTTTTTCGATTGTGGATTGTCAAAGAAAAAATTTTTGAATCTATAAGAAGAAAATATAGCACCGGAAATGTATCAAAAAATAGAAATAGTCGTGAGAATATTTTTCGATTTTATGAAAAAGTTTAATTCTGCGGCCACAATCAGTTAAAAAAATGACCAAACAAAGTTCAAAAATACTTAGTATAGATTTTGAGGAGTTTAGAAATGTCTATCAGAATGGAATAACTCCGCAATCAAGTCCATTAGAAGACGAACTGTATCATGGATTGAATCCGAAAGCACGAGTACTTGTTGCTTATGTACCACAGGAAAATAGTACACCATTTGAACAGTTAAAGGCCTCAGAATACTATACACGACCAAAATTCCCGAATACTATCAATTTAAAAGATGTCGAGTATTTTGTTCCTTATTTCAAAGGCAAAGGCATACGCGACATTTACAAGGTGCATCACATAAATACCTGTACGAAGAAAGATTTTGTTCCTGAAAGTGATGATGAGCGCATGCGTTTATTATTTCAGTTTAAGTTTGTTAAACATATATTTGATGACTACAGGCCTCACAATTTAAAAATTTGGTATTGCTTTACAGATACAAGCATCAAAGAACTCATTGACGGCAAGCCTGTCCTTCGTTTCATAGATCTTTTTGCAGGAATAGGCGGTATTCGTTTGGGATTAGAGCAGGCTGCACACGAACTAGGTTTTAATACGGAGTGTATGATGACTTCTGAAATCAAACCAGCAGCCATTAAAGTTTTGAGACAAAATCACCCACAAGAATCTATATGTGGAGATGTTACACAAATTGACACCAATGATATTCCTGATTTTGATATATTATGTGCTGGATTCCCTTGTCAGGCATTTTCGTATGCAGGGAAAAGAATGGGATTTGAGGATACGAGAGGAACATTGTTCTTTGAAGTGGCTCGTATATTGCGAGACAAACGCCCTAAAGGTTTTATATTAGAAAACGTTGAAGGACTTGTGACGCACGATGGTGGAAAAACATTCAATGTAATATTGGACACTTTACAAACTTTGCACTATAAGGTTTCATATAAAGTACTGAACTCTAAGGATTTTGGCGTGCCCCAAGAAAGAAAACGGATATATATTGTCGGAACGAATATAGGGAAGGTAAATATAGAGAAATTTACTTTGGTTCATAATCCTGTAGAAACTATTCTCGAGAAAGGTCTGCCTTTATCACATACTAAATTTGTGAATAATCTTCTGCGTTTTTATCCTGTTCAATCACTTTATGGTAAGAAAATAAAAGATAAAAGAGGTGGTGAGGATAATATCCATAGTTGGGACTTGGAGATGAAAGGACATATTACCGCAGAGCAAAAAGATTTGTTGAATCATATTTTACATGAACGGAGAAAGCACAAGTGGGCTGAAATTTATGGTATTGAATGGATGGATGGTATGCCATTAACCATTGATATGATAAGACAATTTTACGATACACCAAATTTAGAAAATATGCTTCACGACCTTGTTGACAAAGGATATTTAGTATATGAATGTCCTAAAAAGGTGGTCGTAAAAACATCTTCAACGGGAACTATTCGTTCACGAGAGAGAGATGAATCTTTGCCTAAAGGTTATAATATTGTAGCGGGAAAACTTAGTTTTGAAGTTTCCGAAATATTAGACCCTAACGGATGTGCACCTACATTGGTTGCTATGGACATGCATCGAATACATATTGTTGATGGGGAAGGGTTAAGGCAATTAACATTAACGGAAGGTAAAAGACTTTTTGGGTATCCTGATAGTTATAAATTGGACGTTCCCATAAAAGAGGGATATGATTTGTTGGGAAATACGGTTGTTGTTCCCGTTATTAAAGCAGTTGCGACAAAATTATTACATACAATACAATGAAGAATGTGACAATTGAACAAGCTTACGATGAACTTGTTGGTGGATTCAAAATCAATAATGCTTCGGGTAATATTCAGTTTAACTTGAAGGATTTTCAGATTGTTGTAAAACAACCTAATGTTGTAGGAAACATTATTGAAGAGTGGCTCTCAGATTATTGGTTAGAGCATAAGAAATATAATATTACCCATAATTTAGGACAAACCGCCCCTGACTTCTGGTTTGATCCTGATAATAAAGAGCATGAGTTATTGGAGATAAAATGTTTCGACTATATTAATCGTGGACCTGGATTTGATATTGCAAATTTCCAATCATACATTCGCGAGATAGTTGATAAGCCATATCGCTTGCATAGTAAATATTTGGCAATCGGATATGGCATGGATGTTGAATCTGGTTTGGTGACTATCCACCAAGTATGGTTAAAGAATGTATGGGAAATGTGCTGCTCAAGTAGTAGCAGACCTATCAAAGTTCAGGAGAAGAAAAATGTGATTTACAATATTCGCCCGTCAGTTTGGTATGGAAATCGTTCTAACTTTCCGACATTTGAATCATTGGAAGATTTTCTTGCTGCAATAGAACAAACTATTTATGATTATAGCCAAACTCGACCGATAGCCGAACATTGGTTAGCGAACTTGAAAGAAAGTTACAGAAAAGTATATGGTGTTTCTCTTGATGTTCCACGATGGTATGATGTTAAGGGGAAATATGTCAAATAACAAATTATCATAGGATATGTACAATACCACAAACGCGCTGTTTACGCTTCCGGAAGGTAACGACAAGAAGGAGTTTTCCTTCAACGAACTCTTCAAGGGAAACGCAACAGATCTGTTGCTGGGCTTTATGAAGAAACTGGAAGTGAAGAGCGAAGAAGAGAAGGCTGGATCCGGGAACAACGATAAGAAAGAAGCACCAGAAGAATAGTCTAACAAACATACAATGAAGGATAACTCTTTTACCGAAAAAAATGTCATCGACATTTCCTTTCTCAACGAGATAAGGCAGTTGGTGGTGCAAAGCCGTCAACAGGCATACGCTGCAATCAATCAGGCAATGATTACCGCCTATTGGAAAATAGGTCAGCGCATTGTGGAGGAAGAACAGAAAGGAAGCCAGCGCGCTGAGTATGGACAACAGTTGCTCAAACAGCTTTCAGCAGCACTTACAAAGGAATTTGGGAAAGGGTTCTCGGTTGGAACTTTATATTATATACGACAATTCTATGTCACTTTTCCTGAAATATTCGCTACCCCGTGGCGAATATTGTCGTGGTCTCATTATAAGCGCATTATGCAAGTTCCAGCAGAAGCTGCACGCAACTGGTATCTGAAAGAAGCTTCTGAACAAATGTGGAGCTACAAGACTTTGAACCGCAATATCGGGACTCAATATTACGAGCGGATGCTGCTTTCGCAGAAGAAAGAACCCGTGGAAGCGGAAATGAAATCGCTGACCAAGGATTTTGATAACGACAAGTTTGAATATATCAAAAATCCGCTTGTTGCAGAATTTTTGGGAATGTCTCCTTCATATTCGTTCGTGGAAAATGAGTTGGAAAAAGCCATCTTGGACAACCTGCAAAAATTTCTGCTCGAATTGGGAAAGGGCTTTTCGTTTGTAGAACGTCAGAAATTGATACGCACTGAAAAAAACGACTATTTTATAGACCTTGTTTTCTATAATTTCAAGCTGAAATGTTTTGTGCTGCTTGACTTGAAAGTGGGACAGATAACGCATCAGGATGTAGGACAAATGGAAATGTACGTCAATATGTACGATGCAAATGTTCGCGATGCCAATGACAACCCTACACTTGGAATAGTACTTTGTTCTGAAACGGATGCCGATATTGCCCGTTATATGCTCAACGACCGCAAAAACGTGTTTATGTCTAAATACCTGCTCTGTTTGCCGACTAAAGAAGAACTTCGTAAGGAAATAGAAAACCAGAAGGAATTATTCGCATTACAACAGGCTGATAAAAATAGTTGATTCTGATCCTCCTTTTTGAAGAGTACTTATATAAAAATGCCGTTGACATCCAGCCTATTACTAACATTAATTAACAAGCCATGACGAAAAAACAGGAAATCCAACTTTTTGAAGAGAAAAAAGTCCGCACCGTTTGGGACGGCGAGCAAGAGAAATGGTATTTTTCCATAGTTGACATTGTTGCCGTTTTAACCGATAGCATTGATCCACAGGTGTATTGGAGAAAATTAAAGCAGCGTCTGAAACAAGAAGGAAATGAAACCGTGACAAATTGTCACGGTTTGAAAATGGTTGCCGCTGATGGCAAGATGCGCCTTACAGACGTGGCAGATCAAGAACAGATGTTCCGTCTCATCCAGTCCATTCCATCACCAAAAGCGGAGCCGTTCAAAATCTGGATGGCGCAGGTTGCCTCGCAACGTCTCGACCAGATGCAAGACCCGGAATTGAATATAAATCAAGCTATTGCCGATTATAAACGATTAGGCTACAGCGACAAGTGGATCAATAACCGCATAAAAGGCATTGAGGTCAGGAAAGAACTGACTGACGAATGGGAACGCGCCGGCGTACAATCAGGGCAGCAGTTTGCTTCTCTTACCGACATTATCACCAAGGAATGGAGCGGTATGACCACTCGTCAATACAAACAGCACAAAGGTCTGAAAAAAGAGAGCCTCCGCGACAACATGAGCAATGTGGAACTTGCCTTGAATATGTTGGCGGAGGCTTCGACAACGGAAATATCCAAACAGAAAAATCCACAAGGTTTTCTTGAAAGTGCGAAAGTAGCCAAAGAAGGCGGAAACGTGGCAAAGGTTGCGCGTAAACAACTGGAAAGAACGACAGGCAAGTCGGCCATTTCAGCATCGAAGGCAAGCGATTATCTGTTGCCTGCTGAAAAAAGTTCAGACAAAAAATAGCCGTTATGATTCTCCTCTTTGAAGAATACCAATATACAAATGCCGACGACATCGCGCTGATTAAGCAGTGCGTGGATCAGGCTTATCTCACGGAAACCGCCAGCGGCGTGAAGGCGGGCTGCGTGGGCTATTTCTACTGCACGAATCCGAAAGTGAATGACGTGGTTTTCGTGCTGCCCAAGGTTTTCATCAAAGAAGACGGCACGGCTTTCGGGAAATACAAGCCCGAAGAAATCATCAAACTTGATTCTTTATCAGACAAGAGTCTTAATGATGAAAAGGAAACGGTTTTCGAGCTCTCCGCCTGGCTGTATCAGGCCATCGCGCACTTCGTGGAACGCAATCCCGAAACGGAAATCGTCAGGATGTCGGACGTGCAGGAGGTGGCTTCTTCCAAAGGCGAGAAATGCGAAACCTACCTCGACATCATTCTCCAGCTTCAGAAATTCCAGAAAGAACACCGCCATCTGTTTACCTTTATCTCCATCGTCAACCGCATCGGCTCCCACAAAATCAATTGGAACAAAACCGTGCGCAAAGTGCAGCCGTTTCTGCAAGACGGCACGCCCGTCTATATGGATTTCTACAACAAGACCAAATCCATCAATTTCGATGAGGAACTGATTGTGCTGTTCTATTCCACGCTTCGTTTCTTGCAGGAGAAAATGCGGTTCAAAACGGTGTGCGATTTGTGCTACGACCTCATTCCGATGCGGAAAATAGAATCGATGATTGCGCAAGGGCATGGCACCCGCCGCCTGCGTGCCATCCGCAAGAAATATTTCACCGACGAACTCGTCAAGCTGTGGAATCTGCTCTATGTTTTCTTTGAGAAAGCAGAGAAAATCGCTTCCGGCAAATATCACGAAGAAAAGTTGCTGGCCGTCAAATTCAACATCATTTTCGAAGATATGATCGACCAGCTCATCGGCGGAAATGAGGGAAATGATGATTTGCTGAGGCTCAAGCACCAGAAAGACGGCAAGCGCCTTGACCATCTGTACAAAGAATCTTCGCTCATCAACAATGGCGGTGAAATCTATTTCATCGGCGACAGCAAATACTACAAGGAAAGCACCGATCTTGGCGAAACGGCTGTATATAAGCAGTTTACCTACGCCAAAAACATCATTCAGTATCATATTGATATTTTTAATGAAAATAAACAATATCCTGACGAACTTCAGTATCGCGATGAACTGACAGAAGGTTATAATATCACGCCCAATTTCTTTATCCGCGCAAGCGCGATTAAAAAAGACAATAGCTTGTATGGTTACACAGAAGATGGTTTGAAAAATGAATATGATGACGATGTGAAAGACAAGCAGAATAAGCTCGTCAATTATCATTTCCCCAACCGCCTTTTCGACCGCGACACCTTCGTGCTGCAAACATACAACATCAATTTCCTGTATGTTTTAGCGCATTATGTACAGGGCGCGGACAAAGGCATACAACAAAGTATTCGTGATAAGTTCAGAGAAGATTTAATTTCAAGGTTCAATAAGTTGTACGATTTTTGGATTATGGCTCCTAAGAGCAAGGACATCCAGTCTGCCGTTGACAAACATTTCCGTAAAATTTTAGGAAAGGTTTTTCGTCCATATCAGAATGAGAATGACAATTTGCTGATTCTTGCTTTGGAAAAATTATCTGCAGAAGAATTAAAAGATGAAAGCAAGCGCGAAAAACACGATGTTGAGACAATAGAATTGCTAAAGGAATTGCAAGAGGATTTTATCGTCCGTCCACATCGTTTGGGAGAAGAACCAAGTATGTATCATCTACAATTTGTGCGACCGTATTCATTTGAAAATGAGAAAGAAAAATTCAACGAACTCTTTCAAGCGGCTGAATCTCCTGCGGTCTATGGCAAACAAAGGATTTATTTGGTGGGCTGCTATAAAAGCAAAGAACACTATAATTGGATAAAAAACAACAAGTTGTATAATGTCCGTCTTGGCGAACGTCGTGGGGCTGTTAATGAAAATGATTCGTTTGTCGTTTGTGCCACACATTTAGTGTTGTATAACTTTGATAACCCCGAAGAATTTGAAGTTTGGCGTTTGAAAGATGAACCTAAAGTCTCTGATAAAGAGAAGATGGAATCATTGGATTATCCGAATCCCAAAGGCGAGAAATATCTGCTTTACGGTTTGAAAGGCGATCCGGTAGAAATGGAAATTGATCTCCCCAAATTTCTGAAAGATAAAAAAGTGCAAAAAGGTTCTCAGCTTGAAGGCGCGCCGGTCTATGTCACGGGCGGGAGCCTGTTCTGAATATCATCTGGTTGAGACAAAAAAATCCCGTCAGAAATCACTTTCTGACGGGAAAAAATGAAAAAACATTTAAAAACTATCTGATGACGATTTTGTTCGATTTTTCTGTCTTGCCGTTGATGACGAGGCTGTAGAAGTAAATGCCTTCGCTGAGGTCGCCGACGTTCATGCTGAGCTTGCCGCTCACGCCGTTGAGTTCGCTTCTCATCACTTCCTGGCCTGCCATGTTATAGATGACAACCGCCGCGCTGTTCACGTCGCCGCTGAGGTCGTAGTCGAAGTTGACGACGTCGGTGGCCGGTGTCGGATATGCGCTGATGACGTTCTGTGCCGAGACTTCCGCCACATCATAGAGTGAATACTTGAAGATGACGTTGATGACGAATTTCTCATCCGGGTTGGCTGCGTTCCATAATTCGAATGTCACGCTCTGCTCCTGGCTGAGAACCATTGTGTAATCATCAGCCATGTAGTGGCCGCTGAATAACATGGGGCTGCCGGCTGTCATTTCTTCGGGATTGGTTTCTTGAACACCTGTCGAAGGAGCAAGGCACTGTCCAAAGCAAAGCCATGTCGAGGTGCCTTCAACAATAGGATCGTTGGGGGTTTTCTTTGCGATGACTCTCATGTCTTCGTTGGCTGTGACGTTGAATTCTATCTGCATCTCACCGCCGACTTCTCCCCAAAGCTCTGAGCCATCTCCGAAAACGATGTATGTCGCGCCGTTCTCAACGACATTGCCTGTAGCTGTTTCCGTAACTGTGATGTTTTGTGCTGATGCCGCGAACATCGCAAGCACCATTGTCAATGAAAGTAATAATTTCTTCATACGCGTTTGAATTTTAAAATTGTTGTTCTGTTTTCTTTGTTGATATTTTTGTCTGCTCGACTTCGCTCGCAATGACGGGGACTTTTGGAGGGAGAACCCTGCGCGGCGAAGCCGCGCCATTTCCACAAAAAGCCGCCGTCATTGTGAGCGACCGTAGGGAGTCGAACAATCTCTTTTATTTTACGATTTCTGCAATCATCTCATCACTTGCGATGTTCGGCATTGTGACCTTGAGTCTCGGCTCGACCTCCATGGCGCGTCTGATGGCGAACATCGCGGGTTCGTTGCGTGCCCAGCTTCTTCTCGCGATGCCGTTGTTGACGTCCCAGTGCAGCATGCAGTGCAGCCGTCTGTCGGCCTCCGGTGTCCCGTCGAGGACCATGCCGAAGCCTCCGTTGATGACTTCGCCCCAGCCCACGCCGCCGCCGTTGTGGATGCTGACCCATGTGGCGCCGCGGAATCCGTCGCCGATGACGTTCTGTATCGCCATGTCGGCGGTGAAGCTCGAACCATCGTAGATGTTCGATGTCTCACGGAACGGCGAGTCGGTGCCCGACACGTCGTGGTGGTCGCGGCCCAGCACCACCGGCGCGCTCAGCCTGCCGTCGGCGATGGCCCTATTGAACTCAGCCGCGATCTTCGTGCGCCCTTCGCAGTCGGCGTAGAGGATGCGCGCCTGCGAGCCGACGACCAGGTGGTTGGCCTGTGCGCCCTTGATCCACTGTATGTTGTCGTGCATCTGCTGCTGGATCTCCTTCGGCGACGACTTCGCGATGTCTTCGAGGACCTTGCACGCGATCTCGTCGGTGACGGCGAGGTCTTCCGGCTTGCCCGACGTGCAGACCCATCTGAACGGGCCGAAGCCGTAGTCGAAATACATCGGCCCCATGATGTCCTGGACGTATGACGGATAACGGAACTTGCCGTCTTTCATGATGTCGGCGCCGGCGCGGCTGCTCTCAAGCAGGAACGCGTTGCCGTAGTCGAAGAAGTACATGCCTCTCGCGGTGAGCTTGTTGACCGCCGCCACGTGACGGCGCAGCGACGCATAGACCGCCTCCTTGAACCTCTCCGGCTCCTCGGCCATCATGCGTTTCGACTCCTCGAATGAATATCCGACAGGGTAGTAGCCGCCCGCGAACGGGTTGTGCAACGAGGTCTGGTCGGAGCCGAGATCGACGTGTATGCCTTTCGCCGCGGCGTATTCCCAGAGGTCAACGACGTTGCCCTGGTATGCGAACGAGCGTGCGATCTTCTTCTCGATGGCTTCGTTCACTTTCACGAACAGCTCGTCGAGGTTCTCGTGGATCTCATCGACCCAGCCTTGGTTGTAACGTTTCAACGCCGCCGACGGGTTGATCTCCGCCGTTATGGAGACGACACCGGCTATGTTGCCGGCCTTGGGCTGTGCGCCCGACATGCCGCCGAGACCCGCCG
This sequence comes from Candidatus Limimorpha caballi, assembly GCA_018064605.1. Taxonomy (GTDB): domain Bacteria; phylum Bacteroidota; class Bacteroidia; order Bacteroidales; family F082; genus Limimorpha; species Limimorpha caballi. The sequence goes on along the minus strand of JAGHUX010000028.1, from coordinate 3,812 downwards.
TGATGAACAGCTTGCCCGCCGGTGTGCCGCCCTGCTTGCGCGAGGCGTTCAGCACTGTGATTGTGGTGCCGTGGACGATGCCCTGCGGCCCGATGTACATGTATGAGCCTGCCGTCATCTGTCCGTATTGTGTCACGCCGAGCGCGTTGAAACGCTCCCAGTCGTCTGGTTTTGAATAGTTTGGAATCATCATGCCGTTAGTCACGATGACGCGCGGAGCTTCCTTGTGCGACGGGAACAGCCCCATCGGATGCCCTGAATACATGACGAGAGTCTGCTCGTCGGTCATGTTGGCGAGGTACTGCATCACGAGACGGTACTGCGCCCAGTTCTGGAAGATGGCACCGTTGCCGCCGTAGATGATGAGCTCGTGCGGATGCTGCGCCACCGCCGGATCTAAGTTATTCTGAATCATCAGCATGATGGCTGCAGCCTGACGGCATTTCGCCGGATATTCGTCGATCGGACGGGCATACATCGCGTAGGAAGGACGGAAACGGTACATGTAGATGCGGCCGTATTTCTCCAACTCCTCGTAGAACTCCGGCGCGAGCTGCGCGTGAAGCCTCTCCGGGAAATAACGGAGCGCGTTCTTCAACGCCAACTTCTTCTGTTCCTTCGTCAAAATGTCCTTGCGTTTCGGCGCATGATTGATATTCTTGTCGTATTCCTTCACTTCAGGCAGCTGTTCCGGGATGCCTGCAAGTATCTCTTTTTGAAAATCATTCATTTGCATATACTTTGTGATATTTTTTCAAATTTTTTTGACCTGCAAAGTTAATAATTTTCTAATTTTGCAGCCTTATTTATTTTAAAATGAAGAAAAATTTTTTCAAACTCGCTTTGGCTTTGTTGATAGCCATGTTTTCATTGGGAAAATCAAACGCCCAATCATTTGTCAATGAATTATATGCAAATAAAATCGGAAAGAATTTCATTGAATTGAAGACCGGGAAATCCGATGTCCAACTTGATGTTTTTCATGTCGAGAACGGCTCGGACGGCAATCCGGCGTTGTACATCTTCAACGTGGAAGGCGGCGGCTTCGTCATCGTCTCGGCATCCAAGAACCTGAATCCCATCATGGCTTATTCGGATAAAAATTCATACGAGGGCGAGATTCCGGAGACGGCGAGATATTTCATCGACAACTATCGTCGGAATGTGGAATATTATAATAAGGTGAACCGTGCGGCTGACGACGATGTGGCTGTGATGTGGAAGTCGCTGGAAGACAGGGTGTTGCCTGCTGCTAAAAACACCAATGTCGTCGATCCTCTCATCCAGACGAGATGGAATCAGGACTGCTATTACAACGAGCTTGCGCCTTCGACGGGCGGCGGCTGGTGGGGCGGCGGCCCGTGCGGGCACTGCTATGCGGGCTGCGTGGCATGCGCGATGTCGCAGGTTATGAAATTCTGGAACCATCCGGCGCAGGGCAGAGGCTCGCACTCGTATGTGCACCACGACTACGGCACACAGTCGGCGAACTTCGGCGCCACCACTTACGACTGGGACAACATGCCAAACGAGATATGGAACGACAACATCGCCATCGCGACGTTGATGTACCACTGCGGCGTGAGCGTGAACATGGACTTCGGCCCTGACGGCAGCGGAGCACAGTCGCACGACGTAGAGACAGCAATGCGTAAATATTTCGGATATTGCTCGGCGACATACAAGGAACGTTCACAATACGCTGAGGACGAATGGATCGCGATGCTGAAGGGCGACCTCGACAAAGGTCACCCGATGTATTTCTCCGGCTCGGGAGAACCTGGCGGGCACGCCATAGTGTGCGACGGCTACGACGACCGCGACTACTTCAGCTTCAACCTCGGATGGAGCGGCTCCGGAAACGGCTTCTACGACATCAACGACGTGGCGGGCTTCAACCAGAACGAGGCTGTCGTGATGAACATCGTCCCGTTGGCGATCAACTCCGATGCCAACGGCATCATCTACGTCTCCGCCGACGGCACCGGCGACGGCTCTTCATGGACGAACGCCACGAAACACCTCGAGTTCGCGTCGTCTGTCGCCACCGAAGTCTCAAGCCAGATCTGGGTGAAAAGCGGCACGTACTACGGCGACCTGGAGAACAACAACGGCGCGTTCACCATCTACGACAACAACAGGATCTACGGCGGTTTCACCGGCGACGAGCCGGCCGACTTCGACCTCGCCGACCGCGACCTCGAAGCGAACCCCACCATCCTCGACGGCATGAACCAACGCCGCGTCGTGTTCCAGTCGGACCACTTCCAGAACGCCGCCTATTCCATCTGGGACGGCTTCACCATACAGAACGGAAACAGCGGCGCCGGCGCGGGAGCGTATCTCTGCTCCAACAGCCGCTTCGTGAACTGCAAGTTCCAGAATAACAACGCCACAGGCTTCGGCGGCGGCGTCTATGTCATCTCGGCTTATTATGAAAACGCTTCGGTAAAATTCGAGAACTGCAGCTTTGAAAACAACAACGGCTCCATGGGCGGCGGCATCTGCGACATGCTCGGCATCACCCTGCTCAACTGCGACTTCCGCAACAACTCGGCGAACACCAAAGGCGGCGCATATTATGTCTATACAAACAAACAGCCGAAAATGACGAACTGCATCTTCGCGAAGAACTCCGCCAAGGAAGCCGGCGCAATCTACAACCGAGGCAAATTTACCATGATTAACTGCGACGTCGTTGACAATGAGGCTGCTGAGACTTGCGGCGGACTGCATAACGACAACCATTACAGCAGGATTTACAACAGCATTTTCTGGGGCAACAAGGCCAACGGTGTCGCTAACCAGATTGACGGCGACTCCAAATTCTACTATTGCGCCGTGCAGGGCGGCTTCGACGGCGAACACATGATTGCGGTTGACGACCCTTGCTTCACCGATGCCGAGAACGGCGACTACAGCCTCATGGCCAACTCACCTTTGATTAATAAAGGCGACAAGTCTGTCACCGGTGTCACCGGCCCTGACCTTATCGGCAACCAGCGCATCGTCGGGGCGCAGATCGACCTCGGTGCCATCGAATATCAGGGAATGTCAGGATTTGCGGAAATGTCTGAAAATTCATTCTTGATATATCCGAATCCGGTCAGTGATGTGATTAACATCGAACTCGGCGACAGAAAAGCTGACGTGGAGATATTCAACTGTCTCGGACAGACGGTCCGCCGCCTTGCCGGAATGACCGGCACTGTGCAGATTAATGTTGGCGATTTGAATGAAGGGATGTACTTTGTCAGGATTAATGGTAAGGTGGAGAAGGTGGTTAAGAGGTGAAAGGGTGAAAGGGTGAAAGGGTGAAAGGGTAAAGGGTGGAGTAAAACTTTTTAACGCGAACCAAAACCTTGCGTGCTGCCCGCATGGCAGTATTTCAGTAACCGGGTACGCGGCACGCGTGCCTGGCAGCGTGTGAGCATCCGTGTGAACTTCCGTGAAAAGTGTATAAAAATATTACATGAAAATAATCGGTGCGTCCGTGCCGTTGAAGAATGAAAGTTCCTATCTTTGCGGCGTCGTTTCCTTTTGGGGTTTCGTTCGACGGACTTCGCGAAATCCTGAAGGGCGGCGTGAGTTTAGAAAGAACAGAAGTCCATTTAATAATTCAAAATCACACAAAAGATGAAAAAGGGTATCAGATTATTTACGACATTGATGGTGTGCATGGCGATGGCGCTGTGCGTGTCGTGCAAGAAGGACGAGAAGGTGTATGTGGCGAAAGTACAGGCGGAGACACCAGATGTGACGACAACGGCAAATGCGGCGGACATCAGCGGGACGTACAGTTACGTTTCCAC
>JAGHUX010000023.1 GCA_018064605.1 Candidatus Limimorpha caballi | reverse complement strand
TGCGGGAGACCCGTGGGAAAGTAGGCCGTCGCCACCCCATAGCAGGCCCGTCCGGAAGGACGGGCCTTTTTTTTTGCGCCCGCGGCCTCCCCGCCTGTCATTTTTTTTTGTATATTTGCAGCCTTGAATTTTTATAGTAAAAGAATGTACGCACTGTTTAAAAAAGAAATTAATAACTTCTTGAGTTCCCTCATCGGGATAATGGTCGTGGTGGTCTTCCTACTTATCACCGGACTCTTCCTATGGGTGTTTAAAAGCGATTTCAACATAATTTCGTATGGCTACGCGACACTCGACAGCCTCTTCATCCTCGCCCCATGGGTCTTCCTTTTCCTCGTGCCAGCCGTCACAATGCGCTCATTCGCCGAAGAACATCGCACCGGCACCATTGAGATGCTGCTCACTAAACCACTGTCGGATTGGCAGATCGTCGGTGCAAAATATCTCGCCGGTGTCGCACTCGTGATACTCGCACTCATCCCGACATTTATCTACTATGTCTCAGTCTCCAACCTCGCAATGCCCGCCGGCAACGTTGACCACGGCGGTATCTGGGGATCGTATATCGGACTCTTCTTCCTGAGCGCTGCATTCGTCTCAATAGGCGTTTTCTGTAGCTCAATCACTAATAATCAAATACTTTCGTTTATCCTGGCAGTTTTTCTCTGCGGATTCCTTTATATTGGCTTTGAATTCATCTACTCACTCGCCCTGTTCGGTAGTGTTGACCTTTTCATACAACAACTCGGCATGTCGGCACACTACAGCTCCATGAGCCGCGGCGTCATCGATACCCGCGACCTGCTCTATTTCCTAAGTGTCATAGTTTTTTTCTTAAGCCTGACAAAACTCACTTTGTCAAGTCGTAAATGGTAGGAGGTGTTATGGAAAACAAAAGAAAAAATCTAAAGAAAAACGAAATCGTTTCTTTGGTTATCACATTGATAATCATCGCAATGGTGAATATTATCGGCTCGTATCTGTACACTCGTTTCGACCTTACTTCAGAAAAACGTTACACTCTTTCAGATAAATCGAAGGAAATACTCAAAGGTCTCAACGATTACGTTTATTTCCGCGTTTATCTCGAAGGTGAGTTTCCGGCAGGTTTCAAAAAACTTCGCAAAGAGACAAAAGAAATGCTCGATGAGTTCCGCGCTTATTCAAAATTCATTGATTATGAATTTATTAACCCTTCTGAAAGCAATGACCCGAACGAACGTCAGGAAGTGTACAAAATTCTTTACCAAAACGGACTGAACTATTACACCGCGACTATGCCTACCAACAACGGAGTGCAGCAGATCATGGTATGGCCCGGTGCAATGGTGAGTTACCGCGAAAAGGAACTCGCCGTTGACCTGCTCTCCGCACAATCAGGACAAAATCAGGCGACGGTACTCAATAATACATCACAAGACCTTGAATATAAACTCATTAGTGCGATAAAAGACATCTCAGAAACCAACAAACCAAAGGTCGGTTTCGTTGAAGGTCACGGCGAACTCTCCGACATGGAAGTCTATGACATCGCAAAAAGCCTCTCGAAAAAATACAGCATCGACCGCGTCAATATTGATGGTAAGGTCAATGCGCTCACACATCGCGACTACGACAACGACAGCAACATTGTTGTGAAACTTAATTACGATGCCATTGTAATCGCAAAACCGACGGAAAAATTTTCAGAAAAGGATAAATTCATTATAGATCAATATGTTATGTACGGCGGAAAGGTGCTGTGGCTCCTTGATCATGTGAAAGCCGACATGGACAGCCTGCAAAGTGCAGAGTCGATGATGGGTGTCAACCTCAACACAAATCTCGATGATCAGCTGTTCAAATATGGTGTGAAACTCAATACGAACCTGCTTCTGTCTTATCCATGCGCGCAAATCGGGCTCGTGACAGGTCAGGGTGCGAACATACAAAGCGCGTTGCTGCCGTGGTATTATTTCCCGCTGTTGAACGCCGCGTCGCAACATCCGATCGTAAAAAATATTGAAGCCGTGAAATCCGACTTCACAAGTTCGCTCGAAACAACGACATCAGCACCTGAAATTCAGAAGGTACCATTGTTGAAAACATCAGATTACACGAAGATTTCAACGGCTCCGGTGTATATTTCACTAAAAATTCTCAACGACCGTCCAAATCCACAGATGTTTCCGCAAAAAGGACAGGTTACGGCATATCTTCTCAACGGAAAATTCAGTTCGCTGTACGAAAACCGTCTTCCTGAAGCAATTGTAGAGTCGAGCGAAATCGCTTTCAGAGGCGAGAGCGTCCCGACTTCGATGATTGTTGTGGCCGATGGCGATGTCATCAGAAATCAACTCGCAAATCTCGACTATGCGAAGAAAAACAACAGACGCGTCGGCTCACCGTTGCCGCTGGGTTACGACCAATACACCAACAATACCTACGGAAATAAAAATTTTATTGAAAATGCGATAAGTTATCTGGTTGATGGTGAAGGACTTATCAATATAAATGCACGCGAGCTGAAAATCAGGCTGCTCGATATGAACAAGATCAACAAAAAACAGACGACATTGCAGGTTGTAAATGTTGTTTTGCCAAGTTTGATATTGATTTTGTTCGGTTTAATATTAGCATATATCAGAAAAAATAAATATAGCAAATAAAACGTAACATAATGAAAAAGAACACAATAGCAATTTTTGTCGCCATCGCATTGATAGTCATTGCGGGCGTTTTGGTCTGGAATAACCGTTATCTTTCCACGCTTCACGGCTATGCGGCTGATTTCACAGTTTATGACACCGCGTCAATCACAAAACTTTTCTTCGCCGACAAGAACGACCGTCAGGTTTTGTTGCAGAGACATCCCGACGGATGGACTGTCGATGAAAAATATCCGGCATCACAACGCCTCGTCAACGACATGCTCTACACGCTTAACAAGATGAGAGTAAGAATGCCTGTTTCGTTGAAAAAATCCGATAACGTCATCACAAGAATGTCGGGTAATAATGTAAAAGTCGAAGTGTATCAGATAGTTCCGCGCATTAATCTGTTCAACAGGGTGAAGTTATTCCGTCACGAAGCGCGTACCAAAGTGTTTTATATCGGTGACGACACGCAGGACAATAACGGCACTTTTGTCTTGAAAGAAGGTGCCGATAAAGCCTATGTCGTTCATCTTCACGGCTTTAGAGGTTTTATCAGTTCAAGATTTTCAGCCAACTACATTGATTGGCGTGACCACTTGATTTTTAAAAGTAAAATGGCTGACATTCAATCTGTTAAGTTGGAAATTTACAACGATCCGGCCAACAGCTTCGAGATTACCGAAAACGGTAGATACCAGTTCGTAATGCGCGATTTGAACGGCGAAAACATTGAATATGACACACTTAGGATTCTCAATTTCATGTCATCGTTCAGCGATGTACGTTTTGAGGACTTCCTTTCCGATGTTGAGCCTGCCCGTCGCGATTCCATCATCAACTCTCCGTTCCAGCAACGGCTCTCTGTGACAACGAAAGACGGCAAAACACGCACTGTCACAACATTCAGAATGCTTGCCAATGCCGACATGTTCGATTATGACAACAGCGAATTTGATGAAAATCCTGATATTGAACGACTTGTCACAGACCCTGACCATCAATACGGTCTGCTCAGCGAAGGAAACGAGTTCGTACTCATCCAGAAATTTGTCTTCGGCAAACTCCTCAAACCGGCAAGTTATTATCAACATGACAATGTACAGCCAGTTAATGTCACGATATTCAAGGAGTTGGAAACGATAGAATCACGATAGATATGATTTACGATAAGATTGAAAATCTGGAAAGATACAAAGGATTTCCCGACATCTACGCGGGACTTCAATTTCTGAAATCCGCCACGTTTGAAACAGAGACCGCCAGATACACCATTAATGATAATGTGGTTGCGAATGTGTCAGAAGTGCAGACGGCGGAAACTAATCCTCTTGATTTTGAAGCACATAGAGATCATATCGACATTCATTTTCCATTAAACGGAACCGAGAGGATCTTAGTTTGCCCGATTGAAAATCTCAAGCAATATTCGGAGTATAATGCCGAAACTGATGCGGTTTTCTATAAAAATCCGGGTGCAAGAGCAGTTGAGATTACCGTTGGAAACGGGTATTTTGCGGTTTTGTTTCCAAACGACGGACATGAGCCGTTGCTGTGCGTTGACAAACCCGAAAAGATGAAAAAAATTGTTGTTAAATTAAAGGTTTAATTCACGTTATCAATCGTGAATATTTTGATTTTCAATAACATAGACACGCTTGGCGATGATTTTGTAAATCGTTGCAATGTTTTTCTTCCTGCATGGAGAAAAGAGCAGATGCTCAAGTATAAATTTCGTAAAGGTCAGATTCAGAATGGATTAGCATACGTGTTGCTCGTGAAGTTGTTATGCGATGAATGTGGTCAAAACGTACTGGAAAAATTACCCGAATTTTCATATAACGAATACGGAAAACCATTTTTGAAAAACTATCCGGAGTGGTTTTTCAGTATCAGCCATTGCCAAAGTGCCGTTGCTGTTGCGTTGTCACATTCATTATTAGGCATTGATATTGAAGAAATTACGCGATATAAGGAGAGGGTCGCGGCTTATGTCTCAAACGATTTTGAATTAAAAATAATAAACGATAACGACCATCCAGACGAGGCTTTCATCAGGCTTTGGACGCAAAAGGAAGCTGTTTTTAAATACAATGGCACCGGCATCACAGATGATATAAAAAACATCATTAATAATGTTGATTGTCAGATATTTACAGAAAGACTTGACAATAAGTTCATATCGCTTGCCACGAACAAAGATTGTAAGGAAAAATATATCTGTAAAGTAGTGACAAATATTAACGACATAAAATTCCTATGATAAAATTTTTCGAAATTTGTTTGAATTGACGTAATTTCCACTTTTTCAGACATTTTTCGTAGTTTACATCAAAAAAATGTTGCGAACAAAAAACTCTGAATTGTAAAAATTCATTTACAATTCATTTTTTAGTTAAATAATTGATTTATAATAAGTTGGCATAAAAACACGCTAAATTTATCAATCAGACCAAATCACGAGAATAATTTTTACAATTAATTATTAAATTTTTATTAACAATTCAAATTGTCCAAATTTTCATTGTTACAAATGAAACAATGTTTATTGTCAATGCTTTTGCGAAAACAACAAAGATTATTCGTTTTTATTACGGATATTATTGTAGGTTGCAATATCTTTGCAGCGTTAAGATAACGAAAATAAAATAAATTATGGGAACTTTAAGAAATTCAGTACAGTTAATTGGCCGTCCTGGTGGAGATCCGGAGGTCAGGGTTTTTGGTGGCGAAGGCCGCAAGATGGCGAGGTTCAGTTTGGCCACCAATGAAAAGCATTATAACGACAAGCATGAGCTTGTTGAAGAGACACAGTGGCACAGCATTGTGGCGTGGGGAACCACGGCAGAGAAGGTGGAGAAATTTGTGCGCAAAGGCAAGCGTATCGCGCTGGAGGGACACATCCAGACCAGGCAGTATGAAGACAAAAACGACAAGACGCGGAAGTATTTCACGGAGATTGTCGCTGATGAATTCATGACGATTGACTGGGCGAGTACGGACGATGACCAACAGCCCATGTAGCAAGAAGATAAATGGCATGTCGTGGACCGTTTATGGATTCTCCGTCCATCCATAATAATGTTTCACTATCGACAATATCATTGGTTTTACTGGTTTTTATCGTAATTTATTACATTTTACAATTTTTCATGTTCTCGATTTATTGCCCAAACAATACAATCAAATCCACTCCTACATACATTTCATCCTTGTTTTTTATGGTTGAACGGTCCCGACATGTTACAAAAAAGACTATTTTTGCAGTTCTGAATTTAAAAAATTAAGAACATGAAAATAGTCTTTTTGGAGCCTCTCGGACTAACTGTAGAAGCTGTTGATAATGAATGTGAAAACTTAAAACGGCTTGGTCACGAAGTTGTGATTTATCCCGACAGGAAACCTGAATTGAACATAGAACGTGCCGCTGACGCGGACATTATCGTGGAGAGCAACATGCCTTTGCGCAAGGATTTCTTCAATGCCTGCCCCAACCTCAAGATGCTGTCTATAGCCTTCACGGGCCTTGACCACATCGACATGGACGAATGCAACTGTCGCAACATCCTGGTGAAGAATGCCGCCGGTTATTCAACGGAGGCCGTCGCGGAGGAGACGATATGCATGATGATAGGGCTTTACCGTCATGTCATTGAAAACGACAAGATCACACGCAGCTGCCAAGGTCAGGCCATCCTGCCAGGCCGCGAGATAGCGGGAAAGACCGTCGGTATCATTGGCATGGGAGCCATCGGACAACGTACCGCTGCCCTGGCGCAGGCCTTCGGATGCCGTGTCATCGCCTGGAACCGCACAAAGAAAGAAGTGTCTGGTGTCACTTTCGTCGATAAGGAAACTCTTCTCAAAGAATCAGACATCGTGGCATTGCATATCGCGCTCAACAACGAGACACGCGACTTCCTGACAGCCAACGACTTCGCCATGATGAAGAAATCGGCGGTCATCATCAACGCGGCTCGCGGGCCGGTCGTCAACACCAACGACCTCGCCGAAGCCTTGAAAAGCGGGACAATCGCCGGCGCGGCACTCGATGTCTATGACGGCGAACCGCCACTCAAAAACGACAACCCGCTGCTGACGGCACCGAACACTATGCTGTTGCCCCATATCGGCTTCGCCACACGTGAGGCGTTCGAACTACGACTCGGCATTGTGGTCAGAAACGTTGAAGAATTTGTGAAATAACACAAGATTGTTGAGTGTTTTGAATTTTGGCGTTTAATAAACATAATTCTTTGAAAAATGAAGAAAATATTAGTAATCATTACGTTATTGTTTGTCGGGATGACAACATTCGCACAGAAAATGAATGTCGGCTTCGAGAGTCTTCCAAGCATCGCCAAAGACTTTGTCAGCATTAACTTCGCGGAGTCAAACCCGGTGAATGTATTGAAAGACACCGAGGTTTTTGATGTCGAATACGAAGTGAGGTTCGATGACGGCTTGAAAATCGAATTCGACAAGAACGGCGAATGGAAAGAAATAAAAAACGAAATCGACTGTCTGACTTTTGGATTTCTTCCGAAAAACATCGGAATCTATCTTGAAAACAACCACAATGGGTTCTGTATCAAAGAGATAAAGCGTGAGTTCAAAAGTTTTAAGGTGGAATTGACCAACGACATCGAAGTCGTTTTTGACAAGAACGGGAATTTCAAGAGGTACGACGACTAAATTTTATTGATTTTTACCCGCAGATTGCGGGATGATATTGTATGAACAGCAAGGTTAAGGGTGTCATCGCGGGTGTTGTGGCGGCTGTATGTTACGGCACAAATCCGCTGGGAGCGAAGTTTTTATATGCCGACGGCATCAACACGAACACCGTTTTGGCACACCGTTTCGGTATAGCGATGATCATTCTGGGCATCATCATGATTGTCAAGAAGATGTCGTTTAAAGTCACTAAAAGGGAATTCGGAATCTTAGCTTCGCTCGGTGCTTTGTTTGCCGTATCGTCGATGACGTTATATTACAGTTTCCTGCACATGGACGCAGGCATCGCCTCGACGCTGCTTTTCGTCTATCCTATGATGGTCGCGATCATCATGACGCTGTTTTTCAAAGAGAAACTGACTTGGGTTACGGTGACTTCCATACTTCTGGCCTTCGCGGGCATCTTCATGCTCAACGGCGCAAATGGTGAAGGGACGCTCAATGCCATCGGCGTAATCCTGGTGATGGTGTCATCGCTGACATACGCAGTTTACATAGTGATTATCAACAGGACACAGATAAAGTTACCGTCGATAAAAATGACATTTTACGTGCTTTTGACTTGCGTCTCGTGCATCATCATACACTCGTTCTTCAAGCCAGAGACACACCTGATGCTGCTGACGACACCACGTCAATACGGCTTCGCCTTGATGCTCGCCGTCGTACCGTCAATCATGGCGTTGGTGCTGTTGACAGTTTCAATACGTCACATAGGTTCGACACCGTCGGCGATTCTCGGCGCACTTGAGCCGTTGACAGCTGTCATGATCGGCATATTCGTGTTCAAGGAGACTTTCACGCTTCGACTTGCCGGCGGCATCGTTTTGATTCTTTCAGGCGTTCTGCTGATTATTCTTGGCAAGAAGAGTAATTCTTCTCAACAAAATCCCAGTTGATGACATGCCAGAACCCATTCAGATAGTTGGGTCTTAGATTTTGATAATCAAGATAATAGGCATGTTCCCAGACATCGCAGCACATCAAAGGTGTTGCGTGTTCCATCGTCAATGGATTTTTTGCGTTCTCGGTGCGCACAATCGACAGTGAGCCTTTTTCGTCGCTGACGAGCCATGTCCAGCCGGAGCCGAAGAGCGACACGCTCTGTTTGGTGAAGCTTTCCTTGAAGTCGTCGAATCCGCTGAAGTCGCGCTCGATGGCCTTCATCAGTTTGCCCGCCGGTTTCGTCTTCGCCTTGCTTGCCGGAGTGAGACAGTTCCAATAGAATGTGTGGTTCCACACCTGCGCCGCGTTGTTGAAGATTGCGCCATCGGAGTTCCTGACGATTTCCTCAAGACTCATCTTTTCAAATTGAGTATTGACAATCAATGCGTTGAGGTTTTTAACGTAGGCAGCGTGATGCTTCCCGTAATGAAATTCGATGGTTCTTGGTGAGATGTGCGGTTCCAGCGCATCATTCTGATAAGGTAATTTAGGTAGTTCAAACATAATTTTTATTTTTGCAAATGTGAAACAATAAAACTGTGTGATTTTCAATAATGATTTTATTCTTCATTGAATTAACGTTGCAAAGATAAATATTAGTTTATATAATTTACAATTTTTTCATAATTTTTTTACAATTATATATCCCAAAACCTCTTGTTTTGATAAGTTTTTCTATCTTTGCCGCTTTAATTCGTGAAAACAATGCTGAAAAATATCCTTCTCGTCTTCCTTGGCGGCGGCTTCGGCTGCACAGGACGATATCTGATTTCGCAACTTCTCTCTAAATACAAGGACGGCCTCGGCGGTTTCCCTATCCACACAATGACCGCCAACTTCCTCGGTTGTCTTTGTATCGGATTGATTATCGGATATTTAAGTAAAAATCCAAACAATACGGTACAACTGCTGCTCGTCACAGGATTCTGCGGCGGCTTCACCACTTTCTCGACTTTTTCTTCTGAGGTGCTGAAACTTTTTCAGGGAGGACAAACAGGAATGGCGGCGCTTTACATGGGAATCTCACTCGTAATCTGCATCGCCGCAACGCTCATCGGCACGTTGCAGACACGCTGATGAAAACATCAGTCGGAAAAATCCTGTCTTTTTGACTTGAAATCTCAATCAGATGCTACGGTTGAGATAGTCTGAATAGTCATGCAATTCCGGTGTGTATTCCTTGCCGAAGAGTCCGGATGAGATCATGAAATCGGCGGAAGCGCGGTTGCAGGCGGACGGAATATCATATAACACACTGAGTCTCAACAACGCTTTCACATCGACATCGTGCGGCTGGCTCGTCATCGGATCCCAAAAGAAAATCAAGTAGTCGATTTTTCCTTCAGAAATCAACGCGCCGAGTTGCTGGTCGCCGCCAAGCGGACCGCTCTTCAGGCAATGGATGTCGCCAAGAACCGACGCCAACATCTTGCCTGTTGTTCCCGTCGCATAAAATTCATTTCCGCGAAGCTTGTCAGCATGCTTCGTGACCCAGTCCAAAAGGTCTTTTTTCTTGGCATCGTGCGCCACTAACGCTATAGTCTTCATTTTCATTTATTTTTCTCGAATTTAGAAACAGAAATAACGGAATCTGTTTTCCCGTTATTTCTGCCTCGAAGTCATTCTGTTTGATTACTTTACCGCTTCTCCAATCTCCTTGCCGAGGTTGTACAATTTCTCGATGTCTTCGGCTTTGATCGGGGCGCCTTTCACCTCGACGTTCTCGCCGATGACGTTCCATTTGCAGTTTTCGGCTGTCTCTTTCAAAACCTTCAAGCCTCCGCCGCTCCATGTCGCGCCGCCGAACAGACCATATATTTTGTTCTGCGGCTTGAACTCGGCGAGTTCGTGGAGAAGTAGCGTCATGTTCGGGAAGATGCTGCCGTAATGCGAGCAGGCACCGAGCACGACACCTTTGTATTTCCAGATGTCACTGATAATGAACGAAGTTTCCGTTTTCGAGACATCATAAACCTTGATGTTTTTGACACCGGCTTCCGCCACGCCGCGTGCTATGATGTCGGCCATGCGGCCTGTGTTGCCGTACATCGAGCCATAGACGATGACTACGCCTTCCTTGCTGTCGTGCGTGCTCCATGCGACGTAACGGTCGAGGACCCAAGCGAGGTTCGTCCTCCAGACCAAACCATGTGACGGCGCTATCATCTTGATGTCCAACGGCCCGACTTTCTGAATCGCCTTCAATGCCGAGACAGCGACCTTGCCGACGATGTTGGCGTAGTAACGGCGCATGTCGTCTTCATAGAAATCGAGATTCGCCTCATCGTCGAAGATACAGCCGTTCAACGCGCCGAAGCCGCCGAAAGCGTCGTTGGAGAAGACAATCTTGGTGGTTTGTTCGTATGTCACCATCGACTCCGGCCAGTGGCACATCGGGGTGGTGAAAAACTGGAATGTGTGTTTCCCGGTGTTCAGCGTCTCGCCGTCAGCGACGATTTTCTTGTTCGCGATCTGACCGTAATAATTCTCCAACGGCCCGAAAGTCTTGGCGTTGCCGATGACCGTCACTTCCGGCCACTCTCTGATGACGGCGCCGACGGAACCGCTGTGGTCAGGCTCGTCGTGGTTCACAACGAGATAATCGACTTTCCGGTCGCCGATGATGTTCTTGATCTGGCAGAGATACTGCGCCATGAACCCCGACTCGACAGGGTCGATGAGCGTAACCTGTTCGTCAACAATAAGATATGAGTTATATGAAACGCCGTTGGGCAGTTCCATGTGGTTCTCAAAAAGCTCGGTGCGACGGTCGTTCACACCGACGTAAAAGATGTTTTCAGCTAAATTGATATTCATTTTGCTTGTTATACTTTTTTGCCGGGTACATATTTGAAAACTTACTTATTCTTTTGAAAATTGATCTTTGCCTACGCCGCATAGCGGGCAGCTCCAGTCTTCCGGCAATTTCTCAAAAGGTGTTCCTGGTGCGATACCGTTGTCCTGATCGCCGATTTGCGGGTCATAAACGTAACCGCAGACATCACATACGTACTTTTCCATAATTTTATTTTTAAAATTTAAAAATCAAAGATTCAAATCGTTGTTTCTCCTTAAAATGTTGAACTTCCCACGATAATAGGGTTCTTCAAATTCAGTCCATGATATGATGTAATTGTATTCATAGTTTTTTGATTTCACAAAATTAGAAATAATTTCCGAATAAAAAGGTTCAAACAGTTTTTTTTTGAAAATATAATAATTCTAAAATGAAATCTTGATTCAAAATCAACAAGATTTTTCAGGAATTGCCTTGAATTGATAGCCTCTCCCGGAAAAATGTTCCAGCACTCTCGGCAATGCCTCAATCATTCTTTGATATGCTTTCTCACTGTCGTGAAATGCGATTATTGAACCGTCTTTCGCATTGTGAATCACGTTGTTATAAACATCATCCGCCGTCAAATCCTTGTCCCAGTCGTAGGCGATGACGCTCCATGCCACGATGTTAATTTCCGCAGAAACATGCCGCCGTGCATCGTCATAACATTCCCGGATCTTCTTAATCTGAGAAAAACGTATTTTCCCATGAGGCGGACGAAATAAATTGCTGTGAATCAATTCATTCGCATCCAAAACAGACCTGACATAATCATCGTTGTTCGTCTTCCAGCCGTTTTCGTGGTTGAAAGTGTGACTTCCCACGCTGTGACCTTCTTCCCTCAAAAGCTCAAAGGTTGCGGGATATTTCCTGACGTTGTTCCCGATACAGAAAAACGTCGCCTTTGCATTGTATTTTCGCAGAATATCAAGCACTTGCGGCGTTATCGTCGGGTGCGGACCATCGTCAAAAGTGAGATAAAGACATTTCTCACCCGCCGGCATCCGCCAAAGCATTGCCGGAAACAGAAAACTGCAAACCGAAGGAGGAGAAACTAAACGCATGACAGGTGATTGAGGTGTTTTGAGGTGATTGAGGTGTTTTGAGGTGTTTTGAGGTATTTAAGGTGATTGAGGTGTTTAAACTCCTGATTTCCTCAAACTCCTAACCACCTCAAACTCCTAATCCCCTCAAATTCCTAAAAAAGGCAATTATTTAAGTCGTTGATAATCTGTGTTTTATCCATTTTTTGGCCGATGAAGACAATTTTTTCCATGCGGTCGCCGTATTCTTCGTCCCAATCGTTGAGGATTGTCGGGTCCTGCCGTGACAGCTGCTCGAGCTCTTCTTTAGTCGCGGTGGCGAACCAATAACCGGCTTCTGACAGTTTTTTCTGCACGCCTGCCTGTTCAAAGATATACGACATGTCTTGATTGTCAGCGAAATAGCAAAGACCTTTCGCGCGGATGATGTTCTTCGGCCATTTGTTCAAAACATAGTCGTTGAACTTCAACGTGTCGAACGGCTTTCGCGCGAAATACACGAAAGTGCCAATCCCGTACTCCTCAGCCTCGCCTTCCTCCTCATTCTCATGGTCATGATGATGATGGTGATGATGATGCCCCTCTTCGTGTGATTCGTGCGATTCGTGTTGCCCCTCTTCGTTTGATTCGTGCGATTCGTGTTGCCCCTCTTCGTTTGATTCGTGCAATTCGTGTTGCCCCTCTTCGTTTGATTCGTGCAATTCGTGTTGCCCCTCTTCGTGCGATTCGTGTTGCCCCTCTTCGTGGTCTCTTCCCTCAATGATTTTTATCCACCCCGCCGAACCCGAAACCTGATTGTAATCAAACATGTAAGTTTCAAGGATTCTGTCGAGTTCGACCTGACCGTAATCGCATTCGATGATTTCGGCATCAGGTTGCAGGTTTTTGACAATCAATTTGATACGTTCAAGTTCTTCGCGTTTCACGTCAGATGCCTTGTTGAGAAGCACGATATTGCAGAACTCAATCTGTTGGATGATCAGGTTCTCGATGTCTTCATCGTCGATGTTTTCGCGTCGGAGGTCATCGCCGCAGCTGAATTCGCTCTGCATCCTGAGCGCATCGACGACGGTGACGATGCAGTCGAGGCGCGCGTCGCCGTATTTCGTATATTCGTGTCCCATCTGCGGGATGCTGCTGATGGTGCGTGCTATCGGCTCCGGCTCGCAGATGCCGCTGGCTTCGATGACGATGTAGTCGAAACGTCCCATCTTTATGATGTCGGTGATCTGCTGTACGAGGTCCATTTTCAGCGTGCAGCAGATACAGCCGTTCTGAAGCGCCACCAGGCTGTCGTCTTTCTTGCCCACCACGCCGCCTTTCTGAATCAAGGTGGCGTCAATGTTCACTTCACCTATATCATTGACTATCACCGCAAATTTAATCCCTTTCCTGTTGGAGAGGATATTGTTTACCAAAGTTGTCTTTCCGCTTCCGAGGTAACCTGTCAGAAGCAGAATCGGAGTTTCCCTGTTGCTCATCTCTAAATTTTTTAATTCAATTTTTGAGGTGCAAAGATACTTTATTTTCACAAAAAATGCATTCAAAATATTCGTATTTTTGTGGTTGAAATTTTCCCGCAGATTTCACGGAAAACATGACAAATATGCATGGTGTCTGCGAAATCGGCGAGACAAAAACATTCAAAGTGAAGAAACTATTCGGTCATCTTGCGTGTTTCGGCGCATATAGTATTTTCGGCTTCAACATCATTGTGTGCAAGGACTTGTCGAATCTCGCGTTAGTCTCACCTCTCGGGCTGTTCTGTTTCCGGGCGGTCGGCGCCTGTCTGTTTTTCTGGCTCGTCTCGTTTTTCCTGCCGGAAGAGAAAGTCGCGCCGAGGGACTTCCCGAAGATTTTCTGCGCCTCGATGCTCGGACTTTTCCTCACCCAACTCACGTTTCTGAAAGCCAGCACCATCACGACACCTTTTGACACGTCAATCATCACCGCCATCACGCCGATTTTCACGATGTTCGTGGCTGCGGCCGTGCTGAAAGAACCTATAACATTAAAAAAAGCCGGCGGCGTGGCATTGAGCTTTTTCGGTATCATATTCTTGATTTTCAACACTGTACATATTGGCGGTGGTGTTACTGAGACGAAGCCGTTTGGCATCGTCCTGATGATTTTTAACTGCCTCTTCTTCGCCTGCTATCTCGGCATCTTCAGGCCGCTCATCGCCAAATATCATGTCGTGACATTCATGAAATGGATGTTTTTGTTTTCCGCCGTCGCTGCTATTCCGTTTGATGTCAAAGAGTTAGCACATCTGAACATGGCGGCGATGCCGGTCAGGTATCTTTACGAACTGTTTTTCATCATTTTTTTCTCGACATTCATCGCCTATTTTCTGATTCCGATAGGGCAGAAGGTGTTAAGGCCGACAGTGATAAGTCTTTACGGTTATCTTCAGCCGCTCATCGCGACGGTCGTTGGCGTTGTCGTTGGCATGGACCGGCTGAGTTGGCAGAAAATTCTCGCCGCCGTTTTGGTTTTCACCGGAGTCGTGTTGGTGAACAGGAGCAGGGCGGCTGACTGAAGATCAGGGGGGTCAGAACTTGATGTCTTTGACGTTCAGTTGGAGAGTTGTCTTTCCGAGCCAGAAGTTCTCTTCGATGTAGTAGCACATCGAGAACGGTTCTTTAGCGTGGATGCGGTCGTAGAGGTCGCCTTTCTGGAACGCGATGCCGGCGAATGTGTCGGCCGGGTTGTCTTTCTGCATCACGGTGAGTTTCAGGTGTTTGCGGTTTCCGACGGCGCGTGAGTATCCTGTATCGACGACGTTGTCGGTGAGGAACACCGGTGCGAGGTTGCCAGGTCCGAACGGCGCGAACTGTTTCAGTATCCTGACGAATTTCGGGGTTATCTCGTTGAAGTTGAGACGGATGTCAACATCAAGTTCCGGCACGAGTTCTTCTTCTTCGATATGTTCGGAGACGTATTTCTCGAAGCGTCTTGCGAATTCCGGCAGGTTCTCGGGTTTGAGCGAGAGTCCGGCGGCGTATTTGTGGCCTCCGAAATGTTCGAGCAGGTCGGAGCAGTTGTCGATGGCGTCGTAGATGTCGAAGTTGCGTATCGAGCGTGCCGACCCGGTGATGAGGTTGCCCGACCGTGTGAGCACTATCGTCGGGCGGTAGTAGGTGTCGGTGAGGCGCGACGCCACGATGCCGATGACGCCTTTGTGCCAGTTCTCGTTGAAGATGACGGTGCTTTTCGCCGAGCTCAGTTTCTCGTCGGCGTGTATCATCGCGAGCGCCTCTTCGGTTATTGCGTTGTCGAACTCGCGTCGTTTTGAGTTGAGGTCGTTGATGCTTGTGGCGAGTTTCTCGGCGTAGTCGTAGTTCGTCGCGATGAGCAGGCGCACGGAGTCGCTGGCTTTCTCCAGACGTCCGGCGGCGTTGATGCGCGGCCCTATGAGAAACACCAAGTCGCTGATTGTCAGTTCTCTCTCAAGGACGTTTTGTTGGTCGATGTCGTTTTTGGGGTCTTCTTCGCGGCGGTGGATGTTAGAATGACGCAGCACGGCTTCGATGCCCGGACGCGGACGTTTGTTGAGCAGCTTCAGGCCGAAGTGAGCGAGGACGCGGTTCTCGCCCGTTATCGGCACGATGTCGGCGGCGATGCTCACTGCCACGAAGTCGAGCAGTGAATAGACGTCTTCGATGGGCTGGCCGAGACGCATCGACAGTGCCGTGACGAGTTTGAAACCGACGCCGCAGCCCGACAACTCTTCGTAAGGGTAATGGCAGTCGGCACGTTTCGAGTCGAGGACCGCGACGGCTCGCGGAATCTCGTCGCCCGGACGATGATGGTCGCAGATGATGAAATCGACACCTTTCTCGTTGGCGTAGTCGATCTTCTCGACCGCCTTGATGCCGCAGTCGAGCACGATGACAAGCCCGAAACCATTCGCGGCAGCGTAGTCTATGCCTTTATAGGAAATCCCGTAACCCTCCTCGTAGCGGTCGGGAATGTAAAACTCGATTTTCTTCTTGTTGACGAAATTCTTCAGATAAGTGTAGATGAGCGCAACCGCCGTGGTCCCGTCAACATCATAGTCGCCGTAGATGAGGATCTTCTCGCCGTTCTGCATCGCCTTCTGTATCCTGTCAACAGCCTTGTCCATGTCCTTCATCAAAAACGGGTCGTGCAGATGTGAAAGCGACGGCCGGAAAAAGTCTTTCGCCTCGTCAAATGTCGAAACACCGCGCTGAACCAACAATGCAGCAAGATTCTCATCGATGTTCAAAACATCCGACAAGCTCTTAACTTTTTGTTTATCAGCCTCTTGGGCTATAATCCAGCGAGTTTCCACCTATTAAAAATTTTAACCCGTAAAAGTATTAAATTTTTTTCGGATTTGAACCTTTTTTTTGAATTATTTTTCAACAAAAATAAAATGCTAACAGTCAACAATTTAGAACGAATTCAATTCAACACGGCGATATCTTGAGGTTTTATCAGCATGAAAGAAAAAATAATTTCATTGTTCAGAATGTTGAAAAAATATTGAAAAAATACCTTCCCAAACGGTCTGCATTTCGCGGTTTTTTAGTATAATTGCAAATTTAAAAACACGAAGAACATGACTTTAAAAAAGATTTCAAATTGTTTAATATCAGTATTTTACAAAAACGGGCTTGATGAAATTGTCGCGTTACTGAAGAAAAATGACGTGCAAATCTACGCCACAGGCGGGACGTTGGATTTCATCAAGAAGATTGACGACAGCGTGCGTTCCGTCGAATCTCTGACAGGTTATCCCTCTATTTTAGGTGGCCGCGTGAAAACGCTTCATCCGAAAGTGATGGGTGGCATCCTCGCCCGTTTGGATAACGAAGGCGACATCCAGGAGATGCAGAAATATAATATCCCGGCTTTCGACCTCGTCATAGTTGACCTCTACCCCTTTGAGGAGACGGTGAGAAACACCGATGACAAGGCCCAGATAATCGAGAAGATCGACATTGGCGGCATCTCTCTGATACGCGCCGGCGCGAAAAACTTCAATCACTGCCTCATCGTGCCGTCGTCAGCTCATTATCAAGAGTTTATGGATATGTATCAGAAACAGGACGGCTGTACTTCGATAGAAGACAGAATGCGCTTCGCGAAATATGCGTTCCAGACAAGCTCTCATTACGACACGGCAATTTTCAATTGGTTTGATGGTGAAAATGCTGATAATCAGACCTCTGAGCTCAGATATGGCGAGAACCCGCATCAGAAGGCCGTTTTCAACGGAAACCTTGATGATGTCTTCGAGAAACTTCACGGTAAAGACCTGTCGTACAACAACTTGCTTGATCTCGACGCCGGACTCAACCTCATCCGTGAGTTCGACGAGCCGACATTTGCAATCCTGAAACACAACAACCCGTGCGGCATCGCTTCGCGCAAAAACATCCTCGACGCCTACAATGCAGCACTCGCCGGCGACCCCGTCTCGGCTTTCGGTGGCGTGATGGTGAGCAATCAACCTATTGATATTCAGACCGCTACAGAGATGAACAAGATGTTCTTCGAAGTCTGTGTCGCACCAAGTTACGACGAAGGCGTCCTCGACATCCTGTTCTCAAAGAAAAACAGGATTGTCCTCAAACTCAAATCAAACAGTTTCCCGGCGAAGATTTACAAGTCGGCACTCAACGGCATTCTGGAGCAGGACCGCGACATGCATGTGGAGACGGCGGCCGATTTCAAGCCTGTGACAGATAAACTCGTTGAGAATCAGAATGATATTGATGATTTGATTTTTGCAAACAAGATAGTGAAACACAGTCGTTCGAATGCCATCGTCCTTGCCGGGCACAAGCAGCTTTACGCTTCCGGCATCGGTCAGACCTCGCGTGTCGATTCGTTGCGTCAGGCCATCGCCAAGGCGAAGAGTTTCGGCTTCGACCTCAACGGTGCGGTGCTTGCGTCTGACGCGTTTTTCCCGTTCGACGACTGCGTGAACATAGCGCATGAGGCTGGCATCACGGCCATAGTGCAGCCCGGCGGCTCGGTCCGCGACCAAGACTCCGTCGATGCCTGCAACCGACTCGGCATCGCAATGGTTTTCACAGGATTCAGACATTTCAAACATTAAAAATAACACACCATGGGACTCTTCTCATTTTTCAATAAGGAATTGGCAATCGACCTCGGGACGGCAAACACCATCATCATGTATAACGACAAGGTGGTGGTCGATGAGCCGTCGATCGTGGCGTTGCAACGTGACACACAGCAGATTATGTCTGTCGGCAAAAAAGCCATGATGATGCATGGCAAGACACACGAGAACATAAAGACCATCAGGCCTTTGCGCGACGGTGTCATCGCTGACTTCCAGGCTGCGGAGTTCATGCTTCGCGAGATGATAAAGATGATTAATTTCCACAACTCCATTTTCCCGCCGACACTCAAGATGGTGATATGCATCCCTTCCGGCATCACGGAAGTGGAGGAGAGGGCCGTGAAAGACAGCGCGGAGCAGGCCGGCGCCAAGGAGGTGCGACTCATCCATGAACCGATGGCGGCAGCCATAGGCATTGGCATCGACGTCCTCGAGCCGGTTGGAAACATGATTGTGGACATCGGAGGCGGCACATCGGAGATCGCCGTCATAGCACTCGGCGGCATCGTCACCAACAAGTCGATACGCGTGGCAGGCGACGACTTCACGGAGGAGATTGTCGATTATATGCGCAAGGAGCATAACCTGAACATCGGCGAGCGCACGGCAGAACTCATCAAGATTGAAGTCGGCGCGGCAATACAGGACCTCGACAACCCGCCGGAGGATTACGCCGTCCACGGACGCGACATGCTCACCGGCATCCCGAAGGAAATAAAGGTGAATTACAAGGAGATAGCACATTGTCTCGACAAGAGCGTGTCGAAAATCGAGACGGCCGTGCTCAACACCCTCGAGACGACACCGCCCGAGCTCTCGGCCGACATCTACCGCACCGGCATCTACCTCACCGGCGGCGGCGCACTGCTCAGAGGACTCGACAAACGCCTGCATGAAAGGACACAACTCCCGATACACGTCGCCGAAGACCCGCTGCGCGCTGTGGCCCGCGGCACCGGCATCGCACTGAAAAACTTCGATAAGTTCCCGTTCCTCATCAAGTAACGGACCATCACGATGTACAACCTGCTCGTCTTTATCAAGAAATACAACGCAGTTTTGCTGTTCTTGCTGGTGGAGATCGTTTGTGTCATCATGATAATAAACAGTCTGCCGTATCATAACAGAAAATTCGTCAGCATGTCGAACAACATCTCCGGCGGCATCCACACGATGTCGGCGAATGTCGGCGGCTATTTCAGCCTGAAAAGCGAAAATGAAATATTGTCGCAACACAACACGTTGCTGATGAATGAGTTGGAAAAACGTAGATTTCCAACCGACACCATGATACATCACGAGAAATTCACTTATATGCCGGCGCACGTCATCAGCAACAGCATAAACCGTGTCAATAATTTCATTCTGATTGACAGAGGCCGCCTCGATGGCGTGGCTGTTGACATGGGTGTGATGTGTGACGGCGGCGTTGTGGGTAAGGTGGTGAACGTCAGCAACCACTACGCTTCCGTGATGAGCATGCTCAACACCGAAACGATACTCAGCGTCAGGTTTGCCGGCAACAAAAACATCGCGAGCGTGATTTGGGAGAGCGACGGCTACAGACACGGCACTGTGAAGGACATCCCGGCGCACCTTCAGATAAACGACGGCGACACACTCGTCACCAGCGGCTTCTCGAACAGCTTCCCGGCAGGCATCATGGTCGGGACGGTGGAGGATGTAATCTCCAGTGAACGCTCGGATTTCAGCGAGGCCGTGATGAGGTTTTCAACCGACTTCAGCACGCTGCAACACGTTTACGTCATAAAGAATAATTTTAAGGCAGAAATAGACTCGTTATGTACAACACATTGATTAAGAATATATTGACATTCATCGGGCTGCTGTTGTTGCAGGTTCTGGTGTTCGACAACATCAGGTTCGGCAACTTCATCCACCCGGTAATCTATGTGCTTTTCATCATGGTGCTGCCGTTCAAGACACCTCATTGGCGACTCATTCTCAATGGTTTCCTGATGGGAATCGTTATCGACATTTTCGACGGCACGCCGGGACTTAACGCCGCCGCGACGACACTTGCCGCCTATCTGCGACCTTACGTCATCGGAATCATGACGCGAAAAAGCGAACTGGAAAAAAAAGAAAAACCCACTGTCGAATTGATGGGATTCTCCTGGTTTCTCGTTTATTCGCTGATAATTCTGTTCTTCCACAATTTCGCCTTTTTCCTGCTTGAAGCGTTCAGTTTCAAATTGTCGGGCGTGGTATTTCTCGAAATATTAATCAGCGTGCCGGTCTCGGCATTCGTGATTCTATTGCTTTTATATCTGTTCAAACCGATTAAAAAAAATAAAAATTTATAAAATGAAAAAGTTATTTATTGCATTGCTCGCAGTCGTTTGCCTCACTTCATGCGGCGACAAAAACACATTCAAAATCAACGTGAATCTTGAAAATTCAAATGGTAAAAAAATCTGTCTAAAACATTATGTGAACGTTGACCTTGAGACTTTGGATGAAAAGGTGGCGAAAAATAATTCCGTCGTCTTTGAAATTGAGAAAAGCGAAAATATGGATGCGTATCTCGTTGACGTTGAAGGCTGGAAGAGACCTTTGACTGTTTTCACCGAAAACCAGGATGTCAGAATTACAGGCGACTGTCAGAATTATAACAAGATTGATGTGAAGTCAGGTCCCAAGCAGGATGAACTCAATGCTTTTGTGGCCGAGTTCGACAAGATTGAAGACGAAACCGATGCGATGTATTTTGCGATGCACATGGTCAAGGAGAACCGCGACAATGTCCTTGGTTCATACACTTTGTATCGTTACAGATGGGCGTTCAGCCTTGAGGATATTTATAATCTCCTTAATTCGATGGAAGGCGTCGGCGCCAGCAACGGCTATACCAAGAATATGAAAAATTACGCTGTCATGCTCGAAAAAGTGTCGGTCGGCCATGAATTCATCGATTTCAAGACGCACGACTACAGCGGAAGAGATTTCGTTCTCTCCGATTTCGTCAGGGAAAACAATCTCACGATGATTGACTTCTGGGCTTCGTGGTGTCCCGACTGCCGGAAAGAGAACCCGAATGTTGTGACGGTCTATAACGCATTCAAAGACAAAGGTTTCGATATTGTCAGCATTTCTCTTGACACCGACAGGGCTGCATGGGAGAAAGCCGTTGCTGACGACAATCTGGCTTGGGACAATCATTTCTCCAACCTTAAGGGCTGGAACGACGATGTTGCCGAGATGTACAGCATTGCGTTCATTCCGCAGAACGTCATCATCAACAATGACGGTGTCATCGTGGCGAGAAATCTGGCCGGCGACGACCTGATGAGCTTCGTGAGCGATTACCTTAAGTAGCATGGAGTGGTTTAAAACTCAGACAGTCAACGATAAAACAGCAGTTTTCGACCCGTTGCGCAGACAATATGTCGCGCTGACACCAGAGGAGCAGGTCAGGCAGAAAGTGCTTTATTATCTTGTTGAGGTGAGAGGGCTCGCCGCCGGACTTGTCGCCGTGGAGTATTCCATAAAGGTGAACAATCTTCCGAAACGATGCGACATCGTGGTTTTCAACAATTCAGGTGAAGCACGCATGATTGTGGAGTGCAAAGCCGAAAACGTCGAAATCACAGGGAAAGTCCTCGACCAGGCGATACGTTATTATTCCGGCCTTCAAACAGAGTTTTTGACGTTAACCAACGGGAAATCAATGTTTTGCTACAGAGTCTCTGATGGCAGATTAAGTGCGTTGGATGAATTTCCGGATATTTAGTCCCGCAGTTTTTTTTGCTGATTTTTTTGAAATTTGTTCAATATCATCAACGAGATTTTTCCGATTCCGAATCCGAGAATCATCCCGACCGCCGCGCCGCACAGCACGTCGCCTGGGAAATGCACGCCCATGTAGATGCGGCTGTAGGCCACGAGTGACGCCCAGATGAACATCAACCAGCCGATTTTTCCATAAAATTTCTTGAGTATCAATGTGATAAACGTAGCGAGTGCGAAGGTGTTGCAGGCATGAGAGGAGATGAATCCGTATTGACCGCCGCAATGTCCGTTTGGCAGATGAACCAAATCCTGTATCAGCGGGTCGTGGCACGGCCTGAAACGGTGAAAAACCGGCTTGAAGAAGTGCGACGACAGTTGGTCGGAACACGTTATCAGGACTGCGACACCGACCGCGACGCATAGCAGTCCTTTCCAACCTGACTTCTTGTAAATCAGATATAAAAGCAACAAATAAAACGGGATCCAGCCGAATTTTGACGAGACGAATATCATCAGCGGGTCGAGCCAGTCGGCGTGCAATCCGTTGAGGAACAGGAACAGTTCGTGGTCGATGGCATTAATCGTGTTCATTTTCGTCTTCCGTGAGGCAGAGCCAGATTAAGTCTTTGAGTTCCTTGATGTTCTCGCCTGTTGCCGAGCTGATGAAGATGTGCGGGATTTTCTTTGGCAGATGTCTCTTGATGTCTTTTTTCGTGTCTTCATCGATGAGGTCTGTCTTGCTGACGGCAAGGATGCGTTTCTTGTCGAGAAGTTCCGGGTTGTAAGTCTTCAGTTCATTCAGGAGGATGTCGTAGGCTTCTTTCACGTCGGGGCTGTCGGCGGCGACCATGAACAGCAGTATCGAGTTGCGTTCAATATGTCGTAAGAATCTTATTCCCAGTCCTTTGCCTTCTGATGCGCCTTCGATGATGCCGGGGATGTCGGCCATGATGAACGACTTGAAGTCGTAATAAGGCACGATGCCGAGGTTAGGTGTCAGAGTGGTGAACGGATAGTCGGCGATTTCCGGTTTGGCGGCGGAGACGACCGAGAGCAGTGTTGACTTTCCGGCGTTGGGGAATCCGACGAGTCCGACGTCGGCCAGGAGTTTCAGTTCGATGATGATCCATCGTTCTTGGTTTGGTTCGCCGGGTTGTGAGAATTTCGGCGCCTGGAATGTTGCCGACTTGAAAAACGTGTTGCCTTTGCCGCCGCGTCCGCCTTTCATTATGACGACTTCCTGTCCGTCTTCAGTCACTTCGCCGAGCGGTTCGCCGGTCTCGGCATCGTAGGCCATGGAGCCGAGCGGCACTTCGATGATGGCGTTATTTCCTTGTGCGCCAGTGCGTTGGTTCGAGCCGCCAGGCTCGCCGTCGCCGGCAAAGAGATGCTTTGTGTAACGCAGATGCAGGAGCGTCCACAGCTGGGCGTTGCCGCGTATTATCACATCGCCGCCCTTGCCGCCGTCACCGCCGTCAGGTCCGCCCTTCGGAACATATTTGGCATGAATGAAATGCAAGGAGCCGTCACCGCCCTTGCCGGAACGACAAAATATCTTCACATAATCAACAAAATTCGAGTTGGCCATAGTTGTGTCTTTAAATTTTAGAATTCGTCTTCTTCTGACTCCTCAGGTGTAACGGTAGCGTTCTGTTCTTCGTCATATTTATCACAGTCGAAGTCTAAAGCAATGTCAGTCAAAGGTTTGGTGAAGTCACCCTTGCTGATGTTGAGGGTTGAGTCGGCATATACTTTCTGCATATACAAAGCCCACACGGGCAGTGCCATGTTAGACCCTTGTCCGAGTGATATTGTCTTGAAATGCACGGAGCGGTCTTCTGCGCCGGTCCAGACTCCCGTCACGAGGTCGGGGGTGATGCCCATGAACCAGCCGTCGCTCTGATTCTGCGTGGTACCGGTCTTGCCAGCGATGGGGTTTGTCAGGTTGTATTTGAATTTCAGTCGGATGCCGGTGCCTTCATACACGACGCCTTTCATGAGTTCAATCATCTTATAGGCCGTGATTTCGTCGAGCGCCTCGATTTGTTCGGCCTTGAATGTCTCTATGACGTTTCCGTTCTTGTCTTCGATTTTCGTCACGAAAATCGGTTTCACATAAACGCCTCGGTTGGCGAAGGTGTTCATCGCGCCGACCATCTCGTAAAGTGAGATGTCGCAGACGCCGAGACATATCGACGGCACAGCTGGAATCTCCGATGTCACGCCCATGCGACGCGCCATCTGGATGACGGCCTGCGGACCAAAACGTTTCATCAGATATGCCGATATCCTGTTGTTGGAATGCGCCAACGCCCATCTCAACGTCACCTCCTCGCCGAACATCGTCCTGCCCGAATCCTTCGGCTCCCAGAACTTTCCGTCTGGAAGCTGTATGCTGTAGCTGATGTTTGGCACCTTGGTGCAAGGCGTGTATTCGCCTTCCTGCATTGCCAGCGAATAAAGGAACGGCTTGAATGTCGAGCCGACCTGACGTTTCGCCTGCGTGACGTGGTCATATTGGAAGAAACGATAGTCGTTGCCGCCCACGTAAGCCTTCACGTGGCCGGTGCGTACATCAACAGACATCAAAGACGATTGCAGGAAAAACTTATAGTAATGTATTGAGTCCCAAGGTGTCAGCACGGTGTCAATCGGGCCGTCCCACGAAAACACTGTCATCGGCACGGGTTTGTGGAAGTTCGCCACGATGGAGTCGTAAGGCATCCCGGCCTTTCTCAGCACGCGGTAACGTTCGGAACGTTTCATCGACAGAGTCATGACGGCATCCACATCTTCTTGAGAATCAAGGGCGAATGGTGCCAATTTGCTGCCTCTCCAATGTCTGTAGAAAGTCGGTTGCAGGTCTTTCGACAGGTGTTCGCGCACGGCTTCTTCGGCGTAGCGTTGCATGCGCGAGTCGATGGTGGTGTATATCCTGAGTCCGTCCTTGTATATATTATAAGGTGTGCCGTCGGCTTTGTAATGTGTCTTGGCCCATTCGTTCATCATGCCGCGCAGGTATTCGCGGAAATACGTCGCCTGACCCGAGTTGTGGTCAAGGATGCCGAAACGTGAGAGGTCGATGGGTATCTGCGAGATGGAGTCGTAGTCGTGTTTGCTGAGGCAGTTGTTTTCAGACATGCGTTTCAGCACGAGGTTGCGTCTTGCCAAGGCGTTGTTGGGGTTGCGTTTCGGGCTGAATTTCGTCGGTGCGTTGACGACACCGGCGAGCAGGGCGGCCTCTTCCACTGTAAGCTCTGACGGTTCCTTGCTGAAAAACGTCTCGGCCGCCTTCTTGATTCCGTAGGCATTATGTCCGTAAAACACTGTGTTTAAATACATTGCGATGATCTCGTCCTTCGAGTAGTTGTATTCCAGACGTGTCGCCGTCACCCATTCCTGGAATTTCCTTATCACGAGTTGGAGCGTGCTGAGGTTCTCGCCGCGCGGGAAGAGGTTCTTCGCCAGCTGCTGTGTCAGCGTGCTGCCGCCGCCCTTGTCACTGCTGCCCGTTGCGACGCCGAAAGCCACACGGAACAACGCCCGCTTGTCGATGCCGGAATGCTCGTAGAACCTCACGTCTTCTATGGAAATCAATGCGTTAATCAGGTTTTCCGGCAACTCATCGTAACTGATGTTTGAACGGTTCTCGATGTAATAAGTGCCGAGCAGCTTGCCGTCGGCCGAGATGATTTCCGTCGCGAGGTTCGTCTTCGGATTCTCAAGCTCCTCGAACGACGGCATCGGACCGAACCACTCCTTTGTTATCCCGTAGAAAAGCAGATACACGGCCACGGCAAAAGCCGCAAAAAGCGACCAAAGCACTATGAGATACGTTCTCCTATTATCTGATTTTTTCTTTTTAGATACCATAACTTATTGTTTTTCAATACTAATTCCAATATCTGTGATGCCTTTCAGAACCTTGTCGCGCATCGCCTGCTCAATCTCAAAATGATAGATGCCGCCAAGCGGAAAACGCAGACTGCGGTTGAGCATGATAGCATTCGACCTCATGCTGCCGCTGCCGCGTCCGACCCAACTGCCGTCGGGATAAGAAAGGTTGCACTCGATGGTGTCGTGCGTGACGTTGCCGTTCGGAAAGGTGGTGTGCAGAAAAATATACAGATTGCTGTAACGATAATTTTCCAAATGCCTGACGTTCAATGCGAAAGAGTATATCGAAATGGTGTCTTCCACGTTGACATCGAAATACGGGACGTTTATGTTGTCCCATTTCGAGTCGGGAATGACAACACTCTCGTCGTAAATCATGTTGTTGCGGCACGACGAGAGGACGAAAAATGCGCCTATCGCAAGAAATATTGTCAGTTTCTTCATCTTATTCAAGTTTTGAGAGGTCGGCGTTTTCGCCGCCGTCGCCGTAGTCGGCGTTATGCTGTTCCTTGATGAAGGCGAAGTCTTCGAGTTGTTCCGGAAACTCCCCTTTTTTGTTCATCTCGATGATTTCCTTGACTTTCGCGGCCGGGATTGCCATCATGTTGTTTCTGTCGAAAGGATATGAATACCACATGAGACCTTTGAAGATGTCGATTTTCTGGTATAATCCGTCGCCTTTTTTCGTCTTCAGCACGATGCGGTTGTCGGGGAAGGCACGCAGTGCGTCAACGTAAGTGTCATATTCGTAGTTGAGGCAGCATTTGAGTTTGCCGCATTGTCCGGCGAGTTTCTGCGGGTTCGGGGAAAGCTGCTGCACTCTTGCCACGCCAGTTGTAACCGATTGAAAATCAGTAATCCATGAGGCGCAGCAGAGTTCTCTTCCGCATGAGCCTATGCCACCAAGTTTCGCCGACTCCTGCCGGAAGCCGATCTGGCGCATCTCCACGCGGACGTGGAACTCTTCAGCGAGTTTCTTGATCAGCTCACGGAAATCGACACGGCCGTCGGCGGTGTAATAGAATATTGCCTTTGTCCTATCGCCTTGATATTCAATATCATTAAGTTTCATGTCGAGTTTCAGCCCGGAGGCTATCTCGCGGCTGCGATACAATGTACGTTCCTCCTGACGTGTCGCCTCGATGAATTTATCGATGTCGTTGGCACGCGCACGGCGGTATATTTTTTTCAGGCCGTCAACAGGGGTGTTGTTTTTCTTGCGTTTGCGTTGTTTTGCGACGAGTTCGCCGACCATGGTGACGATGCCGATGTCGTGACCTATGGCCGTCTCGACCGCAACTAATTCACCTTCAATGAGATTCAGTTCCGAAGGATAACTGTAAAAGTCTTTTCTGTCGTTCTTGAAACGTACCTCGGCGACGAGGAGTTCGCCTTCTTTCGGCGTCTCGTTCTCAAAGTCCTTGAGCCAGTTGAAACTGTCGAGTTTGCATTGCCCGTGACGCAACACCTTGCCGCCGGTCTCGTATGTCTCGGCTTTCAGACGGCATCCGCGATGGAAATCAGGTGTCATCTCCTTCTTCATCGGACTGTACAACGGCCATGTGATCTTCAGTTCGACCTCTTCCTCCTGCTTGTTGACCATGCGGTCTTCCTGGTCTTCGTCGTGAAAATCCATTTTGCGAGACGAGACTTTCAATAATGTGTCAACATCGTTCGTGTCTTCTGTATATTCTTCATTATCAACAACTTCTGTCTCGTCAGGAACAATATTCCCTTCAACTTCCGCCGTCTCTTCAACCTCTGCGGTCATTTCTGCCTCTTCCACGACTTCTTCTTCAAGTGCTTCTTCAACTAATTGATTATCAATATTTTTTTTCTTGTTATGATAATTTTTCCTATAAGGTCTTTTTCTCCATTTCCCGCCGTTATTGTTGTCTTTTTTTTCTTCCATGATGTAAATTTATTTATGTATGTATCCGCGATAAGCGTGTTTTTTAAACTTGCAAAGATACGGATAAATTTCTTATCTCGCCTCAAAAAATAATTAAGAACTGATAATTGTAACATTGATTTTTTTAGTATTTTTGCAGTTCTTTTTGAGAAAACAACATCTGGAATAAATTTTGAACAATGAAACAGCTTATTTTGGTTCGCCACGGCGAAAGTGAATGGAACAAGTTGAACCTTTTCACAGGTTGGACGAATGTAGATTTGTCGGAAAATGGCATAAATGAGGCGAAAGAGGCGGGCAGGGCTCTGCTTGAGGCGGGCTACAGGCCTGAGATTTGCTTCACATCATATCTGAAAAGGGCGATTAAGACGTTGAACAACATCCTTGATGTCATGGACTTGGACTGGTTGCCGGTTAGCAAGACATGGCGTCTGAACGAGAAGAGTTACGGTCAGTTGCAGGGTTCGAACAAGGTTGAGATGGCCAAGAAATACGGCGATGACATGGTGCAGAAGTGGCGTCGTTCTTTCGACATGCAGCCGCCCGCGTTCGCGATGGACGACCCGAAAAGTCCGCGCCAGGACCCGCGTTACGCTGAGATGACAGACGAACAGATCCCGCTGACGGAATCGCTCAAAGACTGCATCAACCGTCTCATGCCTTACTATAAAGACGTGATCCTCAAGGCTTTCGAAAACCACGACCAGGTGATGGTGGTCGCACACGGCAACAGCCTCCGTGGCATCGTCAAGGAACTCCGTGGCATGACAAACGAGGAAATAATAAAATTCAACATCCCGACTGCGATACCTTACGTCTTCGAATTCGACGACAAGATGAACCTCCTTGACCATAAATTCATCGGTGACCCGGATGTCGTTGCAGCCAAGATGCAAAGCGTTGCAAATCAAGGGAAAGCGAAATAAACAATCGGGAAATTAACATGAAAAAACGTTGGGTCATCCCTGATATTCACGGATACGTCGAGACTCTGAGAGTGCTCGTTGAGAATTGCCTCCAACTGACAAAGGATGACTCGTTGTTTTTTCTTGGCGATTACATCGACAGAGGTCCCGACGGGAAAAGCGTCATCGATTACATCATGAGCCTCCAGGAACAAGGCTATAATGTTAGGTATCTCATTGGTAATCATGAGGATTTCTGCATCAGGTCGTTTGAGGCTGACCAGAAGAGACTCATTGGGAAGAGTTCCGTCCAAAGAGAATGGGAACGCTACGGCGCAAAATCGACGCTTGCGAGTTTCGGCGTCAAAAGACCGCGTAACATAGATGAGAAATACATCGAATGGATGAAAAAAGGCGAGTTTTTCATTGAGCTCGACAAATATATCCTCGTGCATGCCGGAATGAACTTCAACGCTCCGAACCCATTCGACGACATTTACTCGATGATGTGGGTGCGCGAGTTCAAAGTCGATGCATCAAAGACTGGCGGCAAGAAAATTGTCCACGGACATGTTCCCGTCGAATATGGCTTGATAGAGACACTCATAAACTCCAACAACTTCAATTTCATTGCCTTGGACAATGGTGTTTACTATAAAGGCAAGGACGGCTTCGGCAACCTGATGGCACTCGACCTCGACACATTGGAACTCATCGCACAGCCAAATGTCGATTTCTGATGTTTGTTGATGTTCACACACACGACAGAAACAATGACAATCAACAAGTTGTCAAGATTGTGAATTTCGATTTCACGGATAAAATAAAGGACGGTGATTCCAACGTCCTTTTTTCTGCCGGTATTCATCCGTGGAATGTGTGTCAAAGTGTTGATTTTGAGATATTTGACGAGTTGTTTGAAAACAAGCGTTTCGTTGCCGTCGGAGAGTCGGGGCTCGACAGGGCGCATCCGGCGACATTTGAAAAGCAACGTGAAGTTTTCCTGAAGATGGTCAGTCTTTCGGAACAGATTCGTAAGCCGTTGATAATCCATGCCGTGCGGGCTTATTCCGACATCATCTCGATAAAAAAGGAAAAGAGGGCGGCCATGCCGTGGATAATACATGGTTTCCAAGGCTCGCCGGAGTCGGCTCAGCAACTGGTGAATCACGGGATGTGGCTGTCGTTCGGGGAGATGTTATATAGAAATGAAAGTCAAGCGGTTAAGGTTCTCGATGCAGTTCCGTTCGGGAAGATGTTTCTTGAGACCGACGTCTCCGGCAGGGACATCATCGGCGTTTATGAGAAAACGGCGGCGTTGACAAACCGCGACGTGGATTTTTGGGAGAAAATGATTTTTGAAAATTACAAGGGTATTTTCGGTTATGGAAAACTGGAAGGACAGAACGCGAATATTGGTTGGTGACGAAGGTGTGGAGAGACTTGCCCGGGCGCACGTCTTGGTCGTCGGTCTGGGCGGTGTCGGCGCATACGCCGCCGAGCAGCTCGCACGCGCCGGGATAGGGGAGATGACGATAATCGACAGCGACACGGTCAATGTCACAAACAAAAACCGTCAGATCCTCGCGCTCGACAGCACTGTCGGACGCCTCAAGACCGAGGTGATGGCAGAGAGACTACGCGACATCAACCCCGACATCAACCTGCATGTTGTCACGCAATATCTTAAGGACCAATCTATTATCGACCTGATGGAGCAGAAGTTCGATTTTATTGTCGATGCCATCGACACACTTGCGCCGAAGGTGTTCCTGCTGTATTATGCGGTACAGAACCATCAGAACATCGTGAGTTGCATGGGTGCGGGCGGGAAGTTCCACCCCGAACGGATTGAGATTGTTGACATTGCGAAATCGCATGAGTGCCGTCTCGCTTTTTACATCCGCAAACGCCTTCACCGTCTCGGCATCCGTGAAGGGATCACCGTGGTCTATTCGCCGGAGAAGGTCGCGGATACCGCCTTCGTCGTCGGGGACGAGAAAATGGAGAACAAAATCGCCACTGTCGGCACGATTTCTTACATGCCCGCAGTCTTCGGATGCTTCTGCGCATCGCACGTCATCAACAGATTATTAGGTGAATAGTTGATTATCAACCTACAACAAGGAATACGAAGTCGTGTTTTTTCTTGACTTCGCGTTCTATTCTCGCGATGTAGTGCGTGCGTCGCGGTATGGTGTTGAGGATTTTCTGTGCCTCTCCGTATTCGCCCATTTCGCGGTAGAGCTCGATTATTTCAAGCATGGAGGCCTCGTACTCCTCGTCGTCGGGGGTGTAACGGCTCTTGAGGAGCACCAGCAGCTCCCTCATGTTGGCCACATAATCATCGCGGAACTTGCGGAAGATGATGCGGCCTTCGTGCAGTTTCATGCGGTTCTTGCGCCACACGTTGAAGCTCATTTGTCCCGACATGAGATATTTCAGCGTCCGTTGGTAGTTGTTGCGCACGAGGTCGTTGAAGGCCCACCACATCAGCCGTCGTATGTAAAGTTCCTTGTCGCGGTCGCCATTCAGTATCTCAAGAGCCTTTTTGTAATGGTTCACGAGGGCGATTTTGCCCTGGTTGTTGTTGAAATGCACGCCGAAGAACCGCCAGTGGTTCCAGTTATAGACCGTTGCGTCGGGTTTCTCGTAGCTCACGACAGGCTCCTCGTATTTCTCGATCCAGTACCAATGGCTGCACGCCGGACAGATGATGAGTTTCTGAGGTTCAGTTATATAATTGTCGTTCAACGTCTTGCCATCTGAGAACAGCACCGATTTGTTAACCAGTTCCGACCTCACGAGATGGCCTTCGAGGTGAGAGCCGCAGCGCGGACATCTGATATAGAATGTGTCAAAGTTTATCATTTTCTCCCAAAGTCAGCGGGGATTTCTCCCCATATTTCTGTTCTCCATTTATATATCGGCACGCGGAACGTGTTCTCTGCGAGCCATCTCTCTGCGCGGCGGATAACATCAAAGAGGTATTCGTTCTTCTTGCTCTCCTGCAGTTTCGTCTTGCATCTGCCCTCGCTGACCCATTTCTGTCCGTTATATGAATCGGAATAAATCGGGATGTTGAGGCGGTTCTTCTGTTCCCATGCGAGGCAGTGAACAATGGCCAGGAACTCCCCGATATTGTTGGTCCCGCCCTCAAAGACAGGACTTTTGAATATCTCGGTGCCGGTCTCGACATACACACCGCGGTATTCCATCTTGCCGGGGTTGCCAGAACATGCCGCGTCAACAGCGATGTAGGTGACGTTCGGCCTCGGCTGATTCTCGGGAAGCCGCCCGATCCTCTCGGATGTCAGTGTGTTCTTGTCATTCGCCCTCTCGTAACCGTCTTTGAAGGCGTTTTCCGCCGACTGCCTGTCGGGAAAGCCTTTGTAGCGCGCACCGGCAAAGCCCTCGACCTGAAGACGACACTCGTCCCAACTCGAGAACACGCCGACACGACGGCCGCTCCATACCGTATAGAATTTGTTTTTCACAGCGGCAAAGATACAAATTTCCAAGATTTCTCACCCAAATGTTTAATCTTTTTTATCAATAGCAGAATCATCAGCCTTCATCCGCAGCCGTCACCATTCCAAAACCGAAAAAATTTCACACCGAATGAAATTTTCCCATTTTTATGTCGTACCTTTGCGGTCGTGAATCCTTGTTTAATTTGACAATGTTCAAAATCATTTTATGGCACTTATTTCAATAGAAAAAATGGAGTTTTACGCCTATCACGGCTGCTTCGAGGAAGAACGCAAGATAGGCACATGGTTCAATGTTGACCTGAGTTTGGAAGTCGATACTTCAAAGGCTGAGAAGTCTGACAATCTTGAAGATACCGTCAATTATCAGTCTGTGTATCAGGTTGTTAAGGAACAGATGATGATGCCGTCACATCTACTCGAAAACGTGGCGCGGCGTATCTTGGACGCCATCGGCAGGCAATTTCCGGCGGTGTCGTATGCCTGGGTCAAGGTGAAGAAGATGAACCCGCCGCTCGGTGGCGTGATGGAGAGCGTCTCGGTGGAAATAGAGATGTGACGTTTGATGATGGTGAATGAAATTCACCGGGAATTTTCAAGAAACAATTCATGCGAAGATAACAGCTTTTTTCTTATCTTTGCGCCCAAATAATTTTTTGTAAAAATGTTAAGCGAACAAGAACAAATCAGAAGAAACTCCTTGCAGGAGCTTTATAAATTAGGTATCAACCCTTATCCTCAGGCGGCGTTCGACGTGAATGTCACCACAGTCCAGATTAAAGAGCAGTTTGACGACAACGACCTCGCGAAATTCGACAGCGTGAGCATCGGCGGACGTATCATGAGCCGCCGCATCATGGGCGCGGCCTCGTTCTGCGAGTTGCAGGACGCACACGGACGCATACAGCTCTACCTCAACCGCGACGAGATCTGCCCGGGCGAGGACAAGACCATGTACAACACCGTCTTCAAACGCCTCCTCGACATCGGCGACTTCATCGGCGTGAAAGGCTTCGCGTTCCGCACACAGATGGGCGAGATCTCCATCCATGTGAAAGAACTCACGGTGCTCAGCAAGTCGCTGCGCCCGCTGCCGATAGTGAAAGAGAAAGACGGCGTGAAATACGATGAGTTCAACGACCCGGAACTCCGCTACCGCATGCGCTACGTTGACCTCGTCGTCAACGACAAAGTCAAGGACATCTTCATCAAGAGGACGAGAGCCATCGACAGCATCCGCCGTTTCTTCAATGAGAGCGGCTACCTTGAGGTGGAGACGCCTGTGCTTCAGTCGATTCCCGGCGGCGCGTCGGCACGTCCGTTCATCACGCACCACAACGCACTCGACATTCCTCTGTATCTGAGGATCGCCGACGAGCTTTACCTGAAACGTCTCATCGTGGGCGGCTTCGACGGCGTGTATGAGTTCTCGCGCAACTTCCGCAACGAGGGCATGGATCGCTCGCATAATCCGGAATTTACAGGTCTTGAAATCTATGTTGCTTACAAAGACTATCTCTGGATGATGGACTACACCGAGGAGATGATTCACCGCTGCGCGATGGACGTGCTTGGTACTGACAAAGTTATGGTCGGTGATCATGAGATCAGCTTCAAACGTCCGTTCAAACGCATCTCGATGATCGACTCCATCAAGGAGAACACCGGCATCGACATCAACGGCATGAACGAGGAGCAGCTCCGCGAGGTGTGCAAGCAGCTTGAGATAGAAATCGACCCCTCGATGGGAAAAGGCAAGCTCATCGACGAGATCTTCGGCGCGAAATGCGAAGGCAATTACATACAGCCGACGTTCATCACCGACTATCCCGTCGAGATGTCGCCGCTATGCAAACGTCACCGCGACAACCCGGAACTCACCGAGCGTTTCGAGCTTATGATTAACGGCAAGGAGGTCGCCAACGCATACACCGAGCTTAACGACCCCATCGACCAGCGCGCACGTTTCGAGGAGCAGATGATGCTCGCGGGCCGCGGCGACGACGAGGCGATGGTCATCGACCAGGACTTCCTCCGCGCACTCGAATACGGAATGCCCCCGACATCGGGCATGGGCATCGGCATCGACCGTTTCGTGATGCTGCTCACAGGCCAGACACAGATACAGGAAGTGCTGCTGTTCCCGCAGATGCGTCCTGAAAAAGTGAAGAAAGTCGCGACAAAAGAAGACTTCATGGCAATAGGCGTCCCGGAAGTCTGGGCGGAAGTCCTTGTGAAACAGAATTTCACATCCGTCGAGATGCTCAAGGAACAGAAACCCGCCGGTCTCCGCGAGAAGCTCAACGGCATCAGGAAGAAAAACAAGATGGATGTCCCGGCGTTGCAGATTGAAGAGGTCGAGGCGTGGATTAATTAGGTGATTAGGTGGTTAGGTAAATAGGGGAGAACCACGTAGCGGTTCCATATCCGTAGAAACATTCGTATAAATTTCGTTATAAAAATGAAAAAATTATTATTAACAGCGTTGTTTTCAATAGTTTTGAGCGTGTTATCATTTGCCCAGACAGTTGAAAAGGTCTATCATTTTGACAATCCGACATCAAGAGTTGTCAATGGTTACGACCAGATTTATTTTGATGGAACGATAAACACCGCGAAGGTCGGGCAGCCGTCGCTTCCGTGGCAGAGTGTCACGCTTTTGCTTCCGCAAAACTCTGAGGCTCAGGATTTTACGGTTGAATATTCCGATTTCGTGGAGCTTAACGGGACATACAACCTCTTCCCGTATCAGAAGATGCGTCAGGTCGGTTCTGAGAAAGAATATCCTTTTGTGGTTGACGAAGACCTTTATGAATCAAAGGGTTTGTATCCTGAAGTCTGCCAGTCGAAAGTGATGACGCAGTACATGAACGGTTATTCATTTGCGACGGTCTCATTCACTCCGGTGAGATATATTCCGGCAACGGGGAAGGTTTCATACGCAAAGACGGCGACTGTCAAAGTCAATGTAACAGCTTCAAAGTCAGACAAGAGCAGTCTTCTTTGGGCGACACCTGAGATAAAAGGCAAGGTCGAGAGGCTGGCACAGAATCCCGAAGCCATCGAGCAGTATTACACACGCGGGCGGTCGATTCCGGGCTACGAGCTTCTCGTCATCACGCCGGCGGAGTGGGTGTCGCATTTCGACGAGTATGTCACCTTCTATGAGGCACGCGGCCTTCGCACGCGCGTCGCGGCGCTGGAAGACATCTTGGCCGACAACAGCGGTCGTGATGACCAGGAGAAGATGTTTAATTACATAAAGCAAGAGTATGAGAATGAAGGCATTATGATGGTCCTCCTCGGTGGCGACACCGGGCTGGTTCCGTTCCGTGCCTTGTATGTTAATGTCTTCGACGAGGAAATAGACAATATCCCTGCCGATATGTATTTCACCTGTTTCGACGTTGACTGGGATGCCAACAACAACGGCGTCTGGGGTGAAATAGGAGAGAGCGACTATGAACCTGAGATAGGCATCGGACGTTTGTGCTTCAACAACGAAGTGCAGCTTAACAACCTGTTACACAAGACTTTCGAGTATCAGGAAAATCCTGTTTTAGGTGAGTTCCGTGATGTCATTCTCGGTGCCGAACATCTCGGTGACGGCTATTACGGCAGCACCGACCTCGACCGACTCATCGGCGGCAGCAGCGATTTCGAATACACCACCGTCGGCATCCCTGAGACTTACAATTTCCACAAGGTCTATGCTGACGGCGAGACCGGCTGGAGCGGTAGCATCTTCAGAAATGCCATCAACAACTACGGCGGCGGTTACGTCCATCACGTCGGGCACGCCAACACTGACTACGTTGCCGGCTGGTATGCAAGCGGCATCACTGACGGCACCTTCAACAAACTCGACGGCGTGACGCACAACTACAACTTCTTCCATTCGCACGGCTGCATCTGCGGCGACTTCTCGCACGGCTGCATACTCGAAAAGATGACCGTTGTCTCAACGGGTTTCGTGGCCACGACCGGCAATTCACGCTACGGCTGGTACTCACCTTGGGGCGACGGCCCGGCGGCTCACCTCCACCGCGAGTTCATCGACGCATATTACAACGACAGAGTTCCGTACATCGGCACGGCCTTCGTTGAGATGAAAAACACCGTCGCACCTATTATTAATACCGGCTATTATTATGACCCTTACATGATCTGGAGCTTCTGGGCGTTGAACATCATGGGCGACGTGGCGGTCTGCCCGTGGCTCGACGAGCCGTTCCGTCCGGAAATCAGTTATGATGCAGCATTGCCGCAAGGTACTACTCATACCACGCTGACAGTCAGAAAGATTGGTGAGGCGCAGAGCAACTTCCGTTGCAGCATTTTCCACGACGGCGAACTTCTCGCTTTTGGTCAGACAGACCTGAATGGCGTGGCGGAAGTCAATTTCTTCGAGCCGCTTGATGTCGCGGGCGAGTTGCAGCTCATCGTCACAGGTCCGAATGCTTATCCTCAGACAATCAATATTTTAGGTATAAACGACAACACGGCTTTCGTGCTTTCTGAAGACATAACGTTGAGCGATGATTTCGGATATTCAAACACAATTTCAATGGATGTTGATTTCAAAAACATCGGCATGGTTGATGCCAATAACGTAACAGCCACATTGTCAACGGATTCGGAATATATCGAAATGATTAATCCGACGGCGACAGTCGGTGCCGTGGCAGCCGGAAACACCGTCAACATCGATGAAGCCTTTGAATTTAAAATCGCCGACAATGTTCCGGATTGCGAATACGTTGACTTCGTCGTCACTTGCACCGACGGCAATGAGGTCTGGGTGAACAATGTTCTCTACAGAGCAATGGCTCCGCAGTTGATGATCAATAATATAACTTACGAAGAAGTGTCAGGAAACGGCAATGACTTCATTGAATCTGGCGAAATTTACAGGGTAAGCGTAGCCGGCAGGAACATCGGTCACAAGGCGGCCTTGGAGTCAATTCTGCACGGATGCGAGGAAAATCCATACATCACTTACACCGAAAATGATGTGGTGATCGGCGACGTTGAAGTCAACGGGACCTTTGAACAGAGTCTCGACATGATTATCTCCGACGAAACGCCCGACGGCACCACCATTGACCTTGAGTTCAAAGCGAAAACCGGTCAATACGCACACGAAAAACATTTCATTTTCACCGTCGGATGCGTCAAAGAGAACTTTGAGACCGGCGACTTATCTCATCTTAAATGGGAACATTCTGGAGATGAAAGATGGTTTGTCACAGATAATGAATCATATACAGGAACCTACAGCGTTCGGAGCGGCGAAATCGACAATAATGAGATTACATCTCTCATGGTTGAAATGATGAATACGACAGACGGCACAATATCTTTCTTTTTAAAGACCTCAACAGAATTGAGAAAAGACTTCCTCGTTTTCTATATCGACAATCAGATTCAGGAAAGATGGTCCGGCGAAAACGACTGGACTTTCGCTGAATTTGAAGTGAAATCGGGAAACCATATCCTTGAATGGCGTTACGATACAAGTCCATCCGGTCTCAGCGAAATCAACGCCTGCTGGATTGACGACATCACATTTCCTGGAAACACCACAATAACTGACGTTGAATCAATCACTTACGACAATAACATTGCCATATATCCTAATCCGGCGAGAGAAAACATCATCGTGAAATCAGATGACATTCAAACCGTTGAGATTTTCAACACAGTCGGGATGAAGTTATTTTCACAGAAAACAGACTCCAACGAATTGAATATCAACATTTCAGAGTTGACAAGCGGCGTTTATTTCGTTAAAATAGTTGACCGTAAAAACAATTCTGTCGTCAGAAAATTCATCAAGGAATAATGTTGTTTTCGGAGGTCATAGGACATGAAGATTTGAAAAAACGCCTGATACAGAGCGTGAGGGAGAGCCGTGTGTCGCACGCACAACTCTTCCTCGGCCCAGAAGGCAGCGGGAAACTGCCTTTGGCTTTGGCTTATGCACAATATATAAACTGCACAAACCGTTCAGAGACAGACAGTTGCGGCGTATGCCCGTCGTGCAGGAAGTTCATGTCACTCACGCACCCCGACCTTCATTTCGTGTTTCCGACAGCCACAAACAAGGAAGTAAAACAAAATCCGGAATCTGACTTGTTCATCTCCGACTGGCGCAGTTATCTCATTGATTGTCAAGGTTATGCTGGTTTATCGGATTGGTTCAACAAGCTCGACATTGAAAACAAACAAGGTGTCATCAACGTGCGTGATGCCGCGACGATTTTAAGGAAACTGAGTTTTAAAGCCTACGAAAGTGAATATAAGGTCGTCGTCATCTGGATGGCGGAGAAACTTAACGTACAGTGTGCCAATAAGTTACTGAAACTTATTGAGGAGCCGCCGGAGAAGACGCTGTTCATCTTGATAGCTGAGAATCAGGAGGAACTGCTTACCACCATCCGGTCGCGTTGCATGTTGGTGAAAGTGCCGAAGATAACGATGCCGGAAGTGCAAGACGCTCTTGTTCAGAAGTTTGCGTGCTCGACGCAGGAGGCGTACGACGCAGCCGCCCTCGCCGACGGCAACTGGCTCTTGGCGCAGCATTTCGTCAGCGACAAGGATGACGAGAAACTCTATGCCGGCATTTTCCAGAAATGGATGCGCTACTGCTTCAAAGGCGCAGTCCCGGAACTCATCGACCTCGTGGCAAACGACATAAAACCGCTCGGACGCGAGAAGCAAAAGGAATTTCTCGAATATGGACTGAATATCTTCCATAACTCATTGCTGTTCAATAATAATATGTCCGACAATGTGTTGCTTCCGGCAGACGAGAAAAACTTCACAAAAAACTTCGCACCCTTTATAAACATGAGTAACGTCGAACAAATCTGCGGTCTTTTTGAGGAAAGCATCAATCAGATTGAACGCAACGGAAACGCTTCGATCATTTTTACTGATAATAGTTTTAAAATCACAAAGTTATTGAGGGTCAAATAGATGAGAGTTATAACAAAAGTGTCATTGGCGTTATTGAGTGGCTTGCTCATCGCCGCAGCCTGGCCCACAAGTGGTCTGGCACCATTAGCTTTCGTGGCTTTCATCCCGCTGCTTCTCCTTCAAGACAGAATCG
The DNA here is from genome assembly GCA_018064605.1 of Candidatus Limimorpha caballi. Lineage (GTDB taxonomy): Bacteria > Bacteroidota > Bacteroidia > Bacteroidales > F082 > Limimorpha > Limimorpha caballi. Next base: position 25,170 of record JAGHUX010000023.1, on the reverse strand, counting down.
GTGACAGGGAAAATCCTGAGAAAGGCAAGATGTTCTTGCTCGCATTTGTAACTTTTTTGACATGGAACTCATTGACAACGTGGTGGGTGTGGAAAACGACAGCCGCCGGCACCATCGGGATGATTCTGCTCAACAGTGTGTTCATGGCCATAGTCTTCTGGGTTTTTCATCTTGTAAAAACAAAATTATATGAAAACAAAAAAGGTTATTATGTGTTGATAATCTTTGTGTTGGCTTTTGAATACCTGCATCTTAACTGGCAGTTGAACTGGCCTTGGCTTAACTTGGGCAATGTCTTCTCGCATTATCACACCTGGGTTCAATGGTATGAATGGACAGGCACGGCAGGCGGCACGGTCTGGGTTCTGACTTCTAACATATTGATTTATAAATGGTTGTTCAAAAGCAAGAATCACCTAAAATCAGCGGCGTTGGCAACGGCTGTTATTGTCATCCCGTTGATTGTCAGTAAGATAATGTATCATTCTTACAAAGAGATCGGCAATGAGGTTGAGGTTGTGGTTGTTCAGCCGAATCTCGACCCTTATTTGGAGGAGTTCACCCTCACGCCTCCGCAGATTTTGAAGAGAAATCTTGAGGTTGCCGCACCTCTGATGACCGAAAACACAAGGTTTGTTGTCAGTCCCGAGTCGGCGATACAGGAGGATATCTGGCTTGAAAACATTGACAGATTCTATTCGATCAGGGAGTTACGAAGATATATCGACACTTTCCCGCAGTCGTGTTATGTCGTGGGAATCAGTGCTTTAGGATTGGTTCCAAAAGGGGAGGAGGACGATTTCGCCGCGCGGAAATTCTATGACGCCGATGAATATTACTATGCCTATAATACAGCGGCTCTCATCACAAAAGACGACATTCAGCTTTATCATAAATCGAAGTTGACACCCGGCGTCGAGGCGATGCCGTCGTGGTGGGTCATCAGGCCGTTGGCGAATATGGCTGTTGACCTTGGCGGGACGACGGGAACGTTGAAAAAAGATGCCGAGGCTCGCGTGTTATCCTTTGATAATCATAAAGTTGGAACGTTGATTTGTTATGAATCAGCATTCGGCGGTTATGTGACAGAGTTTGTCAGGAAAGGCGCCGACATGCTTTTCGTCATCACCAACGACGGGTGGTGGGGCAACACGCCCGGCCACAGGCAGCATCTTGAATTTTCGAGTCTTCGCGCCATTGAGACGAGAAGGAGCATCGCTCGCTCGGCGAACACAGGCATCTCGGCTTTCATAAATCAAAGAGGCGACATTGTCGAAAAAACAAAATACTGGGAACAGACCGCCATACGTAACGTACTGAAAACCAACGATAAGCAGACTTTCTATGTCCGTTATGGCGACTATATATACAAAGTGTCGGCTTTCTTGACGGCGTTATTGCTTGTCATGACTTTTGTTCGTGTTATAACCAAAAAAAATGAATGAGTTAAGTCTTGCACCGTTTCAAGGGATTACCGATGTGGTCTATCGCAATGTGTTCATGAAACATTTTGGCGGAATAGACAAGTTATATACGCCTTTTTTCACGGGGATACAAAAAGACAACTCAAGAAGTCTGCGCGGCGAGGAGATTGACCCGAGGTTCAATGATGTTAAAATCGTTGTGCCTCAAATATTGAGTAATACCGCCGAGGAGATAATCAGATTTGCAAATCAATGTAAATCAATGGGTTATACTGAGTTTAACTTGAATATGGGCTGTCCTTTCCCGCGTGTGGCGAACAAAACGCGCGGCTGTGGTCTTATGGCTGATTATCAACGTACTACCGCGATGCTTGAGGAAGTCTGCAATAACATTGACGGAATAAAATTCAGCATAAAATGTCGGCTCGGCTATTACAGTCCTGACGAGATATTCAAGTTCATTGAAACATTTAACTCATTGTCTTTCAGTGAGATAATAATTCATCCGCGAATCGGGAAACAGATGTACACCGGCGAGGCGTCGCTTGAAAAGTTCAAGGAGCTTATTCCATTGATAAACAAGCCTTTGGTTTATAACGGCGATATTTATACAGTCGAAAAATACAAGTCAGTTGTAGAAAATATTTCTACAGATATAACACATACGATGTTGGGACGCGGTTTGCTCACGAATCCGTTTCTGGCGGAAGATATAAAACAAATCAATGACAATCAAAAAGATAGACAATTAAGACTTCATAATTTTGTTGTCAATCTTTATGTTGAGAGGCTTCGTCACGCCGGCGGTAGTCCGAAAATCATCGGGAGCATGAAAGAGTTGTGGAAATACATGATGAACATCTTCGACGACCCGCAGAATGTCTGGCGTAATGTGAAGAAAGTCAATCATTTGGATGAATACGAAGAAGCTGTTGAAAAGATTTTTAATGATTATAAGGTTATAATATGAAAAAGATACTTAACATATTGGTTATCAGTTTGTTGTTGGTTTCATGCGCGACCGACAAGCCTTCATCAAACAAAGGGAACAAGGAGATAGTTATCCTTACGGTCAACGATATGCACGGGCATATTGAGCGGATGCCACGTCTCGGATTTGTTGCCGACAGTCTGCGCAAACTATATCCTAATCTGTTGATATTCAGTGCTGGAGATAATATAACTGGCAATTCGTACAACGATTTCTATCCTAATTGTCCAAATTATCCCATGTTCAATCTGATGAAAACAATCGGATTTGACCTCTCTGCAATCGGCAACCATGAATTTGACAAAGGCATTGACGGGTTGGTCGATTTTCAGAAAAAAACGAAAATCCCGCTTATTTGTGCAAACGCTGATTTCTCCAAAGAACCTGAATTGAATATAAAACCATATCATTATATTGATAATCAAGATGTTAAAATTTGTGTCTTGGGGCTTATTGAGACATATAAAAACGGTCATCCGTCAGCGATTGGGAAAAATATACAAAACATCAGCTTCACTGATCCTTACGAAACCGCCAAAGATTATGTATATCTTGCCGACAGCTGTGATGTATTCATCTTGCTTTCACATTGCGGTGAACGAGGCGATTACCCGATAGCGGAAGACTGTCCGCAGTTTGATGTGATTATCGGGGGACATTCTCATAATAAATACATTGAGTATCATGGAGATAACGTGCTTTGCACACAGACTGGATCTTATCTGAATTATGCCAATGTCGTGAAAATTAATGTCGTTGATGGTAAGGTCGTTTCAAAAACAGCGGAATGTATCTCTCTGAAAAACGGTCTTCCGGAAAACGCAAGACTCAGAAAAAGTGTAGATAAATTTTACAAAAACGAATACCTGACAAGATTTTTGGGATATACGGCTACTCCGCTTGACAACAGATATAGAATAGGCTGTCTGCTCGCTGATTCATACCGCGCGGCCATGAACACCGACCTCGCATTCCATAATTATGGTGCTGTCAGGAAAACAAGTCACGAAGGTGATGAAATAAGAGTTGTTGATGTATATGATTTCAGCCCTTTTGATAACAGATTGAAAACCATAGAGATGAGCGGTAAGGAAATTGTCAGTTTCATAAATGATTTTTCGACAAGTGACCGTGGGCCAGTTTATGTTTCGGGCATGAACTATTCCATTGACTATGTTTTTGACGAATATAAGATTCCGCATTTTTCAAATGTGTCGGTGACTCTTGAAAATGGCGAGCCGCTTGACTTGGAAAGAAAATATTCAGTCGCGTTGAGCGAATATCCGATGGAATTTCTTGAAAAACAAGGCTTTAGAGCGACAGCGACGGGGTCGTTGATTTACGATGCCACCATAGAATATTTTGAAAATTTGGATACTATTGGTTATCAATGTCTTGACAGAATCAAGGCAAGGAATATCGACACCTTGGAAGTGGAAATCCTCTCGATCAACGATATGCACGGCCATATTGAAAAGATGCCGAGATTTGCGTATGTCGTTGATAGTCTGCGTAAAATCTATCCTGATCTGATGCTTGTAAGTGCAGGTGACAACAGGACTGGTAATATTTATAACGACAAGAATCCTACGCATCCAAACTTGCCGATGGTCACCCTGATGAATGATTTGAGGTTCACTGTCAGTGAGTTAGGCAATCATGAATTTGACGAAAGCATCAATGGCCTTGAGTATTTTGTGAAGAATACAAACTTTCCTGTCATCTGCGCAAACGCCGATTTCTCAAGTTATCCTGAGATTTCAGGAATGATAAAACCATACTTCAAAACTGTGAAAAACATAAAAGGTGTGGATGTCAGCGTGATTTTTCTTGGAATGATCGAGACATCGAACTACGGCTTTCCGAGTGCGCACCGCGACAGCATAAAAGATGTGCGGTTTGTTGACGCAATACAGAAAATCAATGACTATCTGTCACTTAAAGACAGCTGCGATGTCTTTGTGCTCGTTGACCATTGCGGCATTGAGGTCGATTCAATTCTCGCTCGCGTCTATCCGCAGTTTGACCTCATAATCGGTGGACACTCGCATCATTTGTTGACGAAACAATATCCAAGCGGGGTCTTATATACGCAGTCGAAGAGGGATTTAAATTTCACAACGCTGACAAAGATACAGATTTGTGGCGGGGAGATTATCAATAAACATTCACAAATCATTGATTTAAGGGAAATTACGAAAGTCGATGAAAACATAAAAAAGAAAGTTGATGGTTTTTGCCACGTCCCAGAGTTCAACAGAATTGTCGGACAGTCGAAGTTTCCGTTGTCGAACAAGGAAGAACTTGGCGCCTTCATGACCGATGCGCAGCGTTATATGGCAAAAACCGAAATCGCGATACAGAATCCCGGCGGCGTGCGTTTAGACAGCATGACGAGCACCAATTTCAGATATATTGATGTTTTGAATCTCGATCCGTTTGACAATGGCATTTTCACGATGAAGATGACAGGCAAGCAGATAGAGGAATTCCTGAACCTCGCAGCGACAAATGATGGTTTCCCTTGTCATGTCTCCGGAATCACTTACACCATTGAATATTACGTTGGCAGCGACAATATTTATCATTTCGTCAATTCGAAAGTCTGTTTGGAAAACGGCCAGCCCATTGACCGCACTAAAATGTATTTTGTTTCAATGAACAGTTACATCGCGATTTGGGCGAGAGACATAGGAATCGACCCAAAACCGTTGGATTTCAAATCAAACGAAGCGGAGTTCAAATACTTGAAAGACTTCCCTTCACTTGATTATCAAGGAGTAAGCAGATATAAATCAACTTTAATTGAAAAATAAAACGACATGAAAATTCTGATAATACGATTCAGTTCGATAGGCGACATTGTCCTGACTACCCCGATAATAAGATGTCTGAAATGGCAGATGGATGACGATTTGGAGTTGCATTATCTGATAAAAGAAAAATTCGCGGGCATAACGCACGCCAACCCTTTTGTCGATAAGACCCACGAGTTTTCTGGTTCACTGAAGGAGACAATCAGAGAGTTGAAGAAAGAGAATTTCGATTATGTCATTGATTTACAGAAGAATCACAGGTCGAAGGCGATCTGCCGCGCTTTGAGGTGCGAGCACCATAGTTTTCATAAGCTTGATTTCAAGAAGATGCTTTTGACTGTATTCAAAATCAACAAGTTGCCGAAGGTTCATATTGTTGACAGATATTTTGAGGCTGTTGAGGCATTGGACATCAAGAACGACGGCAAGGGCTTGGAGTTTTACATCAGCGACACGAACCAGATGCAGGAGCCGGACCTTCCTGAGGAGTTCCGTAACGGGTTTTATGCCGTTGTCATTGGCGGAAGCCATAACACGAAAGTACTTCCGACACAGAAAGTCATTGAAGTCATAGAGAAACTCGACGAGCCGGTGATACTTCTCGGCGGTTCGGAAGACATGACACGTGCCAAAGAGATTGCCGACGCGGTCGGTGAGAACGTCGGAAATCCCGTCGGGATGCTTAATCTCGAACAGTCGGCTTCAATCATAAAAATGGCTAAAGCCGTCTTGACCAACGACACCGGAATGATGCATATCGCCGCCGCATTGCACAAGCCCATCGTCTCTACGTGGGGCAACACGGTGCCTGAGTTCGGCATGACACCTTACGACCCACAACACCCGGAGTTCTCGAAAATCATTGAATGCAAAGGACTTAAGTGCCGTCCATGTTCAAAACTCGGCTATAAGAACTGCCCGAAGAAACATTTCAAATGTATGAACGAACTGAGCAGCGACGAGATTTGCGCGGCGTTGAAAAAATTTTGAGATTTTTTGTTGCGCATATTAAAATTATTTGTACTTTTGCACCGTCAAAAAATGACCGATGTCGGGTTCTACTAACGGTTAGGTAACGACACTCTCACTGTCGAAATAAGGGTTCGATTCCCTTACCCGATACCACGAAAGGCTGCGGAAATTTTGTCCGCAGTTTTTTTTGTTTTTGACTTAAATTTCAAATTTTTATTAAAACTTTTCATTTTTTGTGTAACTTTGCGCCCTAAAAATAGATACATGTCGAACATTTACGATAAAGACTGGTTTTACAGGGCATTCAAGTTTTTCGCCTGTCATCATATCCGCCGCAGTTTCAAACGTTATCACGTCGTTGGAAGGGAAAACATCCCGGAAGACGGCATCCTGATTTTCGGCATCAACCACAGCAATGCTTTGACCGATGCCTTGTCGTTGATATTGTCAACGCCTGGTTATCAGTTGTTTATGGCGCGAGCCGACATTTTCCAGAGCAAGTTCTGGGGGGCGTTTTTACGTCGTCTGAAGATGTTGCCGATATATCGTATGCGTGACGGCATAGGTGCGGTCCGCGACAAAAACTCGGCCGTCATTGATGAGGCGGTGGAGTCGATGTACCACGGCGTGCCGTTGTATCTTTTCCCCGAGGCGACACACCGCGCGAAGCATTCACTGAGGCCGCTGTCGAAGGGGATTTTCCACATTGCATTCCAGGCGAATGAGAAATACGGCGACAGAAAACCCGTTTATATAGTCCCTGTCGGCATCGAATATGGCGATTATTTCCGTTTCCGCTCGACATCACTTGTCAGTTTCGGCGAACCGATCAATGTGACAGAGTATCTGAGAGACAACACCGGAAAAACGGAGGCGGAGAAACTCCTTGAACTGAAGGAGATACTCACGGGCAGGATGGCGTCGCTCATATCATATATCCCTGACAATGAAGACTATGACGCGATATGGGAACTCGTGAAGATACGCGCCGGGTTGCCGCCCGTCTCACTGAAGAAACGCCGCAACAGAAACCAGAAATTCATAGATAAATTCGTCGAGTTCAGCAAGAAGGAACCAGAGAGGGCGAAACGGCTCTTCGAGAAAGTCAGGACATTCACCAGACACAGGAAGGAACACAAAATCTCCGTCATTTCCGTGTCAAAGAAAAGACCGGGTTGGAACATGCTCTGGAAGACACTCATGGTCATCGTCGGCTTCCCTGTTTTCCTGGTGAGCGGCGCTGTTTCGGCACCGATATGGGGCATCACAAGCATCATCATCAACAAGCTGAAAGACAAGGCTTTCAGCAATTCGGTCAACTTCGGCGTGGAACTGCTGTTGCATCCTCTGTTGACAGCAGTCGGGATGACCTTGCTTTTCTGCCTTACGCCTTGGCAGGTGGCCGTCGTGGGCACAGTTTTCATATATTACAGTTACACGTTCACCTTCGACTACTACCAGTACATACGCAAGTGGCTGTCGGACATCCGTTGGACTTTCAACAAGGAGCTGAGAGCTGAATTCAACGACATAAAAAATCAGTAAAAACACGTATTTATTATTTTTATAATAGAAAATTTTGTCCTATTTTTGCAAAAATTTAGGATAAAATTCTGTGTATGTCGCAAAAAAATGTGACTGAAAGGGCGAAGCCGTATATTTAAACTTATATACATTTGAATATCAATGATTTATAATATATTAAGACCATTTACTGACCTCAAACCATTCCAAAAGGCCGAGTTTTCAATAATGCTTGTGCTCGCTTTTGTGATTCCGTTTTACTGGCTTGCCGCGCAATACGGCGAGGCGGCATTGGTGACATGTGCCGTCCTGAAGGTTGTTTTTGAACAGAAATTCAAGTTCAACCCATCGCAGATGAAGTGGAAATGGGTGTATCTTGTGTTCATGGCGACGTGGCTTGCGTATCTTGTCGGGATGATTCACACTGAGAATGCCGATGAAGGCTGGTTTGAGGTGAGCAAGAAACTCGGATTCCTGCTCTTCCCGTTGGTGTTCCTGATTTCTGACATGTCGTATCTCACAAAAGCCCGGATTCGGATGATATTCTATGCACTTGTGGCGGGCACGCTTGTGTTTTTCTTGGCCAATGTGCTGTGGGCTTCCTACGACGTGATCTTCCTTGACTACCCGACAACACGCTTCTTTGACGACGGGCTGATGAAGCTATACTATGTCCATCATACGTATATGTCGATGTATGCAACATTAGCTTTCGTGTTTTGTTATGTTGATTTTTTCAACCACAAAAAACTGAAAGGCAAAATATTGCATGTTATAGCCGCAATTATGCTGTTCGCTTTCGTGATTCTATGCAACTCACGCGCAGGAATCATAATCATTTTCTTGTCAATAATCATCATGTTGGTCTGGACGTTCTTTTTCAAAAAAGAGACGAAGGTCGGGACATCAGCCATCGTGATAATTCTTGTTTTGACAGTCGGCATCATCAAACTGAATCCTGAAAGTTTGTCAAGAATCAATGTGACGATAAAAAGCATCACTTCTGTAAATTCCAACGACAGAAGACTTGTGCAATTCACAGGATACAAACAACTGTTGAAAGACAAATGGCTGTTTGGCGTCGGCACTGGCGACAAATGCGATGAAATCGTCAAGTCGTATGAGTCATACAAGAACGAACTGGTCTCGTCAATTGAACCTGTGCCTGGTGCGGGCAGGGAGAAATTCGAGAAAAACAGGGACATTCTTCTCAATGACATACTGACATTCACCAACCCGACAGGTAACAATTGGCATGTGCCAAATGCTTTCACATCGGAATACATCAAAACAGATGCAGAAAAAAGATACTGCACACTGGAATCTGTGAACAGTGTATATGTCAATTACATTTATATCTTCGATGCAATCGCGAACACGTTAAATACTCACAATCAATACTTTGAAACGATATTAAGCATCGGTGTCATCGGTCTCGTGTTGTTGTTGGGATATTTCATCGTCCCGATTTTTATAATGATAAAAAACAAAAGATTCACCATCATATATCTGATTTTCATGCTGATAATCAGTCTCAATGCGATTTTCGAGGCGATTTTTGAAAGACAAGACGGAATAATATTCTTCAATTTCTTTAACATGTTGCTGCTCAACTGTCTGTTGGCAGATGTCAATTCAACAACAAAAATATCAACAGATGAAAAATAAGATATTTTCAGTTATCTTTTTGTTTTTGGCGTGTTTTACAGCCAAGGCCCAGGAACTTCATATTCCACTGAACGATGACTACGAGATGGAACTTTCCGCCGCCGCCTACAGCTCCGGTCATATCTTCCACACAGCAATGCATGCGTGGTCAGAATATCAGTTCAAAGACATCATCGATTTAGACAGCATTGACAATCAATATCGTTTCAATGTCACGACAAAGAACAGGTTCTGGAATTATTTCTGGAATTCGTGTCTTAACGATGATTTTCTGAGGGTCAGAGGCGAGGATGACGAGTTTTACATCGCCGCCAACCCGCTGGTGGATTTTGAAGTCGGAGGCGACGGGACGCGCACCACGTGGGTGAACACGCGCGGCATCGAGGTGAAAGGAACGATAGGAAAGAACTTCGCCTTCTATTCCAATGTCCATGAAAACCAGGCGGTTTTTCCCGAGTACATCACAAACTACATCCACGACAAAAAAGTCATACCGGGTCAAGGATTGGCGAAGACGTTCAAGGAGACCGGCTTCGACTACACCAACTCACAGGCTTACATCGCGTTCCGTCCGGTGAAGTGGCTCGACACCGCCCTGGGCTACGGAAAGAACTTCATCGGCGACGGATACCGCTCGATGATGTTGTCTGACAACGCCTTCAGCTACCCGTACCTGAGACTCACCGCCGACTTCTGGCGCGTACAATATACCTGCCTCTACACGCAGATGACCGACAGAAACAGGATTCTCGCCGACAACACATACGCGAGGAAGTTCACGCTCATCCATTATCTCGACGTAGCGGTCTCGAAACGTGTCAACATTGGGTTTTTCGACGCCTTGGTCGCCAAGAACCAGGACTCGCTCGGAATGCGCCGCGGCTTCGATTTCCAATACATCAACCCGATTATCTTTCTCCGTCCGACGGAATATTATACAGGGACCTCGCCCGACAACTCGCTCCTCGGCGTCACCGCAAGCGTCATCGTCGGCAGGCACACCACCCTTTACGGACAGTTCGTCCTCGATGAGATGACGTTCAAGGAGTTTGTCGGCGGCAAGGGCTACAGCGGTAACAAACAGTCGTACCAGCTCGGCGTGAAGAGCTACAACTGCTTCAACATCAACGGGTTGTTCCTTCAACTCGAAGGCAACATCGTGATGCCGTACATGTATTCGCACACATCGCAGGGGTCGGGCTGCGGCGTAGGGGAGGACAACTACGCGCACTACAACGAACCGCTCGCACATCCGTGGGGCGCAAACCTCTGGGAATGCGTCGGACGCGCACAATACAACTGGAAACGCCTTTATCTCCAGTACAAAATCAATTTCGGACAGTATGGCGACGACATCAAGAACGCCGACGGGACAATCGACAACTACGGCCATGACGTTTACCTCGACTACCAAAACCACGTGCACATCCTCGACCCGGAAGAAGACCCCCGCGGAATCTACGGACATTATCTCCTCACGGGAAGAAAAACGACATTGGTCATGAATGACTTCACCGTCTCGTATCTGATCAACCCGAAATATAATCTCAACGCCTTCGTCGAGCTGACACAACGTCATCTCGCAGCGGAAGGCCTTGAGACGCATGACGATTTCATTTTCAGCGTCGGACTGAGGACAAGCATCGGCAGGAAATATTACGATTTCTGATTGACACACACGGGTTGACGAAGAAAAAACAGACATCGGCGTGAAATCCGTGTGATCCGCAAGACAAAAATGAAACTCTCCGACAATGCAATAAAGATCACGAAGAACGTCGGCTGGGCGGTGGCCGGCAAGACGGTGAGTCTTCTCGGCGGTCTCCTCGTGGGTATTTTCGTGGCGCGTTACCTCGGCCCGGAGCAATACGGCCTGATGAACTATGTCATCAGCTATGTCTGTATCTTCCAGGTCTTTGCGACATTCGGCCTCGACAGCATCCAGATCCGCGAGGAGTCGAGACGTCCCGAAGAAAGAGACGTCATCATTGGGACGGCGTTCACGATAAAAATCGTCTTGGCAGTCGTCACGCTGGCGGCAGTGGCGGTCTCGGTGATGATAACCGAGACCGATTCGTTCACACGCTGGATGATAATGCTGTATTCGATTTCGATTGTGCTCAACAGCTTGAATGTCATCAGGAATCATTTCACGTCATTGGTGTGGAACGAATATGTCGTGAAGACAGAGATTTCCAGGACTGTCATCGGCGCGTTGATTAAGATAGGGCTGTTGTTCGCGGAGGCGGGTCTCGGCTGGTTCATCGCTGTTTACACCTTCGACTTCGTCCTGCTCGCAGGCGGCTATTGCACGTCATACAGATTGAAAATCGCCAGCATGAAGCTGTGGCGGTTCGACATCAAATGGGCGAAATACCTTGTGGCACAGTCGTTTCCGCTGATGCTGACGGGCGCGGCGGTGATGATTTACCAGCGCATCGACCAGGTGATGATCGGGAAAATGGTTGACTCGGCATCAGTCGGACAGTTCTCGGTGGCGAGCAAATTCGTCGAGGTGCTTATCTTCATCCCGACAATCATGGCGCAGACCGTCGCCCCGATTCTGGTGCAGACGCGTGAGAAAAACGATGAGGAATACAAGAGGAAATCCCAGATGTTCATGAACATCACCATCTGGGGAAGTTTCCTCCTGGCAGCGGTCATGAGCCTGGTTTCGTATTATCTCGTCATCCTGACTTTCGGCGAGAAATATCTGCCGGCGGTCGCAATCTTGCAGATTTTGTCGTTCAAGGCCGTGAGCGTCGCCCTGTCGAACACCGCCGGGCAGCTGCTCATCATCGAGGGCTTGCAGAAATACGCCATACTTCGTGACGGCTTCGGCTGCGTCATCTGTGTGATTTTCAATTTTTTGCTGATACCGCGATTCGGAGCCGCCGGAGCCGCCGTCGTCGCAATACTGTCAAATCTGTCGGCAGGTTACGTTGCTGACCTCTTCATTCCGCAATACCGTCATCTTTTCAGAATGCAAACGAAAGCGTTGCTGCTTGGATGGAAAGACATCTTAAAAATCAAAACATTGTTAAAATCTTGATTTTCAATGAAAAGACTTTCAATCATCATCGTTACATACAATTCTGAAAATGATATTTTCGACTGTTTAGAAGCCGTTTTCAGGCACAACGACCTCGGCGAAGGATTGGAGGTGATTGTCGTTGACAACGCCAGCGCGGGCTTCGAGGCGATGCGGAATGAGATTGAAGGCGTTTATGGCGAAAAAATTGTTGTTGTAAGTAACAGCAAAAACGGCGGCTACGGGCAAGGCAACAACGTCGGGATACGGCTTTCGTCATCAGACAAGTTCCTGATTATGAACCCGGATGTGAGGATTGTCATGCCGATGTTTGCTAAAATCGCCGACACGTTGGATGACGAAGACATCATCCTCTGCGGATTCACGTCGATGGAAAACGAAAACCAAAGAAACAATTCGTTTTATTACACTCGTACGACGAGCGCGTTCCGAAAGGTGTTTCTCCGCAAGAAACTGCAAACCGATGATTTTCAATACAAAAGAATGTTTTTCTCAGGAGCCTGCTTTGCAATGAGAAAAGACGTTTTTGAAAAAATCGGGATGTTTGACGAGAACATTTTCCTTTACGGCGAGGAAAACGACATCCATTTCCGCCTGAGAAAAATGTTTCCTGAGAAAAAGATGGTTTTCCTCAAGGAGCTGAGATACATTCATCCGACCGCCAACGAGCGTGACAAAGACAAAGAATACCGGCATTCGATGAAATCGGCGGCTTATTTCTACAAGAAAAACCGAATGCCGATGAAGTCGCTGTATAGAAACGAGATGAATCAGGTGATTTTCAAGGCTTTGGCGTTGTGCATAGGGCATCCTTCGAGGGTCCGCGAGGCGATAGAGAGATTCCGCATCCAGAAAAAACAGGTCAGAGAGACGTTCAACGAGATAAAAGGCTGTTAGGTCATGAAAGTAGTATATGTCTTATCTTCCACTCTCAGCCAAGGAGGAGCGACCAAGTCGTTTCATTGTATGATTAAAGGGTTGGTCTCCCGTGGTATGGAGCCGGTTGTTGTTGTCCCTGACAACGACGGTTTCTGTCTGACATTGAGAGAGGAAGGCATCAGGACCATCGTTTTGAACTTCCGTCCGGCGATATATCCGCCAGCCGGAAACGCAAAGGAGTTTGTTCTTTTCATGCCGAAGTTGATTGCCAAACTGATTGTCAACAGAATTGCGGTGAGAAGGCTTTGCAAGGAGGCCGGGAGATTCGGTGCGGAAATGATACATACGAATGTGAGTGTGGTGGATGTCGGGATGAGAGCCGCGAGAAGACTCGGCATTCCGCATGTCACACACATCAGGGAATACGGAGACAGGGACTTCGACATGCACGTCATCCCGTCGAGAAAGATATACCTGAAAAATTTCACGAGGAAAGACTCGTATTCCATCTGCATTACAAAGGACATAGCGAAATATCATCGCCTTGACGGCAGCGACAACTCGAAGGTGATTTACAACGGTGTCCTTACCGGCGCGGATGTTGTTTTCGACAAGGGGAAGGACAGTTATTTTCTGTTTGCTGGCCGGCTTGAGGAAACCAAAGGCGTCACAGCCCTCCTTGAGGCGTACGGTAAGTTGTGCGGCAGGAGAAAAGATGCGTTTCCGCTGCTGATTGCGGGAGATGCCGGCAAAAAGAGTTATCTTGACTATCTGAATGACGTTGTCACGTCGCTCAACATCACCGACAAGGTGAGATTCTTGGGCGGCCGCGACGACGTGCTGAGTCTGATGTCGAAGGCGTCGGCGTTGATAGTGCCGTCACGCTCGGAGGCTTTCGGCAGGATCACGGCCGAAGCCATGTTCGCGGGCTGTCTTGTGATAGGGAAGGACACAGCCGGGACGAAAGAGCAATTCGACAACGGCCTTGAATTGACGGGCGAAGAGATCGGGCTGCGTTATGAGGAGGAAGAAGAACTCATCAGGCATCTGTGCGATGTCATGGACAATGGCGTAGAAGCGTATTTCCCGATGATCGGGCGTGCCCAGAAGACGGTGCTGTCTCTTTATTCGGCAGAACGGCAAGTGGAGAATGTGTTTGATTTTTACAAAAATATCTTGAGAAAATGAGAGACATCTTGATTTTCTTAGGGATGGTTATTTCTTTCATCTGTCCCAAAAAAATTAAAGAAACGATATCAACTGGTTTTTCTTACATCCGTGTCGGCTATTATAAAAGACGGTTCGGACATCTTGGCCGCGGCGTGAGGTTCGGCAAGGCGTTTCAATGCAGGGGGGAGGAACACATCAGCATCGGTGACAGGTCGGTTTTTGGCCGGGCCGGACGGCTCATGGCCTACGACAGCTATCGTGGCGAGCAGTTCCATCCGGTCATAAAGATTGGCAGAGACTGCAGTATCGGCGAGCGTTTCCACATCACAGCGATAAACGGGATCACCATCGGTGACAATTTCCTGACAGGAGCCGGGCTGCTCATCACCGACAACACACACGGGACCCACGACATCGGGATGTTAGACGTTGCGCCGATTGAGAGACCTTTGACTTCCAAGGGGAAAGTCACGATAGGAAAAAACGTGTGGTTTGGCGAGAACGTCTCAATAATGCCGGGCGTGAGCATAGGTGACGGCGTCATTGTGGCGGCGGGCAGCGTGGTGACCAAAGACATACCATCATATACGACAGCGGCCGGCGTCCCGGCAAAAGTGATAATCTAACAAATACATTCTACAATTTATGGTTTATTTAGCAGCATTAGTCCTCATCCTGATTCCTTTTGTCAGATTTGACATCCTCAAGAAAAACGGAAACGAGAAACTCTGGTATTATATCTGTCTGTCGGCGCTGACCCTCATCGCGGGTCTGCGTTACAGGGTCGGAGGCGACACTCTCGGCTATATGATTCATTTCAACACATATCCCAACGTCGTTAAGATTTTCACATTCAACTTCAAAGGAGCATACTACATGCCGTTATGGTATGTGTACAACGCCATTTTCAAGTCACTCGGCGACAATTTCTACGTCTTCCAGATTGTGCAGGCTCTTCTCGTAAACCTTGCGTTCTTCAGGTTCTTCAAGCGTTATTCCAAGCATTTCTTTGCAGTACTCTTGGTTTATTTCGTCGGATATTATCTTTTCTACAACACCGAGACTCTGCGTTCGGCCTTGTGCGTGGCTTTGTTCCTCGAAGCCTATCCCTTCCTCGAAAAGAAAAAATATCACTGGTATTTCCTGCTTTCGCTGATAGCGGTGGGATTCCATATATCCGCAGCGTTTCTTTTCATTGTTCCACTCTTCAGATTCATCAAAAAAGAGAATTTCATCTTCTGTATTGTGACGGGCGTTGTCATCCTGCTGATGGCCTGCCTCATCAATATAAAATCCATTATAGAATCTGTTAACATACAGGCGACTACGGGATTCAGGTATTATCTGATGTCAAGGCTCAATTCATACGCCAATAGCATGCCGCAGTTGTCAAAATACTATCTCTTTGACCAATTGACAATATGCATCCCGATTTTGGGTGTGATGCTTATCAGGCACGTCTTCGGATATGACAACGACAGACGTTTCGGCGTCGCCGCGATGATGATGGTCATCATACAGTTCGGAAGCCTTTTCCACAACGTGATCGGACGTTTCAACGACTACCTGATTCCATTCATGCTCGTCTATATGGCGAACACCCTGCTTGACAACAGAGACGACATCGCAAAAAACAAAAGCGGACTAACATTGGCGATACTCACGGTGATTTCGTTCTTCGGTGTCGTGACGATAAAATATTGCAGAAACCAAAATTCATTGTGCGAAGGCTCACACATCTACGACAGATACATCCCATACAGATCGATTTTCAACGAGCAGAAACATGTGAAACGTGAAATCATCGTTGACTCGCAATACGACAACTCGTTGACCACAGTCAAGGACGAGCGTGTGACACTCGAATTTGAAGACCACACCATAACATCCGAGACGGTATGGGTCAACGACACGATACTATCCGACTCATGCATCATCGAAAACGGCTGCAAACTGACTATCAAAGACTGCAACGTCTATGTCGATCCGGATTCACGAATCATCGTGCGCAGAGGAGGTGTACTCGTCATCGAAAACGCCACCATTGATGCCGACATGACGAACGGCGTCAGACAATGGCCCGGCATACAGGTTCACGGCACAAACATACTGCACCAGTTTAAAATCAATGGCGTATATCAGCAGGGATACATCGAGCTTCACAATGCGACGATTAAGAACGCCATCATCGGCATTGACCTCGGAGACCCCGAAGACTGGTTCAAGAAAGGCGGCATCATTCATGCTGAAAACTCCCGTTTCATCAACAATACGAGGGCGATACATGCCGAAAACTATAAGAATGTCGATCCGAACACCTTCAGGCCCGCCGACTACAACGCATGGTTCGACAACTGCGAGTTTGAAGTCAACGCCGACTACATCGGGACGGAGATGTTCTACAAGCACGTTGACCTTTATGAAGTAAGAGGCCTGAAATTCTACGGATGCCAATTCCTGCAAAAAACAAAGAACGATAAAATGTCGGAATTTTCAGTCGGTATTGAAGCCAACGACAGCGACTTCACCGTAGGCAGCAGTCGTGACGGAAAAAGAACCAGAACAATCTTTAGTGGTTTCCACCGTGGAATCGCGGCCAACACTATCAACTTCAACAATATAAACGAGCCGAAGGTCTTCAACGCCATTTTTAAAGACAACAACATCGGCATAGAGTTGAAAGATTGCCAAAAAGCCATTATTTTATCCTCCAACTTCTTCATCGACAAGAGTTACTACAGAAATGACGGAATATACATCGCCGGCCTGACCGATTTGATTCTGGAAGACAACACTTTCACGGCCGTCAACGAAGAGTACGACAACGAATGTTATGCCGTTTATTCGACACATGTCACAGAGAAAGTGGATCTCGAGAACAACACTTTTAAAGGCATTCCTGTATATAACTACGAAGAACACATCGACCCAAAAGACAATTCGATGATAGGCACGCTCATGAAATTCGACGACGGCTCTGAAGGCATCGTTTTTTATGATGACGGCAACGGACACGGACTCGTCGTCAGCATGACCGAAACGACGGCACGTTGGAGCACTTCGGTATCAGATATTGAAGAATTAGCCAACGAACCAGGCGACGAAGTAAAGGTTCCCGATGAGGAGGCAGAAAACGGTTTTGTGATAGCATTCGGAAATTCCATCCGCGCACGAGGGTTGGAAGTTGAACGCGGCGCCAAAGAAACCGACATCATCACGAAGAATATGGCAGGCGAACGCATGGCGGCTTCAATATGCAGGGAATATGGTCCCGAATGGTATCTTCCAAGTATCGGCGAGTTGTCGAGGCTTATCTCCACGGCAAACAAAAACCTCGGGGAAACAGGCCCTATCAGTGCCGCACTGTACAAAAACGGCGGTGATATTATTTTAAGAAGTAAATACTGGACAAGCAGTGAAAGAAATTCAGAAGAAGCATGGTTCGTGATAAATGGAGAAATTATCGCACAGGAAAAATTCTATATCGCAAAAGTCAGGGCAATCCGAGCATTTTAACATTATTATGAGCAGCAACACAAAAGCGCGTGTAATCGCATACTATCTCCCTCAGTTTTATCCGATTCCGGAAAACGACAGGTTCTGGGGGAAAGGATTCACAGAATGGACCAACGTGGCGAAGGCGAAGCCTCTTTTCAGAAACCACAACCAGCCGAGAGTGCCGGCCGACCTCGGTTTCTACGACCTCCGTCTCCCTGAAGTGCGCGAGGCGCAGGCTGAAATGGCGAGGGAAGCGGGCATCGAAGGATTCTGCTACTGGCATTACTGGTTCGGCAACGGGAAACGTCTGCTCGACCGCCCCTTCGACGAGGTGCTGAACAGCGGCAAACCTGATTTCCCGTTCTGCCTCTGCTGGGCGAACCACGACTGGACGACGCAGACTTGGCAGCAGGCCGACAGGAAAACGACCATCACTATGATCGCCGAACAGACTTACCCGGGCGACGAGGATTACATCAATCATTTCAACTATGTGCTGAAGGCCTTTAAGGACAAACGTTACATCACCGTTGACGGGAAACCTGTCTTCGCCATCTTCGACCCCTACAAATTCCGTGATGTCAAACATTTCATCGAACTGTGGCGGAAACTCGCGGAGGAGAACGGACTGAAAGGCATTTATTTCATCGCCCTCGCCAACAACACCAGCACCATACGCCGAAAAGAAGACGGCACGCTTGAGAAGAACATCATGCCCGACCTCAAGAGCAGCAAAAACGTATATGAAAATATTCTCTCTATCGGATTTGACGCGATAAACTCCTTCGGCAAGCTGCGTTCGGAGATGATTTACACTGGCAAATACCGCCGTCTGGCGCAGAAAAAACTCAGGGAACTCTTCCCTTTCATGAAACCTAATGTCTTCAAATACGAGAAAAGCATAAAATATTTCTTCGCCCCGGAAGACAAATGGGAGAACATCTTCCCCACAGTCCTGCCGCAATGGGACAAAAGCCCGCGCGTCGGGACATGCGACGACGTCTATGTCAACGCGACGCCGGAAAACTTCCGCAAGCACCTCGTTGACGCATTGGACATCGTGTCGGGAAAACAAGACGAGCACAAGATCATTTTCCTGCGTTCGTGGAATGAGTGGGGCGAAGGCAACTACATCGAACCCGACCTCAAATACGGCCACGGATTCCTCGACGTGTTGCGCGACGAATTGATTGGATGAAATGAAAGAAAACGAAATCGACATATCGGTAATCATACCTTCTTATAAACCTGAAGGTTACATCTGGCAGTGTCTGACTTCTTTGAAAAGCCAGACCTTCGAGAAGGATAGATTCGAGATAATCTTGATTCTCAACGGATGCAAAGAACCGTTTTATTCCGACATCATCAATTTCGCAAATGAGAATCTCGAAGGCAATATAATAAAAGTCCTGCAGACTGATGTCGCCGGAGTATCCAACGCCCGCAACATAGGCATCGAGAACGCAAAAGGACGCTACATCACCTTCCTCGACGACGACGATTACCTTTCGGAATGTTTCTTGGAAAAGATGCTGCCGATAGCTGAAAACGGCATCATCCCGATGAGCAACATGATTTCATTCTCTGACGATGACAACAGCGTGCAGCCATATTATGTCACGGAAGCATTCAAACATCTGTATGAAAAAGGTGTTGTCTCACCTTTGGACGCACGTTCGTATCTCTCGGTATGCGTCGCCAAACTGCTGCCGACAGAACTCATAGGAACCACACGTTTCTCAACAGACCTGAAACTGTCGGAAGACGCCCTTTTCATGTTCACCATTTCCAAAAACATCAGCGGCATGAAATGCTCAGACAGCACGGCAATATATTTTCGCAGGATAAGAAAAAACTCCGCAACGACATCAAAACGGTCGCACACAGACGGTGTCGCCAAATTCCTTAGAATTTCATCGAAATATTGCGGCGTGTTTTTCAAATCCCCTTTCAAGTACAATTCCATTCTTCTCCTGACACGCATCGGCGGAGCAATGAAAAATTTTCTCAGATGAACAGTTCGGCCAAAGACACAGCACACGACAATACATCGACGACGGAGCTGGAACTTGTCTCGGTAATCATGCCTACTTACAATGAGAGCCGTTTTATCGCCGACAGCATAGAAAGTGTGCTGCAACAGACTTATCATAACATAGAGCTTCTCATAACTGACGACTGCTCTTCAAATCACGAAGTTGTTGACATTCTGGAATTTTACAGAAAAAAAGACAAACGTGTAAGAGTTTTTTACCTGCCAGAAAACAAGGGTGCCGGAAACGCCCGAAACAAATCTGTCGAAGAAGCAAAAGGACGTTACATAGCATTCTGCGACAGCGACGACCGCTGGATGCCTGACAAAATCGAAAAACAACTCGCCGTCATGAATGAGAAGAATTGTTGTCTGTGCTTCTCAGAATACCTTACATGCGATGAAGACGACAACATAACCGGGATTGTGACGGCACCGAGAAAAACAACTCTTTCGGAAACAAAGAAGGACAATAAAATAGGCTGTCTTACAGGTATTTACGACACCAAACCTTACGGAAAATTCTTTTTCCCTTTGATGAGAAAAAGGCAAGACTGGGCGTTGTTCCTGAACATCCTGAAAAAATGCGGGTACGGGATTGGCGTGCAGGAGCCTCTCGCAATTTATCGAAAGAGGAACAACTCCATTTCAAAAAACAAAGGCGTGCTATTACGCTATAACGCTTTGATTTATCAGGAAATATTCGGGTTTTCTACGCTAAAATCATACGTTTATCTGTTTTTGGTATTCTTACCTTCATATATTAAAAAAACAATAAAAAACAGCATCAGAAGCAAACAATGGCTAAAATCTCAAAAAAATCACTGAAATACCCTTTCCGCAGCATCTGCAACGTCATCACGACTTTGTTCGTGGTGCTTTCTTTCGCATACATTTGGTACAAAAGCCTCAATCCGTTGCTTTACACGAGCTTCCTCCTGAAAGGGAATTTCCTCGTCATAGGCATCTACATGGTTTTCGTGCTGCTTTTCATGAGTGTCTTCGGCGGTTTCAAACTCGGCATTTACACAAAGACAAATATCATCATATCGCAGACAATCGCACTTCTTTGCGCGTCGTTAATGCAGATTCTGTTTGTGATAATGCTCATAGGCAGAGTGATTCTGATACCGGCTATCGTGTTGAGTTTCTTCAAGATGTATATAGCACAGGTCGTCTTCGTCTTTTTCTTCACAATAGTTGTGATGAACATTTATCACAAACTTTTCAATCCTTACGAACTGCTTCATATCTATGCCGACGAGAACGACAACATTTCAAAACGTTTTCTTAATCAGCATCTGAACTATGTGATAAAAGACAGGGTCAGCTGTTTTGACACGATGGAGAACATCATCAGGCACATAGACAATTTCGACCTCGTGATGATTGACGACATTCCGGCTGACAGGCGGGAAATCATCCAGAACATTTGTTATTCAAAGGAAAAGAAGGTTTATTTCGTACCGTCAATCATTGACATAATAAACAAAAATTCAAAATATTCGCATCTGCTTGACACGCCGTTGTATTTTTACAAAAACAATGCCATGTCCGTTTTTGAAAGAATAGTGAAGCGCATCGGCGACATTTTCATCTCAACCGTTGGAATCATCATCACATCGCCGATAATGATTGCCATCGCCGCTGCCATATTCTCTTACGACAAAGGGCCTGTCTTCTACAGGCAGACACGTTATACAAAGGGCGGCAAGATATTCAAAATCATAAAGTTCCGCAGCATGATACAAAATGCTGAGAATGACGGCAAGGCACGTCTCGCCATCGAAAACGACGAGCGCATCACACCCGTTGGACGTTTCATCCGCGCTTGCAGAATCGATGAGCTGCCGCAGTTTTTCAACGTCCTGAAAGGCGACATGAGCATCGTCGGTCCGCGCCCCGAACGCCCCGAAATCGCCGATGAATACTGCAAGCAGATGCCCGAATTCCGATACAGGCTTTATGTGAAAGCTGGCCTGACAGGCTACGCCCAGGTTTACGGGAAATACAACACCACTTTCGTTGACAAACTGAAGCTCGACATGATTTATGTCGGAAACGCTTCCATTCTCCTTGATATTCAATTGATTCTCCTTACTCTGAAAGTGATTTTCCAGAAAGAAAGCACAGAAGGACTCGAAGAAGGCGAGACAATCGCAATGAAATAATAATATTTTGATTATGAGGATTTTACTCTCACTTCCGCCGAATTTGGTCAATTCTTTCCATGAAATAACAGGTCTTTCAAAAGAAGAATATTTCTGCACCTCCGACCCGACAGGCCACCGCATCGGCTCCGGCGGCGGATCCACGTGGCTGCTTGAGAAGTTCCCGTTTGACGACAAGAAAATCCTCATCCACGCCGGCGGCGAGTCGAGGAGGCTGCCGTCGTATTCCACTTCAGGCAAAATCCTGACCCCGATTCCGGTGTTCCGCTGGGGTCGCGGACAGAAGATCAGCCAAGACCTGCTCTCGCTGCAACTGCCTCTCTACAAGAAGATTATGGAGAAGACACCAGCCACCGTCAACACTCTGATCGCCAGCGGCGATGTCTTCATCCGCACCGACGGGCAGCCGCAGGAAGTGCCTGAAGCCGACGTGATTTGCTACGGCGTGTGGGTCGATCCGTCAATAGCAAAAAACCACGGCGTCTTCGCAATGCGCCGCGACAACCCGACGGAACTCGACAAGATGCTTCAGAAACCGACCCTCGAACAGATCGACGAACTCGTCAAGACCCACGTCTATATGATGGACATCGGGCTGTGGCTGCTGAGCGACAGGGCCGTGGCGATGCTCGCAAAACGCTCGAAGGACGAAAACGGAAACATAAGATACTACGACCTCTACTCCGACTTCGGACGCTGCCTCGGGAAAAACCCCGAACTGAAAGACACAGAACTCAACACCCTGACCGTCAAGATAATGCTGCTCGATGGCGGCGAGTTCTACCATTACGGCACAAGCCGCGAACTCGTGTCGTCAACACTCGCCGTGCAGAACCTCGTCAACGACCAGAACAAGATTTATCATCATAAAGTGAAGCCGCATCCGGCGATTTTCACGCAAAATTGTGTCACGGAGATACAGTTCACCTCCGAAAACTCCGACATCTGGATTGAAAACAGCTGCGTGAGCAAGGGCTGGAAGATTACAAACAAGAACATCATCACCGGCGTGCCTGAAAATCAATGGGATGTGACGTTGAACCCGGGCGACTGCCTCGACATCATCCCGATTGGCGAGAAGTCGTTTGCGGTCCGTCCGTATGATTTCAATGAGCCTTTCAAATATGTCAATGCGGCTGAAGACGCCGACCCGTTCAATGCGGCGGCGTTCCCTGTCTTCGACGACATCGAGGAAATGGGTGAATACGTGAAAAGCGTCTTTGACATCGAACCCCCAAAACTTCACTCTTCACTCTTAAAACTTCACACTGAATATATTTCCGCAGAGGAAATCTTGAACAAGGCCAACCTCAAGAGGCTGTTTGCGCAGCGTGAGGCGTTCATGCGCAAGAACCTGCCGGTGCTTGAGAGAAATCACGACAGAAGCGTTTTCTACAGTCTTGATTTGGATGATGTAGCATCGAAATATGTGAGGTTCGGCATCGATTCACCCGCCGAACTCACAGAAAACGAAGATGTTATGAAGAGGATTCATAACAGCAGTCTTCGTGCCAGGATCAATCAGCATAAAGGCGTGGATTTCAAGGCGGAGGAATCGAAGGCGTTCGGTCTTCTTCAGGAAGGTCTTACTGCTTCGGCTCGCTGCGACCTACAGATGCCGCGGTGTGACGTCTATTCCGACCAGATTGTGTGGAGCCGTTCGCCGGTGCGCATAGACCTCGCCGGCGGCTGGACCGACACGCCGCCATACTGTCTCATGGAAGGCGGCTCGGTGGTCAACATCGCCATCGAACTCAACGGACAACAGCCGATACAGGTTTACGTAAAACCATCGGATGAATTTCATATAGTATTGAGGTCCATCGACTTGGGCGCGAGAGAAGATGTCACCACATTCGACGAACTCGGCGATTTCAAGAAAGTAGGCTCGCCGTTCAGCATCCCGAAGGCGGCTTTGGCATTGGCTGGCTTCATGCCGTGTTTCTGCCAGAAAAAATACAAAACACTGGAGCAGCAACTCCGCGATTTCGGCTGCGGCATGGAGATAACTCTCCTGTCCGCGATACCAGCCGGCAGCGGCCTCGGAACCTCATCGGTGCTCTCGTCAACGGTGCTCGCCGCCATCTCCGACTTCTGCAAACTCGGCTGGGACAAGACCGTCATCTGCAACAAGACATTGATATTGGAGCAGTTGCTCACCACCGGCGGCGGCTGGCAAGACCAATACGGCGGTGTTTTCCACGGAGCGAAACTACTTGAGACGAAGCCCGGCTTTGAACAGACCCCCGTCGTTAAATGGCTGCCCGACTACATCTTCACGAAGCCGGAATACAAACCGTGCCACCTTTTATATTATACGGGAATCACCCGCACGGCAAAAAACATTCTTTCCGAAATCGTCAGGAAGATGTTCCTCAACGAGACTGACCATCTGGCACTTCTCGCCGACATGAAACATCACGCCGAAGAGACTTTTAATATAATACAACGTAATGATTATCAAGGTTATGGCAAGATGATAGCAAAGACTTGGAGTCAGAACAAACGTCTCGACAGCGGCACAAACCCACCGGCGGTTGAGGAGATTTTAAAGAAAATCGATGATTACTGTCTCGGTTACAAACTCCCCGGAGCCGGCGGCGGCGGCTTCATCTACATGGTGGCGAAAGACGATGTCGCGGCGGCGCAAATCAAGAAAGTGCTGACAGAAAACCCCGCCAACAACAAGGCGCGGTTTGTCGAGATGTCGCTTTCCGAAACCGGACTGCAAACCACGAGAAGCTAAAAAAGGTGAAAAGGTGAAAAGGTGAAAAGGGAAATAGGTAAACAGGTGGTTAGGGAAAAAGGTGATTAGGTAAAAAGGTAAAAAGGTGATTAGGTAAAAAGGTAAAAAGGTGATTAGGTAAAAAGGGAAAAAGGTGATTAGGTAAAAAGGTAAAAAGGTGATTAGGTAAAAAGGTAAAAAGGTGATTAGGTAAAAAGGTAAAAAGGTGATTAGGTAAAAAGGTAAAA
>JAGHUX010000039.1 GCA_018064605.1 Candidatus Limimorpha caballi | reverse complement strand
TGTCTCCTTCTCCATAGTGATGTTTTTTAATCATTTACGAAAAAATGGCCACCAAACGACCGCCATGAGGCGTTGTCATTTGATAACCATTTCATCCGAGCTGCAAAAGTAATGATATTTTTCCAGACGGAGATTGGAAATTTTGGGGAAACTTACTTTTTCACGATCTTCTCCTCGAACACCTTGCCGTCGTCGAGCGCGACCTTCATCACGTACATTCCCGTCGCGAGGCCGCTGATGTCGATGCTCCCGAAGCCGGACTGCTGAGCCTTGACGAGGCGGCCGGAGATGTCGAAGAGGCTGATTTCGCTCACTTGGTCAATAACGTCGGGTGAGATGTCGAGGCGGAGCATATCGTATGCGGGGTTCGGGTATGCAATATATGGTTTCACGATTTCTTCCATTTCCGGCGTAGAGGTGCCATCGTCGTTGAGGACGAGAAGGAAAGCCATGAAATACTCCGGCCCGGAAGCGGAGTCGAAGCCGCCCACGGCGACACCGCCGTTGCTCAACGCAATCATGTACCTGCCCCAGTGGAATGGCCCCTCCTTCAGGCAATAGCGTTTCCAGCAGATGTTGAAGTCGTCGTCCATCTTCACGACGGCCACCTGTTTCCCGAGGGCATCCGTGACATACGAATAGTATATCCCGCCGTCGGCCCCCTTTTCAGCCCATATCGGAAAAGGCATGAAAAAATCATCTTCAATGAAGATGGCCATGTCTATGCATTCATTGTCTTTGTTGAATTTCGACAGGTGTATCCCGTTTTCATACGGATAATGCGTGTTTTTGTAAAATGATGAAAGGATATATGTACTATCGTTGAAATACATTATCTGCTCGTTGCTTCCGCCGTCATAACAGGAATTGAATTTAGTTTCGCTAACAAAATTAAGGGTGGAATCGACGATTACATTGTAGATTAGACCGTTATCACTGACGCAACCCCACAGGCAGTATTCCCTTGGGGAGTCGTTGTACAAGCCAAGGTGCCTGTACTGAAATAAGTTCATGCTTAATTCAGGCAGCATCACCTTGTTTTTCAGAGTTCCGTCCAATCCAACGCGGGCGACGTAAAACTTCTGACTTGCAGAATATGTGACTATAATGTCATTGTCGGAATCAAGATAATAGGCATCAAGTTTGACTATGGTGTCTTGCAGCGGGACGAAGATTTCGTTCTGGATTTCAAGTGGGTTGTCGGTGAAGAAACTGATTTTCAACGAGCTATTTGTATTGTCGAAATCCCTGAACGTCTTTACGAGAATGTTGTTGTTTTCGTCAACCGGATTTTTGGCAAGTAGAAACCTCAGCATATCGTCGTCTTCAATGAAGAGGGAATCAAGCGGTTCACCCTGCTGTGAGACCTTGTAGAGCCACGTCCCGAGGTCCGCCAAGTCGTTGTTCTGGTCGAACACGGGGCAGTTCATTATGATGTTGCCGTCGCGCGTCTCCATGATGTTGCGCAAATCAATATATTTGTCACTGCACTGATAATACGTCATGACAGACTGTGATTCAGCGGATAACGACAACGTGGCTGCCAATAAGGATAGAAACAGTCTTTTCATTTCGGTGAATTGTATGGTTTTGCCTAAAAAAGAGGATATGCCAAGCATTCGTGGCACATCCTCAATCCTATAATCAGAATTCTGGCGGACATGGATTGGAAACGGCCACACCATAGGACACTGTAAGATAATGATGTCCGACGACGGGTACGTCTTTGATGTCTCCTTGACGAAAATCCACCACACCTTCTACTATGCTGTTTCCCAAAGGGTTTTCCTCATATTCTTTAGCCAAGCCAAGATACGAATCAAGCAAGTAGCACATTTCGTCTTTTGGAATAGAATAATTAAAATTTCCTTTTGTCCAAAACAACCTTGAATGTTCAGCTATAATGTCATAATAATCTTTATAATAAAAGTTTTTCGTCCGAGTAACCGTATAATACATTCTGTTTGTGGGAGATGGCTCCGTGGGTCTGCCTTCAAGCAGATTGAATATCCTTGTAAGTTCAGTAACCGCCAAACCGTTGGCAGTATAGTTTGTGTTGTCGTCAAAATACAGGTCGCAGAAATCGTCATTCGGGAAATAGAACCATTTTGAAGAATTGCTATACGTCATTATTATTGATGACACGACATCACCATTCTCATGAACAGACGAACTGATGTACTTTATGTTCTTGTCGTCAAGGTTCAAGCTCTTGTACAATTCGCGAATCTGTTTGGCAACAATTTCGTATGCATCATTGAGGCTGCTTAATGTTATCTGGTTGTTTTCGATTCTGACTTTTGAGTAAATGGTATCAAAGCGGATGTCTGAATAGTCAGAAACGACATTTGCGTATTCATAGTTTGCAATATTTGTCAGATGCCATTCGGCTTCAGCGATGGAAAGAACATCATCGTTTTTGCTTGATTGCATGTTGACAATGAAATCTTTAAGATATTTGTTCATGTCGTCTATCTTGTCAGGGTGCACAATGGCAGATTCTTTCATGACTGTTGGCTGGTTCTGAAATTTTGCATCTTTCCTGCATGCTTCGAATGTCACCACGATGGCTGTCACCATCAACAATGCCACTGCAACTGTGGCGAACTTAAAATGTTTTTTCATTATGCTATATTTAGATTAATTTTTCCGCACATATTCATTTCTTTTCCGTTATCCCGGCATCCGTGCATCCGTCCCGCCGTGCGCCGCGGGTCTTCCGCCGCCGTCTTGGTTTTTTCCTTTCACCGCCTCCCGCACCGACGATGGACAATGCCGTGCGGAAGGCTAAGTGTGATGAATTTCAGTTGTGTAAACATAAATCCCTCCGTCATTCTGTCACCATGAAATCACCATAGTAAACATCTCCGTTGTTCAGTGTTATCGTCACCGTGTAGAAGCCCTCGTCCTCGATCAGCAGCGTCGCCATGTCGGGCGTGTGAAGGATGTTGTCGCGGTCGATGTA
>JAGHUX010000066.1 GCA_018064605.1 Candidatus Limimorpha caballi | reverse complement strand
AGGGAGTCGAACAATCTCACTCAATATTTTTATTCCCCCAAGTGGTGCCGTCCTTGCGAGCGACCGCAGGGAGTCGAACAATCCCACTCAATATTTTTATTCCCCCAAGTGGTGCCGTCCTTGTGAGCGACCGCAGGGAACCGAACAATCTCAACCCTCCCTTCTCCCAATTCTAAGCTCTTTATAACCTTCATACCTTTCTACCTTTCTACCTTTCTACCTTTCTACCTTTCTACCTTAATAACCTTTCTACCTTCATACCTTTATAAACTTTCTACCTTCATACCTTTCTACCTTTCCAACTTTTTTTGTATCTTTGCCGCCGATTTTAAAAACAGAAAATTATGGCGACATTATTCCTTGGTGGTCTCGGCACCGGCGAAATCCTCCTCATAGTCTTGGTTATACTCCTGCTCTTCGGCGGCAAGAAACTCCCCGAGATGATGCGTGGCATGGGACGCGGCGTGAGAGAGTTCAAAGACGCGATGGACAAGCCTCTCGACGATGACAAGAAAGAAGAGAAGAAAGACGACAAAAAAGACTGATGATGCCGGAAAAGAAGGTCGTGGGGCAGGATGACGTTGAGATGACCTTCGGGGAACATCTTGAAGAACTCCGCAAAGTGCTGATACACATTGCGGTGGCTTTTCTTTTGCTCTTCATCGTGCTGTTCACCTTCTTCAAAGGCGACATCATCGACCTTGTGTTTTACCCCTCGCAGAGCGGCTTCATCTCCAACCGTCTCATGGCCAAGCTCGCATCCGTCACCGGCGTGGAGGCGTTGAGGATCAACGCGGACCAGGTGCAGATCTATAACGTGAAGATGGCGGGGCAGTTCATGCTTCACATCAAGGCGTCGGCGGTGGGCGCGCTCGTGGCGGGGTTCCCGTACATCATCGGGCAGCTGTGGGGCTTCGTGAAGCCCGCGCTCGGCAAGGAGATAAGAAGGCGCAGCCGCCGCATAGTGTGGAAGATTGTCTTCTGGTTCTTCCTCGGCGTCGGCTTCAGCTACTTCGTCATCGCGCCGCTCGGCATCAACTTCCTCGTCACCTACGAGGCCAACGGACAGATAGAGAATATCATCGACGTCGGCTCATACGTCAGCACGGTACTCGGCGTCTGTTTCGCCGGCGGCTTGGTGTTTCAACTTCCGTTGCTGATCAGGCTGCTGGCCTCGATAGGCATCGTCAACTCGGAATGGCTGCGGAAGAACCGCAAGATAGCGATAGTGGTGCTACTCGTCATCTCGGCCATGATCACGCCGCCCGACGTCATGAGCCAGCTGCTCATCTTCCTGCCGTTCTACCTCCTCTACGAATACGGCATCACGATAGCGAAGAAAATCGAGAGGCAAGAAAAATAAAGTTTCGCTTTCAGAAACAACCTTTATTTTCCAAATAAGTCAGAATGGATGCCGGTATTTGTGAATAACATTATCAATTCGTTATCGTATTGTTTACAAATTAGAAGCCAATTAGGTTCTATATGGCACTCCCAGCAATTTGAATATTTGCCTGAAAGTTTATGTTGTTGATATTTACCGGGTAAACGACCATCTCTAATGAGAATCTTCATGGCTTCGTCAATCAAATCCATGTTTAGTCCCCGTTTTTTACATAAAGAATAATCTCTTTCAAATTGGTTTGTGGTTCTGAATTTGTACATTATGAGTTCATTTTTCTGATGAAGTCGTCAACGTTGTCGTATGAATTTACAAGCCCCATTTTTTCTTCTTCCAAGGATATGTCAATTTTGTTTTGTTTGCTTGAAACCTTGAAAAATCCGCTTGTGAGGATTTGCTCAAGCATTTTAATGGCAAGTGAATTTGAGTTGTCGTACTCCAAAGTTATAGTGTTCATTTTTTAACGAATTTGTCTGCAAAAATAATGTAAATAAACGATTTGAGATGCTTTTCTGAAAAATATTTTTCATGTTTCTTTTTTTGTTATCTTTGCCGGAATTTTTTCGGAATGATATTTTGGGGTTGAATTTTATTTTTATTTTTAAAAAATGCAGATAGACAAAACGAAAGAGTTGGAGACGAAAGGCATTGGTACTCTGCTGCTTGCATACGCGATACCGTCGGTGGTGAGCCAGGTCATCGCGTCGGTTTATAACATTTGTGACCGCATCTTCATCGGGCAGGGTGTGGGTGCGCTCGCCATCGCGGGCCTCGCCATCACGATGCCGGTGATGAACATCGTGCACGCCTTCGGCGCGTTGGTGGGCGTCGGCGCGGGCGCGAGGATGTCGATAGTCCTCGGCAAGAAAGACGTCAACTGGGCGGAGAACATCCTCGGCAACAGCGTCATCTTCACCACGGTGCTGAGCGGCCTCGTGATGCTGTTCGGCTATCTTTTCATGGATAAGATATTGATTCTCTTCGGCGCGACGCCCGACACGGTGTCGTACGCGCACGAATACATGGTCATCGTGCTGCCCGGCATGTTCCTGCTGACGATGGCGTTCAACCTCGCCTCGCTGATACGCGCTTCGGGCTACCCCACCAAGTCGATGCTCATCCTCGGCAGCGGCGCGATACTGAACATAGTCCTCGACGCGCTGTTCATCTTCAGGTTCGACATGGGCATCGCGGGCGCGGCGTGGGCCACGACGATCTCGATGGCGTTCGCCACGGTGCTGTCAGCCCTGCATTTCCTGAGGAGAGACTCGTTCATCAGGTTCAGGCGGCACGGCTTCATACCGCGCGGCTACATCTTCAAGAACATCTTCATGATAGGCATGAGCCCGTTCCTGATGAACGTGGCGGCGGCGGGCGTCGTGGCGATACTCAACCGGCAGCTCATCAGGTTCGGCGGCGACTTCGCGGTCGGGGCGTATGGCATCACCAACAGCTTCATGAACTTCATGGTGCTGATAATCATCGGCGTGTGCCAGGGCATGCAGCCTATCGCCGGATACAACTACGGAGCAGGCCATCCGCAAAGGCTGAAACGCGTCTATGCGCTGACGATGAAGGTGTGCGTGGCACTTGGAATCCTGTCGGCTGTCTTGGGCTGCGCCATGCCGCGTCTCATCTCGATGGCGTTCACGAGCGACACGGCTCTGCTCGACATCTCGCAGAAAGCCCTGCCGCTCATCTCGGTGATGTCGCCGCTCATCGCGTTCACCATCGTCAACTCCAACTTCTTCCAGAGCATCGACAAGCCGTGGATCGCCATCGCGACGAGCCTCTCGCGCCAGGTCATCTTCCTGATCCCGATGATGTATCTCGTACCGATGATATTCACGAGGCTCGGCTACGCCCCGCTGTACGGCGTCTTCGCGTCATGCACGGCGTCCGACATCTTCGGCGCGGTGCTCGCCTTCGTGCTGATGCTCACGCAGAAGAAAGTGTTTCAGGTGAAGGAATAGCAAACCGGTCTGCGGTCTCCGCTGTCGGGCACATCTCGCCTCCGTTTTCATGTTATTTTTTTCGGGGGGAGTATGTGAAAATGGTTGTTTTAATGTGTATATTTGCAGCCGAAAAAAGTCAGTCGATTGACGGTGGCTGACGCGGATTTAATACCGTTCTATTTTTCTGATTCACAGTCGTTTGGCCTATTCGGCATGTGACTGAAGGGGCGAAGCTGTGAAATGAGCCGAGTGATGTTTATGGCAGCGGGAACGGACATTTCAAAGTTTTTTCAATGCATGATGAAAGAGATAAAATTTACAATTCCGGATATTTCGGATCTGGAGATTGAGAACGTGGTGGAGGTGCTGCGGTCGGGATGGATTACGACCGGGCCGAAGACAAAACTGCTGGAGAAGAAACTGGCAGGATTTGTCGGAGATTATGACGGAGAGGGTTCTCCCCGATGCGTGTGCTTGGGTTCGGCTACGGCAGCAATGGAAATCGCCCTGAGACTGTTGCAAATCGGCGAGCAGGCAGGAGGCAGTGCCGACGATGAGGTGATTACCTGCGCCTACACATATACCGCTTCAGCATCTGTCATCAGCCACGTCGGAGCAAGGATTGTGCTGGTAGATTGTTCGGATGCCGATGGTTCCATCGAGATGGATTACGACAGACTTGAGGCGGCCATCACCCCGAACACAAAGGCTGTTATCCCTGTGGATATTGCCGGAGTGCCGTGTGACTACGACAGAATCTTAGGGATTGTGGAGCGGAAGAAGGCTATGTTCAAGGCTTCGTCTCGCCTTCAGGAGACACTCGGCAGGATTGCTGTTGTTGCCGATGGCGCCCACGCGCTCGGGGCTTCGTACAAGGGCAGGATGGTGGGGAGCGTCGCCGACTTCACTGCATTCTCGTTCCACGCCACGAAGAACTTCTCCACTGCCGAAGGCGGAGCACTTACATGGAATCATTTTGAAGGCATCGAAGATAGCGAAATCTATCGCCAGATACAGCTCTTCAGCCTTCACGGACAGAGCAAGGACGCTTTCGCAAAGAATCAGGCAGGAGGATGGGAGTACGACATCATAGGTCCCTGGTACAAATGCAACATGACGGATATGGCGGCAGCAGTCGGTCTCGGGCAGTTCGAGAGGTATCCTGCGATGCTTGCCCGCCGCAGAGAAATCATCGGAAGGTATGATGCTGCATTCAAACCGCTCGGGATAAAACTCCTGAATCATTACACCACCGACCATCAGAGTTCGGGGCATTTGTACATTACCCGCATTCCCGGAATCAGGCGCGAGCAGGCAAACGAGATAATGAAGGAGATGGCTCGCGCAGGAATAGCCACGAACGTCCATTTCAAGCCCCTTCCGCTGCACACGGCATACCGCAACCTCGGTTTCGACATCAAGGATTATCCCGTTTCGTACGCCAAGTTCGAGAACGAAATCACCCTGCCGCTGCATACCAGGATGACGGACGAGGATGTGGAGTATGTGATTGAAAAATATATCGGGATTCTGAAAAAATACACTTTTGTGAAATGAACCTGCGAAGAGATTTTGAGGAGGTTGATATAGACAAAAATAGTGTTATATTTAGCCAGAGATTATATATTTGATAAAATCGTGGCTGAATAAAACAATAAAATGTAATGGCGATCATTGGCAGAAAACAAGAAATACAAGAGCTTAATGAGCTGTATGACAGCGGAAAAGCAGAATTGGTTGCCGTGTATGGGCGAAGGCGTGTAGGGAAGACCTTCCTGATAGATGAAACGCTCTCCGGCAAACTGGCTTTCCGTCATACTGGACTTTCGCCTATTGAGTCGGAACAGAAAAGCATAACGGATGCCGACAAGCGGTCGAGAGTGAGCCAGATGAAGCTGCAACTCAAACAGTTCTACGTTTCTCTGCAGCAGTATGGCATGCGGAAGTCGCATCAGCCCACTTCGTGGATAGAGGCTTTCTTCATGCTGTCCTCGCTGATGGAGCAGAAAGACAAGGGACAGAGGATAGTGATTTTTCTGGACGAACTGCCGTGGATGGACACTCCAAGGGCCGGCTTTGTGACAGCCTTCGAAGGATTCTGGAACAATTGGGCCTGCCATCGTCACAATGTGATGGTGGTGGTATGCGGTTCTGCCACAAGTTGGATACAGGACAACTTCATCGACAATCACGGAGGGCTGTACGGACGTGTGACCAAGGAGATAAGATTGAGGCCGTTTTCGCTTAAGGAATGCGAACTGTTCTACAAGAACCGTGGCATCAGATTGTCCAGATATGACATCGTGCAGAGTTATATGGTATTAGGCGGAATCCCGTATTATATGAATTATTTGAAGCGCGGGATGAGTCTGAGCCAGATGGTGGACGAACTTTTCTTTGGAGTGAACCCCAGACTGGAAAATGAATACGACAGGCTTTTTGCATCGGTTTTCAGCAAACCTGCCGAAATGAAACGACTCGTGGAGGCCATGAACAAACGTCACGCTGGATGGACACGGCAGCAGCTGCTCAAGATGACGGGAATGGAAAGCAATGAGGCCTTTTCAAAGATGTTGAAAGCCCTGATAGCAAGCGACTTTGTCATCAAGTATGTGCCTTTCGGGATGAAGAAGACGCAGGTACATTATAAATTGGCGGACCCTTTCTGCTGGTTCTGGTTGCATTTCGTGAAGGGCAATACCCGATTGGTGACGGACTTCTGGCAAGGGACGGCAAGTCAGGCCGTAGTCAGTTGGCGAGGAATAGCATTCGAGGAGGTCTGCTGGTATCATTGGCGTCAAATACGAAAGGCATTGGGTATTGAAGGAGTGCAGACGGAACTGAGTGCCTGGACAAAATTGGGCAGAAAGGCCAGTGATGGCGAAGATACGATTCCAGAAGAGGACGGTTTGCAGATAGATATGTTGCTTCAACGTGACGATCATGTGGTGAACATATGCGAGATGAAATTCTATAACGATGAATACACTGTCAGCAAAGCATATCATAAAACATTGGTGCATCGGCAGAATGTTTTGGAGCGTGAGTTGCCTGCCAATACTGTAGTGCACTCGACACTCGTTACGACCGAAGGTCTGAAATACAATGACTACAGCAGCGACTTTCAAAAGGTGGTGACTCTGGACGATTTGTTTGAATAGTTGATTACCTTCCGCTGCACACGGCATACCGCAACCTCGGTTTCGACATCAAGGATTATCCCGTTTCGTACAACAAGTTCGAGAACGAAATCACCCTGCCGCTGCATACCAGGATGGCGGATGAGGATGTGGAGTATGTGATTGATAGGTTTAAAAGTATTGTGATAAAGTTCCTTTAAACAACAAATTTTTAAATGAAGGTTCTCATTTTAGGAGTCTCTACAGCACAATTGGATGCTGTTGTTGAACTGAACAAGATAGGATGCGAGACATTCACTGTTGCTATGGCAAAAGATGGTCCTGCGGCTGATATGTCCGATCATTTTGATATCATCAATGTTCTTGATGAAGAAGCAATAGAAAAACATATTCTTAAAAACAGGATTGATGTTGTCTATTCAACCGGGACTGATATTGCCATGCCAGTTGCCTGTAAAATCAGTGAACGTTTGGGTCTTCCTCACTTTGTCAGTTCCGAAGCGGCCTATATCTGCAACCATAAGAACGAACTGAGAAGCGCTCTTTCTTCCGACTGTGAAGGCAATGTCCCCTATCAGGTGATGTCCGACATTGAAAAAATAAACTTAGCATTTCCGTTAATGCTCAAGCCGTCAGACGCTCAAGGGCAAAGAGGGATTTTTCTGATTCACTCGCAGGATGAATTTGAACAACATTTTTCAGAGGCAAAGTCATATTCCCGTCAAGGCAAGGTGATCGTAGAGCAATATATCGACGGTCTG
This sequence comes from Candidatus Limimorpha caballi, assembly GCA_018064605.1. GTDB lineage: Bacteria > Bacteroidota > Bacteroidia > Bacteroidales > F082 > Limimorpha > Limimorpha caballi. The sequence goes on along the minus strand of JAGHUX010000066.1, from coordinate 21,435 downwards.
GAAATATCAGTAAATGTGTATATGGTTGATGGCGTTATGCGCTTTTTTGTCGCATCAGACCGTGACACATGGTCTGAATATACAGGACTTATCCATCGTCACATTGTTCCTGGCAAAACTTTCAATGAAGAGGCAGAACGAAAAATAAGATGTCTTGCCGAAGACTCCTGCAGAAGGATGGGAATTCAAAACGGACCTGTTTATTTCCAAATGAAGGTGATGGAAAGTAAGCCATATCTGATAGAGATGACTCCGAGACTTGATGGCTGTCACATGTGGAATGTCTTGGAAAAGTCCACAGGAGTCAACCTTATGCATCTGACTTTTCAGCATCTCCTTTCAAATGACATATCCGAGCTTGACAAATGGACAGGGAAAGTCAAACCTATGGAACTGGTGTTCTGGTGTAAAGAGCCGAAGACCTATATGAAACAATCTGAATTCGAATTGCCGGAGGATGCTGTTCACCATTGTTTCTACTATGAGGACGGGAAATACATACGCCCAGTCAACGGAAGATTTGAAAAAGTTGGATATTATATCAGAAACCTCTGAAAAATGAAAATAATTATCACAGGAGCTTCGGGTAATATTGGGAGTAAATTATTTGCAAAGCTCTCTGATAGCGATGGCAATCAAGTGATTGGTCTGTCAAGGTCTCCTCATAAGGGTCTTGAGACGACTGATTACAGTATATCGGAGTTGGAAAAATTATTTCAGAATGCCGGTATTGTGATTCATCTTGCTTCCCATCGTGGGATAGAAAATGACTATCATTCATTCGTTGATAACGAAACAATTACTGAAAACATATTAAAAGCGATGCTGACGACAAAAGTGCCTCGAATCATTTTTATGTCATCAATTGCTGTTTATTCCGACGAAAGTATGCTCCCTTGGAAGGAGGAGCAGTATCCGACACCACAATCCTTTTACGGATTGAGCAAGCTGACTTGTGAGTATTTGTGCAAGCAATATTCTGCTGCAGGTATCGACTATACCATTTTTCGTTGCGGAATTGTATTCGGAGGCGATCATTCAAAGAGAATGGTTTCCACGTTCATTGATGAAGCAATTGATAAGAAGACATTGTCGCTGAACGGGAAAAGTATAGCAAGACGGGATTTTATTTATGTAAAAGATGCTGTTTCCGCTCTGCTGTGGGGCATATATGAAGCAAAAGAAAAGAATCAGATATACAATCTGGGATGCGGTGTTCTAATGTCCAACCTGGAAATCGCAGAAACCATCAATGAATGCTTTGACAATACTGGGAATTTGATATACGATGATTCTGTAAAGGAAACGGTTATTAACTCCTATATGGATATTTCGAAAATATCAGGAGCGGGATTCCACAATAATTTTACTTTTATTTCTGCACTTCAGGATATCAAGCAGGAATACAAACAACGATAGGATGAACTCCATTTATAGAAAAGTTCTTAAGAGAATGCTCGGGATATTTATCTCATTGATAGCATTGCCGTTTGTTGCGATTATGTCTGTGCCGGTAGCGATTGCCATTAAACTTGAAGATGGCGGACCTGTGTTTTTTAAAGGCCTGCGCTACGGCAAGGATATGCGTAAATTCTACGAATACAAATTCAGAAGCATGAAGAAGAATGCGGCTGATGTCCGCAACGGGGATGGAACAACTTATAATTCGGATAATGATCCAAGACTGACAAGAATCGGCGGTTTTCTGAGGAAGACAAGTATAGATGAACTGCCCCAGTTTTTCAATGTGCTCAAGGGGGATATGAGCATCATCGGCCCCAGACCGAGTCCGATGGGAAATGAAGCGACCTATACGGATTTTATTAAGAAAAAATTTGAAGTGAGGCCAGGGATTACCGGTTACAATCAGGCCTTGTTGAGAAATTCGGCTACGCTTGAACAACGGTATAACAATGATGTCTTTTACGTCGAAAATATCTCTTTCCTCTTTGATTTGAGGATAGTTTTTATGACAGTGAAGACGATATTGTTGCATAAAGGAATAAACTATCCCGAAAACGAAAAGCAAAATAATGAAAACAGAAAAATATTATGATTGTCAACTTAAAAGCCAAAGCATTATACAACAAAATATTTGAAGGCACAGAAACGTGGGTCGCCAATAAAATTCTCGTGTTTCAGAAAAGACGGGAACTTCGGAAATATGTTAAGCACCTGCCGAAACTTACTTCTGAACAGAAGAAGGCCGTCAGGGAATTTTGGAAACCCTATTGCCGGGTGAAGATGGATTGGTTCAGATATTATGCCGGCATCACCGGAAAATTTGACCCAAGATATATTCCGGAAGACTTGCAACATACAAGAATTGACCAATATTTCAATCAGAAAAGACTTGGCTACGGATTCAATGACAAGAACAACTATTCCTTGATTTTCCCCGGAATCAAGCAGCCGAAAACTATTGTCAGAAAAATAGGAAGTCTTCTTTTTGATGAAGAATATCACTTGATAGATATAGGAAAAGCGATGGCACTTCTCGCCATGTGTCCGGAGGTAATTGTAAAACCAACCCAAGAGACAGGGGGAGGAAGATATATTGAATTTTATGACACAAAATCTGACGCAGAGAGGCTGAAACAACTCCTGCTTGACCCCAAGGAGCAGAATTGGATTGTACAGGACCTGGTGAAACAGCATTATGAAATGGCCAAGATGCATCCACAGTCGCTTAATACCGTCCGAGTTTACACAATATTGTTGGAGGACTGTGTGCACATTCTGTCTGCGTCTATGAGAATGGGAGGGAACAACAGTCGTATTGATAATGTCAGCGCCAATTCGGGCATCATTGCAGGAGTTAGAGAAAATGGTGCGCTGACTGAATGTGCATATTTTGATATGCTGTCTGGGAAAACGACAAACAGACACCCACAGGGAATGCTTTTAAGTGAAATCAAGGTGCCTTCCTTTGACAAAATGCTTGATACAGCTAAGAGACTTGCACAATTTACCGGACATTTCAGAATGGTTGGATGGGACTTTTCCGTTGATGAGGATGGGGATATCGTATTGATTGAAGCTAATATGCGCAAAGCTGACACTGGCCCGATTCAATGTCTGCACGGTCCGTTCTTCGGAGATTTGACAGAAAGAGTATTAAATGAAGTTTTTGGGAGGAAATAATAAATGGATCCGTATGCATTAGGTTATAGGTTATTCAACTGGTTTGAGACATTTTCACACGATTCTTTCAGAAAGAAATTTGCAAGAATCTATTCTACAAGTCAACTGAACGCTGCAAAGCGCAATTATCCGAATTGGCAAACGCTCACAAAAGAGCAGAAAAATGAGATTGTCGCATACTGGGGAATTCCGCATCCTGTGGTGGCGAGCGACTTCATGACGCACGAGATTATGCTGAATGTAAAAGGGGTGTTCGATGTCCGTTATGTTCCTGAAAAGATTTACAGATTGTATCTGGATCCGGGTCTTGCGGACAGAAAATTGATTCTGGCTTGGGATGACAAGAATTATTTTGAGCGTCATCAGCCATCACTTCCTTTCCCTCATGCCTACGTTAGGAATGTGAACGGCTGGTTCCTTGACAATGACTATCGTCATATCAGTCCTGAGGACGCGAGAAAAATCATGGTCGAACATCTTCCCCTTATAGTCAAGCCATCCTTGGTATCGGGTGAAGGAAAAAACCTCAGACTGATTTCTGACGAAAAAGCCGTGGATGAAGTCCTTTCAACATATCCTAAAAATTATCTGGCACAGGAGGTCATCGCCCAATGCGATGAATTTAACAGAATGAACTCTCATAGTGTGGCTGCCATGAGGGTTGTTACCGCTATCGTGAACGGCAAGGCGGAACTGATGTCAAGTATGCTGCTGACCAATACGACCGATGCGGTTGCGTGCAACAGGAATACGGCTCCAGGAGTGGGTGTGGTCTGTATCGGAATTGATGATGAGGGAAAGTTGGCGGATACCGGATATTTTGAGAACGCAAAGCCTATACGGACGCTTCCGAACGGTTTTACATTCGGAGGCATACAGGTGCCTTCATACAAAGAAGCTGTGGCTCTGGCATTGGAGGCGCATGAGAGTATGCCGATGCTCGGGATTATAGGCTGGGACATTACCATTGATAAAAATAACAAGCCGGTTATCATCGAGTGGAACCTTAGAGGAATAGGAATGTATCACTCCCAGCTGACAATGGGGCCGCTGTTCGGACAGTACAGCGACTATTTTGCAGAGATAGCGAAGAAAATGATTGAGGGTTGAGGATTGAGGATTGATGATTGAGGGTTGAGGATTGATGATTGAGGATTGATGATTGATGGTTGATGATTGATGATTGATGGTTGATGATTGATGATTGATGATTGATGGTTGATGATTGATGGTTGATGATTAAGGATTAAGGCTGCATATAATGATACGGAACAAAAAAATAATACAGATGAGAGGCGTACTTAAACCGCTTTTGAGCGAAGAAGAGAAACAGAAAGCTGACATTCAAGCTCTATCGTATGATTATGCCTGTAGGATAACTCGACTTTTCCAGTATTTGACGGAAGAGTCAGAATATAAAGAGTTTATTCAATCCAAACAACTATATCGCTCGGGAACGTCTATTGGAGCTAATGTGAGAGAAGCCAATCACGCACAATCTGATGCTGATTTCCTGAATAAGATGAATATTGCTTTAAAGGAAGCAGATGAAACGGACTATTGGCTGAATTTACTTCATGACAATGGTTATCTTAGTCAAACCCAGTTTGAGTCAATGAATACAGATGGAGTGCGAGTACTCAAATGCTTGGCAGCAATTGTCAAAACAATGAAGTCAAGAATCAAAAAATAATCCTCAACCTTCAATCCTCAATCATGAACCACATCCTTTTTGTCACCGACACATATTATCCGGATTCCAGTGCGACAACCACACTGGGGCGAAGGACGGCTGAGGCGCTTGCTCGGCTTGGATATAGCGTAGATGTTTACCCTGCTGAGATTTCGGGTAACCATTTCTCGTATCCGCTGGAATACAATGGCGTGAGGATCATCAGTCCGGAAGCAGGGGCTGAAATGAACTATACTCCCGTAAACCCGTCAGAGACGCATAAAATAGAGGAGCGGCATCTGTCCGAACTGAAGAAGGTGCTTGATGCAACGGATTATGACTATGTATTCTCCGTAGCCCTCGCCTTCGAAATCCATTTCCTCGTCCATCAAGTCCTCACCCCGGTTGGTGAGCCTGTCGAACCACAACCCTCAACCCTCAAATGGTTCCCAATGTCCTACGACCCGTATGCGTTCAATCCGCATATCACGGAGAAGCAGAGACAGGAGTATATCCGTCAGGAGGTTGAAACGCTGCGAGATGCTACCAAAATATTCTTCCTCACGGAGTTCAGCGACGACTACATAGGTTCGCCGATAGAGGACAAGATTGTCTATTTCAATCTTCCGTGTATCAGACCTATCAATCCGGACAAGACTAAGAGAGTGATTGAATTTGACGATTCCTATATCAACTGTGTCTTCTTGGGCGACTTCTATTTTGGCAATGAGAATACGGATTTCATCTTCAGACTGTTTGAGAAACTCTCAACTCTCAACTCTCAACTCTCAACTCTAAAAATCCGGTTCTATACCATCGGAAGCGTGTGTGACTATCGTGAGACCGTGGATTTGTGGCAGGAAAAACTTGGTGACGGGTACATCTGCCACGAGCGCATCAGCCAGGAAGAGGCGCACAATGCGATGCTGGATTGTGATGTGCTGGTCAGTATGGGACATGATTCTGCCAATATGTGTCCGAGCAAGGCTATTGACTTTGCTTCCAGCGGCAAGCCGATACTGCATATCCAGAAGATAGAGAACTGCTGTGCAAAGAAATATCTTGAGCGCTATCCGGACAAATGTTTCATCTACCAGAACGAAGAACTGACAGAAGAGAGAGTGAAAGAGGTTGAGCAGTTCATTTATAATGCCAAGGGCAAAGGAATAATCCCTTTTGATGCTGTGAGGAAGCTATACAGTGACTTCACGATGGAGGCATTGATTGAGAAAATTCAGAAAGAACTCACCTAAAGGATTTCGGAAAGAAAGACTTAAAAGGATACTTTCTATTACAGAATCGTAAACAGCAAAATATAATGAAGAATATCCTTATTATCGGAGCGCATTTCGACGATGCGGAACTGGGAGCCGGCGGGACATTGGCAAAGCTGGTCAGCCAAGGCAAAAAGGTGTATAAATACACCTTGACGGACAACGAGACAAAATTCGAGCAGCGGAATGTCAATGTAGAATACAGCGAATCGAAAAAGCAAAGTGCGTTGGCTGCAAAGGCTTTGGGTATAATTGAAATTGAGAATCCCAATCCAGTGCCTTGCTCTACGCTTATGTACGGCATGGAGATTATGCAGCAAGTGGAAAGCATCATCTTCGAATACGACATCGACACGGTCTTCATCCATTTCGATGCGGATATGAATCAGGACCACGTGGAGGCGAGCCGAATCTGCCTGACAGCTGCACGTCATTGCCGCAACATACTTGAGTTCCAAAGCAATGGATATGTTCTTGACAATGAGTTTACTCCGACGTATTTCGTTGATGTCAGCGATTTCATCGAACAGAAGAAACAGGCATTGGCTTGCTACGGCAGCGAACACGACAGGTTGAACCGGCTGTTCACTACTGCCATTGAGAGGAACCACATTCGTGGATACGCCAATGAAGTGGAATATGCAGAAGGGTTCCGACTCATCAAAATGCTGGAATTATGACAGACCTGATTTCCGTGATTGTGCCTGTATATAACGTTGAGAAATACGTCAGGCAGACGCTTGACAGCGTTATCAATCAGACATACCGCAATCTGGAGATACTCGTCATCGACGACGGCTCAACGGATGGCTCGCCTGACATCTGCGATGAATATCTCAAAGACGACAGGGTGAAAGTGTTCCACAGGCAGAATTTCGGTGTGGCAGCCTCGCGGCAGTTCGGTGTTGAAGCGTGTAGCGGAACCTACTTCGTGACATTGGATGCGGACGACTACGTGTCAGCGGACTTCGTCGAAAAACTATATGATGCCATCATCAGAAACGAAGCGGATGTATCTGTCTGTGGGGTCAGTTGCTTTACGGACGGGAAAGACGATGCACGCACTGTATATATGCCGTACGGAAGGTATGAAAAGTTGGCAGCCACTAAAGAATTGTTGCATTCGGATTTGTATAGGTTATTCAACGAATTGCTTTTGTCCGATTCCTGGAACAAGATGTACAGGACGCAGCTTGTAAGGAACTCCGGTGCTGAATTTCATTTGCCGGATAACGGCAATGAATTGGGATTCAATATAAATCTGACTTTTCATAGTCCTGTTTATTGCGTTTGCAACGAATCACTGCTCTTCCACAGAATACGTCAGGGGTCATTGGTCCAGAGGAAGAACAACTCCCTTCAGGAGGGCTTTGAAATCATAACGGAAAACCTGATTGAAGAGAGCGGAAAACTCGGATTATCCATAAGAGAGCAACTGAGCAATGTCTATTACTGGCTGGTTGGCAATGTCGTGATGGATATCATCTATCGCGGAGGGAACGCACGGGAAAGACATGGAAGGTACAGAACTTTGATCCGCCGAAACCGACAGTTCCTCAAAAAGCACAGCGACAATCTTGACAGGCACACCGGCCTGACACGCTTCAAGTTGGGTGACTCCTCCATCCATCTTCCCGCATTCGTGCTCGGCAATGTCCTGTGGCTCGATGCCGCCTCGATGGGAATTATCATCTTGCGGAAAATAAAGTACGGTGAGTTGAGTTTGTAAAATTTTAGGAAAGGTGTATATTTGCCCTTGATAAAAACTTAGGAATCGTGATGAAAAGGAAGATTTATAACGAATTGGTCAGATGGAAAACCGAGAAAGACGGTATAGTCTATCTGCCGCTTTATATGACTCCGATGTTGTAAAGGGAAGAAATTGATATGAACATTCTCAGACTCAGAGCATACTGTTACCCCGAGAACGTTGCCGCTTCGGCGATGGCGGAATAGTCAATGGGAACAATAAAAGAAATATAATACAATAATCAAACCGAATGGCAAAACATTAATTTATGAACAAAAAAAACATACTTTGGATCAACATCCTCAAAGCAGTTTGTATTATCAGCATATATTGGGCGCATTCTATTTATTATTATGGTATTTCAATGCCAGGGGTCAGATATATACTACCATTCTATGTCAACGCTTTTTTCTTTGTTTCTGGCTATTTGCTTTTTCGAAAGCAACTCTCTGAACCGCTTATAGGTCAGAAGATTGATGAATTCACAGGGGGTGGGTATAAAATCATGACGCTCAATATAATATATCGCATAATGATTCCTACAGTCCTCTTCTCGGCGATAGAATTTATTCCGAGTTTCGTTCTTAGGGGAAGGACGTTAGAAATAGGAGCTTTTTTCTACAAAACAATAGGCGGATGTACTTATTGGTTTACGGCAGCATTGGCTGTGGCGGAATTGCTTATCGGACTTATGCTGCTCACAAGAAGAAAGAGTATCTGGTTTTACGCAATATGTTGCTCAATTCTCTCTGCTATCGGTTGGCTGATGTGCAGGAACGGTTTCAGTTTTTTTGCTGCTCATCCGACTTTTCCTTGGCTGTATAACCACGGGCTTTTCTGCCTCGTATTCATGGCGGTTGGAGGATTGTTCTGGAGGTATGAAACCATAATCAACAAGGTGATGAACAAGTTTGTATTGGTGGGGATGATTGTAGTTTATGCGACATTGCTTTCACTCTGGCCAAAGAATTTCAAAGTATTGATATCTTTGCTAGATCTCAATCTGGCAGGTATAGGTATCAGTCTTCTCGCAATCATAGTACTGATAGAACTCTGTAAAATGATTCGTAAGAACGACCTTCTAAATTACATAGGCCAGAACACCATAGGATTCTACTTTATGAGTGGTGCCCTCCCAATAGTCCTGAGTATGGCGGTGAAGCATTTCCATCCCGAAGCGAACTATATAGGATTTACCTTAGTTTTTACCGGCTCAATGGTGATAAGCTACTTTGCCGTCAGAATAATTAACCGATGGCTGCCGTGGATGCTGGATATTAGAAGGATCAAAGGCAAATAGTTGCAATCGCAAAAGGTGGAAATATACCAAAAATGCAGAAACGATGAACATACTCAGACTCAGAGCATACTGTTACCCCGAGAACGTTGCAGCTTCGGCAATGGGAGAGAATATTGACGCGGAATATGTCAGAAGGGGCATCGTCTGCATCAATTATACCCCTATGCCGTCACGCGGAGTAAGCGACGAGGTGAGACGGAAATACAAGAAAATTAAATACGAGGAGTTCCACGACGGGCACGTCATTGTCCACCGTTTCCCGATGATAAAGGAGGGAACGAACATTGTCCAGAAATCGTTGAAATACCTGCTGTGCACCATTGTGGAGTATTTCAAGGGAATCAGGGCAAAGGACATTGATTTGATGCTCTGCAGCAGCACCCCACCGACTCAGGGGATGCTGACCGCCCTGGTGGCAAAACGGCTCAGCCGCAAGTATGGCAGGAAAGTTCCGTTTGTGTATAACCTTCAGGACATTTTCCCTGACTCGCTCGTGGGCACGGGAATGACAAGGCAAGGCTCACTCCTTTGGAAAATAGGCCGCAGGATGGAAGATTACATCTACCGCAGTGCCGACAGGATTATTGTGATTTCCGAGGACTTCAAGCGCAACATCATGGCTAAGGGGGTGCCGGAGGAGAAGATTGTCGTGGTCCCCAACTGGGCAGATACCGATGGGATTTATCTTATAGAGAGAGAGGACAATGTGCTGTTCGACAGATACGGTTTGGAACGTGACAAGTTCTACATCTGCTACAGCGGTACGATTGGGCATACACAGAATATGGACTTGCTGCTTGATGTGGCAAAAGAGATTAATGGTGAACTGAAAGACGTGCGTTTCGTTGTTATTGGCGAAGGTGCTGCCAAGGCAGAAGTGGAGAGAAGAATCAAGGATGAGGCGATTGACAACGTGACGCTGCTTCCGTTCCAGCCGTATGCAGACATTGCCTCGGTGTTCAGTCTTGGTGACGTGGGCTTGATTATCAGCAAACCGAATGTGGGAAACAATTCGGTTCCGAGCAAGACGTGGAGCTATATGGCGGCAGAAAAGCCTATCCTTGCTTCGTTTGACAAGAACAGCGCATTGTCATCATTGATAGAGAGCACAGGCTGCGGTGTTGTGGCAGCAGCGGGCAACAAGGAGGAACTGATAGAGGCAATCTGCAAAATGGTTGCCGATCCGCAACTGACAGAAAAAGGAAAGCTCGGAAAGAGTTATCTGACAGCGGAACTCGATAAAGAGAAATGCGTGAAACGATTCGTTGACACATTGGTGGAGGCGGTGGAGGAGAATCTATGAATGAATCACTATGGATAGGCAGTTATCTGAACGATGAGATGGCGGCAAGAATCCGAGGACTCGGATATGGCAATCAGGCAGCTTTCCTGTCGCAGAAAAGGATTCTGGAAGGCATAGAGAAAGTGTCCGGCAAAACCTTTGATACGATAGGCGCTCTGTCGGCTGATGGCTATCCGAAAGGGAAGGAATTGTACTGCAAGAAACGTATTTTCTCCCATGCAGAAGGAGCAACAGACACCTTGGTCGGGTTTCTGAACATCAAATATTTAAACAAGATGTTTATGGGTGCTTCTCTTGCAAAAGAAGTCAGAAGGCAGTTAAAATCAAGACAGTCAGAAACATTCGATGTATTTATATACGAAATGCGGTCTGCCTGTCTGAAAGCGGCAAAAGCGGTGAAGGAGATGTGTCCTTCATCAAGAATACATCTGATAGTGCCGGATTTGCCTCAATTTATGGATCTGAATGCAAGCAGGTTGAAACGGATGTTGAAAGCCCTTGATTGGAGAAGCATCAAAGGAAATATGCAGTATATTGACGATTACATATTGTATGCTGCTCCAATGGCGGAGTATCTCGGACTGAAAGAAGGTTCGTGGATGGTGATGGAGGGGGCAATAAGCCAGGATATTGCTGACCGTGAATATTCGCCTCCCGAATCCCGACAGGATGACAGATACATAGTCATGTACTCGGGAAGCATTAAAAGAGGCTTTGGTATTCAGCATTTGCTTGACGCGATGCGTTTGCTGGACGATTCCTACGAATTGTGGTTTACTGGCGGTGGCGATTATGCAGATGTGGTTAAGTCGTATGCGGAGCACGACAAAAGGATTAAATTTTATGGCATTCTGCCTACAACTGCGGATCTTATTAAACTACAGATGCAGGCGGATATGCTGATAAATATGCGGAATCCTGATGAACCTGCGTCCAGGTATTGCTTCCCATCCAAACTGTTTGAATATATGGTGTCGGGAAATCCTGTGATTTCGTGCCGTTTGGGCGGCATCCCTGATGAATACTTCAATTATCTGTTTGAAATACCTGAAATGACAGCCGCATCTATTGCCCAAACGATAAGGAAAGTTGCCGGAATGCCAGTATCCGAAAGAAGAAAAACGGGAGAAGAATCGAAGAGTTTTATTCTTACCAGGAAAAATAAGAATGTTCAGGCACAAAGAATAATTGATTTTGTTGAAAGATGACCAATAACCCGTTATTCAGTATCATCGTTGTGTCTTACAATGCATCGGCATTGATTAAAGACACCATAGATTCCATCTTGAAGCAGACATTTGATGATTATGAAATAGTCGTCAAGGATGCCTGTTCAATGGATGATACGATAACGCAGATTCCCGAAAGCAATAAAATCAGACTTTTCCAATCGAAGGATTCGGGCATATATGACGGAATGAATATGGCTATCAAGGAAGCTAAGGGCAGGTTCCTGCATTTTCTGAACTGTGGCGACAAGTTCGCGTCAGATGATGTGCTGGAACGGGTTGCCGGCTTTATTCGTTCTTCTGCAATCAGCGGTGGAATTTTATATGGAGATTGTTTCTATGGTAACATCTATAGTAAGCAGCCTACAAATGTCACACCGTTCTTCCTTTACAGAACGCCTTTGTGCCATCAGAGCATGTTCTTCTCAAGAACTGTTTTTGATGAACTCGGCTTTTATGATTTAAGTTTCAGAATTGCAGCAGACTATGATTTCGCAGTCAAGGCATTCAAAAACCATATTCCGTTTCATTATCTCAACATTCCTATATGCAGGTATCTCGGCGGAGGAGTCTCAGTGTCGGCGAAAGGCATTCAAATAAAGACAAAAGAGTATCAGAGAATCTATAAAACCCACTATTCCGCTTGGGAAAGATTCAAATATGAGCTATTGGTGGCTCTATCCCTCAGAAGATTAAGATACTGGGTGCTGTCGGATAAAAGTCCGAAATTCTTGAGGGAGATGTATCATAAGGCGGTAAACAAAGTGAATAAATAGCATAAAAAATAGAATGCTGTTATGAACAATAAAAATATTAAATAAAGGTTTACAAATTTGAAGCATTATGATTTTATTCAGGAAATTCAAATCGATGGTCAAATTAATGCATTATAGTTATTTAAGCAGGCATAACCCTCAAGAACTTGCTGACCGTCTTTATATTGATGCGACAGGAAATAAAAATGGAATCAACTGGGAAAGTCCTGTTGATTTAAATGAGAAAATCAATTGGTTGAAGTTTAATAGTGATACTACAAAATGGTCAGAATTGGCAGACAAGTACGCTGTCAGAAAATTTATTGAAGAAAAAGGCTACAAGCAATATTTAGTCCCCTTGTTGGGAGTATGGGAAAATGCAAATGAAATTGATTTTTCTACACTTCCAGACAGTTTTGTGTTAAAAACGAATAATGGAGCAGGGACAGTGATGGTAGTTGAAGATAAAACCTTAATAGACCAAAGAACAGTAAGGGCTCAATTAAATAAATGGTTGAAAAATAAATTCGGATTGAAGCGAGCGGAACCTCATTATTTAAGAATCAAACCATTGATAATTGCAGAATCATTATTGAGAGATGAGAGCGGTATTTCCTCTTCTTTAGTTGACTATAAAATTTGGTGTTTCGACGGGAAGGCTTTTGGTACCAAGGTATATTATAACAGACATCGATTTGAGGCTGATACAGAATGGTACGATAGGGAGTGGAATTATCACCCGGAAAAGTTGGTCTTTACAAATGAAAAAGGAGACGGCGGGGGAAAAATTACTAAACCGAAAAATTATGAGCAAATGATTTCCTTTGCCGAGGATTTGTCAAAGGGATTTCCACAGGTCAGGGTTGATCTATATAATATAGACGGGCAAATTTATTTTGGAGAAATGACTTTTACTGCATCTGGAGGATATATTAATGCTTACTCGAAAGAGGTTTTATTGGAAATGGGGAAGTTAACGAAATTACCAACAGATAGATGAATATTGCAATAGTAATACCGTGTTTTAAGCGAATTCAGACCCTAAGCGAACTTTGTCAGACATTACTGAAAGCAAGTTATGATGGAGATATCGTATCGTTGGTGTTTTCAGTGGATTATTCAGGAACAGACTCTGTTGCCAAGTTCGCCAACGCTTTTGAATGGCCGTACGGTCCTAAGCGTGTCATAGAGCATGAAACTAATATCGGACTACGTAACAACATCATTTTTTGTGGTGACCTGACCGATGAATATGATGCTGTCATTGTTATTGAGGACGATTTGGAAGTCGCACCATCTTTCTATCGTTTTGCAAAGGGAGCTGCGAAATTCTATGAAAATGATGACAGAATAGGAGGTGTGTCGATATACCATTACTATATGGAAGAGATAACCCATACGCTGTTTTTGCCTATTTACGAGGGTTATGACGCATATTTTGTCCAGTGGGCATCCTCGTGGGGACAACTATGGACAAGAACGCAATGGCACTCTTTCAAGGCTTGGTATGAAGAGCATCAGGATATCAGCACGATTCCTATTCCTATGGGAGCCCGTTATTGGGAGCATTCTTGGAAAAAGTATTACATTGCATATCTTGCTGATACGAACCGATATTTTGTGTTCCCATTCGTCTCTCAGATATACAATGGAAACAAGGCTGCCGGCGTTCATACTGTAAATCACCTCGTGGTTTTTGAGTCCTCCCCTTATGACATATCGGGAACCAAAGAATTCCGTTTACCTGATTTTGATGCAATACAGTATAAATATGATGCTTATTTTCAGTTAATGCCACGAATAGTGACAATCAACGACAAGCCATATAAGGTGGAATTTGACCTTTTGGGTCACAAGGAGCAGATAAAGGAAGATTATGTAATCACATCAAGAAAGTGTAACAAAGAAGATGTGATAGAGTCGTTCGATGCGGGAATGATACCTTTGGAGTGCAATATATTAACAGGGAAAAAGGGAAACGTTTTCCATTTGATACCCCGAAAAGCTTTCAATCGAAGTAATGGGATCCAGCTCATACCTTCTGTGCGAATCAGAAGAAGCATAGAATGGAAACAATACCTGCCATTGTATTTGAACAGGTTGTTTGATGCAGTAAAAAGACATTTGAGATAATTGTCCATGGGTATATTGGAATCATATACAGATAGGATAAAACTTTATGTAAAGAATGCCGGTTGGTATTTCTTCTCATCGATGTTTGTTGCCATTGTCGGACTTGCGATGAATCCGTTGATGGCAATGAACCTCGATCCGTTGGATTATGCCATCGTGGGCTATTTTTCATCCTACAACCTGCTGCTGCTGCCTTTAATCACGTTGAATATCGACAAGTTTTATTCCAGACAGTATTTTTTCATACCCGAGGGAAAGCGAATTGACCTGGAGCATACGATAGTGTCAACGCTTCTGGTTATTGGGTCGTGCTCACTTGTATTATTCCTGGCAGGCTTTTATGTGTTTTACTCTAATACAGAACATTCATTTCCTTTCTGGCCGTATGCATTGCTGGCTTTCGTCCAAATTCATTTGAATAACATAGCAGGATTGTATTTGTCCAAGCTAAAAATCACAAGGCAAGCCAAGAAATTTGCAATAATCAATATCGGCCAATGTCTGCTGACTCAAGGTGCTTTGATTTTGTTCGTAGTAGTGCTGCACAAAGGCGCATTGGGAAAATTGTTGGCTCCACTACTCATTTCATTCCTGTTTGCTGTTTATTCTTGTGTGAAACTGTTGCACAAAAAACATTTCGACAGGCAGATTATGAAAACCGCCCTGAAATTCGGCTATCCATTGGCTTTTGCGGCACTGTTCTGGTATTTCCTGTCAGGAGTTGACAAATTCTTTCTGGAAAAGCTGAATGATTCATATACGTTCGGTCTGTATAATGTCGGAGCCTCTATAGCCCTATACCTGCAGATTTTCTATTCGTCAGTTTCTACTACTTTTGCGCCTGATATGTATAAAAGCATTGCAGAGAGGAACACCAGAAAACTATTGACGGTTGGTGGTGTGATTCTTGCAACAGTTATCATTTCAAATCTGTTATTTGTAGCATTTGCTCCACTGATCATTGATTTGCTGACAGCGGGCCGCTACACCGATTCATGTCTCTATGCACGGATTTTCGCAATACAGAACATCACAATGGCAGTATATTTACTAATGGGCAGTATAATGACCGGATACGGATATGTCAAACAACAATTGGTGTTGAGAATCTGTGCGGCTGCAGTGGCAGTGCTCATCTATAAATATATGATTGACTCGTTCGGCTTTGTAGGTGCTGCCTGGGGACAGGTGCTGGTCTTCCTGTTCGCGTTCGTCATCACAGCTGCGTTTTTGATAATAAAAGCAAGAAAATCAGGCCCGGAGACCTTTGAAACAAATAATTAAAAAAAACGAATGCAGAATATTAGTCCTACTGTCCGAAATATATTCTCAATACCGGGTATTCGGTTGGCGTTGTTTCTTGCAACCCAGCTGACACTATCGTTGCCTGATATACACGTGTACGTCAAGGTCGGTTTTTGCCTGTTTGCATTGGCCTCGTTAATTGCGGAGAATCCGAATGTAAAAAATATTCTTCCCCTGTTGACTTTCTCCGCCACGTTTGCGGCAATATCGTATGTCAATGGAGCGATACACAGCAACTTCGAGTTGTTGGGTATGCTGTTGTGCCCACTGACATACTATCTGATGGGGTGCTCGGTGGTGCGAACGTCGCATTCCGATAATGGAATACTATGGATTATCCTGCTTACAATTATTTCTTCCAATCTGATACTATGGGAAAACATTATCGCTGATGTGTCGGAAAACGGAGTGATCAACGTTTCACGTATTATTGCAACTGACGACGGCTCTGTGAGGTCTGCAACACTGCAAAGTATGACAGCCTCATTGGGGGCAGCCTGTATCGCTTGTGCCATATCATACGGATTCCGCAAGAAAGCAGTCTTTATTATCAGCATTCTTGCCACAGCGTTGAGCCTGTTCTGCGTAATCCATCTTGTCACCAGGACCGGCCTGTTTGTCTTCGCAGCAGTTGTCTTTGTTGCCTTGATATACAATTACAGGGAGCAGTGGTGGAAGATTCTGTTAGCGGCTGCATTCGTCGCTGTGGTTTTTATCCTCGTTGCCCAGTTGGGCGGCTTCTATTTCGATGCTATGGAAGCATACGCAGAAAGAAATGAAAACTCGTCTGTCGCATCTGGAGGGACGCGTACTATTTTATGGGGGCAAGCCTTGAGCGATTTTGTGACACATCCGTTCGGATGGAGCGATACGGTGGGATATTATGCGCATAATCTATGGCTTGATGTGGCCCGTTGCGCTGGCGTACTGCCTTTTTTCATTTTGGTCGCCATTTCTGTAAGGAACTACCAATTCACCTACCGTCTTTTCAGAATGGAAGACAATCCGCTGATTGGCTTTATTGTCGGATTGAACGTCTGTATGTTCCTGTCGGCCTTTATGGAACCTGTTCTGGAAGGCGTGTCAACCTATTTCTATCTGATGTGCATGATGTGGGGAATACAGAGAACATATTATGAGCGTATTGAGGATGAATATGATGAAGAAGGGAACGATGAGGATTGTGAATAAAGTTTTGCTTCGATGAAAATAAAGGTGATGAACTGGTGTTGAAGTCAAAACTCACAGAGATATTGTCTAATCCTGAAACCATACAGAAGTATCGGCATAATCTGGAGAACTTCGAATCCAGAAAAAAGCAGTTTGATTGGGATAACATATTCAACATGTTCAAGTCAATTGAAATCAATAATTAAAAAAATATTCAAACAATGAGAAAGTCAATTTTTGTCGTCATTGCGTTGGCAATGGTACTCGCCTCCTGCTCGGCGCCGAAGCAGGTGGCTTATTTCCAGGATGTCTCCGGAAAGGACACCCTGATTACGAATCTGACCCTTCAGCCGCTGAAGGTGCAGCCGGGCGAGAAACTGATGATTGTGGTGCACAGTTCGGTGCCGGAACTGGCCGTGAGGTTCAACCTGCCGATTGTCGGTTACAGACTTGGAGCGGGCAACACCAGTCAAAGCTACAACTCCACCTACGCCACGATGAGTTACACCGTGTCGCCGGAGGGGACGATAGACTTCCCTGTGCTCGGGGTAATCAAGGTGGAGGGGATGACACGCAGTGAGGTGGCGGAATATGTGAAAAACAGGCTTGTGGATGAGAAACACTGCACTGACGCCATTGTGAATGTGGAGCTGTCAAATGCATACGTGAACGTGATGGGCGAGGTCAACCGCCCCGGGCGCTACGAGCTGACGCAGGACAACGTCACCATACTGGACATCCTGAGCCAGTCGTCGGACCTGAACGTGCTGGGGCTGCGCCAGAACGTGATGGTGGGCCGCAAGACGCCGGAGGGGACGCAGGTCTATAAGTTGGACATGACCAACATGCAGCAGCTGATGTCTTCCCCTGCATATATGATGCAGCAGGGCGACCTGGTGTATGTCGAGCCGAACAAGGTGAGGAAACGCCAGGCGACGGTCAACGGCAACAACCTGCTCAACACAAGTTTCTGGATATCAATAGCGTCACTTATCGTGTCGATAGTGTCGGTCGTAACAAGATAATCATAAAGTCATGGAAAACAAGAACAAAAACAAAGCACAGTCAAACAATCCGGTGACACTCAAGAATCTGTGGTACAAATGTCTGAACGATTGGAAATGGTTTGTCCTTTCCGTCGCTGTCTGCCTCCTGCTGGCCGTCGCGTATTTGTGGGTGACGCCCAAAGAATACAACCGCAACGCCACCATCATGATCAAGCCGGAGAACTATCGCAATTCCAGAACGTTCACCAATCAGTTGCAGAACATGGGCGACATGAACCTGTTCGGCATGGTGAGTGACGTGCAGAACGAGATCCTGTGCATCCAATCGACCGACATCATGTTCG
Source organism: Candidatus Limimorpha caballi (assembly GCA_018064605.1). GTDB lineage: Bacteria > Bacteroidota > Bacteroidia > Bacteroidales > F082 > Limimorpha > Limimorpha caballi. The sequence continues at coordinate 3,049 of JAGHUX010000066.1, read as the reverse complement.
AGACGGTTAAGCGTCTGCATCTTGACTATACATATTCGTCAAAGAAGCATCTGACCGACAAGGGCATCCTCTATGGCGGCAGCCTGCCTGTGGAGGTTGTGATTGAGGACGTCCGTCCAGAGCAGAGATTGACGATGACGCTCCAGATCGTGAATCAGGAGATAATCCTTTCCAACCTGAAGACCAGGATAAACGGGGTCGAGATTGACGACAGGGAGGAATATGTATGCACACCCGGTTCGGCCGTCCAGACTGCCGCCGGCGTCATCAGCGTTCGTTTAAAACATAACGAGCTGACCGACCAGACAATCTACATCACCCGCCGGGGCTATCATAGTTCCGTCGGTCAGCTCCGGGCTAAACTGTCGTTTTCATTGGCGAATAAACAGGCGGCCATAATCAATATGTCGTGCAGGGATTTCGTGCCGGCCCGGGCGGAAGACATCCTCGATACCATAGTGACGGTTTACAACGAGAGCTGGGTGAAGGACAAGAACCTGCTCGCCATCTCCACATCAGACTTCATCAACGAGCGCATCAGGGTGATGGAGGACGAGCTGGGCGCGGTTGACAAGGGCATCTCCTCCTTCAAGAGTGAAAACAACATGGCCGATGTGAGTGCCGCCTCCGCTCATAATATCGTCCAGACCATCAACTCTGAAAATGCAATCCGTGCGTACACCAACGAACTGTATATGGTGCGCTATATCCGCAACTTCATGACGCAGAGCAGCGACCAGCTCCTGCCAACAGGCCTTGGATTGAGCAGCGCATCCATCAACAGCCAGATCGACGAATACAACGCCAAGCTCATGCGCCGCGACAACATACTTCGTTACAGTTCGGAAATGAGTCCGCTCGTAATCGAATTGAACAACGAACTCGCCGCCATGCATTCCGCAGTCCTTAACGGATTGGACAACGAGAAAGTGCGTCTGGAGCAGCTCATACAGGCCGAGCAGAACAATCAGGACAAATATGCGGGGCGCATATCCAACACCCCGAAACTGGAGCGTGACCTGCGCTCAATCGAGCGGCAGCAGAAGGTCAAGGAACAGCTGTATCTGTATCTGCTGCAGAAACGCGAGGAGAACGAACTGACACAGGCCTTCACCGCATACAACACCCGTATCGTGGCCAAACCTTACGGAGGACTGGTGCCCGTCGCACCCAAGAGAAGCAGCATCCTGATGCTGGCACTCATGCTGGGACTTTTCCTGCCTCTGAATGTCATATATTTGAGAATGGTGCTGAACACCATGGTCCGCGACCGCAAGGATTTGGAAAACCTTGCCGCGCCGTTTATTGGTGAGATACCACTGTATGGCTCGAAGAGGGCTTCGAAGGATGCCGAGAAGAACTTCGTCGTCAAGGCCAACAGCAGAAGCGTCATCAACGAGGCCTTCCGCGTGGTGCGTTCCAATCTGGAGTTTATGGTTAACAACGGCCAGAAGAGAGTGGTCATGGTGACATCCTTCAACCCGGGGTCCGGCAAGACCTTCATCACGGCAAATCTGGCGGCAAGCCTTGCCGTTAAGGGCAAAAAAGTCGTGGTGATCGACTTTGACATGCGTCACGCTTCGCTCAGCAACTACGTGGGCAGGCCGAAACAGGGACTCAGTAATTATCTGGCGGGGGGTGTTGACAGTTGTCCGATACTGGAGCATCCTGAACAGAAGAACCTGAGCATCATCCCGGTAGGAGCCATCCCGCCGAATCCGACGGAGCTTCTCTACAGCGACAGACTCCAGACTCTCCTTGAAAAGTTGAAAGCCGATTACGATCTCATCTTCATGGACTGCCCTCCGGTGGATATGCTGGCTGATGCCTCAATCATAGCGAAGTATGCCGACAAGACGGTCTTCGTGGTGCGCGCGGGACTGCTGGAACGTGAAATGCTGCCTATGATAGACAGGTATTACGATGAGCAGAAACTGCCGAATATGGCTGTCCTCCTGAATGGCACGGAGAAGTTCAACGGTCACTACGGCTACCATTACGGTTACTATCATCATTATGGGAATTATTATCGTGAGGTCTAAAGCCCAAGGTCGTGTGATAAATGCTTCAGTCGTCTTATGTGGTTGTTTCATGACAAATTGACTCTTGAGTCAATCGGTGTCTTCGAGGGCTTCACCGATTGGCACAGCCACATCCTCCCAGGAGTGGATGACGGCATCCCGGATATGGAGAATGCGCTTCGGGTGCTTGAACGCTATGAGCAGCTGGGCATCCGCGAAGTGTGGCTGACTCCCCACGTGATGGAAGATATTCCCAATGCCACCATCGACCTCCAGCGGCGGTTCAAGGAGCTGTCGTCCGCATACACCGGCCCCTTGAGGCTGCATCTCGCGGCAGAGTATATGCTGGACAATGGCTTTGAGGAACGCCTGGGCAACGACGACCTTCTTCACATTGGGCCTCAGGAAAGCAGGACGCTGCTCGTGGAGACGTCTTACTTCAGCTCGCCGATGGACCTGTACGGCATCATCGGACGAATCCGTGAGAAAGGTTGTCAGCCTCTGCTGGCACATCCGGAACGCTACATTTATATGGACAACGGCGATTATGAACGACTCAGGGAGATGGGTGTCCGCTTCCAGTGCAACATCACCTCTTTGACGGGAGTCTATGGGGAGGATGCACGCCGGAAGTTCTCGACATTCCTTTCCAAAGGATGGATCCATGTTTTCGGGAGTGATGTCCACCGACTGGATTCTTTCAATGAAGCCATTGCACGGAAATGCGTCGGTGACAGGCAGAAGGCGTTGATTATAAATGCCGTGAACGAAATTTAAAGCGTACGGCAACGGCTACGAGATGAAGTGTTGGGGGCCACCCCCCCCCACGAAGAGTTTTTTAACACCAAATAAAGCGGGGCTGGTGTGGGGCCCCCGGGGGGGGCACAAACCCCAAAAGTTTATTTGTTTTTGTTCCACTCCGGGGGGTCCCTCATACGCACCGCTTTATTGGGTTTAATAAAAATTTTTCTTTTTGGGTCTTTCCCCCAACACTTCATCTCGTAGCCGTTGCCGTACGCTTTAAATTT
>JAGHUX010000043.1 GCA_018064605.1 Candidatus Limimorpha caballi | reverse complement strand
TTGATTCGGAGGAAAGGACATCCATGTTGTCCTCATTAGGGAATCCACTTGAGAGGCTTACGGGAACGGTTGATTTCGAGATGTTCCGTGAGACATTGGAGGCGGGCCTGCACCGTGAGCGTCTGACGAAAGCGGGGGCGAAGCCGTATGACTATGTTCTGATGTTCAAGATCCTTGTGCTGCAACGCATGTATAACCTGAGCGACGAGCAGGCTGAATACCAGATAGTTGACCGCACAAGTTTCAGTGGCTTCCTCGGTCTGGCAAGCGGCGACAAGGTGCCCGATGCCAGGACCATCTGGGCGTTCAGGGAGCAAACTGATAAAAAAGGCTGTGACCACGAGCGCGAATCAGCACGACTCCGTTCCGGCCAAGTTGCTGATAGACAATGACGACAGGGGGCAGGAGCTGCACGCCGACAGCGCATATATCGGAAAGAGCGTGAAAAGCGTGATGCGCAAATACCAGATGAAGGACCGCGTCATCAAGCGCAGCGTGAGAGGGAAAAAGCTGAGCAAGAAGCAGGAGACGGTCAACCGGAAGAATTCCAAGACTATGGTGCGTGTGGAGCATGGTTTACAATGTGTGCTAATATGAACAAATTGTTAGACTGGGGATGAATTAGTTTGTGTAACACATTTATAAACAACTATTTACCCCCACGTAAATTTTAAAAAATTATAACAAATTGTTGGAAATAAGAAAGTAATTTGTAACTTTGCCGCGTCGTTTTCATTGTGGATTTCGTTCAACGGACTTCGCGAAATCCAGAAGGGCGGCGTGAAAAGAGTAAAGATAGAAGTCCCCATGAGTAGTTGTCAAACTGTTGAAACAGACAATTGTGGTCCTACTATCCAATAATGAAGCATTGTATAGAATTTGTCATTGTGTGTATGTGTAATTTGCTTTTAATACAAGTAAATGCACAACAAGTTGATACGTATCTTTATGGTAACGTACACACAGCAAATGTTAACATCAAAGTCATCCACACCAACTACGGCACCAGCTCCGACAACAACGGCAATTTCAGCCTCATTCTTCCTAAAACCAACCGCCAACTCGGGCTGCTATTCTCCTGCGTCGGATATCAAGACACTTTGGTAAACCTTGTGCCTCAACAAGATACAATCTTTATCAGCTTCAAGATGCGCGAAACAATCTATATGCTCGAAGCTGCCAGTGTCACCGCTGAAAGAATAACAAAATATCGCGATTACGAGTATGTGATAGTTGATTTTGAAATTGTCAACGACAAATTCTATATTCTTCAGCGTGAAAACAAATCATTAAAAGATTTCCGAGTCCTCGTCACCAATATGGTGTTCGAACCTCTCGACACGATGTCGCTTCCTGATAGGATCAAGCCGACCAACATTCTTCTTGATGCTGCCAATCAATGTCAAATTTTGGGTCAAGACACTGTTTATCAAATAGTTGAGTACTTCGACAAGACCTTTTATGGCTTTCCTGTCGAGAAAAGCCATTATCTCGATGTGATGCAAAAATGCATCTTCATGACTGAGAATTATGTTTATTTCAGAAACGTCAAATCGCAAGGCTATTCCATTGAATATTATAGGGTTAATCCTGCAAAAGGCACTCGCGAGAAGCTGTTTTCGAGCGATGATTCTGACAAGCTTCGTGAAATCCAGCGTGAACGTGATTTCCATCGTAGGCACAGGCTAACTACCACTGTCGGAAATCAAGTTTTCGAACTCGGTCCCGAGCCAAACGAATGGGAAAGCTTCGTATCAATGGCGTGGTTTCACACCAAAAACGCATTCCTTGGTCACATCAGCGACACATTAATATATTTCGATCATCTCAACAATAAAATCGAAACTTACAATGAAAGCATGCAGCTCATCCGCACTTGCGAAATATCATATCCCGAAAAAGAAGCATTCTGGCG
>JAGHUX010000044.1 GCA_018064605.1 Candidatus Limimorpha caballi | reverse complement strand
TTCACCTGACAATGTGGCACATCTTCATTGGCGACGAACACCTTTTCTTCATAACTGTTTTGGTTTCAAGCCGTTAATTTGGTCGAACTCACGTTAATTATAATCACCCATCATACCTTTTTCCGCCGCCTTTTCTATCTCCGGGAACGCCGCCTCCATGATGTCGGCGGCCTTGAGGTAGTCGGAGCACGCCGCCACGATGTCGTCGTCCTCCGTCTCGCCGACGGCCTTGTAGTAATGCGCCCGTGCCGTCTCGAAGGCGAGGCCGCTGTTCTCCGGATATTTCTCAAAGACGCTGTCGTAATAAGCAGTCGCAGCGATGACGGCCGGGGCGTTGGTCTGTGCGCAGTCGTTCTTGTAAAGCGCCTCCGCCACAAGTATCTGGTATTCGTTCACGACTGAGCGGCTTGTGCTGTCGTCGATGTCGAAGCCAACCAGCACCTTCAACGCGCTGTCGGGCCGTTCCTGCATCAGCTCATGCGCCGTCCGCAGCTCCGGCGCGGAATGCCAGCCGCCCGCCTTGTCGGAACACGAGGCGAAGACGACGAGAATTGACAATATGGCGAGGAGGTTTTTCATGGCGAAAGACAAATGACACTACTTGCCCATATTATACAATATGAACGCATAGATGTCGGCCTGTTCCTCGATGACTTTCGCCATCGGCTTGCCGCCGCCGTGGCCGGCCTTGCTGTCGATACGGATTATCTTCGGTTCGTCGCCGGTTTGCGCCGCCTGCAACGTCGCCGCATACTTGAACGAGTGTGCGGGGACGACACGGTCGTCGTGGTCGGCTGTCGTCACCATAATCGCCGGATAATGGACGTCATCGCCGCTCTTGATGTTGTGCAACGGCGAATAGGCGTAAAGCGCATCGAACATCTCCTTGCTGTCGGCACTCGTGCCATAGTCGCTCGCCCAGTTCCAGCCGATCGTAAACAGATGATAACGAAGCATATCCATGACACCGACTTCAGGGACGGCCACCTTGAACAGGTCGGGACGCTGGTTCGCGCAGGCTCCGACGAGGAGGCCGCCGTTTGAGCCGCCGACGATAGCGAGATAGTCTGGCGACGTGTATTTCTTCTCAACGAGATATTCGCCCGCCGAGATGAAGTCGTCAAACACGTTCTGTTTCTGCAACTTGGTTCCGGCGATATGCCATTCCTCGCCGTATTCGTTGCCGCCGCGCAGGTTCACCTGTGCGTAAATGCCGCCCAGCTCGAGGAAAGGAACGCGCATCACCGAGAAACCGGGATTCAAAGTTATGTTGAAACCGCCGTAGCCGTACATGTAAGTCGGATTCTTCCCGTCCATCTTGACATCCTTCCTGTAAGTCAGGAACATCGGGATGCGGGTGCCGTCCTTGCTGTTGAAGAAGACCTGCTCGGTGACGTAGTCTTCGGGGTTGAAATCCACCTTCGGGGCGCGGAACACCTCGGAGACGTTGCTTTCGACATCATATTTGTAAATCGTCGTCGGGAAGGTGAACGACGTGAAAGCGTAAAACACCTCCTGCTCGTCGCTGCGACTGACGATGCCGACTGCGCCGAATGTCGGGAAAGCTATTTCATGCAGCACACTGCCTTGCAAATCACACACATACGAGTGGTTGGAAGCGTCCTGGTCGTAGGTGACAATCATCTTCCCTGCCGCCATCTGCGCCGAGACCATCACATTATCCGATTCAGGAATCAGCAGTTCCCAGTTCTCGATGCCAGCCTTGCTTAAATCATCGAGACCCACAACACAAACCTTGCCTTTGGGAGCCGAGTGATTTGTCTGGACATACAACTTGCCGGCGATGACATCAACCGGCGAATACTGGAAATCCATGTCACCGGCGAGCATGACGAACTTACCGTCAGCATCTTCCATGTCGCGTATCCACAACGTATGGCCGGCACCCTGTCCGCTCTCGTAAAGGAACATGTAACGTTCATCATCAGTCAGGCCGACGCTGTGGAAATAACGCGGCTGGTCGGGATTTTCATAGAAAAGCTCGTCATTTTCCTGAGAATCACCGAGTTTATGATAGTAAATCTTGTGATTTTCGTTTACATTTGAAAACTCCTTGCCTTCGACAGGCTTGTCGTAAGCGGCATAGAAGAAACCGTCCTTGTACCACGACGCGCCGGTGAACTTGGCCCATTCGATATGGTCGTCAAGGAGTTCCCTTGTCTCGACGTTCATCACGTAGATTTCGACCCAGTCGGAGCCGCTTCTGTTGATTGTGTAGGCGAGATATTTGCCGTCGTTCGAGAGGCTTGTGCTTCCGAGGGAGACGGTACCGTCGTCCGAGAGCTTGTTCGGGTCGAGAAGGACCTCCGGCTCGCCGCCGTCAGCGTTCTGCACATACATGACGCTCTGGTTCTGGAGTCCGTCGTTCTTGCTGTAGAAATATTTCCCGAAGCGTTTTGAAGGCACTCCGTATCGTTCATAATCAGCGAGTTGGGTCATCCTGTCTTTTATCGCCTCACGGCAAGGGATATGGCTCAGGTATTCGTCAGTGAGTCTGCGCTGTGCCTCGACCCATGCGCCTGTCTTTGCTGACGTGTCGTTTTCGAGCCAACGGTACGGGTCGGCGACTTTCGTTCCGAAATAATCGTCAACGACTGTCTCATCACGGTCGGCAACGGGATATTCTTTTATTTGAAAGCGGTTTCCGCAAGATGCAAACATCAAGATGCCTCCTATCATTAACAATGTCTTGGTATTTTTCATTTTTAAATCATTTGTCTGCTATGAAAAGTCTGATAAACTCACCCAGGATGAGCACCGGCGAAGTCCCGACGAAGCAGGCGAGCCAGTCGTGCCATTTGAGAGGTTCGACGCTGAACATCTCGCCGCCGAAATTGACGATGAGGAACTGTCCGACTAAAATTATTATGAGCGAGATGTGGAATCCGCCGAAACTCGTGAACAGTCCGCGAAGAGCCGTCGCTCCGGTATGGAACGCCTTGGCGTTGAACAGGTTCCAGAATTGCAGGAACACGAAGATTGTGAATGTCAGCGTCAACTCGTATGTCGTGAGTCCCGACTGAAGGTCGAAATTCAGCACGCTTCGGATATAGGTCTGCCAAGAGAAGTCCTCGAACAGGAAATCCACTTCCGCGTGTTTGAAATACTGTATGAAGCCGAACATCACCAGCACGAAGAGCAGTCCGACGGTGAATATCGACCATATCATCGGTTTGGTAAGTATATGTGCGTTTTTCGAGCGGGGTTTCTCTTTCATCACGACACGTGACGGCGGCAGCGAGGCGAGGGCCATGGCTGCGAAGGTATCCATGACGAGGTTGACCCAGAGCATCTGCGTCACAGTGAGGACCATCTCCGTCCCGAGCAGCGCGCCGAACATGACGACGAGGCAGGCGGCGACGTTGATTGTCATCTGGAAGAGTATAAACCGTTGTATGTTTAGGTACAGCGAGCGTCCCCACATCACGGCGCGGGCGATGCTCCTGAATGAGTTGTCGAGTATTGTGATGTCTGAGGCTTCCTTGGCGACCGTTGTCCCGTCGCCCATCGAGAGCCCGACCTGCGCGGCTTTCAGTGCCGGCGCGTCATTTGTCCCGTCGCCTGTGACAGCCACGACTTCGCCATTGACCTGTTGGAGACGCACCAAGCGTTCTTTGTCCATCGGGCGGGCACGCGACATGATCTTTATCAACGGGATACGTCGTTTCGCCTCTTCGTCAGACAGCGCCTCGAAGTCCTTCCCCGAGATGTGGTTGAAGTCTTTCTGGTCTGTCTCCTTCCACAGTCCGAGCTGGCGTCCGATCTCTATCGCGGTGCCGGGTGTGTCGCCGGTGACGATCTTCACGTCGATCCCGGCATTCATGCAACTCGCGACGGCGTCGGCGACATCTGGACGGATCGGGTCGGCGATGGCGACAATGCCCATGAAAATCAGGTTCTCGGCGACCAAGTTGTCGGTCTTCGGGTCGAACGACTGCTCTGCCGGGTCAGCCTCTTTATATGCGAAGGCGAGTGTTCGCATCGCCTTGCCCTGATAGGCGTAGAGCTGCTCCTCAATCGCCTGACGATACGGCTCTATGTCCACGCTGCCGTTCTCGGTCACAACCTTGTTGCAATGCTGAAGTATTATTTCCGGTGCGCCCTTCACGTAGAACATGAGTTTGCCGAACACCGGCGAATCGACGACCGTCGCCATGAACTTGTACTTCGTGGAGAACGGCACTTGCTGCAGCAGCTTCGCCCCCTCCCTGTATTTCATGAAGTTGACATTCTGACTGTTGAGCCACAGAAGCAATGCGCCTTCCGTCGGGTTGCCGATGACCTTAGCCTTCTCGGAATCTGTCATGTCGAGGAATGCCGAAGTGTTCACAGAGATACCTTCACGGAAAAGGTTGCTGACGAAGCCGTCATCCAAAGACTTCCCCGGCAGGGCATACGACATCATATCATTGACACTCATCTGATTTTGCGTCAGAGTTCCTGTTTTATCGGTACAGATGACCGTTGTGGCGCCCATCGTCTCGCAGGCGTGCATCTTGCGCACGAGGTTGTTCGTCGAGAGCATCCGGCGCATGCTCAGCGCCAGGCTCAGCGTCACACTCATCGGCAGGCCCTCGGGGACAGCCACGACTATGATTGTGACCGCGATCATGAGGGTGTCGAGGAAATACTTGGCGAAAAGCATCCATTCCACGCCGTCAGAAATCAAATCGACGGTCAGGAAATATATAAGAATTCTTGACACGATGATTATTGCGGCGATTGCATAGCTGGCGTATGAGATCAGCTTCCCGAGCTTGTCGAGCTGGATGTTCAACGGAGTCTTGATGTTGTTATCAATCTGGGAGCCTTTGTACACCTTCCCCCATTCTGTGGAATCGCCCACTCTCTCGACTCTCATAACGCCGTGACCATCAATGATTTTACTTCCGCGCATCACCCAGTTTGACGGGTATGTGGCTTCGGGATTAAATTCATTCTCATCCGTTGTCTTGCGTGCCATCGGCTCGCCTGTCAGGTCCGACTCATTGACCTGCATGGCGAACGACTCAAGCAGTTCGCCGTCAGCCGGAATCTCGTCACCCGTCTCTATGATGACGACGTCACCGACGACAATGTCACGGCGCTCCACCAAGGTGACATTGCCTTCACGGATGACTTTAACAGTCTCCTCATCATTGACTTGATTGAGGATGTCGAATTTCCTGTTCGCGCTCACCTCAAAGGCAAAGCCGATGCATGTGGCGAGCAATATTGCGACCAAGATGCCCAACGGCTCGAACAAGACGCTGAGTCCCTCCTGGCCCGTGACATACATGTAAACAGAGACCCCGATTGACATGACGAGCGCAATAAGCAGAATGCTGATTATCGGATCCTTGAATTTCCCGATGAATTGGTGAAAAAGCGACTCCTTCTTTGGCGGAGTCAGCACATTGAGTCCGTGCTCGGCACGGCTCTTATCAACTTGCTGTTGACTAAGACCTTGGTATTTCATTTTTAAATTTACTCAACAATAATTTCCTTGACAAATGTCGTCACGTAGGAGTTGTTTTTCAGTTCAGGCTTGCCTTCTTTCAGCACCCTGATGTTGCTTGAATTCCCATAGGAAGACACCGTCATTGTGTCTACGATTCTGACATCGTCGTCAAGTTTGAAATTATCTTTGTTTTTCTTCACTGATGAACGCGTCATTATCACAAGCTCGCTGTTTGCATGGAGCGACGCCGACCTGCGCGACTCGTTCAAAGCCTTCGACTTATCATTGCATACGACAGCCTGTTGTCCATAACTCTCGTATTTGAATGACCTGCCGCCAGGCGAATGTTTTTCATCTCCTTCGTTGTTTTCGACAATATTCCATTTTGAATACAGCATATTGTCTTCGATGTATATGCCGGCGATGCCAGCCGACACGGTTGTGTTATAGATCATGCGGGCTATCCGCTGCACTTTGTCGCCGTATGAGCCTGTGTACTCTTCGGTGATATTCCGACTTGACACTTTGATTGTGGAATTCGAGCTTTCAAAATTCGTGAATTCTTGTAAAAACACATCGACATACGCATTCCACAATCCGTATTTCAGGCTTGCGGACACGCAGCCTTTCACATCTTTTTCTCCGCCTTCGCCGTAGTTGCAGCCGATGTTTTTCACCCTTGAGAATGTGCCATTGACGGAACTTGTCTTCAGCGACAATTCATTTTCGGTGGTCGAATTCCACGACAACTTCGATAAATTTTCAGATGACGCCTGACACTCGACACAAACTCTTTCACCGTAATTGTTGACGTTTTTGTCAATGTCGAAATAGAACATGACTGACGCGAACGACTCCAGCACACTGTTGCTGCGGTTGTCGCCGACGACACTGATGCTCACGACCGTCTCATCGTACTTTGTCACAAACGTATGGTTTACAACATATTGGTATCCATTCACGACGGTCTTCATTTCCGACAGCCAGTGAGACCTTTGGTCATCAACAGACACTTCATTGTTCTCAATGTTGTAGTATATTTCATACACGGCAGACACTTCCGTCTCGGTGAATGAGTACATCTGCAACGCTCTGATGACAGCCTGCTCATAGCCTTGAACAGAATCAAGTCCAGGGTCAGAAATCCCTATAACACCTTGATTTTCAAAGAACCATGATGGCAATACATCATCAGATACGGGAGATTTCACATCTCCCGTATCTGAAGCATACGTTGTCGTCATCAGAGACGACAACATCATGACAATGAATAATTTACGCATTATTGCATCTTGCTCATTTCCTCATTGAAAACCGATTTGAACTTCTCATATTCATAGTCGGTTCTGAGTTTCGAATCGTCTTTAATCTTCTTGTCCAAGGCGTCAAACACGCTCTGGCCTGTCAGTTCGACGCAGGCGTAGCAGATCGTCTCTCCCTGTTTGCTGCCCGGCACCTGACCTTCGCAAGTCACAGGTGTGCCGACGAGGAGCTGGTTGACGACTGTGCGTGAAAGGCCTTCGATACGCTGTTTGAAATCTGAATTGTCACCTTCAATGTACTCGTTTGAATAATTGTCGATAACTCTCTTGACTGTTGCGCTGACCATTGTCGCGAGTTCCTCACGGGCGGTTGTCGCTGCCATTGACCTTGCCTGCTGAATCTGACGGTCACTGCCTGCAACATGCTGTCCGAGATAACGGAACACTTCTGTAGTCGCCTTGCAATCCGGACATGGCATTTTTTTGGATGAGCCGCATGAGCTTACCACTAATGCTAACATAGCGGCAAAAAACATTAAACTGAACTTTCTCATTTTTTTAAATTTTTAGTTAATAATTTAATTAATTTAATAGGTTATCTCAATGTTACATTTTTAGTCACTGTCCCTCCCTTGAACTTGAAAAGGATTTTCACGGTATTGTCATCACCATCGTAGCAATAAGACTCATCAAACTGGACGATGTACGAGTCGCCATCCTTGACACAATCGAACTGCTGCGCGCATGTTGATGAGAACATGGGCATCGATGAGGAAGTAATTGTCCTACCATCATATACGAGTTTGAACACCATTCTCTCCCTCCTATTGTCCACGACAAAAACAGACAGTTTCTTATACACCATCCTCAACTGGTTTTTGGCGTTGTCGATCAATGCTATCCTCGAATCACCGTCTTCCAGTTCCTTTGCAAGCAGGCCGAGGTCGTTCAACGCCGCGTCTATCTCGTCTGTCCTGACAAACTCTGTCGCGACATTTTTGTTTCTCTCGATTCTCTCGTTGATTGCACGCTCCTGCGCATTATACTTATCAATCAACTTCTCCAAGTCAAATCTTGAAAAAGGGTAAAGCACATAATAGTTGTAGTATTCCAGTCCTAATTTCTTATTGTAATAACGTTCGATGTACTCCTCGCCATTGGAAAGAGTGATGCCTTGGAAATCAGGCATTTTAGCCACTCTCAGTTGAGCCTCGCTCTTCACAGACTCAATATATTCCGTCTCTGTCATGCCCTTTTCCCGAATCAACTCTTCGGTTTTATGGTCAATGGTCACCGTGATGTTTGACGACACCGATTTTGCGATGTCACTTATCAAGGTCGCATAGGCGATGTCTTTGGCCTCGCTCAGCGAGGATGCCTCGACAGCCTGCACCAGCATACAGCCGTCGCGCGGACTCAACACCCATGAGGGTCTCCCTTTCGAATCACTTTTTTCAACAAGTTTGTAACCTTTTTTCTGCGCGCTGACCGCAAATGGTATCAGCAAAGCAAGTATAACAACAAGTCTCTTCATTATCAGCTATTCAATCTTTATCATTCAAAATCCAGTCCGTATCAGTCTCACCAACGACTTCAATTTCTTCAGTGTGAGTCGCGAAATATTCGGCCAAGTTTTTCTTTCCCGCGTCAAAAAGGCGTTTGATTTTCTTGTCGCGTGCCTGCAACGACTTCACGGCTTTGGAGACGGCCTTCGTCTCCGAGTCATCCATCGCTTTTTTGGATATGACCACTTGAGACAGAATCGTTCTCGTGTAGTTGTCCGCGAAATAGATTGCGATCTCCACCTCTGCCACAAACTGCGGCGGTATTGATGTCGTGACGTTTTTCGAGATGACGTTCACTATGGGGAGTATCACGAAACGGCTGTCGCCGTCGGTGCTCCCGAGTGCGTTCAGCGAGACCGCCTCGTACAGCCTGTCCTGGAGCGATGACAGCACTGCCGCGCTGACCTCTTCATTCTCCGGCATCTGGACGTTCACCGCGAGATTGGCGAATTCAACTTCCCCTTGCGCCTTGACACTCAGAGGCAGGCATAACGCCACCATCATGAGCACAATTCCTATTCCATTCAACTTATTCATATTCATGGGTTTGATGTGTTACAAGATAATCCAGACCTCACTCGGTCCGCGCATGTACACCGCACTCTGGACGCTGAAGTTGTCCATCAGATATTTCTGAAGCATGACGCCGAAGTCGTTGGTGTCCATTCTCTGCACCGCCCCGCGACGGCCCGTCTTTGTGATAGGCATCCTCACCTGGTTGAATGTCAAGATGTTAGGCGACATCGTACGTGTCGGATTATGGTCAACAGCATTGTCTTGCAGCCAGTAATATATGATGTCCCCGAGCGAAGTCTCTTCACCTTCAAAGTCAAATGTCGTGTTCGTGAAGTTGTATTCCGACGCATCGGTCCGCTTCGCCTTCACCGTTATCTGGCGTCCGTTCTCCGACATGTCGGCATAGTGTCCGAGGAGTTTGTCGCAGAACCCGTCCATGTGGTTGAGCACAGCCTCCTCAAGCAATGTGTTGACTGTCGCCGAGCTTGACGGTTTCCCGTCGCCGTACGCGTGCGCGAGTTCCTTGGCGTTTGAACTCTGGTCAACGACGCGCATGTCGAATGTGACATAACGCTGCGTGCCCTTCCCCATCACGGAGAAGTCAAGGTCAACGATATAATCGACATGAGCGGTGCGTCTGATCCTGTCTGACGGCGACTCGGCCACCTCCCCGTCGAGCTCGTAGTCGGAGGCGAGGAATGAGGTCTCGTCACCTTCCTGTTTCATGCTCTTGAGCAGATATTCGAGGCTCTGCACCTCAAAGCCTTTCTTGTTGAAAATGTCGTCGAGTGCGGCTATCACGAGACGCAGGTCGCGGCTGTCCTCATTGCCGAAGATGTCGTAGTCGGGGCTTGTGTGTCTCGTCCCGTTCTCATCGGTCCAGCTCTGCACGAAGCCCATTGTCGTGCAGTACACGTCCGACGGGACGACCATCAGTATAGGTTTAGCGTATTTGCCGGCCGCCGTGCTCTCGACTTTCTGTGCATAGCCTTTCCCCTGCATGTATTTCAGGAGTTCGTCGTAAAGCACCTGCACGTCGAGCGACACCTTATATAACTTGCCCTCCTTCACCGTCTGCGGCTGTCCGGTCCTGTTTATGTAACGCACATACTGTCCTGCTGGCGTCTTCTTCGTCGGGAGCGCCAGGAAGCCCTCGAAGAAACTCATGTTCTCCTCCGCCACCTGATAGCCGACGATGGCCGGTGTCGCCTTGGTGTTCCCCGACGCCGTGATGCCACGGAAAAGACAGGCGGCGACGGCGTCACGTTTCGCCATCGCGATGGCCGTCTCAACATCCTTGGCCGTCGTGGTCACAGTGAACACCTTCGTGCCATCCTGCCCCACCCCTATATATTGAACCTCATATTGCTGGTCTAACACCGACAGCTTCTCATTGTTTTTCTGCGCCACCATGACATTTGACACACACATGGCCGCCAGAAACAGACAAATGACTTTAGAAATGTACTTTTTCATACAGACAAATTTTTCGCAAAAATAGCAATTTATTTTCACCCGAATCCTATTTTTCAAAATTTTTGACAAAAATTCTACATTTGTGTATATTTATTTTACAAAGTCTGTGACTTCCTGATTGGGCTCGAGTTCGACAGGTTCCTTGCCGTACTGGAAAACCATCATTTTCTTCCCTCCTTTGAGGAAATATCTGTCGCCGCAGACCCATATCGCCGTCGCCTCGCGGAGTCCGACGACCTTCATCTCTTGCCGCACCGCGAGATATTCGTTGATGCGGTCCTGGCGTGTCTCGCCGCCGTGCTTGATCATCTTGTCGATTTCCGGATGCGGGTCGAGGTAGTGAGGGTTGATCTGGAACGGTATGAGATTCAACGTATTGAAACTTGCCGGCTGCACAATCGGCATATCGTTTGTCGTGCACAGCGTCGGGCAGGCGACGTTCGACCCAGCGCTCCAGCCGATGTAGGGCGTGCCATTGTCGGCGCATTTCGCGATGGTGTCCATCAAGCCGTACTTGTGCATCTCGGCTACAAGATGGAACGTGTTGCCGCCGCCGACGACGATGCAGTCTGCCGACTTCACGAGGGCGATCTTGTCTTCCACTTCATGGACCGACACGAAGTCATCAACTCCGAGCTTGTCGTGGAACACTTTCTTAACCTTTGCGGCATACGCGTCATAGCTTGCCGGATAGGGGTTTCCGCCGATGAAAACGCCCGCGAACGGCACGAAAACGACCTTGCTGTTTTCACCAAGTCTGTTTTTCTCAAAGAATTGTTCAAGTTGGGTCATCGCCCATGCCAGATATGTCTCACCGAAATTGGTGGAGTTGCTGATGAGTAATAAGTTCTTCATTTCTTTAAAGATTAATTTGCGCAAAGATATATTTTTTTTCGATACGATGAATTATTTTTTTTGGATTACAGACCCGGATACGTCACTTCTTCCAGGAACAGCGCGTGAGCAGGCGCCGATGTCCCGGCGGAGCAGCGGTCCTTGTGTTCGATGACGGCGCGGAATCCGTCGAGGTCCATCTTGCCGCGCCCGACCTCAAGCAGCGTCCCGACCATCGCCCTTACCATATTCCGCAGGAATCGGTCGGCCTTGACTTCAAAAACAAGAAGGTCACCGTCATGGTACCATCGCGCCTCCATGATCCGGCAGTTGTTCGTCTTGACTTGCGTGTGAAGTTTCGAGAAACTCGTGAAGTCCTCGTAGTCAAACAGCATCTTCGCCGCCTCGTTCATCTTTTCGACATCAAGGTCGCCGTAAACATAATAGGCGTCGTCGGTGTGGAAAGGGTTTTTCCTGCGCGTGACGTAATAGCGGTAGGTGCGCGAGGTCGCGTCGAAGCGTGCGTGCAGATGGCCGTCAACCTGCCAGCAATCGAACACCACGATGTCGTCAGGCAAAAACATATTCAACTGATACACAAAGTCTTGCGTGTCTTCTATAGGCTCACTTTCAAAATGCGCGTAAAAACTCCTCGCACTGACGCCCGTGTCGGTGCGTCCGCAGCCCGTCACGCCGACCGTCTGTCTCAGTTTCAGGCTAATGCATCTCTCCAGCGTTTCCTGAACCGATGTCTCATCTGGCTGTATTTGCCAGCCGTGATAGGCTTTCCCGTTGTATGCAAGATGTAAGAAATATCTGTTCATGGGATAATTTTTCGGCTGCAAAGGTAAAAAAAATTTGCACAATCTAAATAATAATTTTAACTTTGCGCGTTCTTTTAGAGAAAATAATCCTCAAATCTCAGAATCATGCCCATATATATGCTAAAAGATGAGGTTTACGATTTCCCGCCAGTAAACCAAGCGACAGAAGACGGATTGTTAGCCATTGGAGGTGACCTTTCACCTGAGAGATTATTGATAGCCTATTCGCAGGGCGTTTTCCCCTGGTACGGCGAGGATGAGCCGATACTGTGGTGGTCGCCCGAGTCGAGGATGGTCATGAGGCCGTCCGACATGAAAGTCACGAAGTCGCTTTGGAAGACCATAGAATCAAACAAGTTCTCCTGTTCATTTGACGCAGACTTCGAAAACGTCATACGTGCGTGCACGTCGAACGAGGACATCATCCACGCCTACTGCGAGCTTCACGAGCTCGGTTTCGCGCATTCCGTGGAGACATACATCGAGAACGACCTGATCGGCGGGCTGTACGGCGTCTCCGTAGGGAAAGTGTTCTGCGGCGAGTCGATGTTCGGCGACAAAGCCGACGCCTCGAAGGTGGCGTTCTATTACCTCTGCGAATTCTTGAAACGCAACGGCTTCGAACTCATCGACGCACAGCAGGAGACGAGCGAGCTGAAACGTCTCGGCGCCGCACCCGTCCCGCGCAAGGACTTCATCAAGACATTGAAGAACCTGACGAAAGAGAACTCGCTCGTCGGCAACTGGGGCGACGGCAGCGCCGAATGGAAGAGACTCGTCATCAACAGATGAAAAAACACTTCATTTCATGAAAATAAACAATGTTTGGAAAATCTATTTTTCCGCGACAGGCACGACCGCGAAAGTCGCCGACGCCATCACCAGCCAGCTGACCGCACATTCGATCCGCGAAAAGACACACGACTTCACATTGCCCCAGGCACGCACGTCATTCCCCGAGATTTCAAACGGCGACCTCGTCGTCTTCGGCGTCCCGACATACGCCGGACGAGTGCCCAATCTGCTTTTGAAATATCTCGGCACGATTCAGGGCAACGGCGCGTTGGCCGTCCCCGTCGTCACCTTCGGCAACCGCGCCTTCGACAACTCGCTGATTGAACTGCGCGACATCCTTGAAAGTCATGGGTTTAAAACAATTGCTGCCGGTGCGTTCGTCTGTGAACATTCATTTTCACACACTTTGGCGGCTGGACATCCTGATGAAAACGACATCGCTTTGGCGAAAGATTTCGCTGAAACGATATATAATAAGGTGTCAAAAATCGATCTGAATTTGTACAGACACGAACCGATTTTTGTTGACGGCGACGAAGATGCCGGTTACTATCAGCCGAAAACAGATGATGGAACGCCGATCGACATCAGGAAGGTGAAGCCGAAAACGGACGCAAGCTGCACAAAATGTGGCACTTGCGCGAAAGTTTGCCCGATGGGTTCAATATCTTTTGAAGATTTCTCAACTATAAACGGCATCTGTATAAAATGCGGTGCGTGCATCAAAAAATGTCCGGTGAAAGCAAAGTATTTTGATGACCCCGGCTATCTGTATCACAAGGTTCAGGTTGAGCGGAATTTCGCGAGGCCGGCGGAAAACAAAATATTCATCTGAACATAAAAAAAAGAGGGGCTTCAAAGCCCCCCTTTTTCTTTTGACTTTCCTCACTTATCTCAAAACAATCTTCCTTACCATCACGCTGCTGCCGTCGCTGATGCGGATGATGTAGGCTCCTGTCGTGAGATTGTGCTCGATTCTGTTGTCGCCCGCCGTGACGGTCTCGCTCATGACCGGCTGGCCGAGGATGTTGTACATCGTCATCGACAATGTCGCGTCGGTTTCGTTCTTGATGAAGATGAACTGGCCGCCGTTGTAAATCGAGATATTTCCTTCCAAATTTTCAGCGATTCCATGCGGTTCAAGAACCTCACCTGAAAGGTTGATTTCGCATTCCGCATCGCCGCCTGAAATTTCAATCGTGCCTTCGTATGTTCCGATTTCGAGGCTGCATTTCATTCTGACATAAACTGTAACTGGCTGTCCAACGAGTTGACCGTCAGCGTATTCCAATGAAATCTCATTTGACCATGTCTCTTCGTCGAGGGTGAGTTTGAAGTATTCGGAAGATGTGACTGTCACGACTCCGTTGCCGACGAGGTTGCCGGCTGTCAAGGTGAATGACTGTGTCGCCGACGGTCCGAATTCGTAGTCGTAGTCGAATCCGGTCATTGCATACGTTGACGGGATGATGAACGGGTCGGTGCCTGGTGTCGCGTAGAGCATGATGTCGTCGATTTCCCATGCTGCCGCGGCTTCCGGCGTACTCGTGTACTTGAACGCGATGTTGCAGATCGAGCCGCTGAAACCGTCGAGCGAGATCTCGCCTGACGAGACCCATTCGTAGTTGCCCTCCGACATGTTGAATGTCAATGGCTGCCATGTCGCCGCCGTCGGGTCTTGGCCGTCGTAGTCGTTGGTGAAGAGAAGTTCAACGTCCGGACCTTCGAACTTCATCGCGTTCATGAACGTGAGCGTCGGGTTCTGTCCTGCAAGCGCGTTGAGGTTGAACTCCGGCGAGATGCACCACTGTTCGTTGTCAACGTCATCGCCGTAGCCGTTGGCATTGGCATATTGGTTGTTGTTGTATGATGCGATGACCCACGGCTTGTTGCCTTCGAATGTCTCGAACGTCCAGCCGTTCATGCCGTTCTCCCAATCCTGATTGAAGACGACGACGATGTCGCTCATGATGACGTATTCTGCTGTGGCGACGCCGCTGTTATCGTAGCCTTCCTTCATCGCTATAGCTTTGATTGTCATGTCATTTGCGACATGAATGGCTTCAGAATACACTGCTGATGCTGCTGTCGGTTCCGTGCCGTCTGTCGTGTAATGTATTGTTGCGCCTGTCGTTGAGGTTGAAATTTCAACGTCGATTTCCTCATAATATGTTCCTGATGCCATGCTGAATGTGGGCGTCATGACGGTCGGTGTCACCTCGCCGCCCTGCACGAAGATGTCAACGCAGAAGTTGTATCCCGAGGCGTTCGCGCCCGTCATGTTCTGTGTCGAGTACGGGCCGTAGCTGTGATACGTGCTGTTGATTGCGAAGGCTCTGCTTGTATAGTTGACATTATTAATAAGGAATCCCCAATATTCCGGGACCATTGACTCCGGATCGGAAAGCACGTAGTCGATGTTCCAGTTGGTGTTGTCGCCGTTTGTCTGGAAGTTAGTGCCGCTGCCGCCGTAGCCGAGGACATCGCCGGCCGCGTTTGTGAATGTCAGGTTGCCGCCATCGATGTTCACTGTCCACGAATACGTGCTTTCGTCAAGCGCGATTTCCTCCGGGAGAATCTCGACGGAGCCTTCCGTGACGCTTGTGAACAGCACGCCCTCCGGCTTGCCCGATGTCGTGGCGGTCATTGCATAGTATTCATTTTCAATGTTGTTGTAACGTGCCGCGATGATGACCTTCGCACCGTCCTCAAGGTCGTTGGCCGAGAAGATCCTGTTCCAGCTCTCGCCTTCCTCCGTCACCGTCCCCGCAAGTGAGACCGTGATGTCGTCAAGTTCGGAGTCGATGGTGACAGAGCCTGCATAGGCGTTGGCAGCTAAGCCTTCTGTCATCCTGACGTAAACCGTTTGATTAACAGCACCGGCTGCCGGTGTGAGTGTGATGGCCGTCTGTGCGGCGAAGGCTTCGCCTGATGCTGTTGACATTTCGAAGTCCGTGCCTGTCATTGAAATCGTGACATCTGAAGTCAGGTTGACGCCATTGACCACGAACGACTGTTCTGATGACGGGCCGTGGCCTTCCATGTAGCCGAATCCCGACAGAGCCGTCGGTGTCGCGGTGAGTGAAGGATTTGAGGTGAAGCCGACCATGATGATGTCGTCAACCTCCCAGCCCGCAGCCTCCGTCTCGGTGCTGGTGTATTTGTAACCGATGTGGCAGTTTGTGCCGCTGTAGCCTTCCAATGATACGGCTCCTGACTCGACCCAGGCCCATGAGCCTGCCGACTTCACGTATGTCAGCTCGTTCCATGTGGCTGTGGCGGCGTTCGTCCCGTCGTAGTCATCTGAGATGAAGAGCTGCATGTCCGGGCCGGTGTAGTTCTTCGCGTTCACGAATGAGAGTGTGACGCCGCTGTAGTTGTCGAGGTTGAACGCCGGCGAGATGCACCACTGTTCGTTGGCGCCGCCGTTGTAGCCGTTGGCGTAAGCGTAATGGTTGCCGCTGTTCTGGGCCACGCTCCAAGGCTTCGAGCCTGTGACCGTGACGAACGTCCAGCCGTTCATCTCGCCTTCCCAATTCTGCGACAAGATGGTGGTCGCGCCGAGGATGATGGTGTATTCAGCCGTGGCCACGTTGCTGTTGTCATAACCTTCCTTCATGGCGATGGCCTTGACGGTCATGTTTTCAGCCACTGTGATTGGTGCTGAATATACAGGACTTCCTGACGTCGGCGTTGTGCCGTCTGTAGTGTAGTAAATAGTCGCGCCTTCAGTCGCACACGAGATCGTCACCGACTGCACCTCGTAGTATGTGCCTGACTCTGGTGTGATTGTCGGCGTCGCGCAGATCGGAGTGCCGCCTTCCGTGGCGAAGATGTCAAGGAAGAAGTTGTAACTCGCGGCGTTGTTGCCTGTCATGTTCGACTTGGCGTATGGCCCGAAGTTGTGGCTCGTGTTGAGCGCGATGGCCCTGCCGTCGTTGTTGACGTTGGTGATGACGAACGCGCTGTACGACGGTACCATGGCCGCCGTGTCAGATGTGCTGTACACTATTGACCAGGCTGTGTTGTTGCCGCCTGTCGAGAAGTTGGTGCTTGAAGAGTAGCCGAGGACATCGCCGTTTGCGTTGGTGAATGTGTAGTTTCCGCCGTTGATGCTGACAGTCCAGCAATAGAGTGTGTCGGCGTCAGCGATGCTTGCCGGAAGCGTCGGATAGTCGCCTGGAGCCGGATTTTCAGCAACACATCTTGTGAATTCGACACCTTCCGGTTTGCCGGATGTCGCCGCTGTCATCGCGAAATAGGCGTTTTCATCATTATCATAACGTGCCGCAAGGATGACTTTCGCGCCGTTGGCGAGAAGCGCGAGGTCAGGAATCTGAACGTATTCGCTCGGCTGCTGAGGCTCGGCGACATTTCCGCTGACGGCGATATTAACAGCCTCGGCGCCTTCTGATGCAAATGTCAAAGTGTCATCGTACTCCCCTATTTCCAAACCGGCTTTCAGCCTCACGTAAATGTTCACACCGCTGAAGGAAGTCTCGCTCAGCGTGATTGTGTTCTGTGCGCTGAAACTGTCGCCGTCTGCTGTCGAAATCTCAAAGTTTTCGGAAGCGGTTATTGTCGCGCTTGCGGTCAGGTTGTTGCCGTTGACGGCGAATGACTGCGTCGTTGACGGACCTTGTCCGAATGTGTAGCTGAAACCGGCCAACTCCGTCGGATTTGCTGCGATGCCAGGTCCTGCCGGGTGTGTGAACTCGACGTCAGCCGCGCTGTTGATGCGGATCTGCGGGGTGTTGAAACATCCGACTATGCCGATGACGGTGACGCTGTCGTTCTCAAGAAGGCCTTCTACGACAGGCATCTTGTAAAGGTTGATGGTGTTCTCGCCCTGATATATAGGCGTGTTTCCTGCTGTGTTGATGGCGCCGATCTTGGCGTCTTTAATCTTCACGCGTGTTGACTGCAGAGTGTTGCCGTTCTCGTAGTCGGCGTTGATTTCAGCGATGGTCTTCACCGCGAGCGGAAGTTCGTTGCCGCCTGAGACGATGCTGAACTGCGAGGCATCGCCGCCGTCGATGCCGGTGAGTTCGACGAGGCCGTTGTAAGCGGTTTTCTTTCCGTATGCCCTGACCTTGTAGCCGAGTGCCAATGAGTCCGGGACGGTGTTGCTGTTGAGGTAAAGGTCGATGCTTGCGGTTGTGTCCTGGATGTACACATTCCTTCCATCGATGAATGTGACGATGCCTTCGACGAGCGCGTATTCGTTGTTCTCAAGTGCGCGTGCCGCAGCAATTGTGATAATGGTAGGGAATGTGTATGTCGCCGATGCCACTTCGCTATTGTCGAGACCGGCTTTCATCGCGATGGCCTTGACTGTCGTCGTCTCGCTTATGCTGACAGGTGCTGAATAAACCGTGCTTTCTGATGTCGGCGTCGTCCCGTCGGTGGTGTAGTATATTGTCGCACCTTCGGTTGAACAGCTAATAGCGACTTCGATAGGCTCCGTGTATGTGCCTGCCGCGATGCTGAATTCCGGCTTAGACACCTGGGTCTGTTCCGGAAGTTCGCCGTTGATGAAGAACTCTACCCGTGTGGCTTTGATGTTGTCGTGGACGGTGGTGTATGTCCTCCAGTCCTGATTGTTGTAGACACCGATGTAACGATTAGTCCCATTGTGTTTCATTCCGTGGTAGTTTCCGTCCACGATGTCAACAGTCCAGATGTTGGCCTCGTTTGTGCCGACTCTCACGCCGTTGTTGGCGTCTGTTGTATAGAGCCACTTTGTGTTGTCGCCTTTGACAGTGAATATGTAACCGTCGGTCACTTTATGTACATTCCAGAGGAGTGCCTCGTCAACGTCGCCGCTGATAACGTCGTTATTGATGGCTACTGCGACCGCCGCCGGTGCCGAATTGGTGCCGTTTGCGCTGGTGAGTGCCATGCTGCCGGTGACATCGACAATCATTACCTCTGTCGTATCTGAAATCCTGGCGAGGTCGTTGTGGCTCAACAACTTTTTAAAACCGTCCGTCACAGGTGTTGTATTGATGACGTATTCGGCCTCGGACACTTCGCTGTTGTCGAGACCTTCTTTCATCGCGACAGCCTTGACTGTTGTTGTAGTGCTAATGCTGATAGGCGCATAATAAATCGAGCTGAGAGTGTCGGGTGTTGAGCCATTTGTGGTGTAGTAGATTGTCGCGCCTTCGGTTGTACAGCTTATCGTCACATTTTGAGCTTCGGTATAAGTTCCGGCCTCGGGGCTGAATGTCGGGGTGGCGACTTGCGTGCCGGGTGTCTGAACTAATTCGATATCACCTGCATTGCGGGGCATTATTTCCTTAACAGCGTTGTATTGCAGGTAAAGGCCTGTGACGTTGTAGCTTTCGCCATCGGTGAACGACATTCCGCTGTAGAGC
>JAGHUX010000005.1 GCA_018064605.1 Candidatus Limimorpha caballi | reverse complement strand
GAGGGCTGGTGGACTTCCATTGCGAACGGCATCAAGTGCCTATGACGACCTTAGTCTCACACGTTTGACCCTCCCAAATGGTATTTTTTATCTTTTTTTTTTTCGCGCTGCAAAGATAGGATGACGGGCGGTTTTGGGGAGGAACTGAAAATAGGAGTTAAAGTGTTGCGGTGGAGCCGCAACACTTTAACTATTTATACCACCAAGTGCCGCTGTCATTGCGAGCGACCGCAGGGAGTCGAACAATCTCCGTCGCCAGCACAAAAACTTTACAAACTTTCAAACTTTATAACTCTCCACACTTTAAAAACTTTTTACTATATTTGCAGCCGAAAAAATGATAGCGTTATGAAATACCCCATCGGAAGACAGACATTCAGCACACTCATTGAAGGCGGTTACGTCTATGTCGATAAGACCGACCTCGTTTACAACCTCGCGCAGAAAGACATCTGCTTCCTGTGCCGCCCGCGCAGGTTCGGGAAATCGTTGTTAATATCAACATTAGAAAGTTATTTTAAAGGAGAAAAAGACTTGTTCAAAGGCTTGAAAATTGAGGAGTTGGAAAAGGAATGGAAGCAATATCCTGTGTTTCATGTCGATTTTGCACAAGGCGGTTACGAGGTCGAAGGCAATTTGCAGAAAGAGATTGATAACCGTCTCACGCAGTGGGAACATCAGTTGGGAATAGAGAAAAACATTGACAAATTGGGTTCAAGGTTCTCTGAAATTATCGCCGAAGCACACCGGCAGACCGGCCAGAAGGCTGTCGTTCTCATTGATGAGTACGACAAGCCGCTGCTTGATGTGCTGATGGAGTCTATGGAGCAGGAGAACCGCGCCGTGCTGAAGGAGTTCTACGGCACTTTCAAGGTCGCCGATGAACACCTCCGTTTCGTACTTCTCACCGGTGTCACGAAATTCTCGCAGGTCAGTGTCTTCAGCGGCTTCAACCAGCCGGAGGACATCAGCATGAAGAGCGATTTCGACGCACTGTGCGGCATCACGAAAAACGAACTCGTCAGCTATTTCGATGAGGAGATAGGGAAGATGGCCGATGAACTGGAATGCACCAAGGAAGAGATGTATTACTACTTGAAGAGACAGTACGACGGCTATCATTTCTCCGAAAAGATGATAGATGTCTTCAACACGTACAGCGTGCTCAACGCATTGAACGACAGGAAACTCGACGATTATTGGTTTGCGACAGGCACTCCGACATATCTCATGCGGCTGCTTGACCGTGGCAAGACCAACATGCAGGAGATAGTGAGTGGGAAGTACGACAAAAACTATTTCATGGACTACAAGGCCGACACCGAAGACCCATTGGCCATGATATACCAAAGCGGCTACCTCACAATCAAAGGATATGACAAGATACGGAAACAATATCAGTTAGACTACCCGAATGACGAGGTTAGAAACGGTTTCATCACGCTTCTCGCGAACGACTACTGCGGCCGCAGGAACGACACGAAGAACCTTGTCTTGGACATCAACGACATGCTCCGGCAGTGCCGCCTCGATGATATGCGCGACGCGCTCTCGGGATTCTTTGCCTCAATACCTTACAACGCCAACTACCAGGAACGCGCGTGGAGCTACGAAAGCCACTACCACTACACATTCTATCTAATATTCAGACTTCTGTCGTGCTACTCGACATTCACGGAAAAAGCGAACTCCCGCGGCCGTGCCGACATGGTTGTTGAGACAAACGACTACGTCTATATCTTTGAATTCAAACTCGACGGCACGGCGGAAGAAGCGTTGAAACAGATTGATGACAAAGGCTACGCCGAGCCGTACGCCGCGGATTCGAGAAAACTATTCAAGGTCGGAGTCGTGTTCTCGTCGGAGAAGCGGAATATCACTGAGTGGAGAGTGGTTTAAGTCTTTAGTTTTTAGTCTTTAGTTTTGAGAATTGAGAGAAATCCGACGGTGTACGATTGTTGAGGCGCGCCGAGGGATTGCTCCACTCCGCTTTGCGACCCCCACGGGAATAGGTCGAAAAATGTAAATATGTGTGTATAATAATTTTCCACATTTTGTGTCGCAAAAAAATGTTTCATAAATCATAAAAATACATATCTTTGCGAGTTTTTACATTGGAGTGATATGCTTTCAAGATTATTGAAATTTTTTGTAGTATCTGTCTGTCTGTTAAGTGTTTGCACTTTGTCTGCCCAGGTGCGGCAGGTCGGCAGGGTCGTTGAGATCAACTCAAACGGGAAGGCTGTCTCGGGCGCGAGCATCGAGGCCGTCTCGTCGGATGACGTGCAGCCCGCCGTCAGCGGCAACGACGGTGTTTTCATCTTGAATTTCGCCAAGAAGAAGAGAGGCGACATCGTGTATAACCTGCGTGTTTACAAGTCGGGCTACGAGGTGGTGAACACCCAGCTCATCAGGGACGGCTTCGTCCTCACCGAGAAGGACACCCTGAAGATTGTCGTCGCGCCGCCGGCGAAACTCGCGGAGGCACGCGCCAGCTATTACGAGATTTTCGACAATTACCAGGTCGGTGTCTATAAGAGGCAGGTCGAGGGTCTGAAGAGGCAGCTCGCGGGCAAGGAGATCACGCTGGCCGAATATGAGGGACGTGTCAGGGCCGCGGAGGATGACCTGAAGAACGCCAACTCGAAGATCGCGGAATATGCCGACAGGTTCTCGCGCATCAACCGCGACGACATGGACTCCGTCGGACGCCGCGCCTTCGCCGCCCTCGACGACGGCGACATCGAAGGCGCGTTGAAGGTCTATTCCGACTTCAACTCCCTCGAACGTCTGTCGCGGAAGATCGAGCAGCGCAACGAGGCCAACGCCTCCATCAGCGAGCTGATCCCCGGGATGTACGAGGAGATAGAGCTGCGACTGCTCGTCGGCGGCAAGGAGAACCGGCGGGTCGTGGGGCAGATGTTCGACAAGATAGTGGAGTCGGACACGACAAACGCCATTTACATCAACGACGCGGTGAGGTTCTTCGGCGATGAGATGGACTTCGACAGGGTCATCGGCTACGGCAGGATGGCCGAAAGGAACAGCAACCACCAGTTCGCCCTGGCCTCCATCTTCATCTATGTCGGCAGAGCCTACATGGAAACCAAGGATTTCGACAAAAGCAGGCTGTATTTCGAGAAGTCGATGGCTATCATTGACGCCGAAAAGGAGAAAGGCATGGACGAGAAGTTCTACCTGCACAAGATGAACTACCCTCTGCACGCGCTCGGCGTGATGTACTATAACGCCTGCGAATACAAGGACGCGGAGCAGACATTCAGGAAGGCCATCGAGGTCAGACGGCGGCTCTCGGAGATCGACTCCGCCTACGACGACGAATACGCCAACTCGCTCTCGGCACTCTCCGTGATCCTGTGCGACCAGCTGAAGTACGACGAGGCGATGGCGGCCATCGACGAGGCGATAACGGTCATGAGACGCGTGTACCAGAACGACCCGAAGGAGTTCGTGATGCTGTTCGCCCATTTCCACACGCTGAAGGGCAACATCTGCATGGAGATGAAGGATTTCGCCCTGGCGAAGGAGGTCTATGCCGAAGCAATGTCCGTCTATGAGGGCGCCGACCTGCCCAAAGGCGAATACAGGCTGTACATGTATGCCAACACACAGCTCGCCAGAGCCGAGTGGCTTCTCGGAGAATACGACGAGGCGGCGGTGCTGTGCGAACGCGTGGTCAGATTCTACACCGACAACAACGACAAAGGTGTGCTCGACGTGGACCTTGAACTCGCCGAAGTGCTTTACGGCAACGTGCTCTACGGGAAAAAAGACTATCAGTCGTCGATGGCCCATTTTGAGGCGGCCAAGGACATAATGGAGAAATCGTGCGGCAAGGTGATGAAGCTGAGGAAAGATATGCCGAATTGCTACGCCTGCATCGGCAAGACTTATCTCGCGATGCAAGACATGGAAAAGGCGGAGGACGCATACCTCACCGCCTACGCGAAGGCGAAGGAACTGTACGATGAAGACCACGCCGGACATCACGAACTGTACTGTAAGGTGTGCGCCGAGATGTCAAATTTCTACCGGAAGATAGGGAAGAAGAGAATGGCGAAAAGGTATGAGTGGATAGGTGAAAAGGTGAGTAGGAGGTTAGGTGAGTAGGAGATTAGGAGATTAGGAGATTAGGTTGTTAGGAGATTAGGTTGTTAGGTGAGTGGGTGAAAACTTGTGTTAAAAAAGTATTTGTGAGTTGAGGCGGAAAAGGCTTAAATATTTCAAATCGCTGTCCGACAGGGAACTGCTTGAGGCTGTCATGAACAATGACGAGGACGCCATCGAGTACCTGTTGTTTTACCGCTGCGACAAGCTCTTCTCGTTCATTATCAGGCATTCCTTCGCGTCAAATGTCAAAAAAGAGGAACTGATAACTGAATTTTACCTATTTTTGCACAAGAAAGGCTGGGAGAAGCTGAGGAAGTTCAATTTCATGTCGAGCCTCGACACCTGGCTGTCAACGGTGCTGGTGAGGTTTTTTGATGAAAGGAAGAAAGAAGTCGCCGCGACTGACGACAAGGCGGTTCTGCTTGATGAGAATATTGTCGAGTTGGAGGACGGCAACGCGCATCTGCTGCGTTTCGAGCTTCTCGACGCCATAAACAGGATTGAAAACGCGAGGTACAGATATGTCCTTTTGTCGGAAT
This sequence comes from Candidatus Limimorpha caballi, assembly GCA_018064605.1. GTDB lineage: Bacteria > Bacteroidota > Bacteroidia > Bacteroidales > F082 > Limimorpha > Limimorpha caballi. The sequence continues at coordinate 466,797 of JAGHUX010000005.1, read as the reverse complement.
GGAAAGGCATGAAAGCCGATGAGATCGCGAGGTCGATGGGCGTCAGTGTCGAGAATGTCTATACGATTTCGAGAAGGGCGAAGACCGAACTGAAGAAATTAATTGACGGAGAATATGTCAGAAAAAACAGATAAGCTGCCGGAAGAAATGCTGGCCCGTTATCTTGACGGACTTGCCGACGAGGATGAGAAAGGCCTCGTGAAGGCGTATTTCGCGTCCGATGAGAAGGCCCTTGAGGAGGCTGTCGAGGCGAGCCGCGCGATGGCGTTCCAGAAGATGGCCGTGGAAAGGTTCTCCGAAATGGCGTATGACATCGTGGTGCGCCGTCTCGTCATGGACGGCATCATCGACGCGAATGCGAGACGCAAGAGACACCTGGCTTACTTGATAGCGTTGTTCGCGACATTGCTGCTCGCCGCCATCGTCTGCTGGCTCGTCTTCAAACCGTTAGACGTCAAGGTGACAGTGGCGGAAGACCCCGCGTTCGCCATACCGTCGCTGCCGTTCGAAACAGGTATCATCACATATAGCATCAACGGAAATGAACCCGTCAGAGTGCCGGTGAACAGGACAAACATGACCGCCCTTATAGAAAGCATCCCGTTCGGCGACAAATACAAGAAGATGCACGTCGTCTTTGAATCGGACGGCTATCAGACCGTTGACACGACGTTGGAGATAAAGAAATCGCTGACGCTGCCGTTGCGTCGCGACAACAGCCTCGGCGTCATCTTCGGCAATGTCATCGACGGACTGGGAAGACCCGTCGCCGGAGCGACTGTAATCGTGCAGGATATCAAAACGTTGACCGACGAGACCGGCAGTTTCCGTATCGACATCCCGATGAAGAAGCAGATGGAGAGCCAGCGGATGACGATTTGCAAGGAAGGTTTCGAACTCTGGAGCGGAACATATCGTCCGTCAAGCACTTGCGGCTGGAACGTCGTGCTGAGACAACGTTAGCTTGCTTTGTTTTTCAAGGTGTTTAAAATATTTTCAAAGTTAGAAATCATTTTCAAAAAAATTGTATCTTTGCAATTTGAAAAAATGAATTTATCAACTTAAAAAATAATAATATCATGCAAAACACCAAAGACATTGACTGGGGTTCACTCCCGTTCGGTTATCTGAAAACCAATTACAACGTCCGCTGCTACTACCGTAACGGTGAGTGGGGCGAACTCGAAATCTGCTCGGAAGAGACAATCAACATCCACATGGCTGCCACATGCCTGCATTACGGTCAGGAGGCTTTCGAAGGCCTGAAGGCTCACCGCGGCGTTGACGGCAAGGTCCGCATCTTCCGCATGGAAGAGAATGCGAAACGTCTTGAGACATCATGCGACGGCATCTGCATGCCACGTTTCCCGATGGAGAAGTTCAAAGAAGCTATGATTAAATGCGTACAGGTCAACAAGGAGTTCGTCCCGACATACGAGAGCGGCGCGTCGTTGTACCTCCGCCCGTTGCTCATCGGCACAGGCGCCCGCGTCGGTGTGAAACCGGCTGATGAATATCTGTTCGTCGTGTTCGCGACGCCTGTAGGCCCGTACTTCAAGGGCGGTTTCATGGCCAACCCATACGTCATCACACGCAAGTACGACCGTTCGGCACCTCTCGGAACAGGTATCTACAAGGTCGGCGGCAACTACGCGGCATCATTGCGTGCTCATACGGAAGCCTGCCACGGCGGTCAGTACGCATGCGAGTTCTATCTCGATGCAAAGGAGAAGAAATACATCGACGAGGCCGGCGCAGCCAACTTCTTCGCCATCAAGGACAACACATACATCACTCCGAAATCGACATCAATTCTTCCTTCAATCACCAACAAGAGCTTGATGCAGCTTGCTGAAAGCCTCGGCATGAAGGTCGAACGCCGCCCGATCGCTGAAGAGGAACTCGCCACATTCGAGGAAGCCGGCGCGTGCGGAACGGCAGCTGTCATCAGCCCTATCTCACGCATCGATGACCCTGACACAGGCAAGTCGTACCAGTTCGGTGACGGCAAGCCGGGTCCGTGGAGCCAGAAGCTTTACAACAAGCTCCGCGGCATCCAGACAGGCGCAGAGAAAGACGAGTTCGGCTGGAACACTGAAGTTGAGCTTTAAGCGTTAAAAGTTAAAAGAGGAGAGAGGAATGAGAAAAAGAACAGATTTCCACTTTCCTCTTTTTCCAAATTCAATAATAAATCATAATTATTAACAATAAATCTGAGAAAAGATGAAAAAACTTACATTACTCGCATTGGGACTCGTGGCGGGCTTCATGGCAAGCGCGCAGATGTTCGTATCGACGGAACCTGCAAACAGGAACGTCGTCATTGAAGAGTTCACGGGCCGTAACTGCGGCTACTGCCCGGACGGACACGCCATTGCAAACCAGATCTGCAACAGCAACCCAGGCAGGGTGTGGGCTGTCAACGTTCACGCCGGCGACTTTGCTCCGACAAGTTATCCTAACTTCAACACGGAGGACGGCAACACCATCCACGGTGGTTTCTCTATCAGTGGTTATCCGACAGGTGTCGTCAACCGTTCGACATCAGCCGGCCAGAGCCGCAGCGCATGGAGCGGCCTCGCCTCACAGCAGATGTCACAGGCTTCAGAACTCAACGTGGGCGGACAGGTAGTCATCAACCCGGAGACACGTGAAGCCAGCATCATAGTTGAGGTCTATTACACCGGAAACAGCACGGAGACGACAAACTACCTCACCGTCTATATGCTTCAGGACAGCATCTGGGGCTCGCAGAGCGGCGGCTCCACAAACCCGTCACAGTGGGTCGGAGGTCAGTACTGCCACATGCACATCCTCCGCGATGTGATCGGCGAGAGCGCATGGGGCGACCCAATCACACCTACGACAGCCGGCACACTCATCACAAAGGAATACAAATACGCTATTCCTGAGATGATCGGCTCACCAAACGGCGTTGAAGTTGACATTGAAAACATCCACTTCCTCGCTTTCGTCTGCGCAAGGACAACGAACAACCCGGCACGTAACATCCTTTCCGCCAACATGCTTGAGACGTCACAGGGTTCAAACGAGCCTATCTATCCGGTCATCAAGAAAGTTGAGCAGCGTGCGGTGGCGATTTGCAGCCAGGTCAAGACATTTGATTTCGGCTTGCAGAACGGCGGGACGGAGAACCTCACGTCAATCCAGTATAAGGTCGAAGTCGGCAATGCTGTCGAGGAATATGAATGGAGCGGTGTGCTTGAGCCGAGACAGAAGGAAAACGTTTCTTTCGACATGGAGATTCCATTTGGGACAAACGCCGGCAAGCTCACAATCGTGAAGGCCAACGGTCAGGATTATCCTTACGAAGTTAATTTCACGGCGGTCTGCGACGAATGGGTTGAGACGGAACCGATTGAGGGAGAGACGACAACGATGAAGATCTACATCAACCAGGACCAGTTCGGCGAACAGACCACATGGGATATCATAAACTCACTCGGTGAGGTTGTCGCGTCAGGCGGCCCGTACGCTCACCTCATCGCGTCAGGCGGGACACAGCTCCATGTCGAGACAATCGAAGACATTCCCACAGGCGCTGACTACCTGTTCAACATCTACGATGACAACGACAACGGCATCTGCTGCGCATACGGTGACGGCTGGTACAAGATCAAGGTCAACGATGTGTACATCATCGGTCAGGACCAGGACAACGGTGAATTCGGCGGACACGGCTCAGAACTCATCAAGATCAACAGAAAGACGGATGCAGTCGGTGAGAATGACATTGACCGCGTGAAGATCTATCCTAACCCGGCCAACAGCGCAATATTCGTCGAAGGCGAGGACATCAAGGCCGTTGAGGTTTACAACTCACTCGGGCAGATGGTGGCTGACGTCGAAGGCTCGGCAAAGACGACGGTGAATGTCGCTTCATTCGACAATGGCGTTTATTTCGTCAAGGTCGTAGCCAACGACGGCACCGTGAAGACACAGAAAGTCGCTGTCGCAAAATAACTCTTCAGTTAAAAGTTGAAAGTTATAAAGTCAAAAGGGCTGACGCATCTTAAACGTCAGTCCTTTTTTGTTGTTATTGTGAAGATTTGAGATGATGTGATGGCGCCTTTCTGATTACAATGTTGCAATTTCATCTTCTGACAATCCTGTCGCCTGTGTTATCTGGACCATCGGCAGCCCCATCCCTTTCATGCTTTTTGCGACTTTGTAAATGCCTTCTTTTATGCCTTCTTTTATGCCTTCTTTTATGCCTTCTTCTCGGCCTTCGTTTCTGGCGAAGCTCATGACCTCGTTATTTGTGCGGATGGTGTCCATGTTCTTGTCGTATGACCGCAGGTCGTCGGGTGTTAGGTGGGCTATCTCTGAGATTATGCCCACTTTCTTGAATACAGGTTGTTTTTGTATGAAGGGCAATTGCCCCTTGAAATTCTGCATGTTAGCCAGGATATACAGCCAATATTCAATCTTTGTCTTCGGGTAATCTTCTGACTTGTCTTTGAAATCCGGGATTTCCAACGTAAAAGCCTTCAGCTTGTCGGAGAACAGTTCGCCGGTCTCGCTGACGGTCATCTGAATCGTCCTGAGATAGCGCGGCTTGAACCCTTTCATGTGGAAATTCAGGAAGAACACGCCGTAAATGGGCTTCAGCCTGTAGTCCCAATCCTTGCCGCCCGATCCCTTCTGATTCGAGAACGAACGTGACAGATAATAAAGGATCCTTTCGCTGAAGTGCTCCTGCCCGCGGTTCTGCATCTCGACGATAAACTCGCCGCCGTCTTCCGTCATGCAGCGCAGGTCGTATATGACGCCTCTGAATGTCTCGTTGTCAGGGCCTAACTCCTTGTCAAGGAAAACAAGGTCTTTTATCGGTGAACTCGGCTGAAGCAGGTCGGTGAGAAATGCTTTCATCACCTCCTTGTCGCCGAAGATTCTCTTGAAGCCGAAATCTGTGAGCGGGTTGATGTAACGCACTCCGCTGTAATCGAATAATGTAGTCATATATTTTACGTTTTTGATTTGGCCGCAAAGATATAAATCTTTTGTGACTTGGAGTCGCTTTTTGGAAAATTTTTTAAGGACACAAAAAGCGCGAGGCAAACATTTTGTCCGCTTCGCGCCCTTTTAACTTTTTAACTTTAAAACTTTATACTACAAAACGGCTGCCATCTGTTCCTGCAGTTTCCTTGCCTCTTCGGCGGCCCTTTCCGCGAAGTCCTCGCCGTTGGAGGCGTAGATGATGCCGCGTGACGAGTTGACGATGAGGCCGCAGTCTTTGTTGAGGCCGAACTTCGCGACAGCCTGAAGGTCGCCGCCCTGCGCCCCGACACCCGGGACGAGGAGGAAATGCTCCGGCAGAAGCCTGCGGATCTCGCCGAGTTCCTCCGGATGTGTCGCGCCGACGACGTACATCATCTTGTCGCTGCCAGCCCATTCAGCCGACTTCGCCAGGACGTTTTTGTACAATTCCTTACCCTCGATGTTGAGATATTGGAAGTCCTTCGAGCCTTTGTTTGATGTCAAAGCCAAGAGAATCACCCATTTGCCGTCGAAGCCGAGGAAGGGCTCGACGGAGTCAACGCCCATGTAAGGTGCCACGGTGATGGCGTCGGCGTTGAGCGTCTCGAAGAAGGCGCGTGCGTAGTTGGCGGAGGTGTTGCCGATGTCGCCGCGTTTCGCGTCGGCGATTACGAACATCTCAGGGTGATTTGACTTTATGTAACTGATAGTCTTCTCGAGACTTGCCCAGCCTTTCGCGCCATAAACCTCATAGAACGCCGTGTTCGGCTTGAAGGCGATGGCGTATCTCGCCGTTGCGTCGATTATCGCCGTGTTGAAGGCGAAGACGGGGTCTTCTTCTTTGAGAAGATGTTGCGGTATTTTCTTGATGTCTGTGTCGAGACCGACGCAAAGGAACGACTTCTTCGCGCGGATTTGATCTATGATTTGCTGTTTGTTCATGTTGCGATTGTAATCTTTTAACTATTAACTGACTATTCCATGCTCTCCTTCAGCCTCTCGGCGTTTTCGGCTATCTGTAGGTTCTCGATGAATGACGTCAGGTCGCCGTCCATGACGGAGGTGAGGTTATAGACCGTGAAGCCGATGCGGTGGTCTGTGACGCGCCCCTGCGGGTAGTTGTAAGTGCGTATCTTCGCCGAGCGGTCGCCGGTCGAGACCATGGTCTTGCGTTTCGAGCAGACCTCCTCCATGTATTTGTTGTATTCCTGCTCGTATATGCGTGTGCGGAGTATCTTCAGCGCCTTGGCCATGTTCTTGGCTTGTGAACGCTCGTCGATGCAGCTCACCACCACGCCTGTCGGGATGTGTGTGAGACGTACTGCGCTGTATGTCGTGTTGACGCATTGTCCGCCTGGGCCTGACGCGGCGCAATACACCTCTTTCTTGATGTCTTTGTCGAGAAGCTCGACGTCGAACTCCTCGGCTTCGGGGAGCACGACCACTGACGCGGCTGATGTGTGGATGCGGCCTTGTGTCTCGGTCTTCGGCACGCGCTGCACGCGGTGCACGCCCGACTCGAACTTCAGGATGCCGTAGGCGCCGTCGCCGGTGACGTTGAACACGATCTCCTTGAAGCCGCCGGCGGTGCCTTCGTTGGCATCGACCGTCTCGACCTTCCAGTTCCTCGCCTCGCAGAACTTGAGATACATCCTGTAGAGGTCGCCGGCGAAGATGGCCGCCTCGTCGCCGCCTGTGCCGGCGCGGATCTCCATCACGGCGTTCTTGCCGTCGGTCGGGTCCTTCGGGATGAGCATCACCCGGATGTCCTCCTCAAGCTTGGCCGACTTCTCGGTCGCCTCGTCGAGCTCCTCCTGCGCCATCTCACGCATGTCCTCGTCTTTCTCTGTCTTCAGTATCTCCTTCGCCTCCTCGATGTTCGCGAGGTAGTTCTTGTATTGGTTGAACGCTTCCACCACAGGCTCAAGGTCTTTGTAGTCCTTGTTGACCTTGACGTAACGTTTCATGTCGTTCATCAAATCGGGGTCGTTGAGCTGCTCGCGCAGGGCTTCCCAACGTTCTTTTATCTCTTCTAACTTGTCAATTATTTCCATTAGTATTCAAATATTCCGTGTTTACTCTTGATGGTGAGGCGTTTCCTGTCGGATGCCTCGACGTGTCCTATTATCTGTGCGTTGATGTTGAATGAGTTGGCGATCTTTATCATCTCTTCCGCCGATTTCTCGTCGGTGTAAATCTCAAGACGCGAACCCATGTTGAAGACCTTGTACATCTCCTGCCAGTCGGTGCCCGACGACTCTTGGATCATCTGGAACAACGGCGGAATGTCAATCATGTTGTCTTTGATGACGTGCAGCTTGTCGATGAAATGCGTCACTTTCGTCTGGGCGCCGCCGCTGCAATGTATGATGCCGTTGATATGACCGCGGAGGTTCTCGAGGATCGGAACCATCATCGGCAGGTAGGTGCGGGTGGGGGCGAGGATGAGTTTCCCGACATCGACGCCTTCAACCGAAGTGGCTTCCGTGAGCGTGTGGTTCCCCGAATAAATCAGGTCTTCCGGGATTGAATGGTCGTAACTTTCGGCGTATTTCTCCGCGAGATAGTGCCCGAGAACGTCGTGACGCGCCGATGTCAGCCCGTTGCTGCCCATGCCGCCGTTGTATCTGTCCTCGTATGTGGCTTGTCCGTATGACGCGAAACCGACGATGACATCGCCAGGGGTGATGTGGTTTTCAATGACTTCCGAGCGTCTCATCCTTGTGGTGACGGTGCTGTCAACGATGATGGTTCTCACCAAGTCGCCGACGTCGGCTGTCTCGCCGCCGGTGAGGTAGATGCCCACGCCGAGTGAGCGCAGTCTCGCGAGAAATTCCTCCGTTCCGTTGATGACGGCCGAGATGACTTCGCCGGGGATGAGGTTTTTGTTGCGTCCGATAGTCGAGGATAACAGCATCTTGTCGGTGGCTCCGACGCACATCAGGTCGTCGGTGTTCATCACGACGGCGTCTTGTGCGATGCCTGCCCACACCGAGAGGTCGCCTGTCTCTCTCCAATAAAGATATGCGAGCGACGACTTCGTGCCGGCGCCGTCGGCATGCATGATGTTGCAATATTCATCATCGCCGCCGAGTATGTCGGGTATGATCTTGCAGAAGGCATTGGGATACAAGCCCTTGTCAAGGTTCTTTATCGCGTTGTGGATGTCTTCTTTCTCCGCCGAGACACCACGAAGACTGTAACGTTTCTCTATCATGGTAGGTGTTTGAGGTTAGAGGTTTTAGGTGTTATGATATAATCACCTAATCACCTAATCACTTGAATATCAGTTTGTGTTCGTCTGTGTTAAATTCAAAATTTCCGAATTTCTTCAGTGCTTTCGCGCCGATGACCCAGTCGTCCTTGAGTTTGTTTGACACTGTCACTTCTATGTCCTCGACTTTTCTGTCGGCGATGTACATCTCCTTGATTCTGAAGACGGCGCGGTCTTTCACTGCACCTGCCGTGATGATCCTCTCGACGTTTTTGCCGACGAAGTCGTTCTTTGTTATGTGTCCGTCCTTGAGCAGCTGCATCACTTTCTTCTGCGAGACGTAGAACTCGCTGTTCTGGCTGTAGCTGACGGTCTCGGTGTACGCGTTGATGATAGATGCGAACTTGAAAAGCCCGGTCTTTTCGTCCTGCGTGAATGCGACCTTGTTGTCGTTCGGGTTCATGCTGACTCTTGTCCGCTGGTCGTCATTGATGGCGGCGCGTGCCACATAGTCTTTGCTTATGACCTTGAACTCTGTCCTTCTGTTGAGCTGATGTGCGTATTCTTTCAGGTCTTCATTGTTCAATGAGTTTATGTAACTCTCGGTGAGTGTCGTCTCTTTCTTCAATGTGCGGTTGTTGAACGTGAAGTCTTTGTTGAGTGTTCTGGGCTTGCGTTCGCCGTAGCCTTTTGCGGTGAGCCGCAGCGGGTCGATGCCTCTGATTACGAGGTAGTCGCACACTGCCTGGGCGCGTTTCTGCGAGAGGATGTCGTTATGGGCGTCGGTGCCGCGTGCGTCGGTGTGTGAGCCGAGTTCTATGGTGATGTTCGGGTTCAGCTGTAGGATCTCGATGAGTCCTTGCAGAGAGTCTTCAAACTGCGGCTGGAGATCCCATTTCCCGAGTTCGTATTGTATCTCGGGGAGTACGACGGCATCGTCGGGGATCATCATCATCTCGTATTCTCTCTTGAAGTCGTGGCTGAACTCGAGGCCGACGGTGCTGATGGTGTCGGTGGTGGTGAAATAGTTCGGCTTGTCGATGGTGAGTATGTAGATGTTGCCCAGCGAGAGCTGGCTGCTCGTGAACTGGAATCCGCCGTTTTCGCTTGACAGCGTGCTGGCCGAGCTGCCGTCGGAGCCGGCGATCCTCACGTTGGCGCCGGTGACGAACTGCAGCGTGTTCGGGTCTCTTACGGTGCCGTTGACGGTGAACAGCACCGGCGGCTCGATGAAGTAGTAGATGTCATCGTCCAATCCGTTGCGGCTGTCGCGGTTTGAGATGAAGAACCCGCGTTCCTCTGTGGGGTGGAATATTATTCCGTAGTCGTTGCCGGTGGAGTTGATGGGGTATTTGAGGTTCACCGGCTCGCCCCAGTTCCCGAGGGAGTCGGCCGTCGTGACGAAGATGTCGAGCCCGCCCATGCCGCCGTGACCGTCGGAGGCGAAGTAGAGGGTGCTGTCGTTGCGAAGGTACGGGAACATCTCGTTGCCCGGAGTGTTGATGACATTGCCGAGGTTGAACGGACGTCCGAACTTGCCGTCGTCGCCTTTCATCGACATCCAGATGTCCTTGCCTCCGAAGCCGTTTTTGCGGTCGGCGGCGAAGTATATGATTGACTCGTTGGACGACAGCGTCGGGTGGCCGATGACGTCGAGTGAGTCAACTCCGGCTATCTGCACCACTTCCGGCTCGCTGAAGGAGCCGCCGGCGTGCGACGACTTCACTATCTCGCAGCCCGACTGCCGTTTCTTGGCGTTGCCGCAGCGGGTGAAGTACACCGTCGAGAACGACTTGTTGAAGTACGGCACCCCGTCGCTCCCCTGCGAGTTGATGCCGCCTTCCTCGTCTGTCAGCGTCGGCTTGTCCCACACGCCCTTCCTGTCCTGCCGCGAACTGTAGAAGTCGGCGAACTTCTGCCCCGTGATGGCGTCTTTCTCGTTGCTGACACCGCCTTCGCGCGTGGAACTGAAGATGACCTCGTTGTACTGGCTGTTGACCCATGCGACCCCGAAGTCAGATGCCCTGGAATTCAACACCTTAAGACGTGTCACCTCGTATTTCGACGGGAACTCCATCCATTCCGTGATGTGTGCCACGTCGCTGGCCGCTCGCTCCGCTCGCGGGTCGTCGGGGACAGCCTGGCTGTACATCTCGTAATATCTCAACGCGTCGTCGTATTTCCCCGTGCGTTTCAACACGTCGGCGTAATACAGGTACACCTCCGGATTCTCAAGCGGGAAGTCGCTCTTCACCACCCTCTTGTACTGCGACGACGCCATCCGCGGGTTGTCGGTGAGACGGTAACACTCGCCAAGCTGGTACGAGATGCGGATGCGCTCCTCCTTGTGTTTCTTGCTTTTTGTCTTCTTATATGCCTTCTTGTAACGCTCTATGGCGTTGAAATACTGACCGCGCTCAAACATGATGTCGGCGTTCTTCGCTGGACTTTTGCGCTGTGCTTCAAGCTGTTGCACGCCTCCATAAAGCAGTAATGCTAATATGACAAATAGTCTTCTGTACATAGAATTCACTTTTTCTGACTTAACGAAAATAATCCTGCAAAATTACACTTTTTTTTGATATAAGCGAGAAAAAGTTGAGGGTTGAGGGTTGAGGGTTGAGGGTTAAGGGTTAAGGGTTAAAGGTTAAAGGTTAAGGGTTGAGGGTTAAAGGTTAAGGGTTGAGGGTTAAAGGTTAAAGGTTAAAGGTTAAAGGTTAAAGGTTAAAGGTTAAAGGTTAAAGGTTAAAAAATTCGTTCAATTCGTGTAATTCGTGGTGATTCGTGGTGATTCGTGGTGACAAAAAAGACGGGGTCGTGTTGCCCCGTCTCTTTGTGGTTTATTGTATGGAACAATTATTTTCTCTTTGTGTTGGCTTCTTCAAGCATCTTGGCATCCTGCTCTTTGCCTTTGAAAAGGATGTAAGCGAATGGTGAAGCGATGAAGAGTGACGAGAATGTACCGGCCACGATGCCGACGAGCAGCGCGAACACGAATCCGCGGATCGTCTCGCCGCCGAAGATGAAGATTGCGAGCAACACGACCAACGTTGTGCCTGATGTGTTGATCGAACGCATCAAGGTGCTGTTGACGCCGTTGTTGATTCTCTCGTACCATGTCCTCTTCGGGAACAACGCGACGTTCTCACGGATACGGTCGAAGATAACCACCGTGTTGTTGATTGAGTAACCGATGATTGTCAGCACAGCCGCGATGAACGACTGGTCAACCTCCATTGAGAACGGCATGACGCTGTAAAGCAACGAGTACATACCGATCACGATGATGGTGTCGTGTGCCAATGCGATGATTGACGACACACCGTACTGCCATCTTCTGAAACGGATTGCGATATAGACGAAGATGACCACCAGTGAGAACGCGACTGCCCAGAACGCCTTGCGTGTCACGTCGTCAGCGATGGTGCCGCCGACTTTCTGTGAACTCATGATGCCTATTGAGACATCGTCCGAGGAGAACTGCTGGTATGTCACGTCGCCTGTGTAGAATCCCTTCAACGCCTCGAAGAACATCTCCTGGATCTGTGCGTCAACCTCAGGGTCGTCGTTGTCAACCATGTATTTTGTCGTGACCTTCACCTGGTTGGCGGGGCCGAATGTCTTCACGAGCGGTGTCTCGTTGGCTGCCTGGAAGATGTCGATCGCTGCGAGTGCTTCACGAACCTCGTTGTCGTTGACTTCCTTGTCGAAACGGATGACGTAGTTGCGGCCACCCTTGAAGTCGATGCCGAGGTTGAGCTTCAGTGTGCAGAGTGACACGGCACTCACGAGGATCATTATGCCGCCGATGATGAAGGCTGTCTTGCGGAACTTGATGAAGTCGAAGTTGGCGTGCTTCATGAAGTCGCGTGTCATGTCGGTTGAGAACTTGATGTCCTTGCCTTTCTCAATCCATCTGTCGAGGATGAGGCGTGTGATGAATATGGAGGTGAACAATGATGTGCAGATACCGATCATCAATGTCGTTGCGAAGCCTTGTACCGGGCCTGTGCCGAACTCGAAGAGGATGAGACCTGTCAGGAATGTGGTGATCTGGCCGTCGAGGATGGCCGAGTAAGCCGCCTTGAAACCATCGGCGACAGCGAGACGCAAGCCTTTGCCCGCCGCGACTTCCTCCTTGATACGCTCGAAGATGATGACGTTCGAGTCAACAGCCATACCTAATGTCAACACGATACCTGCGATGCCAGGAAGCGTGAGCACTGTGCCGAATGATGCGATGACACCGAAGAAGAACACGATGTTCACGAGCAATGCGATGTCGGCTGCCAAACCTGCCTTGCTGTAGAAGAACAGCATGTAAATGAGGACGAGGCAGAATGCGATGATGAATGACCAGAAGCCTGATGTGATGGCTTCCTGACCGAGTGAGGGGCCGACGACGTTCTCTTCAAGGACCCTTGCCGGAGCCGGCAGCTTACCTGCCTTCAGGATGTTTGCCAAGTCTTGGGCTTCTTCAACTGTCATGTCGCCGCCTGAGATCTGTGAGCGTCCGCCCGCAATCTCGCTCTGGACATTAGGATATGAATAGACGTAGTCGTCAAGGACTATGGCTATCTGGCGGTTGATGTTGTCGCCTGTCAGACGTTTCCATATCTTCGCGCCTTCCGTGTTCATCTGCATGTCAACCTGCACGCGGCCGTTCTGGTCGTAGTCCTGGCGTGCGTCGGTGATGACTTCGCCGCCGAGTGAGCATCTGTTCTCTTTGTTGGCCTTGAGCGCGACGAGGTCGATGTATTCCGTCCCGTCAGCGGTCTTGTTCGGCTTCACGCACCATGCGAAATGGAGGTTGCGCGGGAATATCGACCTGACCTGCTTGAGCATTCTGTTGACGTTCGCCGTGTCTTTCACGAGGGCCATGCCGATGCGGGCTGTCTCCGCCGGCACCGCCATGCCAGTGCTGTTCGTATAGAACGACGGCTGGAGCACCGCGTAGAGCGGGTTGTTCCTCTGGAACGACTCGAGGGCTTCGGTCTGCGCTTTCTTCAGAGAGTCTTCCGCCGACATCTGGTTGAGAAGGGCGACGTCTTCGTCGTTCTCTTCAGCTTTGACTTCGTCGTTCTCGGCTTTCGTATTGACGTTCAACGCCTTCTCTATCTCCGCGAGACGCGCGTTGGCCTCCTCGAAATGCTGGTAGATCTCGTTGAAGTTGTATGTCTCCCAGAACTCGAGCTGTGCCGTGCCCTGCAGGAGTTTGCGGACGCGCTTCGGGTCCTTGATGCCCGGGAGCTCGACCAGGATGCGGCCAGAGCCTTCAAGCTTCTGGATGTTGGGCTGTGCCACGCCGAAACGGTCGATACGTGTCCTCAGAATCTGGTATGAACGGTCGATGGCGCTGCTCGTCTCGTCCTTGATGACCTTCAGGACCTCGTCATTCGTCGAGTTGACGGTGATGCCTTTGTCCTTGAACTCAAAGAGGAAGATGGAGGCGAGGCGTGCGTTGGGGTCGAGCCGCTGGTATGCCTCGCCGAAAAGGTCAACGAAGTCCTTCTGGCTGTTGAGGTGCTGCGCCTTGGCCTCGTCCATGGCCTGTCTGAATGTGTTGTCTTTGTTCTGCGCGTTGCCGGAGAGAGCGTAGATGATGTCAGGGACTGACACTTCCATCATAACGTTCATGCCGCCTTTAAGGTCAAGGCCGAGGTTCAGCTCCTGCTCCTTGCACTTGCGGTAGTCCTGCCACATGTAAACTTTAACTGTGCTTACTGAATCGAGAAAATAGGTCTCTCTCGCTGTCTGGATCGAATCCAGCAATTCTCCGTAAACTTTCTGGTCACCATTGGCCATCTTCTGCGCCAATGTGAGTGATTCCTGGCTCTGGGCGTATCTCTCGGCTTTCCCCTCGACGTGCTTTGTCACGAACGTGAATGACAACTGGTACACCGTGAAGACCGCCAATAACACTGCCAAAAGCTTAATGACTCCTTTGTTTTGCATTGTAATTGAATTTGATTATTAAACTGTTTATTTGTTGTTTTCAGTCAAAATTTTTTTAGCGTGCAAAAATACGACATTTTTACTTCGCCACCAAACATTTTTTAATAAAAATAAATCCCATGTTTACCTATGGATGTGGAATCGCTACGCGATTCTCCTCTTTTAACTCTTCTCTTTTAACTCTCCTCTTTTAACTCTTCTCTAATATCTCAGCCATTTCAGAATTTCCTTCCAGCTGGTTTTCTTCCCGTACATCAGGATGCCCGTCCTGTAGATCTTCGCGGCAAGCCATGTGAAGACGATGAATGTCAACACCAAGATGGCGAGCGACAGCCCCACCTGCCAATATGGCACCCCGTATGGAATCCTGAGCATCATCGCCACCGGTGATGTGAACGGAATCATCGACAGCCAGACGCTCAAGCCGCTGTTGGGCGCGTTGGCAATGGCTGTCGAACATACTATGGCGATTATCAGTGGTGCCGAGATGGGCAGCGTGAACTGCTGCGTGTCGGTCTCGTTGTCACACGCCGAGCTTGTCGCTGCGAACATCGCCGCATAAAGGAGGTATCCGCCGATGAAATACAGCAGGAACGACCACAGAATCGCGCTGAAATTGATCGATTGCACGACATCCATGACCTCCTTTATAATCTCATCGCCTTCCGTGATTTGTTGAGCATCAACTATCTGCTCCGACATCACGGTGCCGTTCGACAGCAGGTCAGGCGTTCCGGCCGCCATCGTCGCGACTGTGTAAATCCCCAGTGAAAGCACGATCCAGAGGACGAATTGCGTCAGCCCGACCAGGGCGATGCCGATGATCTTGCCCATCATCAGCTCAAATGGCTTCACCGAACAGATCAGCACCTCGATGATCCTGTTTGTCTTCTCCTCGATGACACCTCGCATCACCTGGCTGCCGAAAAGGAATATCGCGAAATAGATTAACATCGCGAGGAACAGCCCCAAAATCATCTCGAACTCGCCGAAGCTCTTCTTCTCGACCTCCTCGCCGTTCACCTCGTCCATGCGCACCGTCTGCAATGTTATCGTGGTGGCCATCGCCGATTTCACGATGTCGGGGTCGATGCCTGAGGCTAAGAGTTTCTGGTGCTCGATGGTCTCCTCCATGTTGCTCCTGATGTGCGAGGTCAATGTCACTGGCATCGGCTCCCGGCTGTACAGCTCGGCGTCGGACGGGACGCTGAACTGCGTCGCCGGGATGTACAGCACGCCGTCGTAGATGCCCTCCTTGACCAGCGCTTTGAGGTCGTGGATGTCTTGGTCAGGATAAATGAAGCTGTTGGCGTCGGTGTCCTCGAATCTCCCTTTGAACATCCCCGACTCGTCGCAGACCGCAATGACTTTCTTGCCCTCAAGTTTTTCGGAGTTGAGCATCAGTACCGACGGCAGAAACATCAGTGCCGCGAAGAGGATGGGGGTGAGGAACGTTATGATTAAGAACGATTTCTTCTTCACTCGCGTCAGATATTCTCTCTGTATTATGATTCCGATTTTCATGATGGCTTGTTTTTAGCTGTTAGAAGAATTTTTTGTCACTAAATTGATGAAAATGTCATTCATTGAAGGGAGTATCTCGTTGTAGGAGATCAGTTCGCCTTCGTCCAAGATGTCTCTGACCAGCGCGTTGGGGTTTTCTGACTGGACGGTGATGTGGATGTTCCCGTTCCCGTCGTTGTCCATGGCAAGGATGGCGTGGCCCTCCGGCATTTTGATTCCGCCCACGGATGGTCTGACGGCCATCTCGTAGGTGTGACTCTTGTATTGCTGTTTGATGTCACACACCTTGCCTTCGAGGACCTTTACACCTTTATTAATAAGCATGATGTTGTCGCAGAGTTCTTCCACCGATGCCATGTTGTGCGTCGAGAACAGTATCGTGGCTCCATTGTCGCGGAGCTCCAGGATCTCGTTTTTCAGCAGGTTCACGTTCACGGGGTCGAAGCCGGAGAACGGCTCGTCGAAGATGATCAGTTTCGGCTCGTGTATCACGGTGACGATGAACTGCACCTTCTGCTGCATGCCTTTACTAAGCTCTTCGACTTTCTTGTCCCACCATTCGGTGATGCCGAATTTCACAAACCAATGCCTGAGCTTCCTGTCGGCTTCTTTTCTGTCCATGCCTTTGAGCTGCGCGAGATAGACGGCCTGTTCGCCGACCTTCATCTTCTTGTACAGTCCGCGTTCTTCGGGCAGATAGCCGATGATTTCCACGTCGTTGGGTGACAACGGCTTGCCGTCGAGTAAGACTTGCCCCGTGTCGGGCATGGTTATCTGGTTGATGATTCTGATGAGTGTGGTCTTGCCCGCCCCGTTCGGCCCGAGGAGTCCGTAAATGCTCTGCTGCGGCACGGAAATGGAGATGTCGTCCAGCACTTTCTTCGCGCCGTACGACTTGCTTACGTTTTTGATTTCTAAATAGTTCATGCTAAAATTTATCTTCTGACCAACCACGTCCGATGTTCCAGTGTTCGTCAATAAGGTAATCGAAATCAGTCAGATTGAATTCATCTTCAATGAGTTCTCTCAATTTATCCTGATCAATGAGTTTTTCTTCGCCTATGAAACCGTTGATCCATTCGCCTACTGTGACATAAAAGGTCATGTCGGGTTTGACGAAGACTCTGCCTCTTGGAATCAAGGTGTAATTGTTTTCTGAAAAGAATATCGAGTTGGTCTCATTGTTTGCGACGGCTCTGAAATGTTGTTTGGTCCAGTAGCTTTTATGAAGTTTGTGAAGTGTGCCTATTTTGTTTTTTTCCGCGTACTTGTCGGCATCATCCTTCTGAACACCAAATAGTTTGTTATTTGCATAATCGTACCAAAAAATCCCTACCTGAGGTTTCCCGTTGTCAAAGAAGCCTCTCATCAGATCCATCATCTCTTTGTGAGCCTCGTCAGTGGATCTTTGAATCTCTGATTTCCTTGAAACAACCGATGTTTCAGTAATCTCACTTTTGTTTTTTTTCAATATATTCATAATCAGTCGGTTAAACTTATTGTTAGATTTGCGTCCTCAATCTCCTGCTTAACTGAAGAAGTCTCTTATCTTGTCGAATGCGCTCTTGTCGTTGGCTCCCGGCTTCGGCTTGAAGTTGTCGCTTCCGAGGAGTGTCTTCATCATCTGCTCTTCGTCTTTCGATAGCCTCTTCGGTGTCCAGACGTTCACGTTCACGATGAGTTCGCCTCTTGAGTAACTGTTGATTTCCGGGAGTCCCTTGCCTCTGAGGCGGATGATGTCGCCGCTTTGCGTGCCCGCCGGAATCTTGATGTTGACGGTACCGCCGACGCACGGCACATCGACGTTGCAGCCGAGCGCGGCCTGCGGCATGCTGATGAACAGGTTGTAAATCAGGTTGTTGCCGTCGCGTTCGAGTCTGTCGTCTTTTGTCTCTTCGATGAGGATGAGGAGGTCGCCGGCTACGCCGTTGTGTGCGCCCGCGTTGCCTTTGCCTCTGACCGACAGCTGCATGCCTTCGGCGACGCCTGCCGGGATGTCGAGCTCGATGATCTCCTCGCCCTTGACGACGCCGTCGCCGTTGCAGCACGAACATTTTTTCTTTATGATGTGGCCTTCACCCTTACACGTGGGACAAACCGAAACGGTCTGCATCTGCCCGAAGATGGAGTTGCGTGTTGTCACGACCTGTCCTCTGCCGTGGCATGTAGGGCAGGTCTCTGTCTTCCCGTCCTCCGAGCCGGTGCCGCCGCATTTGGTGCATGGCACGTATTTGTTCACCTTCACTTTCTTTTTCACTCCCGTGCTGACCTCGTCGAGCGTGAGCTTGACTTTGAGACGGAGGTTTGATCCGCGATAGACCTGACGCTGCGAGCCGCCGCCACCGAAGCCGCTGCCGAACCCGCTGAAGCCGCCGCCGAAACTGTTGTTCAGCAGGTCGCTCAGGATGTCGCTGAACTGACCGAAGATGTCGTTCATCGACGCGCCGCTGAAGTCCTGCCCCTGCGCACCTGCGAAACCGAAACGGTCGTAACGGGCGCGTTTGTTCTCGTCACTCAAGACGCTGTACGCCTCAGCCGCCTCCTTGAACTTCTCCTCGGCCTCCTTGTCGCCGGGGTTCCTGTCAGGGTGGTACTGCAACGCTTTCTTCCTGTATGCTTTTTTGATCTCATCGGCTGTGGCGTTCTTCTGAACCTCCAGCACTTCGTAGTAATCTCTCTTTTCCATTTTATAAAGCAATGAAGCTCAGTTAATTAGCATCCGACGACGACACGCGCGAAGCGGATTACTTTGCCGTTTAGTTTATATCCTTTCTGAATCACATCCAGCACCTTGCCCTTCATGCTCTCGTCGGGAGCCGGAATCTGCGTCAGGGCTTCGTGTTCGTCGGTGTTGAATTCAGTGCCGTTGGCCTCGATTTCTTCAAGGCCTTTCTGCTCCAATGTCTTCTTCAACTTGTTGTAAATCAACAAAGCGCCTTCGTAGTTGCTCTTGTCTTCGCTCTTCTCCATCGTCGGAAGCGCGCGCTCGAAGTCGTCCAAGACGGGCAGCATCGCGTTGATTGTGCTTTCAGCAGCAGTCTTAATCAGCTCTATCTTCTCGTTGGCGGTGCGCTTGCGGTAGTTGTCGTATTCTGAATAGAGACGCACGTATTTGTCGTTCAGCTCGTCGTACTTCTCCCGAAGCTCCTCCAGCGGATCCTTCTCCGGTGCCTCGGGACCATCGTTGTTCTCTATCCTCCCCGTTGCTTCCTGATTTTCCTGTGTCTCTCTACTGACTTCCTTTTCATCAGTTGGTTGTGATTCTTTCTTGTCTTTCTTCTTGCCCATTATGTATGTCTTTTTTTTATTTGTTTCAAAACGACGCCCGCCTCCAGCAAAAATGTTGCCAAAGACGCGGGTGTGACAAATTGTCACGGGCTTTTGCGGCTTTTTTCATCGTGCCGTCTGTTGCCGCGGCGTCGTCTTGGGCGGGGGCGTGTGTCAGTCGGTGTGTGTTTATATTCGTTCTATGTCGGCACCGAGCTGGCGCAGCCGTTCGTCGATGTCTTGGTAGCCGCGGTCGATCTGGTCGATGTTGTCGATTATCGAGGTGCCGTTGGCTGAGAGTGCGGCGATGAGCAGTGCGACGCCGGCCCTGATGTCGGGCGACGCCATCCTGACGCCTTTGAGCTGGTGGCTCCTGTCGAGTCCGATGACGTTGGCGCGGTGCGGGTCGCAGAGTATTATCTGCGCGCCCATGTCGATGAGCTTGTCAACGAAGAAGAGTCGGCTCTCGAACATCTTCTGGTGTATCAGCACGGTGCCCTTGGCCTGTGTCGCGACGACGAGTACGATGCTTATCAGGTCGGGTGTGAAGCCAGGCCACGGCGCGTCGGCGATGGTGAGTATGCTTCCGTCGAGGAAGGTGTCAACCTCGTAGTGCTGCTGCGCCGGGATGTGGATGTCGTCGCCGATGAACTCCATCTTGACACCTAACTTCTTGAATGTGTTCGGGATGATGCCGAGGTCTTGGATGCCGGCGTCTTTGATGGTGATGTCGGAGCCTGTCATCGCGGCGAGGCCGATGAACGAGCCCACCTCGATCATGTCGGCGAGGAGGCGGTGTGTGGTGCCGTGCAGCCTCTCCACGCCGGTGATCCGCAGCAGGTTGGAGCCCACGCCGTCGATTTTCGCGCCCATGGTGATGAGCATGCGGCAGAGCTGCACGAGGTACGGCTCGCAGGCCGCGTTGAAGATGGTGGTGGTGCCTTTTGCCATCACCGCGGCCATCACGATGTTGGCGGTGCCTGTCACCGACGCCTCGTCAAGGAGCATGTAGGCGCCTCTGAGCCCGCCTTCCGGCGCGACGAGGTGGTAGCAGTATTCCATGTCGGTCGTCTCCATCGTGGCCCCGAGGCTCTGCAGGCCGATGAGGTGTGTGTCGAGGCGTCGGCGTCCGATCTTGTCGCCGCCCGGGCGCGGCATGTAGCCGTTGCCGAAACGGGCGAGGAGCGGCCCGAGTATCATCACGCTGCCGCGCAGACGTGTGGCGCGCTCGTGGAAGTCCTCGGTGTCGAAGTACCCGTGGTCGATGTCTTTGGCCTGGAGCGTCACCTCGCTCTTGCTGGTGCGCCTCACTTCGACGCCCATGCCCTTCAGCAGCTCGATGAGGTTGTTGATGTCGAGGATGTCGGGGAGGTTCGTGATGGTCACCGGCTCGTCGGTGAGCAGAGCGGCGCAGATGACCTGCATCGCTTCGTTCTTGGCGCCCTGCGGAACGATGACGCCACTGAGTTTGTTTCCGCCTTTTATTCTGAATGATGACATTCGTCTCTGCTTTTTAGGTCGTCAGTTTTTCTTCGGTTGTCTGTTCTGTGCGTTCTTGCCCGGCTGCGCCTTCTTCATCTTGCCGCCTTTCTTCTTCTGCTGTTGCTGCTGCTGCGGGACCTTGTTCATGATCTCGTTGGTCGGGATCAGCTTCGTGTCGGTCGGGAGCGTTATCTCGCCGTCTGAGATCTTGTACAGGTCGTCGAGGATGAGCAGGTCGTTGACGGTGTCGCGGTTCCAGTTGAGGTAGTCGCGCTTCATCTGGTTGGCGATGTTCACGAGGATGGCCTGTTTCTTCGGGCCGTCTTCCATCTCTCTCACCTTCTTCACCACGTCATAGACATACTGCCCGTAGTGCCCGTAGCGTATGTTGTTCTTCTGGTATCCGATGTGTTCGGGCTTCTGCTCCCGCATCTCGGGTGTCGGTTTCGGGTACGGGCCGTCGACGTCGAGCTCGTAGTTGGCGATGATGTGAAGGTGGTCCCACAGCTTGTGGTTGTAGTCGTTCGACTCTTTCACCTGCGGGTTCATCTGCGCCATCACGCTGACGATGAAATATGCCGCCTCGGTGCGCTGGCGGCGGTCTTCGATGTCAAGCAGGTGACGTATCATCAGCTGGATGTTACGCCCGTATTCCGATATCACTATCTGTTCACGTCCTGTGTTGTATTCCATATTTTATGTTTTAAAGTGATGAAAATGATTTATCTTGTCAAAACGCTCAGTTTCGCGAACCTTAGCATCAGCAGTTTCGTGCCGCATGTGTCGAACGCGACCGAGGCTTTCTTGTTCGGGCCTGTGCCTTCGACCTTGACGACGGTGCCCTGCCCGAACTTCTGGTGAAGCACGCGTTGCCCGAGGCTGATGGATTCCGGGTCGGCGGGGACGAAGTCCGAGTCGGAGGCCTGCGGCGCGGCCTGTGTCTTGGGTGTCGCCGGCGCCGACGGACGTTCCGTCACGCCGCCGTGTCGCTGCGACCCGGACCACGGCGTGCTCCTGCCGTGGACGAACGGGTTGTAGCCGCGCTCCTCTTTCGCCGTGGCGCCTCTGAACGACGCTTTCTTCGTCCTCTCTATCAGGTCGGGGTTGATCTCGTCGATGAAACGCGACGGCTCGCATATCGTGAGGCTGCCCCAGCGGTAGCGGCTCTCGGCGTAGCTGAGTATGAGCTTCGTCTCGGCGCGTGTGAGGGCGACGTAGAACAGACGGCGCTCCTCCTCAAGCTCCTCGCGGGTGCTTATCGACTGCGCCCCCGGGAAGAGGTTCTCCTCAAGCCCGACGATATAGACGTAAGGGAACTCAAGGCCTTTCGCGCTGTGTATCGTCATGAGCGTCACGAGGTCGGCGTCGGCGTCTTCCTTCTGGTCCTGGTCGGTGACGAGCGCCACGTCCTCCATGAATTTGTTGAGGCTCACCGTCATCTGCTCGCCAGTCACCTCGTCAACCTGCTTGTCGGAGAACTCCATGATGGCGTTCAGAAGCTCCTCGATGTTCTGCACCCTCGTGAGGCTCTCGGGCGTGTCGTCCTCCTTCAGCACGCTGATGAGCCTGATGGTGTCGCTCACGTGTTTCGCGAGTTCGAAGGCGTTCATCTTGTCGAGCTGCGCCTGGAAGCTCTGCATCATGATGACGAACTCGCGCAGCTTGTTGACGGTGCCCATGTTGAAATCCTTGCTCATCTCGTCGAGCGATGTCATGACATCCCACACCGTCGATTGTCTCTGCTGCGCGATGACTTGCAGTTTTTGTTTCGTCGTGTCGCCAATGCCGCGCATCGGGTAGTTGATGATTCGCATCAGAGCCTGCTCGTCGTAGGGGTTGATGACGACGCGGAGATAGGCGAGGAGGTCTTTCACCTCCTTGCGGTCGTAGAACGACAGCCCGCCGTATATTTTATAAGGTATGTCCTGTTTCCTGAGGGCTTCCTCGAGCGAGCGCGACTGCGCGTTGGTGCGGTAGAGTATCACGAAGTCGCGGTTGTTGAGCTGCCTCGACATCTTGTATCCGAAGATGGAGTTCGCCACCAGCGTCCCCTCCTCGTTGTCCGACGTGGCGCGCAGCAGTGTTATCAGCTCGCCTTCCTCCTTGTCGGACCACACGTTCTTCTTGATCTGGTCCTTGTTGTTGGCGATGACGCTGTTGGCCGCGTTGACGATGGTCTTCGTCGAGCGGTAGTTCTGTTCGAGGCGGATGAGCTTGTGGCCCGGATAATCGACCTTGAAGTTCAGGATGTTCTGTATGTTGGCGCCGCGGAAGCTGTAGATGCTCTGGGCGTCGTCGCCGACCACGCAGATGTTCTCGCGCATCGCGGCGATTCTCCTAATGATGAGGTATTGCGCGTAGTTGGTGTCCTGGTACTCATCGACGAGGATGTACTCGAAGTGCCTCTGGTATTTGAACAGTATCTCCGGAAAGTCGCGGAGCAGCACGTTGGTGTTGAAGAGTATGTCATCGAAGTCCATCGCGTTGGCGCGTTTCAGGCGTGCGTTGTATAGCTTGAAGATCTCGCCTGTCAGCGGCTTCTGGGCTCGGCGGTCCTGCTCCTGGATGTCGGCGTTGTCGCAGTAGTCCTCGGGCGTGTAAAGCGCCGACTTCGCCATCGAGATGCGGTGGAGCACGTATTTCGTCGGGTATGCCTTCGCGTCGAGCTGCATCTCTTTCAGTATGTTGTTGACAAGTGTCTTGGAGTCGTCGGTGTCGTAGATGGTGAAGTCGGGTGTGTAGCCGAGGCTCGCCGCCTCGATGCGCAGAATCCTCGCGAAGATGGAGTGGAACGTTCCCATCCACACGTTGCGCGCCGCACCAGGTTCTACGAGCTGCATGATGCGTTCCTTCATCTCCTTCGCGGCCTTGTTGGTGAACGTCAACGCCATGATGGAGAACGGGTTGATGCCCTGCTGTATCATATAGGCGATGCGGTGGGTGAGGGCGCGGGTCTTCCCGGAACCGGCGCCGGCGATGACCATCACCGGGCCTTCAATCGTCGTCACGGCCTCGCGCTGAGGCCCGTTCAATTTCTCAAGAATGTCTGACACGTTTCAAAAAATTTCAGGCAGCAAAGATAGTAAAAATTAATATAGCTGATGTGTCATGACATAAAATTATTCGACGCGGTTTCCTGTCATCCGCCATCCTGACGCTCAGCGTCGGATTGTGGACCTGAGACCTTCCTGACAAACGGTTCAACTTGCCAAATGAAAAAAATATTTTAGATGAATTTTGCAGGATTGCCCATTTGCAGGCCACCTTTATTAATAGGGACTGTCTGCCGCTTGTGTGCCATCTTGATGACCTGACTTGCAGAAAGTTGAAAAAATGTATGTTATCGGAGTCTTTTGGCGTTTTTCTGGAACGAAAGATGCCGAAAAAAATCAAAATAATTGATTATAAATGCGTTTGCAAATCTGTTTTTCAATGCAAAATAACTTGATTTGTAAATATAATAAATTGATAGTCAATAAAATAATGTGCATATAAAATATTTTTGAAAAATTTTCGGGAAGATGTGATATGTATTGAAAAAAGTAGTAATTTTGCCGCCGAAAAAGGTAGTAAATGTTGCCTCATTTACAAATAGTAAGGGACCTGATAAGTTAAACGTGAAAGGTTTCTTCATCGCGAAACGTTCGGAATATATCTTCGCGATGTGTTTAGAAAGAGAGCGATGAAGGGATTTGTCGCGAAGAAGTCTTGAGCCAAGACTTATCACTCCTTGCTATATGTGATTGCCAGTCACAAGTTTTCTATCGATTTCATGAAAAAATTGAGTAAAGGCCGAAAGCCTTGAAGAGTTTAATAACAAAATTAAAAATTTAAACGCAATTAAAGAATGCCAACAATTCAACAGTTAGTCCGCAAGGGACGTCAGAAATTGGAAGACAAGAGCAAGTCTCCTGCCTTGGATTCGAGCCCACAGCGCCGCGGCGTGTGCGTCCGTGTTTACACGACGACGCCTAAGAAGCCTAATTCGGCGATGCGTAAGGTGGCGAGGGTCCGTCTGACAAATCAAAAGGAAGTCAACGCTTACATTCCTGGTGAAGGCCACAACCTTCAGGAGCACTCAATCGTGATGATCAGAGGAGGCCGTGTGAAGGACCTTCCAGGTGTGCGTTACCACATCATCCGCGGCACATTGGACACAGCAGGTGTCGAAGGTCGCCGTCAGCGCAGGTCAAAGTATGGTGCGAAACGTCCGAAGAAGGCCGCAGCACCGGCAAAAGGTAAGAAGTAAAACTTAGTAAAACGATTAGGAAATGAGAAAAGCTAAACCGAAGAAAAGAATCATCCTTCCGGATCCGAAGTACGGTGATGTCAATGTCACAAAGTTTGTGAACAACATCATGCTCGAAGGAAAGAAGAACCTTGCTTACGAAATTTTCTACCAGGCGATGGACATCGTTCAGGCTAAGTTGAACGAGGACCCGCTCGAGGTTTGGAAGAAAGCATTGGCAAACGTCACCCCACAGGTCGAGGTCAGAAGCCGTCGTATCGGTGGTGCGACATTCCAGATCCCTTCAGAAATCCGCCCTTCACGCAAGCAGAGCATGGGCATGAAGAACCTTATCGGTTACGCACGCAAGCGCCACGAGAGATCAATGGGCGAGAAACTTGCAGGCGAGATCATGCAGGCTTACAAGGAAGAAGGCGCAGCCTTCAAGAAGAAAGAGGAAATCCACAGAATGGCAGACGCTAACAAGGCGTTCTCACACTTCAGATTCTAACGAACGACAATATCCCGCACGATGGCAAACGACACAAATAATACAATGAGTCTCGACCGCACTCGCAATATCGGCATCATGGCACACATCGACGCCGGTAAGACGACTACGACCGAGCGCATCCTGTATTATACGGGTCGTAACCATCGCATCGGCGAGGTGCATGACGGCGCCGCCACCATGGACTGGATGGTCCAGGAACAAGAACGCGGCATCACCATCAC
Source organism: Candidatus Limimorpha caballi (assembly GCA_018064605.1). GTDB lineage: Bacteria > Bacteroidota > Bacteroidia > Bacteroidales > F082 > Limimorpha > Limimorpha caballi. The sequence continues at coordinate 441,391 of JAGHUX010000005.1, read as the reverse complement.
CTCGGCAGCCACCACGGTGTATTGGAATCATGACGATAACCAATTCAAGATCAACATCATCGACACCCCAGGACACGTCGATTTCACCGTTGAGGTGGAACGCTCCCTGAGAGTGCTCGACGGCGCCATCGCGATATTCTGCGCCGTCGGCGGTGTTGAACCTCAGTCAGAGACCGTGTGGCGCCAGGCCGACAGATACAATGTGCCGCGCATCTGCTTCGTCAACAAGATGGACCGCAGCGGTGCGGACTTCTACAAAGTCTTAGAACAGATTAAAGACAAACTCGATGCCAAACCGGTCCCTGTCCAGATTCCGATAGGAGAGGAAGACGGTTTCATCGGCGTCGTTGACCTTATCAAGAACAAAGCTCTCGTATGGGACGAAGACGGACTCGGCACCCAATTCGACGAAGTCGAGATCCCGGCAGAGCTGGCAGAACTCGCAGCAGAATACCGCCTCAGACTCTTAGAAGGCGCTGCTGAAGACAACGAAGCTCTCTTCGAAAAATTCATGGTCAATCCAGACTCCATCACAGAGGAAGAACTTATCGCGGAAATCAGAAAGGCAACATTAGAACTGCGTATATGCCCTGTGATGTGCGGAGCTTCATTCAAAAACAAAGGAGTACAACCGCTCCTCGACGGTGTAGTCCGCTACCTTCCAAGCCCACTTGATATCGACGACGTCAAAGGCATCAACCCTAAGACAGAGAAAGAAGAGACCCGCAAGGCTGACCCGAAAGAACCATTCAGCGCACTCGCATTCAAGATTGCCACCGACCCATACGTCGGCAAACTCGCGTTCTTCCGCGTCTATTCAGGCACACTCGAAGCAGGCCAGACAGTCCTCAACGTCTCCACAGGCAAACGCGAACGCATCAACAAGATCGTCCAGATGAATGCCAACAAACAGACCCCGCTCGACAAGATCGAGGCCGGCGACATCGCCGCAGCAGTGGGTTTCAGAGAGATAAGGACAGGCGACACATTAGCGTTCGAGAAAGAACCAATCGTCCTCGAAAACATCAGATTCCCGGAGCCGGTGGTGCAGGTCGCCGTCGAGCCTAAGACACAGGCCGACATGGAGAAACTCACCATCGCATTGGCCAAACTCGCCGAGGAAGACCCGACATTCAAGGTCACGACCGACGAGAACTCAGGCCAGACAATCATCTCGGGAATGGGCGAGCTTCATCTCGACATCATCGTTGACCGCCTCAAGAGAGAGTTCGGCGTTGAAATCAACGAGGGCCAGCCGCAAGTGGCATACAGAGAGTCGTTCACGAAGACTGTCCGCTACCGCGAAGTGTATAAGAGACAGAACGGCGGCAAGGGCAAGTTCGCAGATATCGAATTCGAAATCGGGCCTGCCGATGACGGCATGTCAGGATTACAGTTCGTCAACGACATCAAGGGCGCGAGCATCCCCAAGGAGTTCATCGCACCTGTTGAAAAAGGATTCCGCAGCGCGATGTCAAACGGCATCTTGGCAAGTTTCCCGATGGATTCCGTCAAGGTGCGCCTCATCGACGGCAGCTCGCATCCGGTTGACAGTGACGACCTCTCGTTCGAGAGCGCGGCACGCATCGGCTTCAAGGAGGCTGGCGCGCAGGCGGGTTCGGTCGTGATGGAACCGATAATGAAGGTTGAAGTCCACGTCCCGGCCGATTACCTCGGCGACGTGACGGGCGACCTCAACAGGCGCAGGGCAGTCCTGCACAACGTGGACATCGACCACGGGCTTCAGGTCGTCAAGGCCGACGCGCCGTTGTCGGAGATGTTCGGATACATAACGACACTTCGCACCCTGACCCAGGGCAGAGGCACGTTCAACATGGAGTTCAGCCATTACGCTGAGGTTCCGGCGGCGCTCGCCGATGTGGTCATCAAGAAGGCGAAGGGGATATATTTCTTCTTTTAGGGAAGACAGGGAATAAGAATAAAAAGGTAAGAAAAAAAATAAAATTAACGACAAATTCTTATGAGCCAAAGAATTAGAATTAAACTCAAGTCGCACGACCACAACTTGGTTGACAAGTCAGCCGAGAAGATCGTGAAAACCATCAAAATGACTGGTGCAGTCGTCAGCGGTCCGATTCCGCTTCCGACCGACAAGAAGATCTACACGGTTTTGCGCTCCACATTCGTTCACAAGAAGTCACGTGAGCAGTTCGAGTTGTGCTACCACAAGAGATTGTTGGACATCTACAACGCGACCTCTCAGCAGATTGACGCTTTGATGAAGCTGGAGATGCCGAACGGCGTGGACGTGGAAATTAAATTATTGTAAAACTATCTAGTAATTAAAAGCTTAAAGTATTAGCAATGTCAGGAATACTAGGAAAAAAGATTGGGATGACCAGCATTTATGACGAGAGCGGCAAGAACGTGCCGGTCACAGTCATCGAAGCAGGTCCATGTGTAGTAACCCAAGTTAAGACAAAAGAGAAAGACGGTTACGATGCTATCCAATTGGCGTATGATGAGAAGAAGGTGAAGAACACACCGAAGGCCATGCAGAAACATTTCGAGAAGGCCGGCACGACGCCGAAGAAATTGGTTAGGGAATTCACTCGTTTCGAGGAAGGACACAGGAAGAGCCTCGGAGAGACACTCACCGTCGATGTGTTCATGGAAGGCGAATTCGTTGATGTCAGCGGCATCAGCAAAGGTAAGGGCTTCCAGGGCGTAGTGAAACGTCACCATTTCAATGGTGTCGGGCAATCGACTCACGGTCAGCACAACCGTTTGAGGAAACCAGGTTCAATTGGAGCGTGCGCTTATCCTTCGAGAGTGTTCAAGGGCCTCCGCATGGGCGGCCAGATGGGCAACAAGAAAGTGAAAGCCATCAACCTCCAAATTATGAAAATCATTCCGGAGAAGAATTTGTTAGTTGTTAAGGGTTCGGTACCGGGAGCAAAGAACGGCTATTTAAAAATTGAGAGATGGAGTTAGAAGTTTTAAAGATTACCGGTGAAACAACGGGACGCAAGGTCCAGTTGAATGACAATGTGTTCGGCATCGAGCCGAATGACCATTGCATGTACCTTGACACGAAGCTCATCATGGCGAACAAGCGCCAGGGTACGCACAAGTCGAAGGAACGCAGCGAGATTGCGGGCAGCACACGCAAGCTCTTCCGTCAGAAAGGTACAGGCGGCGCACGCCGTGGTGACATCAACTCACCATTGCTCAGAGGCGGCGCACGCGTGTTCGGCCCCAAGCCGCGCGACTACAGTTTCAAGTTGAACAAGAAGGTCAGACTCCTGGCCCGCCGTTCGGCATTGTCAACGAAGATGGCTGCGAACGAGATCGTGATCCTTGAAGACTTCACATTCGACACAATCAAGACGAAGAAGATGGTCGAAGTGCTCAACAACCTCAAGGTGAACGGAAAGAAGAACATGTTCCTTTTCCCGGAGACCGACATGAACGTCGTCCTGTCAGCAAGGAACATCGAGCGCACAACAATCGCACTTGCACGGAACATCAACACTTATGATATTCTGAACGCCAAGAACTTGTTCATCTTGGAGAGTTCGATCAAACCTATTGAAGACATTCTTGGATAACCTTTAAAAAAAGAAAAGAGATGATTATCATAAAGAAACCAATTATCACGGAGAAGATGACCGCCATCAGCGAGAAGCTGAACAAGTACGGGTTCATCGTTGATGTCCGCGCGAACAAGTTGCAGATCAAGGCAGCTGTCGAGGAACTCTACAATGTGAATGTGACAGCAGTCAACACAATGAGATATGATGGAAAGGTCAAGTCACGCTATACGAAAGGCGGCGTCGTCTCGGGAGAGAGAGACGCATTCAAGAAGGCAGTCGTGACATTGGCGAAAGGTGAAACAATTGACTTTTTTAGCAACATTTAAAGATGGCTTTAAAGAAATATAAACCGACAACTCCAGGTCAGCGCTTCAAAGTTATCAGCGCATTTGACGAGATTACGACCAACAAGCCGGAGAAATCGCTGCTCGCACCGAAGAAGAGCACCGGCGGCCGTAACAACACTGGTAAAATGACTGTCCGCAACATAGGCGGCGGCCACAAGCAGAAATACAGAATTATCGACTTCAAGCGCGATAAGGACGGCATCGAGGGCACAGTCAAGACCATCGAATACGATCCGAACCGCACAGCGCGCATCGCGTTGGTGTTCTACGCCGACGGCGAGAAGCGCTACATCATCGCACCTCAGGGCTTGAAAGTCGGACAAAAAGTGATGTCGGGCAAGGATGCCACGCCGAACATCGGAAACACATTGTTCTTGAGCGATGTCCCGTTCGGTACGATCATCCACAACATCGAGCTTCGTCCGGGTCAGGGTGCCAAGATGGCACGCAGCGCCGGCGCGTACGCCCAGCTGATGTCACGTGATGGCAAGTACGCCATCCTCAAGATGCCTTCAGGCGAGACACGTCTCATCCTCCAGGCATGCAGGGCCACGATCGGCACGGTGTCGAACGCCGACCACAACCTCGAGAAATCAGGTAAGGCAGGCCGCAGCCGCTGGTTGGGTCGCCGCCCGCGCGTCCGTGGCGTCGTCATGAACCCAGTCGATCACCCGATGGGTGGTGGTGAAGGCCGTGCGTCAGGTGGCCATCCGAGGAGCCGCAAGGGCTTGCCGGCAAAGGGCTACAAGACACGTCGTCCGAAGAACGCGTCGAACAAGTATATCATTGAGAGACGCAAGAAGTAATTAACCAAGTAAAAGAAAGAAGTTATGAGTCGTTCACTTAAAAAAGGACCATATATCCACTATAAACTCGAGCAGAGGGTTCTGGATAATGTAGCAACAGGAAAGAAGACCGTGATCAAGACTTGGTCAAGAGCTTCAATGATTTCTCCTGATTTCGTCGGACAAACGATAGCTGTTCACAACGGTAATAAATTCATCCCGGTTTACGTCACCGAAAACATGGTCGGCCACAAACTCGGCGAGTTCGCCCCGACCCGTACATTCAGAGGCCACTCCGGAAACAGAAAAGATGTTAAATAATAAGTAAGATGGGAGCAAGAAAACATAACGCAGCAGAAGCAAGAAAGGCGGCGAAGAAGCAGGTCGCGATGGCAAGACTCAGCGACGTCCCGACATCACCATTCAAGATGCGCCTTGTTGCAGACATGATCAGAGGGATGAAAGTGGAACTTGCACTTCATGCCTTATTATACTCACCGAAGGCGGCGTCGAAGCCGGTGTACAAGTTACTCCGCTCGGCAATCGCCAACTGGGAAGCAAAGAACGAAGGGAAGCGCCTCGAGGACGCCAACCTGTACGTAAAGGAGATATTTGTCGATGAAGGCCGTACGCTCAAGCGTATTCAGCCGGCACCTCAGGGCCGCGCTCACCGCATCCGCAAACGCTCGAACCACGTGACTATCATCGTCGATAGCAGAATCGCAGATATGAAAGCCGCAGAAGCTAATGTTGAAGAATAAAAAAAGATTAAAATGGGACAGAAAACTCATCCAATAGGTCTAAGACTCGGAGTCATCAAAGGTTGGGACTCAAACTGGTACTGTGGCAAGGATACAGCCAAGAACATCGGGGAAGACGACAAGATCCGCAAGTATCTCAACGCACGTCTCGGTAGCAAGGCAGGTATCTCGAAGATCGGCATCGAACGCTCGATCAAACTCGTGACCGTGACAATCTTCACAGCCCGCCCGGGTGTCATCATCGGCAAGGGAGGCACAGAGGTTGAAAAGCTCAAGGAAGAAGTGAAGAAGCTCATCGGCAAGGACATCCAGATCAACATCAGCGAGATCAAACGCCCTGAACTTGACGCGTTCATCGTGGCAAGCTCAATCGCGAAGCAGATCGAAGGCCGTGTGGCATACCGCCGCGCGATGAAGAAGGCCGTTCAGGACACGATGAGGATCGGCGCCGAAGGCATCAAGGTCATCGCGTCAGGTCGTATCGGCGGCGCTGAGATCGCACGCTCGGAATCAATCAAGGAAGGCCGCATCCCGTTGCACACCCTCCGCGCTGACATCGACTACTCGCTCGTCGAAGCTCACACCTCATACGGCCGTATCGGCATCAAGGTGTGGATCTGCAAGGGCGAGGTCTATGGTCGCCCGGAGCTTGTTCCGACGTCGAGCCAGCCTGCGTCACAGAAGAAGGTCGGCGGCATGGACAGGAAACCCGGCAACGGGGCACCGCGTCGCGCCAAACGCCCAAGCAACAATAAGTAAAGACATTGCAAGAGATGTCTGCAAAATTAAATAAGGTAATATAAAATCAAATAACGATGTTACAACCTAAAAGATCAAGATACAGAAGACCCCAGAAAGGCAAAATGAAGGGCAACGCGTTCCGCGGCCATGAGCTCGCCTTCGGTTCTTTTGGAATTAAAACGATGGAGGAATGCCTGATAACAGCCCGCCAGATTGAGGCTGCCCGTCAAGCTGTCACACGTCACATGAAACGTGAGGGGCAGATTTGGATCAGAATATTCCCTGACAAACCTATCACCAAGAAGCCTCTCGAGGTTCGTATGGGTAAAGGTAAAGGAGACGTCGAGTACTTCGTTGCGCGCGTCACCCCAGGTCACATGCTTTTCGAAGCTGCGGGTGTCCCGCTGGCGGTCGCCAAGGAAGCTCTCCGCTTAGCCGCTCAAAAGCTGCCTGTAACAACAAAGTTCGTGGTTAGAAGAGATTATGTCGAATAGAAACAGTTGGCACTATGAAGAAAGAAGCAATCAATGAATTAAGTACTGCTGATCTGATGGAACGCGTCGAGACCCTGCGTCTCGAGTACGTCAAGATGAAAATGCAACATGCAGTTTCCCCATTGGATAATCCGAACAAGCTCGGAGCAACCCGCAAACAGATCGCGCGCATGCTGACAGAGCTGACAAAGCGTCAGAATGCAGAAAAGAACGTTAAATAGACACGACGAAAGGAAATAAGACATGGAAGAAAGAAATCTTAGAAAAGAGAGAATCGGTGTCGTTGCCAGCAACAAGATGGACAAGACGATCGTCGTAGTGATTGAACGTCGCACAAAACACCCGATTTACGGTAAGTTCGTTAAGAAATCAACACGGTTCTTCGCACACGACGAGAACAATGAATGCAACATCGGAGACACGGTGCGCATCATGGAGACCCGTCCGCTCAGCAAGAACAAACGTTGGAGACTCGTTGAAATAATAGAAAGGGCCAAGTAATGTTACAACAAGAATCAAGACTTGCAGTAGCCGACAATAGCGGTGCAAAGGAAGTGCTCTGCATCAGAGTATTAGGCGGAACCAAAAAGCGTTATGCCCGTATCGGCGACGTGATCGTGGTTTCAGTTAAGGACGCTCTCCCAAGCGGCAACGCGAAGAAGGGCACAGTGTTCAAAGCAGTCGTAGTCCGCACAAAGAAGGAGACGCGCCGCGCCGACGGGTCATACATCCGCTTCGACGACAACGCGTGCGTGCTTCTCAACGGGCAGGGCGAGATGGTTGGCACCCGTATCTTCGGACCGGTCGCGAGGGAATTGCGCGAGAAACAGTACATGAAAATCGTATCTCTTGCACCTGAGGTACTTTAATAGAAAGGAAAGAAGTTATGAGTATTAAAATGTTCGTAAAGAAAGGTGACAGCGTAGTCATCATATCCGGAACCCAGAAGGGCAAGAGAGGCACAGTGCTCAGCGTTGACCCGAAGAAGCAGCGTGCCATCGTCGACGGCGTGAACCTCGTGTCGAAGAACACGAAGCCGAGCACCGAGAACCCCAAGGGCGGTATCATCAAGAAGGAGGCCCCGATCCACGTCAGCAACATCATGGTCTGCGACAAGGACGGCACCCCGGGCCGCATCGGCCGCAAAAAAGATGAAAATGGCAAATCAATCCGTTATTCAAAAAAATCAGGGGAGGTTATTAAATAATGAAGTATCAACCCAAATTCAGAGAACAGTATAAGAGCGAAATCGTGCCTGCATTGATGAAGGAATTCCAGTACAAGACTGTGATGCAGGTTCCACGGCTTTTGAAAATTTCGCTCAATCAGGGCATCGGCGCAGCTCTCGCCGACAAGAAGCTGATTGACTATGGTGTAGAGGAAATGACAGCTATCACCGGACAGAAAGCCGTTCCGACAATTTCAAGACACGACGTGTCAAACTTCAAGTTGCGTCGTGGCAACCCGATCGGCGTTCGCGTGACGCTGCGCGGTGACAAGATGTACGAATTCCTCGAACGCCTGGTCGCCGTCGCCCTCCCACGTGTTCGCGACTTCAGAGGTATCAACGACAAGGGCTTCGACGGCCGCGGCAACTACAGCTTCGGCATCACCGAGCAGATCATCTTCCCGGAGATCGACATGGACAAGGTCAACAAGATCAACGGCATGGACATCACCTTCGTCACATCGGCGAATACCGACAAGGAAGCAATGGCCTTGTTGAAGCAGTTTGGTCTTCCATTTAAAAACCAGAAAAAATAGTGAGATATGGCAAAAGAATCAATGAAAGCGCGTGAGCGCAAAAGAATGGCGATGGTGGAGAAATACGCCGAGAAACGCGCCGCCCTCAAAGAAGCCGGCGACTACATCGGCCTCCAGAAGCTTCCGAGGAACGCATCTCCCATCCGCGTGCACAATCGTTGTCAGCTTACAGGACGTCCAAAAGGTTATATGCGTCAGTTCGGCATCTCACGTATCAACTTCCGTGAAATGGCCCTTAAAGGTTTGATCCCAGGTGTTAAGAAAGCAAGTTGGTAATTTAATAAGAAAGGATTAAAACTATGATTACAGACCCTATAGCAGATTTTTTGACACGCGTTCGCAATGCCGTCAATGCTAAACACAGAATCGTGGAAGTCCCTGCCTCCAACACGAAGAAGGCCATCACAAAGATCCTCTTTGAGAAGGGCTATATCCTCAACTACAAGTTCGAGGAGGAAGGGCCTCAGGGCACGATAAAGATTGCCCTCAAATACCATCCTGTAACAAAACAGTCAGCGATAGTGACGATCGACCGCGTCTCACGCCCTGGTCTCCGCCGCTACGCCGACTCGGAAAACCTCCCAAGGGTGATGAACGGCCTCGGCATCGCGATCATCTCGACGTCAAGAGGTATCATGACAGACAAGGAAGCCCGCCAGCTCCACATCGGCGGCGAAGTGTTGTGCTATGTATCATAAAGATTAGGAGGAAACAGTTATGGCATTATCAAGAATAGGCAAGTTACCAATCGCAATCCCGGCGGGAGTCGAGGTTACATTGAAAGACAACGTTCTCACGGTCAAGGGGAAACTCGGCACATTGAGCCAGGACTTCCACGACCACGTCAACGTCAAGATAGAAGACGGCCACATCATCGTTGAACCGGCTAACGTGGACAAGGCGTCAGCAAAGCACGGCCTCTACCGCGCTTTGTTCTTCAACATGGTGAAAGGCGTGTCGGAAGGCTTCGAGCTCGTCATGGAGTTCGTCGGCGTCGGCTACAAGGCCGAGGCCAAGGCCAACGGCAAGCAGCTCGAGCTCGGCCTCGGCTTCTCACACAACATGATCATGGCCTTCCCGGAGGAGATCATATGTGAGACCATCAACGAAAGAGGTAAGAACCCGATTTTGAAGCTCCGTTCGTACGACAAGCAATTGCTCGGCCAGGTGGCGGCAAAGATTCGCTCATACAGACGTCCTGAACCGTACAAGGGCAAGGGTATCAAGTTCGAGGGCGAAGTCCTCAGACGCAAGGCCGGTAAGGCAGCAGGTAAATAATGTTTAAATCTAAAACGCAAGAAAGATGAACAAGAAGATCGAAAGAAGATTAAACATCAAGAGACGCGTCCGTAAGACCGTCAGCGGCACGGCAGCACGTCCGAGAATGTCTGTCTTTAGAAGCAACAAGTCGATATACGTCCAGCTCATCGACGATGAGGCGGGCGTGACACTCGCGGCAGCCTCGTCGCGCGAGAACGGCATCGAGGAGTCGAAGGTCACTAAGGTTGAACAGGCCAACAAGGTGGGCAACCTCATCGCCGAGAAGGCGAAGGCAGCCGGCATCGAGACGGTGGTGTTCGACCGCAACGGTTATTTGTATCACGGAAGAGTGAAGTCTCTCGCAGAAGGCGCTCGTAATGGTGGATTAAAATTCTAAAGCTATGGCAGAAGTCAACGTAAAAAAAGTGAAAAGCTCGGAAATCGAACTTAAAGAACGCATGGTTCACGTGAGCCGCGTGACAAAGGTCACCAAGGGCGGACGTGCCTTCACATTCGCAGCTATCGTCGTCGTCGGCAACGAGAATGGCGTGGTTGGTTACGGTCTTGGCAAAGCCAAGGAAGTACAGGCCGCCATCCAGAAGGGTGCTGAGGATGCAAAGAAGAACCTCATCAAGGTGCCGGTCGTCAACGGCACGCTCCCGCACGAACAGTACGGCAAATACTGCGGGGCGAATGTTTACATCCAGCCGGCCACACCCGGTACCGGCGTCATCGCGGGCGGCGCAATGCGTGCAGTCCTCGAGAGCGTCGGCGTGAAGAACGTTCTCGCAAAGTCTAAAGGATCATCAAACCCTCACTCAGTCGTCAAGGCCACATTCGACGCGTTGTCAAAGATGCGCGATGCACGCACTGTCGCACAGATGAGAGGAGTGGATCTTGATGTGGTGTTTAACGGATAATCTCAATTGAAAATGAAAAAAGTAAGAATCACCCAGATTAGAAGTGGCATCGGCAGACCACAGGATCAGAAAGACACTCTGAAGAGCTTGAACATCAGGAAGATGCATCATTCGGCTGAAGTTGACATGGACAACCCGTCAATCGCCGGCATGGTGGAGAAAGTCAAGCACCTTCTTAAAATCGAAGAAATCTAATTGTTAAACTAAGGAAAATTAAAAACCATGGATCTTAGTAATCTTAAACCGGCAAAGGGTTCTGTAAGAGAACGCAAGAGAATCGGACGCGGACAGGGTTCGGGCTACGGCGGGACATCCACACGCGGACACAAGGGCGCCGGCTCACGCTCGGGAAACAAGCACAAAATCGGTTTCGAGGGCGGCCAGATGCCTCTCCAGCGTATCGTCCCTAAATTCGGGTTCAAGAACATCAACCGCGTGGAATACCGCGCCGTCAACCTTGAAGCCATCCAGGACCTCGCCAACAACGGATTGACAACTATCACGCCTGAAGAGCTCAGACAGTACGGCCTGGCAGGCAAAAATGAACTTGTTAAAATTCTCGGAAACGGTGAATTGACGACAGCAGTCACAGTGAAAGCCCACGCATTCTCAAAGAGCGCGGAGGAGGCTGTCACAAAGGCTGGTGGTACTATTGAGAAAATCTAATCAACTAAACTAAAGAGATATGAAGGAGTTATTAATTGTTATTTTGGTCTGTGTCGTCGTCGCAGGTCTTCTGTGGATGAACAAGAGACTCAGAGAAAACATCCAAAATATCTTTAAAATCGAGGAGCTTCGCAAACGCATCCTTTACACACTGCTGATCATCTTGATCTACCGTTTTGGATCGTATGTCGTCCTCCCCGGTGTTGACCCGAACGCACTGTCAGCTTTGAAGAATCAAAGCAGCTCTGGTCTCCTTGGTTTGTTGAATATGTTCTCAGGTGGTGCGTTTGCTAATGCTTCAGTGTTTGCCCTCGGCATCATGCCGTACATCACCGCGAGCATTATCATCCAATTGCTCGGCATGGCGATCCCTTACTTCCAGCGTCTGCAGAAGGAAGGCGAGAGCGGCCGCCGCAAAATCAACCAAATCACACGTTACCTCACGGTGCTCATCGTGGCGGTACAGGCCCCGGGTTACATCGCCAACCTCATCGGTCAGGTGCGCTCAACCGCCCCGAATGCGATCTACCCGTTCACCGGTGACGACCCGACATTGTTCTTCTGGATATCGTCAGTGATCATCCTCATCGCGGGAACATTGTTCATCATGTGGCTCGGCGAGCGCATAACTGACAAAGGCATAGGCAACGGCATATCACTCATCATCATGATTGGTATCATCGCACGTCTTCCTTTCGCGCTGTTCGCGGAGATCGCCTCGCGCTTCACTGAAGGCACCGGCGGCCCGATCTTCTTCTTGCTGGAAATTGTATTCCTCGTACTCGTCATCATCATGACAATCATGCTCGTCCAAGGCACACGCAAGATACCGGTACAGTATGCGAAACGTGTCGTCGGCAACAAGCAGTACGGCGGAGTGCGCCAGTATATCCCATTGAAAGTCAATGCGGCAGGCGTCATGCCGATCATCTTCGCACAGGCGATCCTCTTTGTGCCTATCACAATCATCGGATTCTCACAGTCGGAGAGCCTCGGCGGATTCTGGAGAGCCATGACAAACATGAACGGTTTCTGGTACAACCTCGTGTTCTTCATCTTCATCGTCATCTTCACGTACTTCTACACGGCTGTGACCATCAACCCGGCACAGATGGCGGAGGATATCAAGAAGAACGGCGGCTTCATCCCGGGTGTCAAACCTGGCAAGAAGACACAGGAATACTTCGACACCGTCATGTCGAGAATCACTCTTCCGGGAGCGCTCTTCATCGGTGTTGTGGCAATCATGCCTGCCATCGTCTCCACACTCGGCGTCAACCAGCAGTTCAGCCAGTTCTACGGCGGCACATCTCTGCTGATTCTCGTCGGTGTAGTGTTGGACACATTGCAACAGATTGAAAGTCACCTTCTCATGCGCCACTACGACGGTCTCACAAAGTCGGGCCGTATCAAGGGCCGTGTGGGCAGGATGTAATTTCCAAAAGGTCTATGATTCATTTCAGAACAGATAACGAAATCGAATTGCTGAGACAAGCCGCTTTGCTCGTGGGCAGGACCCTGGGCGAAGTGGGGAGGCGCGTGCGTCCGGGAGTCCGCACCATTGAGCTTGACAGACTCGCAGAGGAGTTCATCAGGGACAATGGCGCAACTCCGGCCTTCAAGGGCTACGAGGGATTTCCCGGAAGCCTGTGCATCTCGGTCAACGAGCAGGTGGTCCACGGCATCCCCGGGGACTACGAGCTCCGCGACGGCGACATCGTCTCGGTTGACTGCGGCACGGTGCTGAACGGATACGTCGGCGACTCGGCATACACGTTCTGCTGCGGCGATGTCGCGGAAGAGACACGCCTTCTCCTCCAGAGGACGAAGGAGTCGCTCTACAAAGGCATCGAGGCGGCGGTGGCGGGCAACAGGGTCGGCGACATAGGGTACGCCGTCCAGACACACGCCGAGTCGTTCGGCTACGGTGTCGTCCGCGAACTCGTCGGACACGGCGTGGGACGCAAGATGCACGAGGACCCGCAGGTGCCCAACTACGGAAGACGTGGCACGGGCAACAAGCTGGTTGAAGGCATGGTCCTCGCCATCGAGCCGATGATCACCCTCGGCAAGAAGGAGATCGTGCAGGAACGTGACGGATGGACAATCACCACGCGTGACAGGAAACCCGCCGCTCACTTCGAGCACGATGTCGCGGTGCGCAAAGGCAAGGCCGAGATACTATCAAGTTTTGAATGGGCAGAAGCCGCGGAAAACAACAGATAAAAAAGAAATTATATGCCAAAACAGTCATCAATAGAACAAGACGGAACAGTGGTCGAATCGCTGGGCAACGCAATGTTTAGGGTGGAACTTGAGAACGGTCTCCAAATCATCGCGCACATCTCAGGCAAAATGAGAATGCACTACATCAGGATCCTACCGGGCGACAAGGTGAAAGTGGAGATGACACCTTACGACCTGACGAAAGGACGTATAAGTTTCAGGTACAAATAAAAAATGTGAAGACAAAATTAAACATAAGATAAAATGAAAGTCAGAGCATCTATCAAGAAGAGATCAGCCGATTGCATCATTGTGCGTCGCAAAGGTAAATTGTATGTAATTAACAAAAAGAACCCTAAGGAAAACCAACGTCAGGGTTAATTAACAAAAAATCAGGAAAAATATGGCTAGAATTGCTGGTGTAGATATCCCGAACAATAAACAGGGTCAGATTTCATTGACCTACATATTTGGTATCGGCCGTTCAGCCGCCAAAGCTATCCTCAAGGAAGCTAACGTGCCGGCTGACAAGAAAGTCCAGGACTGGACAGACGATGAGCAGAACGCGATCCGTAACATCATCGCCGAGCAGTACAAGACAGAAGGTGAACTCCGCAGCGAGATCCAGATCAACATCAAACGTTTGATGGACATCGGTTGCTACAGAGGGATCCGCCACCGTTCAGGTCTGCCACTCCGTGGTCAGAGCACAAAGAACAACGCACGTACCCGTAAGGGCCGCAAGAAGACCGTTGCAAACAAAAAGAAAGCCACTAAGTAGGTGAAAGGTTAAGGGGGAAAAGGTTAAAAGGAGGAAGGATCATGGTCCTTTCACCTTTCACCTTTCACCTTGAAACTTTAATCTACAGATGGTTGGATCATATTAAATACCATTAAAAAAAAGCTAAAAAATGGCAAAAAACACAAAAACAGTTAAGAAACGTGTTGTGAAGATCGAAGCACAGGGCAAGGCCTTCATCAAAGCTTCCTTCAATAACATCATCATTTCATTAACAAACAATGAAGGACAGGTCATATCATGGGCTTCGGCCGGAAAGATGGGCTTCAAGGGTTCAAAGAAGAACACCCCGTACGCGGCTCAGCTGGCAGCAGAGGAATGCTCGAAGAAAGCCTACGACCTGGGATTACGTAAAGTCAAAGTATTCGTCAAAGGACCAGGCGCAGGCCGTGAGTCAGCCATCCGTGCTATCCATTCGTCAGGTGTCGAGGTGACAGAGATCGTCGATGTCACACCATTGCCGCACAACGGATGCCGCCCGCCAAAGCGCAGAAGAGTGTAAATTTTTGTTTAACATTTAAAAGGAAAAAGTTATGGCAAGATATACAGGTCCAAAGACAAAAATCGCCCGTAGGTTCGGAGAACCAATTTACGGCTCGGACAAAAATTACGAAAAGAGAAACTTCCCTCCGGGACAGCATGGTGCAGCGAAGAAACGCAAGAAGATTTCGGAGTACGGCACACAGTTGAACGAAAAGCAGAAGGCGAAATACACATACGGCATCCTCGAACGTCAGTTCAGGAAGACATACTCCCTCGCATCATCAAAGAAGGGTGTCACTGGTGAGATTTTGCTCCAGCTCATCGAGTCACGTCTTGACAACGTCGTCTTCCGTCTCGGCATAGCCCCGACACGTGACGCCGCCCGTCAGCTCGTCAGCCACCGTCACATCACAGTCAACGGCAAAGTCGTCAACATCCCTTCGGCGATGTTGAAGCCGGGCGACATCGTGGCGGTCCGCGAGAGGTCCAAGAGCTTGGAAGTCATCACGAATTCAGTGGAAGGCCGTTCATGCAGCTATCCATGGTTAGAATGGGATTCAGCAAGCCTCACAGGAAAGTTCATGAGCTATCCTAACCGTGAGGACATTCCTGAGAACATCAATGAACAACTGATCGTCGAGTTGTATTCTAAATAATCCAATATAAACTGATATTATGGCAATATTAGCATTTCAAAGACCTGACAAGGTCGTCATGGTTGAGTCGACAGACAGGCACGGTGTCTTCGAGTTCCGTCCGCTGGAACCTGGCTACGGCATGACAATCGGCAACGCCTTGAGAAGAGTACTCCTCTCATCGCTCGAAGGTTTCGCGATCACCTCGATACGCATTGAAGGTGTCGAGCACGAGATGGCCCCGATCCCTGGTGTCATAGAAGACCTTACCGACATAGTGCTCAAATTCAAACAGGTGCGCTTCAAACAGCAGATCCCGGGCGAGACATACGAGAAAGCCACCGTCGTCATCGGTGACCAGGAAGAGTTCGTCGCAGGCGACATCAACAAGTTCCTCTCGGTGTTCCAGGTCCTTAACCCGGAACTCGTCATCTGCCACATGGACAAGTCGGTGAAAATCACCATCGACATCACCATCAACAAGGGCAGGGGATATGTCAACGCCGATGAGAACAAGGTCCTCAGCGCACCGGTCAACACCATCGCCATCGACTCCATCCATACACCTATCAGAAACGTCAGCTTTAAGGTTGAGAATTACCGTGTCGAACAAAAGACCGACTACGAGAAACTCGTCCTTGACATCGAGACTGATGGCTCAATACATCCGAAGGATGCCATGACGGAAGCTGCTAAAATCCTCATCTACCACTTCATGCTGTTCTCAGACGAACGCATCACGCTGATGGATGAGCAGAAGACCGTCTCCGAGGACTTTGACGAAGGCTCACTGCACATCCGTCAACTCCTCAAGACTAAGCTCGTCGATATGGATCTTTCAGTTCGCGCACTCAACTGCCTCAAGGCAGCCGAAGTCGAAACAATCGGTGAACTCGTCGCCCTTAACAAAGCCGACCTGCTCAAGTTCCGTAACTTCGGTAAGAAGTCACTAACCGAACTTGAAGAATTGGTCAGAGGTAAAGGACTCGAATTTGGAATGAATATCAGCAAATATAAATTAGATAAGGAATAATAGAGATGAGACACAATAAGAAAATCAATCATTTAGGAAGAAAAGCAGCTCACCGTAACGCTATGCTCTCAAACATGGCATCATCGTTGATCCTTGAGAAACGCATCATCACAACGGTCGCCAAAGCCAAAGCCTTGCGCAAGTACGTTGAGCCAATGATCACTCGTTCCAAAGACGACTCGACAAATTCACGCCGCGTGGTGTTCGCCGACCTGCAGAACAAATATGCAGTCACCGAACTCTTCCGCGAAATCAGCCAGAAAGTCGCTAACCGTCCCGGTGGTTACACCCGTATCATCAAACTCGGCTTCCGCGCCGGTGACAGCGCAGAAATGTGCATGATGGAACTTGTCGACTTCAACGAGGTCTATACCAACGGCAAGAAAGCTGCTGCAAAGACAACCAAGACCACACGTCGTGGCGGCAAGAAGAAAGCTGCCGAGACGACAGCCGAGGCTCCTGCAACAGAAGCTCCGAAAGCTGAATAACAGACAAAGACGGGCCAGCCCCGTCTTCGTTACAAATAAACAAGCCGGTGCGTCGCGCCGGCTTGTCTTTTTTTGTGACCTGAACAAATCACTTCCTCGGTGCTTCAAGCAGTATGTCGCAGAGGAAGTCCCAGAACATCTGGACTGTCGCGATTTCGATTCTCTCGTCGGGTGAGTGGACGCCGCGGAGCGTCGGGCCGAACGAGATCATGTCCATGCCCGAGATCTTGTCTCCGACGAGGCCGCATTCGAGACCTGCGTGGATGGCGAGGACCTTCGGCTCTTTGTTGAAGCGTTTCACATAGCATTTCTTGGCGATGTCGCAGATGACGGAGTCGGGGTTCGGTGTCCAGCCGGGGTAGCCGTCGGTGTGTCTCACCTCGGCGTTGGCGAGGTTGAAGCACGCCTCGACCATCGCGGCGACGTATTCCTTCGACGACTCGATGGAGCTGCGCTGTGATGTCTGGATGAAGAAATAGCCTTCTTTCCTCTTCACCGACGCAAGGTTTGTCGAGGTCTCAACGAAGTTCGGGATGGTCTGCGACATCTCGATGACGCCGTGAGGGCAGGTGAGGAGTCCGTTCAGGAGGTCGAACTGTGTCATCTCGTCGATGACGACATCGGCTGCCGTGTCCGACTTGCAGGTCTTCACGCTGATGTTAGGCTCGGCCACGCGGTATTCGTTCCTGAAGTTCTTCTCCATTTCCGCCACGAAAGCCTCGAATTGCCCGGCGTTCTCCTTCGAGATGAAGACGACGGCGTTGGCCTCGCGGGCGATGGCGTTTCGCAGGTTACCGCCCTGGATGTCGTATATCCTGAGGTCGTATTCGTTGGCCGCCTGCCAGAGGATCCTGGTGAGGAGCTTGTTGGCGTTGGCGAGGTTCTTGTTGATGTCGTCGCCGGAGTGTCCGCCTTTGAGTCCGCTGACTTTCACGTCGTAAGGGACGTAGCCTTCCGGTACGCTCTCGAATTTGTAGAAGATCTTGACGATGGTGTCCATGCCGCCGGCGCAGCCGATGAAGATCTGGCCTTCGTCTTCCGAGTCAAGGTTGAGGAGGATGCGGCCCGTGAAGTCTTTCGGGTCGAGCTTTTCGGCGCCGGTGAGTCCTGTCTCTTCGTCAACGGTGAAGATGCACTCCAGCGGGCCGTGTTTCACCGTCGGGTCGGCGATGACAGCCAGTGCCGCCGCCACGCCGATGCCGTCGTCAGCGCCGAGGGTCGTGCCGTTGGCGTGAAGCCATTCGCCCTTCAGGACAGCCTCGATGGGGTCGTTGAGGAAGTCGTGGGCGCAGTCGCCGTTCTTCTCGCACACCATGTCCATGTGCGCTTGTAGGATGATAGTCTGGCGGTCTTCCATGCCCGGAGTCGCTGGCACCGTCATGATGATGTTGCCGCACGGCTCTTTCACGAATCTCACTTTGTGCTCAATGGCCCAGTCCTCAAGATATTTGACCATTTTCTCTTCTTTCTTCGACGGACGCGGTACGCCCATGATGCCCTGGAACTCTTTCCAGACATTCGCAGGTTTCA
The DNA here is from genome assembly GCA_018064605.1 of Candidatus Limimorpha caballi. Lineage (GTDB taxonomy): Bacteria > Bacteroidota > Bacteroidia > Bacteroidales > F082 > Limimorpha > Limimorpha caballi. The sequence goes on along the minus strand of JAGHUX010000005.1, from coordinate 422,902 downwards.
ATGTTGCAACAATTTCGTTCATAGTATTAGGTGTTTAAGGTGTTTAGGTGATTAGGTATTTAGGTGTTTAAGGTATTTAGGTGATTAGGTGTTTGGGATTCTCAAACTCCTAATTACCTAAAACTCCTATTTTACCTCTTCAACTCTTCTATAGTTTTAATTGGATTATCTGATTTGAAGACGGCGTTGCCGGCCACCAGGATGTCGGCTCCGGTGTCGAAAAGCTTCTTCGCGTTGGATGTGGAGACTCCGCCATCGACCTCGATCATCGTCTCAAGACCTTGTGATTCAATCATGTCGCGCAGCTTCTCGATTTTTGAATACGTGCGTTCGATGAATTTCTGTCCGCCGAACCCGGGGTTGACCGACATCAGCAGCACGATGTCGAGGTCGCCGATGATGTCTTCGAGCAGCGACACGGGCGTGTGCGGGTTGAGCACGACGCCGGCTTTCACGCCGAGCGACTTCAGCTTCTGCACCGAGCGGTGTATGTGGGTGCTCGCCTCGTAATGAAACGTGATGATGTCGGCTCCGGCCTCATGGAACTTCTCAAAATAACGGTCAGGCTCGACGATCATCAGATGCACGTCGAGCGGCTTGAGGGCTTGTTTCTTGATGGCTTGCACCACAGGGATGCCGTATGAGATATTAGGCACGAACACGCCGTCCATGATGTCGCAATGGAACCAGTCGGCCCGGCTTTTGTTGACCATGTCGATGTCGTCGGCGAGGTGAAGGAAATCCGCCGAGAGCAGCGACGGAGCTATCAGTTTCTGCATATCTTATTTTGTAAAACGATTTGCAAAGATAAGTAATCTTTTTTTATTTGTGAGTAAATTTCACAAAAAAAGAAAGGGGAGGAGATGGCGGTGTTTCCGTGTCCGGATAATGCAGAAAAATCTTTTGGATGTGTTTCCCTTCCAAATGAGGGTGCATTTTATTCCCCAACTGCTTCAAATAGTCTTTTGAAACAATTGATGCCTTCCTCGAGGTTGTCAATAATCTCCGCTGCAATATCGTCAGGTTCGGGAAGATTGTCCAAATCCGTCAGACTCTTGTCCTTCAGCCAAAATATATCAAGGTTTGTCTTGTCTCGCTTAATCACATCATCGTAGGTAAACTTACGCCAACGGCCCTCTGGATTTTCTTCGCTCCAAGTTTCGGTACGCAAATGGCGATTTTCGGGATTGTAGCATTTAATGAAGTCCGCCAAATCCTCAAACGTCAGCGGTGATTTTTTCAATGTATGATGAATATTTGTGCGGTAATCGTAAATCCAAATGTCTTTTGTCTGTACTTCCTTGCTTGCTGGTTTATTATCGAAAAACAACACATTTGCCTTCACTCCATTTGCATAGAAAATGCCCGTAGGCAATCGCAAAATTGTGTGCAACTCTGTGGTTTTCATAAGCTGCTTGCGAATCTCCTCGCCTGCACCACCTTCGAACAGCACATTGTCTGGCAATACAACTGCAGCTTGTCCATTGATTTTCATCAAGGTTTTGATATGTTGCAAGAAATTCAACTGCTTATTTGAAGTTGTTTCCCAAAAATCCTGACGGTTGTAGCTCAAATCCTCTTTTTCTATTTCGCCATCTTCGTTGGTAATGGTTATGCTGCTTTTTTTGCCGAAAGGCGGATTGGTAAGCACATAATCGTATCGGTTGCCATTGTCGGCCACCAAGGCATCGTTTGGCGAAATGAAATCCTCGCTGTCCAATTCGCCTATGTTGTGCAAATACAGGTTCATCAAACACAAACGGCGGGTATTTGCAACAATTTCGTTTCCAAAGAAAGTCTTCTTCTTCAGGAACTGCTTTTCGTCTTTGTTTAATGATTGTCCTGCCAGATAATCGTACGATGCGAGGAAGAATCCACCTGTCCCACAAGCCGGGTCGATAATGGTTTTCTGCGGTTTCGGGCGCACACACGCCACCATTGCCTTTATCAAGGCACGAGGCGTAAAATACTGACCTGCCCCACTCTTGGTATCTTCGGCATTTTTCTCCAACAGGCCTTCGTAGATTTTACCCTTGACATCGGAGCCCATCAGCGACCAATTTTCCTTATTTATCATTTCGATTACTCGAAGCAATTTCGCCGGATCCTGAATCTTGTTCTGGCTCTTGGTGTAGATTTGTCCCAACATGCCTTTCTCTGTGCCAAGGCTGCGAAGCATCTGCACATAATAGGCCTCAAGTTCCGCTCCGCGCTTGCTGATGAGCGTTTCCCAATCGCAAAATTCTCCGTCAGGAAGTTCTTTTCCTTCGGCATCCTTTACGTGTGGGAACTTCAACCCCTTGTTGTATGGCGGCTTGTTCATCTCGTCTGCCATTTTCAAGAAAAGCAGATAGGTAATTTGTTCCAAATAATCGCCATAACTCACGCCATCGTCGCGAAGCACGTTGGCCATATTCCAAATTTTCGAGATTATTGTTGATTCTGTCATTGCTTATAAATAATTCAGCGTCACTTTCATTAAAATTCCTGCACAAACGGCTAACGCGAAACTCAAAAGGGTTCCTATCAATATATATTCAGTCCGTTTTATATCAGTTTCATTTTTCAGTTCTCCAAATCTGAATATTGATTTTGCAGCCAATAAGAAGCCTATACCCTCATAGTAGGACATCAGAACAAAAGTTAATATCAGAAAACGTTCAATATAACCAATCCACAATCCGCCATCTTTAAGTCCTTTTTCCGAAGGGCTGAAATCAAAATTGTCCATTATGTTTTTTGTAGCAATACCAAAAGGCTTTAGAACAATCAGGTATCCCAATGCATATATTAGAACAATCAACCACTCCCTGTCAATTTCAATAGCCTGTTTCATGCAAACCTGGCACACAATAAGTCCTAATACAAGTATATGAAAGAACTGGTCTATAAAGAAATAAGCCGTACTATCTTTATATTTCTTTTTTAAACCATCTATTACCAAATGAGAAATGCCGGCTCCCAAAAATGAAACTATAGTCAGCCAACATAGGTGTGTCAAAAAGAAAACGGTGGTTGAGACTGCCAAAGCATATATAAAGCAGTGTAAATACAAATATTTCGACTTAAAGCCTTCGGTTGTTTTTGAGCCCACCCATTCAGACGGTTGAAAATAAAAATCAAACAAAACATGAACGAGCAAAAAGACAGTAATGACAAGTATTATATTCATAGCAATGTCGGTATTAATTTTTCAAAATAATCACACAAGCTCAATATTTCATCAATGTGTCCCCCTGATTTTCGCCGGCTTATGGTAGTTTGGGGGATTCCATATTCCTTTTCCAATGCTTGCTGTGTCTTATTTGGAAACAAAAGACATTCTGCCGCCAATTGTGACTGGGCTTCCGTCCACCCTTGTACCAATGCGTCACTCAAGCGAAGCAGTGTGTTGAATTGCGACTGCATTAACGAATACTCGTCAACACCTTGCATTTTTATGGCCAGACGTTCATTTGATTTCATTTTGTCCAGCTCGTGCCCTGACAAAACGAAGGCTTCACCATCGGAAGTTATGACTGACTTTGAACGATATTCCATGTCACCAATACCTATGGACATTCGTGCATCCCATAGTTTCTTGTTGCCGCTCTTCTGCATATATTTTGACAACGATGGTTCTTCCTGCAGATTCTTTCTTCCATAGGCAGCACGCAATCTTGCACGCAGAAACAATGCCACTCGCAGAGCCATTTCAGGATCTTCCACCAGCAACTGGAAACTGTCGCCTCTGAAAAATTCTAATTTGAAATCAGTGAAGCAGCCTCGCTGAATGACAAAGCAAGAATAACACCATTTCATGTACGCGTAGATTTCTTTTCGGTTTTCGATAGAAATTTGGCGTGAATTGACTAAATCGCCAGTGATAACAGCCACTTTCTTATTTTCCATGTTTATAGCGTTTGAAATTGCAAAGATATATAAAATATGAATAACTTAACTCATATTTTATCATATACATTATATGTGTCATATTTTTGTTTATGTATCATAGGATATATATTTTTCATTTATGTATTATATTGTGCATAAAACAATGGTTTCACAAACATCATCATAAAGAAAGAATTGCCTTGGTTTTGTTTTCACCGTCATATATTTTGTACTTAACAATTTATAAGTCAAATAACTTATAAATCACATTTACACCAGCTCCCCGCTGAACGCCTTTTTCAGAATGCTTTGCCGTAATGCCTCGGCTTGTTGCAACGATTCGGCGATGTTTTTCTCCACCTCATCGCAAGCCGATAATCGGGTTTCGATTTCTTGGACTATGCGCTGCTGTTCGGGAAGAGAGGGACACTCAAGATTAATTTTTTTCAATCTGTCTTGACCAATATTTCTCATAGAATCCTGATTTCCCGTAGACATAGTTTGAATTTGTTTTCTACTATTAGAAGTTCTCAAACTATATAATAAGAATCTACTATCCGCATTTTGTTTGGGTATAAGGCGTAATACCTTATCACTTAATACAATATCTCGGTTAGGTTCTTTTCGAACAAAAACACAAGAACCAACCAATTGTAATGTATTTGCACGACTTATTAATAAATCCCCTTTATGTATTCTATAGTTTGGATTATAGAACTCTTCATTGACAATAGTCTTACATTCCATTTCTAAAAATTCCCCCCAAGTAACTGCACTTATCTTTACAATCCCTTTTTCATTTTTTGAAGGAACTTTCTCACTACATCTAAAACTTTTTCCAGCCTCTATACGTTCAATCACCTCACCCAACTTCACTTTCTTCCACTTCTCGCTACCTTTAGTCAAGCAATCATTCAGCACGGCCTGCCTATAGACTTTTAGTTGTTGCTGTGCGGTTTTTAATTTCTCCACGCCTTTGTCCAACTCGGCAAAGAGGGATTCTATGCGGGTTACTATGGCGCGCTGGGTGGCGAGAGGGGGAAGAGGGATTTCTGTTTCTTCAAATTTTCCTTTTGTCACATGAACCATACCCGAACCATGTGATTTAGAATACAATTCCTTTATTATAGATGTTAATGCATAATACAGATACATTTTAGACACATTTTGTTTAGGCAAAACCTTAAAAATGTGCTGATTCAACCAAGCCTCACCACCATTCCAAATATATGTACCCAACGAAGCCGCCCATGCGAACAACAAATCCCCATCATGAAGCAAATATTTTTCTTCATGTTCCGCATCAGAATAATGATAAACAGCACTTTCATCATTTAGATTTTGGATCCTAACAATTGGAAGACCTTTCTCTTTCCATTCAGAAGGTTTGAATGCTCTACCATTAATGTAGTCTGCTACTTCACCGAGTTTGTATGTTGGGTATTGGGACATAGTATCTATCATCTAATAGCTTTATCAAAATACTTGTTGTCTCTGTTATGGAATGCTGGATAAGTACCCTCCAAAACATCTACTATGCACCTATTCATATCTGGATTCTCTATAGAACCAGACATAAACGAAACCGTATTTTTATTCTTCTTATCAATATCCATTTTGATTACTTGGTCTGCATCGCATACAACGGCTAAATTAGGATTATGCGTCACCATAATTATTTGACGTTTTTCCTTCGCCTGTTTGATAAATTTCACAAGATATTTATACACACTTTCATTATCCAAATTTTCCTCTGGTTGATCGATAATCAAAGGTTTATCATCCATATCAATGAACAGATAAAACAAAAGTAAAAGTGCACCTCTTTCACCCGGTGATAACGCAGACAAAGGCTTATCGTCTAGTTTTAATTGGAAAAGTGGCTTGATATAATCTAATCCATAAATAAAATTGTACAACTCCGATTGAGTGTGTGAATCTCTTATTTGTGATTTTATATCATATGTTTTGTTATTTTTCTCATCTTTCATTAATGCATTATTGAGAGATTCAGCAAATGAATAAATAGATTCGTTATCTGATAAATTGACAACTTCCTGGATTTCTTTCAACCGCAAGGTTCCTTGTTCCTTTCCACAAAACGAACCCGCATTGCGTTGGTTAATAAAATCAAAGAAATTTTCTATTCCATCAAAAATAAAAGACGCATCTAATTTCATAGAATAATTGTCCAAATCAGAAGTCCTATTTATAAAAGCACTAACAGGTTCATACAAAGAAGAACGTTTTTCGATTTCCTCTCGCTTTTTAGCTATCAATGTTATAACAGATTTTTTTCTTTCTGATTTTGCTTTTTCCAAATCAACGTCAAGTTGCTCATTTATATATTTTAATTGTGCTTCATAATATGCAACGGAGCCTTTCACCGTGTCTTTACCATTTATGGCATCTACTTTTTCTTGCCACGATCTTAACTCTTCAACATATTTATGATATAATCTGTCGGGTTCACCTAACTCTTTTTCTACTTTTTGAATTTGTTCGTCAATATCTGATTTTTTCTTTCTCAAGCTATTGGTCCCTTGTTCATCCAAAAGAGATTCCTTTTCTTTTTGAATTGTTGTTAAAGAACTAATCTTATCATCAATCTTTGACTCATCCAACTTAAATTGAATAACATCATCAATATTGAGTTCAGAAGATTCAAATATGATTTTCAATTCATCTTTTGTGTTTTTTACTATATCTTCGATTCGTTTTAACTTATCTTTTGCAGAAGATAAATCTTGAATTTGTTTATTTACCTTTGATAATTCATTCTGCTCCTCAACGATTTTTTCTTCGATTTCTTTTAATTGTGCACGAAGTTTATCAATTTCTTCTTGCTTGCTTTTTTCTCCCGCATCACTTTCATGATTCGGTTTTAAGACTTCTGCAGGCTTTGCCTTTTGAAGATTATCTAATTCTTCTTTTTTTAATTTCAAAGAACTCTCTAACTGCTCTTTGTAATCATCTCTTTTTTTATTTTCGAGTTCGATAATTATTTCATTTTGAGAAATTATATTTTCGATAATCTCTTTTTCGGAATTTTTAATTTCAGAAGACAAATACGAAACAATTTCATCCAAGGATGATTTTCCGAATTTCTTTTCTTCAGGTAAATATTGAAAGATAATAGATTTAATTTCTTCTTCAAAATCTTTGTCATTTTCTGTCGTACAAAGATTCTCAAGAAAGTTCTGTGGAATATATTTTACTCTTTCAGGTTGATTTTCATTCCCATTTTCATTTAATGAGATAACATTACTCTTACTATCATCATACCATGCAATTTGTGCTTCAAAATTATTAGCTCTATTGTATGGTTTAGAATTTCTAAATTTTTCTTTTCGTAAAAAAGAAAAATCAGTATTATGTGTATTAGCGCAAAGGCTTATTATATCTGTAATAGCACTTTTACCACTACCTTTATTACCAACTATTGCGACCAAGCCGGGATTAATATCTATACTCGTATTGTCGCCATACCATTCTTCAGCAATTGCAGAACCCTCTTTCTTTTTTATAGAGATGTTCTTTATGAATTTTGTTGGATATGTTTCAACCCGTTCTAATAGTTGAGGCTCGTTTTCTCCTATATAGACTCTATCGGGCTCATTAATAATTTGCTTTAAACCTTCAAAGGTTGGATCGGCTTTTATCCATGTAAAAATTGACGAATTATGTTCATTGGGATATTTTGTAGGTTTATGATTGTCAGATCCAATAATCAAAGGTCTTTTACCTATCTTGGGGAAGACATAATTTTTATATTCTTCAATGTCCTCAATTTTGCCAATTTCATAAATACAAACACTATTCGCATATTCTTCTTTGATTGCTGTCTTTACTGGAAGATAATTTGAAATTTGTTCATCAATGCCATTTTTTTTGCTGCCTGCATGTATAGATATTACACCGTTATGTTTTTTTGAAAACTCAATGATCTTTTCATAATCCCAATAAATTTTGTCGTTATCATCATAGTTTTTAGATTCACTTCTTTTAAAAGCATTAAAGTCCTCACACAATTCATCAAGATTACTTTTTTCGTCGAATATTATGATAGGGTGAATATTTGCCCCACCTTTATCTGTTCTTAGTTCAACTCCAGGGAAAAAAATTATGTCTGGTGCCTTTGATTTCAGACCACTAATCGTGTCCTTGTCAATTACAAAATGATCCGTAATAGCAACAACAGAAATTTTGTTGGCTCTCAGAGTTTCAATCAGTTTATCATCTGGATTATCTCCATCATACTTATAATCGTATGAACTTTTTGTATGCACATGTAAGTCCCATTTTCTCCATTCGGAACCTCTCTTATATTTATTTTCTTCCATTTTATAAAATTTTCATTTGTGTCTTACGCTACTAACACTTCATTCAATTCATTAATAATCTGTTCCATTTCGTTACCAAAGAGCTGGTACATTTTGCCTCGGCCACCTTGGGCATCGAATGGCGTGTAGTCCAAGTCGTCTAAATCGAGATGATAACTGCTAATGATATGGTCTTTGATCATGCGCAGCCAGTCCAACTGCTCTGGGGTAAAACGCTTGTGGTTTCCTGCATTCTGGCGCAGAATCCATTTTTGGTAATTGGCATTTATCACACTGTCGAACGCAGCCAATGTTTTGTCTATTCCGCAGGCGTGTCGCACCAACGAAACCAATGCGGTAAGTTCCGCCTTTGGCTGGCTTGCCTTAACATTTTCAACCGCACAATAGGCATCCCACACATACGAAGGGGCAAGCAAAGGTTTGTCCTGCTTCAGTTTTTCGAGCAGTTCCTGCGCCATTTTCAGAGTGAGGTTGCGGCGGTTGTAGGGCTGGTTATAAAAGATGCTCAATGCCATAATCTCGTCTTTGTGCTGCTCCAGATATTCAGTAAAGGATTTGATGGTTTCCTTTGCCTTTTCTTGCGTAAAACTATTAAATCCGATGCGCACAACAGTATCAATGTTAATGCTGTCGATTTTCTGGTCATGCAAATTGCGAACGGTAACAATATATTCGTTCAACTCGCCATTGAACGTACTGCTGGCAACATCGGCAAGTTTTTGTTGCGCCTTTGCGCGAATTTGTTCCTCTATGGCAGGCGTCATTTCCGATTGTGGAATTTTTTGCAGTTCCAACTGTGCCTCATCTTCAATCTTGTCTGCATCGAAAACATTCAACAATTCGGCACTCATTTGTCCCAAACTCTTTCCTTTTGCAAGGAATTCTATTTTCTCACGCTCCTTTTCAGTGACTTCCCTATTTAGGCGAATCAATCGGTTTGCCAGCGAAACAAACAAATCTTCTTCCACAACACCCATGGTTACAGCCCCCAGCAAATCCTTCAACGGAACCGTAGGCTTGCGCTCCAACGGGCGGCTGTCGGTTTTCTTAGTCTGCGTTACGCCAACAGCATCAACAATAACAAAGTGTGTTTTTGCCGAGGCTGTCTTGCTCACCAATTGCAAGGAGTCCTCGTTAATGGTTCTTGTTCCACGCCCTTTCATCTGCTCAAAGTAATTCGCGCTGCGAACATCGCGCATAAACAAAAGAACCTCAAGTGGCTTAACATCTGTTCCCGTTGCAATCATATCAACGGTAACGGCAATGCGAGGATAATATTGGTTGCGGAAACGGTTCAGCACCGACTTAGGATCTTCGTCAATCTTGTAGGTTACCTTTTTGCAAAAATCGTTGCTTTCGTCGAACTCTTCACGAACAATATTGATAATGTCGTCGGCGTGGCTGTCGGTTTTGGCAAAAATCAACGTCTTGGGGACTTCGTACTGCCCGTTTTCGTCGTAACGGTTCGGATAAATCTCTTCCATCAAAGCCTTGCGGAATTGTCGGATAACGGTACGAATTTGGCTTGGATTCACCACCGATTTGTCCAAGTCGTTCTTTTTGTATTCCATATCCTCGTCAACTTGCTGCCAACGAGTCTTGCGGGTTGCCTTGTCGCGATAATCGATATGCCAACCAGCCTTAATCAAACCGCCGTTTTTAGATATTTCTGTTTCAATGGTATAAACATCATAAGGCACATTCACGCCATCAACCACCGATTGCTCGTAAGTATATTCGCTCACCACATTTTCGTTGAAGAAACCGAATGTCCGCTTATCTGGAGTAGCAGTAAGGCCAATCAAAAACGCATCGAAATAATCCAAAACCTGTTTCCAAAGGTTATAGATGCTTCGGTGACATTCATCAATCACCACAAAATCAAACTGCTCGATTGGAACCTTTGCCGTATATTCCACAGGAACCGCCTTTTGTTCCTTCAGTTTTTGCTGCAGCCAAGTAGATTCATTAGGATTGTCGGTTTCTGCGCTTTCGTCCATTTCCTCGCCTTTCAAAATAGAATACAGGCGTTGAATGGTAGAGATGCACACTTGGCTATCGCTCGCTATATAGCTTGAATTCAACCGCTGAACATTATACAATTCCGTAAATTTGCGGTTGTCGTCGTTCGGACGGAAATTCATAAATTCCTGTTCTGCCTGTTCGCCCAAATTGCGGGTATCGACAAGGAATAAAATCCGTTTTGCCTTTGCGAATTTCAGCAGACGATAAATAAACGTGATTGCAGTAAATGTTTTTCCTGCGCCGGTTGCCATTTGAATCAAAGCACGAGGACGATTGTTTTTAAACGATTCCTCCAAATTCTCGACAGCCCTTATCTGAGCAGGACGTAAACCTGTTTTATCTAATGTGGGAAAATCCTGCAATCTGCCACGAAGACTTCTTCCGTTACGAATCCATTCTGCGATGGTTTCAGGTTTATGGAAAGCGAACACCTCACGGCTTCGAGGTTTCGGATCGCTGTAATCGGTGAAACGAGTAACCGTTCCCGTCGTTTCATACACATACACCAACGGCTCGTTGTTCAGATATTTCAGTTTGGCATTTGCATATCGAACAGACTGTTCTTCCACCATCGTAAGATTCACTCCTTCTTCTTCGCGTTTCGCCTCAATAATGCCAACAGGTTTTCGGTTAATAAAAAGAACATAATCTGCTGGACCTGCATCTGTTTGATATTCGCGCACGGCAACACCCAAACCAGCCGAGAAATCAATCTCGGTTTTTGATTGAATTACCCAGCCGGCCTGCTGTAGCAACCCGTCAATTTGGTCTCTTGCTATCTGCTCTGGATTCTGATTCATGAGCCAATGTTATCTTATTGAATAGATTTAAGAAGTAGAAGTATCCTATTGCTATTTTACTCTGCAAAAATAGCAAAAAATGTCGGTTTGTGTAAAAAATAATTTACAGAATCTCATGGTCATATTCCACCAAAAACAAAGGAGAGACACAGTCGCCCGCATCTCTCCGTTCAGTTGTTGATTTCGTAAATGATCAGCCAAGATAGCTTTTTAGGATTTTGCTTCTGCTTGTGTGCTTCAGACGTCGGATTGCCTTCTCCTTGATCTGGCGCACTCGTTCGCGTGTGAGGTCGAACTTCTCGCCGATTTCCTCGAGTGTCATCGGATGTCCGCCGTTGAGTCCGAAGTAGAGGCGGACGATGTCCTGCTCGCGCTGTGTCAGCGTCGAGATGGCGCGGTCGATCTCCTTGCGCAGCGACTCGTATAGGAGCTCCGTCTCCGGCGTCACCACCTCGTCGCTCTTCAGCACGTCGTACATGTTGTTGTCTTCGTCCTGCACGAGCGGGGCGTCCATCGAGACGTGTCGTCCGGCGTTCTTCATCGACTCCTTGACTTCGGCTTCGGTGATGTCGAGCACCTCGGCGATCTCCTCTGCGTTGGGTTCGCGTTCGAACTCCTGCTCCAGCTTCGCGTAAGTCTTGTTGATCTTGTTTATCGATCCGATCTTGTTCAGTGGCAGACGGACGATACGTGACTGTTCTGCGAGAGCCTGGAGGATCGACTGTCGGATCCACCACACCGCGTATGAGATGAACTTGAAGCCTCTTGTCTCGTCGAAGCGTTGCGCCGCCTTGATGAGGCCGAGGTTGCCTTCGTTGATGAGGTCGGGGAGGCTCAGCCCCTGGTTCTGGTATTGTTTCGAGACGGAGACGACGAAGCGGAGATTCGCCTTCGTGAGCTTCTCCAAGGCGGCCCTGTCGCCCTGACGGATTCTCTGCGCCAGCTCGACCTCCTCGTCTGCCGTGATCAACTCAACCTTGCCAATCTCCTGAAGATACTTGTCCAAAGAAGCTGTTTCCCTGTTGGTGACCTGTTTGGTGATCTTTAACTGCCTCATATTTAATTAGTTAAAAAGTTCATAAAGTTAATAGTTTATAAAGTATCATGAAAGTTATAAAATTTCAAAGGCTATGCTTTCAAACTTTATAACTTTCAAACTTTATAACTCGATTACTCTTTCTTGTCGCGTCTCGGGCCTTTGTGGTCGCCGCCTCTGCGTTCGCCGCCTCTGCGCTCACCGCGCGGTCTCTCCGGCTTCTCGACGTAGCCTTCCGGCTTCGGGAGCAGGGCCTTGCGTGACAGACGCAGCTTGTTGGTCTTCGGGTCAATCTCGATGAGCTTCACCTGGATCTTGTCGCCCTCCTTCAGCACGCCGTCCATCGACTCAAGACGCTTGTAGTCGATCTCCGAGATGTGGAGCAGCCCGTCCTTGCCCGGGAGGATCTCCACGAAGGCTCCGAACGACATGATCGACTTCACGACGCCGTCGTAGATCTCGCCGACTTCCGGCACTGCGACGATGGCTCTGACTCTCGCCTTGGCGGCCTCGAGGTCTTCCTTGTTCGTGGAGGCGATCTCGACTATGCCGCAAGTGTCGTCTTCAGTGATGACGATGACAGTGTTGGTTGTCTTCTGGATGTCCTGGACGACTTTCCCGCCGGGTCCGATGACAGCACCGATGAAGTCTTTCGCGATGATGATCTTCTCGATGCGCGGCACTGACTCCTTGTAGTCGGCGCGAGGCTCGGTGATGGTCTTGGCCATCTCGCCGAGGATGTGCAGCCTGCCTTCCTTCGCCTGTGCGAGTGCTTCGGTGAGAACCTCGTATGAGAGGCCGTCAACCTTTATATCCATCTGGCATGCTGTGATGCCGTCTTTTGTCCCTGTCACTTTGAAGTCCATGTCGCCGAGGTGATCCTCGTCACCTAATATGTCTGAAAGGACTGCGTACTTGCCTGTCTCGCTGTCGGTGATGAGTCCCATGGCGATGCCAGCCACCGGCTTCCTCATCTTGACGCCGGCGTCCATGAGTGCGAGTGTCCCGCCGCACACCGACGCCATTGACGATGAGCCGTTTGACTCGAGGATGTCCGACACGACACGTATCGTGTAAGGGTTCTCTTCGCCGTCGGGGATCATGTTCTTCAACGCTCTCTCCGCGAGGTTGCCATGACCGACTTCACGACGGCTGACGCCGCGGTTCGCCTTGCATTCGCCTGTGGCGAAGCTCGGGAAGTTGTAGTGGAGCATGAAGTTGTTCGTGCCTTCGACGACGGCGCCGTCGATGGTCTGCTCGTCGAGCTTGGTGCCGAGTGTCACCGTCACCAATGCCTGTGTCTCGCCGCGTGTGAAGATGGCCGAGCCGTGGCATGACGGGAGGACATCAACCTCGGTCCAGATCGGGCGGATCTGGTTGAGCATGCGGCCGTCGAGACGCTTGCGCTCTACGAGGATGGCGTCGCGGACTGCCTTGCGCTCGATGTCGTGGAAGTAACGTTTTGCGATAGGGGTTTTTTCTGCAAGTTCTTCCTCGGTGTATTTCGTTAGGTAATTGTCGAGTATGGCCGCGAAAGCGTCCTCGCGCTCGTGTTTGTTGGCGTTGCCTGTCAGCGCGAAGTCGTAGCACGGCTTGTAGAGCTGAGCCGTCATCTCGGCACGCATCTCTTCGTCGTTGACCTCGTGGCAGTATTCGCGTTTCGGGTTGGCACCTTCGACTCTCGCCGCGAGGTCGAGCTGTGCCTGGCACTGCATCTTGATGGCTTCGTGCGCCGCCTTCAACGCGCCGATCATCTGGTCTTCTGACACCTCCTTCGACTCGCCCTCGACCATGCAGATGTCTTTCATCGTGGCACCCACCATGAGTTCGAGGTCGGCGTTGTCGAGCTGGTCGGCACGCGGGTTGATGACGTACTCGCCGTCGATCATAGCGACGCGGACCTCCGAGATGGGGCCGTGGAACGGGATGTTCGACACGCTGATGGCCGCCGACGCCGCCAGTGCCGCGTATGCGTCAGGGAGGACGTTCTTCTCGCCCGAGAGAAGCGTGATCTGGACCTGGATCTCCGCGTGGAAATCGTCAGGGAATAATGGACGGATGGCGCGGTCAACGAGACGTGAGATCAGGATCTCGTAGTCCGATGGCTTGCCTTCACGTTTGAAGAAGCCGCCAGGGAACTTCCCGGTGGCTGCGTATTTCTCTTTGTAATCGACTGAAAGAGGCAGGAAATCCGTGTCGTCTTTCACGTCTTTTGCCGCCACGACTGTGGCTAAAAGCATTGTGTTGCCACATCTGACAACAGCTGCGCCGTCGGCCTGCTTCGCCAAACGGCCAGTCTCGATGGTAATGACATCATTACCAACCTGTAAGGTCTGTTTGATTCCTTCTGGACCCATAGTAATTCTTTTTTAATTATTAAAAAACCGCTGTTTTGGAATATAGATACAACAATGCAAAAAAAGGCAACGTTCAATTGCCTTTTTTTGCAATCGCGTTGAGTGACAACGCTGTTATTTTCTGATACCTAATTCCTTGATGATTGTACGATACCTCTCAATATCCTTTCTCTTCAGATAGGCGAGGAGTTTTCTTCTCTTACCCACGAGAGCGACCAATGAACGCATTGTTGCAACGTCCTTCTTGCTCTGCTTCATGTGTTCTGTCAAATTCTTGATTCTGAATGTGAACAGTGCGATCTGTCCTTCTGCTGAACCGGTATCCTGTGCGCTTTTACCGTAAGCTGTGAAAATCTCTTGTTTCTTTTCTGCAGTTAAATACATATCTTTTGTCTTTCTTTCTTTTCGAGGCGCAAAAATAATACTTTTTATTCAATCAATCACAATTTTTTTCAGAATTATTTTCGCCTGTAATAATATGTTGATTATCAGTTTGTTGCAATAATATCACGTCCTCTTTATCGGCGTTTCGGAGTGCTTTTCCGTCTTTTTTCGCCGGGAAGAACAGCCCGAATCTCAGTATTTTCTTGAAAAATTCTGATTTTTCGGCCAGCGGGATCAGCGAACACGTCACGATTATGCTGAAGAAGATGACGGAGTACACGATGTTCTTCACCATTTCTGCGCCTGGGACGTCGATTCTCGTGAGCATGGTGGCGAGGATGGCGGCGGCGAGGCCTTTGGAGACCAGGCACGACATGTACATCGCCTCGAGCTCGGTGTAGTCGTCAGACTTTCTTGTGATGCTGTATCTCACCGATAAGACTCTCAATATCAGCAGGATGGCCACGACCACAAGCCCGACGATGATGGAGTGCCAGTCGGATAGCTTCATTGAGATGCCTATGTAGATGAAGACGAAGGTCCTGAGCAGGAACGCTATTTCCGAGAACAGCATCCTCTCGTTGTAGTTCAAGGTGTTCGGCTGTTGCTTGAAGAACTTTTTGAAGATGGAGTTGTAAACTGAGTCGATGTTCGCCAGGGTGATGCCGAACGTCAGGGCTGCGATTTCGCCGGAGAAGCCGAGCAGCGAGTTGATGCCGTAGATGATGAAGACGAATGCCGGCGTGGTGAATGTCGAGTTCTTCACCGTCCTGATTCTTTGCAGGACGAGCGCCCAGAACACTGCGCCCAGAAAGCCGAGGATGCCGGCGAGGATGAACGACGACATGACGTTGCCGATCACGTGCCCGATGGAGAACTCGTCGTCCTGTATGGCGTTGAACAAGGCTATTGACGTGATGAAGCAGATGACGGTGCTGAACGACGTCTCCAAAACCATCGTCGTCTTGCAGTTGCTCGTCACCTTCAGTTGCTTCGTCAGCGGGATGACGATGGCCTCCGCCGCCCCGCCGAGGACAGCGCCCATGAAGAACGAGGTGACCCAGGGTATCGCCAGACAGTAATGCCCCAGAAGCCCGATGACAACCATGATGCTGAAATAACTCACCACCGTGAGCGTTATCATCTCCTGGAAAGAGTCGCGTATGTTCTTGAAACTCAATTCAGAGCCGCTCTCAAACAAGATGATTACGAGGGTTATCGTCGAGAAGACGTTGCCGAATCCGCCGATGGATTCGGGTGTGACAAACTTGAAAACCGGCCCGATGACTATACCTATTATTAATAAAAGGAGCAGGTCCGGCACCCTGCGGCGGCTGAAAAGCTCGGTGAACACGTGCGCCGCAAACACCAGTCCGCCTATCATTACGACTGTCAATGCTGTTGAGTCCATACGCATGGAATTTTCCCGCAAAAATAATAAATTTTTACCGTTGCGCGGATGTTTTTTTTGTTACTTTTGCAGCCGTAAATTTAAGATGTCAGACGACGCGTTGTCGTCATAGTATAAAACGTTGATAATATCATTACAGTATCCTATGAGAAAAATATTCAAAGTCTTTGTGATCGCGGCGTTTATGGTCTGCTCTGCAACTTCATACGCCCAGAATGAGGGGGTGCTTATCTCCCTTCTTCCCCAACTTCCATATTCAAACTACTTCAATCCCGGAATCAGAGTGCCGTACAAGGGGCTGATAGGGTTTGGAGTGTCGGCATCGCTGCGCAACTCGTTCGCGAAAAACAGCTCGTCCGACAAAGTGACCTTTAATGACTTCTACAATAATCTTGATGATAAAAACAACCAGTTCAATGCCTCATTCTCCGATGTGGTAAATCTCGGATTCCGCACAGGCAGGTTCTTCTTCAACATTGACTGTCGTGTGAAGTTGGAGGATGATTTCAAGTTCTCCAAGGATTTTGTTGGGGTTTTCCTTGTGGGAGATACTGATTTTACCAGAGAGAAGAATTTGGATGTCGAAATGGAGACGATGTACTACTCTGAGATAGGAGTCGGTGTGCAGTACGATGTGAACAGACACCTCACGGTGGGCTTGCGTCCGAAATTGCTTCTGGGCATATCAAACTCGAAAGTGAACAGCACGGCCACGTTAGCCATGGACAGCACGCTGCGTGCCGACATGAACGTCGAAATACAAGCGTCCGGCAATTCCCTGACTAATGTTAAGGATGTGATTGACATGGTTAATGTGTTTGATATGTATGACTCGTATTCAATGGACTTGGTTGATGATATTGGATTAAATAACATTGGCTTCGGAGTCGATTTCGGCGCATCGTACGTGTTCAACAAACATTTCGGCGTCGCCGCCAGTGTCAGAGACATCGGCTTCATAAAATGGAAAGACACAAAGTCCATTAGCAAAAAAGAAAACATCGAAGTCGTAGATGACTTTTCAGGCGTGGTAGATCCGAACAATTTTGGATTCGACTACAATTCGATGCTTGACAAGGTTGTAGATAATGTGTGGGGAGGCAACGACACCTTGGCGGATGGCGGTGGCTATAAGACGAAACTTAATACCAGTGTCAACATGCAAGTCTATTACGAGTTTCACCCCACGGTGCGGTTCACCGCCATCGGACAGATGAGGAAAATCCAGGATGAGATGAAAACGTCTTATACAATCGCATACAGCGGTTCGTTCGGAAGATTCGTGAATTTGGCTGCCAACTACACGATTTCCAAGCAGTTCGGCAATTCGTTGGGTGCCGGTCTGGCACTTCACATAGGTGCCGTCAACATCTACGCTGTCACGGACAATGTTTTGATGTTTAAAAACATGGGCAAGGAGCCTATGAATATAGTCACGACGAACAACTGCGCGAATATCAGAGCCGGTGTGGTGATTTCTCTCGGCAGATTCCAAAAGACCTCCGACAGGATGGCCGGCATTTAATGAATGACCGACAACAAGAAAAAGGTGAAAAATTGAAGAGTCCCCCAAAGGTTTTCCAATCTTTGGGGGACTCTTCAGTTTCGCGTCAGCCCACTTTTTACTTTATAACTTTATAAACTTAATAACTTTATAACTTTATAAACTTTCTACTACTTACGCCTTGTAGAAAGGAAGTTTCGTGACTTCGGCGGGGATGAGTTTCTCTCTCACCTTGATGTAGATCACGCTGCCGGCCTTCGAGAACTCTTTCTTCACGTAGCCCATGCCGATGGCCTGTTTCACCGACGGCGCCATTGTGCCTGAGGTCACCTCGCCGATGTGGTTGCCTTCGGCGTCGCAGATCTCGTATTCGTGGCGTGCGATGCCCTTGCCTGTGATGATGAACGGGACGAGCTTGCGTGTGACGCCCTCGGCCTTCTGCTGTGCGAGACGCTCGCGGTCGATGAAGTCGTTGCCGTCAACGAACTTGGTGATCCAACCGAGACCTGCCTCGATAGGTGATGTGGTGTCGCAGATGTCGTTGCCGTAGAGGCAGAAACCCATCTCGAGGCGGAGAGTGTCGCGTGCGCCGAGACCGATAGGCTTGATGCCGAACTCCTTGCCGGCTTCGAGAACCTGCTTGTAGATGTTCACCGCCTCAGCGTTCGGGATGTAGATCTCGCAGCCGCCGGCGCCTGTGTAACCTGTCGTCGAGAAGATGATGTCCTTCACGCCTGCAAACTCCAGGATCTTGAATGTGTAGTATTCCATGTCTTCAACGGTCGTCTTTGTGAGTTTCTGCATCGCCTTGAGCGCGAGAGGGCCTTGCACCGCGAGCTGTGACCACTGGCTGCTCTCGTTGATGAACTCGACGCCGAGCTCCATGCCCATCTCCTTGGCCACTGCCGACATCCATGCCCAGTCCTTGTCGATGTTGGCCGCGTTCGGGACCATGAAGTATTCGTCTTCAGCAACGCGATAGACCAGCATGTCGTCAACGATGCCGCCCTTGCCGTTCGGCAGGCATGTGTATTGGACCTTGCCGTCAACCAATGCCGCCACGTCGTTTGTGGTGCAACGCTGTACCAAAGCGAAAGCCTTCGGGCCTTTCGCGCGGAACTCGCCCATGTGCGACACGTCGAAGACACCGACGCCCTTGCGGACTGTCTCGTGTTCAACGTTCACGCCCTCAAACTGAACCGGCATGTCGAAACCTGCAAACGGGACCATCTTGGCACCCATCTCATAATGCATTGCATTCAATGCAGTCTTTTTCAATTCTGTGTTTTCCATTGTAATATAATTTGTTAAGTTCCTGATCTTGAAAAACTGACTTATCGGGTGCAAAAATAGTAAAAAATGATATATCTTTGCAGGAAATTTGATTTTAGATGAAAAGTTTATAAATAATTGATTGTCAGATTGTAAAATAGATTACTGAATTAAGTGCGAGTCCGACTGAAATTTTGATTTTATGGTGAAAAATGACAAAATAGTTCTCTTTTTGGCGGGAATCCTGCTGATTGCCGGATGCGTGACTTTCGACATGTTGCAGGGAACAGCAGTTTTTGCCGTCAGGTATTTGATTGCCGCCGCCGGTCTGCTGTTACTTTTCGTGATTAAATTGTTCTCTCCAAGGCCGATGGTCGTCCCGAAGTCAAAGGTGTTTTACGTTTATCTTGCTTCGATATTCGCAGTTGGTCTGTCGGTGTTTTCCGCCGTGAACGTATGCGAGTCATTGTCCGTCTATTCGAAATATGTATTGACTTTCCTGCTCGCGATATTGTTTTACAATCTATTCGTTGTCAATGAAAAAGCTGCGCGTAAGACGTTGTATGCCGGAAGCGTTGTCGTGTTGGTACTTTATCTGCTGGTGTCGCTCATTCAACTGTCTTATGTTGAGGATTTCAGTTTCGACGGTTTGTATAAAGTCACGGGGCTGAGCGGACACAAGACGTTCCTGACAATCATGTTGTTCGTGCTGTCTTCGTTCATATTGGCATACGTTGCCGAAGCGAAAAGGAAATCCTGCAAGTGGCTGTCGGTGACGTTGTTCGCCGTGTCGTTCGCGCTTGTTGTTTTGCTGAAGTCAAGGGCGGTTATCCTTTCGTATTTGGGCGCGGCGGTGCTTTTTGCAATTATGTTTTTTGTCAGGAAAAAAAGATTTTCGTTTTCAAGGAAATTTGAGGTCGGGGCGACTGTGGCTGTCTTTGTTGTTGTCATCATGTTTTTTGCTGTCGGGCTGCGGCTTTTGCTGAAGGCCGATGTGCCAGAGACGGCGGAGGAATCCATGGTGGAATACGCGTATTATTCGACGTCGTCGTTGTCGGAGCGTTTTATCTTGTGGGACAAGACGTACGAGATGGTCGATGACCGTCCTCTGACGGGCTGCGGCGTCGGCAACTGGCAGGTGCTGTTCCCCGACTGCGGACTGTCGGAACTGTACACCGCCGATTTCTGGAACGTCAATTTCACAAGACCTCATAACGAGTTCCTTGGTCTGTTGTCCGAATGCGGGTATGTGACTTTCTTTGTCTATATGCTTTTTGTCATCTCGTTGATAATGAAGTCGTTTTTTGCGATATGCAAGGCCGATGACAGGCGCGACTTCGTCTTTGGCGCGGTTGTCCTGAGCGCGTTTGTTGGCTGTTGCGTCAACTCGTTTTTCAGCTTCCCGAGCGACAAGACCGAATATTTCATCTGGAAGGCTGCGATGTGTGCCGTCCTCTTCACTTACATTACCAAGAATGAAAACGGATTTTCCAACTTGAAACTGAACGCTTTATGGAAAAGTGTTTTTGTCGTGATTCTGGCTCTCGTTTTTGTCGTCGGCTTCTTCAGATACAAAGGCGAACGTTGTTCCGCGGAGGCAGCTGCCGCGATGAAAAACAACGACTGGAGCACGGCTTTGAAATGCTACGAAGAAGCCGTCTCTGTTTTCTATACCGTTGATAATGACGGCTTCCCCGTCAACTGGTACATCGGAAAGGCGAAGGAACAACTCGGACTCCACGGCTCGTTGGCTGATTACAGAAAGGCGTTTGACGACATGCCGTTTTGCAAGCAGAACCTCAACGACCTCGGGTCGGCCGAATATGCCTGCGGAAACAAGGAAGCGGCGGTGGCGCATTTCGAGAAAGCCATGCAAATCAGTTCGGGCTTTCTGTATCCGTACTTTAATTTGTCGTATATTTATTTGAAAGACAATGAGTTGGATAAAGCCGACGCTGTGATTTCATCAATTTACATGAATGAAAATGTGAGGGATGTTTTGATTAAGGATGTCAAATTCTTTGAAAATGAAAACATGGAAAATACAGTTGAACGAATTGAGAATGAATACTATACGACCATGAAACTGCATCGTACTTTGACTCATCTTCGGGGCGAATAAACATATCTGATGTTGTTTTTGAAATTAAAATTATGATGAAAACTTTTAAAAGATTTCTTATATTATTGGCTGTCATGTTGTTGAGCGTTCAGAGAATGAATGCGGCGTACATCCTTGTGCCGATGGACGAGACGCAGACTAACCATTTGAAGGCCTACGGAGTGGCTTACTGGATTCTTGAGCGCGAGGTGGAGATCAGCTGGCTGCTGAATTACAAGGGCGGCAGCTACCTCATCCCGTATCACGACATGTTCGAGCGCGAATGCAAGCTGCGCAACGTCACGTATCAGGTCATCGCCGACGTGCAGGCGGAGTCGATACTCGCCGAAATCGCCGACCCGGGCGTGAACATGGACGAGATGAAACTCCAGAAAGTGCCGCGTCTCGCGGTCTATGCCCCGAAGAACATACTCCCGTGGGACGACGCCGTCACCTTGGTCCTGACTTACGCCGAAATCCCTTACGACATCATCTATGACGATGAGGTGCTCGACGGCGTGCTGCCTTCATACGACTGGCTTCACATGCACCATGAGGACTTCACGGGGCAGTACGGGAAGTTCTGGGTGCGCTACCGCAACTACCCGTGGTACAAGGAAGACGTTCTGAAACAGGAGGAGACGGCGCGGAGGCATGGCTTCAGCAAGGTGTCGCAGCTGAAGCTCGCAGTGGCGAAGAAGATACGCGACTTCGTGGCGGGCGGCGGCTACCTCTTCGCGATGTGCTCCGCACCCGACAGCTACGACATCGCCCTCGCCGCCGATGGCCTCGACATCTGCGACGTGATGTTCGACGGCGACGCCATACGCCCCGGCGACCCGCAACGCCTCAACTACGACAACTGCTTCGCTTTCACCGACTTCACCGTCTCGACGAACCCGCAGGAATATGAGGTCTCAAACATCGATGTCACCGAGACGCGCCCGAAATCGGTGAAGGAAGGCAACGACTTCTTCCTGCTCTTCGACTTCTCCGCGAAGTGGGATCCCGTGCCGACGATGCTCACGCAATGCCACGAGAAACTGATAAAAGGATTCATGGGCCAGACGACGGCTTTCGACAAGCGCTTTGTCAAGCCGACCGTCGTCGTGCTCGGTGACAACGCGGCGTTGGGGGAAGACCGTTACATCCACGGCGACTACGGCAACGGGTTCTGGACCTTCTTCGGCGGCCACGACCCGGAAGACTACCGCCATCTCGTCGGCGACCAACCGACAGACTTGGAGATGCACCCGAACTCGCCCGGCTACAGACTCATCCTTAATAATATACTCTTTCCGGCGGCGAAGAAGAAACAGCAGAAAACTTAGTTCCACCGTTGCCCGATATCCCAGTGATGAGCAGTCTTTACAGAATGCTTGGTGTCTTTTAGATTGAATTCCTCCTCAATAAGAGCAACAGCATGTGGGTATTGCTCAATCCATGAGCCTACAGCGATAGTAAATTCTTCAGTTTCAGGATTGTAGAATATCCGTCCGCGTGGAGTCATCTCGTATGCTCCAACGTATGGTCCCAGGCCATTGTTTTTGTATTTCTGACGATGATATTCTTTTTTCCATACATCTTCATGCATCTCGGAGCACGACACGCTGCCGTATTCGGAACGTGCATTGGGTTTCAAGTAATCAGAAACTCTGTGAGAACGCACTCCGAATAAGTCGTTGTGACGGGGGTCGAACCAGAAAATCCCCACTTTGGGCTCGTCATCCTTGCCACGATTCGCTTCCATCAGACGCATTGCCTTATCCAACTCATCGTCAGAGAATTGTTTCACATCAACTTTCCCTCCGCTGGTAGTCTTGACGGGCTGTTCTTGACTTTTGATTTCATTTAAAGCAACTTTGACAGCTGCCGCTACAATACGCTGTAATTCTTCTTCGGAAATAGTCATACACGTGATATTTTATTTGTGGTTGCAAAAGTACAATTTTTTTTTATTGTGTGTTTTTTTTTACTATTTTTGCACCCAAAATTTGTCTGATAAAATCATAAACACAATACTATGGGTAGAGCTTTTGAATACCGCAAGGCGGCTAAATTGAAAAGATGGGGCCACATGTCGAAGGTGTTCCCGAAACTTGGAAAAATCATAACAATGGCAGCGAAGGAAGGCGGTCCGGATCCGGACATGAACCCGAAACTCCGTCAGGCCATCCTCAACGCCAAGGCTGAGAACATGCCGAAGGACAACATCGACGCCGCCATCAAACGCGCGACGGATAAGAACACGGCCGACATGGTCGAGATC
Organism: Candidatus Limimorpha caballi; assembly: GCA_018064605.1. Classification (GTDB taxonomy): domain Bacteria; phylum Bacteroidota; class Bacteroidia; order Bacteroidales; family F082; genus Limimorpha; species Limimorpha caballi. The sequence continues at coordinate 399,527 of JAGHUX010000005.1, read as the reverse complement.
GTCTATGAAGGCAAAGGCCCTCACGGTGTCCTCTGCGTCGTGGAATGCGCGACAGACAACACAACACGCACCGTCGCCAACGTGCGCTCATACTTCAACAAGAACGGCGGCGAACTCCTCAAGACCGGACAGCTCGAATTCATGTTCTCGCGCAAGGCTGTGTTCCAGATTGAATTCCCGGCGGGAATGAGCAAGGACGACCTCGAACTCGAACTCATCGACGCAGGCCTCGAAGAGATCGAAGAGACTGAAGACGGTGTCTTCGCATACGCCGACTGGACAGCCTACGGCACGATGCAGAAGGCCCTCGAAGCCAACAAGGTCAACATCATCAAGGCCAACCTCCAGCGCTTCGCCAACACACCTGTCGCATTCGACGATGAAGCGACGGAAAGCATCATGAACTTCATCGAAAAAGTCGAGGACGACGAAGACGTGCAGGCGGTTTACACCAACATGGAGTAAGGTCTTGTCCCGCGGATGAACCTGAATTACAAAAAAAACAGTCGGAAGAGATTCTCTCCCGGCTGTTTTTGTTTGTGGTTTCCTGCGGAAAATCTGCGCGATGTTATATTATCCCGCAGAGGTGATAAAGCACGCGCGCCCCGACGTTGCCGTCCCATTCCGTGCCTTCGCCGGGCGACACCTCGCATAGGTCGAAGCCGATGACCTCTTTCCCGGATCCTTTGATTCTGTTGAGCAGGTACATCAGCTCCTCGTATTCCATGCCTCCAGGTACCGGCGTGCCGGTGTTCGGGCAGAGCTTCGGGTCGAGGCCGTCGATGTCAACGGAGATGTAAACTTTTTCCGGAAGTGCGTCAACGATCTCGTCGCAGATAAGTTTCCACGTGCAGCCTTCGTACATGCGCCGGCGGTTGTCACGGTCGTAAAACGCCACGACTCTTCCGCCCGACTCCTTTATTAATTGTTTCTCCTGATGACAGTAGTCGCGGATGGCGACTTGGACGAGCTTTTCGACGTTTTTGATTTTCAATACGTTGTAGAATATTGAGGCGTGTGAATATTTGAAGCCCTCGAATTGTTCGCGCAAGTCGCTGTGGGCATCGACGTGGAGGACACCGTATTTCTCGTCGGTCATGCTGAGGTATTGATGATAGGGGAGCGGTGTGCTGTGGTCGCCGCCGAGCAGCCCGACTTTCTTGTTCTTTGATTTCCAATAGCTTATGCGTGCGCGAAGCCATGCGAACATCTGCTCGAAGCCGTCTTCGATGGCTTTGTAGCGTTCTTCGTAGTCCTGCGGGTTCTCGTCGGCGTCGCCGTTCTCGATGGCTTCAATTATCTCTTCGCTCGCCGGGATGAGGCTGTCGTGAAGCTCGCGCAGGTGTTTCGGGAACTCGTCCATCCAGATGCCGCGCCGCCACAGGTCGGGGTAGTCGTGGTGGCACAGATCGACTTGCATCGAGCCGTCGAAGACCGCCGCCGGGCCGTCAACGGTGCCTCGGTTGTAACTCGTTGTCAACTCCCATTCCACAGGGATTATAATGATTTCAGCTTCCTCAGCCGTGCACGGCAGTCCGTAAATTCCCGAACCGAGCGCCGCCGCTGCATTGGGATCAAAAGATTTATCAGCCATAATGTTGAAAATTTTACAAAAATACAAAAACTTTTTAAGATGATTTGCTTTTGTATTAAAATTTATGTAATTTTGCAGAACTAATTCACGGAATAGTAACAAAAATATTTGCCTATGATATAAAACGCAACTTGTTTGCGCACACTTTAAAGATACATATTGGGAAAAGCGTTAGAAGCTAAATCTTGATTATTCGGAAGCTGGACACTTTCATAAAATTCTACCAAGAGTAAAGTTTTTGACGCTCACGCATTCTGCGTGGGCTTTACTCGTAAATTTGGTAGAATAGGTAGTCCAGACCTCGAATAATCAGATGAAGCGAAAGAGCACCACGCTTTTTTTGTGTGCGTTTCTTTTTCGTCAGGTGTTCCTTAACTTAATTATTTATTATCAATTGTCCATAAGGAGTGGACGTAAAACATTAACATGAAGAAATTTTCAAAAGTTTTTAATGCAACATTAGCCATTTCATTGGCATTAGTAATGACCTCATGCGGATTGTTGAAGAAGACCCAGCCGATTATACCGACAGCAGTTAGCAGCGTGTCAAGCCCTGTGTACCTTCAAGACCTTAACCTGACCAAGGGTGACTATGAGATTATCAAGACAGAGACTGCTGAAGCAGTTGTCATTTATGAAGAGTCTATTCTTGGAAAATCATTCTCAATCAAGGAAAAGAACAACGAGTTCTTACTGAACATCAAAGAAGGCAGTGATGGCTATAACATCACATATACCGGCATAGTGAAATATGGTTTCTTGTCGAGAAACGAAGTCGATATCAGATACATGAACCCATCAGCAATAGCAGAAGGCCTTGCAACATACCGTTTGATCAACGCCGTACAGGATATGGGTGCTGACGGCATCATCGAGCCTATGACAACCATCAAGGTTGGAAACGATGGCAAGAAGGTCGTCTTCACAGCCACCATTTCAGCAAAACTCGTGAAAATAAAGACAAAATAATATGAAGAAAACACATGCTTTAATTATAGCGATAGCATCATTATTCTTGGTTTCGTGTGGGGTTGAGAAGCAAGCTATTTACATCCCGCCAACGCCGAATGTGATAAATCTCGCTCTAATTAAAGAAGCGCAAAGCAATCGTTTCATGTTTCTTGACTACGGTATCCGTCTCAATGTGATGGACAACCGTGCCAGCAACAACATTCTCAGGAAATATGATGCCAGTGTCACCTCCACGCCGGAGGTAAACGTGGAACCCGACGTGCATTCTTTCGTCAATGAAAGCATGCGTCATTACATGAGGACGTTAGGATTCAATTTCGACGCCGACATCCGCACCGACTACATTATGCAGGTCACCGTCACAGAGTTCAACGTCAGTTATCTGTCGGGTGTGGGCTGGTCGGGCACCGTGAAGATGAATGTTGAGGTATACGACCATGACAAGATTCTCGTTTACCCGAATGTACCCGTCTCTGGACGCGCCAGCAAGATGGGTGTCAGCACTGACTGGGAACTAGCGTCGCTTGCGCTTAACACTGCATACAGTAACGCCTTGGCTGACATCGACTGGGATTTGATAGCGTTCTTCCTGAACAAATCAAACCATAAACCAACTAATGGCAACGACAGTGACTTTGAGCCGAATGTCATCAGATGGTTCATCACCTCACAACCTAAAGGTGCCGATGTTTATTGGAGAATCGTATCATCAACACCTGATGTTAAAAACACCAATCAGAACTTCTTGGGCTCAACACCATACGAATCAACAGAAACGCTGGATATCAAAGGTTTGAAGATGAACAATGCCGGTAATGTTCAGATTGAGGTTTCGATCGAGAAAGACGGCTATGTGACACAGAAAAAACGTTTCAACGTTGAGCAGGTAATAGACCAGAAGGAGATTTCTACAAAGTTTAATCTGGTGAAAGAGGAAGATTAAACCCTTTTTTAATCAAAACAAGAGGGTGTGTCAATAAAGACATGCCCTCTCCTATAGTACTAAAAATATGAAAAAAACCATAATCCTTATAATCGGTTTGTTGTTGTCATTTTTGGCTTATAGTCAGAAGAGTGTGGCGGTATATGTCACATCAAGCGACGGGATTTCTTCAGAAACCAAAAGAATATTAGGTAGTGAGCTGGTGTCGGCAATCACACGAACTGAAGATTACATTGCCGTTGAGCGAACCACTGAATTTATGGAGCAGGTTTCTCGGGAACGTGGTAATTATGAGATTGACGATGCAAAATTGTACGATTTGGGTAAAAAATTCGGTGCCAGCAATGTGTGCGTAGCCGATATTACAAAATTTGGTGACGAGTATTATATCGTGGCACGCTTATTGGATATAAGAACATCAAAAGTATGGCGCACATCCAGAAAATACTCTAAATTATCTTCGTTAAGAGAATTGGTTGAAACATCGGAATCTTTGGCTAACGAACTTTTTGGTAACACACAAGAGTTTTCAACATATGATAATGGAGACAATAAAGATAACCTCACATTTATCACAAAGATTGAGAATCGAGAATCATATACAAAAGTTACAATAAAAATTGTCACAATAAAATCAGCACAGCAAATTGCTATATCAAGTGATACATATATTATGGATGTGTCAACTCATATCGAATATCGCTTGATAAACTCATCAAACATTCCTGTTGCGGCCTCACCAATGGCAAATCACAAGACAATATATAAGGGTGTATCAGAATACTCTTTATTTTTTGAAACATTACCAGAAGATGCCACCAATATTATGATAATTGAGCCTGGTGGCTATGAATATAAAGATATCATACTTAAACCATATGGCGATAAAAATACATTTGTGTTTGAGGATAAAGCTCAACAAAAGTATGATGAACTTACAGGAGAAACACATAATAGTCCACAAAAGACCAATTCGTATTATAAAGAAACAGACTATAATATCAGTGAACGGAACACAAATCGTGGAGAGTCAATAGGTATTACTACAAATAAAGAGAATGATGCTTTGGAACACTCTGTTATTCGTTGGTATATTACATCAAAACCTCTTGGTGCCGATGTTTATTGGAGAGTTGTCTCTTCATCATCTGATGTGAAGAATACCAACCAGAATTTCTTGGGTTCAACACCTTACGAATCAACGGAGACATTGGATATCAAAGGGTTGAAGAAAAATAATGTGGGAAATGTTCAGATTGAAATATCAATCGAAAAAGACGGCTATGTGGCACAGAAGAAACGCTTTAACCTTGAGCAAGTCATTGACCAAAAGGAGATTTCAACAAAATTCAATCTGGTCAAAGATGAATAACAATGTAAAACTTTGGGATTAGTCCAATTTTGTTCAGTTTCTTTGCCCTTCAGCGTCGCTGAAGGGCTTTTTTTAATATAAATATCATATTTCTGCATAAAATCTAAATATTTTTTAAGAAAAAAGTTCTTGACAAGAAGCTAAAAGCATTGTAATTTTGCGGTGTATTAGTTTTATAAACAGAATTAAAAATAGATTTTTATGAAAAAACAAAAGGATCCGATTGCAGAGGCGAGGCGCTACGTTGAAAATGCCCGCAAGACTTTAAAAGAAAACGGTGAACTTGATTTAGAGACAAGGCTTTATCAAGACGAAAAATATGTGCGTGCTGCCGGTAATTATCTATGGCTGGGCGTACTTATGGCTCTTGATGCGGTGTTTCATGTGCGGAAAGATCGTCGAACCCGTGTTGATATAAACACTTATCTCGAAGCCGTTGGCAAACGCGATAGAAAACTACTGGATTTTGTTAACGAAGGTTATGATGTAATGCATCTTTATATGAATTATGACGGAGTTCAGGCTAAAGGTGTAAGCGATGAAGGCTTCCGACTTGCAAATACAATCATAGACCGATGTGAGACGATGATGTAAAACAAAAAAAATCCCGCCGTTCGGCGGGATTTTTTTTGTTTTCATCGGATTATTCCAATGTGTGGATTACCAATCCTGATCTGAGTTTCGGCTCAAACCATGTCGTCTTAGGTGGCATGATGTTGCCGCTGTCGGCGATGTCGATGATCTGTTTCATTGAGACAGGGTACATCGCGAATGCGACTTTCATCTCGCCGCTGTCAACGCGACGCTTCAGCTCGCCGAGACCGCGGATTCCGCCGACGAAGTCGATGCGCTTGTCGGTGCGGAGGTCCTTGATGCCGAGGATGTTGTCGAGTACGTTGTCGCTCAGGATCTTCACGTCGAGTACTCCGATTGGGTCGTTGTCGTCGTATGTGCCTGGCTTCGCGCTCATCTTGTACCAGTGGCCGTCGAGATACATGCTGTGCTCGTGGAGCTTGGCCGGCTTGTAAATCTCTGTGCCCATGTCTTCGACGACGTATGTCTTGCCGAGTGCCGCGATGAAGTCGGCCTTGCTGAGACCGTTCAGGTCTTTCACGACGCGGTTGTAGTCGATGACTTTAAGCTGGTTGTCCGGGAAAATGACAGTCATGAAGAAGTTGTATTCCTCCTTGCCTGTGTGGTGCGGGTTGTTCTCTTTCTTCTCCTGACCCACGAGGGCTGCCGCCGCGCTGCGGTGGTGACCGTCGGCGATGTACATGGCCGGCACCTTGGTGGCGAAGAGTTCGACGAGGCGGGCGATGGTGGCCTTGTCGTCGATGGTCCAGAAACGATGGCCGAAGCCGTCTTCCTTGGCGATGAAGTCATAGACCGGCTTCTGGTGGCGGACGATGTTATCGACGATGGCGTCGATCTCGTTCACCGCCGGATATGCGAAGAACACCGGCTCGACGTTGGCGTTGGTGATGCGGACGTGTTTCATGCGGTCCTCTTCCTTGTCCTTGCGTGTGAGCTCGTGTTTCTTGATCACCTTATTAATGTAGTCTTCGCTCCATGCACATGCGACGATGCCGTACTGCCAGTGCGCGTCGGCCTCTGTCGGGTTCATGCTCTGTGCGTAGATGTAAAGTTTCTCTTCCTCATCCTGGACGAGCCATCCGTAGTCTTTGAATGCGTTGAAGTTCTCGACGACTTTGATGTAGGTCTCGAGGTCGCTGTCCTTGTGACCTGCCGGAAGGTCGATTTCGGCCTTTGTCACGTGAAGAAGGCTGTATGGGTTGCCTTTGCATTCCTCACGGGCTTCCTCTGTGTTCAGAACGTCGTATGGTCTCGACGCGAGCTTCTCGGCGATGTCAACTGTCGGACGATAGCCTTTGAATGGTTTGATAACTGACATGTCTTCTTATTTTTAAAAGTTGAGAGTGAAGCGCGGGGCTGAGAACTCAACTTCCGGCACTTCACTCTTGAAACTGTTATTACTTGTTAACTTGGAATTTCGTGCAACCGTCTTTGAAGAATCCGACGATCTGGCGTGCTGCTGCGAGACCTGCGTTGAGGTTAGCCTCGGCTGTCTCGGCACCCTGTTTCTTAGGTGTCGCGAAGAAACGCGGGGCGAACTGCGCCAACGTCTCTGCGTTCACCGGAGCGATGTCTGTCACATACTTGAAGTCTGTGCGTTCGGCGAGAATCTTCTCCATGTCGGCTTCGTTGATGACTTCCTTGCGGGCTGTGTTGACCAAGCAGCCACCCTTCGGCATTCTTGAGAGAAGACCGTAGTTGATGCTGTTCTTTGTCTGGTCGTTTGCAGGGATGTGCAACGAGATGTAGTCGCAGTTTGCGTAGAGTTCTTCCAATGTTGCAGGGACCTTCACGCCTTCGGCTTCCATCTTCTCGGTCGGGACGAACGGGTCGTAGGCCCAGACTTCCATGCCGAATGCCTTTGCCTTCTCGGCGACGAGACGGCCGACGTTGCCGTAAGCCTGGATGCCGATCCTCTTGCCCTTGAGCTCTGAGCCTGTGCCCGGCTTGAAGGTGTTGCGTGCCATATAGACCATGAGGCCGATGGCGAGTTCGGCGACTGCGTTTGAGTTCTGGCCTGGTGTGTTCATCGCGACGATGCCTCTTGCTGTGCAGGCTGCGAGGTCGAGGTTGTCGAAACCTGCGCCGGCGCGGACGACGATCTTCAGGTTCTTTGCGTGGTCGATGACTTCCTTCGTCACCTTGTCTGAACGGACGATGAGGGCGTCGGCGTCAGCCACTGCATCGTAGAACTGCTGGACGTCGGTGTATTTCTCAAGTTTCGCGAAGCTGTAACCCGCTTCTTCAACTATTTTCTGAATCCCATTGACAGCTGATGCTGAAAACGGCTTTTCTGTTGCTACTAATACTTTCATTTTTTTTAATTTTTAACCAAAAGTCTAAAATCTTTCAACTTTTAACTTTCAACTTTTAACTTATTTATTGGCTTTTTCGAAGTCCTGCATGCACTGGACGAGTGCTTCGACTGACTCGATCGGGCAGGCGTTGTACAACGATGCGCGGAAGCCGCCGACTGAACGGTGACCCTTGATGCCGACCATGCCGCGTTCCTTTGCGAATGCCATGAATGCATCCTGGAGGTCCTCACGGCCTTCTGCCATGACCCAGCAGTGGTTCATGATTGAACGCGAATCCTTCTCGGCTGTGCCGCGGAACATGCTGTTGCGGTCGATTTCCTCGTAGAGCATGTTCGACTTCTTCATGTTGATCTCGTGCATCTTCTTGACACCGCCGAGGTTCTTCACCCATGTCAATGTCTCGTGCATGACGAAGATAGGAAGTACAGGAGGTGTGTTGAACATCGAGACGTCTGCCGGTTTGTCGGCTGGCATGTGTGTCAGGTAGTTCACCATTGTCGGGAGCGGGTTCATGTATGCACGCTCGCCGATGTTGCCGAGGAGGTCTTTGCGGACGATGACGAATGTCACACCGGCAGGACCGACGTTCTTCTGGGCGCCGCCGAAGATGAGACCGTATTTCTTGACGTCAACCGGACGGCTCATGATGTCTGACGACATGTCAGCGACCAATGTGATAGGGCAGTCCATGTCTTCCTTGATTTCCGTGCCGTAGATTGTGTTGTTTGTCGTGATGTGGAAGTAGTCGGCGTCTGTGGGGATCGTGTAACCCTTCGGGATGTATGTGTAGTTCTTGTCTTCTGATGATGCGACAACTTCAACCTTACCGAACAATTTGGCTTCTTTGATAGCCTTCTTTGCCCAAACACCTGTCTGGAGGTAAGCTGCCTTTGTCTTCATCAGGTTTGCAGGGACTGTGAAGAACTGTGTGCTTGCGCCGCCGCCGAGGAAGAGGACTTCGTATTCGGCCGGGATGTTGAGAAGCTCACGCCAGAGCTGACGGGTCTCCTCCATCACGCGCTCCCAACCTGGAGTGCGGTGCGAAATCTCCATCAAACCGATGCCTGTGTTGTCGAAATTGCGAATTGCGTTGATTGTTGATTCAACGGCTTCTTTTGGAAGGACACATGGTCCAGCATTGAAATTGTGTTTCATTACTTTTTATTTTAAAGTTATTATTATTTTTAATGTATTGATTTTCAATAAATTCTCTTCTCTCTTCTCTCTTCTCTCTCCTCTTTAATAAAACGTTGCAAAGGTAATAAATTAAATTGATATTACAACCAAAAGAAAAATTTTGTTTTTTTGCAGAAAAATTATGCGGGAGATTTTGTCATGAAAGATAGAAATAAACTGATTGGAATTATTAACTCGTTGAATGTCAGAGAAATATTTAACGATGAGATAATACGGAAGTCTATATATAATAATGTGTGGTTCAACGAAAAGAATATCTCCGCCGCCGTTGATGAGGTCGAGAGGCTCACGAGGCCGGAGAACATGCGGGAGATCGCGGGTCTTTTCCCCGATAGTGACCGCGAATCCAGGAGAGTTGCCGTCGTGATGTCGGGCGAGACTCCGCTCGACAACTTCCGCGACTTCTTGTGCGTCCTTCTCTCGGGCAACAGATTCCTCGGGAAGCTCCCGAGCGGCGACAGATTCCTTCTGAAGGCGTATTCCGATGCCTTGGTCGGGAAGTCTCCTGAACTTGAGCCGGATGTTTGTCTTACCGACTGCCCGTTGAAGGATTTCGATGCTATTTTGTTGGATGATAAGGATGGCAATCCGGTCTTGAGGAAATATTTTTCAAATGTCAGACACCTCTTCCGCCGTGGTAATCCGGGATTGTTTCTTCTGAAAGGTGATGAAAAACAGTCTGATTTAGAAGAACTTGCATATAAATGTTTCATTAATTTCGGCAGGGGACGGCATTCGGTAAGGAATATTTTCGTCCCGGAAAACTATGATTTCCGGCCGTTGCTCGCCGCTTTCGCGAAATGGGATGACGTGAAAGACAACGCGCGTTACTTCAATAACTACGAATACCGCAAGTCGGTCTGCATCGTCGGCAATGTGCCGCACATCGACAACGGCTTCGTGATTCTGCGCCAAAGCGATGACATGAACCCGAATGTCTCTGAGATTTTCTACCATGAATACGGGTCTCCGGCTGATACGCCGCCGTTTTTCAGCGGAAACAACTCCGATGATGATGTCGTGTCTTTTTTGCAAGACTTGTAAATTATTGAAAATCAATATGAATAAAAAAAATGCAAAAAATTTTCAAAATTTGAGTTTTGTATGATAAAAAGTTGTATTTTTGCCGCTCGAAATAAAGGAAAATTATACACGAAATGAAAAAAGATATACATCCAAAAAATTATCGTCTTGTAGTATTCAAAGACATGTCGAATGACCACGCATTCATGTCACGTTCGACAATAAACACCAAGGAAACAATTGTTTGGGAAGACGGAAACGAATATCCATTGGTGAAGCTTGAAATTTCAAACACATCACACCCGTTCTACACAGGTAAGATGAAACTTGTTGACACAGCAGGTCGCGTTGATAAGTTCAACAACAAGTACAAGAAATTTCAGGAGGCAAGAAAAAAATAAATCGGAATAGGTTTGTTAAATTTTTCATAATGAAGTTTTTGCCCTTGTCAGAAATGACAAGGGTTTTTTTTGGCACGATTATTGGTAGTGCCGCGCCGTAATTTTAAAAAGTTATTCATGGACAACCAGATAAATCCTGATATAATCTTCAGCGACATCGTCGAGAGCGATGGCGAGTTCATCCCGTTGTTTTCACCTGAGGACGAACGCCGCATGAATGAAGAGAATCTGCCCGACGAACTTCCGGTCATGCCGTTGCGGAACACGGTGCTATTCCCCGGCGTCGTCATCCCGATCACCGTGGGCAGGAACAAGACAATCAAGCTGATAAAGGACGCCTACAAGAACCATGTGGACATCGGCGTGATCACGCAGCGCGACGCGAAAGTGGAGGAGCCGCAGCAAGGCGACATGTTCGAAATCGGCACCATCGCGCAGGTGATGAAGACACTGCAGATGCCCGACGGGAACACTACCGTCATCATACAGGGTAAACGACGCTTCAAACTTGAGGAAATCACCGCGACGGAGCCTTATCTCTGGGGCAGGGTGTCGCCATACGGCGAGGTGAAAAGCATACCGCGAGACCGACAGTTCAAGGCTTTGATACAGAGTATCAAGGACATGGCAGTGCAGATCATGCAGAAGTCGGCCAACGTGCCTTTCGAGGCGACATTCGCGATAAAAAACATTGAAAGCCCGTGGTTCATGGTCAATTTCATCGCCAGCAATATCATAGCTGACATGGAAGACCGCCAGAAACTTCTGGAAATCAATGATATAACAGAATTCGCCACCGCACTTCTGCAAATACTCACCAACGAGCTTCAGATGGTCGAACTGAAACAACAGATTCAGACCAAGGTGAAGGTCGATATGGACAAGCAGCAACGTGAGTATTTCCTCAACCAGCAGCTTCGTACCATCCAGGAAGAACTCGGAGGGACGCCTAATGAACAGGATGTCAAGGAACTGACCGAAAAAGCCGCGAAGAAGAAATGGAACAAAGAGGTGGCGGAGGTCTTCAACAAGGAGCTGAAGAAACTTCAACGCATCAATCCGCAGTCGGCCGATTACGGAGTCCAGCACAACTATCTCGAATACCTCGTCGAACTGCCCTGGAACGAATACACGAAAGACAACTTCGACCTCGTGCACGCACAGAAAGTCCTCGACAAGGACCATTTCGGGCTCGACAAAATAAAGGACAGAATTATCGAACACCTCGCCGTCTTGAAACTGAAAAACGACATGAAGGCCCCGATTCTCTGCCTTGTCGGACCTCCTGGCGTCGGCAAGACGTCTCTCGGGAAGTCGATAGCCAAGGCATTGGGACGCAAGTATATACGTATGTCTCTCGGTGGAGTCCGCGATGAGTCGGAGCTCCGCGGCCACCGCAAGACCTACATCGGCGCGATGCCCGGCAGGATAATCCAAAACCTGAAGAAAGCCAAGTCGTCGAATCCGGTCTTCGTGCTCGATGAAATAGACAAGGTGAGCAGCAACAACATCAGCGGCGACCCGCAGGCCGCACTGCTCGAAATCCTTGACCCTGAACAGAATAACACTTTCAACGATAACTTCATCGAACTCGATTTCGACCTCTCGAAGGTGATGTTCATAGCCACGGCGAACAATCTTCAGACAATACATCCGGCTCTCCGCGACCGTATGGAAGTCATCGACCTGAACGGCTATCTGCGTGAGGAGAAATACGAGATCGCTAAGCGTCATCTCGTGCCTAAACAGCTGAAAGAGCATGGCTTGAAGGCGAAGGACGTGCAGTTCTCGGAAGAGATGATTTACAAGATAATCGACGACTACACAAGGGAGGCGGGCGTCCGTTCGCTGGAGCGAAAGATTGCCGATGTGATCCGTAAGAAGGCCAAGGCTCTGGTCGTCGGCGGCGAATACGACAGGAAGGTCTCTGCTGATGATTTGAAGAAGACACTCGGCGTCCCGATGCATCACGACGAAGACGAGGTGAGACACACGACACCTGGCATCGCGATAGGTCTCGCGTGGACTCCTGTCGGCGGGGAGATACTGTCGATAGAAGTGAGCCTGAGCCGCGGACGCGGAATGCTCAACATGACCGGCAATCTCGGCGAAGTGATGAAGGAGTCGGCTACAATAGCGTACGAGTTCATAAAGTCGCACGCCAACCAACTGAATATCAATCCGATTGTCTTTGAGGAGTGGAACGTCCACATTCATGTCCCGGAAGGCGCGACGCCGAAAGACGGACCGTCGGCTGGCGTCACGATGCTCACGGCACTGACATCCGCATTCACGCAACGGCGCGTCAAGGACAAACTCGCGATGACGGGCGAAATCACGTTGAGAGGAAGGGTGCTGCCTGTCGGCGGAATCCAGGAGAAGATGCTCGCGGCCAAACGAAACGACGTGACAGATGTCATTTTGTCACGCGACAACGAACCCGACTTCATGGACATCAAACAGGAATACGTTGAAGGGCTTCAGTTCCATTTCGTCGAGAACATGATGGATGTCTTGGACCTTGCGCTTGAAAAGGAACAGGATGTTAATACTTTGGATTACAACAAGTTCCTCGTCGATTCGCACAAGAAAGTGACAGGATTCAAGGCGTAAAATCGCCAGGCAGATTTTATTATGCGTGAAACAACTATGTACTTGTTTGTAAAGAATACTGACAAGAGGTGAAATCGTGTATACAAATATTACAAAAAATTTTTTTTGTAATAATTTTTTTTACTTTTGCAGCGTAAAATTCTTTTGAAAATCTGATGAAAAATATGAGTCGTATTACCTAATGACTACCATATCTTAGTTTGAGGATTTTCATTGAAAATACATCTAAGTAACAGTTTTTATTAACAAAAACCGATGTGTCTGATGGTTAATAACAAGACAAAAGTGTCATGAAAAAAATTATTTATTGTGCGTTATTCATGTTTGGCATGACAATTTTCTTGCCATCATGTAGCGAATTGGTGTCGAAAGGTGATGTCGTATTCTGGACGGATGAAAGTACGAAAATCATCACAGTGACATTCAGGGATTCTGATAAGAGAATCACCAAATATTATTATTCGACACCGGACTGTGGCGATTCGGGTTGTGCGACATTCAATGATGTCCCAACTGGCACGTATAAGTATCATGCTGAAAATCTTTACTATTATTGGGATGGCCGTGTGACGGTGGAAGAAGATGAATGCTCGCAGATGCTGCTCTATGTGAGTAAAGCCGTGAAAAAATCGGAACCATCGGGAGACAATACACCGCTTGAATGCTTTGAAGATGAATCCTGCGAAGAGTAGTAAGGAAAGATTTCCGTCAAAAGAAGGGTGTCTGTGGCATCCTTCTTTTGTTTTTGCTCTGATTCGGTTATCGCATATAAATTTTCCGAGTTAATTCGCGGGGCCAGCGGGAATAATATTACTGACCGCTATTTTATCTGACGTGTAAACCTCGCCGGCTGTGGTTTGGATGACCGCTTCCAGTGTCAGATCGGGAATATCTTTTGCGAGAAATTCAAGTCTTTCCATTATTTCATCGAGCTTGTAACGACGTGCGTGTGCGCCGCGGTATTTCCCGTTTGGAATGAAATCGGTTTCAACCTCTTCATATTCAAGGCGGAAGAAATCGGTGCCGTCGTCAAAAGGGTGGGAGAGCTTGAAAAACGGCTCCTCGAAAGAGATGTCATAACTTTTTGAGTATCTGAAGTTTAAGTCAATGACAAAATACGGCCATTCGCCAAGTATTTTCTTTGTTTCAATCTTGATCTGGACCTTGTGCGACGCCACATTTGCGAGACTGTCAATCACTTCCATCGGGAAGAGCGGCACGTTGGTTGCGTTAGAGCGCATGAAACTCAACAGTTTGTCGCGGTCGTTCAACGGGACGATTCTCGTTCTGTCGCCGAAATCGTTGATAATCAATATGCCTCTGTCGGAACTAATCTCTTTTATGCGCATCCCAAAATTTTTTTGCAAAAATATGCAAATTCGGTGTAACATTTTACGAAAAAAAAGTACTATGCCAGTGAAAAATAAATTTTGGCCTGTTATGAAAATGACTACTTTTGCAAAAAATATGAAAATGAGAAAACTCATATATGTTTTTGTCGCGTTTCTGCTGATTTCCTGCGGCAGGAAAGATGACCCGACCGCCGGGCTCAAGATTTTCAAGTACAACGAGGCGGCCGGCATCCTCACGCTTGACCCGATTTATGCCAAGGACCAGCCGCACATCTGGGCGTGTAACCAATTGTTTAACAGCCTCGTGGCTTTTGATGACGAGATGAACATAGTGCCGTCGGTGGCGAAAAGTTGGGAGGTGTCTGAAGACGGGAAGACATATACATTCATTTTAAGGGATGATGTGTTTTTTCATGCCGACAGTTGCTTTGGCGGGAAGGGCAGGAGGGTCGTGGCAGGTGATGTTGAATATTCGTTCAACAGATTGGTTGACAGTAAGTTGAGTTCTCCGGGAGTATGGATTTTCTCACCAGTCAAACAAGATGAGGACGGATATGCCTTTCGTGCCGTCAATGATTCGGTTTTCCAGATAGAACTTAAGGATTGTTTCCCGGCTTTTCTTGGGATTCTGTCGATGACGTACCTGTCAGTCGTCCCGCGTGAGGCCGTTGAGTATTATGGTGATGACTTCGGACGGCATCCGGTCGGGACTGGCCCGTTCAAGTTCCAGTACTGGAAAGAAGGTGTCCGTCTGGTGTTCAGAAAGAATCCGGGTTATTTCGAGGTGGCAAACGGGAAGAGGCTTCCGCATATCGATGCCGTGTCGATAAGTTTCCTCATCGACAAGCAAGTCGCCTTCATGGAATTTGTTCAGGGTAAGACCGATTTCATGTCGGGCGTCGATGCGAGATATAAGGACGAGCTGCTGACCCGTGACGGACGCTTGCGTGGCAAATACAAAGATGATTTTTACCTTATAAGAGAGCCGTATCTGAATACTGAATATCTGTCATTTTATGTTGATACTCAAGAAGAAAAGGATGACAAGGAACGGTCCGTCGCGTTGCGTAAGGCGGTGAATTACTCGATTGACAGAGAGAAGATGCTGCGTTATCTGAGAAATGGCGTCGGCACGCCCGGAAACGGCGGGATAATACCGAAAGGTCTCCCCGGCTACGACTCGCTCGGCACGTCCGGCTATCATTTCGACCAGCGGAAAGCGTTTGAGATTGTCGAAAAATACAGTTTGGGTGGCGAAGAGATAAAGTTGTATGCCACGAAGGAATACATGGATCTGGCGAAGTTCGTGCAGTCGTCGGTCAATGACATCGGTGTCATCTGCGATGTCGAGGAGATGATGCCAGCGGCCATGCGCGAGAAACGCGCGAAATGCTCGCTGCCGTTCTTCCGCTCGTCGTGGGTTGCCGACTACCCCGACGCCGAGAATTACCTGTCGCTGTTCACGACCGGGAATTTCGCGCCCGCCGGACCGAACTACACGCATTACTCCAATGCGGAGTTTGACAGGCTGTATGAACTGGCTGTTTCTACTAACGATTTGAAAGACAGAGCGTTGATTTATCATAAAATGGATTCCCTGATGATGTCGGAATCGCCTGTCGTGGTGCTGTTTTACGACGAGGTCCTGCGTTTCGTCAATAAAAAAGTGTCGAATTTCAACGGAAATCCGATTAATCTGTTAAACCTTAAAACATTGGAAATCAATTAGATATATTGTTTGAATGAAGAAATTGGAGATCAGATTTGCCGAATGTGGAAATGGATTAAAAATTTTTGATAATCAGTGGGATTGGTGTTGTAAAAATGTGTATTTTTGCAAAGTTTTTTTGAAAACATCTGAATCATGATAAATATAAAGTTTCCTGACGGTAGTGTCAGACAGTTTGAAGCAGGCGTGACACCGATGGATGTCGCTAAAAGCATTAGCGAAGGTCTGGCACGCAACGTTTTGTCAGCAAAAGTTAACGGCAAGATGTGGGACGCACTTCGTCCTGTGAATGAAGATGCTGAACTTCAACTCTTTACATGGAATGACCCTGAAGGAAAGGCTACGATGTGGCATTCGTCCGCACACCTCATGGCGGAGGCCATCGAGAGCCTCTACAAGGGCGTGAAGTTCGGGATCGGACCGGCCATCGAAAACGGTTTCTACTATGACATCGACCCGGGTGACATCACCCTGACAGAGGATGACCTCGTGAAAATCGAGAACAAGATGATGGAACTCGCAAAAGAGAAGCAGGCTTTCGAACGTGTTGACGTGTGCAAGGCCGACGCCCTCAAGCATTTCCAGGACAAAGGCGACGAATATAAGGTCGAGCTGATCAGCGAACTCGAAGACGGGACAATCACATACTACAAGAGCGGTGCTTTCACCGACCTGTGCCGCGGGCCGCATATCCCGGACACATCGTTCATCAAGGCGGTGAAACTCACTTCAATAGCCGGCGCATATTGGCGCGGCGACGAGACCCGCAAGCAGCTCACGCGTATCTACGGCATTACATTCCCGAAGAAGAAAGACCTTGAAGAATATCTCGTCCTTCTGGAGGAAGCCAAGAAACGCGACCACCGCAAACTCGGACGCGAGCTCGAACTGTTCATGTTCACCGACATGGTCGGCAAAGGTCTTCCGATGTGGCTCCCGAGAGGGACGGCGTTGCGTCTTCGCCTTCAGGAATATCTCACGAAGATTCAGAAACATTACGGTTACGAGCAGGTCATGACCCCTCATATCGGAAACAAGAAACTGTACGAAACCTCAGGTCACTGGGATCATTACGGCAAGGACAGCTTCCAGCCGATCACGACACCGGAAGAAGGCGAGATTTATCTGCTGAAACCGATGAACTGCCCTCATCACTGCATGATTTACAAGTGGCAGCCGCGCTCTTACAAAGACCTCCCGCTCCGTCTGGCGGAGTTCGGGACGGTATATCGCTATGAACAGAGCGGCGAGCTCCACGGATTGACGCGCGTGCGTTCGTTCACTCAGGATGACGCCCACATATTCTGCCGCCCAGATCAGGTAAAGGAAGAGTTCATCCGCGTGATGAACATCATCGAGATAATCTTCAAGGCGCTGAAGTTCGAGAACTTCGAGGCTCAGATCTCATTGCGCGACCCCGCAAACACGACAAAATACGTCGGGACGGACGAGAACTGGGAGAGGGCGGAACAGGCCATCAGGGAAGCCTGCGCTGAAAAGGGGATGAAAGCCACCGAGGAGCTCGGAGAGGCTGCGTTCTACGGCCCGAAACTCGACTTCATGGTGAAAGACGCACTCGGACGCAGATGGCAGCTCGGCACAATCCAGGTTGACTATAACCTTCCGGAGCGTTTCGACCTCACATATATAGGTTCGGACAACGAGAAACACCGTCCGGTCATGATACACCGTGCGCCGTTCGGCTCAATGGAACGTTTCGTGGCCGTGCTGCTCGAACACTGCGCCGGCGACTTCCCGTTGTGGCTTGCTCCTGACCAGGCGATAGTCCTGCCTATCAGCGACAAGTACCAGGAATACGCGGAGAAGGTCCTCGCCGCACTCAAGAATTCTGAAGTCAGAGCTCTGCTCGACGACAGAAGCGAGAAGATTGGACGCAAGATCCGCGACGCCGAATTGAAAAAGATACCTTACATGCTCATCGTCGGCGAGAAGGAGGAGGGCGAAGGCCTCGTGTCAGTGCGCAAGCGCGGAACAGGTGACCTCGGCTCAATGCCAGTCAGTGACTTCATAAAACTTGTCAATGACCAGGTCGTCGATGAACAGAAAGTGGAATACTAACATATTGTTAAACTAACATAGGAGACTAAAACTATAGCACTTCAGGTAAACAAAGGAGGCAGCACAAGCAGCAACAATAACGGCAGACCTCCGAAGAAGCAACAGAATGATGATCCGCACCGCATAAACAACAGGATCACAGCACCGATGGTCAGAGTAGTCGGCGATGCGGGTGACAACGAGATTCACCCGATTCGCGAGGCTGTCAGGATGGCCGAGGACGCAGGTCTCGACTTGGTTGAGATTTCGCCGAGCGCAAACCCGCCAGTCTGTAAGATTATGGACTACAAGAAGTTCCTTTTCGACCAGAAGAAGAAGCAGAAAGAAATCAAGGCGAAGGCGACTAAGGTGGTCATCAAGGAGATACGCCTCGGGCCGCAGACCGATGACCATGATTTTGAATTTAAGTTGAACCATGCGAAACGGTTTCTTGAAGAGGGTGCTAAAGTTAAGGTGGACGTGTTTTTCCACGGTCGTTCAATAGCCTATAAAGACCAGGGGGAGTTGATTCTCCTGAAGTTCGCGCAGGCTCTTGAGGATGTCGGCAAGGTCGAGGCGTTGCCGAAACTCGAAGGGAAACGCATGTTGATGATGATAGCCCCTAAGAAATAAGATTGACACTCATTTGTAACTTTAAAAATATTTTTACAATGCCAAAAATGAAAACGAAATCCGCTGCCAAAAAACGCTTCAGAGTTACAGGCACCGGTTTAATCAAGAGAAAGCATGCTTACCACAGCCACATTCTGACAAAGAAGACCAACAAACGCAAACGCGCTTTGGGACATCAGACAATTGTCGAACCGGCTAATATGGGAGCCGTCAGAGAAATGCTTCTCATGTAATCAACAAAATTGTTAAACTTGTCAGAGCGGAAAAGATCCCGGACGCGCGGGGCGCTTTGACGGATAAAAATTAATTACTATGCCAAGATCAGTTAATGCAGTCGCTTCAAGAGCAAGACGCAAAAAAGTATTAAAACAGACGAAAGGACAGTTCAGCGCACGTAAGAACGTCTGGACAGTGGCCAAGAACTCCTACGAAAAGGGTCTGACCTACGCCTATCGTGACAGAAAGGCCAAGAAACGTGATTTCAGAAGCCTTTGGATCGTTCGTATCAATGCCGCAGCACATGAATACGGCATGACGTACAGCACATTCATGGGTAAGATTCATGCAGCCAACATCGACCTCAACCGCAAGGTTCTCGCCGACCTGGCTCTTAACAACCCGGAAGCTTTCAAAGCTATTGTTGAAAAAATAAAATAATGTTTTCAAAAATGAGTGTAGGAAAAAGCCGCTGTGAAGCGGCTTTTTCTGTCATACGACCTACACCTCCGGCATCCATCTCGCCAGACTCACTATCGATTCGTATTCTTTTTCGCTAATTTCATCCTCGCCGCCGCAATTCTCCTCGTATGGCAGGGTGAAAACACAAGTGCCCATTCTCAACCTGTCGTATCTGGCAGTGACATTTGTCATCAGAATAATCTCATCACGCTCTTCCAGAATGTCCAAAATCTTTCCCGCGTCTTTGAAAACAAACGGAAGTCCGGCGTCGTACAAATCCATGACCATCTCAATGCTCTCTTCGATGTAAACAGGATTGACAGTTCCTATCGAAATAATATTGTCTCCTTTCTCCCGCATGTGGCTGCCGTCCCTATTGGCAATCGTGTTTAAAACTTCAACAGCGTGTCCGAAATCCCTTGGCGTCAACTTGAATTGTGGGAAAATTCTGTTGAAGTCCCTGCGTTTGATAACGCCGATCCGTTGTCTGTACGGCAGTTTTTTCTCTATAAAGTCTTGATATTCTGTGAAATTGTTTGTGATATAATCCGTCTGTTCCGTTATGAACGCAAGCATGGGTTCCAGAAACCATCTCATGTCTTTGCGATCCCCGTCTCCTCGGTCATGACCTGATATGTCGCAAACATTTCTGTCACGGTCTGTGATTTGCATAAAGACCTGATTGTCAATGTTTATTGTTGAGATTAAATACCAATGCGGCTTATCTTGCTCTGAAATGTTGAACCAAAACCGCCTTGTGATCCCGTCTCTTTGCAGAGGCATTCGACCCATCGTCCGGTTGATTTCTTCCAGAAAGTCAAGCGACTCGCCGGAAAGCACAATCCCTTCGTGCCGCCTGAGGTGAAAAATACGTTCGATTAACGCTTCTGTTGTTGCTGTCTCCATGTCTTTTTTTTTACCTATAGTACCCCGAAAGCCCGAAATGTTACAAAAAAAAACAAATAATTTTTTTTTAGAATTTATGTAACATTTTTGGTTGAAATGGTACTATGCAAGTGAAAAATGAGTATTTTTGCTCGATATTTAGCGTTAAAAAATTATACAAAAATGAGAAGTGACAAGTCAAAAGTGTGGGCGGACTTTACTCCCGAGGAGTATCATGACGCAATCTTGAGAAGGGACGCAGACAGTGCGTCGATTGCTTATTATCTGATTGACAAACAGTTGCGACTGCGGCTGAGGTATGTTTTTTTCAATCTTGGAGGCGAGAGACATTTCGAATTCCAGGATACGATAGAGGATTTCTTCCTTTATCTGCATGACGGCTCAAGTTGGATTTACAACAGGCCGTTTTGCCTGCTTGAAAATGTCGAGAAAAAGAACACATTATATAAATGGGTGGTGATGACGTATCGGAATTTCATGCTGAAAAAGCTTTATCGTGAAACGCGGGTGAGATCTGCCATTGAACAGGACAGCGGCGGGGAGACGGAGTCGAATAATGACGACAAAATCGAAAATCTCTCAACGGCCATAGCATACGCCGACCAGGAATGTGTGTCGAGAAACCGTTTCGTGATGTACAGGCTGCTTCTGACATTCCTGAACAGAAGCCTCGCGATACCGCAGGAGGAAATGGCTCAAGCCGTTGATATGCAACCCGTTGCATACCGTGTTAGCACGAAACGCGTTAAAGATAACATACTCGCATACGTCAAGCGCCTTGAACAGGGCCGGAAACTTGAACTCGATGTTGAACATGCAAGGATGCGCGACAATATCAGACTGAATTTCAACAGCCTGTATCCAATCTTGCTGGATTATTACAATGCTGCCATCAACAAACTGCCGAACGCCGAAGCCGTCAGAAATCTGCGATTCGCGTACGACCGCAACAACGACGGCGCGTTTCATGAAGACATCGGATCATACGGACTGTGTAATTGCAAGGATGCCAATTACTTGTGCGAGATGGTGGTGCACTTTCTTGAAAATTAACAGTCGGCGAGCTCTTTGTCAACAAGCTCCGCGATGTCGGCCATGAAGTTGTGTCCCAATGCAACTGAGATTCTTTTTAACATTTCGGTTCCCATTGATGGATTTTCAAGGATTTTCTGAAGTTCAGCAACATCCATATTGAGCTTCCCCGCCGCCGATTCTTTCGACATTTCATTGCTCGAAATGTAATCATCAATCATTCTCCCAATATTCAACGGGATTTCGTTTGGTTCAGTATTCATCGTGTCAGTATGCTTTAAATGATGTGCAAAGATATTATTTTTATTGTTCCGATTTCTGTTTTTCAGATGTTTGTGTAAACATTTTACAATTCAACAACAAAAAGCCGTATTTGCCGGTCTGAGATGTGTCTTGAGTGTTGCAACTTCTGGTTTGGAGTTTCGAAGGTCAATCCAGATCCGAAGCCTTGCCTTTGTACATCGGGGCTCGTTTCTCGAGGAATGACGTGATGCCTTCTCTGTAGTCTTCTCCTTGATAAACCTTTTTGCGGTATGAATTGATTTTCTCAAAGCTCTCTGAAGAGATGACTGTCGCCGCGCGGCTCAGAATCCTGAATTGGCGTTTGATGGCCGACATGCTGACAACGGAATTGCGTCTTAAAGGGATAAGGAACTTTTCTTCAAGCATCTTGTCAAGCTCGTCGGCTGGTGCGATTTGGTTGACAAAGCCGACGTTCAAGGCGTCTTGCGCGGTGATCGGGTTTGCGGTGAAGAACATCTCTCGGGCCTTGTTGATTCCTAACTGGTTGATGAAGTGCATGATGCCCGATGCGTTGTAAGGTATTCCGATTTTCGCCGGCGTGATGGCAAACGTCGCCGTGTCGGAGGCGACAATCATGTCGCAGCTGACGCAGAGGTCGCAGGCGCCGCCCCAAACAGTGCCGTTGGCACACGCGATGACCGGAACCGGCACTTCCTGCACGTTGCGCAGAAGCCTCTCCATAGGCACATCGTAGTCCAACGGGTCGTTGCCGTCAACGGGCAGCTCGCGGATGTCGTGACCTGCACTCCAAACACCGCGGCGACATTCCGCCTTTATGACAATCCCGACACATTCTTTCTCGTATGCCTCAGCCAAAGCATCTGAAATTTCATCGCACATCTGCTCGCTCAACGTGTTGAAGTGCTCGGAATTCTGCATCTCAATGAAACAAATCCTGTCTTCGATTTTCACTGATACCATAGCTTAATACTTTTTACTTTTTAACTTTACAAACTTTCAACTCTGATGTGTATCTCTCAACAAATCGTTCACTGTTTTCACCGGATTGAATGTCGCAATCGGGACTTCAACAAATATCGTGATCCAATCTGCCATCGCACCGTTCCAAAGTCCAGGCAACTCCATGGCTTTCAGGTCTTTGCCGTCTTTCGACTTCAAAGAGATGAAGCCCGTCTCTGGGTCAACATAATTGTTAAGGTCGAAGGGGTTGCCTTTGAAGTCTTGTGTGGCGCAGACCAGATCAACAGGGTTGAAATGTGTTGACGAGCGGAACATCGCCTCCTGCTTTTCGTTGTTGTGGTCAATCTGTGACGACTCAACTACCTGAAGCGAAATCTCGTCGTTGCTGTTGCGTGTGAAATATGGCCCGCCTCCCGGCTCGCCCTCGTTCTTCACCATCCCGCAAATGCGCATCGGACGGTTCAACTTGTTGTACAGGAAGTCAATCTTCTCGATTTCGTTGTAAGTCGAATAATAATCCGGAATGTCAATCATCAGCTTGTCTTTCGCGAAAGCGGTGATTTCATCAAGTTCGTCGTTCGTGACATCGCCGGCGTTAAGCATCTCAAGATACTCGAATTGTTTCTGCTGCAAACGGAAAAGATAACCGCCCAAGACTTTCTTATATTCAAAAGTCGTTGGCTTCAACTTGTCGGGAACGACGTTGTCGATGTTCTTGATGAATATGATTTCTTTGTGTAAGTCATTGAGATTCTGAATCAAAGCACCGTGACCGCCAGGACGGAACACAAGATTGCCGTTCTTGTCGCGGAACGGCTCGTTGTTCATATCGGCGGCGATTGTGTCGGTTGACGGTTTCTGGATGGAGAACGAGATCTTGTATCTTATGCCGAACATCTTTTCATATTTCGGCAGGACATATTCGACGACTTTCATGAAAATGTCGAGATGTTCCTGCGAGACAGTGAAATGCAGTTGCGCGACTTTCCCTTTTTCGTCGTCGCAGGTGCTGTATTCCGCTGCTTCGACGAGATGCTCTTCCATCGCAAGACGTGCCGTGTCGCCGTATTTGTGGAATTTCAGCAACGCCTTGGGCAGATTGCCGTAATTCATGCCGTCGGAGTTGAGCAGAGCTTCGGCAATCTCAACCAACTCGTTGTCTCTCAACATCTTTTCTATGTCTTTGCCTTTCTCCTGAAGGTTGTTTTTCAAGTCGTTGAAAAACGCAAAATCGTGTATCCCGATGAAGAAATTCTCCGCCGAATCCGGTTTTATCTTCTCTCTCTTCAGAAAATTTGATGGAACTTCCTTGCCTTTATATTCCTCAACAAAAGAATACAGGTTCTTGAACATTCGGCTCGCCGCGCCTGAAGCCGGGACGAACTTCAAAATGTCGTAATATTGTTTGTCCTCGTCGAATTGCTTGACAAGTTCTTTTATCTCTTCCTCGCTGAATTTTACGATGCCGTTGCCGATGGTGGCAGGGGCTATGAGGTCGCTGTATGCGAAACCTTTCTTGAATTGATTTAATTGATTTTCAACTTGTTCGACAGTGATGCCACGCGATTCAAGTTGCTGTTTGTCGGCAGATGATAATGCTGTCATGGTAATGATTTTTATTTCAGCAAAGGTAAAACATATTTTTAAATATGGGAAAAATATTTTGAAAATTATGGTACAATTTCTGAACTTTTTGATGTAATTTTGCGTTTTGAAATTTGAATTACAAACTTTAAAAAATTAAAAAATGACAAAGAAAATCGAAGAAGCAATCAATGCTCAGATCAACGCTGAATTGTGGTCAGCTTACCTTTATCTGTCGATGGGGACAAATTTCCGCGACAAGGGTTTTGATGGTATCGCGAACTGGTTCGAGGTTCAGTTCAAGGAAGAACAGGACCACGCGATGATTCTTTACAAGTACATGCAGTCACGCAACGTGCGCGTCGTGCTGAAACCGATCGAGGCCGTTGAGACAGAATGGGCTACGCCACTTGCGGCATTTGAAGACACTCTGAAACATGAGAAGAAAGTCACAAGCATGATCCACAACATCAACAAGCTCGCGATTGAAGACGCTGACTATGCGACACAGAACCGCATGACCTGGTTCATCGACGAACAGGTTGAGGAGGAAGAGGAAGCGCAGAAGATGGTCGATTCGTTCAAGTTCATCGAAGGCAACGCCCTCGGACTGTACATGCTTGACAAGGAACTCGGCAAGAGGGAATACCACAAGGCATCAGCTCTTTAATTAATTGACTATTAAAGTAAAACGGAGATTTTGTGATACAAGGTCTCCGTTTTTTTTGACCTATAGGATAAAATATTTAACATATTGTCAATCAATTTGTTAAAAAATTTTAACATTCCCTAATTATGGTATTAAGTACATGGTGTCGTTTCGATTTCTGTTATTGGGATTTTAGTTTGTGAAATCCACAAACAACCGAACAAACCGACCACAAACAGCAGAATTTTCGGAATTTATTGCAAATTTGCAGAAAAATCGGAATGGATTACGATGCTGGGATTTTCATTCCGATTTGGAGGTTTATTAACAAGTATTCACTACTGTCCGGTTAAAGTGGACTAATCGTTCTTTGAAATAATTGAAATATAGTCTTTTAGAAGCGATTTTGCGAGTCAACGGACTTGAATTTGTAACTTTGCAGCCAAAATCACTGACCGCAAATGTTCCAAGCAAAATTCGTTTTCGCACAATTGGCATCTTTTCTCGACAGGAATCACTTCAATTATCTTGTTCGCAAGTATGGCGGTGATAAATATGTAAAGAGCTTCACCTGCTGGTATCAGCTCATGGCACTCATGTTCGGACAACTCTGCAATCGTGAGAGTCTGCGTGATGTGGGCGTTGCATTAGAGGCTCACCAATTGCTTTGCAATGTTCCCTAATCGTTATCATTTCAGCCGCTCTTTCTCCATCATCTCAGCTTCCAACTTTGCCAACTGTCCGCGTATCATTGCGCGGACGTGACGGCTAACGGCACAAAAACAATGTGAAGTTGAAAAAAAGATTGAATCTCTGGCCGAAAATAATTATCTTTGCACCGAATTAAATAAATATATTTATTTTCTTTAAATCATTAAATGTCAAATAATTAGGAAGAAGATAATTTTTAAAACCAACATGTTATAAATCATAGCGTTTGCTATTTATTCGAGATGCCCTAAAAATTTGCCGATTCTAAAAGCATCACATTGAATAAGTTCAGTAAATGTTCGCGCTAAGCGTGGACGGAACTTATTGTGATGCGGGTTACGGCAAATCTCCCAGGGCTCATAAGGAAAGTCCCGCTTTTTTATGTCCAAAAGAAATTTGCCACCCGCATTCTCGAAATAAGTTGCTGAACGCTGAAAATAGCGAATGCCGATGAATGCAACTAAACAATCACTTATTGCCGAAATCGAGAGACGTGTTTCGGACAGAATTTTGGAGCAGACCAATGCCGATTTGCTCATCAAATTGATTAACAATGCCGATTCGCTTGATGAGGCGATAAATATTGCTGCATTAGGCACAACCTACCGACGCACTGGTTTGCACTTTGACAAACGTCTGGAAAAAATGAGCGACACCATCAAATATTTCAGAAAGAACGAAGCTCTCTCGTTCCATACTGACGACAGCAAACCCACGCACAAACTCATCATTGGCGACAACTACGAAGCGCTGCAAAATCTTCTGATTCAGTATCGTGGCAAGGTAGATGTAATCTACATCGACCCACCATACGGCAAGGATTCTATGGGCGAGTTTGCACAAACCAACTATAACAATGCCATCACGCGCGACAATTTGCTCTCTATGCTTTACCCACGTTTGGTACTCGCTAAACAATTGCTGTCGGAAGATGGTGTGATTTTTTGTAGCATGGACGATAAGAACCAGGCGTATGTGAAGTGCTTGTTTGATGAAGTAATGGGTGAAGGGAATTTTGTAGGGAATATCTGTAGAGAAGCAATTAAAGGAGGGTCAAAAGCGAGAAATGTCAAATCGGTTCACGATTACGTAATAGTTTTTGCAAAAAAACTCAGTAATGGTAATGAACAGAAAGATATTCTTGTTGGTGAAGAATTTGAAGAAAACTATTGTTATGAATACGAGGATACTAAAGGTAAATATGCAAAAGGACGAGAATTAAACAAATGGGGAGCTAGTTCAAGAAGGGAGGACTCTCCTTCAATGTGGTTTCCTATTAAAGGGCCTAATTATGAAGATGTATACCCTATAAGAAACGACGGTTCAGAAGGAAGATGGCGATGGGGAAAAGAAAAGATGCTAAAGGCAGTTGAAGGAAACGATGTAATATTTGAGAAAAGAGATGATGGAAGTTTTGTTGTATATGAAAAAATAAGGAAGAACAAAATCAAAAACAAACAACTTGTATCCATACTAAAAGATATGTTTTTGAATGCGCAAGGGAGTGAAGAACTTAAAGACATTTTTTCCACACTAATGTCACCTTTTGATTACGCAAAGCCTACAAAACTCATAAGTGAACTTGTACAATACTTTCCAACAGACGATTCCATCGTTCTTGATTTCTTTGCTGGCAGTGGCACCACAGGACACGCTGTTTTAGAATTAAACCAACAAGACGGTGGCAACCGCACATTCATTCTTTGCCAACTAAATGAAAAGACCGACACAACGCCTAACGGCATTGCCTACGATGTTACCAGCAAACGCCTAAAACGCATAATGACGGGCGAATGCTACGACGGCACAAAAGATTTTGAATGGATCAAGAAAAACAAGCCGTACGGAGGTAATCTTGATGTGTATGAAATAGAGAGCGTTTCTAACTTTGAGTGGACAGAGGGTAAGACACCTTTTGACGTAATTGACGAAACACTCTACGGTAACGAAAAATTTGCAACCATTAGGGAAAAAATCGATTGGGTTTGCAGCAATTTCGACAAAACGCAACAATGCCTCGAAAGTGGCGAAGAATGGTTAAAAAGGATTATGGAGGAGTAGGACATGTTACAAGAAGCAAAAGACCTGCAAAACCAAGCTGTCACTAAATTGGTTTCCGTGCTTTCGCAAGGGAAAAAGGAATATACTTTCAAAGCACCGACCGGCAGCGGCAAGACCTACATGATGGCGGATTTTATGAACCGCATTCTCGCTGCCAACAAAAATATAGTCTTTATTGTGTCGTCGCTTTCAAAAAGCGAATTGGCGGAACAGAATTACAATTCCTTTTGCGCGTTGGTGCAAAACGGAACATTTCCCAATCTGAATCCATATTTGATAAATTCCGAATCGAGTGGCGAAGGTGCGTTGCATATTCCTATGGATTACAATGTGTACGTGCTACCACGCGATTTGTACAAAGACAAAAGCAAACTCAAGGAGGAAGGAACTTTCCTGAATTTTCTGCAAGCAACCACAGGCGATTTGCAAAAAGGCACGGCTGGAAAATTTATTTATGTCATCAAAGACGAGTGCCATATTGCCACCTCAAATCTCGATGAATTAGGCTCCTATTTCTCCGTTATTATCAATTATTCCGCAACGCCAAAGCTATCACGCAGACAATTGCCCGATGTGGAAATTTCAAACAACTCTGCCCAAGAAGCAAAATTGATAAAGCAAGTTGAGTTTCAGCCCGAAACAGATTCTCTTGATATGGCGCTTGATAAATTTGAAAGAATCAAAGCCGATTATACAAATAAATTGCGTGTAAATCCATGTTTCATCATTCAGATATCAAATAAGGAAAGGGCAGAAGAAGAGTTGAATAACAACATATTCCCAACACTAAACAACACAAAACACCAAGATTTGAAGTGGGTTTATATTACTGGCGACAAGTCAGGCAATGGCTGCAAAACCAACGACTCAGGGTTGAACAAGCTCAAGGTGTCGAAGTGGAAAGAGTATATGAAAGGGAAAGAATCAAGCATTTCGGTTATCATTTTCAAGATGGTTATTTCCGAAGGTTGGGATATTCCGCGAGCATGTATGCTCTATCAAGTGCGTGATACGCAAAGCAGGCAACTCGATGAGCAAGTAATGGGACGAGTTCGCCGCAATCCGCGACTGTTGGATTTTGAGCGTTTGCCGAAAGATGCGCAGGACTTGGCCTCAACAGCTTGGGTTTGGGGCATAAAACCAAAAGAAATGGGACTTCCCAAGCAGGTAAATTTATTCAAAAATTATGGAATTGAAACTGAAATACGTGTAACACCAACCAAATTGGAGGTGGAAAAAATCAAGAATGATTTGGATGTTGCTGCAATATTGGAAGATGCCAAACCAAAACTGACAGGAGACAATATTTTTGAGATGTATCGTTCTTTAATGAATTTGGGTGATGAAATTCAGGAAATGTGTTATGATTATGCCGACACATACCAAAAATGGCGTCTGTTTGTTGAGAAATCAGGAGAAATAAAAAAGAAATACCAAACGTATATTACTGATTATGAAAGTAGTATGAGCATTTGCAGTGATGTTACATTTCCTTATGGAAGTTGCTACAATGAAACGGAGAGAACATTGACACTTGATGATTGGGTTTGGTATAGAAAGGAAGGAGACGATATTTCCGATGAATTTTCATTTGATAGTGAAGCTGAAAAAAAGTGGGCTGAAGTGTTGAAAGATATTCGGCAAAAAAGTATCTGTGAAACAAACATATTACAAAAGGATGATAATAAATTCTTGTGGGGCAAGAACTTTCCGCTCAATTCGGAAATAAAATTTGAATATTTTTCTGATGGCATACACTCGTCTTATCCTGATTTTGTAATGAAAGACAAGAAAGGGAGGATACACATTTTTGAAGTGAAAAGCGTGAACGTCTCGTCATCGCAAAATATCGGCGAAGAGGAGTACGAGGCAAAAATCAGAAGTTTGAAAGAGTGTTATAAGGCTTGTTCGAAAAAAACAAAACACATTTTCTATTTGCCTATTTTAGAGGGAAGCACATGGAAAATAACCAAGTTTGAGAATGGAGAGGAAACAACGATAGACAGAAAAACATTTGCAGATAGTCTGTAGTACCAAAAACTATTCTGACAACATTCAAAGCGATGACTGGAAGTTGTTGAAAGGTGCGATGACTGCCACAATCTAAGACAAAACCCGGAGCTGACCTTCGATAATCCGCTCCGGGCTTGTTACTTGATTTTACGAATCGATTCTTTACCAATCGACGTCCTGTCGTTTCAGCGGCATCGTCATGCATCTTGCGCCGCCTCCTCCGCGCGACAGCTCGTTGCCTTGGAATGCCACGACGCAGCGTTGGTAGTCGTCAACGTTTTTCTTCCCTGATGCGACATCAGCGGCGTCGAGGATCGTGAAGCCGTTCTGGCCTAACGCGTTAATCGTGTTGTAGTTGCGTGCGTAGCCCAGGACTTTGCCCGGTGCGAAGGCGAAGAAGTTGGCTCCGCTGTGCCACTGCTCGCGTGCTCCGGCGTATTCGTTGTCGCCGCCGCAGAAGACAGGTTCGAGGTCCATGCCGAGTTTGTGCAGGGCCTCAATGAGGTTCGCCTCTTCGGTGACCTTCGTGTAGTCGTGGTCTTTGACTTCGATGTGTATTGTCTTGAATCGCTCGTTCATGACCACCGGCTTGAACGCCATGCAGCGGTCCTTGTCGAGCAGGGTGAACACCATGTCGAGGTGTATGAATGAGTCCGGTGTCAGCGGCAGCTGCTGCATGATGAGGTGGCGTGTCCCGCCGAGGCATCTGAGATGCTCCACCATGGCGTCGATGCCTTCGCGGCTCGTGCGCGCGCCGCAGCCGCTCAGGATGATGTCGTGACGGGCTATCTCCACGTCGCCACCTTCGACGGAGCCGCGGCCGTCCATGCTGTAGCATTCTACCGGATGTGTCACCTTAGTGTCGATGATCGATGAGTTCTTGAAGATGGCGTCGAGAATCAACGTCTCGCGGTCGCGCACCGTCGTCGCCATCTTGCTGATCATCACGTTGTTGTGCATCGTGAACGACGCATCTCTCATGAAGAACAGGTTGGGGATGGGAGGGAAGGGGAAACGCTCCGACAAGTTGCTGTTGTCGTACCCCTCGATGAGCACGCGGGCGAGTTCCTCGGCACTGAATTCATTGAACAATTCAACGAAACATTGAAGATGCTCCCTCTCGCAGATCCTCCTGACGAGGTCGTCCCTCACTTCTTTTCTCTTGAGGATGTCAAGAAGCAAGTCCTTGAAATATAATACATTCGTGACCTTGTTCATGGTGCCCTCGAAGTCCTTGTAATTCTCCCGTGCTTCCTGGTAGTTCAAAATGTCACTGAATAGGAACTTGTGTGCATTCTCGGGTGTCATATTCTCAATCTCGCGACCAGGTGCGTGCAATATGACATAATCTAATTTTCCAATCTCTGATTCAACGCAAGGTTTAACACATCGGAAATAGTCCATAAAATATTTTTTCGTTCAACAATAGGGGACGTGCATCCCCGGAATTTCGAGCTGCAAAGATACAAAATTTTTCACATTCCATTTTCCGTGAGGAAAGTTTTTTGAAAAAAACAGACGGCCCGTCCTAAGGCTGAGCCGTCTCGGAAAACAAAAATGAATATTATTTAAAGATTTCCTTGATTCCACCTATTGAGCCGAGGAGGTTGGTGGCTTCGTACGGCAGATAGACTGTCTTGTTGTCCTTGCCGCTCGTCATCTCCTTCAATGTCTCGATGTATTTTGTCGCGAGCAGGTACGACGCGGGGTCGGTCTTCGTCGACTTGATAGCCTCCGCCACGAGGCTGATCGCCTGCGCTTCGGCCTCGGCCTGCATGATCTTCGCCTTGGCGACACCTTCCGCCCTCAGCAGTGTTGACTGTTTCTCCGCCTCCGCGTTGTTGATGGCTGATGTCTTCTCTCCTTCTGAGTTGAGGATCGCCGACGCTTTCTCGCCTTCCGCCTTCAGGATCTCGGCGCGGCGGTTGCGCTCTGCCTGCATCTGCTTCTCCATGGCCACCCTGACCGTCTCAGGAGGCGTGATGTCCTGTAGCTCGACGCGGTTGACCTTGACGCCCCATTTGTTGGTCGCGTCGTCGAGGACGGCGCGGAGCTTGGCGTTGATGGTGTCGCGCGATGTCAGCGTCTCGTCGAGCTCGAGCTCGCCGATGACGTTGCGCAACGTGGTCTGCGTCAGCTTCTCGATGGCATTAGGCAGATTGTCAATCTCATACACCGACTTTATCGGGTCAACGATCTGGAAATAGAGCAGGGCGTTGATCTCTGTCGTGACGTTGTCTTTCGTGATTACGTTCTGTTTGGGGAAGTCATAGACCTGCTCGCGCAGGTCGATCTTTGTCGTCTCGCTCATCCTCACCACCTGGCGGCCCTGGTAGCCGGTGACCACCGTCCTCGTCGAGATGACTTTTGCGCGGTCGATGATTGGCCAGATGATGTTGAGACCGGCCGGAAGCACTTTGTGGAATTTACCGAGACGTTCGATGACCTTCGTCTCTGACTGCGGGACGACTTTCAGACCCGCAAGCGCGAAAATGATTACTATTAAAGCAATCACTGATACTACTGCAATCATGTTGGATTAATTTTTGTTGATGTTTTCTATTTGACTATAAGTATGATACTTTCGTGAGAGACGATTCTCAGCTTCTCGCCCACTGCGGCGGAGGTGCCGTCTTCTTTCTGTGCTTTCCAGTCGTCACCGTCAATCTTCACGCGTCCGAATCCTCCTTCCTCGATGCGCTCCGTCACGATGACAGTCCTGCCGATGAGGTTGTCCATGTTCGTCTTGATCTCGTTGCCGTTGGTCCTCCTGTCGAGATATCTCATGACGAACGGGCGAATCAGCACGAATGACAGAAACGTCCCGGCGGCGAAGCCTAAAAACTGCCACGTCAATGACATATCCAACGCGGAGAGAACCGAACTGAAGACGCAACCGACTGAGAAACAAGCGACTGCGAAACCCGCCGTGAAAATTTCGATGATTACGAAAACCAATGCTACTACAAGCCAGATGTGCCAGATTTCCATATTTCTAATTTTTATAATTTTAACTTCCGAACCTTATGAGACCCCTCAACCCCGCAAATTTTCCGCAAAAATAGTATTTTTTTTGAAAGACAAACTTTTTTTGTTGATTTTTTTTCAGGTCGTTAGTTTCTTGTGTGCGTGCGCCTCGACGACGTTGATGACGTAGTCGCCGAGTTTCTCGCATTCGCTGATTATGTCCATATACTGAACGCCCGCCTGATAATTATAGCGGTGCTCGTTGATGTCGGTCAGGTTTGCGTCCTTGAGCTGCGAACGGTAGTTGTCGATTTCGTTCTCTATGTTCAGCGACTCGTTGATGTCAACTTTGTTCTGGTCGTCATTGAGTATTTTCTGCATGTGTGTCAATGCGTTGTCACACAGTTCGAACATGTGGCGGATGTGTGTCTTCTGCTCATCGGTGAAGTGCTCGTTGGCCTGATGCTTGCGTTGTACCGTGCGCGCGAGGTTGTAGCAGCTGTCGCCGATGCTCTCAAGCTCGCCGACTTCGCGCAGCATGTAACGTATGTCGGCCTTGCTTTCCGTGCTGAGACGTCCCTCGGTCACCTTGTTGAGGTAGTTGGCGATCTCGATCTCCATGTTGTCGGAGATGCTCTCGTATTTCTCGATCCTGGTGAAAAGCTTGCTGAAGTCCTCCTCGCTC
The DNA here is from genome assembly GCA_018064605.1 of Candidatus Limimorpha caballi. Classification (GTDB taxonomy): domain Bacteria; phylum Bacteroidota; class Bacteroidia; order Bacteroidales; family F082; genus Limimorpha; species Limimorpha caballi. Next base: position 366,218 of record JAGHUX010000005.1, on the reverse strand, counting down.
TTGGCTTCGAAAAGCAGCGTCGGGACGAACTCGAACATCTTCTGCGTGCGCGCCCCGAACAGGCTTATCTCCTTCTGCGCTTCGAGTATCGAAAGCTCTGCCGTTGACATGATGCCGCTTGAGATGAATTTCAGACGCGAATCCTCGTCTTCTTCTTTCTGTTTGATGAAACGGCATACCAGCCGCTCGATTGGGTTGATGAACCAGATGAGGATCAATACGTTGCATACGTTGAACGCGGTGTGGAACGCCGACAGAGCGTATGTGATTGTGACTTGTCTCTCCGCAATCTCGGTGTCCGACTGCGGGATGTAGTCAGGGTCGGGGTCGAAGCCGACGAATCCGCAGACCATGTTCACGAATGGCTTGAAGACCAGCAGTACCCAGATGACGCCGAACACGTTGAATACCATGTGCGCCAGCGCCGCCCTCCTCGCGTTCGTCGAGGCGCTCAACGCCGCGATGTTCGATGTCACCGTCGTTCCGATGTTCTCGCCCATGACGAGCGCGATGCCCTGATAGATTGGGAGCACGCCGCTTGAGCAGAGGATGAGCGTTATCGCCATGATCGCCGCCGACGACTGCACGCACATCGTCAGGATGCTTCCGACAAGCAGATACAGCAACGTCGATGCGAATCCCCATTGGCCGGTCTTCTCGAAGAAACTGATGACAGATGAATTGGACGGCAGGTCCATCGCAATCGCGTTCTCACGCAGTGTGCATAGACCGAGGAACAGGAACGAGAAGCCGAAAATGAACTCTCCCAACGATTTGACAGTCGGTTTCTTCTGGAACAACAGCACTATTGCTATCGCGAAAAGAGGGAAGACCACGTTGATCATGTCCATCTGGAAGCCGAACACCGACATGATCCAAGCCGTAACCGTTGTGCCGATGTTCGCGCCCATGATGACCGAAATCGCCTGCGCCAGCGTGAGAAGCCCGGCGTTGACGAAACTGACCGTCATGACGGTCGTCGCCGTGGACGACTGCACCGTCGCCGTGACGAAGACCCCGGTGAGAAGACCCGTGAAACGGTTCTTTGTCATTGCCCCCATGATGTTGCGGAGATGGCTCCCGCTTAGTTTCTGCAAGCCTTCGCTCATGGTTTTCATGCCGTACATGAGCAGCGCAAGGCAACCCAAAAGCTTCAAAAAAAGGAAAAGTGTCATGATATTTTGAAGTAGTTGTTATGTTACGATTTGTTTTCCAATGATTTAAATGTTACGAATTCGATTTCCGAACAGGATGCAAAGTTAATCAAAAATGCTTGCTGCGCAAATTTTTCACACTGATTTTCTTTCATGGTGTATGGCACGCTAAAATTTGTATCCGAATCTGACTCCGACCAGGTCCCTCACGGCGTCGTATGTCGTCGTGACCATGCCGTCGTCGGTGTATGCGTGGTCTTTCGTGCCATCAAACAGCGAGATTTCCGTGAATGCTCCTATGCTGAAGTTCTTGAAATTCTTCGACACTGTGATGTCTGAGTACAGGTTATCGCCTATGGTCTCATCCGTCTTGATGACCTTGCTGTTGTATGCCACGCTGGTCATGAAACACCAGCTGCGCCTGAATCTGAACGAAGTTGACAGCTCCGTGTTGAAATACGTGTAATGGTCCGAAGACTTGTAGTCCCTGTTGCCGATGTTGTTGAACATGTTTGCCGTCAGGAGTATCGAGAAGACCCTCCTCTTGTAGAATATCATGAAGTTGGTCTTGGCGATATGGTTGTCGCCTTCGTTGAGGAAAGTGTAATACTCGTCAGGCGACCTTGTTTGATACAACGGCATGTTTTCTGACTGGACAATAACGTCATCGACCTGTATGTAGCTGAAGCCCATGTTTATTACCACTGAATTGTCACCGTTGTCCACTTCGGTTATGTAGTCGACCGTGATTTCATGAGAGAGAATCGGCCTCAGGTCGGGGTTGCCACGCACGAAGGTGAGGTCGTTGATGTTGAAGACCATGTATGGGTAGATCTGGCTGCTTGTTGGACGCTTGATCTTCCTGTCGGCTATCAGGCGGATGGTCTGGCTTGGGGCGAATCTGTACCCGAACATCAGTTTCCCCGTGACCGACTTGTTGTCTGTCAGGTAATCGCGATTGTTGTCATCAGGATCGTTGACACTCTTGACGTCATACTTGAAGTACTGGTATTCGCAGATCCCCTTGAACGAAATCTTGTCTTTGACGTACTCGGCCTGCAGGTATGGCGAAAGGAATGTTGTCAAGGCGTTGGTGTTCAGATTTGTGATGTCAGTCTTGTGTGCAAACCCGGTGATGTCTGTCTTGCTTTCTTCATCATCATAACTGAGGTTGAAGTTTGAACCGATTGTCAGATTCATCTTTTCGGCATTGACCCGTTTCGCAAGCGGAAGCAGATATTCGAGTTTGCCGGCCATGCTGTTGGATCTGTTGTGCTCTCTGAGCAGTGAGTGCATGTTTTGCTTGTTGTCGTTGTCTTCAGGTCTGTATGTGGCCGTCGTCTCGAATTTCAGCCTCGGCTTTTCGTCTTTGGGTTTCGAGGCGTCGCCGAAATAATGGGAGTATTCGAATTCAGCGAAGAGATTGGTGAGCTTGGCCTCGTTTTCGTGTCGTGAAGTCGAAGTCCCGATTCCGGGTCTGTGCACCCTCTCGGTGGTGACGTCGTCTTCCTTCTTCCAGTTCTCCGACAGCGACAGCCTGAATTCGTTGTTGTCCGTCGGGTTGTACTTCATTTGCACAATGGCCATCTCCGTGGCAAATTTCATGTCTGTTGATTCCGACGTGTACTCGTCTGCTGCGCTGTTGCGGATGTCGGTGGCCAAATCCTTGGGGTTGTAAAATTCGGCAATTGCCATCGCGTTGACCGACAGTTTGTCTTTCCTGTAGCCGAAATTGAGATGCGGGCAGATGTCCAACGGGTGGCTGGCGTTCAACGAGAAACTTCCTTTGACGTTTTCCGCCTCCTGGAACTCCCTGAGTTCGATGCTTATCGTCCCTCCTTGTCCGTTGTTCTGATAGCTTGTTATCGGGTTTTCTGACACCTCAATATATTCGATGTCGGATATGCTGAGTTGTGTCAGCACGGCGTCTCTCGCGTCGCCGACATCAACGTCGTTCACCTCAATTGAGTAATTCTCGTAAAGCCATTTGGAAGGACGCGCCAGCAGTTCCGGGAGCATGTTGAGAATGCTCTTCAGGCTTGTGCTTTCCGGAAGTCCCAACTCGTGGACGTTGATTTTCTTCTTGTCGTTGCTGACCTCGATTATCGGCTTCTGTGCCGCTGCGAATGTGCAGATCATGAGAAACAGCAATGTCAGAAGTGATTTTTTTGCTTTCATGGCGGATTCTGGTGTTTGTTTTAAATTTAAAAAAGAGGGGATGTCAATCCGGCGTCCCGTCGCGCACACTTTGTTCTGATTATTTGTCAATTGTAGCCAGGAACTCTTCGTTGGATATTGTCTTGGATATTTTGTCCTTGAGGAATTCCATTGCCTCGACAGGTGTCATGTCTGCGAAGTGGTTGCGCAGCGCCCAGACGCGGGCGAGCGTGCGGTCGTCGACGAGCAGGTCGTCGCGGCGTGTGCCTGATGCCACGATGTCGATGGCAGGGTAGATGCGTTTGTTCGACAGACGGCGGTCGAGCTGGAGCTCCATGTTGCCGGTTCCCTTGAACTCCTCGAAGATGACCTCGTCCATCTTGGAGCCGGTGTCGATGAGGGCAGTCGCGAGGATGGTGAGCGAGCCTCCGTTCTCGATGTTACGTGCCGCGCCGAAGAAACGCTTCGGTTTCTGGAGGGCGTTTGCTTCGACGCCTCCGGAGAGCACTTTGCCCGATGCCGGTGAGACGGTGTTGTAGGCGCGCGCCAGTCGCGTGATGGAGTCGAGCAGGATGACGACGTCGTGCCCGCATTCCGTCATGCGTTTCGCCTTCTCGAGTACGATGTTCGCAATCTTCACGTGCTTCTCGGCCGGCTCGTCGAAGGTGCTTGATATCACCTCCGCCTTCACGCTGCGTGCCATGTCGGTGACTTCCTCCGGACGCTCGTCTATCAGCAATATAATAAGGTACACCTCGGGGTGGTTCGCCGCAATCGCGTTGGCGACCTCTTTCAGAAGCACGGTCTTGCCTGTCTTCGGCTGTGCGACGATGAGTCCGCGCTGGCCTTTGCCTATGGGGGCGAAGAGGTCCATGATCCTCGTTGACACCGTGCAGCCCTGATGTCCGGTGAGCTTGAACTTCTCGTCAGGGAACAACGGCGTGAGGAAGTCGAACGGGATGCGGTCCCTGACTTCTTCCGGCACGCGGCCGTTGATTTTGTCAACTTTCACCAGCGGGAAATATTTCTCGCCGCTCTTCGGCGGACGTATGTTGCCGAGGACGGTGTCGCCGGTCTTGAGGCCGAAGAGCTTTATCTGCGACTGCGAGACGTAGATGTCGTCTGGTGAGTTTAGGTAGTTGTAGTCGGCTGAACGTAGGAAACCGTATCCGTCGGCCATGATTTCGAGCACGCCTTCGGCCTGCACCACGCCGTCAAACTCCGAAATCATGTCGTCGCGTTTCTGGAACGACGGCTGGCTGGCGTCTTCCTGGGCGTTGTAGGGCTGCTCGGGCTGCCTCTTCCTGTAGTGGTGGTCGAACGACGGCCTCTCAACGGCTTGAATGTCCTTCCCCTCGACGACATTCTCGATGGCGATTTCTTCTGCGTTCTCAGGGATGACTTCTTCAATATATTCATTCTCAACGACTTCTTCGCTCGATTCCTCGAGATTTGTCATCTCCGAATCCTCCACGACCTGACGTCTCGGCCTTGGATATGAGACATGCTGGCGTGTCTTGCTCTCATCGTCGCTCTCGTTGTCGAATGTGGTCTTTATCGCGTCAACGCGCTTGCCTATCCTCGGGCGTTTCGCTCGTTTCGTCTCCTTGTTCTCGTCTGCCGCGGCTTCCGCGACAGGCTCTGCTTCCGGATTTGATGTCGCAATCTTCTTCTTGCGGCCCGGCCTGCCCTTCGGTTTCGGTGCCACGACAGACGTGTCCGAGCCTGTCTCCTGGACTTGTGCCTGCTGCCTCTCAACTATTTTGTAAACTAATTCTTCTTTGGGAAGCTCTTGATTATCAATGCCAAGACCTGTGGCAATGTCTCTCAATTCATCTGATGACTTGTCATTCAGCTCAAAAATATCAAACATATTTTTAAATTTCCTTTGATTTTGTTTGTGTTAAAAATTTTACTTGAAATTTTATTGTGGAACAGAATCGTTGCCACTCAGTAGAACAACAGAATTGTTGTCGTTCCTTTGACGGCGCAAAAATACGATATTTTTTCTTACGCGAAAGAAAAATATTTTTATTTTTGCAAAAATTTTGTTCAAACTAAAATATATTGAAATGATACAGAGAATTCAGACGCTTTACATGTATTTGTCAGTGGTTTTGTGCGGCCTTCTTTTTTCTTTCGACCTCGCTTCGTTTGACTACGGAAGCACGATGATGAATTTATCCGTTCTCGGTGTTGACAATCAGGTTGATGCAACATATTTTGGAAGCGGATACACGTGGTCGTTGCTTGTTCTGACCATATTGATGACCATTCTTCCTGTCGTCACATCTTTCTTGTACAAGAGACGTCAGGTGCAGGTGAAACTCTGCCAGCTCGAGATGCTTCTCAACGTCGTTTTTGTCGTCCTTGTGATGCTCTATTTCGCCCCGGATGTCAAGGAAACCATCAATGCAGAAATGGAGATTTACAAGGCGGGCATGTACTTCCCGATAGGTAGTCTTGTGTTTAACTTATTGGCAATCAGGGGGATAAAGAAGGATATTGAGTTGTTGAAATCAGTTGACAGGATTCGTTGAACTCACTGTTTGATTTAGATTGACGAGGCATCAAAAATTCATTGGTGCCTTTTTTCTGTCGAGTTCGTAAACCTCCATGTTGGAGATGTCTTTGCCGTCGATTTGGAATCTCACCATGGTTATTACTTTGTGGAATCCTGAGTTTCCGGCCGCGCCGGGGTTTATGTGTAAAAGGTTCATTGCCGGGTCGCGCATGACTTTCAGGATGTGTGAGTGCCCGCTGATGAAGATGTCAGGTTTCTCACTTGCGAGGAGCAATGTCATGCCTGTCTCGTATCTTCCGGGGTAGCCGCCGATGTGTGTCATGACGACTTTGACGTCTTCCACGTTAAATATTTGTATTTTTGGAAACATGAGTCGCAACTCCTGACCGTCCACGTTGCCGAAGACAGCGCGGAGTCTTTTGAACTCTGAGAGCCTGTCGGCGACTTCGGTCGTCCCGATGTCGCCGGCATGCCATATCTCATCGCAACCCTTGAAGAAGTCAAGGATTTTAGGATTAAACCAGCCGTGTGTGTCGGACAGTAACCCTATTTTTTTCATCGTTAACGGATCTTGTATGAAAGACCCAGGCTGAAGACTTCCTTGAACTGGAGGATGTCGTCGGCCGGTTCGCCATTGTCCCACGGGAACACGTCTTCGTCATAGACGAGTCTTGCCGAGATGTTGCAGTTGAGCCAGTCGTTCACCTTGAGTGTCAGGAGGTTGTCCCAGTCGAAGTCAACAGGGCAGTCGTAGTTCCTGTCGAGTTCGTTGATGTAATCGACGAACATGTCGAGCTTCGAGGTGAACACGACGTTTTCGAACAAGTCGGCTTTGAATTTGGCTGTCACCTTGGCACCAAGTTCCCAGTGTGTCTTTTTGCTGTGTGCTGTTATCTCGCCGGTAATCGGGTCTCTCTCTGCGCCCTCCATGCCATAGCGGCCTTCGTCGGCGAAGTCCTGGTTGTTGACGATGGTCAGTTTGCCGGTGACAGGTGCGACGTTCATTGAGAATGCAAAGCGTGCGTCGGGGGCCGTAGGTGTCCAGTCAACACCAAGGCCGAGTGTCAGGTACGCCGGTGCCATGAACTCCGAAACCTTGGCCGTGTCAGGGGTGCTGTAGTCGAAACCGTCGGCCATCTGTGTCTGGAACGTGAAGTTCGCCGACAGGAACAGTTTGTCTTTCACGACGTTGAAGCCATAAAGTGACCCGATGAACAGACGGTCGTCTGTCTTGATGGGCTTCTTGTCTATGTCAAAGTAGTTGTAGCCCAACTGGATGTCAAGGTCGTTCTCCCATTTGTGTTTGTCTTTGTTGTAGTTGATGCCGTAAACGACCGTCCCGAGCATGTTGATGTTGTCTTGTCCGCCGGCCGCCCAATTGTCGAGGTGGCTTTGTGCGAAGTTGAGCCCTACGTTGCCGCCGTGGCTCCATGGTGATGCCGTCTTCGCGTCGTCCTGCGCGGAGGCGATCTGCGCTGTCATGATGAGCGCGATCAATGGTAAAAATACTTTTTTCATTTTGTTTGTATTTGATTTAGAATTAAACTTTCAACTTGAAGTCCTCAGTAGGCGTTCCCGTCAAAGTAGTTGCTTTCTCCTATCTTGAATGTTATTTCCTGTGTCATCCGTGTCCTCACGAGGCTGTCGTTCTTCACGCCCGGGGTCCACAGCAGGTTCTGCAGCAGCCTGACGGCCTCGTTGTCACAGCCGCCGCCGACGCTGTTCTCAATGACGATGTTGGAGGCGCGTCCGTCGGTCTCCACGATGAAACTCATCTTCACAGTGCCTTGTATTTCAAACTGTTTCGCCTGGTCGGGATATTTCAACTCCGTGCGGAGGTAGCCGCCTATCGTGGCTTCCGGATTCTCGAAATAGAAACGCGGCGAGGTGTGAAGCTCCTCCAATTTGTAAACCTTGTTGCTTCTCTGCGCCGGGTGACTTTGTCTCGGAAGCGTCGGCCTCGGACTCTTCGCTTCGGCCTTGGCATATTGTTTCGCTGAAAAATCCACCGTGTATGACATCTGATATTCAACGGGTTTCGAGTCTGACGTCGCCGGCTTCCATTCTATCATCTTCACCAGGCGGACTGCCTCCGCCCCGCATTCCTCATCGAAGCTTTCGGCAACCTTGAAGTCCTTCCCGAAACCGTCTGTCCCCACAGTGAACGACACCGCAATCTTCCCGCTTTTCTTTTGCCCGAGGGCCTCCTGCGGATAAATCATGTGGTTCTTGAGTATCTTGCTTGTCAGCGACTTGCCGGCAACAGGCTCCGGCGCTATGTCCTGAGACTTCAGGTTCGTCCCGAATGACGTGAACGCCAGCAACATCATAAATGCTATAACCTTATTAATCATATAGTTTTCGTCCGAATTAAAATCTCGCAAATATAGTACATTTTTTTGATGAAATGTTACAGATAAAATAATAATTTTGCACTTTAAATTTTTTATGATGGAAAACAGGAACAGGAAGGAAGATTCCAACATGGTTTTCGGCGTTCATCCCGTGGAGGAGGTGATGAGGGCCGGAAGGGAATTTGAGAAGATTTTCGTGCAGAACGGCTTGCGCTCTCCGCAGATCTCGGCGATTTGCGGTTATGCGAAGGAGCATGGCGTGCCGGTGCAGTTCGTGCCCGTGGAGAAACTGAACCGGCTGACGCGCAAGAACCATCAGGGCATTGTGGCGTTTGTGTGCCCGATTTCGTACCAAGACATTGAGAACGTGATACCTATGGCGTATGAGGCGGGCCGCGTCCCGTTTGTCGTCATCCTTGACCGTGTCACCGATGTCCGTAATTTCGGGGCCATTGCCCGCACGTGCTACGCGGCCGGCGCCGACGCGATAGTGATACCTTCACGCGGCTCCGCGCTGATCAATGGTGACGCGATGAAGACGTCGGCCGGCGCGCTGTCATTAATTAATGTGTGCCGTGTCGAAAACTTGAAGGACACCATCGACTTCCTGAAGGCGAGCGGACTGAAGGTGGTCGCATTCTCCGAGAAAGGCAGGCAGACGATATGGCAGGCCGACCTCACCGGGCCGGTCGCCGTGTTGATGGGTTCGGAGGAGGACGGCATCAGCGAAGCGTACCTGAAACGTGCCGACAATCATCTGGTCATACCGATGCCCGGCGACATCGACTCGCTGAACGTCAGCGTCGCGACGGGGATTGTGGCGTTTGAGATAGTGAGGCAGAGGGGATAAAAAAAGCGTCCGACCGGACGCTTTTTTTATTGGTTTTAGTTCTCTTTCTTCTTGAGAACTTCCTTGATTCTCGCCTTCTTGCCGCGGAGTCCTCTGAGATAGAAAATCCTGGCCCTGCGGACCGAACCGACTTTGTTGACTTCGATGCTGTCAATCATCGGGTCTGCGATAGGGAAGATCCTTTCGACGCCAACGTTGTTGGAGATCTTTCTCACCGTGAATGTCGCGAGCTTGCCTTCACCTGAACGCTGGAGCACCACACCCTGGAATTTCTGCAAACGCTCCTTTGTTCCTTCGATAATTTTGTAAGTCACCGTGATTGTGTCACCTGACTTGAACTGCGGAAAATCTTTTACATTAACTTGATTTTCAACAAATTGAATTAGTGGGTTTTTCATTTTATATATACTTTTTTGTTTATATTCTCAGCATCCAAAAAAATCGTGCAAATATATAAAAAAAATTAACACGTGTGACATATATTAATTTTTTTTCAAAATTTCATACATTTCCGGTCTTCTGGCCTTTGTCCTTTCCAACGCCTGCTGATATTTCCATTCGTTTATCACGGCGTCGTTGCCGGAAAGTAGCACGTCGGGGACGGCCCATCCTTTGTATTCGCGAGGGCGCGTATATACGGGCGGCGACACCATCCCGTCCTGGAATGAGTCCGACAAAGCTGATGTCTCGTCGGAGAGTGCTCCCGGGATCAGGCGGACGAGGCTGTCGGTCAGGACTGCGGCGGCCAGCTCGCCTCCAGAAAGGACGTAGTCTCCGATGGAGATCTCCATGGTCACCAGATGCTCGCGGATGCGCTCGTCGATGCCCTTGTAGTGGCCGCAGAGCATGATGAGATTGCGGTTCATCGAGAGCTGATTGACAACGGGCTGCGTCAGCAGGATGCCGTCGGGACTCATGTAGATGACCTCGTCGTAGTCGCGCTCCGACTTTAGTTTGCTGATGCAGTTGTCAACGGGCTCGATCATCATCACCATGCCTGCACCCGCCGAAAACGGGTAGTCGTCAACGCGACGGTGCCTGTCTGTACTGTAATCGCGCAGGTTGTGTAAGTGTATGTCAACCAAGCCTTTATTAATGGCTCTCTTCACAATGGACTCGGTCAACGGGCCGTTGAACATCTCCGGGAATATGGTTATAATGTCGATGCGCATCTCTCTCAGTTTGTCAAAAAAATTCAAGCCGCAAAATTAGTAAAAATTTCGGAAAAATTTGTATTTTTGCGGCCATATAATAAAGGTATAAAAAATGAAGAGATTTTTATCGTTATTTGCGCTTCTGACAATGCTTTCCGGTGCCACGGCGCAAATCGCCCCAAGCCGTTATTGGGTGCAGTTTACCGACAAGAACGGCTCGCCGTATTCGACGGAGCGTCCTGAAGAATTCCTGAGCCGGCGTGCCATCGACCGCCGCGTGAAGCTGGACATCGCCGTCGATGAGTTGGACCTCCCGGTGAATCAGACATATATTGAAGCCGTCGCTGCCTGCGGGGCCGAGATCCTAAACCCGTCGAAATGGCTCAACGGCGTGACAATCAGGACGTTTGACGAGTCGATTCTTGATGAAATCAATGCTCTGGAATTCGTGTCTGGTGTCCGTGCCTGTGTTGACGAGCCGTTGAAGCAGGAGATTAAGAGCAAATTCTATCTTGAAGACGAATCCATGAGGAAGGCCGTGCCGGGGGCAGACGCCGCCAGAGGTTACTACGGCTATGCTTACGACCAGATCAACCAGCTTAACGGCATCGCCGTGCATCAGGCAGGCTACACCGGCAAGGGCGTGCTGGTCGGCATCTGCGACGGCGGTTTCGCGGGGGCTGACAACATGGCTCTCTTCGCGGCGGCACGCGAGGAGGGGCGTCTGCTCGGCACGCGCGACTTCGTCCACGGTGGCGTCAACGTCTTCAACGAAAGCTCCCACGGCACCGCCGTGTGGGGCCTGATAGGCGGGAAAATCGAGGACACATACGTGGGCACGGCCCCGGACGCCATGTTCTTCCTTTGCAGGACCGAAGATGTCGGGACAGAGAACGTGATAGAGGAGTACAACTGGGTCTCGGGCGTGGAGCTGCTCGACAGCATCGGCGCCGACATCATCAACTCGTCGCTCGGCTACATCACTTTCGACGACCCGCTGATGAGCCACACCTACGACCAGATGGACGGACAGACCTGCGTCATCACCAAAGGTGCTGAGACCGCCTGCTCGCGCGGCATTCTGGTCGTCAACTCGGCCGGCAACGAAGGCTCGGAGCATAACACCTGGCGCTGGATGGGCGCACCCGCCGACGGCGAACACGTCTTCACTGTCGGGGCCGTTGACGTCAATGGCGTCAGAGCCGAGTTCAGCTCCATCGGGCCGACAGCCGACAACAGGATTAAGCCAGATGTGATGGCGCTCGGACAGGACGTGTTCATCACCGGCAGCTCCGACGGATGGTTCTACAGAGGCAACGGCACATCATATTCCTCTCCCGTGACTTGCGGCATGATCTCATGCCTGATTCAGGCAATGCCGCAAAAATCACCCGCCGAAATCAGGAGCTTTGTCAGAATGACCGGCGACAAGGCCGAAAACTCGGACAGCTTCTACGGCAATGGCGTGCCTGATTACAAGAACGCATTGAACCTCCTGACAGTCGAGACTCCCGGAAACGGCGACGGGCTGGATGTCATGAAAATCTACCCGAATCCGTCAAACAGCGTAGTTTTCGTCGATTTCGGCGTGGAAGGCGAAAAAAATGTGAAAGTCTTTAATCAAATAGGACAAATGATTTATAATATTGATATTCAAGATGATAACTCGGAAATTGAAGCGCTTTTGACCAAATTGGATGCAGGTGTGTATTTGGTGAAAATGACTTCTGAAAATAAAAATGTCTCAACGAAAATCATTAAAAATTAACGACTTATAAATTTTTGAAAAAATATTTTGAAAAAAATGCGGCGAATGTGTTGCATGTATTGAAAAATGCTGTATTTTTGCGCCGTCTTTGAAAGGGGGTCAGACACCGAAGGTTCTTTGAGAGACTCCTGACCAAAGATGGTAAGGCCCAGGTGGTGAAATTGGTAGACACGCTACTTTGAGGGGGTAGTGACGAATGCGTCATGCAAGTTCGACTCTTGTCCTGGGCACCAAGCGAAATCCAAGAATTTCGACCTCGCCCATGTGGTGAAATTGGTAAACACGCTACATTCAGGGTGTAGTGAGCGGACGCTCTTGGAAGTTCGAGTCTTCTCATGGGCACTAAAACGAAATCGGTTGCTGACCGATTTTTTTTTTTTTTTCAGAAAGATGTTTTTTTGATTTTTTTTTGTATTTTTGTGCGTTTGAAAATTGTTAGTTAGACATGGCAAATTTTGCATTGATTGGTGCTGCGGGGTACATAGCCCCGAGACACCTTAAGGCTATAGCTGACACGGGCAACAAGTTGGTTGCCGCGTATGATTTGTTTGACAGCGTAGGCCGTCTTGACAGTTTCTTCCCCGATTGCGCTTTTTTCACGGAGCAGGCTCTGTTTGACAGGTATTGCAGCAAGGTGAAAGGGTCGGACGGCAACATCGACTGGCTTTCGGTGTGCACGCCGAATTACACGCACGATGCCTTCATCCGTTACGGCCTCCGTCTCGGCGCCAACGTCATCTGCGAGAAGCCGGTGGTGCTGAATCCGTGGAACATCGACGCGCTGATGAAAGTGGAGGAGGAGACGGGCTGCAGGGCGTATAACATATTGCAGCTCAGGCTTCACGACAGCATCGTGGCGTTGAAGAAGAAGGTCGAGGATGGCCCCAAGGACAAGATCTACGACATCGACCTCACATATATAACCTCGCGCGGGAGATGGTACTATTCGTCGTGGAAGGGCGACAATCACAAGAGCGGCGGCGTGGCGACGAACATCGGCGTGCATTTCTACGACATGCTGCAGTGGATCTTCGGGCCCGTGCAGGAGAACATCGTACATGTCATGAGCTTCGACCGTGTGGCGGGCTACCTCGGGCTGAAGAACGCACGCGTGCGCTATTTCCTGAGCATCAACGCGGAATGCCTGCCGGAAAACGCCGTGCAGGGCGAGAAGAAGACCTACCGGGCTATAAACATCGACGGTGAGGAGTTCGAGTTCAGCGAAGGATTCACGGAATTGCACACCAAGAGCTATCAGGACATCCTCGACGGGAAGGGGTTCCGCATCTCGGAGGCGAGGCCGTGCATACAGATAGTGCACGACATCAGGAACGCGAGGCCGGTCGGGCTGACGGGCGACTACCATCCGCTCGCGAAGAAACCGCTGGCGAAGCACCCGTTCGGCTGGGACGACGTCAGATATTAGTTTTCGGGTCATCCGGATTTTAACCTTATTCATTAAATTTTTGCGCTTGTTTAGAGAAGACAAAATACCGGTTTTTGAATCCGTCAGGGAGAAGGATGTCATTGAGAAATACAGGGATGACGCCGACTGCGGACAATCCTTCGACATCTCATCGCTCGGAGATGAGGAGCTTGAGAAGGTGTTCGGTGTGCTTTTCAAGCCTATCACAGAAGACACCATCGCTTGGCTGAGTGATTATTCCAGGGGCAGCATGGCTGTCGCCGACGGGACGGGGCATGTCGTGCTCGGCGAGTGGTTCCTCAACAACCAGCGTTATCTGAACAGGTACATGATTTCCGTCAACCGTAAACTCGCCGAGGGCGGCTATTTCATAGCCTGTTTCGTGACCGCGCGAAGACGTCATGACCTGTACTACAAGAGAGGCTATCCTCGTTTTTTGGCGAGGACGCTTTACGCGATGGATTTCTTCTGGCACCGCATGTGCCCGAAGATGCGACTTACCAGGAAGTTCTATTTCCTGGTGAACAGGAACGTCAAGCGTGCGCTTCCTCGGATGGAGGTGATGGGGAGGCTTTATTTCTGCGGCTTCGAGCTGTACAGGGAACTCTATGTCGGCGAGCACTATTTCTTCATCGCCCGGAAAGTTGGCGTGCCGTGCTCCGACGAACACCCGTCGTACAGCCCGGTCGTCAGGCTGCCGAGGGTCGGCAAGGACGGGAAGATGATATATGTGTACAAGTTCCGCACGATGTACGCCTATTCCGAATATCTTCAGAAACCGCTGTACGAGTCGAACAGATTGGAGAAAGGCGGCAAGATAAAAGACGACTTCCGTGTCTCCGGGTGGGGGCGTTTCCTGCGGAGGCACTTCATCGACGAGTGGCCGATGTTCATCAACGTCCTCAAAGGCGAAATGTGCCTGGTTGGAGTGAGGCCGCTGAGCCGGCATTATTTCAGCCTGTATTCAAAGGAGCTTCAGCAGCTCAGGACAAAATACAAGCCGGGGATTCTGCCGCCGTTCTACGCCGACAACCCCGAAACGCTTGAGGAAATCCAGGAAAGCGAGATGCGCTACCTGAAGGCATACGAAAAACATAAAATAAAGACGAAATGGGTCTATTTCTGGAGAATAATGCGAAACATTGTCTTCAGACACAGACATTCGAATTGATTGGGAAAAATTACGACGAGGGCAGTGACATCCCTCCTGTTTATTTTTATTTACGTTACGATAACTTTTAAAAAAAAGTTATCTTTGCAGTCTGAAAAATAAAAACGGCTTATAAGCAGGAACTTAGTCGGTCTGATTAAGAAAGTCGCTTGTAATGTGTTGGTTTTTAAATGAATGTAGGATTTTGCCAGATGGGTCAGTGTGACTCAAGTGGCGAAGCTGTGTAAACTTGTTGCTTTATTCCAAAACGTTTTCGCATGAAAGAAGATGAATGGGACGTTGTCATAAAGCCGAAAGACAGGATGCTGTCAGTTGACTTCGGTGAGTTGTGGCGCTACCGCGACCTCACGTCGCTCTTTGTCAAGCGCAACATCATCACCCAATACAAGCAGACCATTCTGGGGCCGCTGTGGTTCATTATCCAGCCGGCTCTCACCGTGGCCATGTATATGGTCGTGTTCGGAGGAATCGCGGGCATCGGCACCGACGGCGTGCCGCAGCCTCTCTTCTATCTGGCAGGTACCGCCATGTGGCAGTATTTTGCCGACTGCCTCACCAAGACCTCCAACACCTTCGTGGACAACGCCGGCATCTTCGGCAAGGTTTATTTCCCGAGGCTGGTGATGCCCGTGGCCAACGTTATTTCCAACCTCCTGCGCTTCGGCATCCAGCTTGGCTTCTTCGTCATAGTGTATGTTTTATATGCGCTTTTCGATCCGGGCTGTGCTGCCGCTCTCAACTGGTTCGCCCTGCTCTTCCCGCTGCTGGTGGTGATGATGGCGGGTCTCTCCCTTGGCTTCGGCATTCTCATCTCCAGTATGACCACCAAATACCGCGACCTCCAGATACTTTTCACTTTTGTGGTCTCGCTCTGGATGTACGCCACGCCTATAGTCTATCCTCTGAGCCTTGTCAAGGGCAAGGTCATCGCAGGCTTCAATGTTGATTTGCTGATGCACCTCAACCCCGTCACTCCGGTCATTGAGACATTCAAATACGGCTTCCTGAGCGCCGGCGAATTCATCGGCTGGGGCTGGCTCGCCTACAGTTTCGCCTTCATGGTGCTGCTGCTCGGTTTCGGCATCGTGGTCTTCAACAGGGTGCAGAAGAGCTTTATGGATACGGTGTAGGAAGAAAGAAGGAAGAGTATTCCCGAATGAATAATAAAAGAGACACATCGATTCGTCTTGCAGACAGAGATAGCTGCACAGGATGCTCTGCCTGCGCATCCGTCTGCCCGTCCGGATGCATTACGATAGTTGATGACAGTGAAGGTTTTCTTCAGCCGGAAATCGATGCCTCAAAATGTGTTCAATGCCACAAATGCGAGGCTACTTGCCCTGTTATCAGCCCTCAACCCAAATCACTTCCAGGTGAGACCAAAGCATACGCCATCATCAACAATAATGAGGAGATACGCTTGAGTTCCTCCTCGGGCGGTGTATTTCACGCTCTGGCGGATTATATCATAAGTAACGGAGGAGTGGTTTTCGGTGCGAGATTCGACGAGGATTTTCTGGGAGTCCATCACGATTATACAGAGTCCCGTGAAGGAATTGCACCTTTTATGAGAAGCAAATATCTCCAGAGCCGTACGGAAGAGTCATTTCGGGAATGCCGGGAGTTTCTAAATCAGGGACGGCAGGTATTATACTCCGGCACACCCTGCCAGATTGCAGGATTACTGAAAATGCTGGGGCGAAAATACGAGAATCTTCTGACAGTCGATTTGATATGCCACGGCGTTCCGAGTCCCGGCGTATGGAGAAAGTATTTGAAATGGGTGGCAAAGTGCAAAAAAGTGACGGAGGTCAACTTCAGGAATAAGGAGTATGGATGGAATAATTTCCAGATTTCCATAGGTTTCTCAGATGGCTCAAGGCTTTCTGAGGGACAAACGGATAACCGCTACTTTCGCGGATTTCTTAGAAACGTTTTCCTTAGACGCAGTTGTTATCATTGTATGTACCGAACCAGCGACAGAGTCTCGGATTTGACCATTGCCGACTATTGGGGAGCGGATTCCCTTTGCCCGGAGATGTTTGACAACAAGGGCACATCCATTGTTCTGGTTCACTCTGCTGAAGGTCATAACATTCTTAATAAGTTGTCCAATTCATTGACCGTCAAGGAACAATCCATAGGAAATGCCGTTCTATGCAACCAAGGAGCAAATGGAGAGAATCCTATCAGCAGCCGCAGGAACAGGTATTTTTTCTTCCATGGATTAGGATTGCAAAGTCTGGCCGACTACGTTGCAGCGCATGATGCACCGGTGGTCAGGGTTAGGAGGAAAATAAAGAAAGTTTGGAGGAGGGTGAAATGACGGGAAAAAAGGTTGGAATTTTGACTTTCCATGCTGCTCATAACTATGGCGCAATGTTACAGGCTTATGCTTTGCAAACTTATTTGGAAGGTTTGGGGTGCGATGTTTCCATTATAAATTATCGTGGTTTTTCACAACAAAAATTATATCCAAAACCGTATAGGTACTGGAATCGGGTAGCGCTCAAAGAACGGCTCTTGCATCCTATCCTGTTTCTCAAGAATTGTAAGAAATGGAATCGATTTGAACAATTCCTGAAACGGTATATGCATTTGACCGAATTGCACAGTGGTATCTCTGAGACAAAAGATATCATTGTTTCGAATAATTTTGATGTGGTTGTAGTTGGTGGGGATCAAATATGGAATGTTGCTCTTGTCGATTTTTATTTCGGTTATTTCTTGCCATTTTCTTTGCCCCATTGCAAAAAAATATCATACGCACCATCAATGGGGGGGATTGATTTATCCGAATGATATAGACATTCTCCTTCGCAGTGCGCTATCTGACTTTGATGCTATATCTATTCGTGAGAAATCGAGTATAGGAGCATTGCATCAAATAGTGCGAAAAGAGATTCTTGAAATGCCGGATCCGGCTTGGTTGCTATCTGCTGAAGATTATAATCAATTAGAAACTTCCAAGAGATTGATAAGCGATAACTATCTCTTTTATTATAATCCAGGAGGTGAAAATGATGAGAAAGGTGCTATTGCTAAATATGCAAAAAGAATGGGATTAAAAGCAGTTAATTCCAATTCCACATATCAACCGATTAAGTCCTTCATCAATCGAAATGATTCCGGCCCATCTGAATTTCTCAATCTTGTCCGGCATTCAGATTTTATAATAGGCCGTTCAATGCATCTGATAATATTCGCACTGCTTTATCATAAGCCATTTATAGTTTTGACATCAGACCCTGATACAAGATTTCTGGATGTGCTTTCAGTGTTTGATATTACGGATAGGATTGTTTTGCCGAATCAATTGGATTCCGGTCTATCCTTAAAGGAGATTGACTGGTGTGCCGTTGATAGCAGAATAAACCAATTGCGTTCAAGGGCAAATGAATTCTTTCATACACACTTATTGAGGTAGCTGACAACATAATAAAGAAAAAACAGATTGTGACGCTTTCTTTTATTATCCCCGTCTATAACGGCAGCGAATACATTGTCCGCTGTCTGGATAGCATAACAAATCTTGCTATCCCAGAGACAGATTATGAGGTTATTGTAGTGGATGATTGCTCTACGGACGATACACGGGATGTTGTGAGAGAATATATTGTATCTCATAAACAGGTGTGTCTTATCTGCCAGCCCGAAAACCATCGTCAGGGTGCTGCGAGAAATAGAGGGTTGAAAGAGGCGAAAGGAGAGTATATAGTTTTCGTAGATAGTGATGATTATCTGCTGCCGGATTTTGTGGAAGCATATAAGATAGCTCTACAGACAAAGGCTGATATGGTTTATTTCGGTATTGAACGGGAAATTAAACAGAACGAGATGTCGCATATGGACATTGATTTGCCACAAGGGGAAATAATGACAGGTACTGCATATTGCGAACGATTTTTTAATGACGGGGTTTTTTGGTTTCCTTGGAGTTATATCATTCGCCGGAGTTTTCTCGTTTCACTTAAATATCCTTTTGTAGAGGATCGTCAACATGAAGACAGAGACTGGTTGGCATATGTGCTGAGTCAAGCATGGACGGTTACTTACAGTCCCAAACGTGCTTATCGCTATTGCTGCAATCACAATTCCACTTGTCGTGCGCCCAAATACTCAACGATTTTTGATCATGTGGCCAGTGGAATAAGGCACATCGATTTATCTGAACGTCTGGTTGGGCAGTGTCCTAATTTATCCCAGTTGTTATACATCTTAGGAAAAGAAGAAATAGAAAACTTCCTGAGACTTCGCTATTTAACCAAGTTTTCCTGGGTTGAGAATCTTAGTTTTTATGATGAGAAACACTTGAAGCCTTTGATTTTTGACTTGAAACGATTGTGCAATGAGTATCAAATGTCAAGGACTGTCCATTATATCGTCTCAAATCGATTGTTGTTTTTGCCTTTGTTGTTGATAGCGACCCCCATAGCCGATTTGATACGGAAACTTATATCTTTTCAAAGACAACACCGTCAGCAATAGATTGATTCATGCAAAAACTCCTGACCATAATCATCCCGACCTATAACATGCAAGACTATCTGGGAAGATGTCTTGACTCGTTGATTGTGTCGGATGATATGATGCAAAGTCTCGAGGTGCTTGTCATAAATGACGGAAGCAAGGACCGTTCGTCACAGATAGCTTACTCATATCAGGACAGATTCCCTAACACCTTCCGCGTAATAGACAAAGAAAACGGCAACTACGGTTCGTGTGTGAACCGGGGCTTGAAAGAGGCAACAGGAAAATATATCAAGGTGCTTGATGCGGATGATTGGTTCGGCACGGCCAATTTTATCAGCTTTTTAGAAGAATTGGAATCGATGGATATGGACATGGTGATAACGGATTTTAATCAAGTCGATAATGACGGGACGGTGGTTAAAACTTTTAGATTTAAATTGCCATATAATTCTCCATTTTTGTTCCAGGAGATTAAGGATGCCGAGTACTATGGCTTGCATTCTATAACGTATAAGACTCAACTCTTGCGAGAGATGAATTATCGTCAAACAGAAGGTATTTCTTATACCGATACGGAATGGGTATTTTATCCTCAAACACGAGTTCAAAAAGCTATTTATCTGCCATTAAATGTATATCACTATGTCATTGGCCGAGAGGGGCAAACGATGGATCCTCAGGTTCTTCTTAAAAGCGCAGGACACTATACTGAGCTGATTCGAAATATGATCGAATTTAGCGACAACTTATCGGAGTTTGACGCGCGACAAATTGGAGCTTGCAGACTTGAAGCACAGATTAAACATCTGTCGTGTGGAGTATATAAGATTTGCTTGATAAAACAAAATAGACAGTTATTTGATGAGTCTTTGTTATCTGCATTCGATAATCTCCTTAAGAACAAAAGACCTATAATGTATCAAGAAATTGGCAAGTTGCGTTTGAATTCTTACCTTCCGTTGTCTTATGTGCGTTTTTGGAGGCTTCTAGGAATTCGATTCCCTGTAGATGCTTTTCGGGAAATATACAGAAGAATTCGCTACGGAAAAGCATAATCGCAGAAATGTTAGTCTCCTTCATCATTCCTTCCTATAATTCGGCCAATACTGTCAAGCGTTGTCTGGACAGCATCTATGCGTTGCCGCTTGAAAAAAGCGAGTTCGAGGTGATATTTGTGGATGATTGCAGCACGGACGATACTGTCGAGATAGCTCAGAACTATTGTGCGGAGAACCACGAAGGAGCAACAAATTTGATTTTGCTTCGTCAAGCGCAAAACAATCGCCAAGGTGCTGCGAGAAACAGAGGCTTGTCAATAGCAAGGGGGGTGTACATCTGTTTTGTGGATAGCGATGATGCAGTTAAAGAAGGTATTGTGCCGGCCATTCGAATGGCAAAAGAACTGCAAACCGATATGTTGGCATTCCATTTTGCAAATGCCGATGAAAATGGGCGGATAATAGGAGAGAAAGAGCACCTTTCCTTCATTCCAGGACGGATTTTCTCAGGCATAGATATGCAGACGGCCCATCCTTATTGGTGTTCGGGACCTGTGGCATATATCTATAGCAAGACATTTTTGAACCAGTCAAACTATCCGTTCTGTGAAGGGGTACTGTACGAAGATTCGGACTTTGTTGCGGCACATCTCTATTATGCCCGGCGGATGGCATACTCTCCGGAGACAGGCTGTATAATCTGCCATCGTGAAGGCTCTACTACCCGTAGAAATAGCTATAAGAATTATGCAGACTATCTGCTTCTTGGTACAAGGATGCTGGCACTCTATTCCACCATTCAACGGGATATCGACCAGCGCGAGCGAGCGGATGATGGCATTCAGACATTTGCCGATGGAGTGCTTGAGGGTGCTTGCTGGAATGTTACTAAATCACTCGGTCGGCTGTTCAAGTTGAGTGGCGGCAAAGAGATATCGGCCTTTTATAAGCGGGTGGATTCTTTTGTGAATCGCTCTGATTTATACGACAACCCGTTGATACACAGATTCCCGGGCTATTGGAATTACTGGTCAAAATTCTGTATAAAACATAAGAGCCTATCCATAGCAATCAATGCTGTTTTGTCATCGGCGTGTAAAATGAATTGGGGCAGATGCGAGAGGTGCGTTTGAGTTTTTGTAGATTTGTGAGAGATAACTGTATAAATGGAAAATATCATGACAATGAGAGAAAAAATCCAGCTGTTTGAGGGCATGAAGGTACGGACGGCTTGGGACAGTGAGCGGGAGAAATGGTATTTCTCCATAGTGGATGTGTGTGGCGTTTTGACCGACCAGCCAAATTATGACCGTGCAAAGAATTATTGGAAGGTTCTGAAATTCAGGATTGTGCAGGAGGGAAATGAGTTGGTTGCAAATTGTAACCAACTGAAATTGGTTTCGCCAAAGGATGGGAAAAGGTACCTCACCGATGTGGCCGATGCCGAGCAACTTTTCCGCATTGTCCAGAGCATTCCATCGCCCAAGGCAGAGCCGTTCAAGCAGTGGCTCGCGCGGGTGGGCTATGAGCGTATTCAGGAGATTGAGAATCCCGAACTGGCTCAGGAACGGATGAAGGCCATCTACGAGGCGAAGGGTTATCCGAAAGATTGGATTGACAAGCGGCTTCGCGGGATTGCAATACGTCAGAACCTGACCAATGAGTGGAAGGAGCGTGGAATCACTGAGCAACGGGATTACGCCATTCTGACGGCAGAGATTGCGAAGGCGACTTTCGGCATGACTCCCTCGGAACATGAGGAAATCAAGGGTTTGACGAAGAAGAGCCAGAACCGACGCCAAACCGAGAGCAATGAAGCTTGCTTCGATTGCCGAGGTGCGAAGGAGGAAAAGCCCGAAGGGGTTAACCTCCGCGACCATATGACGGATCTGGAGCTGATTTTCACGATGCTCGGTGAGCGCGTCACGACCGAGGTGTCCCAGAAGGAAAAGCCGGAAGGGATGCGCGAGAACGTCAAGGTGGCCCAAAGGGGCGGTTCTGTGGCAGGTGTTGCCCGCAAGGCCGCCGAAAAGGAAATCGGCCATTCGGTAGTCTCCCAGAGTAACTTCCTCGACAAGAATCCCGACAGCATTCTCATTGGTGGGGTTGACGAGGAGTAGAATCCATTTATTAACGGCACATCCGCTGAAATATTTTTTAGTTAATCAGACATCCGAGACCATCTGTCTTCCGATAGTAAGAAAACGATATAAACAGAATACACTGACATATGCCAACCGCAATAGAATTCAATCACGTTAGCAAACAATACCGTCTGGGGCTTGTGAGCACCAAGACTCTGAGCCACGACCTGCAGAGGTGGTGGACGATGAACATCCGGGGCAAGGAAGATCCCTACCTCAAGATTGGTGAGACAAACGACCGCTCCACAAAAGGCTCCAGCGACTATGTCTGGGCACTCAAGGACATCGACTTCAAGGTGGAGCAAGGCGATGTTGTCGGCATCATCGGCAAGAACGGGGCGGGGAAAAGCACGCTCCTGAAGCTTCTCAGCAAAGTGACAGGTCCTACCACCGGTTCCATCAAGGCCCGTGGCCGAATAGGTGCCCTTCTTGAAGTGGGCACAGGCTTCCACTCAGAGATGACCGGCCGCGAGAATATCTTCCTCAACGGAGCCATCCTTGGAATGAGCAAACACGAGATTGCCTCAAAACTTGATGAAATCGTTGATTTCAGCGGCTGCGAACGCTACCTTGACACCCCCGTCAAACGTTACTCAAGCGGAATGATGGTCCGCCTTGGCTTTGCTGTTGCAGCCCATTTGGATCCGGAAATTCTGGTGGTTGATGAGGTGCTTGCCGTGGGCGATGCAGAATTCCAGAAAAAAGCGATCGGAAAGATGCAGGATGTCAGCAAGGGGGAGGGACGGACGGTGCTGTTCGTGAGTCATAATATGGGGAGTGTAAAAGCATTTTGCAAAAGCGGGATCTTGCTTGACAAAGGCCGGGTCGCTTTCATGGGTGGCGTAAACGAAACCGTGGAACGCTACATCGCTTCCAACTTCTCTCCCGACGACGCCGGCACGCTGGATGGCATCTTCAAGGTCAGAGACAAACAGATGGAGATCTATTCTGTCAGAATGAACGGCAGGAACTCCGCAGCCTGCGAACTGGTATATCCCGATAGAGACTTGACCGTAGAAGTGGACGGACATATATGCGGGACGCACTGTCTTGACTTGGAAATGACAATCCTCAGCCGGGACGATGTCCTCTTAGCACGTTATTCCCCCGGATTGTTCAACGGCACTTGCCAACATTTGTCGAATGAGGATTTCCATCTTGTGTGTCATGTCCGACTGCCCGAAGGTGTGGCGAATGGCGACTATCATATAAATCTTTACATCTGTCACCCGCAGGTCCAGGTTTTCGCATCCACCCAATTCCCGATCTGCATGCGCATGATAGGCAATTCCACGGAAAGCGGCCTCCCGATAAATCAGAGTTTATATGGTTTCCAGTGCTTGGGGTGACCTGTGATTGCAACTGCCAATGGCTTGTTGACTATGTCCGCAAAATTAATTCAGATGATGAATTGTGGTGTAGAATGATTTCCAGGCTTTGGATGACTCCCGCTCAGAAATCCAACATGGAACGGAGTTCCACTCAATACCACAGAAGCATGGATGACTTGCTTGCGGGAAATGTTGAGGGAAAAAGGAGGTCGCCAACAGGCAAGCATCAGAATCTGCGGCATTCAGTCCGAAGTCTGCACGGCGTATGAATGCATTGTCTTGCGGAATCATAAATGGTGGTCTTTGCAATTACCACACCCGTTTTGTGGATGTCATTTGTTGTATGTGCATTTTAAAGTTTGAAACAAGAAAAGTATGTCGAAAAGTTTGTTGAAAAGAGCGTCTCATTGGTTGAAGCAATTTGTCCGAGACCCGGAATATAAGCTGGTACAGGTCGCTCTGAGGTTTGTTGACGAAGAGAAACTGCCTGACAGAATGGTTGTAAAATATCAGTTTCATAATGTGTTCGGGTATCCTCTTGACCTGAAACATCCCAAGGCATTCAATGAGAAATTGCAGTGGCTCAAATTGTATGATCGAAATCCCTTATACACCACCCTGGTTGATAAATACCGTGTCAAACAGTGGGTCGCCGATAAGATTGGGGAACAATACCTCATACCTACGTTGGCTGTATATAATTCTGTTGATGAAATAGATCTGGACAAACTGCCCGACAAATTTGTCCTTAAATGCAACCATGACAGCGGCAGTGTTGTGATATGCAGGGACAAGTCTGCTTTTGATTTTGACGCGGCAAAAAGGTCTTTGCAGAAATGTCTTAACACAAATTTCTATTTGAAACATCGGGAGTGGCCGTACAAAAACGTCAAAAGGTGCATCATCGCCGAAGAATATCTTGAATCAACTCAAGGTGACTTGCGCGATTATAAGTTTTTCTGCTTTGACGGGAAAGTGAAATTTTTCCAAATCAATATCGGACGATTCCACAATCATCTCTGCATTTACTTTGATTGTGATGGCAACAGGTTGCCATGGAAAGTCGAGGGATGGTTGTACGATGATGACCAGACGGTAGAAGTACCAAACAATCTTCCGAAACTAATTGAAATCGCAGAGAATCTTAGTTGCGACTTCCCGTTTGTCAGAATAGATCTTTACACGGAAAACGACATTATTAAATTTGGTGAATTCACTTTTTCCTCCGGCGCGGGGCTGATGAAATACGTTAATGGGGAATTTGAGGAATTTGCGGGTGGACAAATTAGGATATGATCGGTCTTGAACCAGGAGCGGGCACGGCATGCGAGCCATGGATGCGAATTGGACAAACATAATCTGGAAAAGTCGGGCTGATGAACAAATACGTCATATATTCTGTCGTCGTCGGCGGCTATGATGAGGTCCGCCAGCCCGCCGTGGTGGACGACCGCTTCGACTATGTGCTTTTCTCGGATGAGCATGTGGGTGAGAATATTGGCGTTTGGCAGGTACGTGGCATATCGTATGAAGACACGAGTCTGCTCCGTCTCTCGCGCTATGCCAAGTGTCTGCCCGCAAAGGTGCTGCCGGAATATGAAGCATCGCTCTATGTGGATGCAAATGTCAGAATTCTTACTCCATGGGTGTATAATCGCTTCGTCGAGTTGGTGGGTGAAGATGTGGAATGGGCGGGCGTCAGGCATCCGGATCAACATTGCATATATGATGAGATATGCGCAATAGTGCAGCTGCGCTGGGTCCTCGATTCGGAAGTCGCCGGATGGTATGGCAAAATAAAGAATGACGGCTTTCCGGAAAAATATGGACTTTATGAGAATAATGTCATTTTCCGGCGCCATACAAAAAATGTCGAGAAAGTGGGCGAATTATGGTGGCGGACATTGAAAGCGGACTGCAAACGCGACCAGTTCTCCTTGATGTATGCCTTGTGGAAGGTGCTGCCGACGACGGATTTCTTTTTGCTGAACGGCGAATGCCCGCGCATCGGCTCGGAACATTTTGCATACTATGAGCACAACCCTCACAAGCGTGCCAGTAAACTGGGTTTTCATGAAATGATGCGTTTCCGGGCCATCCGGACAAAATACCCTGATGACATTCGGAGAGGATATAAAGAGATGTTTGACTGGGTCAGCCGTTTCGGAAATCCCAAGGTGGCATTGGCCTTGTGGGAGATTATCTCGGTTGTCCGATATGCCCCAAAGATGATAAGCATCTCACTTAAACGTATATTATTATGATCAAAACAGAAAACAATAAGAGTTGGCTGGTTTTTGCTTTATTCTTTTGCTCAATTTTCACAAAGGAATTGCTTTTTCATTGGAACGTGTACCATAGTGTATTAATATCTTCCATGTTCTATGCGCCTCTTGATTTTTGGGTATTTTGGTTGGGGAAGATTACACCTGCATTATTTCTATCTTCATTTGTTTTTCTTACAAAAGGCATATGGTGGACGATAGTTATTAATATGTTGATAGATGTATGGTGTATAGCAAATTTGGTGTTTTTCAGAGCGTATGGAACATTGATAACGTGGAATGTTATTTCTTTAACGTCTAATATGAGAGGTTTTGAAGACGCTGTGTCTGTGTATATTGACCTGACTTTTACATTTTTTATTGTATTGACCATCTGTTATGGTTTAATAATATCTTATTTCAAGAGTGTAAGGAGTAATTATTGGTGTTTTATATTGTGCTTTATTGTTGCCATATTTTTGTCTTGTTTTGATAAGGTGTTATTTTCCAAGCAACTCGATGTATGGACTTATTCCACTACTATGCGAGCTCCGAATGTCGCAGGGGGGAAAAATAAATATACTGAATATATACCTCTGGGGGATGCTTATTACTTAGCAAAGTATAATCAATCACAAGATGCTGTTACTTTTGCCAAAACCTATGTCTTTCGCCAATCCATAGTTTCCTATTTTGTGGCAATGCCATTGTATCATTTCTGGACTACCGGCAAAGTGCAGAAACTGACAGAAACTGAAAAGGAACAATTTAATCAGTTGATAGACAATAGCAAACAGTATATTACGCCAAAATCCAATCTAATAGTCCTTTTGGTGGAAAGTTTGGAATCTTGGCCATTGGGTTCGGTTGCCGGCTATGAGTTTATGCCTAATCTCTCCCGATTGGCAAAATGTGAGAACACATTATTTTGTAAAAGCGTCCGTTCGGAGACTAAGCACGGAAACTCTGGCGATGGACAAATGACTGTTCTAAGTGGGTTGTTGCCTATTGATGATGGTGCTGCTTGCTGTATATATGATGAGAATGTATATCCCAGTTATGTTCACTCCTATGCCAATGCGATAATAGTAAATCCATCTCCGGGAGCTTGGCATCAAACTGAAATGTCGCGCAATTATGGTTTCACGAAAGTGATAGAACCCCCAAATAATAGTATAAGCGATGAATGGGTTATCAACAATATGATTGATGTTTTGCAGGATGTTGATGAGCCTTTCTGCATGTTAGGTATCACGATGTCATCACATCTTCCTTTTACCTATGGGAAAGAGCACCCGATATACCATCCTGAGGGAATGCCTCAGGTGATGAGTGATTACCTCAACTGTTTATACTACACAGATGCTTGTATTGGACATTTGATTGACTATATTCATTCATGTGGATTGGATAATAGTGTGACATTGGTCATAACAGGTGATCATGCCATTTTCAGAGATCCAAATTATTCTCAAGAACTGGATGACTATGCAATAGCTCAAGGCATTGACTTTAAGAACGGAGACACACATATTCCATTGGTAATACACGGTTTAAATATCCCTTCTCAGTTGAATGCCAATATTCAAATACAAGATGAACTGTACCAGATGGACATTTATCCAACCATATCCAATCTAATAGGTGGCAATGTATGGAAGGGACTGGGAATAGATATTTTAAATAGACAAAACCAGCCAAGAATGTTTAATGAAAAGGAAGCTTATCAAATATCCAATAAATTGATAAGATCAAATTATTTTGCAACCATCAATGAGTAAGCTTCAAATAAATATCACCTGCGCCACTGACGACAATTATGTTCCTTATTGCGGCGTGATGCTGACCTCGGTCTTCGAGAACCACAAGGACTGCGAGGTGAATGTCTATGTCTTGATCGACAAGCCGCTCAAAGAGGAAAATCAGGAGAAATTTGATCTGCTGGCAAGGCAATACAACCAACATATCCATTATTGCTTGGTGGATAAATCGTATCTGGAGAATTTTCCTTTGAAAGGTGATGGTGTCGATTATTGGTCAATTGTTACTTATTATCGCTTGTATGCGGCTGAATTGTTGCCGAAGGATGTTGATTTGGTGCTTTATCTTGATTGTGATATCGTTGTCAATGGATCATTGCGCCAGCTGTTTGATTCAGATTGGACAGATGTCGCCATTGGAGCTGTCTCCGATATGTGTACGGAATGGCAGGAATTTTATGACAGGCTGCATTATGACAAATCGTTAGGGTATTTCAATGCGGGTTCGGTTTTGATAAATCTGGCATATTGGCGTGAACACAATATTGGGAAAGAATGCCTGGAGTTTTTGGCTACTCATTTTGATTGGATTATAAACAACGATCAGGATGTCCTTAATTACGTGTTAAGAGAGCGCAAGAGGACATTGCCTGTCACATACAATTACCAAATCCAGCTGCGTATGGCGTATTTCTACGATGGCTTTAGCCAGGCGATGAAGGTTGACGTGATGCGGACAACAGAGCCGATTATAATCCATTACGCCGCTGAATTGAAACCTTGGATGGTGAAATATTATGCTTACCCTTTCAATGAAGTGTGGCATAAGTACAAAAAGATTTCTTTATGGAGAAAGATGAAAGACAAGTACCCTGAATCAAGAGTATGGGCAACGTTTATCAAGCGGTATTTTCTGTGGCCGTTGGGAATAAAGCTGAAAAAGCCATTGATGCGATGAAGATCAAAGACATAATATATAAATTGAAGAACCGTTGGAAGAAATTCGGGCTCAAACCTATTTGTGTTTTCGTTTTTCATCAGGTCAGCGATATTTTCGAAGAGAATGCAATGTGGCATTGCGACTGGACAAGTACGGATATCTTCAAAAAAATATTCTTAAACTTAAGAAATTGTACACTTTAATCTCATTGAGCGAAGCTAATTCTTTTATGTTAAAAAATAAAATTCGATTTCATAACTATGCTACGCTCACCGCTGATGATGGCTGGCTGAGTCAGCTTAATATTCTTCCTTGGCTTTATGAACAAAACATTCCCATTACATTGTTTCTAAATCCCTCTATCATGATTGGAGAATCAGTTCGAGAAAATGGTATGGATAGACTGATGACAGTGGAACAGATTAAAGAATTGATGGAAAAATACAGTAACATCACAATCGCGCCTCATGGATGGAATCATAACAATTGTGACACCCAAGACACGGTTATGTTTTCAGAAAATGTCTCGCAGTGTTTGAATTTTTTTTCATCTATGGACGGGTATGTGCCTTTTTTTGCATATCCTTGTGGGAAACACACCCAAGAGCAAGATGTGCTTCTACGTAATAAAAACTTAATACCTGTTTATTGTGATGGCGGGAAAAACTATAACAATGCCGGCATCCACCGAGAATGTATAGACGGTCTCTCTTTGTAATATGGCAGTTTCGATACCGATATTATTGATAACATTCAATCGCCCGGCACACACACGCAAAGTGTTGGAACGAATTCTTCAAGCCGCCCCTTCTACTCTATATGTGTTTCAAGACGGGGCGAGGGACATTGATACAATCGCGTGTGCAGAAGTGCGGCAGGTAATAGAATCTCTCACTTCCTTGAGTCGAATCAATAAGCTTAACCGCTATTATAGCGAGATTAATCTTGGCTGTGGCGCAGGCCCTATGACTGCTATAAATTGGTTCTTGTCTGAGAATGAAATGGGTATAATTATTGAAGATGACGCACTGCCACATACTGATTTCTTTGCATATTGCGAGGAATTGCTGCTGAAGTATAAAGACGACAATGATGTTCGGGCTATTGGAAGTATGCATCTGGATAACCTTTCTTATGGGGATGGAAGCTACTATTTCTCCATGATGAACCGAACATTATGTGCTTGGGCTACTTGGGCGCGTGCTTGGAAAGACTTCGATTATTATCATCGTAGCATCAGCCGAAAACAACTGAATCAGGTATTGAAAAGCTATGGCTGTGCGTTGCGAATGCGCGAGTACTGGTGCGATCGTTTAAACGAAATTCAGAAAGATGCTCTTCAAGGAACCAGCTGGGATCAGCAATTTTGGATATCAATATGGTTGCACAAAGGGAAAGGTATTATGCCGAATGTCAATCTCTGCAAAAACATAGGCTTTGACCAATTTGGCACACATACTACAAATCCCAACAGTAACGGTGCCAATAGAGAAACATATTCAATCCTACCATTGAAATATCCTACTGATGAATCTATTTGCCATAAATCCGACCAACGTTTCCAGGAAATATACTTCGAATCCTGGAATTATGGTGTGGAAGGCAGAAAAAGATTATTGTTTAGAATTAACAAACGCGTAAAGAGAATTTTTGGACATGAAGGTCCGTGGTTTAAAAAGAAAAAAGGCAATGAGGCTGTCCATAATAACTATAAATAAAAACAATGTCCATGATCTTTCCAAGACCTTGGAAAGTGTCGCCTCTCAAACGTGCAAGGACTTCGAGCACGTCATCATCGACGGGGAAAGCACTGACAATTCGGTCGATGTGATAAAAAATTACGAATCTTCACTCTCAACCCTCAAAACTCCACACTCGATAAAGTGGATCTCCGAACCCGACAAGGGCATCTACAATGCGATGAACAAGGGCATAAGGATGGCAAGTGGAGGTTATGTCCAGTTTCTCAATAGTGGGGACTGCCTTGCAGATGCAACAGTTGTAGAAAGAATGCTCGGTTCCCTCGAAGAGAACAATTTCCCTTCAATTCTTTATGGCAACATGTTGAAAGTGTTCAAGGATGGGAAAATACTGAACGACAAATGTTTCGCCGGGCAGGATATAAGTTTTCTCGGATTCTATACTGGAACACTCAACCATTCCTCGGCATTGATAAAAAGAAGCCTCTTTGAAAAATATGGCTTTTATGACGAAAGTCTCCGCATCGTGTCCGACTGGAAGTGGTATCTCCAGGCGATTGCTCTGGGTGAAGAGATGCCGGTCTATGCAGACATTAATGTGACTCTTTTTGATATGAATGGCATCAGTGAGACCAATAAAAATCTCGACAAGATAGAACGAAGAAAAGTCCTTGAGGAGTTGATTCCTGCGGCTATTCTCAAAGATTATGATGATTTTGCATTTCCGATAGACCAGATTAAAAGATTGAAAAGACATCCGTGGGCATATAAAGTTGTATGGTTCATTGAACGATGCCTTTTTAAGGTCGAGAAAGCCGAAATTAAACGTGGCGGCATAACACAGTACCGATAATGCGTTTTTCCGTAATAGTCCCCCTGTACAACAAGGAACCTTACATAGAGAAGGCTCTGAGGAGCGTATTGTCCCAGACGTTCAAGGATTATGAGTTAATCGTGGTCAATGACGGCAGTCTCGACAATTCTCTTGCTGTTGCTGAAAAAGTGCTGTCCGGAGTGGGGAATGCCAGAATCATCAATCAGGAGAATGCCGGTGTCAGTACGGCGAGAAACAACGGTATTGCTGCGGCTCAAGGGGAGTATATCTGCTTTCTTGATGCCGATGACTGGTGGGAGCCGACATTCTTGGAGGAGATGGACGGGCTGATAAGGGAATATCCCGATGCCGGTCTGTACTGCACAAATTATTATTACGTTCACAACAGAAAGTCTGTCGTGAAGTTGGATATTCCTACAGGGTATTTCAATTATTGCCGCGAATATGCAAATAGCCTATGTCAACCGGTATGGACGGGAGCTGTATGTTTAAGAAGAAACACATTTGATGAGTTTGGCGGTTTTAAGAAAAATCTTAAGCTTGGCGAAGATTTTGATCTCTGGATTAGAATAGCCTTGAAGTATGAAATGGCCTTCTTGAATAAGCCATTGAGCAACTATAATCAGGACGTTGACGTAACGCATAGAGAAACCCACCATCTCCACAAGCCTGAGAACCATATGCTATGGAATCTCGGTTATCTCGAAGAAGAAGAGAAAACGAATCCCGACTATAAGCAACTGATAGACAATCTCCGCACGTACGGTCTCATGCCGTATTTCCTTTCCAAGGAGTATCACGATGCCGCACAGGTCGAACTTGCCAAGGTGGATTGGAGCAGGCAGAGCCCGGAAATCAAAAGCAGGTACGCCAAACCGTTGCTCTATTTGAGGGCGAAAAACCGATTTATGAGCACAGCTGCAAGAATCAAGAAATATATCATTCAAGTTGTCCGCTAAATGATTCCCATTTTCCCCGATAAAATAGCCAAGAAAGGGATATCAATGTATCTGATGGCCCTTGCAATCGTGTCCATTGCGTTCTTCAGACACGCGATGCCGGTGGTGTATATTCTGCTGGGGATAATGTTGGTGACGGGATTTTTCCTGTTGTCATCTTCCTGTTCAAAGAAATGGATGCGGTATCCGGTGAAGAAGTTCGCGTGGCGTGTTTTCTGGGCAGCATTGCTTTTGCGCTTGGCGTGGGTTGTCTTCTCCTACTTCTTCTATAAGGCCCAGACGGGGCAGCCGTTCGAGTTCGGGGCAGCGGATGCAATGGGATATCACGAAGAGGCGAAATGGCTGGCTGAGGCCGGATGGGATATGGTACGTCAGTATTACGGGTTTCGCAATGGCGTGTCTGACATGGGCTATCCGTTCTGGCTCATTGTCATTTACAGGATTTTTGGACCTTCTGTCTTTGTTGCACGCGTTTTCAAATCATTATTCAGTGCGCTCACCTGTGTGTTGATATACAGATTGGCACGCAGGAATATCGGCGAGTTTCCGGGCAGGATGGCGGCAATTTTCTGCACTTTTATGCCTAACCTCATCATCTACTGCGGGTTGCACGTAAAGGAAACGGAAATGCTTTTCCTCATAGTCGCTTTCCTTGAGCGGGCGGATTATCTGATCAGGACCCGGCGCTATGGCATTTTCACTATTGCTGTTCCTGCACTGCTGGCACTGAGCCTGTTCTTCTTCAGAACGGTTCTCGGAGCGGTTGCGATTATTTCTCTGTTTGCCGGACTGATTTTCACTTCGAACAAACTTGTAGGGCGGACAAAGAAAGCCGTGCTGATTGTATTCGGAGTTGTCAGTATCGCGGGATTTGCAGGTGGAACGATTGCTACCGAGGTGGAAGGTTATTGGGAAATGAGAGTCGAGAACCAGATTCTCAAAAGAAATGCTCAGACGGCAGGCGGCAATCAATGGGCAAAATATGCTACCGGAACTATCCTTGCCCCGATGGAGTTCTTCATGCCCCTTTCAACGATGGTCGATACCGGACAGGAGAACCAGATGGTTTTGCACGGGGGAAACTATGTTCGCAATTTCTTTGGCATATTTGTCCTCCTTGCCCTGTTCTATGCTATTTTCAAAGACAAGAACTGGCGCAATCTGTCACTTATCGGCGCTTTTGCCGTCGGCTATTTAGGCGTTATCTCCGTCAGCGGCTACGGCAATGCAGAGCGGTTCCTCCTGCCTGGACTCCCGTGCCTGCTCATTATGGCGGCATACGGCATTTCGAAGCTCAATGCCCGCAATTTCAAGTATGTCAAATACTGGTATGTCGTAGTTGTTCTGATGGAGGTGGCGTGGGCGTACTTCAAAATCGGTTCGAGAGGGTTGTTGTGATGAATGTTCTTCTAATTACAAACTATAAGAAAGGCACGGGGGGGATCTCGGGTCAGGTGGAATTGTTGCAGAGGAACCTCGCGAAGGAGGGAATTGAAGCGGACATCTTCAACACCAGTGGCTCGTTCATCTACAGACTATTGTGCAAACGGCGGATGTTGAGGCAAGCGGCAGATTATGATGTGCTCCATATCCATTGCTGTTCCAAGGTGGGCTTCTTTCCTGCGATTGTAGGCATACCGGTCGGGAAAAAACTGGGAAAGAAGGTGGTGCTGACCTACCACGGTGGAGGTGCCGATGAATTTTTCAGGAGACAC
Organism: Candidatus Limimorpha caballi; assembly: GCA_018064605.1. Lineage (GTDB taxonomy): Bacteria > Bacteroidota > Bacteroidia > Bacteroidales > F082 > Limimorpha > Limimorpha caballi. Next base: position 332,541 of record JAGHUX010000005.1, on the reverse strand, counting down.
AAAAGGCTGGTGAGGCATTACCTTCTGAAGACAGATGCCAATATTGTCCTGTCCGACTATCTCGGGAGAGTGTTCGACAAGTTCGGAATTCCATACACGGTTATCCCGAACGTGATAGAGTTGGACAGCTCCCATTTCAGGCTCCGCGAGAGCATAAACCCCGATTTCATCAGCACCCGCACGCTCTCTCCGCTTTACAACATCGAGTGCATTCTGCGGGCTTTCAAAAAGGTCAAACGACAGATTCCTCAGGCAACACTCAGAATCGTGGGCGATGGCCCTTCGAGAGCTGGACTTGAAGAGATGGTGAGAGCCGAAGAAATCAGGGATGTCCTGTTTGTGGGGCGGGTGGATAACAGTGAAATTTATAGTCAGCTGGACAAGGCGGACATATTCCTGTCTTCACCGAGAATCGACAATATGCCCGTCTCCATTCTTGAGGCGTTCAATGCCGGACTATTGGTAATCTCCAGCAAAGTCGGGGGCGTGCCGTATATGATTGAGGACGGCGTGAACGGGCTCCTGTTTGAAAGTGATGATGATAAGGAGTTGGCTGAGAAAATGCTGACGGCAATTGGCAATCCACAATCTGCAAATATCGTCAGAAATGCCCATTCCACGTTGTCCCGATATCAATGGGACGCGATATTCCCGAAACTGCTTGATCTTTATTGCAAATAAATGAACAATTCTCACAAAGTCGATGACTTCATCTATAGGCGTGTGACAGCAAGAGGATAATTCAAAATGGCAGAAATAAATAACATGGATTTCTCAGTTTCAGATTATTCAGTCTCCAATTCTGGAAACTCCTCCACTTTATACCTTGGCAAAATCGAGAGCAACTGGGGCTTTTTCCTTGTAGAGAGTCTTTCCAGGCTATGGTATTACATTGAGCATCCTGAGATATGCAAGTTTGCTTATATTGCACCGGAGGATGCGAGAGGGGAGTATGTTTTCGGTGCACACACGAAGCGTGTTCTGGAAGTACTTTCCCTTTTGGGGATTCAAAGACATCAACTTCAGAGTATAAAGGAAGATGAAATCGAAAACTGTATTGTCCCTTGCGAGTCTTTCCATCATCTGGAGGTGCCCACTTTCGGGAGGAAGACTGCAAATGCATATCTCGAATACTTAGGTAAAAAGGCGGATGGCGTTCTGGCATATTATTTTACGGATAAATACAAGACCATATACAATACTATTCGTGACAATTGCATTTGCGACCTTCCTGTTTACGAGAAAATTTATTTTTCACGAGCCCGTCTGAAAAAGAAGAAGGAGATAGGAGAGAAACATCTGGAGAGGATATTTGCAGGAAACGGTTTTAAAATCCTGTATCCTGAGCAGTTGCCTCCTTCAGCTCAGATTTGGTATGTGAAAAACTGCAAAGTGTTGGCTTCCGTTGAAGGGACACTCGCGCATAATTCGCTTTTCGCTTCAGACGGAATGAAACAGATTATTCTTCGGAAGCAAAGTGAGATCATACCTCGGCAGTATATGATCAATCAGGCCATAGGAGTGGAAGCGAACTTTATCAAGTGTTTCAAGGAACCGTTCAAGTCGTTCCCGATATCCCACAGCAAGGGGCCATTCCTGCTCTGGGCTTCGGGCGAACTTCAAAATTTTTGTGTGGAAAACGGATGTCGGTTCTTTCAGCCCTCATCCTTTTCGATGCTTTACGATATCATGGTTTATTCGGCAAAATGCGTATTGTATCGAGCCGAAAAAATGCTAAAGAATATAATACGATAAACAGAGTATGATACCCTTGAAAATACATTATTGCTGGTTCGGGCGAGGCGAAATGCCACAGATAGCCAATGACTGCATTGCCTCCTGGCACAAGTATATGCCAAACTGGGAATACAAACTATGGGATGAGGAGAACTTTGATATAAATTGCAATCAGTATGTCAAGGAGGCATACAAGGCCGGAAAGTATGCGTTTGTCAGCGATTATGTCAGGCTCAAGGCATTGCACGATGAAGGCGGCCTGTATATGGACGTTGACTTTATGGTGTATAAACCTTTTGATGACCTTATGCATCTGAAGGCCTTTGCCGGCTTCGAGGGGAGCAAACATCATCCTGTGATGATGGGCGTAATCGCAAGCGAAGCCGGTGGAATGTGGGTGAAGGAACAGCTCGATTCATACAAAGGCAGACTTTTCTTTAAGGCAGACGGCAGCTTCGATATGACTACAAACGTAACTTTCGTGACGTCAAATATGAGCCGTAATGGTCTGGTTCAAAATGGAATCGAGCAGGATTACAAAGATCTTCATATTTTCCCAGTTGATTATTTCTGTCCTTTTCAGACTACGGGCGAATATTTCCGCACAGAAAATACATATTGTGAATCGGTCGGGGAGGCTCCTGTTGGAAAAGGTTGGAAATCTCTCCTTCGTAAACTCATCGGCCCAAACAATATGATACGGCTGATAAAACTGAAACGCAGAATTACAAAAAATTTGAGGAATGTAGTTGTTTCTTGGAAAAGTGGCAGCTCCGAATAATGAATAAGCCTCGTATAATTGAGAATAAGCAATCGAAACATGGTTAACTTTAAGAGAATCTTCAGGTGTTGATACTTGGAAGGCGTAATCCGCCCTTACTTTAGACTTTCACCCACCATTGATACCAGAGCCTGCAAATATGAAGTCTCGTTGTGCCTCGTGTTTTATAACGAGGCAAAGTTTCTGAAAGAGCGGCTTGATTACCATCTTGTTATCGGGGTGAGTCATTTCTATCTTTACAATAACAACTCAACGGATGACTATATGCCTGTTTCGGTGTTGGAGGGCATGAATGCCGGTCTTTTGGTGATTTCAAGCAATGTGGGAGGAGTCCCATATATGATTGATGATGGCGTGAATGGATTGCTGTTCTGCTCAAAGAATGAGGAAGCATTGGCGGAAAAAATGATATTGGTTGTGGAAAAACAAGAGAAATCGAAAGCCATGATACATGAAGCTTATCAAGGTTTGGGCAAGTATTCATGGGAAAGCGTTAAACGGAAATTGTTGCCGGTGTATAACGAAAACAGATGATTGTCAGTTGAAGATAAAAATAATGCCGATATTATGGTGAATGATGGGACGCCGTATATTGGTTTTGATTGATGTCAAAAAAGTGGTAAAATGTGATATTGGCTGAGAAATGTTGAAATGTTAATAAATAAAGGATGTATGTCATTTCGTAATTATATATCAGAGAATGTTTTTTTGCCTATTAGTGATTTGATTGCAGGTCAAAATGTTGCCAGGTCTTTTAGGTTTTTAAAGGAAACGGATGGTTGGTCTCAAGAGCAAGTGATTGATTTCCAAAATAAACGATTGCGCATGCTGATTCGGCATGCTGTTGAAAGTGTTCCATACTATAACGATTTGTTTAAATCTTTGAATCTTTCGGTTGACGATATTCAAACAAAGAATGATTTGAGGAAGCTTCCGATTGTTGACAAATCAATTATGAGAAGAGAAGGTGGCGATAGATTCGTGTCTAATAGCTATCCTGTTAAAAAACGGGTTTCGCATTGTTCAAGTGGTTCTACAGGAGAGCCTTTCTCATATTTCACATCTAAAGAATCAGATGGGTTAAATACTGCGGCAAAGTTAAGTACGTGGTATCAGGCTGGTTATCGTATGGGCGATAAGTATATTAAAATTGCTAATGGTGAAAGACAAGGGGTGTTAAAGAAGTTGCAGGATAGGATGAACAATTGCATTTTTGTCCCATTTTATTCAATCAGCGATGATAACTTGAAGGCAATTCTTCGCCTTGTTGAGGAAGAAAAGCCTTCAATTATTCGCTCGTATCCTATTCCGATATATTTATTGGCTCAGTGTCGACTTGATAATCCTGGTTTTGTTTTTTGTCCAAAGCATATTATGACTACAGGATCTACTTTGTCGACTGCATATAGAGAATTAATTGAAAAAGCGTTTTGTTGTGATGTAATTGATTCATATAGTTGTGAGGGTACCCCAAATACATACGAAACAGTTTCTCATGATGGATATAAGGTCTCTGATGCTTTTGGTATAATTGAAGTGTTGGATGAAAATGATAATGTGATTACTGATGGCGTTGGCCGTGTTATTTCAACTGACCTATGGAATTTTGCTCAACCTTTTATTAGATACGATGCTCATGATTTGGTAGAAGTTCGTAATGGGAAAATAACGCGTATTATGGGGCGAGAGTGTGATTCCTTAGTGTGTTCAGGTGGAATAAGGTATACTGTTCACAATTTTTCCCGATTTTTTTTACATGAAGTTAGTGGTGTCACCGCATATCAAGTGGTGAAAAAGAAAGATGGGTCGATTTTGTTTAATTTAGAAGTGAATAACGATTTCGATGATACGGTCAAAAATCATATTGTAAAATATTGGTCTGAACAACTGCAGAAGTCTGTCCGTTTGGAGATTGTTCCTTCTATTCCATTGATGAAAAATAATAAACGTCGTGTTGTCGTTGATGAAGAATAGAAGTATTGAGTTTTAAAGCATTAGGTTGTTAATGGTTTCAAATTAATAAGTTTAGATCAAAATGGCAAAAAAACCGTAATAAATGATTGAAATGCAAATTCATAGAACAAGAAAGATGAGCGAATCACTGCAAATCATCATTTTCCATTATAATACTAATTTTCAAATATTTAATTTTTCATTTCATCGCTTCTTTGGTCAAACTGTATATGATTGCCCAAAATATAGAATTACGTGTTTTTATCCATTGAAATTTGTGTGAAATGCTTTTGTTGAGGTTCGATATTGAGTCGTAAACTAATGTAGATGGTGAAACTTTTATCGTCTGTTTCGAACCGTTGAAGAATGGTAAAAGAATATATTTTATGAATTGAATCATGGCAAACAACCATCGTACAGTAAAAAATGTAAAATTATGTCTATAGTTAAACATCGTAGTCTATTTTCCATTATCAAAGGGATATGGACCCATTCATTGTCGATTTTGACAATGTTCACGTTCCCGTATCAGGTTACGGTTTTTTTGCATAAATTGAGGGGCGTGAAAATAGGCAAGCAGACGCATGTCGCTCGTGGAGCGATTCTGGATGACCGTAATCCTGATTTGATAGAAATAGGTAAAGGAGTGGCTATTACATCAGGCGTGATGATTCTGTGCCATCAACGCGATTTGACAGATTACAAACCTGGGATGTATGCCATGCATTGCCCATTTAAGGAAGGCAAAGTCATCATAAAGGATGGCGCGCATATCGGTATTGGCTCCATCATCATGCCTGGCGTTACGATAGGCGAAGGCGCAATCATCGGCGCCGGTTCGGTCGTTACCCGCGATATTCCGCCTTATTGTGTGGCTGTGGGCGCGCCGGCTAAAGTTATCAAGACATTTGAAAACAAAGAAAGATGAAGTATATATTTGAATTGAACCATCCGAAGCATTACTACCAGTTCAAGTATGTGATGCAGATGCTGAAAAATGACGGCCATGATGTTTTGGTCTTGGCTAGGGATAAAGATGTGCTGCTGAAGGTCTTAGAGGAAGAAGGCGTGCCGTATGAAATCTTTGGCCTGCATAAGAAAAAGATGATAGAAAAGGTTCTTGGTTCTTTCTCTTTGTTAAGATGCTATTCGAAAATCGTGAAAAGGTACCGTCCGGATGTCGTCGTTTCAAAAGCTTCGCTCTTCGGGGTCTTGATGGCAAAAAAATATAAGGCAAAGTCGGTGATTTTTCCCGATTCGGAAGTCGTTGCCTTGACCAATAAGCATGTGGTGCCTCGCTGTACCAAGGTCGTAACGCCTGAAAACTTCACATTGGATTACGGTGAAAAACATATCCGTGTGAAAGGTGTTTTCGAAGATTGCTATCTGGCTCCGTCCGTTTTTCAGCCAGACGAAAAAGTGATTCCGGGAAATGGTCTGAAAAAGCCATACGCGGTTTTCCGCTTCGTGGGCTGGTTTGCCAATCACGATGTGAACAACAGCGGCTTTACTTTGGAGGAGAAGATGAAACTCGTGGAAGCGGTGGAACCTTATATGACGGTTTATATTTCTTCAGAAAAAGAGCTGCCGGAAGAATTGAAAAAGTACAAGTTGCCTACGCCGGCTTCTGCCATTCACAGTGTTTTGGCTTTTGCCGATTTGTATTTGGGCGATTCTCAGACGATGGCCACGGAAGCCGCCTTGCTCGGGACGCCGGCGATACGATCAAATTCTTTTGTCGGCGAACACGACATGTCGAATTTCAAGATGCTGGAGCACAAGTATGGTCTGCTCCGAAACATTGCATCGTTTGATGAAGTTTTAACGTCGGTGCGGGACTTTTCTTCATTCTCACACAAGTCAGAATGGATGCAGAAGAAAGAATCTTATTTTGCTGCTGTCGGCGACATCAACAAAGAAATAACGACCATCTTAGAGAATCTGTAACAACCTTTTTTCAAGTATGTCGAAAGACAAATTTTGCCTGATTACTAACGATGTTGAAACGACATCAATTCTCAACCACAAGTTGAGGGATAAGACTGGCGAGTATGTCTTGAAACAGGGTATGCCGCGCCTGCTCGATTTGTATGACAAGTGTGGCGTGAAAGCCACTTTTTTCTTCACGGGGCATATTGCGGCATTGTATCCTCAAGTGGTGAAGATGGCTTATGATAGAGGTCATGAAGTCGGTTCTCATGGATTGACCCATGAGGTGAGTCAGGCCTTCGATGTGCTGACACCTGATGAGCAGTTGAGTCATTTAAGACAATCCAAGCAGATTTTGGAAGACATTATCGGTGACGAAGTGATTTCATTCCGCGCGCCAGCAGCAAGGGTGGACGAGAAGTTCCCGCAGATTATGAAAGAGGCTGGTTTTAAGGTTGATAGTTCCGTGGCTTCGCAGCGTCTGGATATGTTTTTCTCTTTTGGCGCCTTGAAAAAACTCCATTGGATTACGGCACCGAGAAAAGCATATTTGGTGAACGAAGAGAATATTTTCAAAAAAGGCGATTCTGAAGTAATGGAAGTGCCGATTTCAGCTATGGGATTTCCGTATATCGGAACATTTATGCGCATTGCTCCAAGTCTGAATCGGATGACGCGCCAGCTTCTGTATTGGGAGACTTTGTGCAATGGCCGTCAGTTTGTCTTTTTGACGCATCCGAATGAGTTCATCGATGAAGATTGGGAAGGCGGCAAGATTCAGCGTCGTGCCAGCAATTATTTTTCTTATCTGATGGGCGATGTGCTGCGTCACAAGCTAAAGGTGAAGAACTTGGGAGAGAAGGCTTTGCCTATCTTTGAACGGGAATTGGAGTTCTTTCAAAAGAAGGAATTTAATTTCTTGACTTGTAGGGATTTGTATGAAATAAAACATAAATAATAAATGCAATTTGACTTATTAGAACCGCATAACATTCCGTTTTATGGCGGTGATAAAAAATTGGGCGAAGCAATCAAGAGTTCGGGTGCGAGACGCAATATGAGTCCGATGCATTTTGCTTGCCGAAAAATAAAGAACATCATATTGGCAAGAATGTCGTATTTTTGCCCGCTGAACGGCTGGCGTGTGAAAATGAACCGTTGGCGTGGTGTTCATATTGGCAAAAATGTGTATCTCGGCATGCATTGCGTGATTGATAACGCATATCCGGAATATGTTTATATCGAGGATGATGTGTCGTTGGCTGGTGAGGTTACGATTATTGCACACATGAACCCTTATCCGCATTTTGAAGGTGTCATCGAACCGAAAGTCGCTCCTGTCGTCATACAAAAAGGAGCTTGGATTGGAGTGAAAAGCACCATCTTATGTGGAGCTAAAGTCGGGGAATATGCCATTGTGTCAGCAGGTTCGGTGGTGGAAAAGGATGTGGATTCTTGCACGATTGTTGTAGGAAACCCGGCCAAAAAGAAGGTGAATTTCTCAACATTGATGAAAGATAAACAGAATAAGGAATGAAGGCTTTTATATTTCCGGGACAGGGTTGCCAAAAGGAAGGCATGGGAAAGGAGTTGTTTGAGCGATATCCTGACTCTCGTGTTTTTTTTGAGCGTGCAGATGCTTGTTTCGGTCGCAGTATTACCAATGTGATGTTCCATGGCTTCGAATTGGAACTGATGGAAACGCAAAACACACAGCCTGCGGTGTTTATTTATGAAGTGGCTGCTGCCATGACTCAGAAATCCGTTCGCCCCGATGTGGTGGCTGGTCATTCTTTGGGCGAATTCGCAGCCTTGGTTGTAAGTGGATGCCTTTCTTTCGAGGACGGACTGAATCTTGTCCTTCATCGTGCTATTTATGGCCAGGAAGCGTGCGATAAGACGCCGACGGCAATGGGTGCTGTGATTGGCTTGTCCGATGAATATATTGAACGTCGCATCCGCGAAATTTGGGACGAAACAGGCGAACCGGTTTATTTTGCCAATTACAATGGTCCTGGTCAAGTGGTGATTACGGGTAGCAAAATGGGCATCCGTACTGCCTTGAAAAGGTTCAAGGAAGAAGGCGCTAAGAAGGCGGTACTTTTAGGCATCGGTGGATCTTTCCATTCTCCGTATATGGCTGAGGCAAGAGAAAAGTTGGGCGCTATCATTGAAAAAACGACGTTCATCGAACCTTGTTGCCCAGTCTATCAGTGTGTTGATGGAAAACCGCATACCAATCCTGATGAATTGAAAGCAAATTTGATTGATCATATCACGCATCCAGTGCTGTGGACTTCTATGGTCAGAAACATGCATTCGGATGGTGTAGATACATATTATGAAGTAGGGACTGACGACACTCTACAGAAAATCGTGGCTAGGATGTGCCCTGAGAGTCAAGTCGGTTCCATTTGGGATTTAGAGGATTATAAAAATTTAAAATACAATACATTATGACATTAGATGAATTTGTGCAGAATTTTGCAGAACAGTTTGATGACACTCCAATGAGTAAGTTTAACCCTTCAACAGATTATAAACAACTGGAAGAATGGGGTTCTTTGACCGCATTGTCAATCATTACCATGGTTGATGCCGAAATGGAAAAAAGAATCACAGGCTCCAACCTGAAGGCTTGCACTACCATTGAAGAGTTGTATAATTTCATTCAGGCACTTTGATGTACAATCCGTTTTCCATTGAGGGGAAGACCGTTTTGGTGACGGGCGCATCATCGGGCATCGGTCGGTGCGTTGCCGTCGAATGTTCGAAGATGGGTGCGAAATTGGTCTTAACAGGCCGTGATGAGACCCGTTTGAATGAGACGCTTTCCATGCTTGAGGGTCCAAATCACACCGCTATCGTCGCTGATTTGGCTGACAAGGAGTCGCTGAATGCAATGGTTTCGCAGTTGCCGGTGTTGGATGGTGTTTCGCATAATGCGGGCATCTCGAAAATCAATATGATAAAGTTTATCAAGGAGGAGGAATTGCTTGAAATTATGCAGACCAATGCTTTTTCTACGGTGCTGTTGACCAAGCAGTTGGTAGCGAAAAAGAAACTCAATAAACCTTCTTCTTTGGTTTTCACATCATCGGTCTCTGGTAACGATTGCGTGCGTCATGGCGAATCGCTTTATGCGGCTTCCAAAGGTTCTATCAGTGGTTTTGCCAAGGCTGCTGCATTGGATTTGGCAGCGCAAGGTGTGCGCGTGAACTGCGTGAATCCGGGCATGGTGATGACGGAACTTTTCAAGTCGGCCCAAGATGCTTCTATGGAAGATTTGGGTGAGTTGAAAAAGCTTTTCCCGATGAAACGTTTCGGGAATCCTGAAGATGTGGCTCATGGCGTGATTTACCTTTTGTCGGAGGCTTCGTCGTGGGTGACGGGCGCAGAACTGAAAATTGACGGTGGCTATACTCTAATGTAATTAAATTATGCAGGTTTACATTGAGGCGATTTCATACTATTTGCCGGAAAAGGTCATCACGAATGCCGAACTGGCAAAGATTTTCCCCGAATGGACGGAGGAGAAGATTGCAAAGAAATTGGGCATCCTTGAACGTCATGTGACTGCCGAGGATGAAACGGCATCGGATATGGCAGTCGCAGCAGCGGAAAAACTGTTTTCTGAACACGGAATTGATAAAGGAAGCATTGATTATCTGATTTTCTGCACACAAAGTGCCGATTATGTCTTGCCTACTACAGCATGTCTTATTCAAAACAGGCTTGGTTTGAACGACACGATTGGTGCCGTTGATTTGAATTTGGGTTGTTCGGGTTGGATTTTTGGCCTTTCGATGGCCAAAGGCCTAATTGCTGGCGGTATGGCAGGCAATGTGCTTTTGCTGACTGCGGAGACCTATTCCAAATACATGCATCCAAAGGATAAGGGCAACCGGACAATTTTTGGAGATGGTGCTGCAGCCACATTGGTCAGTACGCAAGGCATCGCTGAAATCGGGAATTTCAGTTTCGGCGCCGACGGGGAAGGGGCGAAAAACCTGATTGTCCGCACGGGTGGCGCACGTTGCCGCAAGTCGAAAAACGATTTGGTTTTCGATGATTTCGGCAATCCTAAGTCATCTGATTATTTGTATATGAATGGAACGGAAATCCTAAATTACACCTTAGACAGGATTCCAACGCTTATCGAAGACGTGTTGAAGAAGAATTCCGTTTCCATTGAAAACATAGATTTGCATGTATATCATCAGGCAAATAAGTATATCGCTAATTTGCAGCGGGTTAAAATGAAGATACCGGTAGAGAAATACTATTGCTGCTTTGAAAATATTGGCAATACGGTTTCTTCTACTATTCCGATTGCCTTGTGCGAGGCTTTGAAGGATGGCACAATCCAACAAGGCATGAAAGTGTTGTCGGTCGCTCAAGGTTTAGGCTATTCATGGGGCGGTGTCATGATGAAATTCTGAAATGATTCGGATTGCGCGTTTCCTTAATCCTCTGATGAATTCCAACTGTTATGTGATTCATCAGGAACAAAATAAAGAATGTGTCGTCATTGATCCTGCAGCGGAAAAATGCGAGAATATATTGCCTTATTTGGAAGCGAACAATCTTGTGCCAAAGTTTGTTCTGCTTACTCACGAACATGTTGACCATACTTGGGGATGCAATTATTTGCGCGAAGAATTTGGGGCAAAATTGTTGTGCTCAAGAAATTGCGCAAAATATATGAATGTCAATAGCCGTAGCTATTTTCAACTTTACTATGACCAATGTGATTATGAGTATCAAATTGCTGAACCAGATCAAATTGTAGAAGAAGGTACTCGAGTTTCGTTGTGTAGAGCTGAATTCTCGTTTTTTGATACTCCAGGCCATAGTGCAGGTTCTGTGTGTATTGAAATCAATGGGGAAAACGCAATCATTGGCGGAGATGTTCTGATGGAAACGAAACCCTATATTTCGAAACCTACGGGTAATAAGCGGGTGTTTGAAGAAAGCATAATGCGAATGAAGGTTCTATTCCCACCAACAGCAATGGTCTATCCCGGTCATGGAGAACCTTTTGAATTAGCAAATGTAAACATGAATTTTTAATGGATCATACAATAAAAGCATATAAAGCACTGTTGCAAGCATTTGTCGGCGCAGGCTATCAGTTCCAAAAATTTGAAGACTATCTTGTAAGCCCATTAGCTGGCAAGGTGGTCATTATGCGGCATGATGTCGATGAAAAGGCGGAAAACGCCTTGAAAATGGCCAAGGTTGAGTACGACTTGGGAGTCGTGTCAACTTACTTCTTCCGGATTGTGAAGCAAAGCGATAAGCCTGATGTGATTCGGGAAATTGCCAGCATGGGTCATGCTGTTGGCTATCATTACGAGGATTTATCGTTGGCCGAAGGCGATTTTGAAAAGGCCATTGAGTCATTTGAGAGAAATTTGACATATTTCCGTCAGTATTATCCGGTTAAGGTCGTATGTATGCATGGCAGTACCTCCTCAAAGTTTGATAACCGTTTGCTTTGGGAGAGATACAATTTGTCGGATTATGGCATTCTAGGGGAACCCTATTTGTCCCTCAATTTCGACGAAATTTTTTATATGACAGATACTGGTTATGCTTGGGATGGCGGAAAATATGCAATTCGTGATGTCGTGGTAAACAACCATGGATTGCATTTCCATTCCACAAAACAGGTTGTTGAATGCATAAAGTCCGAGAGTTTCCCAAAACAATCCATGATATTGGCTCATACACTTTGGAGTGATAATTTGTTACAGTGGGTCTGGCTTCATGCCCGTGAGCTTTTGAGAAATAATGTGAAACGGACGGCACGGAAAAATGGAATTGTAGCGAAGGCCTATAACGGCTTGGTAAAACTATATTGGAAATAGTAAATCGTTTTTTCGGAAGTCCCATCTGACCGACACGGGCCGCCGTTGGGATGGCTTCAATGTCAGCGTGAGAGACAGAATACCGGTTCATCAGGACAGGTGGTGCAGGGAAGGCCTTGTGTTCCATTCCACGGATGATGTGATTCATGCCGTCGGGTGCGGGAAGTTGCCGGGGGAAGTGATGGTCACCACACATCCGCAACGCTGGACTGACAATGCGGCGGCCTGGCTGAAGGAGCTGCTGCTGCAGAATCTGAAGAACGGTGCGAAGAGGCTGCTGCGCTGCGGGAGATGCCATTCTGAAAGCCGGAAAATTTGAGAGAAATTAAATGTCACATAAAATGATCCGAATATTGACCATCATCGGGGCGAGGCCCCAGATCATCAAGGCGGCGGCCGTTTCACGCGCGATAAGAGGCCGTTTCTCCGGGTCCGTCGAGGAGAGGATACTGCACACGGGGCAGCACTACGACGCCAACATGTCGCAGGTGTTCTTCGACGAGCTCGGCATCCCGCACCCGGATTACAACCTGAACGTGGGGTCGGGGAGGCACGGCGAGCAGACCGCCAAGATGGTCGCCGGCATCGAGGATGTGCTGCTGTCGGAGCATTTCGACGGCGTGATACTCTACGGCGACACCAACTCGACGCTCGCCGGCGCCGTGGCCGCCGGCAAACTCCACGTGCCGGTGTACCACATCGAGGCCGGCCTGCGCTCGTTCAACATGTCGATGCCCGAGGAGATGAACCGCATCGTCTGCGACCGGCTCTCTACAATACTCTTCGCCCCGACCGACACGGCCGTCGAGAACCTCCGACGAGAGGGCTTCTTCGACTCTCGGGCTCGCTTCGCCGACGGCAGGACGTACTCCGTCGTCAACCTCGGCGACGTGATGTACGACAACAGCATGTATTTCGCCGGCATCGCCGAGAAGAAATCCGACATACTGCAACGCCATGACTTGCACCCCGGCAAATATGTCCTGGTGACCATACACCGCGACAACAACACCGACAACCCTGAGAGGCTGACGTCAATCTTCAGGGCCTTGGTGGAGGTCGCACGTGAGATGCCGCAGTACAAGCTCGTGCTGCCGTTGCACCCGCGGACGGCGAAACTGCTCCCGCTCAACCTCAACCCGCGCGTGTACGAAGAGTTCGGGAGTTGCAGAAACATAGTCTGCATCCCGCCGGCGTCGTTCTTCGACATCATTGTCCTGGAGAAGAACTCGGCCGTTGTCATCACCGACAGCGGCGGCGTGCAGAAAGAGGCGTATTTCTTCGAGAAGCCGTGTGTCATCATGCGCCCGGAGACGGAGTGGGTGGAGATAGTGCGGGCCAACGCCGGGGTGATAGCCGACGCCGACACGCGGAAAATCGTCGATGCCACCGCCGACCTGCTGTCGCGGAAGATCGACTACCCAAAGGTGTTCGGCGACGCAAAAGCCGCGGAACACATACTGCAATACATACTGTCGTAGCGGACCCCGCGTCTGAGACAGACCGCCGGACGGCAGCCTCACGTCACAGCTGAAGGAACCGCTGCCGCAGAATGTTGAAAATATCATCAAGTTTTTAATCGCCAGATGATGAATTTTTGCTACCTTTGCGCCCTGATTTATCCATGCTGATTGTCATATGAGAAAATGTAATTTGTTGGTCGCCGTGATCCTCGCGCTGATGTCAGCCACATCGTGCGTCACGCCAAAGAAGGTGTTTTACCTTCAAGACATGAACGACACGACGCAGATTGAACTTGAGAACAGGTTTGAAGCAGTGATAAGCCCGTACGATGAGTTGGACATCTGGGTCTCGTGTTCCGACAAGGAACTGGCCGAGCCGTTCAACATCATGTCGCGTGAACGTGACTACAGCGGCTCGTATGCGCGGAGAGGCTATCTCGTTGACGTGAACGGCGACATAGAGTTTCCTGTCATCGGACGGATTCACGTCGCCGGGATGACGCGACTCCAGCTTCAGGAATACATCAAGAAGGTCCTCGTTGACGGCGAATACATGAGTAAAAGCAACCCGTTCGTCAATGTGCGGTTCAACAACTACAAGATATTCTTCTTGAGTCCGGAAGGCGGCAGCTCCATCTCAATTAGCAACGAGAGATGCACGTTCCTGGAGGCGCTGGCCTTGCACGGAGGCATCAACAGCTACACGCGCCGCGACAAGATTGGCGTGCTGCGCAACGTTGACGGCAAGATGGTGCTGCATTACATGGACCCGCGATCGTCGGAGATCTTCAACGACCCGTTCTTCCTGCTGCAGCAAAACGATTTCATCATCACTGAGTCGATAAAATCAAGGTATTACATGAACGAAGTCAACTATTGGATGTCGTGGATGGGTGTGCTGTCATCTATCACCTCCGTGGTGACGATGATTGTTGTACTGTTAAAATAATTCTTTCTTATGGCAGATATTAAAGGTCGGACTGACGATAATGAATCGTTTCTCGATGATGATTCATACAATTCCTTGCATTTCAAGGATGTGCTTTTCGTGATACTGAGGAATCTGCACTGGCTGCTGCTGTTCGGCCTCATCGGCTCGTTTGCAGCTGTCTATTACGCGAGGAGGCAGGACAGGATTTATGAGAGCAGTGCGCAGATTATGCTCAGGACTGACAATTACAAATCTTCGAAAGGGATGGTCAGGGACATGACGTTCGTGTCGGAGTTCACCAACAGGTCCGGGTACATCATGGCAAGCTCCGTGAACGATGAAATGCTGATCATGGAGTCAAAGACGACCATGCTGGAGGTGGTGAGACGT
The DNA here is from genome assembly GCA_018064605.1 of Candidatus Limimorpha caballi. Classification (GTDB taxonomy): domain Bacteria; phylum Bacteroidota; class Bacteroidia; order Bacteroidales; family F082; genus Limimorpha; species Limimorpha caballi. Next base: position 317,484 of record JAGHUX010000005.1, on the reverse strand, counting down.
CTGAACCTCAACGTCACGTACACGCGACAGACCAAAATCGTCAGGAGGAACAGTGACATGTACCGGAACAGCCCTGTCGAAGTGTCATTCCCCGACGCCCGTGAGAACCAGATGATCAAGATGCTGGTGACACCGCTCGACAACGATACGGTGCTGGTCTCCGACTTCTCGAACTCCGCCATGCGTGATGTCGTGGCGGCTTTCGGCGATACGATTTACACCACTGACGGAAGAATCGTCGTCGCGAAGACACCTGTGTTCAGCGATGATTGCATAAACGACCCCGTGAAAGTAAGACATCTCCCGAGCTTTGATGTGGCTGAACAATACAGACAAAAACTTAAAATCTCGAGACTCAGCGATGCGAACACCCTGATAAATCTGGAGATTACAGACACCTCCCCGGTCAGGGCGGCCGACATCATCAACACCCTGATAGATGCTTACAATGAGGCCGCCATCAACGACAAGACGCAGATAATCAAAAACACGTATGACTTCATCAACGAGCGGCTTTCCGCCCTTGACACTGACCTCGGTGACAGAGAATCGGAGCTTGCACTGTTCAAGAAGGAACATTTGCTGCTGGATGTCAGCGACTATGGACAGAATTACCTGCAAGTCAGCATAGAGTCGTCGGAAGAGATGATCCGCCTGGAGGAGAGCAGGTCGATGGCGGCTTATCTGCTCAACTATGTGAAAAACAACACTGAAAACAAACTGCTGCCGATAATCCCGGAAATCGATGACGACATAATGCAGGGTGTCATCAGCCAGTTCAACGAAGACGTGCTGAAACTTGAGAGGTACGAGACTTCTGGAGCGTCGGCGAATCCCGTCGTGAGCTCTTTGAAGGAGTCGCTGGAGGCACATAAAAAAAGCATACAGACGCTGATAAGTGCTTATATCACAGGTATTAACAAGAAAATCGCCGCCTTCAGCGTCAAAGGGAAGGAGGCGTCGAAGGCGATGAATGACGTGCCGGAGACACAGATGTACCTCATGAATGTGGCGCGTGTCCAGAAAATCAAGGAGACTTTATATCTCAACCTCCTCACAAAACGGGAGGAGCTGCTGCTCAGCCAACCTCAGATAGAAGGCAATGCCAGGGTCGTGGACCGTGCCAAGATCAACAACGTCCCTGTAGCCCCGAATGAGAAGAAGATGTTGCTCATCGGTTTGCTGCTCGGCCTCGCGACTCCGATGCTGGTCTTTTTCCTGAGGAGAACGCTCGACACCAAGGTGTATTGTTTGCAGGAGATACGGCAGGCCACCAACGTTCCTGTCCTTTGCGAACTGCCGAAATATAACGGGAAAGACGGCAGGCAGATAGTCGTCCTCGATAATAAATTCGACAAGATAACAGAGGCGTTCAGAATCCTTAGGTCTAACCTCTTCTATATGAAGGACGCGAACGACAACAGGGCAAAGGTTATATTGTTCACCTCATTTAGCCCTGATTCCGGCAAGACGTTCGTGTCGATGAACCTGGCGACAAGCCTCGCCCTGTCGGGCGTGAAGGTCGCACTCGTTGACCTCGACATCAGGAAAGGCACCATGGCGAGACGGATGAACGCGCTGAACCAGAACGGAGTGACGAGCCTGCTCACCGGACGCGTGAACGATGTCGACGAAATCATACAGAGAGATCTATTTGTCAACGGCCTCGACGTGGTCTGCTCCGGCCCGATCCCGCCAAACCCCGCCGAACTGCTCTCCTCAAGACGTCTGGACGATATGGTCGATAAACTCAGGGATAATTACGATTATGTGCTTCTCGACAGCACCCCGGCATTCGCCGTCGCCGATGTCGAAGTGATCAAGCGCCTCGCTGACGCAACGATGTTCGTCATCAAATCCGGCGACATCGACAGACGTGCGCTTCCTGACCTTGACAGGATTTACAGCGAGAGACGCCTGCCAAATCTATATGTCGTCGTGAATGCCACCACCTACAAACGTCGTGACAACTACGGTTACGGTTATGGTTACGGCTATGGTTATGGCTATGGTTATGGTTATGGCTACGAAAAAGAGAGTTAAATGTCGAATCCTTTCGGGAATGGAGTCTCGAATTTCATGTCATTGCCGTTGACAGGGTGCGTGAAGCATAGTTTATAGGCGTGCAGTCCGAGCCGCCCGATGCTGTTGTCGCCGTCGCCGTATTTCGGGTCGCCGACGACGGGATAGCCGATGTCCTGGAGATGGACGCGGATTTGGTTCTTCCGTCCGGTCTCAAGTCGCAGCTCCACAAGCGAATAGCCTTCACACACTTTCAGCACCTTGTAGCGCGTCACGGCGAATTTCCCGCCGTTGTCAGTCTTCGACGAGTACGTCAAGAAGTGCTCGTCGTCTTTGAGCCACGAGCTTATAGTCCCATCACTTTTCCTCATCTCGCCGTGCACGAGCGCGACATAGCGCCGGTCGTAAACTGTGCCTTTCCAGTCGTCCTCGAATTTCAGCGCGATCTCCTTGCTCTTCGCGAACAGCATCAGTCCGGAGGTGTCCCTGTCCAACCGGTGTATCGTGTGCGCATGACACCGTAAATGCTTGTTTTCCAGATACCTGTTCAGGATTTTCTGCACCGTCTCGTCGCCTGGGTGAATGGAGTTGCTCAGTATGCCGTTCCGCTTTTCGACCACCAGGAGGTATTTGTCTTCGTAAACGATTCTCACCCAGCGGTTCTTTAGCATGTTGCCGCCGCCGTTGCGTTCCATAGTCACCGTCATGCCCGGCCTCACCGGGAAGTTGTGCTGTGTCGTCGATTGCCCGTCAACGGTCACGACACCGCTTGCCAGAATGCCCTTCGCCTTGGTGCGGCTTATCCCGCTCATTTTCTTCATCAGAAATGGGAGCAACTCGTCGTTTTCAGACACCCTGAAAACGAGTTTGCCGTATTTCTTTTCGCTCGGATTGTTCATCTATTCGGATTATTTCAATAATGCGCGGCAAAATTACTAAAAATAATTGTTTGCAACGTAAAATTGTCTAATTTTGCGGCAGCGAAACAAATAAGTATAACATATTTTTAAGATAATGACTATCAATGAATTGAAAGATGTCGCGTCGCAAGTCCGGCGTGATATTATCAGAATGGTTCATGCTTGTCAGTCGGGGCATCCGGGAGGTTCGCTCGGTGCCACTGACATTGTGACGGCTTTGTTTTTCGACCAGATGCATGTCGATCCGGCGAATTTCCGCATGGACGGGATGGGGGAGGACATGTTCTTCCTTTCAAACGGCCACATCAGCCCGATGCTGTACAGCATACTGGCTCATCGCGGATATTTCCAGGTGGCCGAACTGTCAACATTCCGGCGTCTCGGCACGCGTCTCCAGGGGCATCCGACGACGGCGGAGGGGCTTCCCGGCATCAGGGTCGCATCCGGCTCCTTGGGACAGGGTCTCTCCGTGGCGTGCGGCGCGGCTCAGGCAAAGAGACTCAGCGGTGACGACCATCTCGTCTTCTGTCTGATGGGCGACGGCGAACAGGAGGAAGGCCAGATATGGGAGGCCGCCATGTATGCGCCCGCCAAACACGTTGACAACCTCGTCGCCATCGTCGATTACAACAAGAAACAAATTGACGGCAGCACAGACGACGTGATGAATCTCGGCGACATGAAGGCGAAATACGAGGCGTTCGGCTGGAAGGTCTGTGAACTCGACGGCAACGACATGCAGCAAGTCGTCGATGCATTGAATGCCGCGCGCGGGAACGCCCACAAGGGACAGCCGCAGGTGCTCCTCGCACGCACCGAAATGGGCATGGGCGTCGATTTCATGATGGGGACGCACAAATGGCACGGCAGCGCGCCCGACGACGAACAGGCCGCATGTGCCTTGAGCCAGTTGAAGGAAACTCTTGGTGACTATTAAAATTTGTGAATTATGAATCTCGAAGTGCAAAATTACAAAGATACAAGAAGCGGCTTCGGCGAGGGTTTGCTCGAAGCCGGGAAACGCAACCCGAAGGTCGTCGGCCTCTGCGCAGACCTGACGGGCTCGCTGAAAATGGGCGATTTCCAGAAGACGTTCCCGGAACGTTTCTTCCAGATGGGCATCGCGGAAGCCAACATGATCGGCATGGCGGCTGGCCTCGCCATCGGCGGCTACATTCCGTTCACAGGCACATTCGCCAACTTCTCGACGGCTCGCGTCTATGACCAGATACGACAGGTGGTCGCATATTCAAACAAGAACGTGAAGGTCTGCGCCTCACATGCCGGCATCACGCTCGGCGAAGACGGCGCCACGCACCAGACACTCGAAGATGTGGGCATGATGAAGATGCTGCCTAACATGACGGTCATCGTCCCGTGCGACTTCAACCAGACAAAAAACGCCACGATAGCCTGCGCGGAACACGACGGCCCCGTGTACTTGCGTTTCGGACGCCCGAAAGTGGCCAACTTCACCCCGGCTGATGAGAAATTTGTCATCGGGAAGGCGCAAATGCTCCATGAAGGCACCGACGTGTCGATATTCGCATGCGGACATCTCGTGTGGAAAGCGGTGCAGGCTCTACCAATCCTGAAAGAAATGGGTATCAACGCCGAACTTGTCAATATCCACACAATCAAACCGTTGGATGCTGAGGCAGTGCTGAAATCCGTGGCTAAGACGGGTTGCGTGGTGACGGCTGAAGAACACATGCGCAACGGAGGTCTTGGCGACAGCATCGCACAGCTTCTCGCCTTGAACACCCCGCGCCCTATAGAGATGGTCGCCATCAACGATGTGTTCGGACAGAGCGGCAAGCCAGATGAACTAATGAAATTCTATCATCTTGACACTCAGGATGTTGTCGAGGCGGCGAAGAGAGCAGTGGCGCGAAAAGGAAATTAGATGGAGTGACTCGCACGGTAAATTTGTCTGAAATTTTAAGACACAAATCTTGCGGCAGACACTTCGGAATGGGGTGTCTGCCTTTTTTTATTCGGCGGATTTCACTGTTGATTTCATTTCTTTGCCGGAGATTTTCACGTGACGAGGAGTTTTGGGGCGAATTCACTGCTGTGGAAAGTGACACATCCTTCATTGTCGCGGCGTTGAAATGCCAGGTTCCGATTGACATCGTGAAATGTCCTGTCCCGATATGCTGCCTCACTAAACGAAGTCAGGAGGCCTGTGACCTCCTGACATTCAACTTGTGATTGTAGCGAGGATGAGAATTGAACTCATGACCTCCGGGTTATGAATCCGACGCTCTAACCAACTGAGCTACCTCGCCGTTTTTGACGGTGCAAAAGTACATCTTTTTTCAATACGCGCAACATTTATTTTTCAAAAAATTAAAATAATTTTTTTGATGTGATATTGAAGAAATATTTGTACTTTTGTCGGTCAAAAAAATTAATTAAACATTAATAAAATGAAGAAATTATTTGCATTTTTGAGCGTGTTTTGCGTGATGTTAAACATCGCGACAGCGCAGGTTGATTCAAAAGAACCGCAAAACGGTCCTGTCATCACATTCAAGGAGACGAGCCACGATTTCGGCAGCATCCAGTACAAAGGGAACGGCACATACGAATTTGCTTTTGCAAATACCGGCAACGAACCTCTCATCCTGACCCAGCCGAAGTCGTCATGCGGCTGCACGGTGCCGGAATGGCCGCGCCAGCCGATAATGCCGGGTGAGTCGAATGTCATCAGGGTGACTTACAAAAACACCGACCGTCCGGGAAACTTCAACAAATACGTGACGATTTTCTCCAACTCATTGACAAACAATGAGGTGAAACTTCATATCAAGGGGACTGTCATGGCACAGCCCACTGAAGCGGTGCCGTTGAGGGAGGAAAACGAAGGTAGTCCATTCAACAAGAACAACTAATACCTCTAATAATATATGCCTAACATTTCAAAAAAAGGTCAGTTCATGCCGGCTTCCCCGATCAGGAAGCTCGTGCCGTTCGCCGATGAAGCGAAGTCAAGAAATATTCACGTCTATCACCTGAACATCGGTCAGCCTGATATTGCGACAACTCCATACGCCCTTGAAGCTGTCAAAAACTACGACGAGAAAGTCATCAAGTACACCAATTCGGCAGGTACGCTTTCATACAGGAAGAAACTGTGTGAATACTACGGGCGTCTCGGCATCGATGTCACTCCGAACGACATCATCGTGACCAACGGCGCGTCGGAGGCTCTCCAGATCGCGTTCCAGACCATCATGGACCCTGATGACGAGATCGTCATCCCCGAGCCGTTCTACGCCAACTACAACGGTTTCGCACAGACAGCGGGCGTACGCGTACGTCCAATCTACTCGGAGATTAGCAACGGTTTCGCACTTCCTCCGATTGAGGACTTCGAGAAGGCCATCACTGAGCATACAAAGGCCATCCTTATCTGCAACCCTAACAACCCGACGGGTTACCTCTATTCAAAAGACGAGATGGAAAGGCTTCGTGAGATAATCCTGAAGTACGACCTCTATCTCATCTCCGATGAGGTCTATCGTGAATTCTGCTACGACGGGACGAAACACTATTCGGCGATGAGTCTCAAGGGTGTGAATGACAATGTCATATTAATCGACTCGGTGTCAAAGCGTTTCAGCGCATGCGGCATCCGTGTCGGACGTATGGTGACGCGCAACCGTGAAGTCATCAGCACTGCCATGAAGTTCGCGCAGGCTCGCCTGTCGCCTCCGACGTACGGCCAGGTTGCCGGTGAAGCGGCTCTCGACACCCCGGTCTCATATTTCGAAGCCATCGTCGCGGAATATGTCAAACGCCGTGATGTCTGTGTCGAAGGCATAAGCAAAATCCCGGGGGCGTATTGCCCGGTGCCTAAAGGCGCTTTCTACATCGTCGCACATCTCCCTATCGACGACTCCGACAGGTTCTGCAAGTGGCTGCTCACCGACTTCAGCTATGAAGGCAAGACAGTGATGCTCGCACCGGCAAGCGGATTCTATTCGACAATCGGCCTCGGACGTCAGGAAGTGCGTCTCAGCTACTGCCTCAACTGCGACGACCTCAAAGACGCGATGTTCATACTCGGGAAGGCTCTCGAAGTGTATCCCGGAAAGAGAACATTCTGATGGAAATCCGACAACTCTCGTTGCCGTAACGAAGATAAAACGAAAATTTGTCGTGGAGACGGATCAAAATCCGCCTCCACTTTTTTTAATATATCAGATATTTCTCTCTGATTTTCAGATATTTGCCGATGCCTTCCTGCCATGAGTCGCGAATCTCCTTCTCTGAAAGCCCGTTGTTGATCATTTCACGCAACGACGTCACGCCGGCAAGTCTCTCGAAATAATTGTTGAAGAACTTGTCATCGTCTTCCAGCTGCTTCCGTGCGTCGATAATCCATTGAAGCTGAATACGTTGCTTGTTGTTCTCGAAATTGTCCGCATAGTCGGTGAGGCATTCTCCGTGGCATTCGGTGTCGGCATGAAGCGGCGCGTTGTGTCCGGGCGCGGTGCGCGGTGTGAATGTATGACTGCCGGTCATTTGCGGGTGTCCGTAGATTTGAAACGGTGTCTCCGTCCCGCGTCCCACGCTGACGCCTGTGCCTTCAAAGAGACAGAGCGAGGGGTAGAGGTACACCGACTGCCAGTTCGGGAGGTTCGGCGACGGCCTCACCGGAAGTCTGTATATCGCGTTTCTGACGTATCTCCCCATCGGGATCACGGTGAGGTCGCACCGAACGCCGTCGTCCAGCCAGCCTTCCCCGTTGACCATCTCCGCGTATTCGCCTATCGTAAGTCCGTAAACCACAGGCACTTGGTGCAGTCCGACGAAAGAGGTGTTCTCGGGCTCAAGGACCGGGCCATCGACGTAAAAGCCGTTCGGGTTCGGGCGGTCGAGTACGATGACCGGGATGCCGTTCTCGGCGGCGGCCTCCATCACGTAAGTCATGGTTGAGATGTATGTGTAAAAACGCACCCCGACATCCTGAAGGTCAAATAGCAGAATGTCAACGTCTTGCAGCTGCTCCGCAGTCGGTTTCTTGTTTCTCCCGTACAGCGACACGATAGGAAGGCCGGTCTTGGTGTCAACGCCGGAAGCGATTGACGCGCCTTCGTCGGCTGTCCCGCGGAATCCGTGCTCTGGCGAGAAGATTTTCACGACTTTTACATCCAGACAGAGCAGCGTGTCAACAAGATGCGTCCCGTTGAACGTACTCGTCTGATTCCCAACGACTCCGACACTCCTGCCTCGCAATAACGGCAGATACAACTCAGTCCTGGACGCGCCGACGATGGCATCTTCGGCGTTCAGCAGTATTATTTTTTCATTCTTTTGTGCATTGATATTCAAAGAGATGAATAAAATTGTGGCAGATAAGATTAAAAATTTTAATTTCATTCTGATAATTTATTTATTTTTGCAATTATAAGAAAAATATGAACGCGTCAACATTCATATCGAAAAGAATTTTCTCGTTGTCGAAGGAGAACCTGTCTTCGACGGTGATGCGCATTGCCGTCGCCAGTGTCGCGCTTGGCATTGCCATCATGTTGATTTCCATAGCGGTAGTGATAGGTTTCAAACATCAGATCCGCGACAAAGTGATAGGTTTTGTGGCGCCTGTGCACATAGAGATGCTGAACCAGAACGAGTCGGTGGAGGAGACGCCTTTTGCGTATGACAGCACGCTGAAAGCCAGGCTGAACCACTCGTTCATCAGTGAGGTGCACGCGACGGCAAACAAGGCGGGCCTGATAAAAACCGACGACGAGATACACGCCGTCGTCTTGAAAGGCGTTGATGCTGAATACAATTGGAATTACATCAATGATAATCTTGTTGAAGGCGAAATCCCGCAATATGTTGAAAATGAACGTTCAAACGACATTGTGGTTTCAAAAATCATATCGGATAAGATGCAGCTGGACGTCGGCGACGACGTGAGAGTCTGGTTTGTCGATGCAGACATGAAGGCTCGCGGGCGCAAATTCAACGTGAAAGGAGTCTATGAGACCGGCCTGTCGGAGTGCGACGAGCGTTTCGTCTATTGCGACCTGAACCAGGTCAGGAGACTCAACGGCTGGGCCGATGATGAAGTCGGGCATCTTGAGGTTTGGGTCAATGACGAGATGGAAACAACAATCGCTAACGAATTGATTTACTACAGCATACCGACCGAACTCGTCTCTTTCTCCGCGATGCAGAGCTATCCGCAAATCTTCGACTGGCTCGAACTTCAAGACATGAATGTCGCGATCATAATAGCGCTGATGCTTCTGGTCGCCGGAATCACGATAATCAGTATGTTGTTGATAATCATACTTGAGAAGACTTCCACGATCGGCCTTTTGAAGTCGATGGGAGCCGACAACGGCCTGATCCGCAGGATTTTCCTGAAACGTTCCTGCCACATCTTATTAATAGGTATGCTGATCGGCAACGCGGTGGGAATCGGGCTGTGCCTGCTGCAAAAATACACCAACCTGATCTCGCTGTCGCCGGAGTCGTATTATCTTTCGTCGGTGCCGATCGAACTCAACTGGTTTTACATCGTGGCGTTGAATGTCGGCACCTCGTTGCTCTGGGTGCTGATGCTTCTGCTTCCGACAATCTTGATAAACAATATAAGACCTTCTAAATCAATAAGATTTGAATGATTTTCAAAATTTTATATACTGACAAACTAAAAAAATAAAATGGAAAATTTCACAATTGAACCTTTGAAAGGCTACGGCGAACTCGCTTTCGGAATGACAGTCGATGAGGTGGTCAAAGTGCTTGGAAATCCCGACAAACAGGAGGAGATTGAGCCTGTTGAAGACGGCGTTTGTGCTCATGTCATCGTACTAGACTATTACAACCTCGACATGTCGCTTTATTTTGAAGGCGAAACGGTGTCAAAACTGTGCAACTTCTACACAGTCAATCAAAAATCGACCATTTATGACGCCAAAATCTTCGACCTCAACAAGGACGAAGTCGTCGAGCTGATGAAGCAGAACGGCTACGTGGATTACGTCGAAGACACTGACGACGGCGACTGCGTCACTTACGAAGACCTCGACCTCGACTTCTATTTCGATGAAAATGAATTGGTTGAGGTGTTCTGGGGGATGGAGTAGGACTTGTTTTCAATTGAAATTTTATTTTAACCTCGGGTGATACTGTGTCACGACCTGGCGCAGGTACTCGTCAGAGATGTGAGTGTAAATCTCTGTGGTGCAGATGTTTGAGTGTCCGAGCATCTGCTGTACGGCACGCAGGTCGGCGCCGCCCTCGATAAGGTGTGTCGCGAACGAATGACGCAGCGTGTGCGGGCTGATTGTCTTTTTGATGTTCGCTTTCTCGGCGAGACTCTTCACCAGAAGAAATACGCTCTGACGTGTCAGGCCCGTGCCGCGGACGCTGATGAACACCGTGTCGCTGAATCTCGGTCTGATGTCTTGATGAAGACGCTCGCCTTTGATGTAAAACATCAGTTCTTTCAATGTCTTTCTGCCTATCGGGACAAGCCGTTCCTTGTCACCTTTGCCAAAGACTTTTAAAAACTCGTCTTTTTCAAATATATCGCTGATGTTCAACGAGATGACTTCGGAGACACGCAGCCCGCAGCCATACATCACCTCGATTATCGCCTTGTTACGATGCCCCAGCGGATGGCTTAGGTCGATGCTCGAAATCATGCTCATGATCTCGCTGAAATCAAGCACTTCCGGCAGGTGCTTGCCTGTTGACGGAGAACTGATGAGTGCGGTCGGGTTCTCCTCGCAGATCCTCTCCTGGATAAGATAACGGTAAAAACTTTTCAGGCCGGATAATATCCTTGCCTGTGAGGTCGCACTGATGCCGATTTCGTATAGCTGCGCGAAAAACTCCTCGATCCTTTCCTGACCGATGTCGCTGATTGACATGCTAACTCCTTTATTCTCAAGAAACTGCCTGAAAAGTTCAACGTCATGGCTGTATGCTTCGACGCTGTTCCCCGACAACGACATCTCGAAATTCAGATAGTCGTGGAAATGTCCGATCAGTGTTTTGTCAAGAATCATTTTTATTTTTAAAGACTCGGCAAAGATAGATAAAAAAGTGTATATTTGCGGACTGAAATTTTTAAAAATCAATTAAAATGAAAAAGTTTGTACTCACAGTTGTGGCCTTGTTGATAACAGGCTCATTATCAGCGCAAAACGTGGCACGAGAATGCGTATTGTTTGAAATTTATACCGGCGTCAACTGCCCGTATTGCCCTGCGGCGGCGAATGGAATCATGGATATGCTCGAAGAGGGTTACAACATTGCGCCAGTGGCATTTCACGACAGTAATTTCTCGGTGCCTGAATTTTACACGGACGAAACCGAGGCGAGGAAGAACCTCTATGGCAGTTGGGTCAGCGGCTATCCGACATCCATTTGCGACGGCGTATCTCATCTGTCGGGCGGCGGCGGAGCATCGGAGACGTTGTTCAACACATATAGGAACTGGTACAACCAGCGTATCAATGTCATGAGTCCTTACACAATCGAGCTTTCGTACCAGTATCTTGAAGGCTCAACATGCCAGGTCACGGCGGTCGTGAACAAGGTCGGCGAGTGTTCCGCTGCAAACATGCGTCTTGTCATAGCATTGACAGAATCGCACATCGACCGCGCATGGCAGGGGATGAGCGAACTCAACGCTGTCACACGCGACCTGATCCCGACACAGAACGGGACGACATTGACGAGTGATTCTCAGGTTGTTACGGAGACATTCAGCATGGAAGGCTTCCCGAAGGAGAACATGCAGCTTGTCGCCTGGGTGCAGAGCTGGACGACGAAAGAGGTCTTCCAGACGGTGAAACTTTCGATGGCACAGCCGGATCTTAACAAGGATGTCGCACTCAGAGGCATCGACGCCTTGGTGGCCGACAACTGCTCCGGTTTTATCCAGCCGATTCTTGAAGTCAAGGCTTGTGGAAAAGAAAATGTCACGAGTATGGAAATCGAGACAAGAGATGCAAACGGTCAGGTGCTGAACACTTACAACTGGTCGGGGAACGCCGCACAAGGTGAAATGATCCTCGTCAACATGGATGAATACAGCATCGGCGACGCATCTTCACTGGAGTTCGTGGTGACAAAAGTCAACGGCAGCACTGATGATGCGGCCTTCGACAACAGCCTGTCGAGGACATTGGGAACCGCCAAAGATATGGACGGGACGATTTATTTCCAAATCAAAACACCGGAGAATCCTGACGAAATGATTATTCAAGTTGAAGATATGCAAACTAATCAAGTCATTGAATATTATACATTTGACAAAGGAAGTACGGCTTACAAATTCTATGCTTATCTGCCATCGGCGGGGTGCTACAGACTACAAGTCCTTAATCCGTATGGTACAGGTTGCGGAAAAGGATTCGGCCAAATTAAAGACGGCTCAGGTCAGTCAATTATCAATTTCTCAAAGTCAAGTAATATATACACATACAGACTTGGTGTAGAGATGCACGCGACGGCGGCGGCTGTCGGTGAAAATTCTGAAAACGCAAGTGCTGTGGTCTATCCGAATCCCGTGTCTTCACAGATCAACATCAATTCTGAAAACATCATCGGCGTTGAGATTTACAATGTGGCGGGGCAGATGGTTTACTCAAGCGACGCAGAGGCTTCATACCTCGTCATCGACGCAGGTTCATTTGATGACGGACTGTATCTCATCAACATCAAAAACGCTGACGGGACGGTGTCATCACAGAAAATTGTCATCAAAAAATAACTGATATGAAGAAAGTCCATTTCATTGCGGTCGGCGGGAGTGCGATGCACAATCTCGCGATCGCCCTGCACAGGAAGGGTTACGAGGTCACAGGTTCTGACGATGAGATCTTTGAGCCGTCGCGCTCGCGTCTCGAAAAAGAAGGCATCCTTCCGAAAGAGTTCGGTTGGCATCCGGAGTTGCTCGACGACTCGTATGAGGCCGTCATCCTCGGGATGCACGCACGCATCGACAACCCGGAACTCATTCGCGCACAGGAACTTGGACTTAAGATCTATTCATATCCGGAATATCTTTACGAGCAGAGCAAAGACAAAATCCGTATCGTTGTCGGCGGCAGCCACGGGAAGACCACCATCACTTCGATGATTCTTCACGTGATGAAACATGCCGGCATTGAGACGGATTTCATGGTCGGGGCGCAGCTTGAGGGTTTCGACGTGATGGTGCGCCTCAGCGAAACGGCGAAGTACATGGTCATCGAGGGCGATGAATATCTGACGTCGCCCATCGACCGTGTGCCGAAGTTTCACAAATATCATCCTAATATCGCGGTAATCAGCGGGATAGGGTGGGACCACGTCAACGTCTTCCCGACTTTCGACAACTATCTCGAACAATTCAGGATTTTCATCAGGACGATAGAGAAGGGCGGCTGCCTCATTTACGACGGCAACGACAACGAGTGCGGGAAACTCGCGGCAGCCGCGAAAGTGCCTGTCTTCGGCTATGACTTCCACAAAAGCCGTGTCGCCGACGATGGCACTTACTTGGTCCTTCCGAACGGTAAGGAAGAGAAAGTGCAGGTCTTCGGCCAGCATAACATGAAGAATATCAACGCGGCACGTTTCGTGGCACATCAGATAGGCGTCAACGACGCGACGTTCTATGAAGCGATGAAGACGTTCAAGGGCGCGGCACGCAGGCTTGAGATGCTTTTTGAAGACAATGAGAAAGACAATGTCGTTTTCCGCGATTTCGCACACGCTCCGTCGAAAGTGCTTGCGACGGTAAAGGCGTTGCGGGAGCAGTATTCAAGGAAGAACCTGTTGGTTGTCTTTGAATTACATACATACAGCAGCCTCAGTGAGGTCTTCATCGACCATTATGCGAATTGTCTTGACGACTGCGACCAGGCCGTCGTTTTCTACGACCCGCACGCTGTCGCCATCAAGAAGTTGGAGATGATGACCGACGGACGCATCGTTGAGGGGTTCAGACGTCCCGACGTCAGGGTGGTTCATTCGAAAGACGAGCTTGTCGCGCTCTTGAACGAGAAGCCATACGAAAACACCGTCGGCGCATTCATGAGCAGCGGCGACTTCAACGGGTTGACGACAGAGGATCTGAAGAAGGTTTTTTAGCTTCCGCCGGACATACGCTGCCGTGTGACAGCTAAAAGCTGAACGTAATCTTAATCTTGTAAGCGAAGTTATCGCTCATTTTATCAAAGGAATACGGGCCGTAGCGGTACATGCATGCAAACCCGACGTGGGAGGTTCCGAGGTCGAGGATGTTGCCGATGGCGAGGCCGCTCTCGTAATAGCCGTCTTTTATGGATTTGAAATCGTGGGCTGTTGACGTGTATCTGTCGGGGTCTTCTAAATCGCCGATCCCGATGTTGGTGACGATGATGAACTCCGGCCTGAATCTGTTGGATTTGAACAGCCTGCCGAAGTTATGGCTGAAAAACAACGCCGCGAACCTGTCGCAGAAGAACTCGTTCGGCCTCATCGTCGAGAAGCTCTCCGTCGCATATATCCCGAATCCGGAGCCTGTCCCGAACATGCTGAAGACCTCGTTGAAGGGGACGTCGCCGAAGACATAACCGGCTTGGATTGTCAACGACGTCTTGCCGATGTAACGGAATTTCCAGTGGTCGGAATACTGAAGCTGGATTTTGTCGAAATTGTGTGGGCTGCTGAAAACGCCTTTCATACCTTTCTGATAGCCGACCCAGATCTCGGGCTTGCCTCTCTCGACGACGACAAGCCCTTTCGGACTGCCCATCAGTCGTTCTCCGAAAGCGATTCTCAATCTGAAATCGAGCTTTGAAATCTTGAACTGCCCCCAATAGTCGTTGCGCTTGCCGTAATAATCATCGTCAATGCTGCTGACGCTGAACTTCACGAATCCCTGGAAAACCCTGCCGAAACGACGTGACAACTCGGCTGACAGCGAGGTGTTGAGTGTCGTCCATTTGGTATAATAATATTTGAAATAACTCTCATCGAGAGCGTTGTACTCGCTTCTTGAGAAACCGTAGTCTCCGACTTTTACAAACTTCCTGTCGAAGGTGAGATTCATGTCGAGGTTATGTTTCTTGTCCATCCTGACGAAGAAGTTCCCGCCATAATTCGGTTCTTTCGCAGCGAACCAATAGCCGCCGTACGCGCCTACGCTGATCCGTTTCGACACTTTCTGGTTTGTCTTCGCGCCGAATCCAGCGTAAAATCCGTCTGCCTCGTTGTATGATAGGATGTCGTTGAGCCTGATGTCAACCGGCCCCGCCGGAATGCATCCGTCCTCTATGATTGTCATGGTGTTGCCAATGAGCTTGTCAAAGTCAACGTCGGCTTTCTCCTCCATCCTTTTGACGAAGGCATTGGTTCTTGCGACTCTTCTGCTTATGCTGTCGTTGCGGTATTGCCGCCAGAAATCTTCGTCTTTCTCCGTTGAGTTATCTGCGATGTCGATGTCGGTGTTTCCGAAAATCTTATCGCTGATCTCTTCGTTCACTTTGATGTCGCTGATGTAGCTTTTGCCGATCCCGAGCAGCTTGACAGTGTTTTCCTGTCCCGGCTTGGCTGAAATATACACTTCGTCTTTGCCGTCGGTGAACATCTCTAAAAACTCTATGTCGGTATTGAGCTGTTGCGGAAACCACACGGAATCATTGACTTTCGTGTAAAGCTGCTGAATCTTGAACTTGATATTGAACAGTGCGTCGGACTTCGGCTCCACCGCAGGTTCGGCCTTGACATTCGCCACCGCCCAGCCGTCGGAGTGTATCGTCAGAACGCCTCTCAGCCCGTCGAACGTCGCCCCGCGCCTCGGCTTGAAGGAAATCTGGAAAATCGTGTCGTTACCTCCGGCGGGCACCTCCGACTCGATGTTGAAGAAATATCTCGACGTGCTTCCCGGAGTGATGGGGTTGACGTAGTCTTTGTTGTCGATTCTGATGAAGTTGTCGTAGAAACTCAGGCTCTGCATCCCCTCGATGACGTAGAAATACATCGGGTTCGACAGCCCTGTGATGAAGTTTGCCTTGATCTCCTTCTTGTTTTTGTTCGGCTTCTTGTGATATTTTTCCGAAACGGTCTCCATGATCATCAGGTCGCTGCGGCGCACGAAGTTGTTGATGTTCATCAGCGCGGTGTCGGTGATTAATGTGGTGTCGAGCGTCAGAATCATCCTGTCGAAGATGGTGTATGAATATGAATCGAGGTTTTCCGGATTGTTGCGCTTACGGTTCCTGATCACGTTTTCGATGATGCGGTGCGCAGGATTCTCGCCAGCGTTGACGACAACCTCTTGTAACTCAATGTTTTCGCTCTGCATGATGATCTGAAGGCTCACCTTACCGCCTTCTGTGATGTCAATCTTCTTCGATTTGTATCCGACGTATGAAAACGTCAGTTTCTTGATTTCATCGCGGCTTCTTATCTCAAAATTGCCGTCAATGTCGGTCGTGGTTCCGAGAGTGCCGTCGTCGTTAATCACGATGTTGACGAATGCGAGGTTTTGTTTTGTCAGGCTGTCTGCAACGTGGCCGTCGATTTTGTAAATCTGGGCGTTTGTCGCTAATGTTATGAATATCAATATTATATTTAGAAAAAACCTGATAGTTTTCATTCTTGACTTGAAATTTTCTGCAAAAATAATATTTTTTCAAATAAGGTTGCCGCTTTTGGAATTTTACCGTATTTTTGTGAAAATTTTGAGAGTTTTATTATGGCAGACGGATATTTGGAAAGACGCATGGATGAGTTCAATTCCGGCGCGAAAAAGACGGTGAAACACGTTTCATTGGACACTTTGTTTGAAAAAAACCGCAGTTACCGTGGTTATAAGACGGATTTCATAGTTCAGCAAGACATGCTTGAGCGCATCGTCAACGTGAACACCAAGATTGCTTCGGGAAAGAATCAGCAAGCGCTTCGTTTTAAATTAGTTACGAAAGGCGATGACGCTGATTTCGTCAACGGAAACATCAAGCTCGGCGGAATGCTGCCCGAACTTCATCTGCCGTATAAAGGCACTGAACCGGAGGCTTTCATCATCGTCTGCGGCACCGTCCCTGAAAATAAAATCCTTGACATTGACCTCGGAATATCACTTCAGAGCATGTCGCTGAAAGCAACGGAAATGGGACTTAACGCATTGATTATTTGCGCGTTCAATAAAGCCAATATTGCAGAACATTTCAATCTGAAACATGAACCGCTGGCGATTCTCGCTGTCGGGAAAGGCACAGAAAACATAAAGTTGAAACCGATCTCGCCGGAGGAAAGCAAGGCTTATTTCCGTGAGGACGGCGTTCATTATGTTCCGAAACTGAAATTGGAAGACATAATTTTGTGAAACAATAAATTTAATATCATGACAAGACAGGAATATTATCAGAAAAATCAGGAATGGCTTGCTGAAAAAGCCAAGGAAGAAGGCGTGGTTGCATTACCTAAAGGCATATATTACAAGGTGTTAGCGTCAGGCGAAGACAATGGAGTCACCGCCACGAGAAACAGCATCGTCACGGCACATTATGCAGGAAGAACCATCGACGGCAAGCAGTTCGACAGCAGCTTCGGCGGCGAGCCGCTCACGATACGCCTCCGCGAACTCATCGAAGGCTGGGTCATTGCGATGCAGCAGATGCACGTCGGCGACAAATGGGAGCTTTATCTTCCGGCTGAAATGGGCTACGGCAACTATTCGATGCCAGGAATCCCGGCCGGCTCAACACTGATCTTTGAAATAGAACTGCTTGCTGTTCAGTAGGAGATTTAGGAGATTAGGAGTTTTAGGTAATTAGGAATTTAAGGAAAACCGCGTGGCGGTTGCATATCAATTAGTTATGAATGAGATTTTGATTCTTCGCTCGTCGTTTCAGACCGATGAGTATGTAAAAAAAGAATACGCCGAGCTGCTGCGCTTGCTCACAGAGAAATGTGGTGCAAGTTTCAGGGTGATAGGCGAGGAGATGCCGCTTACGCAAATCGAGAAGCACGGCACTTTCCTCGTGGCAACAGGCGGTGTCGAAGGGCTTTTTGTCAAACTTCTTGGAAATGAATTTGTTGCTGAAAATGTCACGCTGATTGCCGACGGCAGGAACAACTCGCTCGCGGCATCAATGGAGATCCTGACTTATCTCAATGAAAAAGGCGGAAACGGCAAAATCATTCACGGAAATAACGAGGAAATCGTTGCGGATCTGCTTGGTCTGCAACAAATTAAGTCGGATGAAAAACTTGTCTCAAATGTCAATGCCGAAAACGTTAAAAGCAGCAGACTCATTGAATTTAACCGAATCGCCATCTTCGGCGAGCCGTCCGACTGGCTCATCGCAAGCGGCGTTGACCGTGAATTTGTCAAGGAAAAATTCAACGTCGATTTTGTGAATGTCGATATTGAACGTCTTGTTGCGCGAGTGCAACTCATTGATGACGAGATGGTTGAGCTTCTGGCAAAAGATTATGAAGATTTAGGTGTTTCATTTGGTGAAGCGAACCACCGCGATCTGCTGAACTCGTTGAAACTGTATTTGGCGATAAGTCAGATTTGCCATGAGGAAAACTGCACTTGTCTGACAATCAGGTGTTTTGACATAGTGAAACGGCTCAATGCGACGAGCTGTCTCGCGCTTGCGATGCTCAACGACGAAGGTATCGACGCTTCGTGCGAGGGCGACCTGCAATCGCTGCTTACCATGATTATGGCTCGTAGGATTGCATGGCAGCCTGCGTTCATGGCAAACCCGTCGGGTATGTCGAAAGAAAACGGAACCACTACCTTCGCGCATTGCACCGTACCGATGTCGATGTGCAGAAAATATGGTTTCAGAAGCCACTTCGAGTCGGGACTTGGAATCGCGATAGCAGGGGAGATGCCTGTGAATCAGAGATATACGATTTTCAAATGGGGCGGCAGACGGCTTGAGCGTTTCTTCGTCGAAGAGGTTGACGCGGTCGAAAAACCGTACAGCGAGCATCTTTGCAGGACGCAGATAACATTTAAATTCTACAAGCCGGAATACATGCTGAACTGCCCGATCGGCAACCACCATATTATTATCAAGGGTGCTGCCGCCGGAAAGATCAGGCAGACGATGAAGGAAATCGGTGTCACGGAAGTGTGATCACGAATGATGCACCACGAATTACACGAATAGCACGAATGATGTTGCAATTTTGGGCGTGATTATTCGTTTGATTCGTTTGATTCGTGGTGAATGACTTCGTGGTGATTCGTGGGTCAGTTTTGGTCATCATAGTATTCTCTCAGCTTTCTCAACTCTTTCTTGAGAGAATCGACAATTGGCAGGCTGTCGTCGTAGATGTTGTTCATCTCCGCCGGGTCGTTTTGCAAGTCGTACAGTTCCCATTCGTCGATGTCGTTGTAGAAATGGATGAGTTTGTAGCGTTCCGTTCGGATGCCGTAATGTCTTTTCACGGCATGTTCCGCCGGATATTCGTAGTAATGATAGTAAAGCGACGTGCGCCAGTCGGCGGGTTCTTCGCCTTTCAGCAGAGGCAGCAGCGAAACGCCTTGGATGTCTCCGGGAATGTCAACGCCGGCGAGTTCGAGGAAGGTGGGGGCGTAGTCGATGTTCTGCACCATCTGGCCGATGTCGCCGTGTCCCCCGCCCGGAAGCCGCATGAGCAGCGGGGTGCGGAACGACTCCTCGTACATGAAACGTTTGTCGAACCAGCCGTGTTCGCCCATGTAGAAGCCCTGGTCGGAGACATACACCACGAGCGTGTTTCCAGCCAATCCCGATTCGTCTAAATAGTCCAACACACGTCCCACGTTGCGGTCAACGGAATGGATGACACACAGGTAGTCGCGCATGTAACGCTCGAATTTCCATCTTGCAAGTTCTTCTCCTTCAGGCAGTTCCGCTTTATAATCGGCAATGATTTTGTCGTAGTACGCGTCCCATGCCTTTTTCTGCTCGGGCAGGAGATTGTCGTATAAGCCGCGCCCGTAGCCCTCCAGTCCCGTCGTGGTGTGGATCTCGTTTTCCTTGTCGGCGAGCTTCAAGTCATAGACGAGGTCCATGTCTTTGAAGATGCTCATCTCCTGTTCGGAAGCGGCAAGGCGACCTTCGTATTTGTCGAAGAAATTCTCGGGAAGCGGAATCTGTACGGTGTCGTACATCCCAAGGTCTTGCAAATCAGGCATCCAGGTGCGATGCGGCGCCTTGTGATGAAGCATCAGGCAGAAGGGTTTTTCGGTGTCGCGCTTGTTCTCGAGCCAGTCGAGGGCGATGTCGGTCGTGATGTTTGTGGCATAACCTTCGATTTCTCTTTCAACGCCGTTGTCGATGAATCTTGGGTTGTAATAATCACCCTGACCTGTCAGAATGTTCCAGTAGTCGAAGCCTGTAGGCTCTGAAATGAGATGCCATTTGCCAATCATAGCAGTCTGATAGCCAGCCTGTTGAAGCAGTTTCGGGAACGTCTGCTGACTGCCGTCGAATGTGCAGTTGATGTTGTCCATGTATCCGTTCTTGTGGCTGTGTTTCCCGGTTATGATACATGCGCGGCTCGGCCCGCTGATGGAGTTGGCGACGAAGCTGTTTGTGAAACGGACTCCTTCATTTCCAATGCGGTCGATGTTCGGAGTCTTGTTGTAACGACTGCCGTACGCACTTATCGTCTGGTAGGAATGGTCGTCGGTCATGATGAAGACGATGTTCATCGGACGAGTCTCTTTTTTGTTGCAATTAGCTAATATGCAAGCTGTCGCGAATGGAATGAGAATTTTTATCGGAAGTTTTTTTCGGCATTTCTTCATTTTATTAAGTGGCAAAAATTACAATTTTATCAATACATCCACGGGTTTGATGAATTCGGCGTGTGTATGTCTGACGACGGCTTCGCTTCCGTGAATCAAAGGGTCGTTGTGGAGAACCTGTACCTCCCGCTTCCCAACGTCTTGATTTTGTGTCCGTCCTTGCTCGGGATCCAGACCTCGGCTTCGGTGTTGGCCGGAATCGTGACGTCCCACTCGAAACGGTTGCCGTCGCGCCGCCAGTTGCTCTCGATACGGCCCGAGACTGATTCGTATGAGCAGTTCACAAAGTCAAGTCCGTCAATAGGATAAGGCTTCAGTTGTATCTTTTTGTAACCAGGTTCAAGGGCTCTGATGCCGCCGAGGTATTCGTATTCCCATATTATGAGGTCGCCGAGGAGCATCACGTGGTTGCCGGAGTTCATCGCGGGGTCGGCGGTGTTGCCGTTCCACAGCTCCCAGATGGTGGTGGCGCCGTTGCGCACCATATAGCCCCAGCTCGGATAGGTGTCGTTGGTGGCTATCTTCAGGGCGAGGTCGCCGCGTCCGTGCTCCGTGAGGGTGCGCATCAGGAACTGAATGCCGATGACGCCTGTCGAGACATGGCCGTCGTGCATGTCTTCAGTGCGCTCGGCGAGGTTCTCGAACACGTCGTCTTCATGGCCTTCAGGCACCATCCCGAAATACAAGGGCAGGATGTTGGCGGTGACGGTGTTGTTCGCGTATCTCCAGATCTGACGGTTCAGATATTTCGCGTTGTATGCCTCCGCCGAAGCGGAGACTTCATTCCTGAAATACTCGGCATCATCGGTGAAACCCAATATTCCGGCGAACTTCGCCATGATGTTCGAGAGGTGACAATAATAAGGAGTCGCGATGACCTCCGCCCGCGTCTTGCGGTTCTTGTCTTTCGAGTGAATCAGCTCCGGCGACTCCGGCGGCATGCACCAGTCGCCGTATTGGTCGCGTTTCATGATGCCATCGACCATGAAACGGTTTTTCATGAAGACGATCCATTTCTTCATGGCCTGATAATGCTCGCGGATCGGCTTGTCGTCGCCGAAACGTGTGTGAATCATGTCGGCTGCGGTGATGAACGCGCCGGGCCACGTCATGCTGTTGGTGTAGATGCGCCAGTAAGGCGGAAACACGTCGCAGAGACAGCCGTTTTCGAGCTGGCAGTCCTCGCCGTCGTCAAGCCACTTGGCGTAAAGTCTGTGATTGTCAAAGATAAACGACTCGCCATAACAGCCCGTGGCGCGGTCGCCGGTCCAGCCGAGACGCTCGTCACGCTGCGGACAGTCGGTGGGCATGCTTCTGTAGTTGCCTCTGATGCCCCAGAAAGCGTTGCGATACACGGCATTGATAATCTCGTCGGATGTCTCGAAACTGCCGGTGACAGACATCTCATCATAAAAGACAAGACCTTGGAAATCAGAAAGTTTCGGTGTCTCCCTGATACCCTGGATCTCGACGTAACGGAAGCCGTGGTATGTGAACATCGGACTCCACGAGTGTGAAGTGTGGAATGTGGAGTGTGGAGTTTTTCTTGAAATGATATAACGGTCTGTGGCCTCGGCGTCGCGCAGGTTCCTGACGTCTATCGTGCTGTCGGGATAGAGGTTCTCGGCGAAACGCAGCGTTATCGTGTCGCCTGGTCTTTGCCCCGAAACGTTGATTTGCAGCACGCCGACCATGTTCTGCCCCATGTCGAGGACCCATTTTTCGCCTTTGCGGAAGATGGAAACGGGTGTGAGCGTGTCCTGCACTTTGATGTTAGGGTTGGGCTGCGGTGTGAGCGTGCCGTCGGGCGCTTTCACGGTTTCGGCCTCCATCCACGAGCTGTCGTCGTAATGCGGCAGCGTCCAGTCGCCGAGTTCGAGGTTCTCGTCGTAGGTCTCGCCGTCGTATTCGTTGGAGGTGCGAATCGGCCCGCAGTTGGTAATCTTCCAGCTTTCATCGCTGACAATCAGCTCTTTGTGACCGTCGTTGTATTTTATCTCAAGCTGTAAAAGCAACCGTGGTGTGCCGAAATGCAACGTGTTGTCGGTATGGTCTTGGTCGATATGTTCGGTGTTGATGCGCATGGCGGTGTAGTGCCCGCCTTCGAGGATGACTCCTATGGCGTTGTCGCCGTTCTTCAGCATCTCCGTGACATCGAAAGTGTTGAAATACACACGTTTACGGTAATCCGACAGTGCAGGTTTCAGAAGCTCATCGGCTGCCACCTCGTTGCCGTTGATGAACGCGCTGTACTGTCCGAGGCCGCTCACGTAAAGCCGCGCCTCGGCGATGTTTTCATTCAAATTAAACTCTTTACGTAAATATCGCGCAGCCAGCTTTGTCTTTCCGGCAAGGACATCATCTTCAAATTCATGACCGATCCATTTCGCCAGCCAGTCGCTTGATTTCAAAAGACTTATCTCGAAATATTTGATGTCGCTTTCAATTTTTACGCTTTTATTTTTTCCGTAAGAAAGTGTCGCGAAGACCTTCCAGAACACCTTGTCGCGGCTTTGAAGTTCCCTGCCTTCGTAAGGGATGTAAAGCATTTTGTCTGAAAAGACCACGCCGGAGTCCCAGAGGTCGCCGATGCCGTCTCGGGCGTTCTCCAATGTCGAAGCCGCGATGATGCGATAGCTCGTCTGCTTCACGTTTTGCGCGTCCGAAACATAGTTCCAGCTGAAACGCGGCTCGTTGGTGTCGAGTGTGTTTATCTCGAAATGCTTGTTTTTGCTGCAAGCGACGAGAATTAAAAGCAGCAGGATGTGGCAAAAACGTCTCATTTTATTGTCCTCACTGTACTTGAACATTTTGACTTCAGTCTTAAAATCTACACGCATTTCACCTGTAGACTGCTCTTGATGGTATAATCATAGTCGTCGTCATATATGGTGGCGACAGCGTCATGCGAGTTTTCGTGATACTTTGTCTCGCCTCGGTGGATAGTCTCGTTGAACGCCTTGTAGTCTGGCGCGAAGTCACTTCCCACCTCGAAGGTCACGCTGTCGGGTGTCACCTCGATGATGTTGAAGGTGTATCTCATGTTGAAGCTCGTGTCCTTGCTGATGAGCATGGTGTCCTCGTAGTGTCTTTCACCCACTTCGGCCACTATCAGGAATGTTCCCGTGTGGTTGTAGTCGAAGCCGCTGTGATGCTCGGTGATGAGCAGCACCGGGGTGTTGAGCGATGGGTCGGACTTGATGCTGTTGATGTCGAGACGGTCGTTTTCCCATTCTCCCTCGAACTTCTTTCCGTTGGCGAAGGTGTATATGCCGTGGCCGTTTTTCCCGCCGTTGAACTCGCCTTCGAAGGTGTCGCCGTTGGCATATTCACACACCGCATGGCCTTTCAGTCCGCCATCGGCGAACTCTCCTTCGATATAGTTTTTGCCGTTGCGGAAGCTGCCATCGAAATTATCCATGATGAGGATGCCGTGTCCGTGTCGTTTGCCTTCGCGGAACCCGCCTTTGTATGTGGAGCCGACGGTGCTCAGGTGAAGGCCTTCCTCCTTGCTGCTGTATGAGATGCCGAAGCCGTGTTCCTTGTCATCGAGCCACTCGCCTTTGTAGTCGTCGATATATTTTCTCCCTCCTATGCTTGATTTGTGATAATGACCCATGCCACTGCGTTTCCCGTTCCGCCATTCCCCGTCATATTCCCCGTCGTATCCGTTCAGCTTGTAGTCCATGTGACCGATGCCATGCGGCTGTCCGTCGATGTTGATGTCGCCATAATACACGTCGCCGTTATCGAAAGTTACCTTTTCCGGGTCGGATGGCTCGCCAACGTATTCGTATTTGTGGTCTTCGAGTAGACTCTTGCACATCTCGTTGCCTTTTTCGGCTCCTTGCCGCCAGATGTCGAAAGCCGCCAAATAGTTTGGCGAGGCGTCGGGGGTGTCGTAGCCGTCGAAAAAGTACATGCCAATATATGCGAGCGCGTTGTCGTCGCCGTTCTGTACTGCATTGATGAAATGCTTCAGCGCATCGGTGGCCTTCGGGAAGTCGTAATAGCTTATCGACTCGTAGATGATCTTGCCCATCAGGGTCTCCGCGACGGCGTAATAATCCTTCAAACCCTCCGGCTTGTCGGCGTCCTCATACCATTCGAACGCCTTGTCGAGCCATTCTGCGGCTATTCCGTGTTCGCCTTCTTCGTCATAATAATAACCTGCCAAGACGATGGCGGAGATGATGTCGTTCCCCTCGGCGGCTTTCTTGAAGTATTCCACGGCTTTTGCCATGTCGTCGCCATAAAGGCGGAAGCCTTCTTCTCTGTATTCTTCGATTGTCATGACATCAATTTTTTTATTTCCTCTCCCTGATGCTTACCGCGAAGCCACCGCACGGTGCCATCTTCATCTTCAGCGTTGTCTTGGAGTTAACTTTTTTCGTTGTGATGGTGTAGGCCTGCGGGTTGTAGCCATCGCCGGGGACGCCGCTCGCGTCTTTCGCGTCGGAGTAGATGACGGCGTCGTATGTCTTGCCTTTCTCAAGGAAGTCGAGTTTTATGGAGACTTCACGCGCGTTCTCGTCGGTGATGCCGCCGACATACCACACGTCGCGCGGTTCAAATCTTTTAATATTCGAATCATTAAATCTTTGAATGGAATCCGGAATGGCACAGACGTATCGCGTCGTGCCGGAGATGACGCCTTTCCTGCCGTCGGGCAGCTCACCGACGCCGTCGGCGGCCTTGTTCAGGGTGGCGACCTTAGGTTTGCGTGCGGTGACGATATACGCACCGGGCTCCGCCATGAGGTAAAGCGTCGTGTCCCAGTCAACGGCCACGTCTTTGATGAACTGGAAGGCGTCCATGAACGGCGCGTAGTGCTCCGGGAAGTCGGCGGCCATCTGCAACGGCGAGTAGAACGTGACGTAGAGTCCGAGCTGGTTGCAGATGGTGTGGCGCATGAGGTCGCCTTTGTTCCAGAAGGCGTTCTTCTCCATGTCGGTTTCGAAGATGCCCGGCGTGTAGTCCATCGGGCCGCCCTGCAGCCTCGTGAAAGGCAGTATCGTGGCATGTCCCGCCTTGATGCGTCCGCGGAACTCGGTGCCCATCGCGCTCTCGTTGCCGATCATGTTGGGCCAGGTGCGGCACAGCCCCGTCGGGCGCACCGCCTCGTGGGCGTTCACCATGATGTGATGCCTCGCCGCCTCGGTGACGCAGTAGTGGTAGTGGTTGATGAGCGGCTGGCTGTAATGGTTCTCGCCGTGGGGCAATATCTTCCCGACGTAACCGCTCTTCACGGCGTCGTAGCCGTATTGGTTCATGAGGTTGTAAGCCTTCTCCATCCAGCGTTCGTAATTGATTGTGGATGAAGATGTCTCGTGATGCATTATCAGCCTGATGCCTTTCTCGTGGGCGTATCTGTTCAACGCTGGCAGGTCGAAGTCGGGGTAAGGCGTGATGAAGTCGAAGACGAAGTCTTTCTCCTTGCCGTACCAGTCTTCCCACCCGATGTTCCATCCTTCGATGAGGAGCGCGTCGAAGCCGTTGTCGACTGCGAAGTCGATGTAGCGGCGCACGTTGTCGTTGTTGGCGGCGTGCCGTCCGTGAGGCTTGGCGTTGGCGTAGTCGGTCTCGCCGAGTCTCACCGACGGGAAGTCGTTGGTATATGACCAGCTGCTCTTGTCGGAGATCATCTCCCACCACACGCCCATGTATTTCACCGGATGAATCCAGCTGACATCATCGAGGGCGCAGGGGTCGTTGAGGTTGAGTATCAGACGGGAGCGCAGCGCGTCGGTGGCGCTTTCGCAGACCATCACCGTGCGCCAGGGGCTGTGGCATGGAGTCTGCAAGCGGCCTTTGTAGCCGGTGGCGTCGGGCGTGAGATGCACATGAAACACGAAGGTGCTGTCGTTGAGGTCGAGGTTCATGGTCGGGTAGTCGAGCACCGCCGCCTCGTGGATGTTGAGGTACAGACCGTCTTGTGTCTTCATCTGAAGGGCGGTCTGCACGCCGGTTGGCGAGAAGTTGGTGTAAGGCCAGCCGCAGTTCTTGTGCGCTTCAGTATATAGCCCGCGGATCTCCGAGAGTCGCGATTCGGTGTAGTTGTATTCCTGCGTGTCGTAGTCGCCCGGGATCCACCATGCTGTATGGTCGCCGGCCATGGCGAACTCTGTCAGCTCCTCGGTGAGCCAGAAATAAACGAGGGCGTTATCCATCGGGAACTCGTAGCGGAAGCCGAGGCCGTCGTCATAGAGGCGGAAGCGGATCTGCATCACGGTGGGTTTCTTCTGCGTGGAGCCGTCCATGCTCTCGATGCTGCCGACGGGCTGCTCCAACGTCACGAGCATCTCGTTGTAATGGTTGCGGATGCGCGCCTCCTCGCCCCACACTGGCTCCCAAGTCTCATCGAAGGTGTTGTGTGTCACGTCTTTAAGCTCGAAGGCGTGGGCGATGTCGTCGCGCCATTCGAGGGTGAAGCCCATCTTCGAGGGCAGCACGACGGCTTTCCCGTCGCGGTTGAGTGAATAGTAAGGCACGCCGTCTTTAAGACTGAAGACGACCTCCATCCGCCCGTCGGGGCTGGTTAGAGATGCCTGTCCGAAAGTTGTTTTGCATAGTCCGAGTAAGAGGATCGAAATGATGAATCTGTTGAGATATTTCATGGTTGCAACTTTTAATTATTTTGACTTCTATCTTAAAAAGATTACGCTAACACCTTAATTTAATGAAGTCTCCTTCATTTGAAATTCAAAGTGAACAGCGTTGCAAAGGTATGAAAATATCTTTCATGATTGAATTATTTTGTGACAATTTTGACGTGTCGGAAAACGCCGTTCAATAAAAAAACGCCGTGCGTGTCAGATTTCATGAAGTCATCCCCTCAATTTAGATGGTCATGTTTTCGATATGGGCAATAGAATCATTCCTTGACGGCGATGTGTGCGGCGGGTGCAAGTATGGCGGGTGTTAGAAATAATTTGAATCTTTCTGATAAAATCAAACAAGGCGTAATCGAAAAACAAATTACTTTTGAGAAAAGATTTTTCTATGAATTTTGAGAAAATTAACATCGGGAAACTTATTGATAAGAGAAGGAAGGAGATGGGTCTGTCAATCAGGGACTTCGCAGGAAAGATTAATGTTTCGTCGGGCAATGCGTATGACATTCTGAAGCGCGAGTCAATAGACGTCGCGTTGTTGCAGCGTGTCTCGGCGGCGTTGGACTACGACTTTTTCAAACATTTGACAAATGAGGAGGGAGGCGACGGTGAGGAGGATGTCTATATCATGGTTAAGGTAAGCAGGAAGGCGCTCGTTAGCGGAGACGTGTGCAGCGGCTGTAAGTACAGGATGCGTTCAAAAAAATAGGACGAAAAAAGATTTGCAAATATTTATTTTTTTTTGATTGTAAATTATTTGCGATTATGGCAAGTATTATTTATGTTTGAAAATACAGAGCAAATTTAAAGAAAATTTAATTAGTGTTTTGGAGTGTTTGTGATAAATTTGCAATGTCGTTTCCATTTTGGATTTTGTTCAACGGACTTCGCGAAATTCAGAAGGGCGGCGTAGAAAAGGTAAAAATAGAAGTCGCCTTGGATATGTAGATCTACTTGAAGAAGATGAGAATTGAAAATTTTAGAAGAAATAGCAATAAAGTTATATGACAAATTTTGAAATTGAGCGTAGGTTGAAATTATGTCTATATGTAAGGAATCATCCGATTTTACAATTGCCAGACGATATAAAGGATAAATATTTAGTAGGTTTGGGTGCTGTACTGAGTAAAGTATCCGTTAGCTCACCTGTACTTCACGATATATACGATCAATGGTGCATCTCCATAAGTGGTCACACATACGATGCATTCTTTCCTCATCGACAACATGCAAAAGACGCATTGACGTTAAACCGTATTGGTATAAGGATGTTTCGTCTAACATACGAGTTTTTCTTCGACTGTTTCTACTTGGTAGAACTCTTTAATCCTGATATGACTGGCAATGTGCATTATTATCTGCATGACCACATTTGTGGACGCTTTACAAAAGCTGCACTTCAGAATGTTAGATTGCTGTTTTGGAAAGAAATACAGCATCCATCAATTCCCAAAGAACTGATAGCTCATCGTGAGACGAATAAGAAATTCTTGCAATCTCCTGCCAAAAGAGTATTGGTTGTAGCCAACATGTCGGCAGGTAAATCTACTTTGATAAATGCCATTACGGGATATGGAATCAATGCAGTAGCCAATACTGCATGTACCAGTAGGCTTAAGTACATATACAACAAGCCTGTTGAGGACGGTTTTTCTGTTTGGGACAAAAAAGTTTTTTCTCATAACAACAATGTGGACGAGGTGAGGAATTCCGAATGTGATATAATAGCTTTTCATTTCCATTCCATCTTAAAGGACGAAAACATTTGTTTCATTGACACACCTGGCGTCAACAATAGCAAAGACTCGACACATGGGGATTTAACATACGAAGCCATCAAGTCAAACAATTATGATTTACTGCTCTTCGTTGCTGATGGAAGATATCCTGGAACCACAGATGAAAAGAGTCTTTTCAGCTATTTGATGTCAAATACGAAGAAGCCTGTCATTGTTGCTATCAACCAATTGGATGTCTATGACCCAATGCAAGATTCAATAGGACAAACGCTCGCAACATACGAAAGCATGATGAAAGAATATGGATGTAACGATAGCAAAATAATCCCCGTCACAGGTTGGTTGGCATTGTTAGACAAGTTGCCTGATGAAACTCAGGATATGTTAGACGTCGGCATGGAGAAAATGTACAAAGAAAGGTTCACAAATGACTTTTATGATCTTCCATTCTATGTTACCCATGAACATTCTACTACCATTATTGAACGTACCGGTATAGTTCTTTTAGAGCAAACCATTGCAAAAATAATAACCCAATAGTAAAATGAATAGTTACAATAAAAATTCATGTTTATGAAAAACATCTCAATTAAGTACAATCCTTACACTGTGACTTCGCAGTTTTCGATTGATGGTAAGTCTCCTAAGACAGATAGTAAACTCAATGTAGGTAAATCTCGTTTACAAGAGTGGGCAGACTTGTTGCCTGAATGGTTGAAGACCGAGTTCAATGACAATAAGTTTGAAATCGAATTTATTGGAACAGACACTGATTTTGAAGATCTGAAAGCAGGTTTTGAAAACAATAAGGCAGGAGTGAACGCTACTTTTGCGTTTAGCAGAAAGCCCTGCGTGGAGGAAGCAGAACAAACTATCGACAAAATCTTCAAGGACATACAGAACGGACCTGTCGAAGAACTGAAATCAGACGCTATCCTGAAGGCTTTCAAAAAAGCCAAGAATTCACAATTTGAAGTGAATGTAGTAGCAACGATGAGTTCTGGCAAGTCAACCCTGATAAATGCTCTGTTAGGAGAACAGATAATGCCATCTGCCAACGAGGCGACAACAGCAACAATAGTAAAGGTACTTGACAATGACGGCAAACCCGGTGAAGATTTCTATGCCGTTGGATATGATGCCAATGGTAAAAAAGTCTTTGACAGAAAGAAAGTAAAACTTGCAGATATGCAAGCATATAACGCAGAGAAGAAGGTGTCCTATATTAATATGGATGGTCCAATACCTTTTGTTGAAAGTACTGGAATGAAATTGGTACTTGTAGATACTCCGGGACCTAATAATGCTCGCAACAAGCAGCATGAGGAAATGACGTACAAGATGCTGGCAGATTCTGATAAGTCTCTTGTTCTGGTAGTTCTCAATGCTCAGCAGTCTGGTATCGAAGACGAAAAGATGTTCCTGGATTATGTATGCAATTGCATGAAAAGCGGCGGTAAGCAAACTAAAGACAGGTTTATCTTCGTTGTAAATAAGATTAATTGCTTTGATCCTCGTCCGCAAGCAGATGGACCAGGCTGTATTACACGTACTCTATCGAGTATAAAGAAAGACTTGGAAAAACGTGGCATACAGAATCCAAACATATTCCCGGTCGCAGCTCTCCCCGCATTGGAGAAACGTACGAATGATGCTTTTGGCATGTCGCTGATGACTTACAAGATGATGCTGAACGCATTTGCCGAGATGCAATTTGACACTTATTATGATTTTTCACATCTCCCTAATTCAAGTCGTCAATATATTGAGGCATGTAAGTCTAAATCGGTAGGCGATGATTTAGCGGAAATACAGACCGGCATTTTCAATCTTGAGGAAGCTATAACATTGTATATCAACAAGTATGCTCGCAACACGAAGATAATGGATCTTGTGTATTCGTTCAACAGCACATTGGATGAGTTGGCCGCTGTTGCCAACCTAGAAGAGATGATTCGACAGGATAAGGATGCGAAGAAGAAACTCGAGGTGCAGATAGCGACTATACGCAAAAATATCAAAGATGCCGGCGACGCAAAGACCTACTCAAAGAAGATTGACGAATTCGATGTTACGCAATTGGTAAAGCAGGATGTTACACAACTGGTTAACGGTATTCGCACGCAAATCAATGGCATGATGGTGGGAAGAGGAACAAAAGTTGAAGCTGCCAAGGCAGAAGCCGAGTGCAAACAGCTTGAGAAAAATGTAGAAACAATGCGCACTCAGTTAAAGGCCAAGGTGGAGGACACCCTGACAAGAAACTTCACCAAAAGCGTAACCGAGATGATTGGTTATTACCAGATGTATCTTGAAGAACTTGACCTGAAGGTTGACAAGAACGTCATGAAACTATCACCTTTACAGATTGTATCTTCCCAACTTGGAAACATCCAAAGTATTGTTAAAACTGCATCAAAAACAGAAGCAGGTTCTCATTACGAAACAAAAACGACTTATCTTAGCAAAGATGAAAATATGGTTGGATCAGCAACTGTTGGCGCTGTCGTTGGTGCTGTTTTGGGCACTGCCATTCCGGTTGTAGGAACTTGGGCTGGAGCTGCAATTGGTGGCTTCTTGTCAGGGTTATTTGGACGTAAAGAAAGTGTATCAAAAACCAAGCATCTTGTTAACACTAATACAACCTATGTCAACATGGCTGACGTAGCGACTCAGTATCTCAATCCTATTCTTTCGGATTTAAAGAAAATGGAATTGTCTATTCCTGAGTACGTGAAGAATGAAACAGATAATATAAAGGTAGCTCTGAAAAAATCTCTTGCAGAAATTGATGCTTTGATAGATCAGCGTCTTGAGTCTCTCTCTCAAGTAGAGGCCGACAACAAGTTGAAGGCCTCGGAGATAGCCGAAAAGCAAAAGAAACTCCAATGGCTTACCAGCATACAGATGCGTGTCAATGACATTATCAATTTTTAATTATACAGGAATATTATGAGACAGGAATTTATCAACGCAGTAGAATCTGGTGATATTATCACAGTTCGTCTGATTATCTCCAACGAACTCCTCCTCAACCCAAAGGGTGATACATATAGAGAGATGAAGGAATATGCGGAAGCTAATGTTCCTGAGCTTTATGAAGTTCACGATGGAGGTCAGTTGGATTTCGACGAGGATAGTCTTTCTGTTGACCTGCTCGTGCAGATCAAGAATGAGCTTGATTCCAACTTCTCTCGCGAACGTATTGCTGTGTATGAGCATGTAGCCGGAATCGTTCTTCGTAAAAAGATAGAAAGTGAAGAACCTGCCGAAAAGCCCGTACAAGAAGAATGCAAAAATGACGGCAGAGAGAATAAAATGTTAGGAGCAGCAGTTGTAGTAGGACTGGGTACTATGGCCTACGGAATAGTTAAAGATAGTCCTTTGACTACACTTTCAGGAGCAGCTATTGCAGCAGTTAGTGGTGCGAAACTTTATAAAAATAAGAAAAATGGCAGGTAACACACTTCATAATAAATTCAACCGAAGCGATTACTTTAAGCATCAACAGAATAATCCTTCGGTAGAGCCAGAAAAAAAAGTTTGTGATGAATCCTCAAATCCTACAATGGAAACTGAACCGACAAATAATCCATCAAATCAGGAAGACCAAGTGAAAGCAAAGTTCTTGGAAGTGGAGCAGGCTACACAGAATGCCCTTCAGTTGGTTGATGATGTCGTTCTGAAAAACGGCATAAACCGTCTCAACGAGTTGCCTCCACTACAGACAGATGTCAAGTATGACACAAAAGAGGTATATCTCTTCAAGATCAATAAGATTGTCTATGAGAAGGACGAATACGCAACAGATAAGTTCGCCAGTGTCATCAGCGCAATGACATTTGCTGATGTTACCATCTTCCTCGTTCTTGACGGTCATGGTGATGATACAGACTTCTATATCGGTCTGAAGGAGCATGATGAGAATCGTTCCAGTGTAAATCTTGCAGAGGCCTTGAGAAGTTCCTTGATTGGTCAGTTCCCAGGTATAGGCATGGAAGATATGCACGTACTCCTCGACAATGGTTCTGGACGCCGCAAGGAAGACAACCTCCTTGATCGCATAGCCCAGGCAGAGACTGTCAGTTCATGCACCAGTGTTCCTTCTCTCAAGGACAAGAATGGCAAATATACCAATGCCAACTTTATTCAGGGTGTGGAGAAATTGGCTATGGCAATGCGTGGCAAAACCTATACAGCCATCATCCTTGCCGAGAATCTCAATTCGGGAGAAATCAAAAACATCCGTTACGGCTACGAACAAATCTACGAGCAGTTGTCTGTCAAAGCTACGCAGCAGATTAGCTATTCTACTAACGAATCGCTGTCAAATGCTTTGAGTAGGACAAAAGGTACATCTGAGAGTCATTCGACTTCAAAATCAAAAGGGATAAATTCGAGTGACACATTAGGTAGTTCTGGTAATCAAGAAGATTTCAAAGGGAAGGTAGGAAAAATGTCAGGCTCATTATTGACCGCTGGTGCAGTGTTAGCTGGAACAGGATTTGGTGCCCCATTAGGAGGAATACTTGTTGCGGCAGGACTTGCTGGTTCGGCTATAGGATTTGATGGAAAGCAACAAGGAGCGAATAAATCGCATACTAATGGGATCAATGAAAGCGAATCGGAATCCCATTCTATTAGTGAGTCCTTCAGCGAAACCGATGGAAGGACCTCTACTATTGGTGAGACAAAAGGCTTCACTCTCACCCGTCAAGACAAGCACATTCAGGAAATTCTCAAGCGCATAGACAAACAGTTGGAACGTATCGCAGAATGTGAAAGTACGGGTCTTTGGGCCTCAGGAGCATACTTCCTTTCGTACAAAAACGATCGTGCCACCGCCGAGACAGGAGCAACCATATATCGTTCTATCATCCAGGGTGATATGTCTGGTGTAGAGGCTTCTGCCATAAATACGTGGCATAGCGAATCTAAAACATACAAAGATGTCATCAAACCTATAAGTTGTTTCTGTCATCCTGCATTTGTTTATAACAGTCAGATGCCCGGTTCTGAGGTTTATTTGTTCCCGACGGCTATGACATCAAGCAAGGAGCTGGCTTTGATGATAGGTCTCCCTCGTAAGTCTGTACCAGGAATCATTATACGTGAGCAAGCAACCTTTGGCAATAAGGTGGTTGCTGAACGTAAAGACGAAGACTGTTTCCCTCTTGGATACGTAACTAATCTGGACAGAATAAGCAAGGATAATAAGGTGGAACTTTCCATCAACTCTCTTGCGTCGCATACTTTTGTAACAGGTTCTACAGGCTGTGGCAAGTCCAATACTGTATATCTCCTTGTTGATTCTTTGGTTAAGGCTGGCCGCAAATTCATGATCATCGAACCTGCAAAGGGTGAGTACAAGAATGTTTTCGGTCATAGAGAAGACGTTCGCGTGTTCGGCACCAATCCTAACCTTATGGATATGCTGAAGATTAATCCGTTTGCTTTCCCAGAGGGCATTCACATAGAGGAACACATCGACCGTCTGATTGATATCTTCAACGCCTGCTGGCCTATGTATGCTGCCATGCCAGCAGTATTGAAGAAGTCAATAACCAATGCCTATAAGTCATGTGGATGGGACTTAATGAAGTCCGAGTCGCTACTTGACATATATCCAACATTCCAGGATGTCATCCGTGAACTCAATACCTACATCAACACCTCTGAGTACTCTTCTGACTCTAAGGGTGACTATAAAGGAGCTCTGGGCACGCGCCTGGAATCATTGACAAACGGTATTGTGGGACAGATATTCGTTGAAGATCTTTACCAGGACCAGCGACGCAGTAGCGAAGAACTTTTCAATGGCAATGTCATCGTGGATCTGAGTCGTGTCGGATCGATGGAGACAAAGGCTCTTATCATGGGTATTCTCGTCATGAGACTTAACGAGTTCCGTATGTCCGAAGGAATCGGGATGAACTTACCTTTGCGACATGTTACTGTTCTCGAGGAGGCGCATAATCTACTTAAGGCTACCTCAACTTCGCAGTCTCAAGAAGGTAGCAACGTTCTTGGAAAGTCGGTAGAGATGATATCTTCATCAATAGCAGAGATGCGTACATACGGTGAGGGTTTCATCATTGCCGACCAGTCACCTTCGATGCTTGACCGCTCAGCCATCAGCAACACAAACACCAAGATCATCATGACGTTGCCTAACAAAGACGATCGCGAAATGGCAGGTAACTCAACATCGCTCACCGAACCTCAGAAGACAGAACTGTCACGCTTGAAGACAGGTGTTGCTGTGGTGTTCCAAAAAGGGTGGGAAGAGGCTGTGCTCTGCAAGATAAATCGTTTCGAAGGTAAGGAGGAAACATACAAGCGCGGTGTTGATGATAACGAGAGTGTTAACGATATTCCGTCGTCTTTCCTTGAGCTTACATCCCTTATATATACAGACGAAGAAGACGGTGATACAGACGCTTTGCTGGCAGCACTGGAGACAGACCATACCTTGACGGGTAAACAAAGATATGATTTGCAGGTACGCATCTACGAAATCCGTGAGGCATGGCGCATAAGCGAGGAAGAAGGCACTGTCAGCACCGAGCCTGAAGATATACACGATGTGGCGGCTGTGCTGTTCTCTTTGTGTGTTGGTGTTGAGGCTTTCGAGAGTGTCTCGTCTTCATCCGCCGATATGGAAGCTTTCAATGAAGGTGTCCGTGGTATCATAGCAGGATGCAAGAATGCGAAGGAAATAGACGATGAGGTGGCTTTGGAGATGTACGTTCGTGGATGCAGTCTGCTAAATAGTACTGAGTTCTTTGAATCATGGTACAGTCGGTACAATGGTATTCAGGAAGAATTAGATAATGAAGAATAAACCTTAAAAATACAAGTAATTATGGCATTTGATTTTGGATTCGAAAAAATGATTAAGGCTTTCACTGGTGAGAAAACAATAAAGAGTGAAGCTACAATTAAAGACGGTAAGTTCAGTAAGGATGTAGTTCCAAGTTTTCTGGAGGGTTCAGAAATATCCACCAAGAAGATTTCTGAGGCTGCAAAGAGCGCCTGCGATTTCTTTGGATTGCCTGAGATTCCTGTCGTCGAAGGTCCTGCTATTGCGGTTCGTCCTGGCAATCCTATGACATTCAAGGATGATGTCTTTTACTATAACAAGGCAGATCTTAAGAAGGCAGGTCTTACCAATCCTGTAGATATTGCTAAGGCATACACTCATGAATGTGGTCATCGCATCTCACAGCGATATTATATGGGAAAGAACAGCTGGGCAAATGAACTTTGCGCAGACTTCTTTGTCGGAGCTCGCAATGAGATGCTTGGCATCAAGAATGGCAATTTCGAGAAGTTCCTTGGTAAGCAACGAGCTTCTGTAACCCATCCCGGAGGAAAAATGCGTATGCAGGCAATGGACTACGGCAGAAAGTGTGTCGCAGAGATGAAGGCAAAAGGCATTAAGCCTACATGGGAGAACTTGATGGAGAAGTTCAAGGAAACGAATGCTGAGAAAGTGAACTATTACAATTATGCAAGCCGTAGAGTGAATAATATGGAGGGAAAGCCTAACCCTAATAAGATTTCAGCTTCTGTTGGTAGAAAGGAAGTGAAACTTGATTTCTCTGAAGGTCTATTAGGCTTAAGCAGTTCGCATCATACAAAGATGGCCGAAACATATAATAGCCGCTACAAGAATAATGTAAAGAATCTTGAGAAATCCTTAAAGACCGGCGATTATAGGGGAGCCAGAGAATCTTCTTATTGGGCAAAGGTTAACAAAAAACACGAAATGGAAGAGGTCAATGCGGCACGAAGAGCAATAAAGAAAGGTAAGTAATGGAAAACTATATTCCTCTTTTGAGTTTATATCCAGAAGCAAACCTGCATCCGGTATGTGACTATAACATATCAGTGTGTTTCTTCCACTCTCGTTATGATTATGTAGAGGCCATAAGCCTGAAGGAGAAAAAATACCGATATTACTATCTCGTCAGGAAGGGACAATTTGGAATCCTTCGATACAGGAAAACCTTCTTTGGGCATAAAGCAAAGGTTATAATTCCTTGTAAGTATGATAGTCTGGAAAAGATTGTAGATAAGAATTTCAATCGTTCGTTCAAGGCAATACTTGATGGACAAGTGTTTTATTTTGATGAAACGGGAAAACGGATGCCGTAATTATTTTTACACACATGCAACTCACAGTCCCTTTCTCCGAATTAAAGGAGATGATAAAGAAAAAGTCAGGTCGGAGTTTGGACTTCGACCTGACAACCGTGAATGATAATACCGTGAAAGTCAGTTATGAGGCCAAGGTAAAAATCATATTCAGAGAGATAAACAAGACATTCACCATCAATGTCTGCGTTGATAAAATCGATGGTGAGGATCTGTATCTGTCTTATGATGGAGGTTTAGCCATTAACATGATTGTTGATGGAATTCTAATGCTTGCTCCACAGCTGAAGAATACCGAGATTGTAGATTTCTCGCAGAAGTCTTGTGTTATCCTGCATCT
This sequence comes from Candidatus Limimorpha caballi, assembly GCA_018064605.1. GTDB lineage: Bacteria > Bacteroidota > Bacteroidia > Bacteroidales > F082 > Limimorpha > Limimorpha caballi. The sequence goes on along the minus strand of JAGHUX010000005.1, from coordinate 279,916 downwards.
TGCCAAGATTGAAGAAGTACACAAGGTTCTGCAACAGATTGATATACAAAATATTCTATTTACCGAGGATAAATTGAATATAGTATTTACCCTGAAATATGATGAATAAACATCACGACGTATTTATTAGTTATTCACGTAAGGACTGCGTTGACGAGAATTAAGAACTCATACATAGATTTTTATAAAACTACAGAATCAGATGTCACAAGAACGGCAATACAAATACTTCGCCTTCATATCCTATAATTCGAAAGATACGGAATGGGGAAAGAAGGTGCAGCGAAAGTTAGAAGGCTACCGCATGCCGTCAACGCTCTGCAGCGAACACGGATGGAAACGCAAACCCCTCAAACCGGTGTTCTTTGCCCCGACGGACATCCAGCCCGGAGGATTGACTGCCGAATTGCAGGAACGGCTGAGGGCTTCGCGAAATCTCATCGTGATCTGTTCGCCAAATTCGGCAAGGTCGAAATGGGTTGGAGCGGAAATTGCGTATTTCCATTCTCTGGGAAGAACCGAAAACATACATTTCTTCATCGTCGATGGAGTGCCGCATAGTGGGAATGAAGATACCGAATGCTTCAATCCTGTTGTAGAGACCCTCGGTCTTCCGGAAATTCTCGGTGCCAACATTCATGAGAAAGTAAGTCCGTGGCCGTGGATTAACAAGGAACGCGCCTACGTGCAGCTCGTCACGAAACTCCTCGGTGTCGAGTTCGATAGCATCTGGCAGCGGCACAAGAGATTAATGATTGAGAAGATGACGGCGTGGATTATTGGAGCGTTCGCTGTCCTTGCGGCTTTGCTGGGAGTATGGATAAACAACCAGCCGGTTGATGTAAGCATCAGGCTCAATGAAATGTCGGTTCACAACGACAATCTGCCTCCGCTCAAAGATGCCATAGTGAGTGTGAGCCTCGAAAACGAAACGAAGACCGACACTGTTCCATCTATTGAGGCCGCGGCGATGTTTGCCAATATTCCGCATAAGGCAATAGGAAAGGAAGCACGAATCACTATCAGCGCACAAGATTGGCTCACCACCGACACCACCGTGGTTTTATCTGAGTTTATAGCTATTAACATACAGCGCGACCCGCATCCGTATGGAGATATTCAGTTCCGCCTCTGGAATGCCAATGAGGAAAAGACATATCCTAATATCAATGTTTCCATCAACGGACACGAAGCCGTTTCAGATGAAGAGGGGAGGATAACCTTCTTTATGCCCCTCGCAGAGCAGGATACATTTTATGTAATAAAGACTCCACTGGCATTGGGAAACGATACTTTATACATGCCAAACACTGAAAGTAATGTCATCACAGTTAAATAAAAAATCCAATATGAAACGATTTATCAGTTTTACGATAGTTTTTCTCGCAACTATTATTTCTTTTGCCCAGACGCAGCAGGGTGTCGTAAAGACTCGTGGACGAATGGTTGACGGGCAGTTGGTGCCTGGTCAACATTTGACGGGAGCTACCATTACACTTAATATCGGCAATCCGCTGATAAGCGGCGATAATGGGGCATTCTCGTTCAACGTGCCATCTGGCAAGAACTATTCACTCGTTACCGCGAAAAAACAGGGCTATACGCTTGCTGACCCCGAATACACACGACGTTCGTTCACCTACTCGGCCCAAAACCCGTTCTATGTGGTGCTTGAGGATGAGGCTCAACGGCAGGCGGACATCAATGCAGCTAGACGAAATATCCAAAACACGATGACTGCACAGTTGAGGCTTAAAGAAAAGGAACTTGAAGATCTTAAACAGCAGAAAGTTATCAATGAAAAAGAATACGAACGAAGAATTGCAGAACTCTACGATGCACAAGATAAATCGTATGAGCTGGTAAAAGCAATGGCAGAACGTTATGCTTCTACTGATTATGACCAATTGGACGAGTTTAACCGAAAGGTACAAATGTACATTGAAGAGGGGGAGCTTCTTAGGGCTGATTCTATGATTCAAAGTAAGGGATCTATTGAAAAGCGTATTGAAGAATATTATCAAATAGTGGCAGCAAATAAGGAAGAACGGGAGCGACTAAAACAAAGCGAATCTGGTGCAGCCAAAATTTATGTTGATTTGTCCCATGATTTATATAACAAGGCAGAAATTGCCAAACAACAGTTTGAATGGAATGAGGCGTTGACGCTTCTCAAAAAGCGCGCAGATTTGGATACTACAAATGCAAAATGCACAAGAGAATATGCGGATTTCGCAAATGGCCAACGAAAGAATAATGAAGCTATAAGATACTATGAAATGTCATTAAGACATATACAATCAGATGAGAGACTGACTAATGACATTCTTCATAGTATGGCGAGTGTATATTATGACTGTGGAAACCATGCGAAAGCATTGGAGTTGGATTTTCAGGTTGCCAGTTTTAGAGAAAAACTGGATTTGACAGAAACCCACAATGCCATGGCACTTGCTAGGTCATATAACAACATCGCAGTTAATTATTGGGCGCAACATAATCATGTCGAAACAGAAAAATTCAATTCGAAAGCAATGAACATATACAAGACAAACTTTGAAAAGCTTTCACAGGATCAAAAGTTTCTCTATTATGGATGTCTAATGAATTTAGGCAATCTATATCGTGATGTGATAGACTACCAAAGAGCAAACAGATGTTATTTTGAAGTTGTAGACAGTCTGTCCGTCCTATGTGATGAAAATTCATTTTCAAACACGGACGAGATATATCTCCAGTCTATGTTAGCAAAGACATATGATAATATTGGAGTGTCATATCTCCGCTCAAATGAATTTGAAAAGTCTAAAGACTTTTTTGAAAAAGCATGCCATGTATATGACAAACTTTTTGAAATTAATCCAAATGCTTCTAAAGAGAGGCTTGCCTCTGTAATAAACCATTTGGGTCAGCTATATAACGCAAAAGGAGACTATAAAAAAGCTCTTGAGCATTTCCTTCGAGCGGAAGAATTATATCAAGAACTTATGCCTTCGGGGGGCGTGTCAATTTTTGATATGGCGTCAATGCAAGAGGATGCAGCTGTTGCTTATCTAAACTTAAAACAAATTGATAGTGCGGAAGTCTATGTTAGGAAATCTCTGGATATGTTAAGAAATATCTCTGAAGAAGATTCCGAAAGTATAAAGTATAAGGCAAAAAAGGCACACATTCAAGAAGTTTATAGTAGAATTTACAAAGAAAGGGAACAGTACGAGAAAGCACAGATTGCGATATGTGAGGCGATAGATATTTACAATTCGATTTATTATAAACATCATGTTATTTCAAGATGGAATCACCTTATTGATGCCCTTAATGATTATGCTTATATATGCCTATTACAATATAAGCCAGATCAAGCTATTGAACAGTTTTCCAAGGCTTTGGATATAATAAACACCTTGCCTGATAATATAAAGGATAATGATTCTGTTAATGTCAATTCAAAAAGTGCTCAAATCTTTGCAAATTTAGCCATAGCGCATGTTATGAAAGAAGATTGTGCTGCAGCACATAAGTATAATGAGAAATCGGAATCTGCATATGAAGAACTGATGACATCCGATTGCGATTTATTCATCCCTAAATATGCTGCCGTTCTTTTCTTCGATGCGGCTTGTTGTTGCGATCTGGGTGATTACATTACGTTTTCGGAAAAAGCTAAATCAGCGCTACAACTTTTTGAGAAAATGTATGCAATGAATAACGATAAAGAAAAGGATTTTATAAATGCGTTACAAGAAATAGCTGGCATGTATAATTACGTTAATGACATTACACAAACTGTAAATACCTATTCGAGATTGATAGAGGTTTATAAGAACTCTGTACAAAGAACTGCTCAGATACCTTATGGCATGATTCAAGCAATGTATAATCTTGCAAAAGTTTATAAAAATAGTTCTCAATACAAAGAAGCAGACTTGCTTCTGTCAGAAGCGGGTGACTATTGTCGTCAGGTAGACGAAAAAGAAACAGCTGCATTCCGTCCTTTATATGCGGAAATTTTATGGGATAGACTTGTTTGTATGGAAGAATTTGAAGTAGAAGATAGTATCTATAAAAATATTACACATGACGCATGGGAACAATATTCAATTCTTTACAAAGAAGCTCCAGATCAATACAAAAAGGAATTTTTATTTTTGCAGAATAACGAAGCATGGTATATCCTTGAGAAAGGAGAAACGGACAAAGCCATTAGTTTGTTGACGGAGATCTATAGTTTAGATGCCGATTATGTTGCAGCATTTTTAGCCTCTGCCTTAAATGTAAAAGCGTATGAATATGCTAGGATTGAAAATTTTGTATCTGCTGTCAATACAATAGATTACGCAATTTACATACTCCCCAGTAACAGTAACTTCTACGACTCCAAAGGCGAGATCCTGCTCATGCAAGGCAAGGATAAAGAGGCTCTGGAAATGTGGAAGAAAGTATTGGAACTCAATCCGAACTTCCTGAATGACTATCCTGATGGAACGGAACTCTCAAATGGCTTGAAGAAACTCGGATTGATAGAATGAGAACTGGTTTTTCACTAATATACACATATTCATTTTGAAACGATTATACACCATATTCCTTTTCCTCTGCATCAGCCAAACGGTTCTCGCAGACAACACAGGCTTCATTGAGGTTCGTGCCGACCGTGTTGTGCTATACCCTCAACGTATGGAGCTGCGCGGTGAGGAAACGCTGAGGGATGTTCTGGAGATGTATCCGGAATTGATAGTCGGCGGCTACAGCGATGTCCTTGATAACTATCAGTTGCGTATGGATAACGTGAAGATGAGCGGTGACATCGGTCAGCTGTTGATGCAGATAAAGGCGAAGGATGTCAAGTCGGTGCAGATAGTTGACAATCCAGGAGTGGCGAAAGGAACGACCGGCATGGGCGGCGTAATTGACATTACACTGATGCCGATGACAAAGGGCGTTCATGGATTTGCCGAGGCAAGAGGTGAAACGAGATGGAGCATAAGCCCTACCGCGAATCTGCAATACGGCGGTGGTAACACCGACTTGTGGGTAAATACGAACTATGCCTACATATCTGCCGACGGAACTATAACACATCGGGAATATGCCGACATTCACGGTGTAACGAAATTAGGGGAACGAGACAGGCTGCTGACTTATATCAAACAGGAGTATTGCAATTCAGATGCGTCTCCCGCGCACAATATTAACAGAAACTGTCTGGCTCGCGTGCGTTATTTTCACAGATTCAACGATATGGGAACGGAATTGCTGACGTTGCTCAGTTACCAATACACAGATTCGCCACATTCGTCATTAGACTTCAGGGAAAAGTCAACGACACAGGTTCCCATGTACTTGTTGGAGTTGAACAGTCCGCTGTTTACAAAGGACTTCACGATGATGTTGGGCGCGGAGGGTGATTTCAACATGTACGACTATGGCGTGAGACAGGGCGGGACGTTTGATGAAACGAGCAGATACGACGTGTTCAATCAGGATTTCTATCTTCAGTTCAATTATGCTGTCGGAGCGTTCAACCTGACGGTTGGAGATCGCATTATGCTGTATCACTACGGAATGAATGGATATTCAGGGAAATGGTCGGGTAATACGACAAGGAATATGTTTCAGTCAAGCGTGATATACAGGCCTTGCGACAAGCACCAATTGCAGTTGGGATATTACCGGAAGTTTATCAATCCTGCATACTTGGACGTCTTCCCCGAAGAATGGCCAAATGCAGATGGTGCAACAATACATGCAGGTGACCCGATTCTCACAGAAGAAAAGGTTGAGCAAGTGAAATTGGGCTATACGTATTCGACAAAGAGTCTGTCTGTCTGCGTCAATGAGAACTATTTCAAGAGGGAAAATGGTAATATCTGGAGATCCGACGTGTCGGTGTATTATAAATATAACTGGCTGACTATGATGGCAGGTGTAAACGCACATAACGAAAAAGGAAGTGATTATTACAGCGTGCGAATCTCCCCGAGGGTGTCACTGCCCTGCAAGATACAGATGGCAGCCAATTTTATATACTACAGCACCAACGCTCCATACAAGCAGTTGACCGGCGCTTCTGTCTATGGAGAGTTGAGGGCAAACAAACAATTCAACGGTCATTGGGACGTGCAACTATTGTGGCATGATATGTTTGCAAGCCGGAAAGCGTCTCTTTTGGCATCAGTAAAATATAATTTTTAAAAATATGAAAATAAAGAATATTCGGAGGAAAACATTGTCGTCGCGCAAAACATGCGTGCAACTGTTTGGTTCAGTTTTTTGTTGTTGGAAACAACTTGTCGGATGGGCAGTCATTGGCATAACATTATTCTTAATTGCATCATCGGAAGGACTGTGCCATGACGCATTTTGGATGAAGATTGGCGAATTAGTGTGTCTGTCTTCACTTCTTGCAATAATTTATTGGGCGGTAAAAGCCCTTACTCCAGTGTATTGCCTCAGGAAGGAAGACCATAAGGTGACGTGGGCGCAGATAATCCTGTTGGCAGCTATCGGTATATGGTTGATAGGTGTCGTTCTTATTTTCCATATCAACAAGGACGATAAGGATTTTTTGGCATTCAGCATGATAGGCGTGATCTTGTCGTATGTGTTCCAAGATGCGCTGAAAAGTGTTGTGGCATTCTTCTATCTTCGAACAAATGGTCTTGTTCATATCGGCGACTGGATAGAGGTGAAGAGTCATGGCATTGACGGGATGCTGAAGTCGATAACCTTGACCACCGTTGTCATAGAAAATTGGGATACGACTACATCTTCTTTCCCCACATACATACTTAAAGAGGGACACTTTCAGAACTACCAGCGTATGGCTGACGGAAAGACTCACGGTCGCAGAATGATAACGAGTTTCATCATTGATACTGAATGGATACATGCTTTGAACGAGGAAGACGTAATGAGGGCAAAAAAAAGATTGGAAGATGCAGGACAAACAGATTTCGTCGATATGGATGAAATAAAGGTTGGAGCTTTGAACATGGAAATATACCGCAAGTACCTTTATCACTGGCTGATGCGCCATCCAAAGGTTACTCATGAACCTCGATTGATTGTCAGGTGGTTGGAACAGACAAACGAAGGGATGCCACTGCAGTTATATGCTTTCATAACAGAGACATCACTCGCATCGTTTGAATGGCAGCAATCACAGATTGTCGAACATACCATCAAGTCGTTGGAATGGTTCGATCTGCAACTCTATCAGAGTCCGTCGGGCTATGATGCAAGCAACAATAACATTTATCTGACTCAAAAAGAAGCAACACGCAGAAAGGAGAAATAGGCATGAAAGAAGACCTTTTTAAATATCTAAACAAGAAGGATGGGACCCTCATCAGCGACGATGTGAAGAAATGCTGGTACGAAGCACGAGCATACGTATTGCACAACCTACCTGCATGGGAGGGCAAAGATGGTATCGGCAAAGATAGTAGCAGACATCTTGAATTCGTTATCGGAGGCACTTCTACTTTGATGCTTTCTGTGGTCAGGCAGATAGCGCTGTCGGCACACTACACGAACTTCAATGATGCAGACGGCAGCAATGCTACTGTCATCAATATTCCGTGCAACAACAGCGATAAGGAAAAGGTCGAGGACTTGCTGAGGTCGGAGGAGTGTGTCGCCAACTTGTATGATTTCTGTAATGAGAACTTTATTGATGTAAGCATAAGGCTCGTTGACAATGACTTCGAGAATGAGGGAGCGATACGCATCACCGAAGATGATGTGAGGAGCTATATTGAAACACAGAATGACGACGTATACTCAATAGACACGAGAAGGGCGCAATATGTGAATATGGTATATAATATGGGGTGCGAAATCAACAATCTGCCGCCTGATGACCCGAACACCGCAGAGAGGTACAACATTGCGCTTGATGTGTTCTGTTATCAGCAGTCAGCAAAACAAAGAACAGCATGTTGGAATGATTGTGCCAAGGTGAATCCGGCAACGGGTGATGTAAACCAATTTGACATTCGCAATAAGCTGTCCAATGTGTTTTGTGCCGACTGTTTCGACTCACGAATCCGTGAAATAAAAGGCTCTGTGGCCGATAATCTGGAAATCCTTGCCAGGTGTGAACATTCTCGTTGGGTGGTGGAAAGGCTCATACTCGGCTTCGCCCCATTCTCCAAGGAAGATATGTACAAAGACGAGGAATTCTTTGGCAAAGAACGTCGGGAATTTCGGAAGAAACAGAAAAAAGCGTTTAAGCACATAGACTTGTGTTCGTATCGCGATTTAAAGAGACTTAGCCCTGAGGATATGAAATACGACTGTTTCCTCATGCTTGCCATCCCGCATATTTTGTCAGAAGTGAAACAATAATGCTCTTGAGATTTCAGGTTAAAGGTTGACGTGAGTGACAATCTCTGAAATTCGGACGGCAAGTTAAAACCAGAATTATAGGTTGAGAAAGGGGATGGATTTTATATAATATATTGAATATTAACAAAGTACCATTCTTTTGTGGTGTCTTGTAAAAATATCGCCAAACTGTTGGACATGAGAAAATAATTTGTAATTTTGTTGGGTCGTTTTCTTGAGGAATTTGTCTTAACGGACTTCACGAAATTCAGAAGGGCGGCGTGGAAAAAGTAAAAATAGAAGTCGCATTAAATATATCTATATGAATACAATTACTCTGCGTGTACATCGTAAAAAAGCATTTACGGGAATGGCTATGCCATACGCCATAAAAATTGATGGCGTTAAAAAAGGAACTGTTAGGAATGGTGGGTCTATGGAAATAGAAATTCCCAACCACAATTGTGTGTTAATGATTGATATGGTTGGAAATTTTTTGAATTTACATAAGATAAGAGAAGAAGTAGTTCTCTTCCCCGAACATTGTACCACTGGTGTCATTGAATGTGAAGTTGAGACCAAGTATAATCCGTTGGGAGGACTGACATTGGGTTTGCTTCAGGCAGTAGGAAAATTATCATTGAACATCAATTATAACGCCAAGTGATATGAAACGCATTGTTGTACGTTTCTTTTCACGTATAGCGCAATTCTTACTTCTGTTGTTTCTTGGATTTTTTATACATGATCAACTAAATAGAGATTTTGAACAAAAGTATGGTGATGTGATGAATGAAATAGAGTACTATGAAGGACAAGGATATGCTTTGGCCAAAAACATAGTATTGCCTATTCTTATAATCATATTGTCTGTCATCACTATGTGGTTGCAATCTATTGATCATAGATTGGGGAGAAAAAAGAAATCGACGCTTAAGAAAGAGGATATTCAGGGACCATTTATTCTATATCTCAGGTCATTTGTAGATGACGCAAATACGCAGAAATCTACAAACACATTTTCAGATATCACATCAGAAGAAGAGGCACTTGTTGAGGCTTTGTCGGACATAGCACCTGTATATGCAATAGGTGATCCTAAAGATGAGAAATCTCCTTTGGGCGCAAGCCGATTGTATGTGTCTGATGATGAATGGAAGAATACAGTAGAATATCTGACTCAACGAGCTCAGGTTGTTGTCCTTAGACTTGGAAGCACAGATAGTTTCTGGTGGGAAGTGAAGATGGCATTGAACAAAATTGATAAGCAAAAGATCCTTTTTGTTGTGCCAGAATCAGATTCGCTGGACTCAATCTTGGTTCTATCCAGATACCTTATTGAGCAGAATGTTGACATGTCCAAAGTGAAGACATCTGTGTCCAAGAAAAGATTTGGCAGCATCTCAAGTTTTATCTATTTTAATGAGAATGGCGAAGCTTGTAGTTCTAATTTTGTTGCTTATAGGTTTACTAGCCTAATTCTATCGTATGCAAACATGTTGCGTAGTTCGTTGGCTGATTTCAGAAAGCGATTTGGACTTGTGACAAAAGCACCAAAGGTGCGAAAACTACGTTGCCTGCAGATTTTGGTAATTGCATATTTCTTTATCATAGGCGCAATGCAAATGTATTCGGATAGTGTGACATTGAACATCGCAAGTAAGAATACTATAGAAGCATTGCGTGCTGATATTGAGAGTGTAAACGAGTCATTGCCTAAAGATATTGGTGTGGGAATAGTCTGGCAGTCGATGAACATAGACGATGAGTATCTCAATATACTATATTGTTATCCGGAGGAATATTTTGAGATATTCTCTCAGGAGTATCTCGATAATGATGAAATAGCATCGTCATTTGTCAAATATATTCCTGAATCATTGATCAAGAAAATAAATAAGTTTAATATTACATTAGTGTATCATATTCAGAACGGAGCTGATGCATCGCAGGAATATGTCGTTAACATTTCGCCTTCAAGATTAAGAAAACTACAAGAATATGCCGAGTCTCATTCTTCTGTTCTGGACATGCTACATTCGCAACTTGAACTTATGGAGATTCCTATCAAAGTAGAGGATGGTGTGACGCTGATTTCTGCGGAAGTTGTAGGCAAAGATGTGATTTATACTTTTGTAATTGATCAGGATTTGTATATTGATGAAGAAGTGTTCTCAGAGATGAAAAAAGGCATTATAGAAGAACTTTCATGTAATAAAAACATCGTAAAAGGCATCAAAGAAGAAGGAGTACACTTTGTCTATGTCTATCAGTATGAAGACGGTGAGGTTAATGTTCGTTTCGAGATACTTCCCGAGGAGTTTTGATTGAACCCGATCTCAATGCAACGCCTGTCAGGATTACTTGCTGTGACAGGAAGGGAAATGAAGTGAAGAAAAGATATTTATAGTCTGATAGTTGTAAAGATTTAAGATGTTTATTTGTTCTATTAAAAGAGTTCATATTATATGTATGTAGCAAGATTATCTTTTGAGGAAGTATTGAATATCTTCTACTGCCAAAATAGACATGATCTCATGCTTCTTTTTGTAAGCAGTTTAGATGGTAATGACAAGTCAATTATTAAAGAGGTAATAGATAATGCCTATAGAGTTGACAGAATCACAGGAGAAAGGATTAGTTTCTTTGTTTTTGCGAAAGAGGATGATAATATTGATTACGTTTTATCTGAGTGGATACGAGATATTCCCAATTACAGAAGCCTATATGGAAAATGCGCAACTGTAACGATGGAAACAGCTGATGATATCTGTAATCGTTTCAATATACTGCGCACAAGTCTCCCTGCTTTTATTCTAATCAGCAAGGACAAGAACCAAGCACCGTTGGTTTATTCTATTCATGATTATGATGATTTTGAGTCTTTCTTGACTCCGTTGAATATTCTTCATTCATACATTGAAGATAAGAGTAAGATAATATCTGGTTACAACAATAGAAAAAATGCAATTCTCTCGGAGTACTATGCAAAAAGAAGAAGGACTCTTGTTACACAATCGGACGTAGATAAGAGAAACATCGATAGAGACAATTGGAGAAAGGAAATAACCAGATTGACAAACAGAAAAGAGATTGAACTACGTCGTGGCGAATTAGAAAGGGCCAATAAACGTGAAATTGAGATTTCCGCATTGAAAAACAAACTTGAAGAGAACCTGGAATTGAAGGTTTGCGGAGAAGATGTGACTGTCCCTTATCCCCAAGAGGAATTGGATAACCTTCGCTATCCTGATGAGCAATTGCGTAAGATAAGAAATAATGCAGTTGAAAGGTTGAACATTGCTCTAAACTCCCAAGATGGTCTTTCACTTATTGATTCCTTACAAGATGACAATGCATATTCTGCTGTCATATCAAGAATTCTGAAAGAGGTCGCAACGAGAGATGTTAGAATATCGAACATAATAGAAAGAATCAGATACGAGATAAGGGAATTTGGATTCGATGTTTTCATATCTTGTAAAAGCCAAGATTATGAGTATGCCCGTGAGATATATTCATATCTTAAACATAATGGCTTGAGACCATTTCTAGCAGATATGAGTATCAAAGAGGTTGGCATCGATCAGTACACGGCTCTTATTGGGGAGGTTATTAATGTCTGTCAAAACATGGTGGTGTTTGCCACAAACGTGGATTATCTACAGACACCATACGTGGTTGCAGAATGGCATGCCTTTATCAATGATATCAATACTGGACATAAGCCTAATGCCAAGATAGTAACTGTTTTGTCACCTGATGTGGACATACATTCTCTACCGGCATGGCTTAGGGACAAACAATGTTTCACAACAAATGATTATCAAGATAATTTGGTTCACTTTCTTACTTACAACGACCATATAGTAAATGACAAATTAAGAGAGGACGTTGAAAGAACATATCAACATTGTGTCTCTGCATTAAATGCAACAATCAAGGATTATATTGATGGAAAATTTGATGCAAAAATACGAGATGTAATTTGTGATATAGAGCGAGAACATAAATATCTGAATCATAGAATTGAGGAGTCTGACTTTCGATTTCGTTTTCGTGAAAATCAATTATTGAAACAAGAGGTAGAGATAACTCTAAGTAGATGGAAAGAAGAAACAGATAAGATAGCTTGGTATTGCGAGAGACAAAAACGTCAAGAGGAACTATTATGGGATGAAGTAGTTCATTCAGAATCAAGGGAATTGCTGATACGATTTATTGAGCAATATCCAAAAAGTTTTCATATCCGGGAAGCTCACACTTTGTTAGAGCGAACAGCAAAGTGCCGCTGTTGTATTGCGCCAAACGCTATTTCCGATACTGATAGTGTAGCATATTATTCATCTACTGAATCTCAAAAGACATTTGAGCCACAGTCGAAAGGCGATAAGCGAGCACAACATATATTGTCCTGTCTTTTCGGTAATCGGAATAAACCTCAATCCGTCTATAGCTCAGTCTTCGCCCCTGCAGAGATTGCCCCCAAGCAGCATTTGATGGTACAAGTCTATCTCCATCTTCCGGAAGAAACGGAGAAGGTCAAGTCTCTTGCATCAGAGGCAGATAAAAACGCGGAACGAAGAGGATATGAACCGCTTGAAGTGCCACTTAAGAAAGGTGACAACGTTGAAATCGAACTGAATGTCAATGGTGACAGCCTATTGTATAATTGCCGCAAGTCGGTAGTATGGCAGGGTTCTTTCGTGAAACGGGCATTTGACTTTATAGTTCCTTCTGACATAAATACAACTGAATTAAGCTGTTCTGTCAATGTCTTTGTAAATGGAGCCATCGCTGGCGAATTGATATTCCTTACCGCTATCGTTGATTCGCCGCGTCGGTTGAATACCAATGTCTGCGCAAGACCGACAAAGAAGCTCTTTATCTCCTACTCCCACAAAGATATAGCCTCTGCGGAAAAGATAGCAAAGATTCACGAGGCATTGGGCATCGATGTGTTCTTTGACAAGCACCGTCTGAAGGCGGGATACATCTATTCCGAAGAAATATCCAATTTCATTCAAACTGCGGATACATTTGTCCTCTGCTGGTCAGAGAATGCAGCAAAGAGTGACTATGTGGAAAAGGAACGTCAGGAAGCCCTCAGTCTTGCATATCCACAATACAAACCTCGGGAGCTGGCCAGATTGAGGATACACCCCTACAACATTGAACCGCATGCCGTCCCACCGGAAGATATGATTAAAGATTATCATTTTCAAGAATTGTAAACACTATGAAATCATCTCAGTCCCGATATACCAACATAGCCTTCATATCCTACAAGCGTGAGGATGAGCAGTGGGCAAAATGGCTTCAGAAGAAGCTGGAACACTATAAATTACCGGTTGAAATCCGTAAGAATAATCCTAATATGGAATTCTCGGAACATCCGCGTCATGTATTCAAGGACACTACCGACCTGAGCGGCGGGGTTCTGGCAAAGGCCATCAAGGATGGTTTGGATTCGTCAAAGTTTCTCATAGTCATCTGCTCTCCACGGGCGGCCAAAAGCGAGTGGGTGTGCAAGGAGGTGCAGGACTTCATTGACTCTGGACGTGAGGAGTACATCATCCCTTTCATTATTGATGGAGAACCGTACGCAAAGGACCCGGAAAATGAGTGCTTTCCCGCAGCTCTTAAAACCCTTGCCGGGGAGAAGGAGCTTCTTGGCATCAATATCAATGAGAACGGAAGAGATTCCGCTGCGGTGAAGGTGGTTGCGCGGATGTTCGGGCTGAAGTTCGATACATTGTGGGACAGATTCCAAAGGGAAGCGAAGAAAAGACGTCGGTATATTACTGGATCTTTTGTTGCTGCCATTATCTTTTTGCTTGCGATAATCGCAGCAGGTGCTTGGGCTTATCGTCAGATTGATGAAAAAAACTGGCGAATGATGGAGAGTCAGTCGAGATATGTTGCAGAAAAGGCTGTTCAACTTGCTGAAGAAGGGAATTCATATTTAGCCAAACTTCTGTTGATAAACACCATCCCTTCAAATTTGGATAAACCGGAGCGGCCTTTAACAACAGAATCGGTTCTTGCCTTGGGTACGGTATTCAATAATGAAAGTGGCATACTGAAAGGACATACAAGTAGGGTTAACTCGGTTTCCTATAGCCCTAACGGGAAGCACTTCGTTTCCGCGTCATGGGATAAAACCGTGAGGATATGGAATGCGGCTACTGGGGCGTGCTTGAAGACGCTGGAAGGGCACACGCATGAGGTTTGCTCTGCAGCATACAGTCCCGATGGCGGTAGAATAGTGTCCGCTTCTTGGGACGGAACCGTGAGGATATGGGATGCCTCCACAGGTGCGTGCCTGAATGTATTGGAAGGTCACACGAATTGTGTTGAATCTGCAGCATACAGTCCCGATGGCGGTAGTATAGTGTCCGCTTCTCATGATAACACTGTCAGGATATGGAGTGTCGCCAGCGGTGCATGCCTGAATGTATTGGAAGGTCACACTAGCATGGTTGCCTCTGTAGCATACAGTCCCGATGGCAGTAGAATAGTGTCCGCTTCTTGGGATGGAACCGTGAGGATATGGGATGCCTCCACCGGTGCGTGCCTGAATGTATTGGAAGGTCACATGAGTAATGTTGAATCTGTAGCATATAGTCCCGATGGCAGTAGAATAGTGTCCGCTTCTTGGGATGAAACCGTGAGGATATGGGATGCCTCCACAGGTGAGTGCCTAAATGTATTAGAAGGTCACATGAGTAATGTTGAATCTGCAGCATATAGTCCCGATGGCAGTAGAATAGTATCAGCTTCTAAAGATGAAACCGTCAGGATATGGGATGCTGCCAACTGTGTATGTCTGAATATATTGGAAGGTCATACTGATATGGTTACCTCTGTAGCATACAGTATAGACTGCAGGAGCATAGTGTCCGCTTATAATGATGGAACCGTCAGGATATGGAATGTCGCCAGCAGTGCATGCCTGAATATTTTGGAAGGTCACACGAGTTGTGTTGAATCTGCAGCATACAGTCCCGATGGCGGTAGTATAGTGTCCGCTTCTTGGGACGGAACCGTGAGGATATGGGATGCCTCCACAGGTGGGTGCCTGAATGTATTGGAAGGTCACACTAACATGGTTACCTCTGTAGCATATAGTCCCGATGGCAGTAGAATAGTGTCCGCTTCTTGGGACGGAACCGTGAGGATATGGGATGCCTCCACAGGTGCATGCCTGAATGTATTGCAAGGTCACACGAGTTGTGTTGAATCTGCAGCATACAGTCACGATGGGGAGACCATCGTCTCTGCATCAGTTGACGAGACAGTGAGGATATGGGATGCCTTCACAGGTGCGTGCCTGAAGACGCTGAAAGGACATACGGATGAAGTTAATTTGGCCTCATGCAGTCCGGACGGCAGTAGCATAGTGTTTGCTTCAGATGATGAAATCGTCAGGATATGGGATGTCGTCAGCGGTGCATGCCTGAATGTATTGGAAGGCCACACAGACATGGTTACCTCTGTAGCATATAGCCCCGATGGCAAAAACATCGTCTCTGCTTCTTGGGATAAAACCATCAGAATATGGGCTGCTCCCCCTTCCTTCCCTGAAATGCTCGAAATCACCCGTGAAAGATTCAAGGACAGGCAGTTGACTCCCGAAGAAAGGCATCGGTATTATTTGGAGTAATTAATCAGATTAAAACAATGGAACAACGAACATATACCTTTAACCAATCAACCCTTACCGTAAAGTTCGGCAATATTCTGGAATCGCAGGCTGAAATCATAGCCAGTTCGGATGATTGCTATGTGACCATGGGCGGTGGAGTGTCGCGTGCAATTCTCAGAGCAGGTGGTGAATCGATAATCAAAGATGCTCAGAAGATGGTTCCTGTGCCGTTGGGCGATGTGATAGCGACGACGGCAGGAACCTTGGAACATCAGAAATATGTGTTCCACTGCATCACAATAGACAAGAAACGCAGAATGGAGATGATGGTCAGTCAGGTGACCGAGGAGGATGTCCTGAACTATCTTCTTCAGCATGCCGTTGACAAGTGTTTCCAGCTGATGCAGGCAATGGAACTGACCTCCATCGCATTTCCTGCCATAGGAGCTGGTTCGGCACGTATCCCAATCCAAAAGGTGATAGAGCAGATGTCAATCGCCATAGCCAGGAACCTTGCCAATACGAACAGATCGTTGAATGTGGAGTTCTACCTTTATGATATCTATAACATCTATTCTGAATCCGATTACATCACTCTGTTTGAGAACCTTGCGGCAAAGGCTGCTCTTGTGGAATATCAACAAGGTCTTGCAACAACCGACAACGATATCGTGCTCCTTGTGCAGAACGGGAATCCGCTTCCCGACAGAAATAGTATGACCCATAAGGTCTTCATCAGTTACTCTCGCAAGGACCAGGATGCGGCGGACTATCTTTGCAACATTCTTAAGGAGAATGGCATTGAATATTGGATTGACAAGGAAGGCATATACAGCAGCTCGAATTACAAGGAACTCATCGTTGATGCAATAGATATTTCAAAGGCTGTCATATTCATCAGTTCTGAAAATTCCAACACCTCCATCAATGTCATCCGGGAGATAGGTTATGCAGTCAATATGAACAAGCCTATCCTCCCTCTGATGCTTGATGATGCACCATACGCCAAGAGCATCCGCTTGGATATCTCTGATATCGACCAAATTGACTTCAGAAATCCGATGGCTTCAAGCAAAAAACTCATAACCAGTTTAATGTATGTGTTAAATAAGTAACTTGATTGAACATTATCATTTTGAAGAATTGTAAATTATGGAAAATGAATTAATAAACCATTCCAACAACACTCCCTCACTTCAGTCCCCTTTCGCGCAATTGTGCGAACGTGATGCCGAAGGCAAAGAGTGGTGGAATTCGCGCAAACTTGCACGAATTATGGGTTATGGCAAGTACTGGAACTTTGAGCGCGTGATGGCAAAAGCCCAGGCGTGGGTGACTCAGAAAGGTTATCCGCTTAGTGAACATTTCCGTGAGATAGAGGAAATGGCAGAACTTGGTAGCGGAGCTACAAGACTGGTGAATTCCGTAATGCTCTCTCGTGCCGCCTGTCTGGCTGTGGCGATGAATGCTGACGGGAAGAAGGGTATGGTCAAAGCTGCCCGGGAGTATTTCTCCGCTTCTATGACAGACGATGTGGCTGTCAAGGGGATGGAGTCAACCATCATGCTGTATAAAGGTGCCAAGGGTAAGACTGAGGTGCAGGTCATTTTCGATACCAATACATTCTGGCTGTCACAACAGCGGATGGCGGAACTCTTCGGAACTGCAATATCTACTATAAATTATCATCTCTCACAGATTAATGCAAGCGGTGAAATCCATTTATCCGACTCAATTCGAAAATTTCGAATACCTTCGGACAAGTGGTCGGGCGAGGTACTGATGTACAATCTGGACGTGGTCATTGCCGTCGGCTACAGGGTGAACAGTTATGAGGCGACACAATTCCGCATCTGGGCTACCGGAGTGCTGAAGGAGTTTCTTACCAAAGGCTTTGTGCTTGACGATGAACGGCTGAAGGGCAAAAATGTATTCGGTGCGGACTACTTTGATGACTTACTGGAGCGTATTCGTGAGATACGCTTGTCGGTGCGGCGTTACTACCAGAAAATTACAGATATTTACAGTGAATGCAGCTCTGACTACGACAAGGATTCCGAAACGACGCGAACCTTCTTCGAGATGGTTCAGAACACAATGCACTATGCTGTTTCGCACAAGACTGCAGCCGAGATTATCTACGAGCGAGCAGATGCTGAACGTCCCTACATGGGTCTTACCACTTGGAAGAATGCTCCTGACGGAAGAGTCGTCAAGTCGGATGTCATCATTGCCAAGAATTATCTGAGTGAGAAGGAAGTAGAGTCGCTGAATCTGATGAGCAGTGCTTTTCTTGATATGGCGGAAATGCGTGCTTTGGACCATGTGATTATGACAATGCGTGATTGGCATGATCAACTGAAGAAATTCATAGATATGTACAATCGTGACATGCTCCCTGATATGGGACGCATTACGCACAATCAGGCTATGGAGAAAGCACTTACGGAGTACGACAAGTTCCGGGTAATTCAAGACAAAGAGCTTATGTCCGACTTTGACCGGGAGATTGAACTATTGATGAATAAAAATGAATAGAATCTTTATATCCTATAAACGAGTAGATAAAGACAATGTCTTTAAGATTAAGGAACAGATAGAGTCCGCGCTTGGCGAAAAGTGCTGGATAGACCTTGAGGGCATTGAGAGTGATTCCCAGTTTAAAAACGTCATTATCAAGGCTATCAATGAGTGTGAAATCATTTTGTTTATGTATTCAAAGGCACATTCTAAGATTGTAGATTTCGAAAAAGATTGGACGATACGAGAACTGAACTTTGCATCTTCAAAGAATAAAAGAATAGTATTTGTCAACTTAGATGGCAGTCCGCTTACTGATGAATTTGTCTTTGACTACGGAACCAAACAGCAAATTGATGGGCAATCAAACGATTCGCTCAAACGATTAGTACAAGATTTGGCAAAATGGCTGAGAGTGAAGGTTGTAAACGAAGAGAAGAAGGTGGGGCGACAAACAAACGAATTTTATTAAGATTGATTACTACTGTACAACTGCACAGAAACGTAACATTGTTATATCCAACCATTGTCATATCTAAAGCTTTTAAAAAAAGAGGATCTATGTTTGTGTATTATATTGTATGCGGATGGTTAATACCGTATTTGCTATATCAATCTATAGTAGAAGACATACTAATACGCAATTGACTTTTGACTTGTAAGTCTATTATTTGGAGTAAATAATCTAACCAACATGAAAACAAAATACGACATTTTCATTTCATACCGCCGGACGGGCGGTTTCGAGTCGGCCAACCTGATTGCCGAAAAACTGAAAGGCATGGGCTACTCCGTGTTTTTTGATTTGGAGTCATTGCGCTCAGGCAAGTTTAACGAACAGCTCTACCTCGTAATTGAACAATGCAAGGACTTTGTTGTAGTACTGCCCGACAAAGCACTTGAAAGATGTTCAAACGCTGATGGCACAGCCAATGAGGAAGACTGGATACGCAAGGAAGTCATCCATGCCATGAACCATCAGAAGAATATCGTCCCCGTGATGCTTTCGGGATTTGAATGGCCCGAAAAGATGCCCGACGGACTCACATCGCTCAAGGACTATCAGTCAATCACAGCGTCTAATCACGAAACCTTCGACCTTTCCATGCAACGCCTTGCCGGCTATCTCAAGAGCAAGCCGCACAGATTTAAGTTGCTTAAAACCCTTGTTTGTGTCGCAACTGCCATTGTCGCATTGGCGGCAGTAACTTATTTTTCGCTATTGCGAATTGCCCATCCATTATGCACCTCCGTGGCAAATGAATATTCCATCGGCATGGGATTGGTTCATGAAATACGTTGCATTGAAGCAGACTTAAGGACAGAATGGGAAGGGTTCTTGAATAGTTATTACTCAGCGTCGTCACAAAACCGCAGAACAAATCTCGAGGACGATATGATGGTTCTTCTCGATCACAAGGAATTGAGTGCCAAAGATGTACATAGCCGAATCCGCCCTGTTGTCAATTTGTCGGATTGGCAGACCGTCTTGCTGGGTTTATATGGCTCGCATAAAGAGGACATTCAAGCACTGCCCTTGTTTGTCGCAAGCTATGTTGATGATTTTGATACACTTGTGAACAACATGAGGCAAGTCGTCATCAGACATGCCTACCAACCATACGAAACAAGAATAGTCAACCAGAATCTCCAATTCTATGAACATTCCGCGAACATGATGTACTATGCATATCTGCAAGAGATAACAAAGCTGCCTAAAGGATGTCGGAAGGCTCATGACGAATTAAGCAGATCATGGAATCTCATGCCGACTACATCATTGGCACTTCCACAAGAAGAATATGAAAGGCTGCAACAAGCCGAATTGTCGAAAATAAAGGAACTGCTTAATAAGATGGAAAGCGACAACAGGCTTCGCGAGAACGAGACCTACGACATGGAACTGCGCTTGGACTCTCTTGAAGCAATGGCCGATGCTTTGGGGCTGATATATGAAATAAATGACGCTGATTTGGGACAACAAAACATTGCGGAAAACCAGGTAGCCATGAAGCGCGAACTTGCCAAACAAAAGAAAGTAGAATTGGCCGAGGAGACAAAAGAACTTATGCAGTTATACGAAGAATTGAAAGACAATTGCCAATTAAAGTCGTCCGATGCCGACAGCTACCAATGGGGAAAGATAATCCACATGGCAATGGTTCTCAGCCAAAGTGTAGAAGACCAAAAGATGTCTCAACAGCATGGCCTTTCAACAGAAATCATCATCAATCCTTCGATTGTTTATGCCGACCTCTGCAAAATATTGAATGATTACATTGACTTGCATCCCGATTCAGAATACTATATCTATCCACTCCGTCTTTATTACAAGATGGTGGCCGATGGGAAACGTCAATTGGGCGGACAATTGATATTTGCCTTTAAAGACTATGCGGAACATCCGCTTTATAAGGTTGGCGACATAATTGTCAAGCGCAATGATGTCGCAATAACCGATTATGAGTCGCTATCGTCAGCCGTTTCTGAAAATAAGAAAGGAACAGTGGAATTTCTGAGAATGGAAAATTCCCAACTTGTCCTTTACAAAGAAAATGTTCCTGAATCCTCGGTTCTGGTGGGCTATCTGGAGGTCGGAGAATACTGATACATTTACTGAGATTCTTGAATGCCAACAGACTACAGCAACAAAATCAAAAGAACGCGGATAAGATAGATGCCAGACTTTCACACAAGAAATTATTTCTTGTACAGCGGCTGACTGCCAGCGGGCAATTGATCCAGTCCCATGTCAATGAGGATCATCACGACAATCCAGACCAGCACCACAAGTCCTGCATACTTGATGATGGGGATCCCCGACAAGAGTGGGCAATCCCACAATGCGTGCAAAATAACACTAAGGATAAAAATGCGCAAAAACGCTTTGCTTATGAGGGACTTCAATTTCGGTCTTTCGCCATTTGAGGCAAAAGCGATGGCACCACCGGTGATAGCCGCCCAGGCTACGTGACCTCCAGGGGCCAGCAAACCTCTTAGAAGAATATTACAAAACATGCCGCCGAAGCCGTCTTCAAGAAGAACAACGAATGCGTAACCGGCAGATTCAAATGCTGCAAAGCCGGCACCCACACACGCACCAATCAGCATACCACCAAGTATTGTTGGCTTACGATAACGGTAAACAAAGCGTAAAATCCCATAAACTATAACAGCTTTCCCAAGTTCTTCGACAAATCCGACGATCATGGCGCCAATGTAATTCAAATTGCCGGTCGAGCCAGTTATGTCAAAAAGCAGCAATGTGAAAAGAAGAGAGGCACCTCCACCTGTCAAAAAGAACAAAGCCACTTTGTAAAAACTTATGTCCCTCCATGCATTAAGTTCCAGGAACAAAATCATTACGGCAAGCGGAAATGCAAATGCGCCGACAAAAATAAGTCCGGGAATGCTGAAAACGTTGTCAAAAACTAATACACACACCAGCAACATTGCCATTACCGCGGCAAAAATCGCAAATACCCTACTGTAAAGCCAAGGTCGATGCCAATCAGATGTGACTTGAGACGGGAGTGGGGTTGTGAGCGATGTGCCCACCATAAATACATCTTCGGCCTCACTGGAAGAATGTTTTTTAAAAATATCCTTAAAAAGAATCTTCCAGTTCATTATCACAATATCGTCATTCCCCATAAAATCACTTAGTTTATGAATCATTGTCCTCTTCTTGACTTGATTATCAGAGGTAGAATGGGTTTGAGAGAATAGCGGCTTACCGCAGTTGGAACAAAACGACGCGGCATCATCCACAAGATGTCCGCATTTGGGGCAAAACTTCATAGGTGTTAGGTTTATACAACGGGGACTTCTATTTTTACTATTCACACGTCATCCATTCTGAATTTTGCGAAGTCCGTTGAACAAAATCCAAAAGAGGACGACGCTGCAAAGTTACATATTATGCTCTTGTTTGCAACTGTTTTTGCAAAAATTTCATTAAAAATCTGCTGGGAGTGACAAGTTGTTGTTTATCAATATGTTGTGCGGACTAATTTATTCCTAATTTTACTATTTGCTCATATCGGCACACGTTGTAAACCATGCCGTTCAGATGTTTCTGACGGCATTACTCACAAAACTTATGATGTGTGTGTGGTGGTGGGTGGGGACATTCCATAAAAAATACTTTGTCCTAATGCCAAAATAATTGCTATATTTGCAAGTTTTTAATTTGCGCTTTTATGACAACTTACACCCCGAACCCAGTCAACACCGACGACGTAGAACTCGACGGCGTGCTTTTTGAACTGACAGAGAAACTTGCGGAGAACGTCCACGAAATGTGGGCGCTCGGACGTATCAACGACGGATGGCGCTACGGCGAGAAACGCGACGACGCGGCAAAGACGCACCCGTGCCTCGTGCCTTACAGCCAACTGCCTGATTCCGAGAAGGAATACGACCGCAACACCGCGATGTCAACACTGAAACTCATTGTCAAACTTGGATATAAAGTGAAGAAATGATGAACTTACCGCTGAAAAGATATTTCGACAAAAGTCTGTCGTCGTCATGGTGGAAACAACTGCTGTGCCTCGTCATAATATTGGTGGTGCTTTTCCTCGCTTCTGCGTTGCTGGTATCGTTGGCAAACAGGGAATCAGGGGATATAAGATTCAATGTTGGTGATGCACTTGAAGTGTATTTAGACCCGGGTAATTTCGGTGCCAAAGTCAATACGTCGTACATCAATCTGGATGCAACGAAAGACGGGCGTGTCTGCATTGATAATGAAAAAAAGGAAGGATTCCCTTACTGGGCGTTTCTGTTCACAGCCTTGGCAGGTGCCACCGCTTTCGCCGGCGTGCTGATATCGATGTGCGGCAACTACGTGCAGCAGCGTGTTGATAAGTACAGGAAAGGTTATGTGAGATATGACTTCAGAAACCATACCGTCATTTTGGGCTGTAATGATATGGTGCCGACTCTGATAAGGCAGATCGTAGGCGACAAAAAGGAGAAATTCAAAGGGAAAATAGTCCTGATGACATCTCGGGATGTCGAGGCGGTGCGTGAGCAGCTGTTCACGGATCTTGACAGGAAAGAACAAGATAAAATTGTGCTTGTCCACGGCAACCGTCTCTCCGCCGAAGACCTGAAAAACATAAAAGTATCAAAGGCGAAACGCATTTACCTTATCGGCGAAGATGATGATGTCGATCATGATACGTTGAACATCAACAGCTTGGAAATTATCGCGAAACAGATTCCTGAAAATATGAAAATCGGCTGCGTGACATACCTGCGTAACCGCTCGACATTCGTGCTCTTCCAGACGAGCGACATTATGGATGAAGTGAAGAAAAAGATTGATTTCTATCCGTTTAACTTCTACGAGACGTGGGCGCGCAAACTCTTCGTTAGCTGCGAAAGCAAAATCAACGGCGTGAGTTATCCGAGTCTCGACCGTGACGGAATTGATAAGGATTCTGACAAATATGTACATCTCATCATCGTCGGGATGACCCAGATGGGAGTCATGCTCGGCATGGAGGCGGCGCACGTCTGCCATTTCCCGAATTTCAGCACAAAGAGGAGGAAGACGAGGATCACTTTCATCGACGAAAACGCCGATGCCGAGATGAAGTTTTTGGTCGGCGCCAACAACAGGTTTTTCGAAAACTGCCGTTATACATGTCGCCATGATGGATGTGAAATGCCTTTAAATGCAGATGGTTTCCTTGATGTTGAATTTGAGTTTATTAAAGGAAATGTTGTTGACGGATGGATAAGGAGTTATATCGAGGAATGCGCGGATAACGACAGGGAGATTCTCACCATTGCGTCGTGTATGGACGATACCGCCAAGAGCTTGGCCGCAGGCTTGTATCTTCCTGATGCTGTTTATGATAAAGGGCTGTCTGTCGATGGCAGGAAAGAGAAGGACGAAGTCGTTGTTCTGGTGCGCCAGAACACTTCGGCGGAGTTGCTCAACATCATAAAGAAAGGCAACGCAAAATACCGGAAATACAGGAACGTGTATCCGTTCGGAATGTTGAACGACGGTTGCGAGCTTGATGAGACGCTGACCGGATGGGCCAAGCGCGTGAACTATCTCTATCGCGTTCTTGATGATTTTAACGGAGCGCCTCCGCATTATCCATGCAATGTTGTTGATAATGAGTGGAACGATTGCTCGGTTTCCGACAAGTGGTCGAACATCTACAATGCGATGACTATCCCGACGAAACTGCGTAGTGTCGGGGTTGATTACAAGTCGTTGACATTAAGGAATTTGACGGAGGAGGAAATCGGGCTTCTTGCGGAGGTTGAGCACAACCGCTGGAACGTGGAGAAGCTGCTTATGGGTTACAGGCCGGTGACGGAAAAGGAGTCTGATGAAATAGAAAAATCAATAGCCGAAGACGGTTCGTTGAAGAAAGACTACAAGAACAGGCTGAAGGCGCATTACGACATCCGACCGTTTGCCGACTTGAGGGAAGACAAGAATGGCAAGAACGTCAACAGGTATGACTTCGGCATTACAAAAGGAATAGTTGACATAATTAGAAATTGAGGAATATGGAAATGAAGTACGATGTTTTTATCAGTTATTGCCGTAAGGATTATGTTGATGAACACGGGAATCCGAGGGAAGATAGTGCTGTCTTGAAATTGATGGATTTTTTAGACAAACACAATATTACTTATTGGCTTGATAAGGATGGTATATACAGCGGAAGTGAGTTCGTGGAGGTTATAACAGATGCCATTACCGAGTCGAAGATGTTGGTTTTTGTCTCTTCTGAACATTCCAATGCTTCGCCGTGGACCACCGGTGAGATTTTTGAAGCATTGGAACAAGAAAAACTGATTGTTCCTTTCAAGATTGACGACAGCCAGTATAATAAAAAGTTCCGCATGATGGTGCGTCCACTTGATTTTATTGAATATTATTCAAGTCCAGAGGTGGCATTTGAATCCTTGTTGAAAACCATCAACATCTGCAAGAAAGAATACGAAGAAAGAATTGCAGAGGAAGCCAGACGCAAGGCGGAAGAGAATGTGAGACGACATAGGGCGGAGATTGTTGAAGAAATCAAGATGGAAGCATCGGACTACCAACACCATGTCTCCACTATCGCGTCGGATGCGCAAAAAATACTTGAAAAACAGAAGCAAATAGGCAACATCGAAAAGAAATGCCCTGTTTGTTCGACTCAACAGCCAATTGAGAATGTTTTTTGCAAGAAATGCGGTTGGACATTCAATCCTGTTTTTGATGAAAAGCCCAAAGGAGACAAAGACCATTTATTCGTGATGCGAAGTACATGGAATGCTGTCAGGAATTCAGATGCTGTGAGGCGGGAACTTGAAAACAAAATACAAGAAAAGGAGTCAGAAACACAAAGACTTACGGAAGAACGAATGCGTCTGTCGATGGATGTAAGTGCATTGCAATCAGAACTGAATGAAAAGAATGAGGAGATCTGCATCCTGCAATCAAAACTGAATGTAAGTGAGGACAACTGTGTAAAACTCTCGTCAGAACTCAAGAGCTATAAGGACAAAGAGCTTCTCGAACAACAAGCCAAAGAGAAGGCGGCACACTCCAATGATAAGACCTTCACAATTAATGGTGTCTCTTTCGAGATGGTGGCGGTGAAGGGTGGCACGTTCACCATGGGAGCTTCAAGCAGTGACAGTTACGCCGATAATGACGAGAAGCCTACCCACAGCGTGACCCTGAGTGACTACTACATAGGCAAGTTCGAGGTGACCCAGGAACTCTGGGAGGCGGTGATGGGAACCAACCCGAGTTCTTTCAAGGGTGGCAATCTTCCAGTGGAAAGGACCAGCTGGAGCGACTGTCAGGAATTCATGGGCAAACTGAACCGACTTTGCGCGAGTCATCTCGACGGGAAGATGTTTCGTCTTCCGACGGAGGCGGAGTGGGAGTACGCGTCGAGAGGCGGAATGAAGAGCAGAGGGTATATATACAGTGGGAGCGACAATATAAGCGATGTGGCGTGGTATAGAGAAAACAGTGGCTCCAAGACTCATCCCGTTGGCACTAAGTCGCCCAACGAACTCGGGATCTACGACATGAGCGGCAACGTCCATGAGTGGTGCTATGACTGGTACGGGAGCTACGGCAGCGGTTCTCAGACCAACCCGACAGGACCGTCGTCGGGCTCCCGCCGCGTTCTTCGCGGCGGTGGATGGGACAACTACGCAAAGGACTGCCGTGTCTCGAGTCGGAGCGACTGTTCGCTCGACCGCAGGCGCTTCTACTATGGCTTGCGCCTCGTCCTCGTTCCTTAGTTTCACCAAAGGACATCAGTCTGAAATGCTAAGCTGAAGAGAAAGAGGGAAGACGGCGGAAAATCGGGGATGTCCGGCTGTAGAGACGGGGCATGCCCCGTCTCTACTCAGAGGTATTGTCAAACCAAGGTTGTCCGTTTGTAGAGACGCATCGCAGTGCGTCTCCACGGCGGAAAACCCACGGCGGAAATATTCGTGTCATTCGTGAAATTCGCGGTGTTGAAAACTTCGTGAAATTCGTGGTTGTGAGACGCACGGCGACGCGATGATTGTTGAAATTTTTGAATCATGAAAATAACCGACTTCCAACAAAAAGTATATGACGCCACGCGCCTCATCCCTCGCGGCAGCGTGGTGACCTACGGCGAGCTGGCGCGGCGCATCGACTGCAGGTCGGCGCAGGCCGTCGGACAGGCGTTGCGGCGTAACCCGTTCGCGCCGGAAGTGCCGTGCCACCGTGTCGTGGCCGCCGACGGAAGCCTCTGCGGTTTCGCCGGACATCGCGACGGCGAACTCATCGCCAAGAAACGCCGCCTCCTTGAAGATGAAGGCATCACGTTTGACGGCGACAAGGTCTCGGCGGATAAAATCAATGTGATTTATCGTAATGATTAGTGACTTTCGACACGATTTTGTCTGTAAATTTATTGTCATATTTTATCTGAAATTCCGAAAATTTTCACTACCTTTGCAGTCTTATTTTTTAGTCAGAATGAAGAAGATTTATCTCGCCGGCGGCTGCTTCTGGGGCACCGAGCATTATTTCAAAATGATAAAGGGCGTTGCCGACACCGAAGTCGGTTACGCCAACAGCATAAAACGAAATCCCACTTATCAGGAGGTGTGCACGGGGGCGACACGCGCCGCCGAGACCGTGATGGTCGAATATGACCCCGAAGCGGTGACGCTGCGTTTCCTTCTCGAAATGTATTTCCACGCCATCGACCCGACAAGCGTGAATCAACAGGGTCACGACGTGGGACTTCAATACAGAACCGGAATTTATTATGTCGATGACTCTGATATTCAAATAATTGATGATTTTGTTAAAGAAAAACAAACGGAGATTGAAGGCAAAATCGCCGTCGAGGTGATGCCGCTCGAGAATTTCTACAGCGCGGAGGAATATCATCAGGATTATCTCGACAAGAACCCTGACGGCTATTGCCATCTACCGCTCGAACTGTTTGAGTTCGCGAAGAATGCACATTGATTTTAAAAATATAGATTATGGAAGAAAGGAAATACACAATCCAGGACCTCGACGAGTACATCAGACAGGGCGAGCCGGAGAAGGTTGAGAAAACGTATCTTTGGCGCGCCGCCATTGGTTTACAGCAAGTTGACGGACTGAAGCCGTCGGATTTTCTTGTGGAAAAGGCAAAGGAAAACATTGAGGGTACAATTAGTATTGAAGAGGTTCAACGTCAGCTGAAGACTTATTATCAGTCTAAAGTTAGTCGCGAACCAAATGACGATGAGACGGAAGAGGCCGACCGTGTGTCTGCGAATATCGCTAAATTATTGAGTACTAATAATTTGAATTTCAGCGTTTTCGGCTATCGTCAGGTTCACAGGAATATTTTCGACGGTGTGTTCAAGTTTGCTGGAAAAATAAGAGAGTTTGACATCACAAAAAAAGAATGGGTCTTGCGTGGTGATACCGTGAATTATATGTATGCCGCTGACCTTCATCTTGCGCTCGAATATGATATTGAGCAGGAACGCCAATTTAATTACGGAGGTCTGACGACCGATGAGATTATCAAGCATATCTGCAAGTTTGTTGCGAATCTTTGGCAGATTCACGCTTTCGCGGAAGGTAATACCCGTACAACTGCTGTCTTTACAATTCAATATTTGCGCTCAATCGGGTTCGATGTGAATAATGATGTCTTCGCGGAAAATTCATGGTATTTCAGAAATGCATTGGTCAGATATGTCTATAAAAATAAAAATGGCGTTCAACCTGAACCGATATTTTTGGAAAGATTCTTCAGAAATCTGTTGCTTGGTGAACATAATGAACTGAAAAACAGATACATGATAATAAATCCGCCTGAAGAATGGAAAATGGTCAATACACCCGAACAAGTACCCGAACAAGTACCCGAACAACTACCCGAACAAGTACCCGAACAAGTTGGCAATTTGTTTATGACTGATAACAAAAATATATTGCGTCTTGTGGCTGTCATCGGGACAAATCAAATGTCTGTCAAAGAGATGATGGTGGGGGTCGGTTTGAAACAAAGACCTAATTTTATTGAATATTCGTTGAATCCTTCGCTGAAAGAAGGTTTCGTGAAAATGCTTTATCCCGATAAGCCTAACCATCCTCGCCAGAAATATCTGTTGACTGTCAAAGGTTTGGGTGTTTACAACGATTATAGGAACAAATAAATATACAAATGAAAAAACTTCTACTTTCATCATTGTTGATGCTTTTCGCTTTGGCATCCAAAGCACAGCAAAACGATAACACTCAATACGTTGACCCGTTCATCGGGACGCAGATGGACGCGACCGGCGCACTCAGCGGCAGCACTTTCCCCGGCGCGTGCGTGCCTTTCGGGATGGTGCAGCTCAGTCCCGAAACGGAGAAATACGTCACCTGGGACCCGTGCTCCGGCTACGACTACGACAAGGACAAGATCTATGGCATCACCCACACGCACCTCAGCGGCACGGGCTGCACCGACCTCATCGACGTGTCGCTGCTCCCCGCGACATGCGACCTGACACCGTCATACATCGCGGCGGGCGATTTCTCGCAGACATTCTCGCATGACGAAGAAGGCGCCGCCCCCGGCTATTACTGGGTGAAACTGCAGGAGTCGGGTGTGAAGGTCGAACTGTCAGCCACCGAACATTGCGGCATCCACAGATACACATTCCCGGAAGGCGAAAAACAACAGGTCATCCTCGACCTCGACCACATGACATATCGCGGAACTGACACATATTACAGCTCGCGCCGCGGCTACAGCATCGTCAACAGCCAGATCCGCTTCGTCGATGACCACACCGTTGAAGGCTACAGAATTGTTACCGGCTGGGCGAAACTGCGCCGCGTGTATTTCCATGCCGAGTTCTCGAAACCCATTGTGCATCATTATGTTATGAAAGGAGACGAGAATCTTTTCGAGACATCCGTCGCCAATGGCAGAAACCTCCGCGCCGCAATGGTCTTCAACGGCGATGACGACTTATTAATAAAGGTGTCGATCTCGGCTGTCGATTCTGACGGCGCACGCCGGAACTTCAACGCGGAATGTTCATCGTGGGACTTTGAGAAATACGTCGCCGATGCCCACGAGACATGGAAGAAAGCTCTGTCGAAGGTTGAAATCAGCGGGACAGACACCGAAAAGCGCATTTTCTACACGGGAATGTATCACGCCTACATACAGCCGAACGTGATGAGCGACGTCGATGGCCGTTATGTGACAACGAATTACGAGATAAAACAGATGCCGGAAGGGAAGAGGTATTACTCGACGTTTTCGCTTTGGGACACCTTCCGCGCGGCGCATCCGCTCTACAATCTTCTCGAGCCGGAACTCACCGCCGACTTCATCAACTCCATGCTGCTGCATCACCAGGAGTACGGCTACCTCCCGATCTGGGATCTCTGGGGACAGGACAACTACTGCATGATCGGCAACCACGCGATTCCGGTCATCTCGCGTGCAATACTCACTGACATTCAAGGTTTTGACAAGGAAGAAGCATATAAGGCGATGTACGAAAGCTCGGTCCGTCCGCATTATAATTCGCCGTTTGTACTTTGGGAAAAATACGGCTATTATCCGGCGACGCTTCAGGATGAGAGCGTCTCGATAACCCTCGAACAGGCTTTCGACGACTGGTGCGTCTATGCCGCCGCCGAAAAACTTGGGAAAACAAATGATGCCAAACATTTCCTGAAACGCTCGGAGTTTTACCGCAACATCTTCGATGAGTCGATAGGCACTTTCGCGCCGAAAGACGAGTCCGGCAACTGGGTGCGCCCGTATGATGTCTTGAGTTACGAAAACGGACATTTCGCCGAAGGCAACGCATGGCAATATATGTGGTTCGTGCCGCAGAATCCATTGGGACTCATTGAGTTGCTCGGTGGGAAAGAGAAATTCATTGAGAAATTAAACGAGAATTTCTCGCTTGAGGCGAAGAGCGGCGAGACAAACGGCAACGCCTCGGGCTTCATCGGGCAGTACGCCCACGGCAACGAGCCGTCGCATCATACGGTTTATATGTACAATTTCGCCGGTCAGCCGAAACGCACGCAAGAGCTTGTAAATGAGGTGCGTAACAAGTTCTACAGCGACAAGCCGTGCGGCTACGCCGGTAACGACGACTGCGGACAGATGTCGGCGTGGTACATATTCTCGTCGATGGGATTCTATCCGTTCAACGCCGGAAGCGGTGACTTTTCAATCGGGACGCCATTGTTCAACGAAGCGGTCATCAACCTTCCGAACGGGAAAACTTTCACCATCAAGTCGAACAGGAAGTCTGATAAAGATATTTACGTAAAGTCGGTGAAACTCAACGGAGTGGCAATTACCGACTGGCGTATCACGCAGCAACAGATTGTGGATGGCGGCGTGCTTGAATTTAAAATGGGAAGAAAATAATAAATGTGTTTTAAAATGAAAGTGTCACGTATTTTATTGATTGTCATGGCGATGATGTTTGTGTCTTGTAATTCTGAACCTGAAAGGCATACGTTGCATGTCGTTTCCACCGGCGATGTTCATGGGGCTTGGTTTGATGATGATTATCTTGACTCGGGTGAAAAATCCACGAGTCTGATTGCGGTGAGCAAGAAAATCAACGACTTGCGCGACTCGGTGGGGGCGGAGAACGTCTTGCTTATCGATGCAGGCGACTGTCTGCAAGGCGATGTCGCGCCATACTATTATAATTATGTGAAAACCGACGTGCCGCATCTGTTCCCGCGCATGATGAAATACATGGGCTACGACTGTGTTGTCGTTGGTAATCATGACATTGAGACCGGTCATGCGGTTTACGACAAGGTTCGGAAGGAGATGGACGAGGCTGAAATTCCGTGGCTCGGCGGCAATGCAATCCGCGAAAACGGCGACATTTATTTTCAGGAATATAAGGTTTTTGAAAGGGCAGGGCTGAAGGTTCTTGTGCTTGGATATACCAATCCGAATATTCCGGAATGGCTTCAGGAAGAGAAGTGGAAAGGCTTGACATTCAATAGCTTGGTGCCATACGTGCAGGAAAGGGTTGATGCCGTCAAAGCAAAGGAGAACCCTGATGTCACTGTCGTGGCTGTTCATTCTGGATCGGGTAAAGGTGATGGTAAGATATATGAGAATCAAGGACTTGACTTGTTTTATAGTCTTAAAGGCGTGGATTTGATTATCACCGCCCATGACCACAAGCCTCATGCTGATAATGTGAATGGTTTTGCATATCAGAACTGTGGAACAAAGGCGGCTAAAATCGGACATTCGGTCATCGAGGTGACAAAGAGCAATGGTAAAGTGACGAATGTCAATTCGATAACAACCATTGATGAAGTTGACAAAAATGATGTCGATTCGGCGATGAAAGAATATTTCGCCGCCGATTATGAAGAGGTTAAGAGATTCAGCACCAACAAGATAGGGACACTTGAGGAGACAATCCGCACGCGCGAGGCTTTCCGTGGACAGTGTGCCTACACGAACCTCATCAACACTGTGATGCTTGGCGCAACCGGTGCCGACATCGCGTTCACGGCACCGCTCACCTACGACGGCACCGTCAACGCGGGCGACATCCGTTATTGCGATCTGCGGACGATATATCCGTTTGAAAATGAGATGGTTGTGCTGAAGATGAAAGGCAGCGAGATAAAAGGTTTTCTTGAATTGTCATACGACAGATGGATAAACACTTGCAGTGAAAATGCTGTCGGCGACGACGGTTCTCATCTGTTGAAAATCGTCGGGAAAGACGACCCTCGCAATGGCGCGAAAGGCTGGAGCTTCGTGGAGAAATCGTATAATTTCGAGTCGGCTGCCGGCTTGAATTATTTTGTCGATGTCACGAAACCTTTTGGTGAACGAGTGATTATCAATTGTTTGGCCGACAATAGCCCTTTTGATTATGATGAATTCTATAAAGTTGCGATGACATCATACCGCTTCAGCGGCGCGGGCGACCTGCTCACGGACGGCGCCGGAATCAGTGCGGAAGAAGCGCAAAAACGTGTGGTCGCGAAATATCGTGAAATTCGTGACTTGATAAACGACTTTGTGATTGATAATCAGAATATTAAGATAGATATGATTTCTGATAAGAAAGTACTTGGAGAGTGGCGGTTCGAACCAGCAAATGTCGTCGAGCCTTTGATGGAAAAAGACATGAACCTGCTTTTTCCTGATGTTAAGTGATTGAAAATAAATTTGATATGAATAAAAAAGAATATACGCCAGACGGTTGCTTCTTCTTCGGAAAAGTAACCAAGACACATGGACTGAAAGGCGAGGTGACGATTAAACTTGATGTCGCCAACCCGTTGGATTTCAAGAATTTAAATTATGTGATGATGGATGTCAACGGCGATATCGTGCCGTTTTTCATCGAAAGCTCTAAGTTGGTCGGCGACAAGATGTTCGTGCTTTTCCAAGACGTGAAAACGATGGAACAGGCCGCTTCGTTCCTCGGAATGGCAGTCTATCTGCCGAACGAAATGCTGCCGGAACTTGATGATAACGACTTCTATTTCAACGACATAATCGGTTATAAACTCGTTGATGAGACATACGGCGAAGTGGGAGTTATCAGCGATGTGCTCGAATATCCGACACAGGCCGTCATTCAGGTGATGAAAGACGGAAAGGAAATCCTCATCCCGATACATGACGACATCATCAAAAAAATTGATAAGAAGTCTAAAGTGCTGAATGTCAATGCTCCTGAAGGTCTTATTGATATGTATCTCTCTGTTTAGGCATGGACACGCGACCGTTTTTTTTCAAGAAATTCGGGCTTTTTCACCATCGCTCCACGATGAAGATAGGTACGGATGCGATTCTTCTGTCACGTTGGGTCGAGGTCAATCCGACTGATGACGTGCTTGACATCGGGACGGGCTGCGGACTCATCCCGCTCATGCTTTCACAGAAAGGCATTCATCACGCTGATGCCGTGGAGATTGACCGTGACTCATTTGAAGAGGCGTCGCTGAATTTCAGGAACTCCGCTTGGCACGAACAACTCGCTGTATATCACGAAGATGTGAAGACCTTCGCTGACAAAAACATCTCAAAGTATGATTTGATTGTGTCCAACCCGCCTTTCTTTTTCGGCGACAACGTCCCGCAGAAAACGAAGAAAGGGCTGGCGCGTCACACAAATACGCTGAGTTACAAGGATTTGCTCGTCTCGGTGAAAAAAATGCTGAAACCAGACGGTCGTTTCGCACTCGTTTTGCCTGCAATAGAGTCGGTGGCTTTCCTGAAAATCGCCTCTGAACTCGGTTTTTCGCTTCAGAAGGAAATGAAAATCGTCCCGATTGAAGGGAAAGAACCTAATAGAATAAATATGCAACTTACTACTAATCAATGTAAAACGATAAGCGAAACGTTTGTCTTGAGATACGAAAACCATGTTTTTACAAGAGAATACAAAGAGTTTTTAAAAGACTTCTATCTTGATTGAAAAATTTTGTATCTTTGCCGCTTCAAATTTTAAAATTATTGATACAGAAAAATATCCGCAAAATGAAAAAAATATTGATTTTCTGTGCCTTTGCACTCATGTTTGTGATGGTTTCATGTTCTGACCCTATGGTCGGCTCATGGGTCATGCCCGCGACGAATTACACGCCCGAACAGGGTTTTGAATTGAAGGAAAATGGCACCGCCGAGGCCATCAATATGGATTTTGTCGAGTTTACAACCTGGCAGAAAGAAGGCGACAAGTTGATTCTCAATGGCAAGAACACCGGTTCCGTCAAAGGTGATTTCTCTGACGAGATGAATATCGTTGAGGTCACAAAAGAGGAGATGAAACTTGAGACCGGCGGTATCACATTGACATACAAGAAAAAAGAGTATTAATTCATAAAAGAATAGATATGAGCAAATTGGTTGTTGTTGCCCTTGGCGGAAATGCATTGCTTAGGAGTAATCAAAAGGGAACGTATCAAGAACAGATTCAGAATGTTACGGAGACATGCGAGGCTCTGATGAGTTTTGTCGCCAATGGTGACAAGGTCATCATCGGTCATGGGAACGGCCCGCAGGTCGGCAACGTGATGCTTCAGCATGAGGCTGGCGCCAAGGCGTTTGACGTCCAGGCGATGCCGATGGATTTCTGCGTCTCCGAGACGCAAGGCTCGATAGGTTACCTTATCGAGACGGGTTTCCGCAAGGTCATGGCGCAGCATAACATAAAGAGAAATATCGTGACGCTGGTCACGCAGGTCGTCGTTGACGGCAATGACCCGATGTTCAAGAACCCCACAAAACCTGTCGGGCCGTATTACACGAAGGAAGACGCCGACAAGTACGCGGCGGCCACCGGCTCGGTCTTCAAGGAGGACCCGAAGGGCAGGGGCTGGCGCAAGGTCGTGGCGTCACCGAAGCCGGTAAAAGTAGCGAATATTGAGATCGTCGAGCAGCTCGCAAACGCCGGCAATATCGTGGTGACGGTAGGCGGCGGCGGTATCCCTGTCGTTGAAAAAGACGGCTATTATGCTGGCGTTGAAGCAGTTATCGACAAAGACCTTGCTTCTTCGCTGACAGCTGTCGATGCTAAGGCTGATGAGTTCTACATCCTGACAGACGTTCCGCAGGCATATATCAATTTCCGCAAGGAGAACGAGCAGGCGCTTGGCAGAATCACTGTCGCGGAAGCCAAGAAACATCTCGCCGACGGACAGTTCACTGAAGGCTCGATGGCGCCGAAGATGCGTGCCGCCGTGAAGTTCGTTGAGGAGACCGGACATGACGCGGTCATCACCGACGCCGCAAGTCTCGGCAATCCGGACGCCGGCACAAGAATCGTAATGTAAGAGACAAGAGTGAAATAAGAGTTAAAAGAGCGCGGAGTAACGATGGATTGTTGTCGCTCCGCGCTCTTTTAACTCTGCTCTCTACTCTTATAACTAAAACGGCACGTCGTCGAGCGGCTCGGAGTTCATCCTCGACCCAAGACGTTTGATGCCGCCTTCGGGTATGTTGTTTCCAAATGCCGTGTTTGGCGCGAATTGTTTCGTGTCGCCCATTCCGCCGCCATCGGGAGCTGCACCTGAACCTTGGTTGCCATTGATGAAATCCTGCTCAAGGTCTTCAAAACGAGCGTATTGTCCGACGAAGCGCAGGTCGATGTCGCCGAGCTTTCCGTTGCGGTGTTTCGCGATGCTGACCGTGGCGACGCCTTTGGTCGAAGCGTGGTTCTCGTCTTCCTGAAGTCCGTAATATTCAGGACGATAGATGAAGAGAACCATGTCGGCATCCTGTTCGATGGCGCCCGATTCACGCAAGTCGGAGAGGATAGGCTTCTTCGATCCCGGACGCGACTCCACGCTGCGTGAGAGCTGTGACAAGGCCAAGACCGGGATGTTGAGTTCTTTCGCCAGACTCTTCAACGAGCGGCTTATGGTGCTGATTTCCTGCTCGCGGTTTCCGTTCTTCTCCGTCTTTGCTGTCATAAGTTGCAGATAGTCAATGAAAACCATCTGTATGTCGTGCTGTTGTTTCAAGCGGCGGCATTTTGCTCTTAAGTCGAAGACCGAGAGCTGCGGCGTGTCGTCGATGAAGAGTTTTGCGTTGACGAGCGGCGACACTTTCGTGTTCAGCTGTTGCCATTCGTATTCGGCGAGCTGTCCGGTGCGCAGCTTGTCGGCGGTGAGTGATGTCTCGGCGGAGATCAGACGTGTCACGAGCTGTACTGACGACATCTCCAGCGAGAAGAACGCGATGGGTTTGTTGAAATCGACGGCTGCGTTGCGGGCCATGTTGAGCGCCAGCGCGGTCTTACCCATACTCGGACGCGCTGCCAGTATGATGAGGTCGGATTTCTGCCAGCCTTGCGTGATGCGGTCGAGTTCGGTGTACCCCGACGGCACGCCGCGCAGGGTCGCGCCCGCGTTCTTCGCCTTCTCTATGTCTTCGATGGCGAGCTTCACCAAGTCGGGCATCTGGTCGTAGTTGCGGCGCAGGTTGTTCTCGCTGATCTGGAAAAGCTTGTTTTCAGCTGCATCCAGCAGGTCGAAGACGTCGGCAGAGTCTTCGTAGGCGTCTTTTATCGTCTCGGAAGAAATCAGAATCAATTGACGCTGAATGTATTTCTGAAGAATGATGCGTGAGTGATATTCGATGTTGGCCGACGACACGACGCGGTTCGTTAGCTGCGAGATGTAATACGGCCCGCCGACGGCCTCAAGGTCGCCGGTAGATTTTAGGTGATTTGTAACAGTCAGAATATCAATTGGTTCTGACTTTGTGAACAAATCTTTTATTGCCGCAAAGATAATCTGATGTGCCTCTTTGTAAAATACTTCCGGCGTCAAAATGTCGATAACGGCGTTTACGGCTTCCTTTTCAAGCATGAGTGCGCCGAGCACTACTTCTTCCAAATCAACGGCTTGCGGCGGAATGCGACCCTGCGCGCCAAGTAACTCCGACGGCAACGCCGATGTCTGCTGCTTGCTGAAGACGACTTTTTTCAGTGTGTCATTGCTCATCATATCATCCTGATTTTCGAGCCGCAAAATTAATACAAAACACGGCTTGTTTATAAGATGTTGATAACTTTTCCTTCTTAACGGCAGAAATGACGGTACACGTCGCGTAAGGCTTTGTTTTCCAACTCCATGTCTCTTGTGACCGTGTTCTTCTCTGTGCTGCTGAACGCGTTGAGTATGATGCGGCTGTGCTCGAAAAGTGTCTTGTTGGGGTACAAACTTTCGTAAACGTTTTTTAATGACATGTCGCGTTTGGTCTTGTCGTGATAATAATGCGATTCGCGGAGTATGTCTCTGAAATTCAATATTTTGTAGTTGATGTCCTTTGAGTCGATGACGCTGAATCTCTGCAACGACGCGGTGATGTTCTGCGGTGCGAAACACACAACGCGCTCAAAATCGGAAAGTTGTTCTCTTAGCAGCTTGAGGCTGTCTTTCCATCTTGACAAGTCGTCGAGGCAGTCCCAGTTGTAAATCCTGTCGAAATTTCCGTTGTTTGAAAGCACCGAGAATCCGATGATGAACTCGGTGTATGGCTTGTCGCCGTCGAAGATTGGCACTGCCGGACTGTAAAACAAAAGGTTGAGGAACGCCGTCGGTCTGTCACGTTCGCCGAGAAGGTCGAAAAGTGATTTGTAATCAATATAATACGTTTTCTGGCGTACTGCGTCAATCTGCTCGTCGGTGAGGCCTTCGGTGTATAGCTCACTGTCTTCGGGGACGTCTTTCCAGCAATGCCCGTGGAACTCGCATCGGTACGGAAGTTCGCATTGCCTTCCTATCTCGATTTTCGGGGAATGCGGCTGTGCAATGGCTTCTTTGAAACTCCTGATGTTCTCCGCTATGACATCGTGATATTGTTCGGCGTAATCTTTAACAGATTGAAATACAAATAATTGTGTCAAGTCCAAGTCGCCGTTTTTGATATAGTCTTTGTTGATGTACATAAGTTGAATGTCGGAAACCGGCACTCCGCTTCCTTTCAAGACATAATATTGCAGTGCGGCGTCTTTGTAATAAGTCGGGCTGAGGCTCAAGGAGCTTTTCACTTCAATGGCCCGCCATTTGTCGCCGTCGCGGACAATGATGTCTAGCATTATCAAAGTGTCATCGTATTGAAACACAGCCTCATACATTACGTTGACATCTGGGTTGCTGATGTTCTCCATTGTTTCCTTCACCATTTTGTCGAACAGTGCCGGCGACTTCGGGGTCATGTTGACGCCGCCGGGGAAATGTTGTTGCGCGAGGATCCCGACATCGGTGCCTCGGCGGAATTTGGCTATTTTCTCAAGGCTCAGCTTGTCGCGAAGGAACGGACGGTTCTTGAAAAGATACAGCGCCTTGATGCACTGGACACCTTTTATATATGTGGACTTTGATAGTATATGCATCTTGTTGTTTTGTGATTTTGTGAAATTTCTGCAAAATTATAATTTTTTTTTGGTCGTGTTCATAATTGTTGTATCTTTGCACGATTAATTTTTGAGGGGATGTGGACGTTTGTGGATTCGTTCTACAGTTTTCCACAATGTGTGATTGGTCTGAATTTGAATTCTTTTTTTTAAAATATTGAAATTCAGCAAGTTGAAGTGAGAAGATTGAAAAAGATTAATTTGGTATGGTTTTGGTATCAGTACAAATGTAAGCACAAACTAATTTTAAATTTATAACACAAATGAAGAAAACTTTAACAATTGTATCAGTCGCATTAGTAGCGCTTATCCTTAGCTCATGCGTTGAAAATTCAAAGAAGTATCAGGCTTTGTTAGCTGAAAAGCAGGCTGTTGAAGTCCAGAAAGCCGACATTGAAAATCAGTACAACGCTGCTATTGGCATCATCAACGACGTTGAAAACAACCTCCAGGCAATCCGCGACGCGGAAGGCATCCTCCTCGTCCAGCAGGAAGGCAGCACACAGAGAGAGCAGATCGTCTCCGAACTTCTCCAGATCAAGGAAGTCATGGCAGTCAACCGCATGCGTCTCGACTCATTGAACAATGTCCTCGAGAAGTCGAACAAGACAGCCAGCAATCTCCGTTACCAGATCAAGAAGCTCCAGGCGCAGATTGAGGAGAAGGATCAGATGATTGCCGACCTCCAGAACACGATCGCCGCGAAAGACCAGGAGATCGCCGGCTTGAACACACAGGTCGCAGGTCTCAGCAACGACCTCAACAATGCAAACGCGACAATCGAGAAGGTCTCCAACGAAAAGACAGATGTCATCAACGAGATGAATCAGGTTTATTACATCAACGCGACAAAGAAACAGCTCAAGGAGATGGGTATCCTCAACAAGAGAGAAGTCCTCAAGCAGTCTGTCCCTACGGAGAAATTCACGAAGGCTGACAAGCGCGAGCTCAATGAGATCACCTACGAAGCGAGAAAGGCCGTCGTCCTTTCAAGCCATCCGGCATCATCATACACACTCGTGAAGGGCGAAGGCACATTCACATTGCAAATCACAGACCCAGATGCATTCTGGAGTGTAACTAAATATTTGGTAGTGTTTACCAAGTAATTTTCTGCTCGTTTTCAATATTTACGGAAGTCCGGTGTCGCCTGATGCCGGATTTCCCATTTTATACGGTCATCCGTCAAAAAATGTCGGCGAAATTTAAAATATAAATTACGGCAATCGATAAAATTAGTATTTTTGCACCTCAAGTGAAAATATTTGCAAAATGAGCAGACGGATTTTGATTGTCGAAGATGACGCGGCTTTCGGTACGATGCTTCGCACCTGGTTCACGAAAAACGCATGGGACCCGGTTCTGGTGTCAAGGGTGTCTGCCGCGGAAAAGGAACTCTGTGACAATGATTTTGATTTGATATTGAGCGACTTGCGGCTCCCTGATGGTGACGGGATCATGCTTCTGACATGCACCAGGGAGAGAAACATCACCGCGCCTTTCATTATAATGACCGGATACGCCGACGTTCAGACCGCCGTGAACGCGATGAAGCTCGGCGCGTATGACTATCTGAGGAAGCCGATCAACCCGGTCATACTTCAGCAAAAAATCGAGATGGCGCTGAGCGCCGAGCAAAAGGAGCCGGCCCGCACGCGGAAGTCGTCTTCCGCCAAGGATGTGAAAAAGGTCGTGAAGGGGAAAAGCGACGTCATCCAGCGGGTTTACAGGCATGTGGCCCTCGTGGCGCCGACGAAGATGTCGGTGCTCATACTCGGCGAGAGCGGCACCGGAAAGGAGTACATCGCCCGAATGATCCATGAACAAAGCAAACGCAGCGACAAGCCGTACATCGCCGTCGATTGCGGGAGCCTCTCGAAAGAGCTCGCGCCCTCCGAACTCTTCGGACATCTGAAAGGCTCGTTCACGTCGGCGATAGGCGACAAGAAAGGCGTCTTCGAGGAGGCCAAAGGCGGGACCGTATTCCTCGACGAAGTCGGAAACCTGCCATATGATGTTCAGAAACAGCTGCTTAGGGCTTTGCAGGAACAGAAGGTGAGGCCTGTCGGCTCGACACAGGATGTCAAAGTGGATGTCAGAATAATCGCGGCGACCAATGAAGACCTCCTGAGGGCAATAGAAAACGGCGGGTTCAGACAGGACCTGTATCACAGGATCAACGAGTTCTCGATAGAAGTGCCGCCGTTGCGCGACAGGATCGACGACATCGAGGAGTTCGCGTATCATTTCCTTGAAGCGGCGAATGAAGAACTTGACAAAGACATCGACCATATCACAGACGACGCCCTCGAGCTTCTCCGCCGGCAACGTTGGGACGGAAACCTGCGCGAACTGAGAAACGTGATTCGCCGGGCGGCTCTGTTCGCTGAAAACCATGAGATTACCGTCGATAATCTGCCGGTGTTCGCCACCGCAGCCGTCAAGGAGAAACCTGATGACATGGCGTTGCGGCCCGGGGATGAGAAGGAGCAGATAGCGGCGGCCTTGAACAAGGCCCGCGGAAACAAGACGGTCGCGGCCCGTCTCCTGCAAATCGACAGGAAGACATTATATAATAAAATGCATCTTTATGGAATGGATTTGTAATTTATTTAAAATCAAATATTTATATGGAAGAAAACGAAAAATTTGAATTGCCCGGCAACGCGCAGCGCGAACTGAAACCGGGCGAGGTCTATGAACCGATCCTGTCACCGAAGAAGAAATACAAAGAGGTGACGGCGTGGTCAGTCATTGTCGGACTTTTAATGACAATCCTGTTCTCGGCAGCCGCAGCTTATCTCGGGCTGAAAGTCGGGCAGGTCTTCGAGGCCGCAATCCCGATAGCAATCATCGCCATCGGCTTGTCGAATGTCGCGAAGAAAAACGACGCCCTTTCGCAAAATGTCATCATCCAGTCGATCGGCGGCTGCTCAGGCGGCGTGGTCGCCGGCGCGATATTCACGCTTCCGGCCTTGTATATCCTTCAGGGGAAAGGCTATGACATCGAAATCAATTACATGCAGGTCTTCCTGAGCTCGCTGCTCGGCGGCGTCCTCGGGATATTGTTCCTCATCCCTTTCAGGAAATATTTCGTCAAGGAACAGCACGGCAAGTTCCCGTTCCCGGAGGCGACCGCCACGACGCAGGTGCTCGTCAGCGGTCAGAAAAAAGGAAAAGACTCTTTGTTGTTGGTTATCAGCGGCCTGATCGGCGGACTTTACGATTTCTGCATCTCGACATTCGGTTTGTGGGCCGAAACAGTCTCCACAAAAGTGATGGGGTGGGGCATGGCTTTAGCCGATAAGGTGAAGCTGATGTTCAAAGTCAATGTCGGAGCCGCAGTCCTGGGCCTCGGTTACATCATCGGACTGAAATACGCCTTCATAATCTGCTGTGGCTCAATGCTTGTGTGGTTCATTATCATCCCTGGAATGAACCTCATCTGGGGCACTGACATCATCGACCTGATGAACACAGGCGTCCAAATGACAATCGGCGAAATGTCACCGGAGATGATTTTCAAGGATTATGCGCGTCATATCGGCATCGGCGGCATCGCGATGGCCGGTGTCATCAGCATCATAAGGTCATGGGGCGTGATAAAGTCGTCGGTCGGACTTGCGGCCAATGAGTTCAAAGGCAAGAAAAGTGCTGAAAATGAAGAACGTACACAGCGTGACCTCTCGATGAAATTCATCGTTATCGGTGTCATCGCCGTCTTGATACTTACATTCTTGTTCTTCAGATTCGGTGTCGTCGGCAATTTCGGTCATGCTGCAATAGGCATACTTGTCGTGGCAGTCATCGCGTTCTTGTTCACGACAGTGGCTGCAAACGCCATTGCCATCGTCGGGTCGAACCCTGTCAGCGGAATGACGCTCATGACGTTGATTCTCGCCTCGTTGGTGATGGTCGCAGCAGGACTGAGTGGCGCGGCAGGCATGACGGCGGCGTTGATAATCGGCGGCGTGGTCTGCACGGCTCTTGCGGTCGCCGGCGCATTCATCACCGACTTGAAAGTCGGTTATTGGATCGGGACGACGCCTAAGAACCAGGAGGTCTGGAAGTTTGTTGGCGTGGCAGTGGCTTCGGCGACGGTGGCTGGCGTCATCATGGTCTTGAACAAGGCATACGGTTTCGTCGGTGACGGCGCGTTGGTGGCACCGCAGGCAAACGCCATGTCGGCTGTCATCGAGCCGATGATGTCGGGCGGCAACGCTCCGTGGCTCCTCTACGGAATCGGTGCGGCTATCGCTTTGATACTCACTTTCTTGAAGGTGCCGGCACTGCCGTTCGCACTCGGCATGTTCATCCCGATCGACCTCAACATTCCGCTTCTCATCGGCGGCGCGGTGTCGTGGTACGTCGCACGTGGCAAGGACGAGAGACTCAGCAAGGCGCGTTATGACCGCGGCACTCTCATCGCCTCAGGCTTCATCGCCGGCGGCGCGTTGATGGGCGTCGTGAGCGCAATCCTGAAATTCGCCGAAGTTGACCTCGTCGTAAAGACAGGCGAAGGCGTATTCTCTTCATTACCAGTGGCTTCGCTCATCGCTGTGGTCATGTATGTCATCCTGATAGCCTACATGATTTGGGATTCAAAACGTGCAAAAGTTGAATAAATTAACACATTAATAAAATGGAAAAATTATTAGATAAATTCTTGCGTTACGTCGCCGTCGAGACGACATCCGACGAGAATTCGGAGACGCAGCCAAGCTCGCAGAAGGAGTTCGACTTGCTCCGCATGTTGCAGAAAGAGCTTCAGGATATGGGAATCAAAGCCGACCTCGATGAATACGGCTACGTGATGGCGACTATTCCCGCCAATTCCGACAAGGAAATACCGGCCGTAGGTTTCATCGCCCACGTTGACACGTCGCCTGACGCTTCCGGCAAGGACATAAAACCGCAGATTGTTGAGAATTATCAGGGAGGTGACATCTTGCTTAACGCAGAAAAGGATATTGTGCTGAGAGTGAGCGAGTTCCCGGAGATGCAGCAATACATCGGGAAGACGATGATCACCACCGACGGCACTACGTTGCTCGGCGCCGACGACAAGGGCGGCGTGGCTGCTATCATGTGCGCAGCGGAATACATCATGGAACATCCAGGATTCAAGCATGGTGAGATAAAAATCGGTTTCACCCCCGACGAGGAGATCGGACGCGGTGTCGCGAAGTTCGACGTCAAGAAGTTCGGCGCACGTTACGCTTACACCATCGACGGCGGCGAGATCGGCGAACTCGAATACGAAAACTTCAACGCCGCCGCCGCGAAGATCCACATCCAGGGCAGCAACATCCATCCCGGCTATGGAAAAGACAAAATGGTCAACTCGATGCTTATCGCCATGGAACTCAACGCGATGCTTCCTGTCGAGCAGCGTCCGGCATACACTTCAGGCTATGAGGGCTTCTTCCACCTGACGGAAATCAACGGGACGGTGGAGGAGACGACGATGAGTTAC
The DNA here is from genome assembly GCA_018064605.1 of Candidatus Limimorpha caballi. Lineage (GTDB taxonomy): Bacteria > Bacteroidota > Bacteroidia > Bacteroidales > F082 > Limimorpha > Limimorpha caballi. The sequence goes on along the minus strand of JAGHUX010000005.1, from coordinate 235,520 downwards.
ATCATCCGCGACCACGACAGGGCGAAGTTTGAGGCGAAGAAGGAACTCATGACTTCGATTGCGGAATATCTCAACAAGAAATACGGCGACGTGGTGAAACTTGAGTTGAAACATCAGTATTACAATATGCGCCAGGAGGTTGAACCTCATTACTTTATCGTTGAGAAGGCGATCAAGGCCATAGAGATGGCTGGCATTAAACCGAAGGTTCAGCCGATCCGTGGCGGCACCGACGGCGCGAACCTCAGCTTCATGGGGCTGCCTTGCCCGAACATCTTCGCCGGCGGGCACAACTTCCACGGCAAGTACGAATACGTCCCGCTCGAAAGCATGGAGAAAGCCTCTGAGGTGATTCTGAATATCGTGAAACTGTTTGAAGAATAATATGTTGCGATATTAATTGGAAAATCCCGCATCAAGACGGTGCGGGATTTTTTTTTGAAATTTGCGTGTTCAGCCTATTGCAAGTAAGCATTCCGAAACATTTAGAACTCAATCTCCTTCTCCGGCGCACCGAACGACGTTATCCACGCTCTGCTGCCGGTCATGAAATAGACGATGGTGTTGTCGTCGTTCTCGTCGTACATCGCGCGGAGCTGCGGGTAACTGTCGAGCATCGATTTCTTGGCCTCCACGCGCTCGTCCGGAACGAGCGTCGTCTCGATGCGGATCCATGAACTGCCGTTGAAGGCGCATATCTCGGCGTGCGGGTTCAAGGCGAGCTGCTGCGCCGTGCGCTTCTTCTTCCCCGTCTGGACGTAAAGTTTCCCCTCGAAAATGTTCGCCGTGCCAAACGGCCTCACACGCGGACGCTCGCCGTCAACGGTGGCGAGGTAATACGTCTCGCAATCTTTTAAAAACTGATAGACCTCTTCCATGTTTTCTGTGTTATTTGTTTGATATTCAGATGCAATTTTTTCTTTTTGAGCGTTTTGTTCATTCTCTTCTCCGCAGCATGACTCAAAACCTAATGCCGTCGCCGCAATAATCAATAATGTGAAAATCTTTTTCATGGTTGTAATTATAAATGTGATGAAATGTGATCGCTTTGCGTTCTTTTAACTCTCCTCTCTTAACTTTTAACTCTAAGCTCCGGGTTCAATTCGTAAAACTTCTCTTCAAAAGTCCTCACTCTGTTCAGTGATTTGCGTGTCCAGTCGAGGCGAATTTCTTGTTTCTCCTCTTCTGAAAGCTGCCAGCGGATGTCGCTTTTGTGAAGGCGCTGTGTCAGCGTGTACATCAGCAATGCGGCCGACACGCTGATGTTGAAGCTCTCCGTGAAGCCGTGCATCGGGATCTGTACGTACATGTCGGCGTGTCCGAGCGCGTAGTCGGTGAGGCCTGTCTTTTCGGTGCCGAAGACCACCGCAATCGGTTGGTCGAGCGGCAGCGTGTCGGGCGTGTAGTCGTTCTGATGCGGACATGTCGCCACGATTTTGTAACCTTTGTTGTGCAGCAAATCAAACGCTTCCGGCGTGTTGAACTCGTTGACGTTGTATTTGTGCAGGTCAAGCCACTTCGTGCTTCCGACGACAATCTCAGGATTGATGTCGTAAACCCATTGGTTTTCAATGATGTGAATGTCCTGGATGCCGGTCAGGTCGCAGCTTCTCAACACCGCACTCGCGTTGTGCGACTGGTAAATGTCCTCCAGAACGATGGAGATGTGGCGTGTTCGGTATTCCAAAACTTGCTCGAATCTCTTTTTCCTTTCCTCCGTGACAAATCCTGAAAGGAACTCGTATAATTTCTGATCTTTCTCTGTCATATTATTACAAATTGTGTGAAAAAATCGCCTGTTAAACCGCGGGCAACACTTTCATATTCGAAGCCACGGCTTGAAACTCATATCCGAAATGCAAGACGCTTATGCGTTTGTTCTTGCCGTAATAGATTGAATTTATGATAATTACCTCAATGCTGAACATTGAGGCAATCAATCATGTTCGCGACTTGAAAAATTTTAGCAAATATATGAAAATTTTTGTCAGGCCAATAAAGAAAAATCGTAAATTTGCAGCTCGAAAATTAATAAAGAAATGGCAAAGGAAAATTTACAGAAAAACGAGGAGCGCCTCGAATCCATCGAATCAACATTGAGCAGTGCTGAATTGTTTATTGAGAAGAACAGGAAGACGATCACTGGTGTGATAGTTGCAGTTGTCATCGTTGTTCTCGCGATTTTCGGTTATAGGAAATGGTACCAGGAGCCGCGTGAGGAGAGGGCGCAGGCCGCCATTTTCCGCGCAGAGGCTTTGTTTGAGAAAGATGATTTCGCGACGGCCCTTAACGGGAACGGCAACGATGTGGTCGGTTTCCTTGAGGTCATCAATGAGTTCGGTGGGACGAAGACGGCTAACCTCGCCAAATATTACGCAGGCATCTGCTATCTCAACACTGGTGATTTCAACAGCGCCATCAAGTATCTCGGCGAATTCAAGGGCAAGGACCAGTTGGTCAAGGCTCTCGCTGTCGGCGCGATGGGTGACGCGTACCTCGAACTCGGCAATGTGGCTGAAGCTGCAAAATGCTACGAGAACGCGGCCAAGGCTTCAAGCAACTCATTCACATCGCCGATGATGCTCCAGAAAGCCGCTTTCACATACGAGATGGCCGGGGATTATGCAAAGGCCGTGGCGGCGTACAAGGCCATCAAGGCGGAATATCCTAACAGCACTGAGGCTCGTGACATCGACAAGTTCATCACGGCGGCTGAGACTAAACTCGCAAAGTAAAATTGGTTGTTGAATTATAGTTATTAGCCTGATTCTGAAAGGAGTCGGGCTTTTTTTGTAAAATAAGGTTAGATGAAGATAGTATATTTCGGCACGCCGGAGATCGCCGCGTCGCAGCTCGAGGCGATATTAGCCGCCGGTTATGAAGTCGCCGCCGTCGTGACGGCGCCCGACCGTCCTGCCGGCCGCGGGAAACAGTTGCATGCGTCAGAGGTGAAAGAATGCGCGTTGAGACACGGACTGCCTGTCCTTCAGCCCGAGAGACTTAAAGACGAGTCTTTCGTCGGGCAGCTGCGTTCGTATAATGCTGACCTGTTTGTCGTGGTGGCGTTCAGGATGCTGCCGGAGGTGGTCTGGTCCATGCCGCCGCTCGGGACGTTCAACCTCCATGCGTCGCTGCTTCCGCAATATCGCGGCGCCGCCCCGATAAACCACGCAATCATCAACGGTGAGACCGAGACGGGTCTGACGACGTTTCTCCTTGATAAGGAAATAGATACTGGCGCCATAATAATGCAGGAGAAGGTGAGGATAACAGAAACCATGAACGCCGGCGAACTCCACGACACGTTGATGGAACTCGGTAACGGCGTCGTCGTGAAGACACTGAAGATGATCGAAAACGGCGAGGCGAGACCTGAGACGCAGGACTCAGTCATGGAACGCGAAGGAGTCGAGCTGAAACCGGCGCCGAAAATCTTCAAGGACGACTGCTACATCAAATGGGATGAAACAGGAAAAGAGATTTACAACTTCGTGCGAGGGCTGTCACCTTATCCGGCGGCACACGCGAAACTGAAAAATCCCAAGGGCGAAATCCTTGATCTGAAAGTCTTTGAAACGAAAATTTCCGAGAAAATAAACGAAAATGACGTAATTTTCGGGATAAAAACCGATGGGAAATCATATCTCGGGGTCGTCGTGAACGACTCGATCGTCAATTTCACCATGCTTCAGCAGCCTGGAAAAAAATCAATGCAAATCGCGGATTTCTTAAGAGGCACTAATGTTTCCGAAGATTGGGAACTGATTAGATGATAATGAATTGCGATTGTTTTTTCAGATTAATAAAAAAAAATAATTTTTGTTTGTTTTTATTTTATTAATGTTTAACTTTGCGTGTTCTAACGGATAAACCTCTTAAATTTTACAAGATGAATAAAATCGAATTAGTAAACGTGGTGGCTGAGAAGTCTGGCCTCACAAAAGTGGATGCAAAAAAAGCCCTTGACGCATTCATCAGCGCAGCAGCGGAAGCAATCAACAACGGTGAACGTATCTCCTTGGTGGGATTCGGGACACTCTCGACAGCTGTGCGTCCGGCACGTAAAGGCCGTAATCCGCAGACAGGCAAGGAGATTACGATCGCTGCAAAGAAGGTCGTGAAATTCAGACCAAGTTCAGACTTGACAAAATAAGACAGATCTTGTTTTGTGAAGACAAACGGGCCGCCATCAAGCGGCCTTTTTATTTGCCTCAGAACAGCCTCCACTGTTGTCTTTTCTTCTTGAGATTCCCGCCCTCGTCCTGCTCTACAACATCGTTGTCGATCATCCAGCGCACCGTCTCCAGCACCTTCTCTTCAAGATGACCTTTCGCCAGTGATGGCGTCTCGAAGACCGGCACCACACGCTTGTCGAGCTCCTTGAGGATTGCGTTGCTGATGTCATCGTATTCCACGTCGTTGATTTTCATCTGGTTGCGGATGTTGCAGACATCGCACCTCCCGCATCGCGTCTTGATTCTCTCTCCGAAATAGCGCAGAAGCTGCACGCTTCGGCAGTCCTTGTCGTTGCTCACGAAGTCGATGACGGCCTGAACCCGGCGCGCGGCGTCTTCTTTCCTGTCCTTGTAAACCTCATCGGAAAGCGTGAAGTGATTCGTGTCCTGACGCTCCGTGACGAATTGGATCTGAGGCTTGTCGCTCCGCTTGATGTATGTCAGGAAGTCGTATCTTTCCAGCTTTTTCAGGATTTCGCTGACTTTCTCGACGCTCATGCCGAGTTTCACGCTGAACTGTTCCTCCCGTATCCTGACGAAATCCGACAGTATTCCCGGGAAGTTGCGGAGCATGAATTTTATCGTCGGGTCGAAAGCCGGGTATTCCATCTGGAAGCGGTAAAGGTCTTCGCGGTTGGCCGTGATCATGACCTGCGATGGCGTGTTCATCGCCTCAGTCATCGCGATGAAGCCTTCTCTTTCGATGAGTTTCAATGAATTGAAGACTTCGAGGACGGGGATGTTGTAACGCTGCGCAAAATCTGTCATGTCGAAGTCATAACACCTCCCCGCGCCGGCTCCGACAGGGATCTGAAGGTGATTGCAGAGTGCGTCGTATATCGCCTTGATGCGTGAAAGCTCGGGATAAGACGACTGCAGGTTGTCTTTGAGCTTCTGTATGTCGGTGTCGGCTACTAATAAAAACGCTTCAGACGGCTTGAGGTCGCGGCCTGCGCGTCCGGCCTCCTGGAAGTACGCCTCAAGGCTGTCGGGAAGGTCCATGTGGACGACCAGCCGCACGTCGGGCTTGTCGATGCCCATGCCGAAGGCGTTGGTGGCGACGATGACTTTTATTTTCCCGTCCATCCACTGCCGCTGCCGTTCGTCGCGCGTCCTGGCGTCGATGCCAGCGTGGTAGAATGTCGCGCTTATCCCTACGGATTGCAGCCAGTCGGCGATGACTTTCGTGCGTTTGCGGCTGCGGACATATACGATGCCGCTGCCGCTTTTCATCCGCGTGAAAAGACGGTACATCATGCCGTATTTGTCGGCGATGTGCATCACGTTGTATGTGACATTCTTGCGCTCATAGCTGGTCTGAAAAACGTTCCTCTCCTTGAACCCCAGGCGTAACTGGATGTCTTCCACTACTTTAGGCGTCGCCGTCGCGGTGAGGGCGAGGACGGGCGTCGCCGGGATATATTGCCTTATCTCGGCTATTTTCAGGTAGGGGGGACGGAAGTCGTAGCCCCATTGCGAGATGCAGTGCGACTCGTCGATGGCGAGAAGACACACTCTCATTTTCTGAATCGCTTCGATGAATGCATCGGTCATCAGACGCTCCGGCGAGACGTAGAGGAACTTCAGCTTGCCGAAAACAGCTTGATTGTAAGCGAGTTCCACCTCGTGCGGATGCATCCCCGAAAATATAGCCGAAGCTGGAATATTGATGTTCTTCAGATGCTGGACTTGGTCTTTCATGAGCGAGATTAGCGGTGTGACTACGATGCAGACGCCGTCCATGGCCATCGCCGGCACCTGGAAACATATCGACTTCCCGCCACCGGTGGGGAGAAGCGCGAGTGTGTCGCGGCCTGAAATCGCGCAGTCAACGATGTCTTCCTGCATCGGCCGGAACGACGGATAACCCCAATATCTCAAAAGTACTGAACGCGTAAGCTCACTCATGATTGATTTTTTATGCAAAAGTAATAATTTTTTTTGCTATTTTTGCACCCGATTTTCCGATTAGGGTAATTTTGGTCGGAAAATGATGATAACTCGTTGTAAATCAACTAAAAATAAAGAAATGACAAGTATTAGAAATGTTGCGATTATCGCTCACGTTGACCATGGGAAGACGACATTGGTGGACCGTATCCTTTACCAGTCAAAATTATTCAGGGACGACAAGGATAACGGGGGAGATTTGATTCTGGATAACAACGACCTTGAGCGTGAACGAGGTATCACCATTCTGTCAAAGAACGTGTCGGTACGTTATAAAGACGTGAAAATCAATATTATCGACACCCCCGGTCACAGCGACTTCGGCGGTGAGGTGGAACGTGTGCTTAACATGGCCGACGGTGTCATTTTGCTCGTTGACGCCTTTGAAGGCCCGATGCCGCAGACACGCTTCGTGCTTGAGAAAGCAATTCAGCTCGGACTGAAACCTATCGTTGTGGTCAATAAGGTTGATAAGCCGAACTGCACGCCGGAAGAGACGCAGGAAGCCGTCTTTGACCTCATGTACAACCTCGGCGCCAACGACGACCAACTCGATTTCCCGACGGTATATGGCTCTTCAAAACAGGGCTGGATGTCGGATCACTGGACGCATGTCACAAATGACGTGTCGTATCTGCTTGATACTATTATCAATACGATTCCGGAGGCGAAATATGAAGAGGGCACCCCGCAGATGCTCATCACTTCATTGGACTACAGCTCATACGTCGGTCGTATCGCCGTCGGCCGTCTGAAACGCGGCACGCTGCAGGCCGGAATGAATGTCTCACTCGTGAAACGCGACGGGACAATAGAGAAGAATCAGATCAAGGAACTTTATACTTTCGAAGGTCTCGGAAAAGAACGCACCAAGAAACCGGTGATGGCGGGCGACATCGTCGCCATCATGGGGCTTGAGAACTTTGAAATCGGTGATACCGTCGCCGACTTCGAGAACCCAGAGGCGCTTCCTCCAATCCACGTCGATGAGCCGACAATGAGCATGTTGTTCACAATCAACAACTCACCGTTCTTCGGCAAGGAAGGCAAGTACGTCACGTCGCGCCATCTGCGTGAACGTCTTTACAAAGAAACGGAGAAAAACCTGGCGTTGAAGGTCGAGGACACCGACTCGCCTGATTCGTTGATGGTCTATGGCCGCGGCATACTTCACCTCAGCATCTTGGTTGAGACGATGCGTCGCGAAGGCTATGAGTTCCAGATCGGTCAGCCGAAGGTCATCCTGAAAGAGATTGACGGCAGGAAGTGCGAGCCTGTAGAGGTGATGAACGTGCAGGTCCCGGAGGACTTCGCCGGACGTGTCATCGAGCTTGCGTCACAGCACAAGGGCGAGATGACGAACATGTCGCCTAAGGGCGACCGCATGAACCTCGAGTTCAACATTCCGGCGCGTGGCCTCATCGGCTTGAGAAGTGCGATGCTCACCGCAACGGAAGGCGAGGCCGTGATGTCGCACCGTTTCAAGGATTACGAGCCTTGGAAAGGCGACATGGAATTCCGTGATGTCGGTGCGCTCATCGCTATGGAGACCGGCTCGGCGGTGCCCTACGCGTTGTGGAAACTCCAGAACCGCGGCAAGTTCTTCGTGCTGCCTAACGAAGATGTCTATATGGGCGAGGTCATCGGCGAGAACACCCGTTCAAACGATATTGTGTTGAATGTCAACAAGACAAAGCACCTGACCAACGTCCGTGCGTCAGGCTCCGACGACAAGATTGTTCTCATCCCGCCTGTAAGGATGTCGCTCGAAGAATACATGGAATACATCCGCGACGACGAGTATCTCGAGGTCACGCCGAAGAGCCTCCGATTGAGGAAGATCATCCTCGACGAAATCGAGAGGAAGAGAAGCGGAAGGAAGAGCGAATCGGTTGAAGACTAATAATCAGTAAAAAATAATATTACATTGATTATGAAAAAGTATTTGAAAATTATGGCCTGTGCGGTGATGATGCTCGCGGTTGCAGGCGTGATGAGTTCATGCAAGAAGGAATGTCCGGCGATACGATGACGGCTCGGCGGCTGGATTCGCCGGTTCAGTCTGAGATGTCGTATTTTTCCGACAGCAGATTCAAGAGGACGTCGGTTTCTTCCATGAAGCCGACGCCTTTTTCTTCCCATCCGGGGAATGACGGTGATTCCTGACCTCTCAGCCCGTCCATTTTTGTCAGGTAGTCGGCCGACTTCTGCTCAAGTTGGATGAACATCGGTTTCATCTTGTGGCATACGGCCTGCGCCTTCGCGAAGTCGTGCCCGTTGACCGCGTCGTTCAAGGCGACAAGGTTGTCGGCGGTCGTCTTGGCAAAGGCCTCAAGGATTTCCTTTATCGCGCATTCGTCGTTGTCGAACATCGTGCAAAGGCCTGGGAAGTCATCTGAGAATGAACATTTTCTCGCATCCATCCCGTCCCAGTTTATGTGCAGAAGCTCTGCCAGGTCATTGATGCGGAATGGTTTCTTGAGATAACCGTCGAATCCTTCCGATTTCGCGGAATGCTGTCCGTACTCGTCACGCGCCGTCATGATGATGACTTGCATCTCGGGCTTGATGTCTCTTATTGAATGCAGGACGTCGATGCCGGAGAATGTGCCCATCTCCCTGTCGGTGATGACGATGTCGAAGTTCCCGACGACTTCAAGGTATTTCCTGAACTCCACGGAGGAACGGCAGAAGTCTGATTTCTGTCCGAGTTTGGCCAGCATCGCGCTCGCGACGGTGAGGAGGCTGTTGTCGTCATCGACGAGCAGGATGTTGAGGCTCCTGTCAGGCTTCGGCTCAGGGTTCACATGGTCCGTGGCTTCCGTTTCCGCGACCTTCTCCACGAGTTTCACCGGTATGATGATCTCGGTGTGTGTCCCTCTCCCGACTTCTGACATCATCCTTATTTCGCCTCCGAGAAGGTCGAGAAGGCCTTTCACCACATAGAGCCCGAACCCGTTGCCCTCGGCGAGCCCGGTGTTGTTCTCTGCCCGGCTGAACGGCTTGAACATGTCTTCTATCTTGTCTTCCGGAATGCCTATGCCGCTGTCTATCACGCTGAAAATCAGTTTCTTGTTGTCCATATAAACGCCGAAATGAACCTCGCCTTCGATGGTGTATTTCAGTGAGTTTGAAATGATGTTGCTGATTATCTGCTTGATCTTCAACGGGTCGGAGCTGATGTGAAGGTGTTCCGGTATGCCCTTGTGATAAAAAAGTTTCAGCTGTTTGTTCTCGGCCACAGGCATGAACATGTTCCTGAGTTGGTCGCACATCTCAGAGATGTCGAAGTCAGAGCGTCTCACGAATTGCCGTCCCTGGTCGAGGCTTGAGAATTCGAGCAGGTTCGAGAGCAGCGACAGAATGTGCTCTGACGAGTATTTCATGGAGTTCAGACGCGCGATGTCGTGCGCCTGGAGCCGCTCGGTCTTCATCAGCTCGATGTATCCGATCACGGAGGAGAGCGGCGCCTTGATGTCGTGTGAGACTGAAAGCAGCAGCTTGTGACGGCTCTCCATGGTCTCGTCGGCACGCTGAAGAGCCTCTTCACGTTCTCTCCTCGCTTTTGATACTTTCTGTATGTCGCAGAAAATCAAGATGATAAAGATGAGAATGAGTGCCATCGCCAAGATTCCGCTGAAGATGGAGTAGGAGAGGTTCCTTCTGATCAGCGATTCGCTTTTCTGAACCTCGGCTATCACGGTCTCAAGTGTCTGCCTGTGCAATGTGATGAGAAGCCCGGAAATCTCCTCTGAGATCTTCTGGTCGGCGAGGATCAGTGTGTGATATTGGTTCTCAATGTCTTTGATTCCTCTTAGATATTCGTTCCGGCCTTTCTCGCTGTAGATCTGGATGTCGTGCAGCAGGCCGGTCGTGTCGGGTTGGAATCCTTTGTCGATTGTGTCGAATGTGGTTCTCGACAGAAGGATGACGCTGTCGGTGGCGTTTTCGGATGAGAAAAGACGCTCGAAGAAGCTCCTCCTTTCCGCCTTCTTGACGATGGTGTCCTGTGTCGTGACGGCGACGACCTCCGGCTTGCTTCCCTGTTTGCGGTTCATGATGAGGTCGTAAATCTCATCATAAGGGTTGAAAGCCTCGTATTGTCTTGATATGTTGCTGACAATCAGTTTTTTGCGTTGCAGCAGATTCGTCAGCTCATCCAAGATGACTTTGTTTGTGGTGTCGAATTCCGAGTGAGTCAGGATTGAATCGTTGATGACTTTGATGTCGTTGAGCTTGTCATTGAAGATCTTGAGTTGCTTCGGGTTGCTTGAGAAAGTGTAGAGTTGCGCGTTGGCCTGCGCCTCGTTGACGGTGCGGATGAGCGCGTTGGTGAGACCCAGCACATTCTCATTCCGGCTGATGTTCCGCCTCTGCTCAGAGATTGTGTTCCTCAGGTTTGAGATGTAATATATCATGGCTGTGCAAAGTGCCGCGACCATCAGGAAGATGATGGTTGCGCTGTATCGTACACGCCGTTCGTTGCCGCTTCTGCTTTTAAGTTTGTGCCTCATTTCTTTTAAGATGAAGTGCAAAAATAATGATTTTTCTTTCGCGGGCATCTCTTTGTTGAAAATTTATGGCATGGTGTTGTCTCTGTTGGTACGCTTTGCGTCGATGATTGCCGGCGGGTCGCTGCCACTGTGGCGGTGTGAATTTTATATGCGAAAAATATTTTGTTCAAATCGATAATTTCCCTATTTTTGCGCGGTTAATTTTTTAAACGTATTTTGAAGAAAATGAAGAGAATACTTTTACTGATTTCGTTGGTGTCATTGGGATTTACGAGTAATTCGCAGAATTTTGCCGAGAATCGGAGCAAGGCTGACAATCTGAAATCTGATGCCAATTATTACTGGGGCGAAAGCGACGACTGCAAGAGCAAAAGGAAGGCTGACGATGATGCCATGAAAAAAATGATTCAGAACATATCTGATGACAGTTCGCTGCAAAACCTCTTTTTCCCGGATTCCGAAGATGAGGATGTGCAACGTGAACGTGTGATAGAGACGTTTGCCGATGACATCAAGAAAATGTCCGACGACATAATCCTTAATGACGCCGAGGGCGCAGTGAAGGTCTTCAGGTATATCAGCAAGAGTGATTTCAACGCAATGTGCGAGAAGCGCGAGAAACTCATCATTGACTACATAAACCAGGGGAGGTCGGCTGAGGAACAGCTGATTTGTGATGTCGCGTTGCGCTATTATTACTGGGCGCTTATGCTCTGCTACTCGCATCCTGATGGCGAGAATCTTTATTATTACGATACGGAAATGGACTATGAAGACCAGACTTACAGATGGATACAAGACAAGATTGAGTCACTGTTGTCTGAGATCGTCGTGGTACCGCACAGAGGGGAAGGCTCTTCTGAGAACGAATTCGTCTTCGGTGTCAACTTGTACGGGAACAGCGTCAGCAGCCTCGCCTTCGAATACAACGACGGCAATGGCACCGTGTCAGCTTCGGTGAACAACGGCATCTGCCACATCCAACTCGCTGACTCAGACATGGGCGACGTGATACTCGTCATTGATATTGAAAACCGTGACGCCGCCAAAAACCTGGCCGTGGAGGCTTATACAATAATGAATGTGCTCGATGAGCATATCGACTTTCCTTCTTCAAGGAAGGTGGTCCCGACAAGCAATGCCCCGAAGGTGAGAAACATAGATGAAATGAAGGTTTACGCCGATGATGTTCAGGAAACCATGGCGAAAACGGAATCGTTCATGGATTCGTTGCGGACATCTGAAGACAGATACTCACACATAATGAAGGCCGTGGAGAAGGCGATCAACAGTCATGACAGCGAGTTGGCCAAGCAGTATTTTACCCCTGACGGCTATGTCATGTTCCGCGACATGCTGAATTCCGGCAAGTGCAAAATCATCGCCACGCCATCTTACAAGTATCTCAATTTCAAGGATGAGGTGATCTGCCGTTCCATCCCGATGCAATTCGATTTCGCCAATCACGTGAGTCTGATCCGCGAGGTGACATTCAGAATTGAAAACTCGTCGATGCTGATAAGCTCGTTGTCGTTCAGGTTGACAGACATCGCGGAAGGGCAGATACTGTCGAAAGACAGATGGTCTGAGGACGCGAGACTCACACTGATGAACTTCCTTGAGGATTACCAGACCGCATACGCCCTGAAACGCCGCGAATACCTTAACCAGATATTCTCTGACAACGCACTCATCATAATAGGTTCGGTGTTCAAGGAGACCAAGAAATCTGACAATATCAACTTGAGGGAAGACATGAAAGTGAAATACGACACCGTGTCGAAAAGCCAGTTCATCTCACGTCTTATCCGCACCTTCGACAACAACGAGTTCGTGAACTTGCGTTTCACCGACACACAGTTTAACCTTGTCAACGGAATAAACAACGTCGTTGGTGTCGAAGTGAAACAGGAATACACATCAAGCAACTACGGCGACACCGGCTATCTTTTCCTGATGGTTGACTTGCGTTACGAAAAACCAATCATACATGTCAGGACCTGGCAGCCGAAGGAGACATCTGTTGATGACAAGATTGACGCGAACTCGTTCATGTTCGAGTAGTCATATCGTCCCTTCGATATCCCATGAAAACGCCCGCAATCCGAGTTCGGGCGTTTTTTCGTCGTGCTCGTGAAGCATCCTCATGATGTCTGACAGCTTGTCGTCATCGACGAATGTCAGCATCGCGTCGTTGAATGTCGGCCAAGTGTGGTTCCCGTAGTGCGCCTCACCGGTAGTGCTGCCTCTTCCTGTTATCTCGTTCCATCTGGTGAACCCGCGGACCCCCTGCTTCTCGAGGAGGTCCTGGATTTCTTCGTAATATGCCTGGTTGTAGGCGATGAATATTGCTTTCATGTTGTCAGATTAGTTGTTTTGTTGTAAAGCTAATTTCGCTGCTCTCCTGGCTTGACGCTTCTGTCTTCTTGAGATGAAGATTGCATACAATGTCGGGATGAGGACCAATGTGATCAATGTTGAAACGGAGAGACCCCATGCGACGACGACGCCCAGTCCGTTCCACATCTCCGCGCCCTCGCCGTCGCCGAGCGCCATCGGCACCATGCCGAGCACTGTCGTCAACGTGGTCATCAGGATGGGGCGCAGACGCTGCCGTGATGCTGTCGTCACCGCCTCGTTGATGCCCATGCCGCGCTCGAGACACAGCCTGGTGTAGTCGATGAGCACAATGCCGTTCTTCACGACGATGCCGACAAGAATCAGCAATCCTATCATTGCCATGACATCGACAGGCATCATGTTGACTTTCAGTCCGATGAGAACGCCTGTGATGGCGAACGGCACTGAGAACATGATGACAAATGGGTCGAGCAGTGACTCGAACTGTGATGCCATGACGACATATACAAGGATGATGATGAGGAAGAGCAGCATGGACAGGTCGGAGAACGCCTCCTGCTGGTTCTCGTAGTCACCCGCGATGTTGACTGAGAACTCCATCGGGATGTCTGTCGCCTCGATGCACTTCCGTGATGCGGCGACGGCGTCGCTCAGGGCGTAGCCTTTCGCAACTATCGCCGTGATTGTCACGATACGTTCGCGGTCCTTGCGCGTGATGGTGGGAGGGGTCTGGCTTTCGACGATCTCCGCCACCTCGCTGAGCCTGATGGCCTGGCCTGACGAGCCGTAAAGGACGATGTTCTCGATGTCTTCGGTGCTCTGGCGGAACTCCGGCGCGTAGCGCACACGTATGTTGTATTCGTCACCGTCCTGACGGAAGAAGCTCATGATTGAGCCGTTGATGCGGTTCCTCACGTACTGCGATGCGGTGGTGAGGTCTATGCCGTTGAGCTTCAGCTTCTCGCGGTCAAAGTCAACATGATATTCGGGCGAATAGTCGTCTCGGCTTATGAGCGCCTGCGAAATCTCAGGCCTGTCTCCAAGCAGCGTGACGATGTCGTTCGCAATCCTGTCTGAAGTGTTGAAGTCGTATCCGTAGATGTCGAGTTTCACGCTTGCCGTCGAACCCATGCCCATGCCTTCCGACACGTTGTATTTCTTGATCAAGGCGTTGTTCTTGAGGTCTTTGCGGATTATCTCGGCAATCTCCTGCGTGCTTCTCTCACGTGTCGTCTTGCCGCCGAGGTCTATGTTCATGGCAAGGATGTGCGTGCCGTTGTTCTGCATCGAGGCGAAGGCGTTCTCCTCGTCGGCGACGCCGTAACGGTAGTTCATCACCCGAATCTCGGGGAACATCTTCATGTATTTCTCCGACAGCTCGGCGCCGATCTGTCCGGTGATGTCCTCCTGGGTGCCGACAGGCATCTCGATGCTGATTTGCAGGCGTCCCATGTCCGAACTCGGCATGTAGCTCATCTTCAGGCCGGGGAGCGTCCACGCCAGCGTCACGACGAAAACGACAACGGTGATGATGACCACAGAGACACGGTGCGTCACCGCCCAGTTGATGAGACGTCCGTAGCCGCGGCTCAGCGCGTCAAGGCCTTTGTTGATGGGGGTGAAGACGATCTTGTGCCATGCGTGGCTCCTCGGATTCTGCTTGAGCCATCTCGAACACATCATCGGAACCAGTGTCAGGGCCGCTGATGTCGAGACTATCATTATGATGCTCACGATCCATCCGAGCTGGCTGAAGAACACGCCCATCGCCCCGGAAATCATCGTCAGCGGCAGGAACACGCAGAGCATGGTGAGCGTCGATGCGATGACGGAGATGGAGACCTCCTGCGTCGCGTGGACGGCGGCCTCTCTCGGCTTCGCCCCTCGGTCGATGTGAGAGGTGATGTTCTCCAACACCACGATGGCGTCGTCAACGACCATGCCTATGGCGATGGTCAGAGCACTCATCGAGATGATGTTCAAGGTGTTGCCGGTGGCAAAGAGGTACACCACTGACGCCACAAGCGAAATCGGGATGGAAAGGACGATGATGATTGTGGCCCTCCATCTGCCCAAGAAGATGAACACCACGAGCATGACAAGGAAGAACGTGATGAAAATGGTGTCCTTCAACGAGTTGATGGTGTTGACGATGTTCTCTGACGTGTCGGTGATGACGTTGATCTCTATGTCCGACGGCAGTGACTTCTTGATTTCCTCAAGTTCCTTCATCACGCCTCTTGAGACTTTCACGGCGTTGGCGTCGGTCTGTTTCTGGATGGTGATCATGGCACCCTGGACACCGTTGGAATATACTTTCTGAAGTCGTTCCATCTCGCCGTCGTTCACTCTCGCGATGTCTCTGACGTATATTGGTGTGCCGTTGAACGACCCCACCACGACATCAAGCATCTCGTCGGCCGACTTGAACTCTTTCTCCACGCGGACGGCGTATGTGTTGGAGCCGATGTCGATGTTGCCGGCCGGGGTGTTCCTGTTCTCCGACGCCAAGGCCGATGAGATCTGTTCGATGGTGAGACGGTATGCTTCGAGTTTGTTCGGGTCGACGAAGACCTGGATCTCACGTTTCGGCGCGCCGGAGACGGAGACGGTGCCGACACCCGACACACGCGCCAGCGGCGTGGCGAGCTTGTCGTCGAGGATTTTGTCGAGACCGCTCAGACTCTCTTTCGCGGTGGCAGAAAGAAGCATGATGGGTATGTCTTCCATGCTGAACTTGAAGATGGTCGGGTTGCCCGCCCCCTCGGGAAGGTACTGCCGCACCATGTCGAGCTTGTCGCGGACGTCGTTCGTGGCGTCTTCAATGTCAATGCCCTGTGTGAATTCCAATGTGATGACGGAGACGTTCTCCTTCGATGATGAGGAGAGGTGCTTCAGGTCGCTGACTCCGTTGAGGGTGTTCTCCAACGTCTTGGTGATGTTGGTCTCTATATCTGCTGCGCTCGCGCCCGAATATGACGTCATGACCATGATGGCGTTTGTGCCCATGTCCGGGAGCAGGTTGATGGACAGCTTGCGGAGCGCGAAAAGACCGAGGATGGCTATCGTCACGAATATCAACGACACCGTCACGGGGTGGTTTACGGATGATCTGTATAAACTCATGTCTGTTCTCTTTTTTTTGTCTCTAAAACAATGAACTATTCGACGACATCCACTTCCGCGCCGTTCCTGAGCCTCGTCTGTCCTGTCGTCACGACAGTCGCGCCGTCATCGACACCGCTGATGACCTCGTATCTGTCTCCCATCCTGCGGCCGAGGACGACTGTGCTGAACCTCACCGTGCCGTCGTCGTTGAGGATGTAAACGTACTGCTCGCCGGAACCGACCTGCTTCATGACCGCCTTGTCGGGGATGACGGTGCGGAAGTTGTCTCCGTAGTTGACAGTCACGCGGGCGAACATGCCCGGACGCAGCACCTCGTCGCTGTTATCATACTTGATCTCGACGGGGAAGGTGTGCGTCATCGCGTCGATGGTCGGGTGGATGAGGTCAACGACGCCTTTGAAGACCTGCTCGCCGAAGGCCTCGGTCGTGATGTCAACTCTCATGCCTTTCTTGATCTGCGAGAACTTGCTCTCCGGCACGTTGATGATGAGCTTGACCGGCGTGATGTCCTGGACGACGAACAACGGCATCGCCATGGCGTACATGTCGCCCTCGTCATAGTTCCTCGCCGTCACGATGCCCGAGATGGGGCTCTTCAGGACGGTGTTGTCCAACAGGTTGAGGTATGTCTTCCGTGTCACGTCGTACCTCAGGCTGACGGCCTCGAAGTCTGACTGTGACGTCGCTCCGATCTCGTAAAGCTCCTTGATACGCCCGTATTCCAACGAGTCGTTGACCATCTGGAGACGTGTCTTCTCAAGGTTGATGGCGTCCATCATGGCCAGTGTCTGACCGGCCTTCACGTGGTCGCCGACTTCGACGTCGATCTCGCTGATGCGGGCCGCACTCTGCGGCGCGATGTTGTTCACGATGTCCGCCTGGATCGTGGTCGGGTAAACGGCAAGCTGCGGGACGTACTCCGCATTCACCTTCTCCGCCGTGACCTTCGGGTTCTCGACTGTTGTGACCTGTGTGTCGGGGGCCGACATCTGTCCGCAGGCTGTCGTCATCACCACAGCCGCGACAATCAATAATGTGTTAAATGCTTTCATCTTATTTCTGATTTTTTTACTTTCAACTTTACAAACTTTCAACTTAATAAACTTTTAACTTTACAAACTTCAAACTAATGCTCCAGTCCCTGAAGCTCCTCCAGCTGCGACATCGTCACCTTGAAATTGTATATCGCCTGGCTCATCGTGAGTTGCGACTGCACGAGTGCGAGCTGGGCGTCGTTGAGTTCGGTGAGCGTCGCCTTGCCGAGCTCGTACATCTTGGCTGCGATGTCGTAGCTCTTCTGGGCCATCTCGAGTGTCGATTCCGCCGCGTGGTAGTTCTCGATGTAGGTGGCTATCTGGTTCATGTAGCCTTTGTGCGCTATCCTGAGCTGACGCTCCGTGTCTTCCATGTTCATCCTGATTACATCTCTCGTGGCTTCGTTCTGACGGATGTTGTAACGCTTGCTCAGCCCGTCGAAAATCGGGATGCTGAGGGTCACTCCGACAACGGAATAAGGATTCCATTTCATGTCGAAGTCATCGCCCATGGCCATGTAACTGTATGAGAATGAGGCCGCCAGCGACGGTATGTATTGGCGTTTTGTCATCTTGATGGTCGTCTCGACCTGTCTCTCCTGAAGCCCGAGTTGTATGAGTGTGGTGTTGTTTTCGAGGTTCAAGCTGTCGTTGACGTCGAAACCGAGCATCTCTTCCTCGAAATTGCTCAGGTCGCCGCTGACGCCGATTTTCGTGTTGAGGTCGAGCCCCATCACTGCCTTGAGCTGCCAGATTGCGAGGTCGATGGACGCCAACGCGCTGTAAACGTTGGGCTCCGCGTTCTTGACGTTGACCTTCGCCCTCAGATATTCATATTCCGAGACCTTGCCGGCGTTGTATTTCTTCTCGATCTGCGCGTAGTTCGTCGCCGCGTTGTCGTAAACCTGTTTGTACACATCATATATATATTGCGCGATCAGGACGGCGTAGAACGACTGCTTGACCTGCGAGACCATCGACACCTTCGACGAACGCGCCTGCTCGACGGCCAGCTCCACGTTGAGCGCGGATAACTTCAGGCTCTCCCACAGCTGCGCGTTGACCAACGGCATCGAGGCGCTGACACCTGCATTCATGTTGTTCCACTTGCCGACGGCAATCTCCATCGACTGCCCCTGGAAGTCCATGGCCATCACCTGCTTTTTCAGTGTGCGCTGATAGCTCCCGTTCGCGCTGATGTTCGGGTAAAGTGCCGCATACGAGCCTTTCTTGGCGTATCCGGCTTTGGTGATGTTCGCTTCCGCAATCTTGATGGTGGAGCTCTCGTCTAACGCGATCTTGATCGCCTCATCGAGACTGATGATGACGGAGTCCTGTGCCTGCTGCGCCCTGGAAACCGTTCCTGACATCAGCATGGCCAAACATAACGCCGCCGTTAAAAATCTTCTTTTCTTGTACATTTCGCTTTATTTTTATCTGTTTTTCTTCGAGTTTTTCAAGCGTGCAAAAGTAATAAAAATTGCCTTATGATTTTATTGAGAATGCAATATTTCAACATTGTTTTTTGTTGTTTCAACAAACATTTTTGATGTTTCAATGAAAAAAATAATTTCATGCACGCGCAACGGAAAAATGTTTATCTTTGCCGCCGGATTATTGTCCTGACAAAATATAACAATACGATGAGTGCCAATATTTTGGGTGTCAATGCGAAAGTTTTTGGCATGAAGGCGAAAATTTACGGGACCTTCATACTCTTCGAGGCGTTCTTCATGCTGATTGCCTCGGTGGTGTCGTTGTATTACAATATTAATTATGGTGAGGACGATGCGATACCGATGCTTTCGGCAACCATGATTACCGGGATTTTCGGTTTCTTCCTGCTGTCTATTGGGCGCGAGAAGTCGGGGAGGACGAGGACGTCGAAGGAGATCAACTCCATCTCGATGAAGAACTCGTTCGTCATCGTCACGATGACATGGGTGTTTTTCGCCGCCTTCGGCTCGCTCCCGTTTTTGTTCTCGAATTACATCGACAACATCACGGATGCGTTTTTCGAGTCGATGTCGGGTTTCACGACGACCGGCTCCACGATACTCACCAACATCGACTCCATGCCGCACGGTCTGCTGTTCTGGCGGAGCATAATACAGTGGCTCGGCGGCCTGGGCATCATCGTGCTTTTCCTGGCGATCATCCCGGCGATCAACAAAGGCTCAAACAAGACCATGCTTTTCTCGGCAGAGGCGACGGGTCTCGGTGTCCAGAAGCTGCATCCCAAGATGTCGGTGACGGCGCGTCGCCTGTGGGTGATATACATCATACTCACTATAATATGCGTTCTCGCGTACTGGGCCGGGCCGATGGACCTCTACGACGCCGTCTGCCACGCCTTCACCACCATCGCCAGCGGCGGGTTCAGCACTCACCAGCACAGCATAGGCTATTATAACTCAAGGTATATCGAGTACATCGCGTCTCTGTTCATGCTCATGTCGGGCGTCAATTTCTCCCTTTATTACCTCCTGATCTGCGGCAAAGTCTCGCTCTTCGCGAAAAACGAGGAGCTGCGCTGGTTCGTGGGGGTCGTGCTCGTCTGCGTCATCGTGATGACATCGTTGTTTTACATCGCCCCGGAGGTCGGGACCGTGGCGACCGACTCCTCAGCCTATCCTCTCGACACCTTCGAGTCGAAGTTCCGGACCGCGCTGTTCCACGTCTCGGCGATAATCTCCTCGACAGGTTATCAGGCCGCCTATTTCGACTATACCCTCTGGGGCGGGCTGTTCCTCGTCCCGACATTGCTGATGATGCTCAGCGGCGCCTGCGCCGGCTCGACATCAGGAGGCATCAAAATCATCCGCGAAGTGATCTGCATCAAGTCTATCAACAACACAATCAAACAGATACTGCATCCGAGCGCGGTGTTTACCGTGAGAATCTCAAAGGAAGTCGTGCCCAACGACATGTTGATGCGCACACTCAACTTCCTCTTTTTCTACATAATCCTTTGTATGGCGAGCATCGTCATCCTCGACATCAGCGGCTGCTCGATAAAAGAAAGCGTGTTCAACACCATCACCGCACTGAGCAACATGGGCCCCGGCGTCGGAAGCACCGGCCCGGCGTCAACGTTCGCCGACCTCACCGACCTCGCGAAATGGGAGATGTCGTTCCTCATGCTCGTCGGACGTCTTGAAATCTTCACCGTGCTGCTGCTGTTCACACCGACGTTCTGGAACAAGAAATAAAGCCGATTTTGTTGAGTTTTTTTCCGCTTTTATTGAAAAAAAATATTATTTCCACCTTATTGACATATATTTGCACGCAAATGGGAAAAATCGGCAAAATAATTTCAAGGACTTTTGAAAGCCACCGTTTCGTGATAAGCTGGACGGCTGTGCTGCTTCTGTTCTATATCTCATTCATGCATAATGGTTATGTGTTCGCACTCGTCCATTCGGTAGTTCTCACATTATCAATGATCTTGGTCAGCCTGATCGAGGGGAGGCTGCTCGTGAGGCACGTCCTCAAAAAAGGCAGGAGATTCCTGTTCTTCGTGTTTAACGTGGTTTTAATCATCGGATTCGCCGCTTTGTTCATAAAGATGCAGATGAGAATGTCCGACATCATCAAGAACCTGATGCTCGGAGTCCCGAAGCCTGAAGTTGACATCAACTGGACGGTGGCGTTTTTCATCAGGACGCTTATCTACACGTGTGTGGTGTCAATCACGGCAATAACATACCTCGAGCGCAACGAACAGGCGGTGCTCCGCGAATCGAACGAATTGAAGATAGAGAACCTCGACATGGAACTGCGTTACCTGAAGTCGCAGATAAACCCGCATTTCCTGTTCAACGCGCTGAATAACATCTATTCCCTTGTTTACACCAAAGATGAGAAAGCCCCAGAAAGCGTCCTCAAACTCTCCGAGATGCTGCGATATGTCATGGTTGACTGCCAGGCCGACACGCTGTCGCTCGAGAAGGAAATGAAGTTCATCGACAACTACGTTGATTTTCAATTGATGAAACTTGAGGAGGAACGTGATGTCAAATTTGCGAAGGATGTCAAGAACTGGAGTTTCATGCTCCCGCCGATGATATTTCAGCCTGTCGTCGAAAACGCCTTCAAATATTCGAGAATCGAAAACGACCCGAACGGCTTTATCGCCTTCTCGGTCAGACAGGACGAGAACGGACTTGAGTTCCTGGCCCGCAACTCGATAAAATCGTCTTCGCTGCCGGTGCCGTCCTCGAACAACAAAAACGGCAGCGGAATCGGCCTCCAAAACGTAAGGAAAAGACTGTCACTGCATTATAAAGACAGATATTCTTTTGAGACAAACGAAACAGACAATATTTATACAGTCAGAATTATCTTGAAATGAGAAAATACAACGTTTTAATCGCTGATGACGAGTTCCTTGCTCGCAAGCTTCTTCAGGAATATGTCCAGAAAATAGATTCGCTGAACCTTGTTGAATGCTGCTCCGACGGCATCAGGGCGATGGAAGTCCTGAGGGAAGAGGAGATTGACATTCTGCTCCTTGACATTCAGATGCCTGAACTTACCGGGCTTGAGCTTCTGAAAACAGTTGAAAATCAACCGGCTGTGATTCTGACAACGGCTTATTCGGAATATGCGGTTGACGCTTTCTCGCTCGGCGTCGTTGATTATCTCCTCAAGCCGTTCGACTTCCCGCGTTTCCTCCAGGCCGTCAACAAGGCTGTTGACACGAGGCCGAAAGACTATGACGCCGACAGCGCCGTTCCCGGTGACTTCATGATGGTGAAGGCTGACTATAAGTTGTATAAGGTCAACTTCAACGACCTGATTTTCATCGAAGGCCAGCACGAATACGTCACTTTCCACACCAAGACCAAGCGCATCACCGCGTTGTATTCCCTTAAGAATCTTGAAGATACGCTGCCCCGCGACAGGTTTGTGAGGGTGCACAAGTCGTTCATCGTCTCTTTCGAGTACATCGAGGATGTTGACAAGACGACAATCACCGTCGCCGGCAACAAGATTCCCGTCGGTTCGAGCTACCGCGACGTGCTTATGGAAAAATTGAACGCTTAGTCTCTTCTGGCTTTCAGCCCGTTCATCGCGTTCTCGATGGAGTAGCTTGAAGGTTTCTGATACACCCTCAGGTCGAATTCCGGGATCACGGCGAAGATGTGGTCGAAGATGTCGCTCTGGATCGCCTCGTATGGCACCCAGTCCTTGTTCTTGCTGAAGCAGTAGATCTGAATCGGGATGCCCGTCTCGACAGGGTTCTGCTGTCTTACCAGGACGGTCATGTCCTTGTTGACGTTGGGGTTATTCATGAGATATTGAACGAGATAGGCCCTGAAGATGCCGATGTTTGTCTGGCGTCGTCCGTTCACGAGGCTTGAGGTGTCGATGCCGTTTTCCTCGTTGAATTCTGCGATGTCGTTTTCAGTGTCGGTGATGTATTTCGCCACGAGCTGGTATTTCTTGAATCGTTGGAGCATCTCCGGCGTGCAGAATTTCACGGTGTCGGCGTCGATGATCACTGAACGTGCTATGCGCCGTCCGCCGGAGTCCGACATCCCGCGCCAATTGGTGAACGGGTCGGTGACGAGCGAGTAGGTCGGGATAGTGGAGATTGTGTTGTCCCAGTTCTGGACTTTCACGGTCGTCAGCCCGATGTCGATGACGTTGCCGTCGGCGTCACCCTTGACGATCCAGTCGCCGATACGCACCATGTCGTTGGTTGTCAGCTGTATGCCGCCTACAAAGCCGAGTATCGAGTCTTTGAACACCAACATCAGGATCGCTGAGAGCGTGCCGAGTCCGAGCAGGATTGTCTTGATGTCGCGCTGCGTGAAGGCCGCGATGACAAGCAGGATGCACGCGATGACAAGTATGATCTTGATCACCTGCACGACACCTTTTATCGGCCGGGTCTTTGAGACGTCTCTGGTGTTGTACATCGCTTGGAATGAGTCAACCAGCGACATGATGATGCCGATGTAGGTTATTATCTCGCAGACTTTTGTCAGTATGATGATGAAATTGTCAAAGGCGGTGAACTCCGGCGCCGTCATCTCGATATAAGCCCTGACCATGTAAATCGGGATGAGAAAAGCCATTCTCGTCCCGAAATTATAGTTGAGCAGATAGTCGTCGTATTTGTTCTCGCTTTTCTTTATTATGTTTCCTACAATCTTGACAATCAGATATTTGCCGAGATAAAACAGGGCGAACGACAGGATTAGCAGCGTTATTGTCGCTATGATCTGTGCTAAATTGAAGGCAATGTCCTCGGGGAGATTTGAGTTGACGCCAATCCTTTGTATGAGATTCAGATATTTCCCAATCATTGTGACTTTTGTTTAGATGTAATATGGCAGTAAGATGTTCAGGCTCAGTTTGTTTATTTCAACGGTGAGGTCCTTGTCCATCATGACGGCTTCCCCGTCGATGTTGACGACTCCGTCATTTTCGCGTATCACTTTGACTTTTCCCGCTTTATGGATGCTGATGAATTTGGTCTTGTCGATAGTGCTTGTCATGAGGCTTCCTGCGGCGAAGCCGACTTCAAGCAGGTTCGGTTTCTTGAAGATGCACACGTCGAGCAGCCCGTCGTTGAGTGACGCGTGCGGCGACACTTTGGCGTTGTACCCGAATTGGTTGGAGTTCGCGAATGCGACGAACAGGGCCTTGCAGTCGATTCTCTCGTCGTCGTCGAGGATGAGCGTGTAGCTGCCCTCCTTGAATCTCGGGTATTCTTCGGTGATGAACCTGACGTATGTCATGAATCCGCGGTTCGGGTCCCTGGCGAAATAGTCGGCGATGAGCGCGTCGAAACCGACGCCGGCGATGCTTATGTACGGCACTCCGTTGACTTTCGCGGTGTCGATCTTCGATTTCTTGCCTTTGTTTATCACGTCTGTTATTATTTTCTCGGGTTTCAGGGGCAGATTGATATGGTGCGCCAGCCCGTTGCCGGAACCGTAAGGCACGACGGCGAAGGTCTGCCCGGCTCCGATCATGGTGGTGGCAACCTCGTTGATGGTGCCGTCACCGCCGACAGCGACGATGTCGTCAAAACCATCCGCGATGGCGCTCTTTGTCAGCTCCCTGGCATGGCCGCCGTATTCCGTGAATGCTATTGAATAATCATATTTGTCCCCGTCGATGTATTTGTCAACAATATTCGGGAAATCCGATTTGTTGTGATGCCCTGAAATCGGGTTTACAATAAACAAGATTCGTTCCTTCATTTTATGTATAACTTGTTGTTAATCATTCTGTTGTTGTATTGCTGCAAAAGAAGCTGAAGATTGGTCTTCAGGTAGTTCCATTCTTCATCGTTCCCTTTGCCGCATAGGTTGTTTTTCAGTTCCTTGTCATACTCCAAGTCAAAGACCCCGATGGTTAGGTCTCCGTCCGACTGAAGCATGTATCTGCCGTCGGAATACAGGTAAACATCGTTCACGAAACTCGAAAAACACGGCTTCTGTATGCTGTCGAACACGTTTCTGCCGAATGAGAATATCCTCCCGTCGTATCCGAGTGCCGCCATCAGGCTTATGCCGATGTCGGTGTGCTGGGCCATGATGCCGGTTCTCTGCGCTTTTATCTTGCTCGGCGAATAAAACGCGAGCGGCACTTCATGCTGGCCGTAGCTGTTCAGGTATTTTTCGTAGTGATGTTCCGGGTTGACGTGGTCGCCGGTGATCACGAAGATGGTGCTGTCGTACCAGCTGTGTCGTGAGATCTTATCGAAGAAGAGTCGCAGCGCGTCGTCGGCGTACCTCATGGTCTTCTCAAACTCCGACTTGTAGTTGCCTTCCGGCACGGCGTAGCCTTCTTGTATAGTGAATGGATGGTGCGATGAAAGCGTGAAGATGCCGGCTGCGAAAGGCTTCGGCATCTCATCAAGCCTCTCCGCTGTGTATTGCATGAATGGCATGTCGAAAATGCCCCATGTGCCGTCATAGTCGCTGTCGTCATCGTACTCGTTTTTGCCGTGATAGTCGTCAAAACCTGCCGTCGAGGCGGAGGCGTCGAAATTCATGGAGCCGTTTAGCCCGCCGTGGAAAAATGCCGTGGAATAACCCAGTCTCTTGAGGTCGTGCCCGAAACCTTCGAGATGATTGGCCGCGTATCTCGATGATGCATAACTGGCGGTCATCAGCGGCGGCACGCCGGATAGGATGGATGTCAGGGCGTCGATGGAACGGCGTCCGTTCGCCATCCCGTCGAAGGTGAGGCTCTCGTTTAACAGCGAGTCGAGGAAAGGGGTGAGACTCTCCTCGCGGTCGCCGTTGTAATACCTGATCATCTCCTGGCCGAAACTTTCCAGGACAATCACGAAAACGTTGTAGCCCTCCGCCGTCCCGTCAATGAACCTGTTGGTGCTCAGGCCGCCGTGAATCGGCGAATACAAAGACTCTATCTCGTCATCGTCGTAATATGTGACTTTGTCAAGGACTTCGCCTGACGAGCCGCGCACTATGGTGAATGGCGTGTTCAGCACAAGGACCATGTTCTGCGTGGTTGTGTGACGCGCCGCCGTGATGATCCCGATGGAGTGCAGCTGGAAACCGCCGCGCATCGCGATGACCGACCAGAAAATGACGGCCAAAAACACGAAAGCACGTGAGACATACCATGCCGTGTCGTTGCTGACCGTCTCTTTCTTGACCCTTGTCTTTTTTGCCAAAATGATGATTATGAACGCACTGGCTGCCATGAGCAGCACGATGAACCAGAAGTCTTGGATGAAATGCATCATCAGGCTGCCCTGGTCGTCGTCGGTCGCCATGAAGAACTCGGCGAGTTCCGACGTCATGCGCTTGTCGATGTACCTGTAGTAAATCACATCGACAAGGTTTAAC
The DNA here is from genome assembly GCA_018064605.1 of Candidatus Limimorpha caballi. GTDB lineage: Bacteria > Bacteroidota > Bacteroidia > Bacteroidales > F082 > Limimorpha > Limimorpha caballi. The sequence goes on along the minus strand of JAGHUX010000005.1, from coordinate 209,457 downwards.
GCGACGGCAAACCAGTTGAGGACTACAAACAGTATGTCGGTGATCTTGCAATATAACCTGTTGTATTTGAATTTGAAAGGCAGACTGTATCCGATCAGGATGGGGATGTTCGCGACAACCAGCGTCCACAAGTCAAAATACATTCCGGTGAAAAACAGCCGGAAGCCCTCGGCGACGGTGATGTCGGGGAAATTCCCCTTGTTGAATACGTAAAGCAGCCATCTGCTGGTCGCGAGTAGCAACAACATGACACTCAACCTGATAGCATATACTTTCCAAAGCGATATCTCTTTATTTTTAATCATTTTTCAAAAAATGTACAAACTGCAAAGATAATGATTTTTGTTTTGAAACTTTCCTCGAATTTGAAAAAAATATTACATTCCGATTTTGAAAGATTTGTTACTTTTGCAAAAATTTGAAAACGAGCATGATGAAATTTAAGTTGTTGACAGTCATTTTGTTACTGGCAAATGCGTGCCTTTGTCAGAATAATGTTGAATATCCGCAGTATCCGTCGCCTGTGAAATTCCCGGTTTCATTGTCCGCGACCTTCGGCGAACTGCGCACCAACGCCTTTCATGCCGGCGTTGACATGAAAACCGACGGGACGATAGGGAAGGAGGTATATGCCGTGTCCGACGGTTATGTGAGCCGCATCGGAGTCTCTCCGTTCGGCTACGGGAAAGTTGTCTATGTCACTCATTATGATGGTTTTATGACGGTTTACGGACATCTGAACGGCTTCAATGATGTCATCTCTGATTATGTGAAAAACAAGCAATACAAAAGCAAGTCGTTCAAGCAGAACATCTTCCTTGAAAGAGACGAGATTCCTGTCAGATGCGGCGACCTGCTCGGCTTCAGCGGAAATACCGGCGGCTCGGGCGGCCCGCACCTCCACTACGAAATCCGTGACGCCTTGACTCAGCACCCGATCGACCCGTTCCTCTTCGGCGTGAAAATCGATGACGTGACCTGCCCGACAATCAACGGACTTGCGGTCTATCCTGCGGAAATGTCGTCGGTTTGCGGAAAAGACACCGTCTCTTTTTTCTCTTTGAAATGTGAAAACGGAATGTATTCGCCCAAATGCGGCGAGATTAAAGTCAACGGCACCGTGTCGTTCGGTGTCTCTTATTTCGACCAGACCGCCGGACTCTATCATAAATACGGAGTAAGAAGTATCGAACTTTATGCCGCTAACAGATTGATATTCAGTTTGAATATTAATGAATATTCATACGATGAGACTCGTTATGTGAACAGCTTGATTGATTACGCGAAGTTTGTCAAGGACAAAAAACGTTACGTCAGGACGCAGATTGATGAATATAACATTCTGAGCGTTTATGGTGAGAAGACAGGCTATGTCACTGTAAATGAAGGCGATGTGCTGCAAATGCGGTTCGTGCTGACCGACAACAGCGGCAACTCCTCAACGTTGGAGTTCACTCTTGTCGGCGAAAAACCATTGACGGACTATCACGAAAATGCTTACAGCAGAAGTTTTTACCGTGTTGACGGGAAGTCGATGACGACAATTGGGCTTGACGGATTCACCGCCGAAATCCCGGAAAGGGCGTTCTATAAATTTGAATACATCTATGCGCAACAGCAATACAACGTGCCGGGCGATTATGCGTCGGAATGTGTGTATGTGCTTGGTTCTGAATGTATTCCTGTGCAGAAACCGATAAAGATTTCGATTGCGCCGTCGGATAAATTCAAGGATTCAAGTCAACTTCACATCGTTACCATTGACAATGCAGGTGAACGCTCTTCACAAGGCGGCAAGTTGGTTGGCGGCAATGTTGAAGCCAAAGTGCGGTGTCTCGGGCTGTTTGCTCTTGCCGTCGATACTGTCGCGCCTGAGGTGAAACCGTTGAATTTTGCTTCCGATGCTTCTGTCTCTAAATGTAAGTCGTTGAGATTTAAGATTAAAGACCTTGAAACAGGTATCAATAAATATGATATTTATGTCAACGACGAGTGGGTCATCGGTGAATATGACGCGAAGGATGACCTGCTTTTCTATGAGATGGATTCTCATTTCCGCAAAGGTGAAAACAAAGTGGAAGTCGTTGTCACTGACGGAGTTGACAACGAAACACGTGTTTTGTACAATCTGAATTACTGACGTTCTTGCGGGACGTAGATGTACTGGTACGCTCCAGCGTCGGGCGTGTTGCATCTGTCAACGCCGTCGAGGTCGAATTGGAGGTTTCCCGATGTGTAGAACGGGTCGCCCAAGCCGATTGCCGGTGACAGCGTGTCAAGATGGTAATCGAATGAATGATAGCTTGTTAGCTTCGGGTCTTCGTTGAACTTGCAACTCTTGAAGATGTCTTCGTGTCTGCGTTTGGTGCGCAGCAGGCAGTTGTTGAAGACGTATGTCGTGTCGAGGTCTGGCGCCGAATAGAACTCGGTGAGGAACTCGTTTTCGAGGCTGCCGTACATGATGCTGTTGTCCATCTCGAATTCAAACGGATAGGCGTAGGCGTTGCCGTCGTTCGGGTCATTGTAAATGTTTGAGAAATAGAGTGTCGGTGTGTTTCTCGCGGAGTTGTTCCAGAAGTTGGCGACAGTCCCGTGTCTGAAGAGGTAGCTGCCTCCGCCGGTTAGATAGACGCCGACATTGCCGCAGTTGGCGACCACGAAGTTCGACGCACCGAGGCTGTAGCAGTTGGCGTAGATGCCCATGCCTGTGTGGTTCTCGATGATGGTGTTTTCGATGAAAGCAGGGGCGAGGTTGTCTTTCAGAAAACGTTCGAGCTGAACGCCGATGAACCCGTTCCTGATTATTGCGTGGCTGATGCTATGTCCGTGATTCTCACGTGCTTCCATGAGCCATATTCTGTCCCATTGCCCCGGTTCGTCACGGTAGAACGCCTCAAGTCGGTCGCCTTGGAAGACGACGGGGTTCTCACGGGTGCCGTTGACGATGAGCTGCCCTTCGCTCCACGACCACAGGCCGCTCCCGTTGTGGAAATGCACGTGCGTGCCAGGCTCGACGACGAGCGTGCCGTATGAGTTGATAAGTGCCACGCCATAAACGACATACGTGGTGTCGGCTGTCCAGTGGACTTCAGCGAGACTGTCGGCAATAACCTTGTACTTGTAGTAGTCGTTGAAGCGTTTGTCGCCGATGATGTACTTCGCGTTCTGCCCGAAAGCGGTGAGGTGAACGACGCTCTCGTTGCCGTTCGTGTTGAATATGAGACGGTCTTCAACGAAAAACGGGTTGTTGCCATCTGTCGGGTCGATGGTGACTTTTATGAAGACGTACAGGCTGTCGTCGGCGTAAACTTCCATGTCGGAAAATGCCGTTCCAGACCGTCCGTCCACGTTGATGCTGTATGGGGAACTGCTGCCTTGCCCGAGCCGTATCGAATTGATTTTCAGGTTCTCGTCTGTCTTGTTGTAGATCATCAGCGTGCGTGTCGAGGAACCGATGCTGGTGAAAACAGTGTCAAAAGTGATGGTGTCGCTCGACAACGTGATGTTCAGCGCACTGCTCGTGGAGAATTTGAACTCCTTTTTGCACGACACCATCGTCGCGATGATCGCCAATGATATGATTGCAAGATACTTACGCATTTATTTCTGTCTTGTGAAATCTTCAAATTTCATGTTGAGATATGAGTCTGATCCGAAATATCTCAATATCGGAAGGAATCTGCTGTCGTCCATGTATCCTGGCGCGACGGTCAGGAGCTGGTTCTTCTCGTTCATGAAGACATACGACGGATACGACATCTTGCCTTGCAGCAGCGCCGCCGCAAGTTGGTGAGTGCCTTTCCTGCCGTTCGTTCCGCCTTGATTTACAAAGGTGTAACCGGCGAAGACTATGGTGTCACTCTGTTCGGCGTCAAATTTCACCGCATAAAAATTCTCGTTCATGTATTCGATGACTTCCTTGTTCATGAATGTGGTCTGGTCCATTCTCTTGCACCAGCCGCACCAATCGGTGAACACGTCGATGAAGATTTTTCTCGGTGACGTCTCGTTGAGCTTCACCGCCTCTTCAAAACTCATCCAGTTGATTTTCTGCGCTTTATCGCATTGTGCTTTTTCAGCATTGCCGCAAGGCGTCTCGCACGATTTTGTGCATTGAGCAGCCACGACAAACGGCACCGCCATCATAATCGCCAAAACCAATAATTTCTTTCTCATTTTTTTATCTGTATTTTTCTTTACTCCCTTAACTCTCCTCCCTTAACTCTCCTCCCTTAACTCTCCTCCCTTAACTCTCCTCCCTTAACTCTCCTCCCTTAACTCTCCTCCCTTATCTCCCTCCTCGAATCTTTTTCTTTCAGTGAATCGCGTTTGTCGAAGAAATGTTTTCCTTTCGCCAAGGCTATTTCGAGCTTCGCCAGTCCGTTCTCGTTGATGAACATCTCGACAGGTATGATGGTGAAGCCTTTCTCGCTGCTTTTCGCTTTGAGCTTGCGCAACTCCTTCATGTTCAGGAGGAGCTTGCGGTCGCGCTTCGGGACGTGGTTGTAATACGTGCCGAATTTGTATTCCGCGATGTGCATCCCGATGACGTAAAGCTCGTTGCCGATGAAGGTGCAATACGAATCAACGATGCTCGCCTTGCCTTCACGGATGCTTTTTATCTCAGTGCCCGTCAAGACAATTCCGGCCGTGTATCTGTCGATGATGAAATACTCGAACGACGCCCGCTTGTTTTTTATGCTTACTCTAACCTGTTTTACCTTGCTCATACGTAATATTTAACCGTAATGCGGTTGTCGCTTCGCATCCTATAACCCTAAAAACTAATAGCTAATAACTAATAACTAAAAACTACTTTATATCTCCGAGGATGAGCGGCATTCCGTCTTTGCTGTTGCCTACGATGACGATCTTCGTGTTTGGCGACTCGGCGAGTTTCAATGTCGCGTCGATGCCTTTTTCGCGGAGGATCTTGTCGTTGATACTTGCGCTCACGATGTTGTTTGCACGTGCCTTGCCTTCTGCTTCAACGCGCTGACGTTCAGCTTCTTGCGCGGCTTTGTCGAGTTTGAACTCATATTCGAGGGCTTCCTGTTCCTGCTTCAATTTGCTTTCGATTGCCGACTTGATTGTTGGCGGAAGCGTGACCGAGCGGATGAGGACCTGGTCGAGTTCAATATGTTTCGTGTCTAAGAGTTTTTTGGTTTCTTCGAATATTTCTTCCTGGATTGCATCGCGTTTCGTCGAGTAGATCTGTTCCGGTGTGTAACGTCCGACGACGCTTCTTGCGGCGGAACGCATGGCCGGAATGACGGCTCTTACCAGATATTGCGTGCCTATTGAGGCGTGAAGCTGTCCGAGCTCCTCCCATTTCGGCCTGTACCATGTTGAAAATTCTATCTTGATTTCCAAACCGTTAGATGACAACGCGCTCATCTCTTCGTCGGCAACCTGCTGACGTGTCTCGTATTCTGTCATCGTGTTCCATGGCGCGATGAAATGAAAACCTTCTTCGTATGTCTTTGATGTGTCGATGCCGCCGCCGAACAGACGGTAAAGCACGCCGCCGTTACCAGCAGGGATCGTCACCGTGATTCTGCTCCAGAAAATAATGAGTAGCAACACCGCCACTATAACTACGACAATAGGTGCTAATTTTTTGTTGTTCATGTTGTTTTTGTTTTGATAATTAGACTGTTGTGTGTATTCCATGGTAAACTGAATTTTGAAATTAAACGTTGCAAAGATAATGAAAATTGTTGAGGTAAAATTCAATTTTATTCAAAAAATTAAAGGTTCAAAAAACAGCGGAGACGACAGAATGTTTTCCGCCATTTCCGCTGTTCCTGCGTGAGATAAAACTCGGTGTAAGGATTCTATGCCAGTTTGAACGCAACAGGAATCATGTAATGGACTCTCACCGGTTTGCCATCTTTCTTCCCTGGCTTCCATTTCGGCATCAAATTGACGACGCGCAACGCCTCGGCATCGCATTCTTCGTCAAAACCTTTAAGCAGCTTGGCATCGGTAACGCTTCCGTCAATGTCAATCACAAACTCAATGTAGCATTTGCCTTCGATATTTTTATCCATCGCCGACTGCGGATATTTGATGTTTTCTGAAATGAAAGTCAACATCTTAGCTGTTCCGCCAGGATATTCCGGCATTTGCTCGACAACCTTATAAATTGAGTCGTTTTTGGGAATAAGAGAGACAGTATAGCTGTCGCTGCTTTTTCTCTCAATATACCAAAAATCATCTGGCCAAAATGAAAAATCCATAACAGTGTCCTTGTTTATGCAGCTGAAATCAAAGCTGCTTTGTTCACCAGATATGTCAACTATGTTGACTTTACTGGGGTCTGCGAATGTGATGTCAGGTTTTGAGCCTTTAAATGAATGAGTTCTTGTTTGTGCGTTCAATACGTTGTTGTTGGGGATGCAGTTTGCGAGCAATAGCAGCGCAAACACTGGGGTTGTGAGCAAAGCCTTGAATATCAGGCCTTTGGTCTTTTCTTTTTGTGTAATCATTTTAATTCTTTTTTTAGTTAGTGAAAAACTGAAGTTATTGCCTATACTTGTTGAAGCGCCCGGCCGTGCGCCTATTCCTGAAGCCGTGCACTGCTGCAGGATCAACATCATATAGTCGGTCTTGTCCGCGCCGTTGTCGATGACATCACGGTCGGCGGTGTATTCGTGTATGTTTTGTAAGTCCTTCTTAATCAAACGCATGAATGGGTTAAACCACTGGAAGACGGTCGCCGTCTCGATGAAAATGATGTCGAGCGAATGACGGTTCCTGACATGGCTCATCTCGTGTTTCAGAATCTCTGGGTCGGTGTCGCCCTTCGGAATGAAAATGTTGTTCATGAAAGAGTAGGGGATATGCTCTTCTCCCGTCCTCACGACATTGATTCCGTCGATGTTCTCGGAAATGTTGTTTTTTGCTATCTTGCGGATTTTCAATATGTTAAATATCAATTTTGATAAAAACAAGATGACACCTATAATATATGTGACTGAAACGAGATTTATCCAGTTGAGGCTGTACGTCGATGCGTTTTGGGCTGTTACAACCACTTCCTGAAGCATGAAATAACTCGGAATGTTATGCGTAAATGTCACGTTTCCAGGTAGTTGTGTCGGTATCGTGATGTGGATGAACGGCAGCGCGAACGCAAATGCCGTCATCGAAAGCAACATAAACCTGTTGAACTGAAACCGATTGCAATTCCTGAAAAGCAAACGGTAAGTCAGCCAAAGAACCGCCGTCGCAATAAATGTCGTTATAATGTTGATAATCATAATGTTTTTTATTACACAGTGTTTTAATCTTTTATCTTTACTCTTTACTCTTTACTCTTTACTCTCTACTCTCTTAACGCTCCTCCTCAATCGCCTCCTCAATCATCTTCTTCAGTTCCTGCAGTTGCTCGACGCTGAGGTTTTCTTTCTTGGTGAATGCCGAAACCAGTTCGGTGTATGAGCCGTTGAAGTAATTGGAAACCAATCCTTTAAGTGAGTTTTGTGAATATTCCTCCTTGCTTACGAGTGGGAAATAACGGTTCGCCTTGCAGAACGTCTCGTGTCCGACAAAGCCTTTCTTTTCAAGTATCCTCACCATCGTCAAGACTGTGTTATATGCCGGTTTCGGCTCTGGAAACGCCGTCATTATCTCGTTCGCGAATCCCTGCCCGATCTTCCAGATGACCTGCATCACCTGCTCTTCTGATTTGGTTAGTTCTTTCATTTTACACATCTTATTTATATCTTACAATTTTTTTTAACACAAGTTGCACAAGTTTTTTGTTTAATTAACGCTGCAAAGATACAATTTATTTTAAATGATGTAACTAAAAATTTAGTTTTATTAAAAATTTTTTTTCGTGTTGATTTTCAAGTGCTAAATTGCTTATATTTGCACATTCTTTAAAAATAAAAAAATGAAGAGAATTATTATGTGTTTAGGAATTGCAGGGCTGCTAACTGCTTGTAATCCAAAGGATAACGACACAGCCCAAAATGAATCGGAAAATTTCAAGTATTTGGTTGACGAGTTCGCCGACTTGAAAGTGATGCGTTATCAGATCCCAGAATGGGACCAACTGACGCTGCAACAGAAAGAGTACATTTATTATCTGGGTGAAGCCGCCAAGAGCGGTCGCGACATCCTCGCCGACCAGAACTTCAAGTACAATCTCACCGTCCGCAAAACGGTTGAGGCTATTCTCAACTCTTACAAAGGTGATAGGCAAAATGCTGACTATCAGAATTTTGTGATTTATGCAAAACGTGTTTTCTTCAGCAACGGCATTCATCATCATTATGCTGAAGACAAGTTCTTCCCGGAGATCTCTCAGGAATATTTCGCTGAACTTGTGAAAAATTCTGACATCAACTTGCTTCCTCTGGCTGAAGGTGAAACCGTTGATGCTTTCCTGACGTTCATCACGCCTGTCATCTTCGACAAAGACCTTTATGCGATGCGCCGCAGCGGTGAGGCCGACATCATCAAGAACTCATGCGTGAATTTCTATGACGGCGACATTTCTAAAGAAGAAGTTGAACAATTCTATGACAATCAGCGTGTTCCGAACGACGCGCAGCCTATTTCCTACGGCTTGAACTCAAAGCTCGTGAAAGAAAACGGAAAGATCCGCGAGGACGTTTACAAAGTCGGCGGTCTTTACGGCAAGGCTCTCGAACAGATTGTCTATTGGCTGCAAAAGGCAAACGCTGTCGCGGAAAACGACATCCAGCGCAACTACACGCAGCTCCTTATTAATTATTATACGACCGGCGACCTGAAAACCTGGGACGATTACAATGTCGCATGGGTTCAGGATTCGATTTCGACCATCGATTTCGTGAACGGTTTCATCGAGGACTACGGCGACCCGATGGGCATGAAGGCCACGTGGGAGGCTGTCGTTGACTTCAAGGACATGGAAGCCACAAAACGCGCCGAACTCATCAGCGGAAACGCTCAGTGGTTCGAGGACAACTCACCTGTTGACCCTCGTTTCAAGAAGAAAGAATGCAAGGGCGTGAGTGCGAAAGGCATCATCGTCACCACTCTCGCGGGCGACTGCTTCCCTGCACCTCCGATTGGAATCAATCTGCCGAATGCCGACTGGATTCGTAAGGATTACGGCTCTAAGTCGGTGACAATCACCAACTTGATGGATGCATACGATAAGGCCGCCAACGAGTCACCGAAGAGCGCATTGGCCGAGTTCGCCTATTCACAGGAAGAGATCGACCTCTGTAAGAAATACGGTGGCATCGCTGACGTGGTTCACACCGACCTTCACGAATGCCTCGGTCACGGCTCCGGACAGCTGCTCCCGACGACGCAGCCTAACTCGTTGAAAGAGTACAACTCGGCTCTCGAAGAAGCCCGCGCCGACTTGTTCGGACTTTATTATTGCGCCGACCCGAAGATGGTTGAACTCGGCGTTCTCCCTGACGCTGAATGCTACAAGGCGGAATATGCAGGATTCATCCGCAACGGCCTCGTCGGTCAGCTCGCGAGGATAGAACTCGGCAAGAACATCACCGAATCGCACATGCAGGACCGCGCTCTCATCAGCCAGTGGTGCTACCAGAAAGGCTTGAGTGACAACGTGATAGAAAAGAAAATCCGTGACGGAAAGACTTATTTCGTCATCAACGACTACGAGAAACTGCGCGGCTTGTTCGGCGAACTCCTCGCTGAAATACAGCGCGTGAAATCAGAAGGCGACTACGAGGCCGGAAAGAATCTCATTGAGACTTACGCAGTTAAGATTGACCCGGAACTCCATAAGGAAGTCAGGGAGCGTTACAATGCTCTCGGCCTAAAACCTTACGGCGGTTTCATCAATCCTGAAATCGTTCCTGTCGAGAAAAACGGTAAAGTCGTTGACTATCAGGTGACTTATCCTTCAGACTTCATGCAGCAGCATCTCGATTACGGCAAGAAATACAGTTTCGTTGAGGAACATCACGCCGATGCCCCGACGCATCTTGTCGTTGACATGCTTTATGATTTCATCGACGGTTCATTGGCCTGCGGCAACGCTGAAAACGCTGTGCATCAGGTGATTGACTACATCAACGCTCATCCCGACCAGCGCGTCATTTACATCGCCGACTCACATCCTGAAAATCACAGTTCGTTCAAGGAGAACGGCGGCATCTGGCCTGTTCATTGCGTGGAAGGGACGCGTGGCGGCTCAATCCACGAGGCGTTCTACACAGACGTCATCAACCCGGCAAACCGTCCGGATCCTAAGACGAATATCTTCCGCAAAGGCTTCAAGGCTGAAGAAGAACAATATTCAGGCTTCGAGTCGGTCGGCCCTGACGGGAGACCACTCAAGGAAGTCGTCGGCAAGAATTTGATTGTCAGCGGCATTGCGACTGAATATTGCGTCAAGAATACTATTGAGGAATTTTTGAACGGTGGCCGCAATGTTGAAGTTTACGTGCCGGGTCTCGGCTACGTTGACAAGAAAGGTCACGATGCAACGATAAAGGAATTTGAAAAAATAGTCAGTGTCGTTGACTGATAATACTTTCCGTAAAAAAATGCGATTCAATTCATCCATTGAATCGCATTTTTTATTTGTTCCTTCTTGCTTCCCTTTCCGTTTTTCGTTGCATCCTTTTGAGTGCCCTCTCGTTTTCCTTGTTGATGAATTTGGGGTTGTCCCCTTGATAATGATACTCTTCGCGTTTCAGGTCTTCAAGTTTCTCATTGAAGACGTAGCTTAGTCGCAAAGTGAACATGTTGTTGTATTGGTCGTATGGGCCTTTGACGACTCCTTCGATGTCGGTGAAGGAGCGCGTCCTGATCGGATTCATTGAATATGAGTATCTTGCGGCAAGTTTGAGACGTTTCCATACTCTGATTTTAACTTCGGCGAGAATGTTGAATTCGTCGCGACTGTATTCGCCGCTGTTCAGCGTCACGTCGGTTTCATAACCTTGTTCGAACTCTTTCAAGCTCATGAGGCGGGCGTATGACGCGCCGACGCCAACCGAAGCGAACTTCTTGTCGGTGAAATAAACCATTAACGGCACTTCGCCGTAGTTTAGACGTAGGTCGTACTGCCCTGTTATCGGATGCCCGGTCTCCGGGTCAATGTCGGAGCCGTCGTATTTCTTGTCCTGTTCCGCGCCTTTCTGGTTGAAAAGGACTTCTAACGACAGGTCGATGGTGAAATTTCTTTTTTGAAAGACGGGAGTCATCACGCCGACACCGGCATGCACACCTTTCTTGTAAAACCCCATCATCTGGTCGCCGTCAACCTGGCACATGTTCAGCCCGAAGAATGCTTCTCCAAGAAACAATTGTGCTTTGACATTGTTGGATATCCCAACCGTTATTGTGATTAATAAGAACAGTAAACTTTTCTTCATCTGTAAAAATTTATTTCATTTTGTCCTAACGGAAAACAGAGCGTTTTATTTCATTGAAAGACTTATTCTTTTCCTCGCGATATCGACTTCGGTCACGGTCACTCTGACCTTCTGGTTCAGTTTCACGACCTGGTTCGGGTCGGTGATGAATTTGCTTGACATCTGGCTTATGTGGACCAATCCGTCCTGATGCACTCCGACATCGACGAAACAGCCGAATGCCGTGACATTTGTGACGATGCCGACTAATTGCATTCCTTGCCGTAAGTCGTTGATTGTGCGAATGTTCTTGTCGAATTCGAAAGTTTCGAACGATTTTCTCGGGTCGCGGCCGGGTTTCTCGAGTTCGGAGATGATGTCGTTTATTGTCTCGATTCCAAATTCTTTCTCGGTGAACTCTTTCGGGTTTATTTTCGCGATAAGCTCTTTGTTGCCGATCAGTTCGCTGACTTTGACATTGAGCTTTGATGCCATTTTCTCGACGATGTGGTAACTCTCCGGGTGCACTGCGCTGTCATCGAGTGGTTGCGCCGCGCCGTGAATCCTCAGGAATCCCGCGCATTGCTCGAATGCCTTGCTGCCAAGACGCGGCACGTCCATGAGCTGTCTCCTGCTCTTGAATCCTCCGTTGTCATTTCTAAACTTCACTATCGAACTCGCAAGTTGCGGCCCGACACCGCTGACGTACGACAGGAGCTGCTCGCTGGCGGAGTTCAGCTCTACACCGACGGCATTCACGCAGCTTTCGACGACATTGCCGAGCTCGTCACCAAGCATCTTCTGGTTCACGTCGTGCTGATATTGTCCGACTCCTATTGACTTCGGGTCGATTTTCACGAGTTCGGCTAACGGGTCCATCAGACGGCGGCCTATGCTCACCGCGCCGCGCACCGTGATGTCGTATTCGGGGAACTCGTCGCGTGCGACCTTGCTCGCGGAATAAACGGAAGCGCCGCTTTCGTTCACCATGACGGCGGTGATGTCACGGTCGAACTTTATGCTCTTGATGAAGTCTTCCGTCTCGCGTCCCGCAGTGCCGTTGCCTATGGCGATGACCTCGACTTTATACGCTTGGACGAGGTATCTTATCTTCGCGGCTGCGGCGTGTGTCTCGTTCTGCGGTGGGTGGGGGAAGATGGTCTCATTGTGAATCAATGCGCCGTATTCGTTGAGAATCACCACTTTGCAGCCCGTGCGGAAGCCCGGGTCAAGGGCGAGGACGCGTTTCTGTCCTAAAGGAGCAGCAAGCAGAAGTTGCCGCAGGTTCTCGGCGAAGACTTTCACCGCGACCTCGTCGGCCTTCTGTTTGTACAACGCCCGTATCTCGGTCTCAAGCGACGGCTCCAAAAGACGTTTCCATGCGTCGTCGATGGCGTCCTGGACCAAATCGGTGCTGGCATTGTCGCCCTTCAGGAAAATGTTGTCCAAAGTCTTCAGCGCGTCTTCATCGTTGATGTTGAGTTTGACCCTGAGCAGGCCTTCTTCCTCGGCTCGGAACAACGCCAGAATCCTGTGTGACGCCGCCTTGGAAATCGGCTCGCTGAAGTCGAAATATTGCTTATATGTCTGAGCCTCAGCCTCTTTGCTTTTGACTAACGATGATTTTATGATGCCGGTCTTGTGATAGATGTCACGGATCTTGTTGCGGCCCTTGATGTTTTCAGACACCCATTCCGCCATGATGTCGCACGCGCCTTTCAAAGCTTCTTCTTCGTTGTTGACATCTTTCTCCTTATTAATGTAGCGTTTTGCGAGACTGTTCACGTCGTCGCTGTTTTGCGACATGATGAGTTTTGCGAGCGGCTCAAGTCCTTTCTGACGTGCTATCTCAGCCCTCGTCCTGCGCTTCGGCTTGTACGGAAGATACAGATCCTCAACGTCTTGCATCGTCTGCGCCTCGTTGATCTGTTTCTCTAATTCGGGTGTAAGTTTCTCCTGCTCGGAAATTGACTTCAGCACAAATTCCTTGCGTTTGTCTAATTCGTCGAGCTGCTCGATGCGTTTCTTTATGTCGGCGACGGTCTCTTCGTTCATCGTGTTTGTCATCTCTTTGCGATAACGTGCGATGAACGGCACGGTCGCGCCTTCGCTTAGAAGCTTTATGACGTTTTCAGCGACTCTTTCGCTTACGTTGAATTCCCTTGCTATTTGATTGATGTGGCTCATGTTTGTTGCTGTTTGTTCCAAATGCTCCAAGCTGCGTCTGCTTGTATGTGTAACATTTTCAATCCGTTATATGTACTCGCGCCTTTTGTTGCACCTTTCTTTAAAAATAATGTCTCTCCAGGATTGTAAATCAAGTCTATCAAAACGTTCGATGAGTTGATTGTGCTATACGGAACATCGGCGCATTCGTTGACGTTTGGATGCATCCCAAGTGGAGTGGCGTTGATAATCAGCTCGTTGTCATGAAAACCTTCGTTTTTGAGTTCATGATATGATTTTTGGTTCTCATGTCTTACATTCCTCGTGACAAATTGAAAATCAATGTTTTTGTTTTCCAAAACGAATGACACGGCTTTTGATGCGCCGCCTGTCCCCAGAATCAAAGCCTTCACTATTTCCCTGTCTTGAATGGCTTCTTCCAGAAGTTCCTGAAAACCAATGTAATCCGTGTTGAAACCGTGCAGTTTTCTGTCTGGATCGATTTTCACGACGTTTACCGCCCCGATTTTTTCTGCATTTTCATCAATGAAATCAAGATGCCCGATTATTTCGTTCTTGTATGGATGTGTGACGGTGAATCCTTGCAGATGAGGATTTTCAGAGATTGTTTCGTCGAGGCTGTCCAGGTTTTCCAAATCAAAATTTGAAAAGGCGAAATCGGGGTGGTCTTTTCCATATTTGTTTTCAAAATATTGTTTTGAAAAAGAATGTCCCAGCGGGTGCCCGATCAATCCATATAATTTCATTGGCAGCTCCAAACTCTCGATTTTCAACTTTTCTTCTCCGCCATTTTCTCTGTCAAGACAATGATGGCGGCGCCAATCAGCAATATCACAACGGCTGTGGCGAAGTGAATGTCAAATTCCGGCTTGAAATATTCATAGCCAATCACTTTCGCCTCGTTGCCGAAATATGTTATAGTCTCGTTTTTCCAAGGCCAGATGATTGGCATCGAGCCAAGGATGAAGCCTGTGAGGAGCGATATCGTGATGTCGCGGTAGTTCTTGTAGATCCATGCGAGAAGGTGGGCGAAGGCGAGGAGTCCGGCCACCGCGCCGATGACAACGGGTATCAAAACGCCGAGGTCGAGGTTGTTGACTGCTTGAATCATGACGAGTTGGTAGTTGCCCATGAGGACAAGGACAAACGATCCGGAAAGTCCTGGAAGAATCATCGAGCATGTCGCGACGGCTCCGCAGATTATCAGATAGAAGAAGTTGTCGTTTTCTTTCGCCGGTGTGCCGAAGGCGATAAACACTGCAATTGTCGTTCCGATGATGAATGAGACGATAGCTTTCCAATCCCATTTCACGACGGTTTTCCCGACGTAATATATTGATGTTAAAATCATTCCGAAGAAAAATGACCACAGGTAAATAGGATAATTCTTGAACAGGAAGTCGAAGATTCTTGCGATTGAAAAAATCGCAAGAACTATGCCAAGGCCGACGGAGCAAAGGAAGCGCAGGTCGGTGTGTTGTGCGAACTCCTTGAATTTCCCGGTGAAAAGCAGCCTTATGGCCGTCAGGTTGAACGACTTCAAAGAGTTGACCAGTCGTTCGAATATGCCTGTTATCAATGCGATTGTTCCGCCCGACACTCCGGGTATCACGTTGGCGGAGCCTATTCCGATACCTTTGATGAAGTTTGAGATGTATTGGTTCATGATTTGTTTTTGTTTTTAATCCTGTATTCTTCGATTAGTTCCATGACGGCCGTGTTCCCGGTGAGGGTCTCCGCGTCGAAGTTCAGGAACTCGATATGTCCGTCGTAGTCGGTCTCCAGTGCTTTCTCCAGCGTCAGCAGTCCCGACTCGTCTTCTTTCTCCGCGAAATGCAGGAACGCCTTCCTGTAAAGCAGCGGCGCGTTGTCGCCGAGGATGTCGAGGCCTCTTCTTATTGACAGGAACGCGTTTTCGACGTCGTCTTTCAGGACATAGCACTCCATCATGCTGATGTATGCGCTTTCGTCGTATGGGTTCAGGCTCAGGATCTCGTTGACAACTCTCAGGGCCTTGTCGAATTCCTCGAGTTTGTTGTGTTCTTCGACCATGACATACATGTAGTCGACGTTGTACGGCGCCAGGCTGTGTGCGTGTCTCAGGAACTTCAGCGCTGACTTCGGGTTGTTTTCATCGCTCAGTATGAAGCCTATCCCGGCGTATGCTTCCGGCAGGTCCCCGTCGAGTCTCATCGCTTTCTTGTAGCTTCTCATCGCCTCGGCGGTGTCGCCCGACTTGGCCTTCGCCTCGCCGTAGAGACAGTAGAGCAGGGGCGACTCGGCGTTGTAATGTCTCGCTTCCGTCATGGTGTCGAACGTCTGCGCGAATTTGCCCAGTTCGTTGTACGCCGTCGCGATGTCGATGTATGCCTTCTGGTTGCGCGGGTCGATGGCGAGGACGTACTCGAGCTGCTCGATGGCGGCAACGAGGTCGTTCTTCCTGATGTAACAGCTGCTCAGAGCCATCCACGCCGGGATGCTGTACGGGTCGATGTCAATCTCCCCGCGGAAGAAATCGACGGCCTCGTCCATCTTGTTCAGCATCGAATAGCAATTTCTTATCTCAAAATACTGGCTGTCGAGGTCGATCTTCCTGTTAAGACCCTTGATGTAGAAGTCGAGCGCGTTCTGGTAGTCGCAGAGGTTCTCATATTCAATCGCGATAGAGTTGTAAAGGTCTTCGCACTCCTTGTATTCAAAGGCTCTCACGGCCTTCATGTAGGCCTTTATCGCCTTCCTCGGCTCCTGGAGCTCCGAGTAGCATGTCCCGAGAGTTATCTGGTAGTCGGCGTCTTCCTTGTCGGTGTCGGCATTCTCCAAAACGACAAGCGCCTCCTGCGCGTGCGAATTCGCGATGAGCTGTTTCGCCTTTATGATGCTGATGAGCTGGTCGTCGGGGTGGAACTTCACTGCGATGTCAGCGACGATATTGGCCTTTTTGATGTCGTCATGCTGGAGATAATGCTCGAGGATCACGTTCAGCTCGTCGGTGTCGAAATAATACGACTTCTGCTGCTCCAACATGTCCTCGAAACGGTTGACGAGCTCGTCAACGTTGAAGTCATCATCCATATAATTGTCATCTTCAAAAGCCATCTCCGAAGAAAATAAAATTTTTTGCAAAAGTACTAAATTTATTATAATTTTGCACGAATTTTAAAATAAAAACTATGCCATTGATTAAATCTATTTCAGGATTCCGCGGCACAATAGGCGGCAGACCTGACGACGGACTGACTCCGATTGACATCGTGCGGCTGACATCAGCCTTTGTTTGTTTGATCAGACGCGGCGGCGTGCGGCGTCCGCGCATCGTGGTGGGGCGCGACGGCCGTCTCTCCGGCGCCATGGTGAATCAGCTCGTCTGCGGCAACCTCCAGGCGATGGGCGCCGAGGTCATCGACATCGGACTCAGCACGACCCCGACAACCGAAATAGCCGTCACCGAACTCAAGGCCGACGGCGGCGTGATACTCACCGCGTCGCACAACCCGAAAGAATGGAACGCCTTGAAACTCCTCGACAACAAAGGCGAATTCATCGACGCGGCCGACGGGAAATGGCTGCTCGGGAAGGCCGCCAACGACGAATACGAGTTCTCTCCGATTGACGAAATCGGCTCTTACACTCTGGCCGAAGGCTGGATGGAACGCCACGCTGACATGGTGTGCCGGCTCCCGCTGGTGAAGAAAGACGTCATTGAAAAAGCTGGTTTCAAAGTCGTCGTCGACGGCGTCAACTCGACGGGCGGGATGGCCATCCCGATGTTGCTCAGGAAGTTGGGCGTGAAAGATATTGTGGAACTCAACTGTGAGGTGACCGGAAGGTTCGCGCATAACCCGGAGCCGCTCGCGGCGAATCTCGTGGAGACGTGCGCCAAGGTGAAGGAATGCGGCGCCGACCTCGGCATCGTCGTTGACCCTGACGTTGACCGCCTCGCGTTCATCAACGAAAAAGGAGAGATGTACGGCGAGGAATACACACTCGTGACCGTCGCCTCCTACATCCTTGATCACAAGAAAGGCAACACGGTCTCTAACCTGTCGTCAACACGTGCCCTGCGCGACGTGACAAACGCGGCCGGCGGGCAGTATTCGGCTGCCGCTGTCGGTGAGGTGAACGTGGTCGCCAAGATGAAGGAGGTCGGCGCTGTCATCGGCGGCGAAGGCAACGGCGGCGTCATCTATCCCGAAATACACTACGGACGCGACGCACTGGTCGGTGTCGGACTCTTCCTGACATATCTCGCTGAAAATAAATGCACAGTGTCGGAACTGAAGAAGAAATTCCCGGTTTATCACATGTCAAAGAACAAGATTCAGCTAACCCCGGCGACCGATGTCGACGGCATCCTCGCCAAGATGGCTGAGAAGTTCAAAGACGAGCAGGTCACCACAATCGACGGCGTGAAAATCGACTTCGCCGACGGCTGGGTGCATCTCCGCAAGTCAAACACCGAACCGATAATACGCGTCTATTCCGAAGGCAAGTCGGAGGCTGACGCCGACAGGTTCGCGCAGATGATGCTCGACGAGGTTAAGAAACTGATGTGAATACGCATGGCGGGCGACGGGTCCGGCTGATTCGTCGCCCGCCTGACTTTTGAAATATGTAACATGAACAAAAAAAGCACGAAACACCGCAGAAACCACTCGTATCACGCCATCACTTTCAAGCTGACGCGTGGACAGTACAAGTCGTTGAGAAATTACTGCAAGGCGCGTAAGACGACTCCTATCAAATTGATCAAGAAGAACATAGAACGCTTCATCTCTCATTACGAGTATGGCGTCCCGGAGGAATTGTATCTCTGCGAAAACCAGTTGAATCTGTTCGACGACTCCGACGTCAATTGAACGGCACGCGGTTTGTTATCGACCGCCCGAGCGTCACCTCGTCGGCGAACTCCAAGGCGTCACCGACCGATATGCCCTTGGCGATGACGGTGATGTCGCCTTTGAAATGCTTTAACATCTTGAAAATGTAATAGTTGGTTGTGTCGCCTTCTATCGTGGCTGGCAACGCCAGAATTATCTCCCTGAATTCCTCCCTGATGCTTCTCTCGACCAATTCCTTGATCTTCAAGTCGTTGGGTGATACTCCGTTTATCGGGTCGATTACGCCGCCGAGGACGTGGTAAACTCCGTTGAACGAACTCGTCCTTTCGATGGCCATGACGTCGCGCATGTCGGCGACGACGCACAGCAATCCGTTGTCCCTCTTCGGATTGGAACAGATTGAGCAGATGTCACTGTCGCTGATGTTGTAACAATGCCTGCATAGCACAATGTTTTTCCTCATGTTTGACAGCGCCTGCGTGAGCATCTCTGTCGTGGTCTTTTCCTCGCCAAGCAGGTGCAGGGCGAGCCGCAACGCCGTTTTCCGCCCGATGCCGGGCAGTTTCGCAAGTTCATCGACGGCTTTTTCAAGCAGAATTGAAGAATATTCGGCCATGTGAAAATTTTTTTGCAAAAATACGCCATTTATCCATAATTTTGCAAAAAATTAAATGCAATGAAAAGAATATGTTTCCTCTTGGTGCTGATGTCATTCTCCATGCTCGCATCAGCGCAGAACAAGACCGACAAACAGGGGCGTCGCCAAGGACAATGGACTGATTATCATGATAATGGGACCGTCAAAAGTAAAGGCAGGTTCGTTGACGGATTCCCGGTAGGTGAGTTTGTGTATTATAATGAAAAAGGTGCTCTCCACGCGAAAAAAGTCTATTCTGAAAACCATATAGATGCCACAATAGAAGTGTATTCTGAACATGGCAGCGTGATTGCGACAGGTTTTTACAAAAACAAGAAACGTGATGGAGAGTGGTTATATTACTCTGAAAATCAAGGGGCTGTGATTTTGCTGGAGACTTACCGCAACGGCGTACTCGACGGACTCTGCGTCTCATATTATGAGACAGGCGTGCCGCAGTTTGAAGGTCAATATAAAAACGGGGCAAAGGTGGGCGAGTGGAAGACCTACAGCCCTGAAGGTGACGTGGTCTCCGTTGACAGCTATGACGAAGGCAAAGTCAACGCTCCCGAACTTGAAAGCGATGACTTTGGTAGTTTCTAATCGCAGAATTTCGTGTAGTCCTGCATGCTGTTTCGCCCGAATTTCTCGGCCAATTTGAAATAGTAACAGGCCATGTCGCGGTCGTTGTTTAACCTGTGGTACAGTCCGATGTTGAAGTAGCCGTCGGCGAAGTCGGGTTTTATCTCGACAGATTTCATCCAGCAGTTCAGGGCGTCTTCCTTCTGACTCAGGTTCATGTAGGAACAGCCGAGGTAATAGTAAGCCTCGAAATTTCCGCCGTCGGTTTTTATTGCTTTCTGGAACTGTTCGATAGCCTCCTCGTATTGGCAGGCATAATGATAATCAAGGCCTTCGTTGAAATAAGCCCTTGATTTCTCAGGGTCTGGTCCGCAACCGACCAGGAGTGTCAGCGCGAACAAACTTGCGATGTGAAAGAATCTTCTCATATTTTTACTTTGATTTTCCTTTTGTCTTGATTTAAAAATATAGCCAATAACCAGTCCATTCCCCGCCGGTGCTGTATTCTATCGCAGGCATCGGTATCTTGATGAAACTTAGTGCTTTTAACGTGTATTTCAGCAATTTATTGTGTGCCGGGATTCTCGTCAGGTCAATGTCGAGCGACAGCAGGAATCGTCTCTCTCTGTCGAATGGCGGGATGGGTTGCCCGTGATGTTCCGTCGCGTTGTCGAACGCTCCTGTCATCCCGTCGGCGCCGTATCCGACGGCGACGTTGAGCCATGCCGGGAACCGGCTTTCTTCCTTGAGGAACAACGACTTGATGTTGCACGACGCCCAGATCGTGATTCCGTTGTAGTCTTTTATCGTCTGCTCAATGAAGTTCTTCCCAAGTAAATCCGGACGATAATCCGCGTATTTCGTCGTGTGGAACGAATATTTCAGTGCGATGCGTTGCTCATGCCAGAGCAGTTGCTGTCCGATGAAGAACCCGGCGCCGGCTGCGTTGGCGGCCATGTCGCCCCACGAGAACCCCCATCCTTCAGAGAATCCGTCGAAGACCTCGACGGTCGTGAGGAAGGCGAAACCGAGCGAGCCGCCGATCCAGGTTGAACGCGTCTCGTCAAGCCCGGCCGCCCTAAATGCCTCGTAACCAATCATCCCGACACTGTATGCGGTCGCGGCGTGCCCCATCTTGTCCATCTGCAGCCACTCGGCGTTGTCGTTGAAGACATGGAAACCGCTCTGCGGATAGTCGGCGTACCACGCGAAATATAAACCCGTCATCGAAGTGACGTAGAGGCCGCCGATAACACCGCAGACAATGTCGATGTTGTGCTTGACGTCTCTGTCTCTCTCCGTCTTCACCTTGATCAAAATCTCTGACGGCTCACCGGCTGATGCGATGAACAAACTGAAAATCAATGATATTGACAGAATGACGCGCCTCATCTTATCTGTATCGGCTGACTATCTCTGTGACTTCCCCGATTATGTTTTGCAGCTTCTCTTTTGACTTGGCTTCCGCCAGGAATCTCAGGTAAGGCTCTGTGTTGGATGGCCGGATGTTGAGCCACCAGTCTTGATAATCAAGACGATAGCCGTCGAAGTCGAGGAAACGCGCGGGTTTCTCGCTGCCCATGAAGTGGTCGCGGACGGCATCCATGGCCTCCTGTTTTCTCTCAATGGTGAAGTTTATCTCGCCGGAGTTTTGATAACTCGATATCTCGTTGATAATCTGCGACATCGTCTTGCCTTCCGACTTGAATCTTGCCAGAAGCCTTAGAACGAGCAAGGCCGCCATTATGCCGGAATCAGAATAGTAAAAGTCGCGGAAATAATAGTGTCCGGCGAGTTCGCCGCCGAAGCAGCCGTCCAACTCTCTGAGTCTCAATGCGGCGTAGGCTCTTCCCACGCGCCATGTCTCGACCTCCGTGCCGTAGAGTGCTCCGAGGTGTTCCTGGATGGCCCTCGATGACCTTATGTCCTGGAGGACAATGCCTTTCTGGTTCTTTTCTCCGAAGAAATAGTGGCCTAGGAAAGCGATTATCAGGTCGGGAGAGATAAACCGCCCTTTCTCATCGATGAATGTGATACGGTCGGCGTCGCCGTCGAAAAGCAGGCCGATGTCGCATCTGTTTTCCAGAACCGTCTCTTTGATTTGCACCTGGTTGACCGCCTCCAGCGGATTTGGCTCGTGACCGGGGAAGCTGCCGTCAAGCACGTCGTTGATGTAATGCGGTGTGTCGCCGAGCAGTTCCTTTATGAACAGGCACGACGCCCCGTTGCTGCAGTCAATCCCGATTCTCAAATCCGTGAAGTCGTCGATGAACTGACGCTGAAAGTCAAGGTATTGCCTGTGAATGTTGATCTCCTTTGTGATGCCACGGCGTTTCGCGACAGGTGTCCCCGCATCCGACTCGACAAGTTTTTCGAGATCGTTCAATCCGGTGTCATAACCGATTGGCTTTGCGTCTTTCCCGCTGATTTTGAATCCGTTGTGATTTGACGGGTTGTGCGACGCCGTGATCATGACGGACGCCTCGTAGCCGAAACGTGCCGTCGCCCAGTATATCAGAGGTGTGGTTGAGAGTCCGATGCTGTCAACGTCAGCACCTCTGTCGTTCAGACCCTTCGTGAGTCGCGCGAAGACGGTGTCAGACGACAGGCGCATGTCGCGTCCGACGAGGAACGTGTCGGCTTTCAAGATGTCAGGCAGGAAATACCCGATTCTGTACGCTGTTTCTTCGTTGAGGTCGCTGCCCCATACTCCGCGGATGTCGTATGCTTTGAATGCTCTCATTTGAAAATCCTTTGTCTGTTTAATGCCTTCCTGTATTTTTCGGCGTTGATGTTGTGCCTGTGAAGTGTTTTCGCGAAGACATGATACCCCGAAAGGTCGTCTTTTGCGCAGAAATAGAAATATTTGTGTTGCTCCGCGTTCAGCACCGCGTCGATGGCTTCGATCGACGGGATGCAAATCGGGCCCGGCGGGAGCCCCGCGTGCTTGTAGGTGTTGTACGGCGACTCAATCTCCTTGTGGATGTCGAGGACGCGCTTGATGTCGTAGTCGCCCAAGGCGAAGACCAGCGTCGGGTCGGCCTGCAACGGAATCCCCTTCTTCAGACGGTTCATGTAAACGCCTGCAATAGTCCGCATCTCTGAGACTTTTGTCGTCTCTCTGTCCACGATGGATGCCAGGACACTGACTTGCAGCGGCGTGAGCCCCTGCTGCTCCGCCTTCCGCCGCCGCGATTCGTTCCAGAATCTCCCGTATTCACTCTTCATCCTCCTGATGAATCCTTTCGCGTCGGTGTTCCAATAAAACTCGTAAGTGTTTGGAATGAAGAGACTTGCGTGATTGTATTGGTTGAAACCGTCCGCCTTCAGACAGCTGTCGTTTCTTGTCTCATTCAAGATGGAGATTGAATCCGCCTCGATCTGCGAGCTGATTCTTCCGGCAAGCTGCTCGATGGTTCTCACATTGTTGAAAATCACCTTGACCGGTGTCTGGCTGCCGGTTCGTAACATGTTGACTAACTGATAGTTCGATGTGCCGTCTTTGATGACATAATGTCCGGGCTTGATGTTTTCGACGTAACTGAGACTTCTTGCGAGGATCTCAAAAGAAGTGGGTCTGATGATGCGGCACACCGAATTGATGCTGTCTTTAACTGATTGGAAATCAGAACCTGTGGCGATGTGTATTGAGACATCTTCGCCATGCGGAGTCTCGATGTTCCCGCTCCAGATCAGCCGCGAACCAAACGAAAGCAGCGTCGCAAGAACTGCAAATCCCGCGACTGCGATGATAGTGTGTGTCTTGGCCTTGTTTTTCATCTGTGGTCCGTGTTGATTAGCTGATATTCAAGTTGGTCGGCGAAACCGTCGGGTGTCTTGAGCCATTGTCTCCGAAGTCCGCACCGTTCAAAGCCGCACGCCTCGAACAGTTTCACGCTCGTCGTGTTGCTGGCGAAAGTCAGGATGTATATCTGCTTTAGAATCAGTGTGTTGAAACAATAGTCGATGAGGATGTCAACGGCTTGTCTTGCGAAACCTTTGTTCCTGAAATCCTCGTCGATGAGGATCCCGATTCCGGCTCGCTCGTTGAAGACGTCATAGTCGTAAATGTCAATGCATCCGAGCGGTGTCATGTCATTACGGCTCTCGATAATGAGACGCAGCTGTCTCTCAGAGAGCAAGTCGTTGTTGTTCAGCAGGAATTGTTCGATTTGATGCATGGAGTAGGGGGCGAGCGTCTCACTGACACGCCAGACACCGCGGTCGTTCTCCCATTTGTAAATGCTTTGAGCATCATTGGGTTCCGCTGTGCGCAACCTTATGTCCTCGTTCTCCAAAAACATCATCTTCTCAAAAAATACACTCCGTCGCCGACATGTGTCGCGGGGCCTGTCAGGACGATGTCGCTGATGCGGTCGCCGTCGCGTCTGAACCTCACGTTCAACGTCGCCAGCGTCGTCCGGATGTCAATGTCGTCGCCGCCGTACCACAGCGATGCCGCTATCGCAGAGGCGGTCACGCCCGTGCCGCAAGCCAAAGTCTCGTCCTCGACACCACGCTCGTATGTCCTTATATTATATTGTCCGTCAATCTGTTCCATGAAATCCACATTGACACCGTCGCGGGAAACATTCTTGTCGTACCTGATTGACGCACCGTTCCTCACCACGTCGAAATCCTTCAGGTTGCTGACACGCGTCACGTAATGAGGCGAGCCCGTGTCAATGAGCAGCCTCTCATCGTCGATTTCAAATCTGTCGATGTCTCGCATGGAAAGTGACACTTTGAATTCGTGGCCGGAGACCATACTGACAGCGGCTTCGTGAACGCCGTCAACTGCTTCATACACAATATTTTGCGAGGCGATTCCAAGCGAATGGGCGAACGCCGCCGCACAACGTCCGCCGTTGCCGCAGAAAGTGCTTTCACGACCGTCGCAGTTGTAGTATCTCATTCTGAAGTCATATTTTTCAGATGGCAAAATCACAATCATACCGTCGGCGCCGATGCCTGTCCGACGGTGACATATTTCAAAAATTTCCTTGTCTGATGCAACAAAAGGCATGTCTTTTGCGTTTACCATCACAAAATCATTACCTGCACCATGAAACTTGCTGAATTTAATGAATTGACTATCAATAATTTTCATAAAGTTTTAAATTTTTTTGTCAAAATAGATTTTCGGCAAGAAAATTGATGCAAAGTTATAAATTTTTGACATAAGTATAACAACAATTTTATTAACATGAAGAAGACTGATTTTTTAATTGGTATGATGTCTGTCGCCCTTGTCGGAATGGTGGCCGTGACGTCGGTTTTGTTTAGGAATCAAAAAAATCTTGAGAAGTCCGTGGTAGCCCAAGTGTCTGATAAGAAGAGTCTTAATGGCAGTGGGGCGATGTGTTCTCAGGTGTCTTATCTTCCTGAATCGGCGGCGGAAAACAATTTTGTAAGTGCGGCGGAGAAGACGGTGAATGCCGTCGTTCACATTCACACAAAGATTGTCACGAAAGGCAACAGCTACTACGATTTCTTCGGTCCGTTGCTTGAGCAGATCTATGGCGGAAGGATGCAAGTGCCTGAAAATGTGGCGGACGGCTACGGGTCTGGTGTCGTGATTTCTCCTGATGGTTACATAGTGACGAACAACCACGTCGTTGACGGCGCGAGTACGATCGAGGTCTCGTTCAACGACAAACACAAGAGGCAGGCCACGTTGATCGGGAAGGATCCGAATACCGACATCGCCTTGATTAAAGTCGATGCGGAAGGGCTTGAATATCTGGCGTTTGGCGACTCCGACCAGGTTCATGTCGGCGAGTGGGTACTTGCGGTTGGAAACCCGTTCAACCTGAATTCGACGGTGACGGCCGGCATCGTCAGTGCCAAGGCGCGTAATATCAACATCTTGGGAGACGGTACCATAGAGTCTTTCATACAGACCGACGCGGCGGTGAATCCCGGAAACAGCGGCGGCGCGTTGGTGAATGTCAAGGGCGACCTCATAGGCATAAATGCGGCGATTGCCTCCCGCACCGGCAGTTATGAGGGATATTCGTTCGCGATACCTTCGAACATCGCAAAAAAGGTTGTCGGCGACTTCTTGCAGTTCGGCTCGCTGCAACGCGCGTACCTCGGCGTCTCCGTCAGGGAGGTGACCGAAGAGGTGGCGGAAAGGGAAGGCCTTGACATTTTGTCAGGCGTCTATGTCGCCGCTCTCGAACCGGGCTGCGGCGCGGAGAAAGCCGGCGTCAAAGTCGGTGACGTGATACTGAGCGTCAATGACTTGCCCGTTGACACTTATTCGCAGCTCATAGGCGTGATCGGACAATACCGCCCCGGCGATGCCGTCAAGGTGAGAGTGTCACGCGGCGGCGACAAGATGGACTTCGATGTGACGCTGGTGAATATCCACGGGAACGTCGAGGTGATGGAGGATGGAGACAGCTTCTACAACGAGACGCTCGGGATCGTGCTGCAGCCCCTGTCGCCGGCCCTGCAAAGCAAACTCGGCATAAATTACGGCCTTAAGATTGTCGAGGTGAAGGACGGCATATTGAAGAAGAAAGGCGTGAGTGACGACTTCGTGATCCTGTCGGTGAACAACATCAAGGTCTCGGGTGAGAAAGACCTCAACAAGGCCATGGTCAGCGGCAGGAACGGCAAGGTGCGCATCGAAGGCACAGACACCGAAGGCAAATGGCTGACGACATTCGAGTTCTATCGTAATTGACAGGCAGATGATTTTTGAAAATACATTGAAGGTTTGAAAAACACAAATTAAAAAACAAACAAGATGAGACAGTTGAAGATTTCTAAATCAATCACAAACAGAGAGCAGGGGGCTCTCGACAAGTATCTTGCCGACATCGCCAAGATGGAGATGCTGACACCGGAAGAGGAGGTCGAACTCGCGCAGAAGATAAAGCAGGGCGACCGGGCGGCGCAGAATCGCCTCGTGGAAGCGAACCTCCGTTTTGTCGTGTCGGTGGCAAAACAGTATCAGAATCAGGGACTTGCGTTGGCTGACCTGATTAATGAAGGTAATGTCGGGTTGATAAAGGCCGCCCAGCGTTTTGACGAGACGAAAGGATTCAAGTTCATATCATACGCCGTGTGGTGGATCCGCCAGTCGATATTGCAGGCCGTCGCGGAGCAGTCAAGGGTCGTGCGGCTGCCACTGAACCAGGTGGGGATGCTCGGCCGCGTGAAGAAGACGGCGTCGCAGCTCGAACAGCTTTATCAGCGCAAGCCGACAGTCAAGGAGATAGCCGATAATCTCGACATGCCAGAGGAGAAAGTGGAATATGTGCTGGGCATCAACACTTACACCGTGTCGATGGATGCGCCGGTGACCGATGACGATGACGTGTCGCTGGCTGACACGCTGGTCATGGACGACCACAAGGACACTGACGTCAGCCTCGTCCGCGAGACGGAACGCGCCGCCATCCGGCACTCACTCGCGGTGCTGAGCGAACGTGAACGCACCATACTGACACTTTACTTCGGACTCGACGCCGACCATAGCTGCACCCTCGAAGAGATAGGCTTCATGCTCGACATGACGAGGGAACGCGTGCGCCAGGTGAAAAACAAGGCCCTGAAGAAACTGCGCGCACACTCCAAGTCAAGCCTGATGCAGGTGATGGATGAGACATAAAGCGTCTATCTCCCCGCAGTCCGGCCCAACGCAGCCTTCGCCCTGTTCCTGGACTCTTCAAGGATCTCAAGGGCTTGGCTGTTAAGCCACCGCTCCTCCTCGGTCACGGGCGTTATGACGATGCCGTGCGGCCTCGAATGATGGTTCTCGTCGAGATACGCGAACGTGGCGAAACCATCGGCGGCCGTCTTCTCCGGCTCGCGGCTGCGGTACATCTTCGTGTAAACGGTGATGGTCGATTTGCCTGCCGCCACGACCTTGCTCTCGAATGTCACGATGTCGCCCGCGAAAATCGGGAACTTGAAGTCGATGCCGTGAAGCACCAGAAGCACCGTGTCCTTCGTGTCAACGTACTGCGCCACAGCGAAATATGAACTCTCCAGGAAATACTCCGAACAGCGTCCGGCAAAAAAGGTCTGGTGATGGTTGAGGTCGGCCAACTTGATGAGCCGCTGGGAAAAAGTTGCTTGCATTGTGTCGGTTTTTATTGTGTTAAAAGTTTGTATATCACAGAGTAAATGGATGTTTGACGTGGAAACTGCCGCCGGTGATCACAGACGACAGCCTCGTCCTGACACCCGACACGAATCGAGCCTGCAAAATATTCTCTCTTCGTGACTTTTCACCCTGAAATCCGCTGCAAAAATACACCTCTTTTCCGAAAACTTCATCAAAAATTTGAAATTTGTTGCCCGACTGAAAATATTTTAATTTTTCTCTTGCATGTTACCACGGGGTAACATATTTTTGCAGACTGAATTTTAACAGAAATTAAATGATGAAAAATCGGTGCAACACAGAACGGAAAATCATAGATGCGGCTGTTCAAATTATTGAAAATGAGGGATTTGAAGGGTTGAACATCGCGAAGGTGGCAAGAATGGCCGTGGTTTCGAAAATGCTCGTTTACAGGTATTTCGATTCGCTTTCCGGATTGATAATGCGTGTGATCGAGGCGAATGATTTCTGGAGTCAGGTGCCGGAAGATGTTTCTTTAAATGACACAGTCGTCGGAAGAATTAAAGATATTTTTCGTCATAAGGCGTTGATTCTCAAAAACAATCCTATGGTGAGGAAGTTTTATCGTTGGGAAATAACGGCTGACAATGACGTGATAAAAAGTCTGAGGTCTGAACGTGAGGTCGCAGCATGGCAGAATCTCCGTAAATATTGCAATGAATTGAATATCAGCGGTGAAGAAGCTCTCGCATTCGCGACATTCGTTGACAATTCAATCACTATGACGATGATAAAACTCGACATGCCGCAAAAACGTGGCCTCGACATCAGCACTGATGACGGATGGAGACTATATCTCAAGACCATCGACGATTTGATTGACAACTGGATTATTCACAGATAAATTCAAAAATATGACAGACGAAAAATTAAAGATTTTGGAAGGTTACGCCCCGACTTACCGTTTCAGGATGCAGCTGCATTCGATGGTTTACGGCAGGGACGCCGGCAAGGTGCGGGAAGTGGAATCGTTCCTGAAGGAGATTGTTGAAAAAAGTGATTTCTCGATGTGCGTCCGCGCCAATGATTTTGAGAAAATCGTTGAGTCAGACAGAGTTAAGAGCATGTTTGAGACCGGGCACGGCACGAGCAACGGAGGCGTCGAGACACGCCGGGAATGGGTGAGACGAATGTACGGAGTCAATCCAAACAGCCTTGAAAACTCCGATTTCCCGAAATACGGCGTCCTGACCGGAAAAAACAAGGTCGCCGACCTCGCGCGTGACCCGGACTTGTTCTATCATTACGGCTCCATAATGCTGACTTTGCGAAAGGAGAATCTCATCGACCGCACGACGATGACAGTCGGAAGCAGCTTCAACTTCGATGAGTCGCTGCTCAAGTCTCCAACTTTTGTAAATAACCCCAAAGCGTTATGTATCAAAGGTTTCCCGACAGACCCGACTTTGAATAAAGGCGGTTGGTTCAACGGATTGATGTTCTTTTACGATATGTTGAAGAACGGCCGACTTTCTGTTTCAAAGCCCAACGGACTCTCCATAGCCGCCGATGACATGCCCGGATTCGAGAATTACGAACTGCAGTTCCACGGCGAAATCGTCTTCTCGCGCGATGTCGAGGCGGTGACGTATTTCCCGCTCCAAGGCAACGAAGAGGAGATAATCGCAAAGACGGCGCCGAAACTCGACGCGTTCGGAATCAGACATGACGGGTTCATGTCGGGCCTGTTGTTGTGATAAGTATCTGATATTTAAGCAAATAAAAAATAATTGAGAAATCGCTTGACTCGTCCGTAACGTCATGGTGTAATTTTGCAGCGAATAACAAGTGCACGGTGTTATGAATGTAAACAAATTAAAAATCGGTGACTTTTCGCGCCTCTGCCGCGTGACGGTTCGGACGCTCAGGCATTACGAGGAAATCGGGCTGTTCAAGCCTGAAATCGTCGATGAATGGACAGGCTACCGGTATTATTCGGTCGGTCAGTTCCAGAAAATGCAGGACATCTTGATATTGAAGGAGTTGGGATTTTCGTTGGAAGAGATTCGCGAGCTTTTTGATGAAGAGACACATTATCCTTCGATAAAAGTCCTTGAAGACAAGATTCGCATCTGCGAGACTGAGCTTCAGCGACTTAAGAAACGTCAGACACAGCTGAAGGCATTGGTGAAGTCCCAAAAAAAGAAACAGAAAATGGAACAAATCACAATTGAGAGACTGCCGGCGATTATCGTAGCGGCGCACAGAACGGTCATTCCGTGTTATGAAAAACTTGGCGAGCTGATTTGCAACGTCATCATGCCGGAAATGATCAGGATTAATTGCAAATGCGCTAACCCAAGTTATTGTTATACAATAGAATATGGCGGTTATAAACCGCAAAACATCGACATTGAATATTGTGAACAGATGACCGAGAAAGGCGTGGACACCGACATCATTAAGTTCAAGGAGATTCCTGAAGTGCCGACGGCGGTCTGCATGAAGGTTTATGGAAGTTACGACAAACTTTATCAAGCCTATCTTGATGTTTTCGCGTGGATTGAGAAGGAAGGCTACAAGGTCTCCGGCGAACCGCGAGCCAATTACGTCGATGGCGTATGGAACGAGGACAACCCTGAAAGGTGGCTGACAATCATCCAAGTGCCGGTGGAGAAAGTCGAATAAAAAACGAAAGCATGTCTTCGGGATTTTCGGAGATGTGCTTTCAAATCGTTTGAATTAGAAATTTAAAATATTGTGAATCAACGGAAATGAATAAATTAAACATCTATTATTGCTCCAAATGCGGCAATGTCGGCATTACCTACGGCAAACCGTCAATTGAATGCTGCGGAAGCAAAATCGAACCCGTGTTCATTGAAAATGGAAACACGACTCCTGCCATCACGGAGATGGATGGCGAATACCTTTTGGAATACACTTGCCCGATGACAAAGGACGACTATATTGCCGCTGTCGTGTCGGAACGTTACGACCGTATTGAGCTCATCCGTCTGTTTCCCGAACAGGCCGCAGAGGTGCGCGTGGCGCAAGTGAAAGGAACGAAGATTTACACCGTATTTTGCCGACATGGTAAAGTGTGGTGTGAGGTAATGAAATAATCTAAAACATTGAAACCATGAACATTCGTTTAGAACAACCTGAAGATTACCGCGAGGTGGAGAACCTCACCCGCGAGGCATTCTGGAATGTCTATTGTCCCGGGTGCAAGGAACATTTCGTCCTCAACAAATATCGAAACAACCCCGACTTCATTCCGGAACTCGATTTCGTGATGGAAGAAGACGGAAAAATCATCGGCCATGTGATGTTTTCCAAAGCCGAAATCGTTAAAATGGACGGTACGCCTTTTCCGGCATGGACTTTCGGCCCCATCAGCATACATCCTGATTATAAGCGGAAAGGCTACGGCCTGAAACTTCTTCAATATTCCATCGGGAAAGCTAAAGAGATGGGCGTCGGCGTGCTGTGCATGGAAGGCAACATCGACTTCTACAAACATGCAGGTTTTGTCTTGGCCAGCAGTTTGAAAATCCATTATCACGGCGAGCCTGTCGAAAGTGAAGTGCCGTATTTTTTAGCTCAGGAAATCATTCCGGGCTACCTGAGCGGAGTCGAAGGCACATATCATACACCTGAAGGCTATTTCGTGTGCGATGAAAGGCCGGATGATTTTGCGGCTTACGAAGCGTCGTTTCCTGTAAAAGAGAAGCATCTGAAGGAAGGCCAGCTGCCGCAATTCTGCCAGAGTTGCGGCATGCCGCTCGCCAAAGATGAAGATTGCGGCAGAGAAGCCGACGGCAGCATCAATTTCGATTACTGCAAATACTGCTACAAAGACGGTGAATTCTTGCAGGATTGTAGCATGGATGAGATGATTGAACAATGTTCACAATTTGTCGATGAAGTGAACAAGCACTTTCCGAAGCCGATGACGCGCGACGAGTACAAGCAGATGATGTATAGTTATTTCCCGATGCTGAAAAGGTGGAGAAGATAAAATGGAAACAGAAAGACTGATATTGCGTCCTTGGGTTGAAACCGATGCGGAAGCACTTTACAAGTACGCCTCCGACCCCGAAGTGGGGCCGCGTGCCGGCTGGCCTCCGCACCAAAGCGTAGAGGAGAGCCGTGAAATAATACGGACCGTGTTCAGCGGTGAAGGCATGTGGGCGGTGGAATTAAAGGAAACCGGCGAACCGATCGGCTGCGTGGGCTATCTGCCGTCCTCGGCCTCGAATCTGCCGATTGCTGACGATGAAGCCGAAGTGGGTTATTGGATTGCCAGACCATATTGGAACCAAGGCATCTGCACCGAGGCCATGAGGGCTGTCGTTGATTATTGTTTTGAAGTGAAGCACTTCACGCGTCTTTGGGGCGATTATTTTCCGGAAAATCCGTCTTCGGGACGCGTGATGGCGAAATGTGGCTTCTCCGATACGGGACGCGAGACGACATGCCCTAACCTCGAAGTTGGCGGCGACCGTCCGGTGAGAATCATGAGTCTGATAAAGATGAAAAAAAGCAAATGAACACATTCTACACAAACGACCGCGCTGAATGGCGCAAATGGCTCGGCGAGCATTTCGAGACGGAGAAAGAAATCTGGTTTGTCTTCCCCACGAAGGCGGCGGAAGAGGGGAGCATCTCCTATAACGATATGGTGGAGGAAGCACTTTGTTTCGGTTGGATTGACAGTACCATCAAGCACATCGACCCGACCCATCGGGCGCAGCGCATCACGCCGCGCAATCCGAAAAGCACGTATTCACGCCCCAACATCGAGCGGCTGATCTGGCTTGACGCACACAACATGATTCATCCGAAAGTCAGACCTTCTGTGCTGCCAATCATCAGCGAGCCATTCCTTTTTCCGGAGGATATTCTTGCGGAAATCAGGAAAGACGAGGAAACATGGAAAAATTACGGCAACTTTTCGGAGCCTTACCGGCGCATCCGGGTTGCCTATATTGATGCTGCCCGCCAACGTCCGGAGGAATTTCGCAAACGACTGGAAAATTTTATCCAGAAAACAAAAGAAAACAAAATCATACAGGGTTACGGAGGAATTGAGAAATACTATCATTAAGAATGAAATAAGAGATTAGAAGAAGAGAAAAAACCGGCAATTTATCCCGGAGGTATCGATAGATTTTGTAATTTTGCAAAACCGATTTTCGGGCAAAACCGTTGAGGCATGTTCGCTGTCTTGTCCGGAAATCAACGAAAAGTAAAAAAAGGAATTTCACCGCATCCTGAAAACCGGTACTGCCGATGCCCAGAAACCGTATTTCAATGTGGGCGATTATAAGCAGCTTGCCAACGAGGTGGGGGGCGTGAGACAGCCAAACCTGCCGATGTGGCACGCGAGATGCATTCGCTCCAGGAATGGTACTGTTCTGTCAGCGATGTCACCATCCTCACCCTTGCCGAATACCATTGGCGTTTCGAGAGCATCCATCCATTCCAGGACGGCAACGGACGTGTCGGCCGGCTTATCCTTTTCCGTGAATGCCTTAGGCACAGCATCATGCCGTTCGTCATCGACAATGACCATAAGATGTACTACTATCGCGGACTCTCCGAGTTCGGGCAGACACCGGGATTTCTGGTAGGCACCATGCAGTCGACACAAGACGTGTACCAAGCGTGGCTCAGGTACTTCAACGAAGAGTTGCTTGAGGGATTGAAGATGTAGTAAAATGAATGAAAAAATTGCAATTAAAGGACTGAAACAAAACAACTTGAAGGATATTTCGATAGAAATACCTAAGAACAAGATTGTGGTGTTTATGGGCGTTTCTGGCAGCGGAAAGTGCGGTTAATATAATGCTACAAAAATTCAGACCAGAGCCTATAGTGATTATCTTTGCAGAAAATTCAAGAAAGATGAATGAAACGAAGAAAGTTGGGCGCGTAGTACAAATACTTCGCGAAAGCATGTAAAATAAGGCGTTGTGAATAGTGGTTTTTTGTAAAATAAGGCGTTGTAAAAAACTAAAATTTGTAAAATAAGGTATTAATATAGTTATTTTTTGTATTTTTGCGCTCGGAAATCATTACGGAAACAGAATATAAAATACAATGTAACTAAATATAAATGAATGAAATAACTATAGACAAAAGGACGCTTGAAGTAATATTCAACGATCAAAAATCGGAGAAAGACAGCTGGAGCAACAAACATTTATGTTATCGCAGTGAGGAAAGCCTCGTGGATTTGGAAAGTCCACAGGCACAAGTGGTCATCGGCGTGCGTCGAAGTGGCAAATCAACACTCTGTTTTCAGGCACTCGCCGCCTCTGGCGTCAAGTTCGCATACGCAGATTTTGACGATGAGCGTCTCGCCGGACTTGGAACCAATCAACTGAACGACGTGCTTGAAGTATTGTATAAAATTTATGGAGAATTCAACTATATCTTTCTTGATGAAATTCAGAATGTTGATGGTTGGCCATTGTTCGTAAACAGGCTCCTTCGGATTAACATGCACGTGGTGTTGACCGGCAGCAATGCGAAGCTTTTGAGTAGCGATTTGGCGACACATCTCACGGGCCGTAGCAGTGAAATAGCACTTTACCCATTCTCGTTTGCAGAGTATTGCACAATTAAATCTGTCGATTATCATTCACGAACCACAAAGGATATAGCCAATCTGAGAAAGGCATTTGACGAATATCTTCTCAAAGGCGGCTTCCCTGAATTGATGAAAGTAAAAAACGACAAAAAGTATATTACCGACTTGATAGATAATATTTTAAAACGTGATATTGAGCAGCGTTACCATATAGCATTTCCTGCCCGGTTCGAGAACATGTCTCATCATCTGCTGAACGTATCTCCGTATGTCGTTTCGGCATCCGACCTTGCGGAGACATTTAATTTCAAGTCGCCGCACACCGTGCGTAACTATCTCAAATATCTCAAGGAAGCATACATCCTTGTCGGGATCGAGAAATATTCTCAAAAGAGCAAGCAGCGCACGACCCAAGAGAAGGTATATGCAGTTGATGTGGCTTTCATGAACCACAGGGAGAATGCGTTTGCTGGAGAAAATCTTGGCTGGAGGCTTGAAACCAACGTGTTGAACCATCTCGTTAGAAAAAGCAAAAATGAAGGATGGGATGTTTATTATCTTAGTGAACGCTCGGGGGAATGCGACTTCATTGTCTGCGACGGGAACAAAGTGCTGCAATGTATTCAGGTTTCATACGATATTTCAGCGGTAAAGACTCGCAAACGGGAAATCAACGGTTTGCTTCTTGCCCATAAGCAGACACGATGCGACAATCTTTTGCTTCTTACCGACCATGAATATGATGATATAGACGAAGACGGCGTTCAAATTCAAATAAGGCCGGTGTATGAATGGAGTGCGGAGTTTTTCAGTGAAAAGCCACATTGATAATATAACGTGAGTTTGACCAAATTAACAGCTTGAAACTAAATCAGTTATGAAGCGGAGTGCTCGCCGCCAATGAATAAGACACGCTCACAGGCATGAACTTACACGCTCACAAGAAATAATGACAAGGATGTAAATTGTTGATTTAAAATAAATACCTTCGCAACAGCAAACTGAAATAATTTAAAAGAGCCAACGTTATGAGTGGCGTAAACAAATTTTTTAATTATGAGGCATGTCCTTTCTTTATGGTTTGTCTTGCTAACTTGCAGTGTGTTTTCGCAAAATAGCAACGTGTTGAATGTCAGTGTAATGGTGGCTGATTCAACTGGAAAGGCAATAAAAGACGTAGCCATATACAACTCAAAACAAAAAGTCATTGGTATTACCGACAGTTACGGAACTGCCACAATATCTGTAAATTATGGTGATTTTGTGGCATTTTCGCATATCAGTTTCGAAACGTTAAGGGTAAGCGTTTCCGACAAGAGCAATATGCTCATCATCATGAATGAAAAGAAGAACATGTTACCTGAAGTTGAAATTGTTGAAAACGCCCCTCATCTTGCATATAGCAACAAAGACGTTTGGATTGTTGATTACACCGTCGGCGAAGAAGGAATCTTTGCCATTACCACCACTGGAAGAAATTCGCATCTGTTACATCTCGGATTTGAACAAGACACGTTGTCAAAAAGGGAAATAAGCACCAAATACGAGCACATCACACGAGATGTCTTCGGGAACATCCATCTGATTGGTCCTGACTCAACTTATCAAGTGTATTCCGACAGACAAACAATGCATCTTTTGTACGGTGCGACTTTGGGGAAATACAATGAAACCTTCGCGCCGATTGCCACACTGACAGACAGCATTCTCGTGACAAAGAAATCGTTTTACGACGGACAGGAGATTGCGTTTTTTAAAGTAAATCTTAACAATAAGAAAAGCGAGTTTCTTTGCGATGTTTATAGCGAGGCCAAAGAAATGGCGAAAAATTGGAACAGAGACAATGTAAGACTACAACGTATTCTGAATTCCGACTTGGAACTCTTTTACAGCCCGATTGAACGACCAGAACACCGAGCGGAAATCGAGGAGAACATGCTTAAACGCCTTATGTTAAAAGAAATTTACGCACCAGTATTTAACATTGAAAATCACGTCTTTATCTTTGATTTTAACAAAAACGCCATCTATAAATATAACAAAGTCGGGGATTATGAAGACAGAATTGAAATTGTATTTCATAGAGGTTTTCGTAACAGCATCGAAAAAAAATGGTGCAACAACATCATTTTCGACACATCGAGGCAGGAATGCTATGCACAGTTTTTGGAAGACGGTATTGTGACATTAAAAAAACTTGACCTGAAAAATGGCAATGTGATTGGTGCCTATATACTTGATGCTCACGTTTTTCCGACAAACATTCAAGTTTATGATGGCGTTGTTTATTATCAATTCATTGATGTCCGTCAAACTTACGGACAAGATTGCAGAAGTTTATACAAAGTGACTTTAAAATGATAATTATTGAAAATAAAATACAAGAAATTGCCAATACTTTGGCATCTTACCAACCAGTTAAATATGGCTTTGAGGGATGTCGTGGCGTTGCTCTATTTCTATTGCAATACTATCAATATACCAAAAATGAAATTTACTATAACAAAGCTATAGATCTCATCGAAAAAGAATTTGAATTTTATGGTGAACACTGTGATAATCCGTCATTTTGGACAGATGTGGCGGAATCGGGCTGTTTTTTAAAGAAACTTTCCGCCGTCCGTGAAATTCTTTGCGAACTTATGCGAAATTCACCGGTTTTTCGTAAGTTTGCAAAAATATTTTCGAGATGGAAACAAAACTTTTTGATGACGAGAAATACATTGATAACTCGTTGGATTACAACTTAGTAAGTGATATTTTGGATTTTTTGGCGTACATGATGACCCCGCAGTCGAAAAGTTCTATCGCAAGTAACATCAGGTACATAAACTATTCATATAAGAAGGTCGTAGTTGACAAGCATGTCGATTATTGTATTGAGAACAATCACCTCATGTCGAAAAGGAAAATTTACAACGGCAGGGACGAGACAAATGTCTTTTTTTTGCCCGTGTCAGCGCAGCTTGACAGGCTTTATGACATTTCCAAAGATGCCCAAAGGCTGAAAAAAGTCAGCAGATACGAGAACTTGCAATATTTTTCGATTTATGGCTTGTCCGACCTTCGTGATGCGATTTTCAGTTATTTCAACGGCAAAATTACGTATTTGTACAGACTTGCTGAAAACCCCCAATGTGATGAGTATGTCAAGGCGATGTTTTATGATGAGAGGTATTTCGGTTTTTTAAGCAGGCTTGCCCAAAACAGTCACGATGTCTTGTATCTCAAGTTTATGGGTCTTTACTTCAATGAAGACAACAGGCCGAGTATCGCGGCTTATAAAACGATATTTGTTGAAAATCAATATCTTATACAAGAGGTTTGTGACAGATACCGCATGGCTGTGGAGCTGTTTGAAAACGTGTTGGCGTTTAAGCTGGATGATTCAATAGAATATGAAAATGACAAATCGGCGAATCATCTTGTCGCCCTCGCACTCAGACGTCAGTATCACGGTGACATTGAAGCCGCTTTGAAATATTACGCAAAGGCATTCAGGGGAATTTCAAGCGGAATAATGAATTGTTTCGCAATTACATACTACACTATTGCATTATATCAGGCTAATAATCCAAATAGTCTGAAAAAAGTTGAAAGGCTCAGGTCTAATATTGAGAGATGTCTGCCGGAATCGCTGCCTGCAAAGATAGTGGCCGACCTCATTCAGGACGGTTCCGTTAGAAATCACATTCGGGAATACAAGTCGATTGTCAATTCAGAATCTATCAGCCGATGCTCCAAATTGTTGAGTTTCACTATTTTAAAACAGTTGGGAGAAACTGACTTGATAGATATTCCTGAAACATTGTTCGACACTATCCGTCGTGACCCGTATATGGCATTTATCAGGTTTGAGATGTCGGGATGTTTTGAGGAAGTGAAATCTGAAAATGATGAAGCGATTGATAATCAAGGATTAAGACCCATTGTGACATGTCTTTCGCAACGGCATGAATGGGAGGTCATAATGCGCAAGATGGAAGCCGCAGTAGAAAGTTCACACGCAAGGCCTGCGGGCATCGCTGTAAGCGGACAGAGGATAATCTATGGCGTGACAAACTCTTTCAAGTTGTTTTTTTACAAACAGAAATGGTTGAAATCGGGCAGATGGGGCAAGGCGTATTTCGTTGATCCATACGACATTAAACGTGATTTTAAAGATCTTGACGATGTTGACCGTAAGGTGTTGGGACATCTGCGCAACTATTACAGTTACGATGAATCGCCGTTTCATAACAACGCTTTCGTCGAATTGATTGGTTCCGACAAGGTTTTCAGGCTTCTCAAAGACGGCATCACCACTCCCGTGAGAGTTGAAAAATCAGAGCCTTCAATCATTGCGAAAAAGACCAAGGATGGTATTGCAATACATACGGATATTAACATTTCAAAGGCCGAGGACGGTGTCATTTTGAAATTTGAAGACAATTACAGCACCATCAAGGTTATATCGTTTGACAGCAATCAGTTGGAGATATTCGGAATATTGAAGGACAAGGTCGTTTTCCCTTCTGAACAGGAAGACAAATTGTCGAAGATACTCGGCGAAATCAACGAAAATTGCAAGATAACCTTGCAGTCCGACTTGGTGCAGACAAATGAAAACATCAGAAAGATTGATGCTGACACGTTGATTACCGGTGTTTTACGTCCGGTTGAAGACGGCTTGACATTGAAACTCTTCGTGAAGCCCTTGGTGACGGCTCCGCCTTATTGCGAACCGGGAAGAGGCGCGGCGGCTGTCCTCGGAATGGTTGACGGCGAACAGGTTCAGGCTGTGAGAAGTCTTGATGTTGAAAAAAAGAATTTCAATGACATCAAAAAAATGCTCCAACAAAACCTATACTTGGATTACACAAATTCAATAGAGACGACCGGTTTGGTCAACTCGCTTCTGCTTCTGGAGCTTCTCCAGAAAAATCAGGATGTCATAAGGACTGAATGGCCGGAAGGTTACGACTTCAAATTGGCCGGAAGCGCTGATTTCAGGAATCTGTCGATAAGTGTCAAGTCTGATAACCAATGGCTTGACGTTGAAGGGGAACTGAAAGTAGGGGAGGACATCATTCTGAAGATGTCGGAGCTTATCGAAAAGGTGCGCGAATCAAAAGACCGTTTCATCAAACTTGACGACAAGACGTTCCTCATGTTGAGCGAGCAGCTGAAGAAACAGCTCGACGTCTTCGCTTCCATGGCGAACATCGAGCGCAAAAAAGTGAAACTCTCTGCTTTTGAGGCGTTTGCCATGGAAGGCTTCGAGGAGAACGGCACGGAGATGCAGACCGACAAATTTTACAGAAACATTGTGAAAAAAATAAAGGACGCCGACAAGCAGACGTTTGACATCCCTAAAGGTCTGAAGGCTGAATTACGTGATTATCAGGAAGATGGATACAAATGGATGATGCGTCTCAACTCATGGGGCGCGGGTGCGTGCCTCGCCGATGACATGGGACTCGGCAAGACGCTGCAGGCTATTGCTGTGATGCTCAAAAAAGCAGACCAAGGACCTTCATTGGTCGTCTGCCCGGCTTCGGTGCTGCTTAACTGGCGCAACGAATTGGAGCGGTTCGCACCGTCGTTGTCACCTCTGCTGATACATAACGCCGACAGGCAGCGCGACGACAAAATCTCTGACGCCACTGACCATGACATCGTGCTTGTCACATACGGAATCTTGATAACAGAAGCGGAGAGACTCGCTGAAAAACAATGGAATGTGATTGTCCTCGACGAGGCGCATACCATCAAGAACAAGGAGACCAAAATGTCGAAAGCGGCGATGAACCTGAAAGGCGATTTCAAGGTCATCCTTACCGGGACACCGTTGCAGAACCATCTCGGCGAAATATGGAACCTCTTCCAGTTCATCAACCCCGGACTGCTCGGCACATTCGGCCATTTCACCGACAACTACATCACGCCGATTATAAAAAATGAAGACAAGCAACGGCAGAAACAATTGAAAAACAGACTGTTGCCTTTCATGCTCCGTCGCACGAAAAACGATGTCCTTGATGAGTTGCCGGAAAAGACGGAGATTGTGCTTGACGTTAATCTGACTGAAGAAGAGGCGGCGTTTTACGAGAACATGCGTCGCATCGCGGTCGAAAAAGTTAAAGAGAGCGACAACGCCGGCATTCAGACTCTGGCCGAAATCACCCGTCTCCGTCAGGCGGCCTGCAACGTGAAACTGATTGATGAAAAACTGAATCTGGCCTCATCGAAGACAGAGACGTTCATGGAGCTTGTGAACGAGTTGTGCACCAACAACCACCGTGCATTGGTGTTCAGTCAGTTTACATCGCATTTAGCTTTGATAATTAAACGATTGGAAGAAGAAAACATCAAATATCTTTATCTTGACGGCTCGACACCTGTCAAGGAACGTGAGAGATTGGTCAAGGCATTCCAGAAAAGCGAAGACATACCGTTGTTTTTGATAAGCATGAAGGCCGGCGGTCTCGGCCTGAACCTCACCGCCGCCGACTACATCATCCATCTCGACCCGTGGTGGAATCCGGCTGTCGAAGACCAGGCTTCCGACCGAGCCTACAGGATAGGGCAGACACGTCCGGTGACCGTGTATCGACTCATCTCAAAAAACACCATCGAAGAGAAGATCATCAGGCTTCATCAGACGAAGAAGTCGCTCGCCGATGCCCTGCTCGACGGAAGCGACATGTCACACAAACTGACCAAAGAGGAAATGTTGGAGTTGCTTGGCTCGAAAATATGACAACATGTCTTGTGGCTGCTGTCAGTTTCGTTCTACATCTTGCGATGAAAGAAACAATGACGTGTGCAGGGATTCCTGCGACAAGGTGGTCTGGAGAAATGAGAGCAGTATAATATTGAATGAAAATTTATCATTTCACTTTTGGAAAAGTGAATTTGTGTATCTTTGCACGAAAATTTTATGCGGGAGAAATGTGAAGAATGATATGGAATATATTGAAATACAATGATTTGAGAAAATGGATTTAAGCAAGATAAAACTCATCGCCGTCGATGCCGACGACACTCTTTGGGACAACCAGACCTATTACGACCGCGCGGAGGACGTTTTCACCGAGACGCTGAAGGAATACGGCCCGGCGGCGGAGCTTTCCGAGAAACTGTTTGAGGTCGAGTCGGCGAACATGCCGGTGCTCGGCTATGGCGGCAAGGCGGTCTGCATATCAATGATGGAGACCGCGCTGAAAATCTCTGATTATAAGATAGATGGCCGCAAACTGCAAAAGATCATCACAACGGTGAAGTCGCTGCTCTCGATCCCCGTGCCGCCGCTGAAAGGCGTCGCCGAGACATTGCAGGTCATGCGCGACTCGCAGCGTTACCGCATAATCCTCCTCACAAAAGGCGACATGCTCGATCAGGAAAACAAGGTCAAGAGGTCGGGACTTGGGAGGTTCTTCGACAAGGTTGTGATAGTCTCAAACAAGGGACTCGCTGAATATCAGCGGCTTTGCAAAGACGAGAACGTGAAACCTGAAGAGTTCCTGATGATCGGCAATTCGTTCAAGTCGGATATAAGCCCCGTTTTGAAGATGGGTGGCTACGGAATACATATCCCGTTCCACACGACGTGGCGGCATGAGGTCGTTGAGACATACGAGCACCCGAATGTGGTGAAAATCAGAGAGTTCTCGGAAGTATTGGATGTTCTGGAATTGAGACGTTGAGCTGTTTGGCTTTTAATCTTTCAAGCAGCCGATAGGGACAACGAGAACGCCGTCAGGACGACGGTATGCGTATGAGCCGACGCCGGTTAAGACCATCATGAATGACGGCTGCGGCATTTTCGTCGTGTCGATTTTGTCGGCCATTTTCTTTAGCGTCGCCGCTGCTTTTTCGATGTTGTCCAGACCGCCGAGTTTGATCTCAATCAGGGCATACGAGCCGTTGCGTCGGTGAAGCACCGCATCGCATTCAAGGCCTTTCGAGTCACGGTAATGGAAGATTTTCCCGTCCATGGCGTCGGCGTATGTGCGCAGGTCGCGGACTGCCATCGTCTCGAAGAACAATCCGAAGCTGCAAAGGTCATTCAAAAGGTCATCGGGGCTTATGCCGAGTGCTGCTGTGGCGATGCTCGGATCCGTAAAATACCGTGTGTCAGTGCTTTGTATCGCGATCTTACTCCTTAGATTCGGATTCCATGCGGGCATGTCCTCAATCACAAAAATCTTCCTCAGCGCACCGACATAGTCGGAAATCGTCTCCGATGAAATTGATTTGTTGTCATTGTCGATTATCTCGGCGTTCATCTTCTCGAAACTTATTGACGAGCCTTGGTTGCGGGCGTATGACCTGAGGAGCAGACGTGCGCGTTCGCTGCTGCGTCTGATGTTGTCAACTCTATGAATGTCAACATTGTAAATTGCGTCGAAATAATCAAATGCTTCGTCAAGGGAGGCGTTTTTCCT
The DNA here is from genome assembly GCA_018064605.1 of Candidatus Limimorpha caballi. GTDB lineage: Bacteria > Bacteroidota > Bacteroidia > Bacteroidales > F082 > Limimorpha > Limimorpha caballi. The sequence goes on along the minus strand of JAGHUX010000005.1, from coordinate 166,755 downwards.
CAACAATGTCGATTTCGGCCATCCGCCGCGGCATATAAGAAATGCCAGCTGTTCGATGTTGATGTCGTTTGACGGAGTGCCGAAATCGACTCCGTTGAAGAGGTCGCTGAGGCTGACGCTTCCCGACGACTCCTCCGATTCCCACAGGCTCATGGTTCTCATCTTGAGTCGTCCTATTCGGCCTGTCCCGCTGTGTATCAACGAATCCTGTTCCGGCGGCACGCTGCTTCCCGTCAGGATGAAATGCCCTTCGCCTTGACGCTCGTCAACCTCCGACCTGACCATGTCCCACAGCGGAGTCATCGTCTGCCACTCGTCAATCAACCTCGGCGTGTCGCCTTCAAGCAACTTCTTCGGCTGTATCTGAAAATCCTGTTGCGCCTCCTTTAAAACAGTAATGTCGCCCAAATTGAGGATGCTTCCCGCAACTTGTTTGGCAGTCGTGGTCTTGCCGCACCACTTAGGACCCTCAATCAAAATCGCACCTTTCCCTTCAAGCCTCCGCCGTAGCATATAGTCGGCGATCCTTTGCTTGTATTTTACTTCTTTTGACATAAAAATTCTATCATTTTATTTCGGCTGCAAAGATACACATTATTTTGGAGTTACAATATTTTTCCGACATTTTTTCTAAAAATTTTCCGACATTTTTTCCAAAGTTATTCCGACACTTTTTCTAAAATTATTCCGATACTTTTTCCAAAATATAACTCATTTATGTTATTAATCGAATTGAAATTTAATGTATTTTTGCAACTCAAATCAGTTTTGAATTTTACGTTGAAATCATGAACATCGAACAATTCCGTGAATACTGCCTGTCGCTTCCTTTCGCGACAGAAGACATGCCTTTCGATGATACCGTGTTGGTTTTCAGGCTGAAAGGCAAGATTTTTGGTGCAATAATTTTGGATAAAACGAATTTGGTCGTCCTGAAATGCGAGCCCGAATATGCTCTTGAACTTCGTGAACATTATCCTGAAATCGAAGGCGCTCACCATTGGAACAAAAAATATTGGAATCAGATTCATCTCGACGGGCAAATTCCTGATGACCTTGTTGAATCACTTTGCAGACATTCTTTCGGCGAAGTGAACAAGAAACTGCCGAAAAAGGAACAGGTCAAATTTAATTGTTAATAAATATTTACAAAAAATAAGAAAATGTTAAAAAATTTTAAATCATTACTTCTGATTGCTGTAATTGCACTCACATTTGCTTCTTGCGAAGATGAAAGACAAACTCGTAGTTATTGGACAACTGACGAGGCCTGGTTTCAGACCGGAAAAGAAGTTGACGACAACTTTGTCGATGCCTTTTATTTTGTTTCCACAAATGTCATGCGCTCTTTTGATTCTTTGGGGAAGGAACATTATACGGCGGTTCTCAACGAAAACGAAAGAAAGACCTTGGCGATTGAAATGGAATTTGTCCAAAAGACAGTTTTCCCCGATTCGATAAATTACTTTTCGCCTTATTATCATCAGTTTACGATGAGTTCTATCGCTTTGCCAGAGAATGATTTTCAAGCCATCTATGACAGTGTGAAAAATGAAGTCTTCGATGCGTTCGATTATTATATGCGGACATGGAATAACGGCCGACGTTTTGTGATAATCGGCTTCAGCCAGGGCGCGATGATGACAAAGGAACTCCTGAAACATCTTGACAGTGAACAATATAGCCGTCTTGTTGCGGCATACGTGATAGGAGACGGAATCAGTGTGGAAGACCTGAATTGTGAAAACATCGTCCCTGCGGAATCGGCGACAGACACCGGCGTGACAATCTCGTTCAACTCGGTGAAAAGTCCCGACGGTATCTGGATACCCGTCTATGAAAACTCCGTAACATGTATAAATCCGATAAGTTGGACCACCGACGCGACTCCGGCTGATTTCAGTTTCGGCGGGCAGAATGTTACAGCAGCGATTGATACGGCTTTGAATGTGTTGATAGTCAATGACTTTGAAAAGCCAGAACTTCCGTTTGCGGAAGTGTGGCCGGAAGACTGTCTGCATTTCTACGACATACAATTTTATAATAACTCATTGAGAGAGAACGTCTTATTAAGAGCGTACAAACGTTAATTTTTATTTGCAATTAAAAGTTAATAAATCTTTTCAAATGTCATAAACGGAATTTGTAATAAAATATACGAATGTTATAAATTCGCTTGATAATGAATAAATTATACAACACAATGCTTTCAAGACGCGATGATTCTCAAGTTACGGGATTATCACGTTTTTTCAAGACCGGCAAGGGACAATACGGCGAAGGTGACCAGTTCCTTGGCATTAAAGTCCCGGTGACACGAGGCGTTGTCAAGGAACTTTGGAAAGAGACGACTTTCGACGAGCTTGAAGAATGCATCGCGAGCGAATATCACGAGGTCAGGCTCGCCGCGCTTTTGACACTTGTGCAGATATTCAAACACTCAAAAAATATCAGAAAAGAGTGCGTTGATTTTTATCTTTCTCATACCCAATACATTAATAATTGGGATCTGGTCGATTTGAGCTGTTACGAGATTCTTGGCGCATGGCTTCTCGACAAGGACAGGACGTTGCTTTATGACCTTGCGAGAAACGGCAGAACCATCTGGGAGCAACGAATCGGGATTGTCAGCACGATGGCGTTCATTAGGAATGGCGAGCTTGACGACACTTATAAAATCGCCGACATTTTCCTTGAAAAGCCTTTGCCGTTGCACGATTTGCTGCAAAAAGCCGCCGGCTGGCTTGTGCGTGATGCGGGCAAACGCGACATGAACCGTCTCCGCGAATGGCTGGAGCCGCGCTGCAAAACGATGCCGCGGACGATGTTGCGGTACGCGATAGAGAAATTTCCGGAAGGGGAGAGGAAAGCGTATCTGAAATGATTCTCTTCAAATATTGAATCCTTGATTCTTGCTGGTTTATTATTGATTTTTGTGTGTATTTTTGCAGAATTATTTTCGTGAAAGATTTTTAACCATTGTCTATAAATTTTGAAAATTAAATTTTGATTTTTTTGAGGTAAAAAATGTAGAAAAGTGATAAGACGGCGGATGTTATTCTTGCCGAAGCTGTTGAATACGTGAAGTCAAAGGGATTTCATCTCATGACAAAAGAGGAAATATCAAAGTTTGCCGATTGCGCCGCTGAAGCATACGAAAGCGTGAGTTACCCGTTGATAAATTATTTCGTAGGGCATCCTTGCACAAAGGAAGAGTTGCGCACGATGTGGCTCTTCAACCTTGAATATTTCTACTCCAGAACTCTCGTTTATTCTGATGGTCCTGAATGCAACGGATGGATTCTTTGGGTCGCGCCCGGTTTCAAAGGCGTCTCCGTGATGAACTTCATACGTTACGGAGGCCTGAAGATGACGCGCAGGCTCGGCTTAGATGTCATAAGCGACGCCAAACTCCCGGGAACGGAACTCGTCCACTGGGGTCTGGCGAAGCCGGTTGTTGCATTAAGATAATAAATCCCTGATGAACTCGTCTGCTAATTTCTTTCTGACACGGTCAGATAAACAACAAGTAAAACAGCAACCGAATTATGTCCGCTATTTAATTATGAATCAGCGGTTTGTCACAGCCCTGCTCATCACCTGTGTCATGCAGTGGGCGGCACCATATCCTCCGATAAGGTTGTCGAGCGGCACCCAATCAACGCACACGTTGTGTTTGGAATATTCAGCCTTGAGAGCCTCGCTCTGCCCCGCCACCGACATTATGTGACGCGCTCCCACCGTGAGGAAGTTGTTGGCGTAATGGTCGGCGTCCTCCTTGCTGATGCGTATGATGTCAACGCCTCTTGACTCAAGGAAATCGCGGAATCCCATCCCTGAATATGACGGTTCCATGTGATACCCTTTCTGACCGGCATCACGTACATACATGTCAATCGTGAGATAGTTGATGTCGTTCATATCCGTGGCGTCGTAGCGGTTGAAACACATAGTGCATAAGTCTTTATCGATGACGTTGAAATATGTGTCGAGGTGCATCTGATACTGGTCTTTCCAGCGTTCGCGCACCACTACCACGGTGTCATGTCCGAAGCAGTCATGCTCAAGCAACTCATCAATGGCGTTTTGGTTGGTCCTCAGTCCCTGTCCGATGAGGCTTATTGTTCCGAAAGGAATGTAGTCGCCGCCTTCAAGATGGCTTTCCTCGCCGCTGACACGGTAGAACGCCGGTTCGCCGAGCTGTTCATAACATGCCTCGATGATGTCAACCTCAGGAAATCTCTGAGCCGAGTTCATGCGGCACATGATGTGTCCTTTTGGTGTCGTTATGCTCTGGTCTCTCAGGAAATACATGTTCATCAGAGGCTCGTGTATGTATTCCGCCGTATATCCTGTGTTGATTCCCGACTCTTCGAGAACCACGGTTGGTCTGTTGATTATGACTCTTAGCAGGTCGGAATTGCTCATCGCGGCAAGCACCTCCTGTCTGTATGCTTCCGCTTCCTCAGGTGAAATCCCGGTATTGTCAACATCGTAGGTGAGCGATCCGTCGGCGAGGGCGACAAGTTCGTCATGAGGCATCGACAGCAACGTATTCTCAACCGTATATACAGTGCAGCCTTCGGCTTCGAGCATGGAGATGTAATTTCTGTGTTCGGCCGCTGCTTCATCAATATTGAAATATGTCTCATAAAGTCCGGCGGCGGGATGAATCACGCCGTCAAACAGCTCTAAACCGGGCGTGTACATCAGTATCGAACCGGCTTTGTGATATTCGGCCTGTGGGAAACCATATTCCGGTACAATCGGATTGTCTGACGTGTCTGAATTGTCTTTCCTGCATCCGTGCGCAATCAGGCACGTGAACGCCATTAACACTGTGAATTTTATCGTGATTTTCATGTTGTATAAAATCAAATTTGTTTGTGATTATTCTAAACAAAACAAGCACCGAAGGCTTGAAACCCTCGGGCTTGTTCTCTCTTAACACTCTTCTCTTAACACTCCTCTTTATTCCACCGGGATGTCCTTGTTCACGTTCTTGCTTCCGACAAGCGCGTAGAACAGGATGTAGGCGGCGCAGGCGACGACCACGATGTAGCTTGTCATGTAGCTGCCTGTCCAGTCGGCGACGAGGCCCTGGAGACCGACCATGATGGCGAAGCCGAACACCATTGTCATGAACGCGCCGGAGGCGATGGCCGTGTATTTGCCGAGGCCTTCGGTGGCGAGGTTGAAGATGGCACCCCACATCACCGAGGTGCAGAGGCCGACGAGGATGAAGGCGAAGATGCCGACGGGCACCTCGGCCCAGATGACGGAGACGTTGGCCCAGTCGATGCCCGGGACGTTGACCATCCATGAGGCAGGGGCGAACATTCCGAACAGCACCAGGACGATGGCGGCGATTGAAACCGTAGAGACCATCGCCTTTGAAGAGACCTTGCTGCCGATGGTGCCGCCGATGAAACGACCGATGAGCATCATCAGCCAATAGACGGCGACGATGAGGCCGACGATGGTGGCGTTCATGCCGAGACCGGGTGTCGCTGATGTCTCTGGTGAAGTGAGATACTGCATGATGTAAGTAGGAGTGCCGACTTCGATGCCGCCGTAAAGGAAGATGGCGAGGATGCCGAGTTTGAAGTGACGGAACGAGAACGCGCTGTATTTGTCTTTCTTCTCCGACTTGACTTCCACAGGCTGCGCCGGTTCTTCAATCTTTGTGAAGAGGATGACGATGAATCCGATGACGAAGATGGCGAGTGCTATCAGCAGGGCAGGTGTGGCGTCGGAGATTTTCGCCTTTGTCGCGTCAGCGATGAGTGCGCCCATGATGATGTAAACCGCGACAGCCGCCGCCGAGTTGAACACGCCGCCGATCTGTATGAGCTGGTTGCCTTTGTTGCCGCCGCCGCCGAGGAGGTTGAGCATCGGGTTGACGACGGTGTTGAGCATGCACATGCAGAAGCCCGCGATGAACGCGCCGAGGAGGTAAAGGCCGAAACCGACCGAACCGCTCGCCCATTGCACCAGGATGCCGACGATGCCGACCGCCAAGGCGATCAACGAGGTCTTCTTATAACCGTATCTCTTGATGAGCATGCCCGACGGGATTCCCATCACCAAGTATGCGATGAAATTGCCGTAGTTTCCGATCTGCGAAAGGAAGTTGCTTGCTCCGAACTGATTCTTGACGATGACGGCCATCGGTGAGCAGAGGTTCGTCACGAAGGCTATCATCGCGAAGAGGGCGATCATGACGATGATGGCTCCCCATTGTTTTGCTTTTTGTGCCATAATATTAGTTGTTTAGTTGTTTTAGTTGTTTGAGGTGTTTAGTTGCCAGCAAGTCTTAAAAACTTGTGTTACTAACTTGTGAAACTTGTGTTAAAATTTAAAAATTTGAAAACTTGAACTTTATCGTCTGTTTGTATTCTTCTCCCGGGCGCAGCACTGTGTTGGGGAAGTCGGGTTTGTTCGGGGAGTCGGGGAGGGCCTGGCATTCAAGGGCGACGCCTTCGTAGTCCTCGTAGCTCTTGCCGCATTTGCCTGTCGGACAGCCGCTCAACCAGTTGCCGGTGTAGCACTGCACGCCCGGCTGCGTGGTGAACAGCTCGACTTTTATTCCGGACTCCTCGCTCATGAGTGCCGCCGCCTGGTGCATCTCGCCTTTCTTGTAGCCGTCGATGACCCAGCAACTGTCGTAGCCTTTGCCGTTGACCAAGGCATCGAACTTCTCGTTTATGTCCTTGCCGATGAGCTTCGGTTCGGTGAAGTCCATCGGAGTGCCTTTGACAGTGGCGACTTCGCCTGTCGTGATGAGTTCGTCGGTGGCGGGGAGGTAGTTCTGCGCGAAGAGTTTCATCTTGTGGTCGAGGATGTTTCCGTTGCCTTCACCTTTTAAATTAAAATAGGTGTGGTTGGTGAGATTCACGATTGTCGGGGCGTCGGTCGTGGCCGAGAGTTCGAGTGTTATCTCGTTGTCATCGTTCCAGCTGTAAACCGCCTTCGCTGTCAGGTTGCCCGGATAGCCGGCCTCGCCGTCTTTCGAGAAATACGTAAACTCCACTTTGTCAGCTGTTTGTCTGCCTTCCCAGTATTGGTTCGCGAAGCCGTCGGACCCGCCGTGAAGATGATGCTTGCCGTCGCTGGTGTTAAGCACGAGCTGGTATTTCTTCCCGTCGATGCTGAACTGTCCGCGGTTGATCCTGTTCGCGAAACGTCCCGGGACCTTGCCGGCACACGGGCCGTCGCCTACGTAGTCTTCAAGGTTCTTGTAGCCGAGCACGACGTCACGCATCTTGCCGTCTTTGTCCGGGACGATGACGGAGACGATGCCTGCGCCGATGTTGCACAACGTGACGGAAGCCCCCGACTTGTTCGTCAGCTTGAATGTCTGAGCGGTCTTCATATCTTTCATGAGATCAACCATTGATATTATTCTTGAGTCGTCGCTGTTTTCTGTTTTCTTCTTTTTTATTTCCATAACTACCAGAGTTTGTCGGGATAAACGCCTTTGTCGATCAGGCTGACGATCTTCTTCATGACATCGGGCTTGTCTTCTTTGTATGTCACGCCGAACCAGACGGCGTCGCTCGAAAGCACTTTTAGTTTGGCGTTCTTGCTGTTTATTTGGTTGTTGACTTCCAGCGGGATGTAATATTCAGCCTTGATGTTGGTCTGTGCCGGTCCTTGTAGGAATGTCTTGAAGCCGTCGGCGAGGTGTCCGAGGAAATCTGGCGTGAAGCCGAAGAAGTTCATGGAGACTAATGTGTCGAGGTCCAAGGCGTGTTCGCCGGTCTCGTCGGTGTATGCCGCGCCGTCGGCTGTCTTCGCGATCGACGTGCGTTCGACGATGGTCTGGAGGTAATGGCATCTGTTCTGCGTGCAGACGCCGCGCGACACCGTGCCGAAGTCCGACAGGGTGTTCCTCAGCTTGTAAGCCACCATCGAATATGCGCCTTTCTTGCCTTCGCATTCCGTAAGGTATTGAGCCATAACCTCGTATGCCTCTTTGCCGTAGAAGTCGTCGGCGTTGATGACGGCGAACGGCTCTTTGATGACATCGGCGGCCATCAAGACTGCGTGGCCTGTGCCCCATGGTTTCACGCGGCCTTCAGGGATTGAAAAACCTTCCGGCAGCTTGTCCAACGACTGATAGACATATTCCACCGGCATCCCGAAACGCTCCGTGTTGTTGATTTTCTCGAACGCTTCCGCGAAATCCTTGCGGATGACGAAAACGACCTTGCCGAAGCCGGCGCGTTTCGCGTCAAAAATCGAATAGTCGAGGATGGCTTCGTTGTTGGGGCCGACGCCGTCCATCTGCTTCAGGGCTCCGTAACGTGAACCCATCCCTGCTGCCAAAACTAATAATGTTGGTTTCATCTTATTGTAATTTAAATATTTATTGTCAAATTAATGTTGTTTCAAATTTCATTTTATGTCCATAATTTCCACGGAATAAATTCCATCGCGACGGATGTGAAACCGCCATGCGGTTCATTATTCGAGCCTTCTTGCGCCGTCGGAGATTACAACGTCATAAACCTTAGGCTCGTGACCGAATTTTGCATTGAATTTCTCTTTCGCCGTGGCGATGAACTTGTCGTAGAGACCTTCTTTCACGAGGTTGATGGTGCAGCCGCCGAAGCCGCCGCCCATGACGCGCGAGCCGGTGACACCGCATTCTTTCGCTATATCGTTAAGATAATCAAGCTCTTCGCAGCTGACCTCGTATTCCTTGCTCATGCCGTGGTGTGTGCCGTACATGCGGTCGCCGACGGTCTCGTAGTCGCCTCTCTCAAGGGCGGCGCATACGTCGAGGACGCGCTGTCTCTCACCGATGACATATTTTGCACGCATGTAGTCTTCGTTTGAAATCTCATCTTTGACTTCATCGAGCATCGACATCGTGGCGTCGCTTAAATAATTGACTTCCTGATGTTTGGTCTTGATATGGGCGCAGGCGTTCTCGCACGACTCGCGGCGTTTGTTGTAGGCCGACGATGCGAGCTCGTGTTTCACGACGGTGTCGAGAAGCACCACTTTGTAGCCTTTCGGGTTGAACGGGAAATACTCGAACTCCATCGTGGCGCAGTTGAGGCGCATGAGGTGGCCTTCCTTGCCGAAGACGGAGGCGAACTGGTCCATGATGCCGCATTTCACGCCGCAGTAGTTGTGTTCGGTCGATTGCCCGATGCGGGCGAGTTCGAACCTGTCGATGCCTAAGTCAAATATGTCGTTCAAGGCGTTGGCGAATGTGCTTTCCAAGGCCGCCGATGACGACATGCCTGCTCCGAGCGGGACGTCGCCGGCGAAGACCGTGTCGAAGCCTTTGGGTTCAAAACCGCGTTTCTGCATCTCGCGGACGACGCCGAAGATGTAACGCGCCCACGGCTCTCTCGGGGCGTCGGCCTCTGTCATGCCGAACTCCGACAGCGCGTTGTAATCCATCGAATACGCGCGTATTCTGCCGGTGCCGTTGGGGTTGATGGCTGCGTAGATGCCTTTGTCGATGGCACCTGGGAACACGAAACCGCCGTTGTAGTCGGTGTGCTCGCCGATGAGGTTGACGCGGCCTGGTGATGTATAGACACGTAACTCACTGCCGAACAATGAGTTGAACTTTGATTTGATTTCCTTTGTGTTCATTTGCAAGTTTATTTTTTAATTATCGGTTTGGTGTGTCTGCCTTTGTCAGTGACGATTTCAATCATGTACATCCCAACATTCAGTTTTGAAAGGTCGAGGACAGTCTCCTTGCTGTTGAGAACGATTTCGTTGACTTTCAAACCGACGATGTTGTAAATGTTTATGTGTTGTATTGTCTCTTCTGCTTTGATTGTCAATGTGTTGATGAACGGGTTCGGATAAACCGCTGTTTCGGTCAATGAAATCTCATCAACGGCGTCAAGAGTGTCGGTCGGTACGACTTTCACGTTGTCGATGAACCACGAATACCACAGCTGCGAGGCGTCTGAATTATATCCGCGCCATTTTATTCTGATGTTTTGCCCTTGATAATCAGTGAGGTCGATATTGACTTTCTCGTCATATTGGTTGATGCCGAAGGCGAGGTCGGCGGCGTCCCAGACCTCGTTCCACATCCCCGTGTTTGTGTTGAGGATGCTCACCGTGAAATGGTCGTGATATGGGAATCCGTAGTGGCAGAACGTCTCGAAGCTGAGTGCCGTCGGACGGTCGATGGTGAGCATCGGCGAGATGAGCTGTTCGTCCTGCATCCCGGCCTCGTCGGTGTAGTCCCATTCAAGGGCGGCCTGCTTCGCGCCTTGTTTCGGTACAACGACATATTCATAGTTGTCGCTGTCGGTGTAATACGTCGTCCCGACTCTCGACCACACGAACCAGCTCATGTCAGCCGACTCCATCATCCAGTCTTGCGGCGGAAATTGTTCGCCTTCAAAGCCTTCGAGCAGGAGAGGCCGCTGCCAGTCCCAGTGAATCTCGTAGGAATCAGACGCGGCGCTATGTCCGAGCTCGTCTTCAAGTTGGAAAATTATCTCGCCGGAAGTGTGGTTCGGCTGCGCCGGAATCGTGCCTGCGAAGTCGTAATTGCTCTTCGATGACTTGTGGAATGTGATGTTATGTGACTGACCGTCAATGGTATATGTCGCTTCCATCTCGTCAGGAACATCCGACTCGTCGTAAACCCTGACGTTGATTTCCATGTCGGTGTCGGCCCACTGCCGCGTCCCGGCGACAGAGACCACCGTCGGCGGGTCGTTGTCAACAGTCGTCGAGTTGACGAAAATGTCATCAATGAAGAGGTTCCAACCTCTGTCGCTCACTGCCTCAAAGATGACGAAACCGTAACCCTCCGGGCTGTCGAAAGTGTAGCTGTATTCATACCAGTCGTCAATATTTTCAACTGCAGGCTCAAGCTCCGTGTGGCGGTGGACCGTGCCGAGAAGCGTTGCGCCCTCGACAGACGGAGTCGGGGAGTAATAGACGTTGATTTTGTCCGACTTCTGCCAGTTGTTGTAGTTTCTGAAGATCCAGAAACGGACGATGTTGCCGGTGGCGCTGAGTTGCATCTTCGGCGACACGAGCATCGCGCCGTCGCCGACATCCGAGAGGTAGCTGTAATATCTCGCCATCGCCTCGCTGCCGTTATGCGGCTCGCACATAGGCCATTCGCCCACGGTGAAACGCTCGAAGACCTCATCGCCGACGAGACAGACGTTCTGCCATCCGAACGGCGGGAATGTCTCTCCGTCAAAGCCTTCCGTCAGCGGGAACTGGTCAATCGGCTTCAGGGCTGTCCCCGTGAAAACCAGCGTCTCCAAATGTGTGTTGTGCATCGATGTGATGTCAAAATGCAGGATGACGTATTGGTCCGGGTTCAGATCCATCGGTAGCTGGCCGTGTGCTACGAACTCCAAAGTAGCTCCGACCGGAATGTCGTATGTCGTGACAGTGTTTCCGTCTTTCGTGAATGTAACATTCTGATAATCACCAGATATGTTGTAAAAATTGATTGTCTCGGTTTCTGACCCCGTGTTGGAGATGTTGAAGCGGAAATGCCCGTATTCGCCGAAATAGACGGTGGTGTCGGGCGTGAGTTGTTCGGCGGAGAAGTTGTACGGCTCGGTTTTCTCAATGACTATGTCGTCAAGCGAGAGATACCATGTCAGGTTGTCGGCCGTATAATGGAACCCGATGTATTTTGTGCCTGCTGTCTCACTTTCGTAAATGAGCGTCATGTATTGATATTCAGTGTTTTCAATGACGGTTTCAGGCAAAATCGCGGTCGTCATGCTGCTCGGATTGGCGGCGTTTCCGGCTTTTATCTCGAAGTCGAAATGTCCGACGCCGTTCGTCACATACCAGAACGAAATCCTGTAAACCGAATTGGCTTCCGTGCTGATTTCCTTGTACATCCATTTCTCGCGGTTGTACTTCGCGTAAACGTACCAATCGCCTGAATGCGGGATGCGGTTGTGGTCCTGCTCCTGAAAGCCGCAACGCCATCCGTCATCGTCACAAATCCATCCGAGAGGAGCCTCGCCATCGGTGTTGCCTTGCTCAAAACTTTCATTTACAATGACTTGTGTGAATCCGGTAAGACTCATTAAAAGTATCAAAACTGCTACGTAAAGTCTTTTCATAGTGTGATATTTTTATGTGTTACTTCCCAAATTTAAAACGCCAAAATTAGCAGATTTTTTTCATTTCCACAAATTTTTTATTCAAAAAATATACTTACTTTTGTTAAAAATTTAATCTTCTGATATGAGAAATAAATCTGTTGATTGTCTTATGGTTACGTTTGTCCTGTCTGCGGTTTTCATGTTGCTGTCATGCGAAAATCAATCAAAGACGGTTTTCCTGAAGGATTACATCACTTCCGACATGCAGGATGACGTGATGCCCGCGATTCGTAATGCGATAGAAGATTGTAACAGGTTGAAAGCCAATAAGTTGGTTCTTCCTTCCGGGCATTTGCAGGTCAAACCTGATTTCGCCTTTGAACGCTATTGTTTCGTGACAAACAATGATGAAGGCTTGAAACGTATCGCTTTCGACCTTTCCGGAATGGAAAACATTGAAATTCAAGGCGATGACACTCATCTTGATTTCGTCGGATATGTCGTGCCTTTTCTGCTGAATTATTCAAATGATGTTGTAATAAGCGGAGTCTCAATAGATTACACGACACCGTTCCATTCTGAAGCTGAGATTGTCAATGTGCAAAAAGACTTTGTTGACCTCAAATTTGACAAGGACGAATTTCCATACGAGATCAGAAACGGACTGTTGAGTTTCGCGAACAAGCCGACGGGAAGCGGATTTTACAATTCTCTGCTTGAGTTTGACAAACAAAAGCGCGAGCCGGCGCATGATGCCGTTGACTATTGGGCTGACGGCGCCGTGAAAGCTGCGGATCTGGAAAATGACTGTGTTAGAATGTTTTACGATGACTTGAAGGCGACGCCGGGCAATATCCTTGTCTTCGGCTGCGGCCATCGACTCGTGCCGGCTTTCATCATCTCTGACTGCCGTAATGTGCTGATAAAGAATGCAAATGTCTATCATTCCGGCGGGATGGCTTTCGTGGTGCAACGCTCGATGGACATTGAGTTGAATAAATGTAATGTCACGCCGGCACCTGGCAAAAACCGTGTTCTCAGCGCGACCGCCGACGCGACTCATTTCGCGAACTGCGGCGGCTACGGGAAACTGACCGACTGCCTCTTTGAAAATCAATTCGATGACGCGACAAATATCCATGGCATCTATTGCAAAATAATCGATGTCGTTTATCCTAATAAATTGATTGTCAAACTTATGCACGAGGCTCAATATGGCTTTTATTTTTTCAAGAAAGGTTTGAATATCGAAATTGTGAACAATCAAAGTCTTGAACACGTCGAAGATGCGGTGGTCGAGGAGGTAAGGATAATTAATAAGGAGTATCAGGAAATCGTTTTGAGGGAGCCGTTGAGCGCGTTTGTGGAAAGAGGCTTTGTCGTCGCGCAAACGTCTTATTATCCGGAAGTTACGATAAAAGGCTGCACTGTCCGTTCAAACCGCGCCCGTGGTCTGCTGCTCGGCTCGCGTGCAAAAATCGTCATCGACTCGAACTATTTCCACGTGCCCGGCTCTCCGATATATTTTGAGGGCGACGGCTCGTATTGGTTCGAGCAAAGCGGCGTGCGCGATGTCGAAATCACGCGGAATGTCTTCGATAACTGCGGCTTCGGCTCGCCAAGCTGGGGAAAAGCAACAATAGCGGTTGGCTCTGGCATCTGGAAAGACAAGGAAAATTGCCGTTACCACAAGAATATCCGCGTCCACGACAATATATTCCGGCATTTCGATCCGCGAATCGTAAACATTTATTGTGTTGATGGTTTTGAATTTTATGACAATTCTTTGACTGAAACAACTGATTATCAATATAATAAGAAAGAAGAAAGATTTTTTATCACGACAAACTGCGACAACATCAACATAAAATGAGAAAATATCTGTCATTTTTAATATCGGCGATTTTATTGCATTCATGTGCAAAAGCGCCGGAACCGGTAGGGCCGATTCCGAGTCCCGAACAAATCGCGTGGCATCAGATGGAGACGTATGCTTTCGTGCATTTCGGCCTCAACACTTTCAACGACTTGGAGTGGGGTGGGGGCGACACTCCGGCTTCGACGTTCAACCCGACGGATTTGGACTGCGAACAATGGGCTGCGACGCTCAAAGCCTGCGGGATGAAAGGCGTGATACTTACTGCGAAACATCACGATGGCTTCTGTCTATGGCCAACAAAATCAACTGATTACAATGTCAGCAAGTCGCTGTATAAAAACGGTGAAGGCGATATGGTGCGCGAACTCTCCGACGCCTGCCGCAAATACGGGCTGAAGTTCGGGATATATCTCTCGCCGTGGGACAGGAACAACGCGGAGTACGGTTTTCCGGGCTATGTCGAGACTTATCATCAGCAAATCAAAGAGTTGACTTCAAATTACGGTCCGCTGTTTGAGTTCTGGTTCGATGGCGCCAACGGAGGCACCGGTTATTACGGAGGCGCCAACGAACGCCGTTCGATAGACGCACGCGAATACTATGATTATCAACGCGCTAAAGACACGATTCACAAACGTCATCCCGATGCGATGATTTTCGGAGGGCCTTGTCAGACAATACGTTGGGTCGGCAACGAGCAGGGCTGGGCAGGCGCGACAAACTGGGCGATGCTCTCCGACAGCGAAAACTACAACCAATTGACTTACGGCAGCGAAGACGGCGTCTCTTGGATTCCCGCCGAGGTAGATGTGTCAATCCGTCCGGGCTGGTTCTATCATCAACGCGAAGACCATCAGGTCAAGACACTGGCGAAACTCGTTGATATTTATTACAATAGCGTCGGACATAACGCCAATCTGCTGCTCAATTTCCCGGTCGGATTGAGCGGGAAAATCTATCCGCAGGATTCGTTGCGTGCGATGGAACTTCATCAGACAATCTCTAATGAATTGAAAGACAATCTGTTGCTTGATGCAAAAGTCAGTGCCGACGATGAACGCGGACGCAAATTCTCCGCCTCAAAAGTCAACGACGGAAACCCTGAGACTTATTGGGCGACAAACGACGATTATCCTTACGGAAGCATCTCTTTCAAATTTGAAAAACCAGTGATGATGAACCGAGTGCTTCTTCAGGAGTATATTGCTCTCGGTCAAAGAGTTAAGTCGTTTTATTTGGAAGGAGAACTTGACGGGAAATGGTTCAAGATTCCGACATACGACACGACGACGACCATAGGTTACAAACGAATCGTGAGGTTCAACACGGTCAAGCTCGACAAACTCGTGATTTATTTTGAAGAAAGCCGCGGCCCGTTGTGTATCAGCAATATAGAGGCTTTCTGCGCTCCGGCGCTGCTTTCGGAGCCGAAAATTTCCAGAAATTATGACAATGTTGTGACAATCGAATCGTCCGACCAAAACACGGAGATTTATTATACGGTTGACGGCTCTGCGCCTGTTGTCGGCGAAAATGCGATAAAATATGATAAACCGTTCATTTTCAAAGACAAAGGCATGATAAAAGCCGTTGCTTTTGATGCGGTTTCGGGAAAATCAAGTGCTGTTTCAACAAAAATGTTGCCTTTGCCGCACGAGAGTTTCAAGGTGATTTCTCCTGAAAATGGATTTAATAAGATTTACGACGGTTCAGGTTTTTCAGTTACATATAGGATGATGGAAAATGCTGTTGTCGAGTTGGAATATAATGAAACACAGACGGTTACTGGTTTTTCTTATCTTCCGTCGCAGGGCCGTGACGCGTCGAGGCACATAAACGAATATGAGTTTTTCGTTGACGGCAAACTGATTTCAAAAGGCTCGTTCGGAAACATCAAGAACAACCCGATTGAGCAAGTCGTTAATTTTGAGCCGGTTGTTGGCAAGCGAGTCAGGTTTGTCGCCAAGGGAAATACCGACAACGCGAAATCGTGCAACATCGCCGAGTTTCAGGTTTTTTGAGGAATTGTTAATAAATGTTAAGAACTAAATTCAAATAAGGTGTCAGAAGAATTGATTGTCAAAGGTGGAACAAAGGATGAGTTGTATTCCAACTTGTTCCCGCAGGTTGAGTCTCTGGTTGAAGGCGAGCCGGATGCTGTCGCGGACATGGCGAACGTCGCGGCATGTCTGAAGACGACGTTCGGTTTTTGGTGGGTCGGGTTTTACCGTGTCGTCGGCGAGGAGTTGGTGCTCGGCCCGTTCCAGGGTCCGGTGGCGTGCACGAGGATAGGAAAGGGCAGGGGGGTCTGCGGCACCGCATGGGCCGAACGACGCACCGTCATCGTCCCGGATGTCGGGAAGTTCCCCGGACACATCGCGTGCAGCTCGCTGTCGCGCTCGGAGATTGTGGTGCCGGTCTTCAGAAACAATGAGGTCGTCGCGGTGCTTGACATTGACAGCGAGCGACTTGGCTGTTTTGACGAGACCGACAGGCTTTGGCTTGAGAAGATCGTCGCAATCGGCTGAGATGTTGCACGCCGGAGGTGCCGCTCTTTTCGCGGGGCGTGCTTAGGTGCGGGGGCTCATATTATTTTCACCGAAAATCTTCGGCATTAAGATTAAATGTATATTTTTGCAAAAAATTATTGAAATGGAAGAACCGATTCTCAACGCCCACAACAAGGCGGAGTTCGAGCCGGCGCACACTGCGGAACATCTGCTCAATCAGACGATGGTGAGGATGTTCGGCTGCGAACGCTCGAAGAACGCGCACATAGAACGCAGGAAGTCGAAGATCAACTGGGACCTGGCCGCGGAGCCGACGCCGGCGCAAATCGCTGACATCGAACGACGTATGAATGACCTCATCGCCGCAGACCTGCCGGTCAGCTTTGAGTTCGTCAACCGAGACCACATCCCCGCAGGCGTGAAGCTCGACAAGCTCCCGGAAGACGCGAGCGAGATGCTGCGCATGGTCAGGATCGGCGACTACGACATCTGCCCGTGCATCGGTGCGCACGTGGCCTCGACGCGCGAGATAGGGGAGTTCCACATCAACTCGACATCATGGACGCCGACGGAGAATGGCGGCGTCTTCAGGATAGTGTTCAAGACATTAAATGAATAAATCATCATGGAAAGAAAACTCGGCTTCGGCCTCATGCGGCTGCCTCTGCTGAACCCGGACGACGAGGGCAGCGTGGATGTCGAACTCTGCAAGAAGATGTTCGACAGCTTCATCGATCACGGCTTCACTTATTTCGATACGGCTCTGATGTATTGCGGAGCGAAAAGCGAAAGTGCTGTGAAACAGGCCCTTACATCAAGGCATAATCGTGATGCTTATACGCTTGCCACGAAACTTCACTGCATGTATCTCAAGAAAATGGAAGACCGCGACAGCATCTTCAACCATCAGCTTGAAAAGACAGGCGTCGATTATTTCGACTATTACCTCATCCACGACATCGGCATGGACTCGTATAAGACCTACACCGAATTCGACTGCTTCAACTGGCTGGTTGACAAGAAGAAACAGGGCTTGGTTAAGACGATAGGCTTCTCGTTCCACGACAATGCCGAGCTTCTCGACAAGGTCCTGACGGAGCATCCCGAGATGGAGTTCGTGCAGCTTCAGCTCAACTACCTCGACTGGGAGAGCGTCGCCATACAGTCGCACAGGTGCTATGACGTCTGCGTGAAGCACGGCAAGCCGGTCTTCGTGATGGAGCCGGTGAAGGGCGGCACCTTGGCCAACGTGCCGGAGAGCGTGGCGAAGATGTTCAGGGATTACAATCCTGAGATGTCGGTGCCGTCGTGGGCAGTGCGTTTCGCCGCGAGCCATCCCAACGTGAAGATCGTGCTCAGCGGGATGAGAGACATGGCGCAGCTTGAAGACAACATGAGTTATATGTCTGATTTCAAGCCGTTTAACGACGACGAGTTCGAGCTTGTGCGCCGCGCCGCCGAAGAGATAAACAGCACCATAGCCATCCCATGCACGGGTTGCTCATACTGCACCGGCGGCTGTCCGCAGCACATCGCCATACCGAGGTATTTCGCGCTCTACAACGCCGACAGGCAGGAGGTCGCGAGCAAGGGCTGGACCCCGCAGGGCGAATACTACGACCGCCTGACACACACATTCGGCAAGGCCGGCGACTGCATACAGTGCGGACAGTGCGAGAAGGCGTGCCCGCAGCATCTACAGATAATAGAGAACCTGAAAGAGGTGGCGAGGTATTTCGGCAAGTGAAGACGGACCGGCGTCCGCTAATACCAACTGAAATGAAATTTGTATGTAATTTATTATAAAACTATTTGTTAAATAAATCTAAATTGTTCTTATGAGAAAAGTTTCTTTATCATTTCTTCTTGCCTGCGCTTTTTGTCTTGCAGGCGTGTCGGTCAAGGCACAATCAAAGTTTGCAACTCCATACGATTTGAATGGAGTATTTCAGTATGACCCGAACGGCGTGAATCTGTCGTGGAAATCGGAAGCCCCGGCTTCGGAAGTCCCTGAAGACCTTTACTGGGACTTGGAATCCATGATTGAGGATTGGACGCTTATTGACGCCGATGGCGACAATCATTGCTGGATGCACGTTCAGGGTTTGGAATGTCCAAGCGGTTACATCTGCCTGATTTCGGAATCGAAAGACTGCTATGGCACATTCGGCGGTATTCCCTACACGCCAGATAATTACATCGTTACGCCTAAGTTGCCGATAGTTGGAAACACGGTGCTTTCGTTTATGGCCTGCTCGGCTGATGCGGCCAGCTGCCAGGAACACTTCGGAGTCGCGGTCTCAACCACCGGAAACACCAATGACGCCGATTTTACCACCGTTGCCGAATGGACCATCATGCCAGACAAACTCAACCAGACTCCTTGGCTTGAATACACCGTTGACCTCAGCGCATACGCCGGACAAGAGGTCTATATCGGCTTCCGTCATTTCGGGTGCACAAATCAGTATGCCTTGGCTGTCGATGACATTCGTCTCACCTATAATACTGTTGACCTTGAGAGTTTTAACGTCTATCGCTCGCCAACCGACAGCGACTATCAGCTGATAGCCAACGTCCCGGCCGTTGAGAATCAGACGTCTTACGAGTATTTTGACAATGTCGAACTCGGCACTTATTACTATCATGTGACGGCGGTCTATGCTTCGGAGGGCGAGACGGAGGCGGCTTCTGTCATGGTCTCTTGTCAGTCATTGGATGAAAACAATGTCGATGTGGCGGTTTATCCGAATCCGACGAGAGGTCTTCTGAAGGTTGAAGGCGTTGATATGAAACATATTACGGTGACAAACGCTTTGGGGCAGGTCGTCTATGACGCCTCCGTGGGAGGTGACGAGGTCTCGATAGACATGTCGCAGTTGTCAGCGGGGATGTACGTCCTTCGCGTTGATGCTGGAAACGGGGTCTCAACCCGTCAGTTCAATGTCGTGAAATAAGGCGTTTCGCCGTTTTGATGACTCGTATCTTTGTCAGCCGCCAAATTCCTCTCGGAATGGCGGCTGACAATTGTGTCGCGACGTTTGTAGATGATGTCGCGTCGTGCCAGTAGAGATGTTGAGTAATTTGCAAAAATTAACAAATATGAATGCCGCAATTATTTTGACAATCTTTGATGCTTTTATTGATGCAGCACCATTCGCTGTGGTCGTTGCAGTATTGATGTCTTTTGTCGAAAGAAAAGGGTGCGCCCATGTTGCTGCTTGGATTATTGGATTTGTCGGATTAGTTGTTTTTGCAATTGTTTTGGATTCAACCGTCGCTTTCTTTATCGCTGTTGGGATTTTTATTGCAATATATTTAACATGCAGTCATTTCGCCCGAAAAATTGAAAATGAAAAGGGAGAAAGTTCAAATCGTGGCATTGTTGAGATAATTGAAAGCAAGCCGGCAATCTGTGATGAGACCGAGGATGATGATGACATCTATGCGGATGAAGAAGACGATGAAGAAGACGATGACGATGAAGAAGACGATGAAGATGAAGACGAAGAAGAAGAAGATGATGATGATTGTCATGTGTAAAACAAAAAAGGGCTAAAGTCTCCTTTAACCCTGATGCATTGTTTACTTGCAAAAATTAACCCCTAAAATTTGTGACCTGGCTGGGGCTCGAACCCAGGACCCCCACATTAAAAGTGTGATGCTCTACCTGCTGAGCTACCAAGTCGCTGAACGTCCACGCCATTGCGTGGCATCTCCGTTCATTTGCGAGTGCAAAAGTACTACTTTTTTCAATATGCGCGACAAAAATTTTTCATTTTTTTTCAGTCAAGCTCACCCTTACCTTGACGCACTATAACTATCTCATTGTCAGTGCAATCGACCACTGTGCTCTCCTGATTTTCACCGGCCCCGCCGTCAATGATGATGTCAACCCTGTTCTTATATCGCTCATTTATCTCCTCAGGGTCGGTCAGAAAACCGGAAATTTCGTCCTCGTCGAGGATGGAAGTGGTCATTATCGGACGGCCGTACTCCTTCACGATGTTGGTGATTATCGGCTGGTCTGGCACCCTGATGCCTATCGTCTTGCGCTTGCTCTGCAAGATTTTCGGGATGTTGTTGTTCGCCTCCAAAATGAACGTGAATGCACCGGGGAGATTCCGTTTCATCAGCTTGAAGACATCGTTGTTTATCGGCTTGGTGAACTCCGACAACATGCTCAAATCATTGAAGATGAACGAGAAATGCGCCCTTTCTTTCTTTATCCCCTTGATCTGCGCGATGCGCTCGAAAGCCTTGGTGCTGTTGATGCTGCACCCGATACCATAGATGGTGTCTGTCGGGAATATGATAACCCCGTCATTATCAAGACATTCCAATATCATCTTGATATGCCTCGGATTCGGATTCTCCGGATGAATTTGCAAAAACATATTTCTAAACTTAATTGAAAAACAAAAAGCCAACCAGCTGATTCACAACTAATTGGCTTACTCGTGATCCGGTTGGGATTCGAACCCAAGACCCACAGCTTAGAAGGCTGTTGCTCTATCCAGCTGAGCTACCAGACCATTGCTTTTTTGCGAGTGCAAAGATACGACTTTTTGCAATTCGGCAAACAAATTTGCAAAAATAATTTTCTTCAGCTCAATTAGTTGAAAGTCAAATAATTGAAACTATTTCTTTATGACTGCGGGTTGTGGTTTTGATTTCTTCACGTCGATAACGCTGCCCATGAATTCCATGTTGTCGGTCTCGACAACCGCCACGTATGCCTCGTTTTCTATGGGCATTTCAATGAACCCGTAGCATTTAGAACGTTTCGTCTCGTGGTCCATGATGACCTTGCAAACCGACACTTTCCCGTACTTTTCGAACAATTTCTTGACATCATCTGATGTCGTTTTTGGAGATAACTTTGCGATAAAAATCTTCATATACCAAAAAGATTTAATTTAACGAATTGTTAAACAATGTTTTATAGAAACATCGCGCAAAATTAGAATATGTTTTTTATTTGTGCAAATTTTTTTTTAAAAATGTTAAAAATAATTTGCAAATTTCATTTTACGATTTCCAGAATTTTTCCCATGATGTCGGAATTGTCAATGATGCCGCTGAAATTCGCGGCTCCCGGGCCGAAAGCGAAGACGGGGGCGAAAGTGGGCGAGTGGCTTCTGGTCGAGAACTTGAACTCGGTCTTGGTGTATTTCCCCTCCGGGTCGATGATGGTGAGGCCGCCTGTCTCGTGGTCGGCGGTGACGATGACGAGCGTGTTCGGGTTCTTCTCGGCGAAGTCGAGGACCACATTGATGGTCTTGTCGAAGTCCTTCATCTCTTCAATCAGATATGCGGAGTCGTTGGCGTGGCAGGCCTCATCGATCTGCGACCCTTCGACCATCAGGAAGAAACCTTCGTCGTTGGTGCTCAGTATTTCAAGTGCTTTCCGTGTCGCGTCGGGAAGGAATTCGCCGCGGACGGGGGCCTTGGGGAGGTTCTTCCTGCCGGCGATTACCGCGACGCGTCTCTCGTCGCCTTTGACCTGCGGGAGCGAGTCATAGACCGACCAGTCGGAGTCGCGCATTACTTCGAGGAGGTCGCCGTTGTCCTTGCGCTCGTTGAAGTGTCTCTTCCCGCCGGCGAAGAGCACGTCGAGATCCTCGTTGTTTGCTATCTCCGCCGCGATTTCCTCGTGCTTCTTCCTGTCTTCGTTATGTGCCAGGAAGGCTGCAGGCGTGGCCTGCGATGCGTGGCATGTGACGACGACGCCTGTCTTCTTGCCACGCCCTGACATGAGGCTGAGCAGACTCGGCACCGCGACGCTGTCGGCCGTCATCCCGACCATGTGGTTGCGCGTCTTGTGACCTGTCGCGATGGCTGTCCCGGCAGCGGCTGAATCTGTGATTTCATTCGAAAAAGAACGCGTGATCGCGTAACCGGAGTAGGGGAATCGCATGAATGATGTCGGGTTTTCACTGACAAGCAACAGCGAATAAACCTGTGCCACACCCATCCCGTCGCCAATCATCAGCACTACATTCTTCGGCGAATCGTCTGCTGAAGACGTTTTTGTGTTTTTGCAAGACGTTGATAATAAAATACTTGCAACCATTAAAACGGATAAGAGCCTCTTCATTTCGTTGTCATTTAAATTCTCGCAAAGATAGTCAAATTTGTTGATTTTCACATGAAAAAACATGTCGAAAAATATTTGAAAATTTTTGTTGCGCGTATTTGAAAAAGCAGTATCTTTGCAGCCGTCAAAACCACAGAACACGGAGAGGTGGGTGAGTGGCTGAAACCAACAGTTTGCTAAACTGTCGTAGCCCCTAAGGCTACCGGGGGTTCGAATCCCCCCTTCTCCGCAGTTGAATCGGGGCATAGCGCAGTCCGGCTAGCGCACCTGCTTTGGGAGCAGGGGGTCGCAGGTTCGAATCCTGCTACCCCGACGCAGAAAAAAAGACCTTCAGCAGAGGGTCTTTTATTTTTTTTGAATCTCATTCTTTTGAAGGAAACGGTTTCCGGTGAGTCTGTCGCTTCTCCATCAGCCTGATGAAGTCATCCACCTCTTCGTCAACGTTGTCGTTCCCGTCGTGGATGATGACGTGGTCGGCAAGCGGAAGTTTCCTCTCGTCGCTCCACTGCAGCCTCATGCGCTCGCGGACCTCCGCCTCCGTGCATTTGTCGCGTGTCATGACACGCCGGATGCGTACGTCTTCCGGGGCCGAGATGAGAAGCACGGCGTCGAATCGGCTCGCGAGACCTTTCTCGAAGAGTATCGCCGACTCGAACAGCACGAACGGCGCGTCATGCCCGCGGCACCACGCCTCGAAACGCCGGAAAAGGGCGGGGTAGAGCGTGTCTTCGATGAATTTCATGTTGCCGGCGTCACCGAAAATCATGCTGCCGAGCAGTCTCCTGTCCAACGTGCCGTCGCCGAGGTAAACCGCGTCTCCGAAACGGCTTGTGATCAGCCGTCTGACATCGGTGTCATGGTAAAGCATTTTTGTCTCCTGGTCGGAATAGAAGACCGGCACTCCTCTCTTCTCGAAGATGTCGCAGATGTAACTCTTCCCGCTCCCGATGCTGCCAGTGACTCCGATTCTCAGCATTCCCTATTGTGTTATCAGGTATTCGACCTTGTCGGGATAAATCCCGATGATGGATGTGTTGTTAGGATAGACGACCAGTCTTGTCGGAAGAAATTCCTTAGTGATGAAGTTCGTCGTATCAACCTCGATGTTGAACGACACCGGGCTGATGTTGGAGTAGTCGTCGAGGCTGACGATGTATTTGACTTTCGCCTGCGGCGGGAAAATCACCATATTGCTGATTCCCAGTGTGTTGATGGGGATTGTGACCTCCGATTCGGTGAATTTCTCGACATCGATGACGACGTCAACTTTTTTTATGTCGGCGTTTATGTCGGCGTCGAGTTGCAGTCCGACTGACTCCTCGATGTCGTCTGTGACGTTTTTCCTCGTTATGGTCTGTGTGTTCACGTGTTCGTAGTCCTTCAGGATGTTGAACGCGCCGTAAATGGTGATGGAGTCGGGGGTCACCGTGGGCTCCCCGTAGATGTTGTACTGGCTTCTGAAGCTAAGGTCGGTCATGATGTTGACCTTGACGCGTTTTGACGCAAGCCGGTACATCGTGAAGACATAGTCGGTCTGTGTCGGCTCCACGTCGCCGGCGTTGATTTCGAGTACGTCGGCGATGGCCTCTTTCATCGCCGTGCTTCCGATGGAGTACCTGTTGTCGCTTAAGATCTTGTATTTCATGTCTTTGAGCGACACCGTTATCTCCCTGAGCCTGAATGACCTGAGGTGATAGTTGAGCAGTTTGAAACCCTGAGCCGTGACTGTCGCCTCGACGAAATAGTCTTTGTCGGTGGTGATGAGGTTCGCCGGCGTGTCGGTGAACCTCACCTTGAATCTCACGCTCTCGGCGTAGTCGTCAGACAGTTTTATCACGAGCCACAGCAGTGCCGCTATGCCTATGAAAATCATTAAGCCTCCGAAACGTCCGAGGCTCGTGTTCTCGTCTGATGTTTTCATGTCCGCCGTTATGCCTGTGCGATCTGTGCGCCTGTCGCGACCAGTGCCGACTTCTCGACCTCGAGTTTCACGTTGTTGTCCACCGTGATCAGGACTGTCGTCTCTTTCACTTCAGCCACTTTGCCGTGGATGCCTCCGATGGTGACCACGTTGTCGCCTTTCTGCAAGGCATCGCGGAATTTCTGCGCTTCCTTCTGTCTCTTGTTCTGCGGCCTGATGAAGAATAGCCAGAAAACAACGAACAATAAGACAATCATGATGATACCCGACATGCCGCCGCCTTGTGGCTGCGGTGCTGCCTGCTGGAGCAAAATAAATAATGTGTTCATTTTTTTGTGATTTTTAATTGATATTTTGTTGTCTTGTGATTAATATCTGTCAACCGTCTCAACCAACGCCTTGAATTTCAGCACCGTCTCGGCCGGGTTGGTGTTGGCCCTGACGACGACGCGCCGGTTCTGGAAGCCTTTGTGGCCTTCGCTGTTGTACGATATCGTGATGGAGCCGCCTTCGCCTGGCTTTATCGGTGTCTGCGGGAATTTGATGTCGGTGCATCCGCATGTCTTCTCGACCGCCGCGATGAGCAGCGGCGCGTCGCCGGTGTTCTTGAACTTGTAGGTGTACGACACCTGCTCGCCCTGTAGCATCTTGCCGAAATTGTGCTCGGTGACGTCGAACTCAATCCTCGGCTCCTTCCTGTTGCGCCCTTCCGTCGCCGACGCCGGGTTGTTCACCAAATCACCGCTGATCTTGCTGTCGTTCGATTCACACGAACAAAACATCACAAGAACCAATATCGGAATAATCAATCTTTTCATGTCCTAACTTTTTAACTTTCAACTTTATACCTTTATACCTTTATACCTTCCTATCTTCCGCTGTCCCAGATCATCACCGAGCCTTGATATTTGCCGCTCCAGTATTTTCCGACGCATTCCAGCACGTAGAAATACGTTCCGTCGGAGAGGTTGCCGCCGTCCCAGTCGTTTTTGTAATCCTTTGACTCATAGACGATTCTGCCCCATCTGTTGAATATCACGAGTTTATGGCTGATGTAATATTCGCTGAGTGTGACATATTTCTCGTATTCGAAGCCGCGCTGTTCTGGCTCGCCGCCGGTCTCGTCGTATCCGATGATGAAGTAGTCGTTCTTGCCGTCGCCGTTTGGGGTGAAGATGTTGGGGATTTTCAGTTTCACCGGCAGCACCAGGATCTCGCTCTCGTAGGTCGTGTCGCATCCGCAGCTGCTCGTGACGGTGAGGTACGTCTTCACAGGTTTGCCTTCGTCTTCTTCGAGGTATGTTATCGTCGGGGTCGCCTCGCTGTAGCTCGTCTCGTCCTCCCTGAACTTCCAGAAGAAGTTAGAGACGCCGATGGTGTCGGACTCGTTTTCGAAGCTCCACGTCGCGAACGGCCTCTGTAGGTAAACAGTGTCCTGCGGGTCGGAGTAAATGGCGATTTCGGGGTTCGGGTACGACTTCACATGATATTTCTCTTTCTGGGAACAGCCTGTCACCGTGTCGGTCACGGTTATCTCGTAGTCTTTCGCCATCAGCCATTTCGCAACCTGCGGGTCGTCGAGGTCCTGGTTCGGCGTGTTCCACTCGTAGATGTATCTGTAAGGCTTGACGGTGTCGCCCACCACGTATGCCCTGACCTGGCCGGTGCCGCCAACTTCAGGGTCTGTCACGCTGCACGTCAGTTTCGTCTGGTCGAAAACGACGTCCAATTTCGCCCGCATCGTCACCACGAGCTGGTCGTCGCATTCCTCCTGCGTGGTCTGGTCCTTGATGTTCACCGCGAAAATGTCGCCGGTCTCTGTAATCGTCGCCCTGAACTCGTTTCTCACTGTGTCACAGACGATTCCGTTGCGCGTCCACGTGTATCTATAGTTCGGGTTGTGCTCCACCGACATCTTTATTTCCTCTCCATAGCACACAAGAATCTCATCGCCGACCTGTTCGCCGTCCACCTTGATTTCACAATTAATCTGCGCTTTTGTGTTGAATGATGCAAGTGTCAGTAAAACAATAAGATACGCTATTATGCCTGTTCTTTTCCTTTCTTTCATTCTTCGAAATTTTAAAGTTGCAAAATTAATAAAAATTCTCAATCATTAATGCATTGATACATATTTTATTGTCTGAAATGATGCCTGCTGTCAAAATGGCATTATTGGTTGTGATTCAATGACTGTAACATGACAAAATGTCGCATTGTGTCTGTTGGAAGGATTTTTGCCGGGCGGCGGGCGCAAATCAGAAAGGAGAAAAAACAATGGAAAATAAGATGACAGAAAACCAACGGAATCAGCAGGGTTATGAATCTTTGAACAAATTCGCGAGGAATCTCAACGAGCTTGCAGAAAAAGGTAGGCTCGACCCTGTGATTGGCCGTGACGAAGAGATACGCCGCGTCTTGCAGATCTTGTCGAGGCGCACGAAGAACAACCCGATTTTGATTGGTGAGCCTGGCGTCGGCAAGACGGCCATCGCCGAAGGGCTTGCCGAACGTATCGTCAGCGGCGACGTGCCTGAAAACCTGAAGTCGCGCAAGGTGTATTCCCTTGATATGGGCGCACTTATAGCCGGCGCGATGTATAAAGGCGAGTTTGAGGAACGCCTGAAGTCGGTCGTCAAAGAGGTGGTCGAAAGCGACGGCGAGGTGATACTTTTCATTGATGAGATACACACGCTTGTTGGTGCCGGCGGCGGCGAAGGCGCGATGGACGCGGCGAACATCCTGAAGCCGGCGTTGGCGCGTGGCGAGCTGCGTGCCATCGGCGCAACCACGCTGAACGAATACCAGAAGTATTTTGAGAAAGACAAGGCACTCGAACGGCGTTTTCAAATTGTGATGATTGACGAGCCTGACGAGCAGTCGGCGATCTCTATCCTGCGCGGCTTGAAGGAAAAGTACGAGACGCACCATCAAGTGAGGATTCTCGACGAGGCGATAATATCCGCCGTCGAACTCTCAATACGTTATATATCAGACCGTTTCCTTCCCGACAAGGCGATCGACTTGATCGACGAGGCTGCGTCGCGCTTGAGGCTTCAGATTAATTCGGTGCCGGAAGAACTTGAAGACGTGCAGCGGAAGATCCGCCAGCTCGAGATTGAGCGCGAGGCGATAAAACGTGAGAACGATGCCGCGAAAGTTGAAGAATTGACGAAGACTATCAATGAGTTGGGTGAAGAACGCGACAGCCTCAGGATGCGTTGGGAGACCGAGCGCGGCTTTGTCGAGAAGATTCAGCGCGAGAAGAAAAACATCGAACGTTACAGATATGAGGCTGATGTCGCCGAGCGCGAAGGCGACTACGGCAAGGTCGCTGAGTTGAGGTACGGCAGAATCGTGAGCTCGGAGGCAGAGATCGAAAAGGCCAAGGAACAACTTCGGACTGTGCAAGGCGACAAGCCGCTTGTTGATGAGGAGGTTGACGCTGACGACGTCGCCGAGATAGTGTCGCGCTGGACGGGCATTCCAGTCCATAAAATGATGCAGAGTGAACGCGAGAAATTGTTAAATCTCGAGTCGGAGCTTCATAAACGCGTCGTGGGGCAGGACGATGCGATAACGGCTGTGTCGGACGCCATCAGGAGGAGTAGGGCCGGGCTTCAGGATGCGAAAAGACCTATCGGGTCGTTCATCTTCCTCGGCACCACTGGCGTCGGTAAAACCGAACTCGCCAAGGCACTCGCCGAATTTTTGTTCGACAACGAAAACAACATGGTGAGAATCGATATGTCTGAATATCAGGAACGTCACACCGTCTCCCGTCTGATCGGCGCTCCTCCTGGATATGTGGGCTACGAGGAAAGCGGGCAGCTTACGGAGGCGGTGCGACGCAAACCGTATTCCGTGGTGCTCCTCGATGAGATCGAAAAGGCTCATCCTGATGTGTTCAACATCTTGCTGCAAGTCTTGGACGACGGACGTCTGACCGACAACAAAGGCCGTCTGGTTGACTTCAAAAACACTATCATCATCATGACATCAAACGTGCCGGAAGATGAGCTGAAGTCGCATTTCAGGCCAGAATTCCTGAATAGGATCGATGACATGATTGTGTTCAAGCAACTTAGTGAGAGTCAGATTGTTGAAGTCGTCTCCATGCAGTTTGAACATGTCAGGCAGATGCTGAAGCCTAATGGGATAGAGATCAACATGACAGAGGCGGCGATGAAACATGTCGCGCACATCAGCTACGACCCTCAATACGGGGCACGTCCGGTGAAAAGGATGATGCAGCGCGAGCTTCTCAACGAACTGTCGAAGATGATACTCTCCGACATGGTCAACAAAGATAAGACGATTGTCGTCGATTGTGCTG
Organism: Candidatus Limimorpha caballi; assembly: GCA_018064605.1. Classification (GTDB taxonomy): domain Bacteria; phylum Bacteroidota; class Bacteroidia; order Bacteroidales; family F082; genus Limimorpha; species Limimorpha caballi. The sequence continues at coordinate 137,932 of JAGHUX010000005.1, read as the reverse complement.
GCGGCGAGTTGGTATTCAGGAATTAAAGTGAACTTCTGTTTTCACTCATTCCGAAACTTAAATTCGTTCATGACGAGGGCGTATAAGTCAAATGATTCGGTTGATTTGTGAAATTCGTGGTGCGTGAATTGAGGTGTTTGAGGGGGAAAAACCGTGTCATGATTCGGTTGATTCGTGAAATTCGTGGTGCGTGAATTGAGGTGTTTGAGGTGTTTGAGGGGAAAAGCCGTGTCATGATTCGGTTGATTCGTGAAATTCGTGGTGAACTTGAAAACAAAAAAAACAGGAAGAAAACTCTGTCTTCTTCCTGTCCGTCTCTTCTTTGTAGGTGCCTTAGGCTTCAGCTGCTGGTTCCTCCGCCGGAGCTTCGGTGGCTGCTTCTTCCGCCGCCTTTGCTGCTGCTTCCTCCGCCGCCTTTGCCGCGAGCTCGGCTTTCTTCTGGGCGATCACCTCAGCGCGTGCTGCGTTGACCTTGCCTTCAGCTTCGAGTCTGGCTTTGTTGTCAGCTCTCTTCTTCTCCGCTGAAATCTTCACTTCCTGAGCCGCCTTGGCTTCTTTCTCCTTCATCCAAGCCTGGAATTTGACTTCGGCCTGTTCCATTGTCATGGCGCCTTTCTTGACGCCCACGAGGAGATGCTTCTTGAGCATGACACCCTTGCGTGACAGGATGTTACGGACTGTGTCTGTCGGCTGTGCGCCCTTGTTTAACCAATCAAGGGCCTTGTCGAAATTGAGGCTGATCTCTGCCGGAACTGTGATAGGATTGTAGGTTCCGATTTTTTCAATAAATTTACCATCACGAGGTGCGCGACCGTCTGCAATTACAATGTGATAGAAAGGCTGACCCTTCTTACCATGTCTCTGTAATCTGATTTTTGCTGGCATGATTTTTTTTTGTTTAATTGATTTATAATTAGTTACTCCAAACCTGCCCGAGGTTTGCGGCTGCAAAAGTACGACTTTTTTTGATACGAAAAGTGTCTTTGCCGAAAAATATTTTTTTAGCATTCTGACGGGCCGGATTTGGAAAAAAAACTTATCTTTGCGAGTTGAATTTTAACGTCAAAAAAACCTGTCACTATGTCGCAATTCACTCATCTTCACGTACATTCGCATTTCTCCATCCTCGACGGGATGTCGAAGGTCCCCGACTTGGTTGACAAATGCTTGCGTTGCGGTATGTACTCGATGGCTCTCACCGATCATGGCAACATGTTCGGCATCAAGGAGTTCGCCGATTATTCCGCCAAGGTGAACGGGAAAATAAAAGAAAAGATAAAGGAGAAGGAATCCATTTTAAATAAGGGGGATGCGACGGAAGAGGAAAAAAATGATGCCGCCGCCGAGATCGAGAAACTGAAAGGTCAGTTCTTCAAGCCGATCTTCGGGACCGAGGCCTACTGCGCCCCCGTCGAGATCGCGAAGCGTGACGGACGCCAGGACCGAGGCTGGCACCTTATTTTACTGGCGAAGAACAAGACCGGCTACAAGAACCTTTGCAAACTCGCCTCCATCGCGTACACCGACGGCTTCTACTACAATCCGCGAATCGACCATTCTCTGATTGAGAAATATCACGAAGGACTGATATGCAGCTCGGCCTGCCTCGGAGGTGAGGTGCCGCAGAAAATCATGAGCGGCGACATGAAAGGCGCGGAAGAGACGATACTCTGGTTCAAGAGCCTTTTCGGTGATGACTATTATCTTGAGATTCAACGGCATAAGACCGACAAGCCGGGCGGCGACAGAGAGGTGTATGAACGACAGGTTGAAGTCAACAAGGTCATACTTGAGCTGGCTGCGAAGACAAACACCAAGGTCATCGCCACAAACGACGCACATTTTGTGGAGGAGGAGCACGGCGAGGCGCACGACCGCCTGATATGCCTGAGCACGGGCAAGGACTACGACGACCCGTCGCGCATGCATTACACCAAGCAGGAATGGCTCAAGTCGCCGGATGAGATGTTGGAGATATTCGGCGATGTGCCGGAGTCGCTCACCAATACGATGGAAATTGCCGATAAAGTTGAACTATATTCGATAGACTCTGACCCGATTATGCCGATGTTTGACATCCCTGAGGACTTCGGCACCGTCGAGGAGTATCGCGCGAAATATACTGATGAGGACCTGTTCGATGAGTTCACGCGCAATGAGCATGGCGAGGTCGTGATGAGTCAGGCTGAGGCGGAGAAGAAGATAGCGAAGCTCGGCGGTTACGACAAGCTGTACAGAATCAAACTCGAGGCCGACTACCTGTCGAAACTCGCATGGGAGGGCGCGAGGATGCGCTACGGAGAGAACCTCACGGAGGAACAGCGCGACCGCATTGTGTTCGAGCTGCATATCATGAAGACGATGGGCTTCCCCGGCTACTTCCTGATCGTGCAGGACTACATACGCGGCGCTCGCGAGGAACTCGGCGTCAGCGTCGGCCCTGGCCGCGGCTCTGCGGCCGGCTCCGTGGTGGCTTACTGCCTGAAAATCACAGATGTCGACCCGCTGAAATATGACCTGCTGTTCGAGCGTTTCCTAAACCCTGACCGTATATCGCTGCCCGACATAGACGTCGACTTCGACGATGACGGACGCGCCAAGGTCCTCGACTGGATCACGAGGAAATACGGCAAGGAGAAGGTCGCGCACATCATCACCTACGGCACCATGGCGGCGAAGTCGGCGATACAGGACGTGAGCCGCGTCCAGAAAATCCCGCTGTCAACGGTGGCCGAGATAAAGAGCTTCATCCCTGACAGGAATTTCCCCGACAACATCAAGGATGAGAACGGCAAGGCGCCGAAGGTGAATCTCAAGAACTGTTACAAATACATACCGGAACTTAAATCTTTACTTGAAGGTGATGACGAGAACGTCTCGTCAATGCTCACCTACGCCCAGGAGCTTGAAGACACTAACCGCCAGGTCGGCATTCACGCCTGCGGCGTCATCATCGGCGCCGACGACCTGACGAAATTCGCGCCGGTATGCACCATCAAGGACAAGGAGACGGGCGAGGACGTCCTCGTCACGCAATATGACGGCCACGTCGTGGAGAACGTCGGCCTCATCAAGATGGACTTCCTCGGACTGAAGACACTCACCCAGATAAAGGACGCGCTGGCAAACATCAAGAAGACGCACGGCATCGACCTTGACATCGACAACATCCCGATTGACGACCCCGAGACGTACAAGTTATACAGCTCCGGCAACACGATAGGCACGTTCCAATTCGAGTCGGCGGGGATGCAGAAATATCTCCGTGAGCTGCAGCCAACAGTGTTCGAGGACCTTATCGCCATGAACGCGCTGTATCGCCCCGGCCCGATGGACTATATCCCGAAGTTCATCGCGAGGAAACAGGGCAGGGAGCCGATCGAGTACGACTTCCCTGAGATGGAGAAGTACCTCAAGGACACTTACGGCGTCACCGTCTATCAGGAGCAGGTGATGCTCCTGTCGCGGCAGCTTGCGAACTTCACGAGAGGCGAGTCGGACACCCTGCGTAAGGCGATGGGAAAGAAACAGATTTCCAAGATGATGGAACTCAAGGACAAGTTCATGAAGCAGGGCCAGGAACTCGGGCATGATGCGGCAATCTTGGAGAAAATCTGGTGCGACTGGGAGAAGTTCGCCTCGTATGCGTTCAACAAGTCGCATGCGACCTGCTATTCCTGGGTCTCGTACCAGACGGCCTACCTCAAGGCGCATTATCCGTCGGAGTTCATGGCGGCGGTGCTCAACAGCAGCATCAACGACATCAAGGAGGTGGTGTTTATGATGGATGAATGCAAGAGGATGAAAATCAATGTCCTGCCGCCGAATGTGAATAAGTCGGAATATAAATTCACCGTCGGCGCCAACGGCGACATTTATTATGGTTTCGGCGGCATAAAGGGGATAGGTGAGGTCGCCAACGTGATAGCCGAAGAGCGCGAGTCCAACGGGCGTTACGCCAATTTCGCGGATTTCATGGCACGCGTCGGCGCCAAGAACCTGAACCGGAAAGTCCTGGAGTCGCTCGCAAAAGCAGGTGCTTTCAGCGATTTCACCGAACTGCACCGGGCCGCTTACTTCTACATCGCACCCGGCGAGAAGGCGACGTTCATAGAGAAGTCGATACGTCAGGTCAACGCATGCAACGAACGCAAGAACAACGCGCAGTTCGACCTCTTCGGCGACTTCGAGCCGCAGGGCAACGACGAACTGTTCAAACTCGAAATACCGCAGTGCGAACGCTGGTCAAACATCAAGATGCTCGACGAGGAGAAAGACGTCATCGGCTTCTACCTCAGCTCGCATCCTCTTGAGACATACAGACATACTCTCGATTTCTTCGTTGATGTCAATCTCGACAAGATACGTGAAGTCATAGATAACAAGAAGGGCTCGACAGTGCATTTCGCAGGGATCGTGACCTCAAGCGCTGAGATGACAGCCAAGTCCAGCGGGAATAAATTCGGCAAGTACACCGTCGAGGACATGACGGGTAGCTACGACTTCCCGCTGTTCTCGAAGGATTTCATGAAGTTCAACTACCTGTTCGCGCCAGGGACACCGCTGTACATCACCGGGGTCGTCCAGGAACCTTTCTACAACAGAGACCTGCCTGAAGATAAAAAACGTCCCAATGAACTGAAAATCACAGACGTTGACCTTCTCGAAAATGTTTTTGCGAAGACAAAGCGCGAGGCGAAATTCACTTTTAACGTGAACAATCTCAACAGCGCAAACGTCAAGGCTGTTGTTGACATGTTCGCGGAAAACAAAGGCGAACAGAGGTTCTCGGTGCTGCTTGTTGACAGGCAGCAGAACATGACTTGCTCGCTTCATCCAGAGAAAACAAGGATCAACACGGAGGCGTTGTTCAAGAAGATTGACGAGGTCTGCAAAAAAAATCCTGATTTTGCTGATTTGTTATCGTATGATTTGATGAAATAACTTACTTTTGCAAACTCAAAAACAAACACAACTTAAAAACAAATACTATGGCACAACAAATTTCAGAAGCTACATTCGAACAGGACGTTCTCAAGGCGGAACTCCCGGTTATGGTTGATTTCGGCGCCACATGGTGCGGCCCGTGCAAGATGATTGCACCTTACATGGAACAGCTCAGCGATGAATATGCAGGCAAGGCATTGATTTTCAAGGCCGATGTCGATGACTGCCCGGGTCTCGCGGCGAAATTCGGAATAAGAAACGTCCCGACAGTCCTTTACTTCAAGGGCGGACAGGTTGTCGACAAAAACGTCGGCGGTGCTGCAAAGGCAGTGTTCGAGGACAAACTGAAAAAACTCATCTAAGGTGATTAGGAGTTTGAGGTGATTAGGAGTTCGAGGTAATTAGGAGTCTCAAACCCCTCAAACTCTTCAAACTCCTCAAACTCTTCAAACCCCAGAAATTGCCGATACAAAAGAACGACATAGCAAACCTTGGCGGCCTCGAATTTCACGCGCGGCAGATTGTTGAAGGCTTCATTACGGGTCTCCACAAGAGTCCGTTCCATGGATTCTCGGTGGAGTTCGCCGAGCACCGCCTGTACAACACCGGCGAGCCGATACGTAACATCGACTGGAAACTTTACGGGCGGACGGAGAAACTGTTCGTTAAACGTTACGAGGAGGAGACGAACCTGCGCTGCCAGATTGTGATTGACACCAGCTCTAGTATGTTTTTCCCTGTCAGGCGATGTCTTGATGTCCAACACCCCAACAAGTTGTGGTTCTCCGTTTACAGCGCGGCGGCACTCACGGAACTGATGCGTCGCCAGCGCGATGCCGTCGGACTTGACCTGTTCAGCGAGGATGTTGACTTTCACGCTGACGCGAAACTGTCGCCGGTTCATGTCAATATGATTTACAACAGGTTGGAATCGCTGCTGTCGCCGTACGACAAGTCGGGGAGGAAATCGACGGGTACGGTCGCGTGCCTTCATAAGATAGCCGAGATTGTGCATCAGCGTTCGCTCGTCGTCATCTTCAGCGACATGATTCAGAATCTCGACTCTTACGACGACCTTTTCGCAGCGTTGGAGCATCTGCGCTACAACAGACACGAAGTCGTGCTTTTCCATGTCCACGACGGACTTCTGGAACAGCAACTTGATTTTGAAAACCGCCCGTATCGTTTTGTTGACCTTGAGTCGGGTGACGTGGTTAAACTCAATCCGCTGGAAATCAAAGAGAAATACGAAGAAATCATGAAACGGCGAAAAGACGAGCTTCTTCGTCATTGCTATCAGTTTCAAGTTGATTACGTGGAAGCTGACATAAACAAATCGTATGACCAGGTCCTGACCGCATATCTCATTAAAAGAGAAAAACTTGGTTAGTTAAAGTTTCAGAATCATCTGCAATTTCCCGTCGGCCTTCACATTGCCTTCAATCAGTTCAAGTCCTGAGCTTATCTCGTTGATGTCGCTGTAAACCGTGCAGCCGATCTTTGCGTTCACCGAGAGCCTGCCGGCTATTTTGACTTTCCCCAAAAGATAGATCCTCATCCCTTTGTGATATAATGAACTGATTGAGAATGAATATAATACATCGTTTTCATAAGCATATACCGAGCCGTCCGGACTGTCGAAAAGAGCGTATCTGAAAGCGAAGCTGAATGGTTTCGTCTCAGGATGGAAAATCACATCCTGATATATCAGGTATGAATTTGTGTTGGATTGATTATCAGTTTTGTTGACATGATATTCGACCCTGTTTTTCAGCGTGACCGACTTCCCGGCCGGGAACGTGACGTGAAATCTCAACATCATTTTCCGTTCGTGAATCAAATTCCTCATGTAAGTGTTTCCCGCATCCCCGTTTTTCTCCTTGTCTCTGTATTTCAACTGGATGGAAAGCAACGACTTGCTGTCGATCTGGTGGTTCAGTTGGATGTTGTAAATCTGAGATTTGTTCGGAGCGTAAGCGGTGGTTTTAAACCAGTCGGACTGCGGGAAGTCGGCGGCGGCGGTGAGCCTCCACCGTGGTGCCAAAGCCATTGACGTTGAGAGATATACGCCTTTTTCATTTCGTGTCCCGCTGCCGGCGGCGAAGGCGTTGCTGTAGAAATTCTGGTATTTCTTGTCGTAATATCTGTAAAGTATCGTGAAGTCGATGTATCCGGCAGGTTGCACCGTCGTCCCGAGAAGCCCGGCTGGTGCCATGTTGTCGCTCGTCGCCAACTCACCGTAAAATGAGATTTTTTTCGTGATGTAATAAAAGTCAACTCCTTGATTTACAAGTTTTCCGCCTCTGAAATAGAATGTGTTGTAAATCCTCGGGTCGGGATGTAATTCGCAGCTGAGGTCTGTATTATGGATGGTGTATCCGATTTGCAGATTTCTCGTCCTGAAACTGATGTTGCCGCCGTAAAGTCGCTTTGTAATGGCTTGTCTGTCAATGAGTTCGCCGAATGTCCTGTGAAGTCCTGTCTGTTGGAGCGATGAAATCTGTTGCGGCACGCCCAGACTGTCAACAGCACTAACGTTGGCGTCGGCTTTTATGTCAGAATAAAAAGCGGTGATGTTGAATTTCCATAACCTTATTGTCGTCGCCGCGCCACGCAGGTAATTGGCCTCATTCGCCGATTTTGATGCCCTTATGTTCTTCGACTTCCGCAGCAACGAGCCTCCGTTTCCTGTGAAAGCGACACCTGAACCCAACGTGACACCTTGACCAAAGCCGACTTGGTAGTCTCCTATTGCCAAAGTGCTGATTTGCAATACTTTGGAGATGCTGATGTCTCTGATGAGGAAATGTGCTGACCAGAAGTCAATTGTCTTATAAAGATGTCCGTCAAGAAGTTTTTTGATTGAGTCGTTGACCTTCGGGTGAAACAAATATTCGCCGGCGTCTTTTTCTAAAGCAAAACCGGCTTCTATCTTGTCGCGGTATGAAAAATTATATCTTGTGAATATTCTTTGCGGCCCGCCGAGGTATTTCTTGCTCGGGTTTTCAAAAAGAACGGAGTCGCTGACATCCTGGTAACCGGCTTTCTTATTCAGATTCCTGTCAACTTGCAAAACGAGTTGATGCCTGCCGAATTTGAAGACGTCTCCAAATGAATCTTTCCTGCCCGTCTCTTTTCTCTCAAAACAAAGCATTGGCTCAAGAATTGTGAGCGTCATTTCGTCAATCCCGTCAATTGCCTTTAACTCGTCGAAAAATCTGATGTCGCCGTATTTTCTCCTGTATTCGTTGACGCTTTCAATGATGTATGTGCTGATTAAATGAAATTCAATCAGTTGCGCAAGTTCCTCCGGATCGTTCACGTTGATTTTCTGCTCGCATAAATCCCAGTAAGCCGTGGTCAGTTCGGTATAGTCGATTTCTTCTTCGTTGTTGTCAATCATGTTTTCTATCTGATTGACAATCAATGCATCCGTGACGATGTTCTGGCAAAATGCGACGGACGGGAGAAGCAGTGAAAGTAGTGGGATAATCTTTTTCATAATCTGAAAATAAAGTCGCCCTGTAATGAAACACCTGTTGTCTGGTTCATTTTCGCGGAGATGTCGATGGTGAAGAAATTTAATGAATATCCTGCGCCGAAACAGGCTGTCGCCGGGTTTGTATAAACGCCGGCACGTATGAAGAAATCTTTCAACACATTGTATTCCAAACCGATACGATAGTTGAGTGCCTTGTCTGAATTGTATTCGGCCTCGGCCGTCGTCATGAAATCCTTGGTTATCTCGTAAGACAGTCCGATTCGGAAAATTATGGGGATCTTCTCGTTGTTTAATGAATTTATTTTCACGTTGACAGGGTTGAAGATGTAAGCGCCGACGCATATTTTTTCCGTCATGTCGGATTGAACGCCGAGTTCAAAGGTGAAAGCGTTTCTGTTTTTGTAATCATTTGAAAACTTAAATAACAGATAATCAATCTGCAAGCCTATTTTCAGATGCGGTCCGAAACTGCGGGCATAACCAATCCCGATTTTGTTTTCATTGAAGTCGGAAAACCCGAACCTGCTGAGTGTCAGGCTGAAACACCCGGCTTTCCCTTCAGGCAGTGCGAGTCCGGCATTCATGTACGAGAGTTCTTTCATGAGGAAACGGTTCTCGTAGGAGAGTCCGAATGTGATGTCGTCAAGTCCGGCGAGACCTGCCGGATTGTTGTGAATGCTCCAGAAGTCCCGAAGCGCTACGGAACAGTCGCCAACGGCCGAACTGCGGCCGCCGACCGGGCTGCCAAGCTCCCATGCATGGCAAAAAGTGCAAAATAGGCACAGGCCTATCGTCAAAAGATTCCTTCTCATGGCTCTTTGTGTTAGAAAGTTAAAAAAGCGAGGCTGACCTCACATGCTAAATCACCGCAAAAATACATGATTTTTTCTGACATGTCAATTATTTTGTGTAAATTTGTGCAAATTTTTTTTGCCATGGATTTTTTACTTATAATAATCGCTTTCATCGTGTTGATTATCGGCTTGGTTGGTGACATCCTGCCCGGCATTCCGGGTACTCCAGTCACTTATCTTGCTTTGCTTATACTTCATTGGACCGACAAAATCAGTTATTCAACTCAGTTTCTCGTTGTCACCGGACTTATTGCCGCCGCGATAACAGTTCTCGATTATGTTGTTCCGGTCTGGGGGACTAAGAAATTCGGCGGGACAAAAGCTGGTGCGCGTGGAAGCACTATCGGATTGATTGTAAGTGTGATAGTCCTTCCGATGCTCGGAATCGTCATCGGGCCTTTCGGAATCATCGGGCTTCTCGGCGGACCGTTTTTAGGTGCATATATCGCTGAAAAAAGAGCGGGAAACGATGATGCGCTTGCGTGGCGCTCGGCGTTCGGCTCGTTCCTCGGTTTTCTGACCGGAACATTGATGAAGATCGTCTATACTCTCGTCATCGGATTTTTCATGGTGAAAGATGTTGTAATGTTAGCATTTAATTAAAATGACAATATGAATTTGGAAGAAAAAGCGAAACATATCAGGAATTTGATAATCAACGCATTGGCGGAAGCCGGCTCCGGGCATACCGGCGGCTCTTTGGATTTGGTCGATATTTTCACGGTGTTGTATTTCAACCATTTACGCTATGATGCTAAAAACCCAAAGTGGGAAGATCGCGACAGAGTGGTGCTTTCCATTGGTCATACGGCTCCGGTTCTCTACGCGACTTTGGCTGCCGCAGGTTTTTTCCCGGAAGACGAGATGTTAACACTACGTAAATTCGGAAGCAGGTTGCAGGGACATCCGAGTCTCGATTTTCGTTTGCCAGGTGTCGAGACATCGGCGGGTTCGCTCGGACAAGGCCTGTCAGTCTCCAATGGCATGGCTTTTGCGGCGAAATTTGACAAGAAAGATTATCGCGTTTATTGCGTGATGGGCGACGGCGAGATTCAGGAAGGCAGCGTCTATGAAGCTGCAATGGCGGCGGCACATCACAGGCTTGACAACGTTTGTGCAATCCTTGACAGAAACCGCCTTCAGATTGACGGAAACACCGAAGACGTGATGGCACTCGAACCGCTTGCCGACAAATGGCACGCTTTTGGATGGAATGTCATTGAGATTGACGGACATAATCATTCTGAGATAAAAGCGGCTTTGCTCAAGGCTGAACAATGCAAAGGGAAACCGACAATAATCATCGCTCATACGATCATGGGAAAGGGCGTTCCCGAAATCGAGAATAACAACAAATGGCACGGGAAAGTGCCGACGAAAGAACAGGCTGTTGAATGGATAAATAGACAATAATGACTTATATTAATAAAGGTGACAGACCGACCAAAACGGGTTTTGGCGAAGGTGTCCGTGATGCGGCGATGAAAAACGAGAACGTTGTCGGCATCGGCGCAGACATCACGGCATCGGTGGGAATGAATATTTTCTCTGAGGCATTTCCGGAACGTTTCATTTCGTTGGGGATAGCTGAACAGAACTGCGTCGCGACGGCAGCAGGCTTGTCTCTTTCCGGCAAGATTCCTGTCTTCAGCACTTACGGAGTCTTCGCGGCACACCGCGCCAATGACCAGATTCGTATTTCGTTGTGTTATAATAATTTACATGCGATAATAGGTGGCGCACACGCCGGCGTTTCCGTCGGCCCCGACGGCGCCACACATCAGGCTTTGGAAGACATCGCAACGATGCGCGTGCTTCCGAGAATGACGGTCATCTCGCCATGCGACGCGACACAGGCACGTATCGCAACCGAAAAGGCGATTCTTGAACTCGACAGCCCCGTATATATCCGCTTCGGTCGTGAACCTGTAGCCGACTTTACGTCTGAAAATCAAGACTTTACCATCGGGAAAGGTCAGGTGATGAGAGATGGCGATGACGCTTGTATCATCGCGACAGGTCATGAAGTGTGGGAGTCGTTGAAGGCCGCCGAGAGACTTGAGGAGAACGGACTTCGTGCCACGGTCATCAACATTCATACGATAAAGCCGCTCGACGAGGAGCTTCTGCTTGATGTGGCGCGGCGTTTCAAAACGATTTATACTGTTGAAGAACATCAGGTTACAGGCGGGCTTGGCGGTGCGGTGGCAGAGTTTCTATCTGAAAAAATGCCCACGAGAATTGTCAGAATCGGCGTTAATGACCGTTTCGGCGAGTCGGGGAAGGCCGGCGAACTGATGCATCATTTCGGTCTCGACGCTGAATCTTTATATAATAAGGTGTATTCTGATATTATGCAAGACAGAAATCTTTAAATTTAAATATTATAATTGACTGAATATGAATAAAATAACAAAGTTTATCACGGCATTTTTGCTTTTAGCGGGTTTTAATTCTTTTGCCTGCACTAATTTCCTTGTCACAAAAGGAGCTTCCGTTGACGGCTCCAATTTCATAACCTACGCCGCCGACTCGCACATCAGATATGGTGAGTTGTATTTCACTCCCGCCGCCGACTGGCCGGAGGGAAGCATGAGGACGATTTATGACCGTGGGACGGCAGAGCCGCGCGGACAGGTGCCGCAGCCGCCGCATACCTATCAAGTTGTTGGCTATATCAATGAAAATCAAGTGGCAATGGGGGAGACGACCTTCGGCGGCCGTGAGGAACTCATTGACAAAAACGGACTCATCGACTACGGCAGCCTGATGTTCATGGCACTCGAACGCAGCACCTCGGCGCGTGAGGCGATAAAGATAATCGCCGACCTCGTTGAGACTTACGGCTACGCAAGCGACGGCGAGTCGTTCTCGATCTCCGACAAAGACGAGGTCTGGTACATGGAAATCATCGGGAAAGGCGAGGAGAGAGGCTGCGTGTGGGTCGCAATCCGCATCCCCGACGGCTGCGTCTCGGGACACGCAAACGCCGCGAGAATACAGAATTTCCCGTTGAGAGACGGCAAGAAATCCATTACCGACAAAGACTGGAAACGGCTTTATAATCAAGATGTTGAGGTGATTTACAAACACGATGTCATTACTTTCGCACGCAAGAGAGGCTATTTCAACGGCAAAGACGCTGACTTCGATTTCAGTGCAGCCTACGCGCCGGTTGACTTCTCCGCCGCCCGCATCTGCGACCTCCGCGTCTGGGCGATGTTCAATGAAGTGTGCGATGATATGGGCCAATATTGGGATTATGCGACAGGGAAAGACCTCGAACACGGACGTATGCCGTTGTATATCAAGCCGAACCGTAAGATTTCCTTGAGCGACATGATGTCTTTCATGCGTAATTACTATCAGGGGACTGAACTTGACAAATCGCAAGGTGTCGGTGCAGGCGCGTGCGGCTCGCCTTATCGGATGAACCCGCTTTATTGGGAATACGACGGCGAAAAATATTTCAACGAGAGAAGCACTGTCGCCCTGCAAACAGGTTTCTCGTTCATAGCGCAGACAAGAAACTGGCTTCCGAATCAGATTGGCGGAATCATCTGGTTCGGCGTAGATGACACAAACTCAACGGTTTACACGCCGTTCTACTGCTCGATTTCCGAAGTGCCGATTGAGTTCCGTCAAGGGAATGGCGACATGCTGACATATTCCGACAACGCCGCTTTCTGGGTCTTCAACCGTCTCGCTCATTTCAAATATCTGTTCTACAACCGCGTGATTGGCGATATTCAGAAGGTGCAGAATGAACTTGAAAATTCGTATCAAAATCAAGTTAAAACTATTGATAATCAAGCATTAGAGCTTCTGAAAAACAATAAGGCTGATGAAGCTGTCGCTCTGCTGACGGACTTTTCGTCGAAAGCTGGCGCAAACACCGTGGCACGATGGAAGGAACTTGACAACTATCTGTTAGTCAAATATTTGGACAGCAATGTGAAACAGGAAGAGAACGGTGAGTTCAAACGTAATCCGTGGGGTTATCCTGTGCGTCCGCAGCAGCCCGGCTATTCGGATTCCTGGAAAAAAGCCGTGATTGAAGAAAGCGGGGAAAGATTTAAGAGGTAAGCCATGAAAAACTCAAAGCCATTGGCGGAGCGGCTCCGTCCGACATCGCTTGACCAATATATCGGCCAGAAACATTTGATTGGCGAAAATGCGGTGTTGCGCCGCGCCATCGAGAGCGGACACATCCCGTCGATGATATTCTGGGGACCTCCAGGTGTCGGGAAAACGACGTTGGCGTACATCATCTCGAAGCAGGTGAAACGGCAGTTTTTCGTACTGAGCGCGGTGAGCAGCGGCGTGAAAGACGTGCGCGAGATATACGACCGTGCGCGGATGGCTCCAGAAGCACCGATTCTTTTCATTGATGAAATACATCGTTTCTCGAAGGCGCAGCAGGACTCGCTGCTTGGCGCTGTAGAGAAAGGCCTCGTCACACTCATAGGCGCGACGACGGAGAATCCGAGTTTCGAGGTGATTTCGCCTTTGCTCTCCCGCTGTCAGGTCTATATCCTGAAAAGTCTTGAGAAAGACGACCTTAAACAACTGATTGTCAATGCGGTTGAAACATTAAGGACGGATTATGACAAGGAAATTGTCATTGAGGAAGAAGAAGCACTGATGCAGATTAGCGGCGGCGACGCACGTAAACTTCTGAATGCTATCGACTTGGTTGTCAGTATGTTGGATGACGAGAACCAAGATTCTGATAAACTTGTTGTCACCAACGAAATGACAACGAAGTACATTCAGAGCAACTTGTTGAAATACGACAGGATGGGGGAGATGCACTATGACATCATCTCGGCCTTCATCAAGTCGATCCGCGGCAGCGACCCGAATGCGGCGGTTTACTATCTCGCAAGGATGATTGAGGCCGGCGAAGACCCGCTTTTCATTGCGCGGCGTATGTTGATTCTGTCATCGGAAGACATCGGAAACGCCAACCCGAACGCGCTTCTGCTCGCCAACGCATGCTTCGACGCCGTGAGCAAGATTGGTTTCCCGGAAAGCAGGATAATACTCTCACAGACAGCGACTTATCTCGCTTCTTCGGCCAAGAGCAACGCCGCTGTCATGGCGATAGACTCGGCTCAGGCTTTGGTGCACAAGACCGGAAACCTCAGCGTGCCGATGCATCTGCGCAACGCACCGACGAAACTGATGAAAGACATCGGCTACAGCGACGGCTACAAATACGCACATGATTACCCCGGCAATTTCGTCGAGCAGGAGTTTCTGCCGGCGGAGATTTCAGGCACACGGCTTTACTCGCCGCAGGACAATCCCAAGGAGATTGAGTTGCGCCGCTCGCTGAAGGCAAAATGGAAAGACAAATACGGATATTGATTGAGTGCAGAAAAAAGAGACGGGGCATGTAGAATAGTAGAGACGGGGCATGCCCCGTCTTTACAGCTGAACGAAGGCACCCTGTGCTTTTCACTCTCCGCGCGTCGACACTCTGCGGCACGGGAAGGGTAAGACTGCAAACGGGCGACTAACGCACGAGGCGAACGGCGTTCCCGTAGTACCGACTGTCGAAGTCCGCGGTACAACGGCACCGTCGCGGCGGAGGCTTTCGGCGGCAGGTTCGAGACACCGCACTGCTATTCATTCACATACAACGGCATGGACAGATTAAGCAAATCGGTTTACGGCGAAGGCTATGAGATGAACCAGCACCCTGACGCCTTCACCGAGACGTACGACTACGATGCCAACGGCAACATCACCGGACTTATACGCAAGAAAGACGGCACTATAATCGACAAGCTGAAATATACCTATTATTCCGGCACCAACAGGATAAACAACATCACCGACCTGTCGAAGAAAGCCGACGGATATCCTGTCACGGAAGAGTCATATACCTACGATAAGTGCGGCAACCCGACCTACGACCCGTCGAAAATGGCTTACATCACTTACAGCAGATACAACAAGCCGTTGGAGGTGTCGGCATCCGCCACCGACATGGTCAGATACAGCTACACATCGACAGGCACGAAGCTCCGCCGCGAGGTGACATCAATGTCATCGACATCCGACGGCGTGACAGATTATTCGTATAATTTCCTGTACGAGGATAACGAATTAGTTTGTATCTTTGCGCCGTTTGGAAGAGTAATACCGATGAACACGTCAAACGGCAACAAATGGAGATACCACTACACCATCGCCGACCATCTCGGCAACGCGAGGGTCGAGTTCGTGGCGCACGGCGGAGCGCAGCCGGAGGTGGTGCAGACATCGTCGTACTACCCGTTCGGAATGACCCTGAGACGCAACGACTACGGCAGCCACAACGTAAACAAATACCTATACGGAAGCAAGGAACTGCAGGACCAGACCATCGCCGGCATCACACTCAACTGGTACGACTTCGAAGCCAGGATGTACGACCCGACAATCGGACGGTTCTTGCAGACAGACCCGAAAGCGGAGAAGTATTTCAACGTGTCGCCTTATACGTATTGCCTGAATAGTCCGATAATGTTTATTGACCCTGATGGGATGGAAACCGAGGTTTTGAGAAATAACGCGCCGATTTATTACGAGGACGGCGTATTCCTTGGCACTGACGACCAAGGACTGCAAGGAGATGCCATCATTATGAATGAAGATTATTTCACCCAAGGCATGTCGCATGACATGGCAATGACATTGGGCAGAACCTTAGACAACATGAGCGATGAACAAGCACTTGCTTTCGCCAATAATGGTAATTTTGAAGGTTTCTTAAGCCACTACAATGGGCTGTCAAGCAGACCTGACTGGGATGGATATATTACGGATATAGAGGCTCGTGGATGGTGGAGAAATGGGAATGGGCAGACTTTATATGTCAATCAATCCATAATAAACTTATCTCCATTGTCAACACTTGATTTTAATACTGAAAACCATATAACTCATAATTTCTTTTTCGATATAAACTCAAACAAAGACATTGGAAGAGTATATGGAACTCTTACACTTCACCTGATTAATCCAAGTACCGGAGAAGTAAAGTTGGGGGCCGTTAATACTGCTTATATTGATACTTATGATTTTAATTCAGGAGGGAATGTGTTTAGAAACGCAGCAACATGGTTTGCAAAAAAAATGGTAGGCAATGGCACACCTTTTGATATTTACGGATGGGGTAAAAATCCAAAAGAACAAGTGTTATGGGAAAAGTAATAAAGCCGATTAACCCTAAAATATTGTTTTTCTTTGTGCTGATAGTCGGATTAGCCTTACTACTGCTTTCTATCAGAATACCTAAATATTCGACAACAAATGAATACATAATTCTGAATGAAGAATATGCCAAAGGAGTAATTAGTAGGGAAAAATATCTTGATGAGTTTAATAAGAATAATTACATTAGGATATCTATCATGGATGTCGGGAACGGTTTAATAACATTTTCTGTTTTAGCCTTGGCTTTTATATACGTAAAAAAAATCAATCAGTGGAAAGACTTCCTAAAGATTAAAGCAGCAAAAAAAATCAACTTGTTTCTTTTGTTAAACGGCTCGTTGTTACTGCTAATATTTGGAATTTATTTTTATTACATTTACAGAGCATGGAGAAATGATTATCCTCCTTATGCGGACAGTGTCGGCATTCCGATTTTTTATAATACGCTGTTTTATTTACTCTGTATAATACCATTAAATTTGTTCTTATGCTTGGTGCTAATCAAATCAGACCTTCAAACACCTTTGTATGTGAAATACACAAAAGGACTCATTGTATGGAGATGTATATTTTTTCTATCTTCGTTATTACTAATCACAATGCTCATCTCTTCAGTCATTGATGGTGATCACGCATCGATAATAGGTGATTTGACATTGATTTATATAGTATTGTCGTTACGTGCTGGTAAAATTAAATATTATCTCAACAAATCTTAATCTTTGTAAATGCATCTCACCAATAGAGACATATTCGCCGACCATCTCGGCAACGCGAGGGTCGAGTTCGTGGCGCACGGCGGAGCGCAGCCGGAGGTGGTGCAGACATCGTCGTACTATCCGTTCGGAATGACCCTGAGACGCAACGACTACGGCAGCCACAACGTAAACAAATACCTATACGGAGGCAAGGAGCTGCAGGACCAGACACTCGCCGGCATCACGCTCAACTGGTACGACTTCGAAGCCAGGATGTACGACCCGACAATCGGACGGTTCTTGCAGACAGACCCGAAAGCGGAAAAGTATTTCGACGTCTCGCCTTATACGTACTGCCTCAACAACCCGCTGAGATACACCGACCCGATGAACACGTCAAACGGTAACATCACCGTCAACATCGAGAATATCTACACCGATTATTTTGCACCAACCTCAATTGAATAAATCATTCATCGTCACTTCACTCTGAACGTCGTTCCAGTAGGCGTTGTGTTCAACACCATACGTCGTGACCATGGTCGTATGGACTGTTTTTCTTGTTTTAGTCTCTCGTAGGAATGTCAAACGCTTGTTAATCAAGTCTTGATGTATGTCTTTGTCGATGGAATACATGTCTGATGAATATTTCATTTCGCACAGATTCACCATCTTGTCGTCACGGTCAATCACCAAGTCAACCTGTGCGCCTTTGTGTTCGTCATTGCCTTTTACGTGCCAGCTGAACGTCTCGGTCAGAATGCCGGAAATTCCCAGCGACTGTTTTATTTGCTTTACATGCCACAGACATACACGTTCGAAGGCAAGACCTTTCCATGTTGTCTGTTCGCGGCTGTTGATTGTTTTTGTCCAAAAATGTTCGATGCGCTGCCGTCCTGCGGTCAGGAATCGGAAATAAAACAGCGTGTAGTTGTCAATCAGTTGGTACAATGCGTTCTTGCGACGCATCTTGTAGTTTTCATATTTGCGAATAAATCCACATTCCTCCAATTCGACGAGTGCCTTGTCAAAAGACTTGTTGTCGGTCATTTTTGTTGCCGCCAACAGTTCTCCGCGGCTCATGCCGATTCCTTTTTTGCTCAGTGTCTCCACGATGTTTACGTATGATTCCGGTCTGTTGAAAAGGGAAGCATACAGACTTTCAAACTCACTTTCCAATGCCGAGCCTTCTCCAAAAAACAGCTGGTCGATGTTTTGGGCGGTGCTTAAACCTCGTTGGAGATGTTTCCAGTAAAAAGGTATTCCTCCGAGTACCATATAAGCCTCCACAATTTCATGTCGGCTCATATTCAGATTTCTCCATTTCGCATATTCCTCACATTCAAGCAGATTGAAAGGCTTGAGATGTATTTTCTGTGTCACGCGGTTGTGTAGTCCGCCATGATTTTTCAGTATCTTGTTAATCACCCATGATGTCGCGCTTCCACACACGACCAATACTACGTCGTGCCGTGCGCTCGCCCAGTTGTTCCAGAAAAATTCCAAGGCACTTACAAAATTCGACTTTGCCGTGTCCATCCAAGGCAGTTCGTCAATGAAAACCAACTTCTTGGCATTTTGTTGTTGGTCGAGCAGCTCTTCTAACATGTCAAAAGCCTCGTACCAATCTTTCGGAGTCGCCGTTTTCTTCAGTCCGTACAGTTGCAGCGATTTGTAGAACCTTGACAGTTGCGTCGTTTTGTTAGCCTTGGCGACACCTGTGTGTTGGAACGCGAACTGCTCCGAATACGCCTCCCTTATCAAATATGTCTTGCCGACCCTTCTTCGCCCATACACGGCTATAAATTCCGATTCTTCAGAATTCAAGGCATTCTGCAATATTTTTATCTCTTCAGCTCTACCTATTATCATTTATTTTCATGTTTTAATTTTGTGCAAAAATACAAAATAAACCGAGATAAAGTGCGGAAATGTTGTATTTTTTTTGACATTTCCGCACTTTATCCCATTATTCATTTTAAATTTCGATGTAAGGAACAAAAAGTTGGCTGATTGTAAAATATTATATTTCGAAAAAAATCACAAATGCCAAATCAATAAACCCCAATCTCATCAACGAAAACCCAGGCCGGATAACCGTAACCTGAATGGCCTTTCGGACAATCGAACGGCTCTATGATGATTTCCACGTAACGGGCTTTTGCCGCAGGAAATTCAACTTCAACAGCGTGAATCGGCTGGTCGTAATCTTTCGGAAGCATCTCGAAATTTTTCTGGAATATCTTTCTGAAATTCTCGCCGTCGTCGGAAACAAACACCGTGACTGACTTTGCGTTGAATATCCAGTCGTTCATGTTGATGTTGTTGTTGAACTTGACCTTGCTGATTTCCGTCTCTTCCTTCAGGTCAATCGTGGCGTCGATGTCCTCTCCGAAAAATCCGAGCCATCTGCCGCTTCTGTAGTTTGAGGTGCCTTTCAAGCCGTCAATCAGCACGTTGGCGCCGTCGAAAGTGTAATTTTTGTCCGGCTGGTTTTTCAACGTTATCGGTTTCATCGATGCCTTGCTGAAGTCGAAGTTCGTGGAAAACATCTTGCCAGTTGTGCCGTCGGGACGGATTACTATGGTCTTGAAATTGCAATTCTGATTGATTTTCAACGGTTCTGTATATAAGATGCCATCTGTCGCAGGATTTTCCCCGTTTGTGGAATATCTTATTTCTCCGTCAATCATCTTCGACATTTTGATTTCGAGGCAGCCGTCACCGACATTCGGTGTGATTTCGACATTGATGTCAAAAATGTGCGTGGCGTAATTCCAATTATAAAAATCGTAAAGTTTTGAGAGACGGTATTCGCGTTTCACAAAGTCGTTGTAGTCTTTTTGTTCAGGGTCGCACCACTGGACTTCGGCGAGTGCTCCGATTCTTGGTAACATCATGTAAGTCAGGTGGTTGAAGTCACCGATGTATTCGGTCCAGAGGTTGGCCTGTGCTCCGAGTATGTATTTCTCTTCGTCATTTTCAAGGCCTTCCGGAATCGGCTCGAAGCCGTAAACTTTCTCGACGGATACGTAACCGCCTATCGCCAGCGGCTCGTTGTCGGAATCGAGCGACTGGTAATAGTCGAAATACATGTAATCGTTAGGTGTCATGATGACGTCGTGATGCAGTTTCGCCGCCTTGTAGCCGCCCTCGCTGCCGCGCCAGCTCATCACCGTCGCGTTTGGCGCGACCTCGCCTTCGAGCATCTCGTCCCAGCCGATGATGTGACGTCCGTGACTCTCGATGAATTTCTCCATCCTCGACATCACGTAGCTCTGAAGATAGTCCTCGGCGGTGTGTTTTTTGTCTCTTTTGATGCCTAACTCTTTGATTTTCTTCTGACATTTCGGGCATTTCTCCCATCTTACGCGCGGGCATTCATCGCCGCCGATATGTATGTATTCGCTTGGGAACACGTCCATCACCTCTTCAAGAACATCTTCCAGAAACATCATCGCGTCTTCGTTTCCGGCGCAGATTACGTCTTCGGCGACGCCCCAGTGCCGCCAGACCTCATACGGCCCGCCGGTGCATCCGAGTTCCGGATATGTGGCGAGTGCTCCGAGCATGTGTCCCGGAAGGTCGATTTCAGGAATGATGGTGATGTGACGGTCGGCGGCGTATCTCACGAGGTCGCGGAGTTCGTCCTGCGTGTAGAACCCGCCATGACGGATGCTGTCGTAAGCCATTGTCTTTCCGATGATTGTGCCTGAACGCCATGCACCGGCTTCAGTCAGTTCCGGGTATTTCTTGATTTCCATGCGCCAGCCTTGGTCATCGGTGATGTGGAAATGCAATTTGTTGAGATTGTGCATCGCCATGATGTCGATATATGTCTTCACATTTTCGATAGGGAAGAAGTGGCGGCTCACGTCAAGGTGCATCCCGCGATAGCCGAAACGCGGATGGTCGCAGATCTCGCACGACGGGAACTCAACGGTCTTGCCTTCTTCCACAACACCCATGCTCTTCCTCAAGGTCTGAATCCCGTAAAAAACGCCCGCCGCATCTGCGCCAGTCACATTGATGCAATCCCCGCCGACGACAATCTTGTATGCGTTCTCCCTTTCAAATTCCGGCTTGCTGATTTTCAGGTTGATGGCGTTTCGCAGCTCGTTGCCGCTCTCCTTGACGACAGGCTTGAAACCCGTCATTTCGTCGATGTATTCTGCAAGGAAATTCGCCTCATTCAACAGCTCGACATCCGATCCTGGATACGTTATCACCGTTCTTCTGTTAAGCGCAAAATCCGTGCCACCGGTCAGTTCCGTCTGCTTCGGTGCCGGGATAATTTTATAGTCTGCTTTCTGTAATGGCTTTTGGCATGATGCAAAACCTAATGCCAACGCTGCAATGATGATGGTTTTTCTTATTGTCATTTCAAAATTTTTCGCGAAAATAATAATTTATTTGATTTGTCTGAAATTAATTTGATAATTTTACGACTTCAATTATGACGCTATGAGATCCAGGTTTGTCTTTTGTATTATATTGTTAATCTTTGTTTTACATGATTCATTCGGTAATGAAGCGTGCGATTCGGTGAGGTTTAGGGACCAAATGTTTGAGGTTGACACAATAAAGGATGTCGTTTATGCTAATGTGACGGGTTATTGGGATTCGTACCCGGATGAAAATGTTGATTTCAAGAAACTAATTGATTTTATGTTCTCTGAGCATGAAAAAACGAATCTGGATTTGAAAATGGACATCTATCTTCCTAAGGGTGACACGATTGGGAAACGTCCGCTGATTGTCATGGCTCACGGCGGGGCGTTTTATATCGGCGATAAGGCTGTGAAAGCCTATAGAGAATGGTGCAGTTATTTCGCGTCGCTCGGATATGTCTGTGTCTCAATAAATTACAGGTTGGGATTCCTGAAGCCGACGACGGTTGACATTGAGAGATGTGAATATCAGGCAATGCAGGACGCACATGCGGCATTCAGGTTTTTGGTCGCAAATTCCGGAAAGTATGGGATTGACACTGACAATATCTTCGCTGGTGGGACAAGTGCAGGAAGCATTATGATGCTTGCTGTGGCGTATATGAGAAATGAAAACAGGCTGGAATCAACGTATGTCGATGTAGATTGCGGTGATTTGGAATTGTCTGGCAATGATTTTGACAACTCATTTGAAATCAAAGGGTTGGCGAATATGTGGGGCGCTGTTTATGATTTGTCAATCCTTGAAAACAACAATGTGCCGATAATCTCTTTTCATGGCGATGCCGATAAACTTGTGCCTTACGACGATGGACTTATAATGAAAAACGTGTGGGGGCTTAATCTTGTCCATAAGAAAATGTACGGCTCATACGAAATCACAAAGAAAGCGCAAGAGCTTGGAATTGAAGCGGTTATGAATACGTACCTCGATTATGGACATGCTTTGCATCTTGACAAGGACAGAAATTTGAACGATAATTTCTACGAAATTCAATCCAAAATCGGAGATTTTTTCTACAAATTGCTGACTGGGAAATAGTCAAAGCCGCTTGCAAATCGCCTTGAACTCGCAGAAATGACAGTTTTGTTCCTTGTCGGTTTGTGAAAAGGGCGTGTCAGGATTCAACACCGTTTCCATGAATCTCGTGAAATATTTTTCACAATTCGGTACGAAGTCGTTGTTCAAGTCAGGGTTCTCAGACGTGTTGAGGCTGAAAATTCCGTTCGTAAGTTTCTGGAAACCAATGATTCCCGGCTCCACGTTCCCGGCATTGACTTCCGGGTGGCTCTTGAGATACAGATATTTGTAAACCAGAAGCTGAATCGATTTCTCGGCCATCAAGACAATATCAGTCTGATTCGCACCGATTTTCACGTCACTCGTGTGTACTTTCCCTGTTTTGTAGTCGATGATTCTTATCGTGTCGTTGACCTTGTCGATTCTGTCGGCGAAACCTTTCAGTTTTATTGTTCTGCCTTGAATTTCAATGTCTTGACAGAGACTTTCTTCCGTGTCAACGATCGTGAGATTATATTTGTCCACACCGGTCTCACCTTCTTTCAAGAAGTTCGTTTCTGCTTTGAGGAAGTTTGCCAACATGTTGTCAATCACTGTTTTGGACAGATAGTTGAATCCTGTTTCGGGCAGTCCTGAGCCGAAACCGTTGTCTTCCAGTGCTTGTTTGTAGCACCTGTCGAAATGCTTTTTGCGTGTCAGTTCGAAAAGCTCCGATGTCACCACGCAGTTTTTTAATTCATCATAAAGGAGTTCGAGCGTTTTGTGGACGATGCTCCCGATTACGTTCACCTGTATCTCCTCGTCAGGCGTCGTGTCTCTGATTCCCTCGATGTATTTGAAGTAATATTGTAACGGACATCTCACGTATGTCGCTATGGATGTCGGTGAAAACGCCGTTATTTTTTCGAGCATTTCAAGTGTTTTCACGATGTTTATCTCGTTTCGTTTCTCGTTGATTTTCGGACTTTTATATTGAATGTGTTTAAGTTTTACTTTATCGTTATTCCTTGCATATTCGTATTCAATCTGCCGGATGAAACGGCTTGGTTCGCCGAGTCCTGACATGTCGGCTAACGAATTGTAATACAAGTTGATGCGTTTCGCGTTCTGGATGAGCCGGTAGAAGTGATATGCGTAAACCGCCTGCTGCTGATTGTAGGTGAGCAAGTCGTAGGCTTTGCGTAAGTCATACGGGATCAGACTGTTATTCGATTTTGTTGTCGGTATTGTCCCCTCGTTGACGCTCAAAAAATGAACGGTGTCAAAGTCGAGATTCCTTGTCTCAAGAAGTCCCATGACCTGCAACCCGTCTGGCTTCCCTTTAAGGCTGATTGATGACTGTGCCGCAACTTGTGCGTAGAGTGTCTGTAAATCAGCGGTTTGGATGTAATTGTTGTATTTCTTTAACAATAATTCGAGTCTGTTTGTGATCCTGCTCGCGACGCTGATTTGGTTCTTGATGAAATTGTTTTTCGAATCAAGGATTTTCTGCATCACGATTGTGAACAGCCGCTTCATGGCATTGATATATGACGCCGGTTTTTCCCATTTCGTCTGGGTGACATTCAGGAAATCAAATAATTCGCCATGTATTTTCAACTCTTCCAGTTCATTTTTGCTGAAATAATATTGGAGTTTGCTTATGCGCTGGTTTATCCAAATGTTAAGTTCCTTGTACTCTTCTCCGTTGAAAATCAATTTGATAAAGTCTGACTTGCATAGTTTGTTGAATGTCCAGAGATAAATCTTGTTTTCGTCGGACGAGAGACCCTTCTGATACCTGAACATCTGTTCGATAAAGTGATACGTTGTCGTCTTCTGGAACGGGTAGCCCATCGTGACTTGTATTTTCTCAACGCGGTCGGGGATGGAATTCAGTGTCGGGACCAGCAATGACTCGTCGGCCAGAACTATGACCTTCTTTTCGTTTTCCGCTTTTTCACTAATCTCTTGATTGAGTTGAAGTTGCAGCGCGTTTGTCTGGACGGAGTTGCCCGATACATTTATAATGTTTATTTCTTTTTCGTGATAGAATCCGTCGCCGATGAAGTTTTTTTCTATTTCAGGGTGCGCTTTGAAGAATTTTCGTGCGAAGGTGCCGGCTTCCTGTGTCTCATCGTCGAAATAGTATTTGTCCAAGTCCCAGAGTATCACTGCGTTACCGGCTTCGGCAAGATGTACCAGGATGCTCTCTTCGGTTTTTGTCAGTGCGTTGAATCCTGCGAAGATGATTTTCCTGTCTTTGGTTTTGCTCTTCAAGACGGTGTCGTCGTACGATGCTATCTTCCTGGTAATCAACCCGTAATAGCCCTGCCCGTTTTTTTGCAGCCTGTCGCGTAGTGCGTTGTAATAATGTATCAGCGACCCGAAGAACTTAACGTAGTTTGATTCGATTTGTTTGCCCATGTCGAGATTCCAGTCTTCAATGGCCTTGGCGTGGCTCAGGTGTTTGAAAAGGCTTTCAGCATCAACGTTGTATTGGTCGATTTCGTCGAAGTCCTTTGCCATTTGCGCGGCGAGTCCGAAGAAACTCTGGTTCACCTCGGAATTGTTGTGAAATGTGTCGTTTATTTTTATCAATTCAAAGATGACGTCAACATTGTCAATGAGTTGCAGTTCGCTCCATTCCTCGGCGGCCTGCTGTATCGATACGATGTTGGGAATCCAGAAGTTGCGGTTTATTCGTTTTTCGAGTTCGTTTCTGAGCTGGAGTGCGGCGCGTTTGTTGGGGAAGACCACGGTCAGGTAGTCTTTCGACAGGTCGTAATGCTCTGTGATATAGTCAGTTATCTGTTCGATGAAAGCCATGTCTCCGCGTGTTTGAGTTGTTCTTGCGTGCCGAGGTCGAACCAGTAGTTTGATGTCACCAGTTTCGATTTCACGTGCGCGTAGCCGGTGAATTTCGACGCCATCTCGATTTTCTGATACAGATCGAAAATGTATCTTGGCTTCAGTTTGAAAGTTCTGAAATATTTTGGCTTGAAGATATGTATCCCGCTGAAAGACAGCAGTTTGCTTTCTGACGGAAGCATGCCGCCTCTGTCAAATTCATTCGTTTCGAGGTTGTATCTGCCGAGGAAGTTGCTGTCGTTGTCGAAGACGAGTTTACGTTTGTTGTCGCGGTTTTGCGTCAGGAGCCAGGCTGCGTCCTCGCTCTCGCGGAAACTGTCGTAGCAGCGCCGCAGGTCGATGTCGGAGAGGACGTCGACGTTGTGGACGAGAACGGCCTCGCTATGCATGAAGTGGGGCAGGGCCTGCACCACCGCACCGCCGGTGTCCATCAGCTGCGCGCGCTCGTCAGAAATCTCTATGTCAACGCCGAAGTCCATGCGGTCCAAAAAATCGATTATCTGCCCGCCGTAATGATGTATGTTGATCACAAAATGGTTGAAACCCTGCTCGATTAATGTTTCAAGTATCACTTGAAGTAAAGGCTTTTTGTCAAATAATACCAATGCTTTAGGTTTGTCTGATGTCAGATCTTTCAGGCGTGTGCCGAGTCCGGCTGCGAGGATGAAAGCGGTTCTTCTATCTTGGCTCATAAATGTGTTTTTTGTGTTGAACAATATGGTTCACGATGACCCTCACCATCGGGTAGTTGTCGCGGATGATTTCCGCGTTCTTCTGTGCGAAATAGACCGAACGATGCTGGCCTCCGGTGCAGCCGAAGTTGATCTGCAAGTCTTTGAAGCCCCGTTCGAGATAGTTGTCAATCGACTGGAACACAAGCATCTGAATGTTTTGAAGGAAGAAATGCGTGTCTTGGTGTGAATCCATGAATTCCTTCACGTCGGCGTCTTCGCCTGTGCTGTTCTTGTATTCGGCGTACCTGCCGGGGTTGGGCAGTGCGCGGCAGTCGAAGACGAAGCCTCCGCCGTTGCCGCTGCTGTCGGTCGGGATGCCGCCGTTTTTGTAAGAGAAACTGTTTATTCTTACAGTAAGTACTTCAGAATCACCGTGTTCGTATTTCTCCAGCAGGCTTCCCATCTGACGTGTCACGAACCCAAGCTCTGGCAGCTCGTGCGTCAGCGACTTCTTTCCGGTCAGGTTGAGAAGTTCCCTGATGGCGAACGGGATGCTTTGCAGGAAATGCACTTTCCTCTGTATCAGACCTCTGAAACCGTAAGCGCCCAAGACCTGCAGCAGACGCAGAAGTTTGAAATCATCGTAATATTCCATGAATGCGTCACGGCTTATCTGCCAGGATGTCTTGACTTCCAATGTGTTGAGGTAATGTCCCAGCAGCTCCTCCCTGATGTTCTCTGGGATCCTCGCTTTCGCCTGATAAAGCAGCGAGATGACATCGTATTGCAGCGGGCCTTTTCTTCCGCCTTGATAGTCAATGAAATACGGTTCGTCGTCTTTTATCATTATGTTCCTTGACTGAAAGTCGCGGTACATGAAGAAATCTGATGGCGCCTTGAGGATCTTGTCGGCAAGTGATTGGAAATCGGAATCCAGGCGCGTCTCGTTGAATGAGATTTCCTCGTTTGGTTTCAGGAAGCAGTATTTGAAATAATTCAAGTCGTCCATGACGGAGGTGCGGTCAAAGGCAGGTGTCGGAAATGCCTTTGAGTAGTCGAGATCTTTGTGTCCGATGACTTGAAAATCAATGAGATGTTCTAAGACCTTCTTGTAAAGTCCAATTGTACCGGCATCGAAATGTCCGTTTTCCAGGCAGCGTTCCACCTCGTTGAACAATGTGTTGTCGCCGAAGTCCGTCTGGACATAGAAGTCTTTCCCGTCGCTGACCGCAAT
Source organism: Candidatus Limimorpha caballi (assembly GCA_018064605.1). GTDB lineage: Bacteria > Bacteroidota > Bacteroidia > Bacteroidales > F082 > Limimorpha > Limimorpha caballi. Next base: position 110,492 of record JAGHUX010000005.1, on the reverse strand, counting down.
GACTTCAGGAACAGGCAGGTCGCAACCGGAAAAGTGCCTGGAAAATTCGAAAAACGCCTCGTTTTCCTCAATGTTGCTGTTGTAAGTCCCGACAAGACTCTTCGTTTCGGTGGTTATCCTGAAATATTTTCTCGAGGAACCTGATGTCGGCAGAGCCACGATTTTCTTTATGTTCTCATTCACTGACTTGAAAATCAAGTCGTTGAATCTGTCTCTCGTTTCTTCTGATGTTTGCATTTTAAATTTTGACACCTTAAATTAATTCCGCAAAGGTACGATTTTTCTTCAAAAGGTGATGAGGAAAAATATTTTAAAAAATCGGTGTGTAAGATGAATAATTTGTTATCTTTGCAGCGTTTTATTTCTCATATCAGCATCGCCAAGGCGGTGCAGGATAACAACTTGTATAATTGAAAAAAAATTAGAAAATGAACGCTGCTGAACGCAAACAAATTGAGGAGCTTAACGCTTCTACAATTTTACCGAGTGCCGTGGATGTAGAAATCACTCTCGGCGCTGACGAAGAAATGCTGTCAAGGGATGAAGTCGTTGTGACCGACGAGGATGTTGACTTGGCGAGTGAAAATGAAGAGGAAGAAGAACTTGAACTCGACTTTTCGGGTTGCAACAAACTGCAACTTGTTGAGTTGTTGGAGGAGACGGTTCAGGATCCGGATGTCGTGAAAATCAAGGAGAAAGTGACTGCAATCAAGGTTAATTTCCTTAAACTTAACAAGGAAGACCTCGACCGTGAGATGGAGCAGTTCATCATGGGCGGAGGCGACAAGGAAAGTTACGAGCATAAGGACGACCCTCTCGAAACGCGTTTCAAAGCTGCTTTCAACATCTACAAGGCGAAAAAGGCGAAATATAACGAAGTCGTTGAACAACAGAAGGTTGAGAACCTTAACCAGAAGACATTGATTCTTGAGGAACTGAAGCAACTCATTGATTCTGAGGAGACTCTGAAGAAGACGTACGACGACTTCAGTGCGTTGCAGGAGAGATGGAAGGCCATCGGTCAGGTGCCTGCCGCCGAGATCTCGAACATCTGGAACTCATACCATTTCCTCGTCGAGAAGTTTTTCAATAAAGTTAAGATTAACAAGGAGTTGCGTGACCTTGACCTCAAGAAGAACCTTGAGTCGAAAATCGCCCTCTGCGAGAAAGTCGAAGAGCTCCTGCTCGGAAAGTCAATGACCAAGTCGTTCAAACTTCTCCAGAAGTACCACGATGAGTGGAAGGAGATCGGCCCAGTCCCGCAGGACAAGAAGGACGAGATCTGGGAGCGTTTCAGGACCGCGACCGACAAGATCAATCAGATCCGCCGCGAACACTACGCCAAGATTGAGGAGGAACAGAAGTCGAACTACGACGCAAAAACAGCGATTTGCGAGAAGATAGAAGAAATCGTCAATGAGGCGGCTTCGACCATCAACGAATATACGAAGAAGTCGAATGAAATCAATGAGTTGTTCAAACTTTGGAAACAGGTCGGGCCGGTCCAGAAGAAACAGAGCGACGAGATATGGAATCGTTTCAAGGCTTCCATGAACAGCTTCTTCGAGAGCAAGAAGGAATTCTTCGGCAAACTGAAGGTCCAGCAGATGGAGAATTACAACAGGAAACTTCAGATCTGCGTTGAAGTCGAAAACCTCAAGGATTCGACGGAGTGGAGGAAGACCGGCGACTACATCAAGAAGCTGCAGGAAGAATGGAAGACCATCGGCCCGGTGCCGAAACGCCATTCCGACAAGATATGGAACCGTTTCCGCGCCGCCTGCGACGAGTTCTTCAAGAACAAGTCGGAGCATTTCTCCGGCATCAAGGGTGAAGAAGACGGCAACCTCAAGGCTAAACAGGAACTCATCGAGCGCATCAAGGCATTCGAGCTTCAGAAGGACCGCAGCCAGAACATGGAGGCGATACGAGGATTCCAACGTGAGTGGATGGCTATCGGACACGTGCCGATGAAGATGAAAGACGCTGTCCAAAATGAATACCGCAAACTCATCGACGGACTGTTCGACAAGATGAGACTCAATGAGAATGAGGCGACTACGGAAGAATACCGCGCCATCGTGTCGGGCATGAAGGAAGACCCCGATTCACGCGACAAGGTCAGGAGAGAACGCACCAACCTGCAAAACAGGATCCAGAAGCTGCGCGACGAAATTGCGACGCTTGAGAACAACATAGGGTTCTTCGCGAACAGCAAACAGTCGGAAATCCTCAAGGCTGAATACGAGAAGAAGATCCAGAAAATCAAGAACGACGTCAAAGTCCTTGAGGCGAAGATTAAGATTTTGAACGAACAATAAACATTCGGTTATTTTTTTTGTTGGGGAGGGAATCTGTTCTCTCCCTATTTTTTAAATACTTGATTATGAACGCTAACACAATTGGAAATGCTTTCTGCCTCACGACATTCGGAGAGTCGCACGGACCGGCGGTCGGCGGTGTCATCGACGGCTGCCCGGCCGGACTGGAAATCGACATGTCATTCATCACGAGTGAACTGGCAAGACGAAAGCCTGGTCAAAGTGCTGTCACGTCAACAAGAAACGAGACCGATGAAGTGGAGTTCCTGTCGGGACTTTTTGAAGGCAAGACGACCGGCGCTCCTGTGGCGTTCATTATCAGGAATAAAGATGCTAAACCATCTGATTATGACAATGTCAAAGACTTGTACAGGCCTTCTCATGCCGATTTCACATATCAGATGAAATACGGAATCCGTGATTATCGCGGCGGTGGACGGGCGTCGGCTCGGACTCTCGCTCCTTGTGTTGTCGCCGGAGCCATCGCAAAACAGATCCTTGAGAAGCATGACATCAAAATTGTCTCTTCTGTCGTGAGAATAGGACAAAAAACGTGCCATGGAGGCTTTACGGCGAATGAGATTGAGGAGATTCTTGCCGGATTCAGAAAGAAAGGCGACACTGTCGGCGCTGTTGTCCATTGTGAGGTCAGGAATGTCCCGGTCGGACTCGGTGAGCCGATGTTCAACAAGTTTCACGCTGCACTTGCGCATGCCATGATGAGCATCAATGCGGCTAAGGGCTTTGAGATAGGAGATGGGTTTCACACAGCTGAAATGTCAGGCTCTGAATGCAACGATTTGTTTGTCAACGAAAACGGAAGGGTCAGGACATTGACAAATCATTCTGGCGGTGTTTTGGGTGGTATCACGAACGGCGAAAATGTGACTTTCAACGTGGCGTTCAAGCCGATAGCGACAATAATGCAGCCACAGCGAACTGTTGATATTCACGGAAATGAAGTTGAATATCAGGTTGAAGGCCGCCATGATGTGTGTGTGGTGCCGAGAGTGCTGCCTGTCGTCGAGGCGATGGCGGCGGCGGTGACGCTCGATTTTTTGATGTTGAAATGCCAGAAACTAATCTATTGAGATTATCCCGTCTCTGTTGGCCGTCATCCTGAAGGCTTTGTACTGCACGGAATCGCCGGCGACGCATTGCAGGATGAAAATCAACGTGTAAACACGTTCGGCCGAAACGGTTTTCACCTCCATGCTTTCGTCAAGATAATCGACGGGGACAATGGGGTTGTCCATCCTTTTTTTCAGGTAGTTTATGTTGAAACGCGATATGTCGTTGATTCCTTTGAAGTCGTAGTCGTAGTGGTTCTTCAGCATTTCGTTGTCAATCGAGACCTTTTTCCTGTAAAGGATGATCTTCTCCTCAAAAAAGTCGTTGTTTGTCTCAAGTTGCGAACGGTTCCTCAGTCTCATTATTTCGGCGGAGACCTTCTCGTCGCTGATGAAATCCATGCCTTCCTTCACCCAGCCGATTTTCTTCTTCTTGATGCTGATGTCGTTGCGTATGTCAAAATACTTGTCTTTCAGTTTTTGTGCGAACATCCACCGGGTCAGGTCTTTGATTCTGTCTTTCAGCACGTAAGCCGCCACCAGCAGGATGAAAATCAGGGCAGGGTAGGAGCCGAGGTGTTTTTGGAAAATCAGGGATGTCAAACTGTAAACCAGCATCGCAAGTCCTGCCGCCAGACTGAACGAGACCTGTTGGATGGCCCTCCCGTCTTCTGTCTTGTCGATTTTGAGATACAGCGAGCTTTCGATGTATTTTTTCAGGAGGCTTCTGCGGAAAAGCAATTCCTTGTTGGAGTCGTTCTCGTCTTTCGCAGCCAGCTTGTAACCTTGTCTTCTCTTGTATTCCTGCTCCTTGATGATGAAGTCGGCGATGTGTCTTCTCGCCTTGTCCAACGATGTGTCTTTCTGTCTGTCAATGGCTTTGATGATTCTGATGGTTCGCATTTCAACCTGATGGCTCATGAACTCATCGGTGAACGCGAATAATGACATTATGTTTCCGGCCTTTGTGTTTCTGGCAAGTGAATACAATCTGCGGTATTCCTCGAGAATTGTACTGACGTCATCAATGTAATCTGAACAGTTTTCGGAGGCGTCCGGGCCGTTGATGCCCGCTTTTATGGAATTGACGCTGTCTCTCACGGCACTTTTGAAAACGGCGCCGAACAGCTTGAGTTGGAATTCAAGGTCGATGAGGTTTTTGTCTGACGCTTCCGTGAGGACGTTCTGGAATGAAGTCTTGACGTTATTCAATGGAATTGCCTTGTTTCCGGCGATGTCTTTCAATTTGAAAACAGGAGTTATCAGCCTGATGTTGGACCTCATGTCTTTGTAAAAACGCTCCTTGTCGTAAGTGTATTTATTCACGTCAAGGCTGTTCGGCACGAAGATCCAAGAATTCAGGCTGAAGTCGTTCTTTTTCGAGCTTTCCTGCCCCGAAAATCCTATTTTGAATTCAATGGAAAACTTGTCGTGTATTTTTGTTTCAACGTCAATCATCGTCACTATTTGTTAGAAGAACAATCCGGGTGTGATGCCGGCCCATTTCAAGACCGTCGCGCCCCAGACGAGAATCAGGGCCCATGATATTGTCATCATCGTGATTCCGAATTTGAAGGCGTCAGTCATGCTGTAAGTGTTTGTGTTGTAAAGCAGCAGGGCGGGTTTGCTGTTGAATGGCAGCACGTAGCAGTGTTCTATGAGCATTGCTACCGGCAGGGCGATGCTCATGGCGGGGAATCCGAAGCGTGCCTCGACGCCCAACGCTATCGGCACGAAGACCATGGTTCTTATCGTCTTCGACTGGAAGACCAGTCCGGAGTACATCATCACGAAGGTGAGGATCACGTAGAGCACCCAGAAAGGAGTGTCGGATGTTATCCCGAGTCCGTCGAACGCCGCGTTCACCATGGTGTTCGGGAGGTCGGTGGCGTTGAGGCCGGAGCCGAGGGTGTAAGCGCCGGCAGAGAAAAGCATCAGATGCCACGGGATGTCAACGTCGTTCCATTTAACCACCCCGACGCCAGGGAGAAGCGCCATGATCGCCCCGAGCAAAGCGACAATCGTTTCGTCGATGTCGTGGAAAGTGCCTTTCGTCACCCACAGGAAAAGAACCAGGACAAAAATGCCGACGGCCTTGTATTCTTCGGCTTTCATCTTGCCCATGGCGTTGAGTTCGTTTTTCAGACGTTCGATGCCGCCTTCAATCTGTGGCTTCTGTTCCTCCTTTTTCATCGGGAAGAAGACGTAAATGCCCAACAGCAGACCTATTATGAGGATCAGGAGGCTCATCGGGCCGCAGGTGAAAAGCCAGTCGGCGTAGCCGAAGTCGCATGTCCCGACGAATCCGGCGATGAGTGATATCGCGAGCAGGTGGGCGCCGCTGCCGGTATAGAAAGCGTTCGCGCCGATGTTGACCTGGAACAGATTCTGTATCACGAGGTTGCGCCCGAAGTTGTTGCGGCTGTCGCCCGATGCGCCGTAAATGGCGCACACCGTCATGAAAATCGGGAGCATGATTGTTGCCTTGACTGTCGTCGCCGATATGAAGGCCGACAATATGATGTTGATAATCAGGAAACTCCATAGCACGCCTTTCGCGCTTCTGCCGAATTTTATCACGAAGGCGAGCGCCATTCGTTTGGCGAACTGTGTTTTTACAAGCATTCCGGCGAGGACGAAAGAGAGGATGTTGAGCCACATCACGGGATGTCCGAGCTGCGCCAGCGCGTCTTTCTGTGTGGTGACGTTGCAGAGCACGATGCCGAGAATGAGCAGCAGCGAGGTGAGATAGTTGGGTATCGCTTCGGTGATCCAAAGGATGAGACTCGCCACGAAAATAGCCAGCATCGCGTAGTTCGTCCGCAGGAACGTGTCGTAGCCTATGTCATTGCAACGCTTTAACGCCTTGGCTGTCAATGCGTTTGTGTCGATGTTGTCGATGAAGTCAATGTGACAGAACCAGTAAATGACAACGAAGGCGATTATCGCGAGAGGTCCGCCTATCCGCGCCATCCATTTCTCAAAGTCGGATTTTTGCATCTTGGGCAGCTTCTCCACCCTGTAGTTGTTCATGTCCAGTGGGTCAAAAGTGTTCATGGTGAAGGGGTTGATTTTTGTTAGAGTTTTTTTCCAGAATCTTTTTTTTGTTTGAAAGGCGGAGATGCCGGTTATGACGTCTCCGCCTTGCCTGAAAATGGTTTATTTCCAGTTCTTGTAGGGGTTTTTCATCAACATAGAGTTGAAATATTTAGGGTCGCCGGTGACTTCTTCGCCGAGCCATGACGGTCTGTCGAACGGTTCGTTCTCGTCTTCAAGCTCCACTTCGGCGACGGTGAGGCCGTCGTTGTCGCCGTAGAATTCGTCAACCTCCCAGGTGTGCTTGCCGTCGGTGTTCTTCACGAGGTAACGTGTCTTGTCGATGACGCCCGGCTCGGCGAGTTCGAGCAACGACCTCACTTCCTCGACGGGGATTTCCTTCTCCCATTCGAAGCGTGCCGCACCCGATGCGTTGCCGATGCCTTTGATTGTGATGTATCCTTTTTCGCCCTTGACCCTCACTCTCACGGTGCGTTCCGGGACGCTGCAAAGATAGCCCTGCGTGATGCGTGTGGCTTTGAAGGCTTCCTTCTTGAAGCAGTCGCACTTGACTAAGAATTTCTTTTCAATTTCCTGTGCCATAATGTGTTATTCGTTTGCGAGCGGTTTGTCGGACATGCCGATGACGCGCTTGATAGCCTGTAAATAATTGATGTTCTCGACACCTTCAAGCCCTGTCTCCTTGATGGTCTTCTTGATGTCTTCGATCTCCGTTGACTCCGAGTTTATCGTCATCACCTTCGCGCCGTTGATGAGCACTTCGCCAACTTCGCAGATGGTGTCGTTGACCATGTAGCCCCAGCGTCTCTTGTGCACACGCACGGCGGCGAGGTCAGGGTTGGCTTTCACCATCTCCATGAACTCTTCGTATGTGTAGGTGTCTTTCGTGAGCTTCGGCATGTTGACCATGAATGCCGGGAACACTTCATTTTCAAGCATTTCCTTCGCCATCGGAAACACGCCTTTCATCAATGGATTCCACTGCTCAAGGCCGTCAACGGTCTGGACGAATGTCTTGATGTCCATCTTGCCGTTTCTGATTTTGGTGTTGTTGATGTCGTTTTTGCGTGAGATGATGTAAATCTCGTCGCTGAGCCGCTCCCATACCTTTTCCGGTACCGGAGCGGAAAGACGTGCCATGCGTTTGTGCGCGTCGCAGAAACATTGTCCGAATGAACGGAACTCAAATCTCGGCTTCGACTCTTCGCCGATCTTCATTTCTTCTTTTGCCATTTCTTTTGTGTTAAGACTAAAAAAACCTAACCATTGCCGTGTCATTTTGACTGGCAATGGTTAGACGTGTAAATTTTAAACTTGTGGGATTTCTTCGCCGTTGTCCGGGTTTGCTTCATTTGGAGTCGGTTCGGCAAGTTTCCAGTCGCCGCCGTCAGGAATGCGTGCGTATGACTGTGGAGCCACGTTGCTGATCGTCTGCCCCCATTCGCCGGTCTCGCCTCTCGTGAAGACATCTCTTTCGCTTCCGTCAGGCATGTAAAGCGCGTATTTCAATGTCTTCTTTGCCGACAGTCCGCTGTGGAACACAAGCTCTTCAGGATATCCTTCCTGTGCTTCGCCTGGAAGTACGACGTCTTCGCTGTAGAGGAGAAGGTAGCCGTGAGCTGGGACGACCGTTCCTGCCGCGCCAGTCCATGTCGGTTCTGTGCCGTCGTCTTTCACGAGATACATTCCTTCGACGGAAAGGTCGATGTCGCCCGCGTTATAAAACTCAATGAACTTCGTGTCGCCGTTAAGCTCGTTCAAAACCAAGTTGGTGTAGTCGGGTTCGGACGGAGGTGTCGGGCCGTCGTTTTCGAGACCTAAAAGCGGAGTCGTGCCATCGACATTGACCGCACCAGGAGTCGCGTCGGCATAATACCACTCGCCGTCGGCGTTGCGGCTGTACGAAGCCGGTGCCGGAATCATTGACGGGTCGTTCATGTCGATGTTCACCAAGTTGAAGTCATCGATTGACTCACCGGCAGGGGTGAAGAGCTGTACTCTGACATTCTTCTTTGCCGACAGCCCACCTCTGAAGATGTGATTTTCCGGGACTTCAGGATGGTCGGCGACGACGTCTTCGCTGTAAAGGACCACGAAACCGTTGGCAGCGATGGTTATTGTGGCGTCACCGGTCCAGTTCGTCTCCGCGTCCTTTTGGATGGAAACGCCGTTGAGGTTGATTTCCTCGGTGCCTGCGTTGTAAATTTCAATGAACTTGTCGTTGCCGTTAAGCTCGTTGAGACGGAGTTTTGAATAGTCAATCTGAACGGCGCCGACAGTGTATTCCATTGGCGTCGAAGTGTTTGTCATGTTTTCATTTTCCGCTCTGACATAGAAGCTGACTTTCGTGTCATTCGGCTGAGCCGGGATCACTGCTGAATAAATATTTTCGACGTTTGCCATGGCAACTGTTACATCTTCGCCGCCGGTGTTGTAAACGAGTTCGGCTGTCACTGCGGTGAAGCTCGTGATTTTAGCGGTGACAGTCACATCATTGAAATAGGAAACAGCAGTTGGAGCATATTTCACGTCTGTTATTGTCAATCCCGGATATTTATCGTCTTTCACGCATGATACCAATCCGAGAACGATGGCCAATGCCATAAATAATATCTTCTTCATATTTTTAAATTTTAATTTTGACTATTAGATTATTAACTTTACGATTTAGAATGCAATCTGGAAACGTGCGAGAAGCATGTGGTAGTTTACGCCGGCGTCATCTCCGACAACTTGGGTGTAGTCTTTTGTGGCGTTGCCGTTAGCATCAAGGCCGCAGTAGAGTTTGCCTTTTCCGTTTGCATAGCGGTCGTTGTTGACATACTGATAGTTAAGGGCGATTTTCACGTTGTTTGTGAAATAGAAGTTGAGTCCAACACCAAGGAGGTCGGCGGAACCGCCGAATATTGCTTCTGAAACAACGCGGTCTTTGTAGTCGTTCATGTCGATGTACTCATACCTGAGAGCCAGTTCGATGTCGCCCCAGTCTTTACCGTTGCGGACGCGGTTGAATTTGCCGCCGTCGGAGTCGTATCTCTGGCTGCCGCCGAGAAGGAGATAGCCAGCCTCGACATACCAGCCGCTGAAATAGTAAGGCTTGCTGAGATTCATTTCTTTTTTCAGATATGTCCAGTCGGCCATCCATGCGCCTTCAGCACGCAAACCCTTGTAGTGACCGGCTATTTCAGCTGTGGCGATGAGGTTGTAGTCGGTGTTCTTGATGTCGTCGGTGTCAACGTATTTCTTGCGGTTGATGTTTGTGGTGTTACGGCAGCTGTAACGTGTGTATCCGAGATGACCGTTTTCGTCTGACGTCTTCGGCGTGTCATACATGAATGCGCCACCGACATGAATGCCATAGTTTTCCTCGTTGATAGGACGGACGGCGAGTTTGGCGATGTATGAGAGACCCTCGTCCATGCCGTAGTCTTTGTTCTGGTCTTCAACAAAAGTTCTTGTCTCCTGACCTTCAATCTCCTGGAACAGAATGCTGGCACTTGCAAACCAGAATTTGTCGGTGTATTTGGCGAAGATGCCGAGGTGACGGCTTGGCGCCAACGCGCTGACAATCATAGGACGTTCCATGAATTCAAGGTAACGTGATGATGTGTTACGTGAAATTGAGAAATCAGGTTTCATGTTGCCGGCTGTGAATTGGAAACGTTTCAAGCCTGTGTAACGGATGATGGCGTCTTTCAACTCAAACGAGCCGTTGGCAAGTTCCATGTCAACTTCACCATACCAATCCGGTGTCACCTGGGCTTTGACAGCCATACGTGCCCTGCGGATGCTCGCTCCGTTTCCAATCGGGTCAGCCCATTCCTGCTCTCCGAAGAAAGCTCCGAAATCCACCTGGACCCTGGCGTCAAACCAGAACTTGTAGTCTTTGTCCTTTGATTCAAAAACAAGGATGCCGTCTCTGCTTGTTGTTGACAGATCCTTGACCTCTACTTTGTTACCATACTGGTCAACTGCTTGATTCTGAACGTTCATTTTCTTCTCAGATTGACCAAACACTGCTGTCGCCACGAACATCAGTGCAAAAAGAATAGAAACTCTTTTCATTTTTTGGGGAATTAAATTAGGGACTTCAAGTATATGAAACAAGGCACGAAGTCCGTTGATGCGGTGTTTCAACGGTGCAAAATTATAAATGAAAAAAATAAAATGCAAGAAAAATTTAAGGTTTATTTCTCTTTTTTGTAATTTTATTCTACATTTAGCAATAAACCGGTCGAAAAAAATCATCGCATGGCCTGATGTCACGAGAAATCTTTCTCTTCCAACTCCGTGAACAGCTTTTTGTGTCCGAGGTAGTGTTTGAACACGATGTTTTTCTGGTAAACCTGCGAAGTTTTCGTGTGTTTGAGTGCATTCCTTTTTCTCTTCAGTGAAGGAAGATGGCTGTAGAAGCTGAAGTGTGCCCTTGTCACCGCCCAGAGGTCGGCCAAGCTGCCGTCGGCGAGGAACTTCAGTCCGGCGAGCCAGTCGAGAAGTATTCTGTATGTGATTATCGGAAACGTCTTGTGTTCCGGCAGGTTTTTCATGAGCAGTGAGAGGTTGTTGCGGAAGTTGAGGTATGTCTTTCTCGCCGACGACTTCGGCAGTGTGCCGCCGCCGATGTGATATACTTTCGAGCCGGGGCAGTACATTATCTTGTAGCCGTGGTTTTTCAGTCGCCAGCAGAAGTCGATCTCCTCCATGTGTGCGAAGAAGCTGTCGTCGAGGCCGCCGAACCGGTGGTACAGCTCCGCCCTGACGAACATGCACGCGCCCGTCGCCCAGAACACCTCTCTCACATCGTCGTATTGCCCGTTGTCGTTCTCCACTTCCTGGAACACCCTGCCTCGGCAGAACGGATAGCCGTATTTGTCGATGTATCCGCCGCCCGCGCCGGCGTATTCGAACTTTTCCCTGTCGGAGTAGGAGAGGAGCTTCGGCTGGCACGCGGCGATGCTCTCGTCGCCGTCCATCAGCTCTATTACCGGCTCGATCCAGTGCGGCGTCACTTCGATGTCGGAGTTCAAAAGGCAGTAATATTCGGCCTCGACCTGGCGCAGCGCAAGGTTGTAACCCGTGGAGAAACCGCCGTTGCTGTCGTTGATTATCAGTCTGATGCCGGGGAAATTCCTGCGCATGAACTCGACGGAGTCGTCGGTGGAGGCGTTGTCGGCGACGATGACGTCAGCCACATCGGAACTGTTCGCGACGACGTTCGGAAGGAACTTCTCCAAGAACTTCCGCCCGTTGTAATTCAATATGACTACCGCCGTTTTTTTCATGCTGCAAAAATAGTTTTTTTTCTTTTACCACGTAAAAACTTTTCACCTTTATGGATTATAAACTTTCCGACTGAAATGCGACTTGGGACCGACTCGCGTCAAGTCCCAAATCAAAACAAAGTATGTGTGGTATATGGTATGTTTAAAGTTACTCTTTTTTATCTCGGATTGTCGTAGTAGTCCTTGGCTTTGTCGCCGTACGAGTCGGGGTTCGCGACACCGTCAACGCCGTAGTCGTAGTAGGTGCCGTAGGTGCGGAAGTATATTTCTGTCGTCCATCTGAAGTTGCTGACTTCGCCGACGGCGTCGGAGTGTATCAGCTGGAAGTTGTTGGTGGCCAGGTCTCTGGACATGAAGACGAATTTCTTGTTACGCTGGCTGCCGAGTGTGTAGTAGTGCCAGATCTCATAAGGGTACGCGCCGGGCTCGTTGTATTCCTGGACGATCCTGTCGGGCGCGCCGTATTTCAGGAACACGACGCCTCTGTCGGTGCGGCTGCCCGGACGGTTGACCGACTTGAACGACTCGTCGCATCTGCGCACCTGCACCAGATATTGCTGCCACGCCTTCTCCGGCTCGATGCTGTTGCGGCTCGACCAGAACGTGTAGAAGTATTTCTGCATCATCTCGATGTCATCGGTCTGAACAAGCGACTGAGCATATTCCTTCTCGACCATCGTGGCGAGCGGCTCGCAGCTCATTATGTATTTCCTGAGGCTGTCGATGTCCGTGATCTTCCCGCTGAAGACGAGGTCGGTGCTGATGTTTTGCAGGGCCTGCTCGTCAACATGATAGTTCGAGTTGCTCCTCTGGAAGAAGAACCTGTTGAGCCCGATTATCTCGTTGTTCCTGTCGCGTGCCTCAAGCACCAGGTAGTAGTTGCCCGTCGGCAGGTTGCTGATGTCCATTGTGCCGAGGACGACTTCCGTCTCTTTGGCATTCATCCTCTTGCTGGTGAAGTAGTTGGAGAGCTTCGTGCCGTTCTCGAAGGCGCAGATGTAAGTGTTGAGCAGATATTTCCCGTCGGCGCCGAGCTGTCTCTTCGTGTTGTAAATCTCACAATAGTAAGAAAGTTTGTTCGCCGTCTCGGGGTAATATGGTATCATCATCGGGATGATGTCGAAGCCGCTCTTGGTGCATGACGACTCTTTCTCCGCCTTCGCGAAGCTCTCGAGCCCAATCACGCTTGAGAAACAGATCCTCTCTGGGAAGTCGATCACGACCTGGTCTTCGATGACGAAAGGTCTCTCCGTCTTGTTGTTCTCGTCTTCGAGTGTCACCTCAAGCGTGTATGTGCCGTTGGCGAGCTGGTAGCGCTGCATGTCCATGAAATAGCCTGAAATCGCAGTGGTGTCAATCACACTCGGACTGTTGAGTGAGTATTTGCCGTAGTTCTTCACCGACTCGCCCTGCTTGAAAAGCACCGTGATGTTCACCGTCGCGTTGTACTGCCCGGCGTCATTCTTCACATAAGCCAGACTCGCCCTGTCAAAGGTGATGTATGTCTCCACGAACGGCGTGGCGTTCTCGCCGGCGACATCGAACGTCGCGTATGATATATATGAGTTGAGCGTCTTGGCTGACTGCGCATGTGCCGCAAATGACAACAATGCCACAATGCTGATGAGCGTTAGTTTTTTCATCGTACTAATTTTCCTTGTTCTGGCCGCAAAAATACACCGGCAACGAAGTTTTGTCAAGCGATTTGATGTCGCAATTTGTTGAAAAATGTGGAAGAAATCGCTGTAATATATTGAAAAAGAATAAGATAATGTAAGGCGAAATCAGTATTTCACCGTGTGCAGATAGTTGTAAAAAAACTGTTCCAACGGGTCTTCTGTCGCGAAAACATCCTTCAGGTGACGGTTTCTCTTGCTCACAGAACTGTAAGTCTGCTGCAGAAGGACGGCAATCTCGAGGTTGGATAGCCCCATGATGCTGAGGATGATGTATCTGAAGTCGGTGCCGGTGAGTTCGGGGTGCATCGCCGACAGCGTGTGTGTGAGGTTCGGGAAGCACTCGTTGAACCTGGTGGTCAGCGTCACGATTTTCGTCTTCGACAGTGCGAGGCGCGGGTAGTCGCCGACGGTCTTGGTCATGATGGTCTTGCCTTCGAGCGAGCCTTTGATGTCGCTGAAAATCTCCGACGCGGCGAAATTCCTGAAGTCGTCGTCGAATGAACGGCCCGGAATCTCATCGGCGAGCGTCTCCTTCTCGTCGGTGACATCCGTGGCGACAGGCTCATGATTCGTCTCCGTTTCCCTCTTCTTGAATCTTAAAATGAGAGACGCTGCCGCACTCGCCAGTAACAGGACGGAGGCTGCCATGATCCACCAACGACCGCCCGGCTCCGTCTCGTCAACGTGTCCGGTGTTCTTGATGAAGTCGTCGTAGGCTTCCTCGAGCTCCATCTTCGTCGGGGTGAGCCGCGCCTCCGATGACGTTATTTTCGCTTGATACTGAGCGTATTGCAGCTCCTCGTAACGTTCGCCCATGCGGAAATACAGGTCGGCGAGCATCTCTGCGGCCCTGACTTTCATGTCGGACGTGCCGTATTTGAAACAGTAAAGCAGCTCGGGCAGTGCCGTTTCCAAATCATCGTGATTGTAAAGATGTATTGCCGTAAAATAGTTGTAGTCAATACTTTGCGGCGATTTCCTGCTTATCAGGTCGTAAATCGAGTCGGCGGTTTCTACATCGGCCACGTCATAGAGCGAGATGCCTTTTTTGATCAGGACCTCGCACAGCTGCGTCTCGGAGAGGTTTCGGTGGCTCTCGGCGGTCTCGTAGTTGAGCAGCGCGATGTTCGGGATGTGGTTGCGCTGGTAAATGTCGCCGATTTTCAGCAGCTGCTCGATGACTTCATGCTGCCGCCCTGCGGCTTCGAAGCAGTCGGCCGCCTGACTGTAGAAGTGCGACGCCGGCTTGAGGCTGTTCACCTTATTATATATGTCGCCGATGTTCTCGTTGATCTGTCCGAGGTAATGCAGGTTGTCGCTGGTGGCACCGTCTCTGAGACGCATTGAGGTCTCTCCCGATTCGAGTGACTTGAGGAGGTCGTTGACGGCGGCCTTGAGGTCGTCACGTCTCATGTTATTCAGTCCTTTGTTGAAAAATATTTCAGACTTTTTCTCGAAAAAAGCGTAATTTTTCGTGTATCTTGGCGTGCAACTGTCGGCAATACGCGCCAAATTTTCAAGAAAAACACCATCGTAGTAAAGATTTTTCTGAAAATTCCGCATGTCATCAGGTAAGTCTTGAGTGTCGCAGCCTGCAAAACCAAAGACATTGATAAACAATGTTATTAATATAATATTTGATAAAAATCTGTTCATTTTCGTTGGCAAAGATACTCATATTTTTCGAGAAAACAGGGGCGTGTGAAAAAAAAAATAAAAAAAAAGTTGTGGCATTGAAAACTTTTGTATTTTTGCAGCGGAGATATGGCAGAGCGGTCGATCGCGGCGGTCTTGAAAACCGTTATACAGAAATGTATCGGGGGTTCGAATCCCTCTGTCTCCGCTGAGGAAAGCAACTCGAACGGTGGGTTGCTTTCGTCTTTAGAAAGTTAAGCGTTGGAGAGATGCCGGAGTGGTCGATCGGGGCGGTCTCGAAAACCGTTGAACGCTCTGCGTTCCAAGGGTTCGAATCCCTTTCTCTCCGCTTACTTCTCACATTGAATGTGAATCCACTGACGGGCTTGGACAGACCCGTCTTTTTTTTTCTGACCTTACTGACATTTCGTATGAGTGAACTCTCAATAACCTTGACATGATTGTCGCCGATGAGATGTGTAACGGAGTCTGGGCGGCGTGAAATCACGCGGCATTGTGATGACAGTACGTTCGTGTTCTGCCCGTGTTGCTCGATATTGTGCTGAAAGTTATTGATAATGAATGAGCTATGATTTAATATCATGCATTGATTATTTTTGTCGTTTCTATGCGAAAAAACACTAATTTTGCGCCTTCAAAATTTCGAGATTAATTCATTAAATTTATTTGACTGAAAATGGTGTTTCAACCCAAACTTTTTACGTGTCTGAAAAGCTACAGCAAGGCTCAGTTTTCTGCTGATGCGATGGCTGGAATCATTGTCGGCATTGTGGCTTTGCCGCTCGCAATCGCATTTGGCATAGCGTCGGGCGTAGGTCCGACGGAAGGCCTCGTGACGGCGATAATAGCCGGTTTCATAATCTCGCTACTTGGCGGCAGCAAGGTGCAGATCGGAGGCCCGACAGGCGCTTTCATCGTCATCATTTACGGGATCATACAGCAGCACGGTCTCGGCGGCCTGATGATTGCCACGATGATGGCAGGTGTGCTGCTTATCCTTATAGGTGCGTTCAAACTCGGGAACGTCATCAAATTCGTGCCGTATCCTGTCGTCGTCGGCTTCACCGGCGGCATCGCACTGACCATTTTCTCGACGCAGATGAACGACCTTTTCGGTTTCGGCATCGAAAAAGTGCCGGCAAACTTCATCGACAAATGGATCTGTTATTTCCAGAATGTGACGCATGTCAACTGGTGGGCGTTCGGCATCGGCATCGTCAGCCTGTTGATTATCAGGTACAGCTCGAAGATTTCAAAGAAGATTCCGGGGTCGCTTGTCGCAATTGTCGTGATGACTTTAGTGGCTTGGGTTCTCAAGAGTTTCTGCGGCGTGACGACGATCACCACCATCGGGGACTTATATGAACTCCCGACTTCAATTCCCGCTCCGAAACTCCCTGAAATAGATTATGGTGAAAGCGGGAACTTGCTCGGGCTGATGCGCGATCTTTTCCCGTCGGCGTTCACGATAGCCATGCTCGGCGCGATAGAGTCGTTGCTTTCCGCGATGGTCGCCGACGGTGTCATCGGTGACAAGCACAACTCAAACACCGAACTCATAGCGCAGGGAGTCGCTAATATCGCCACTCCGCTGTTCGGCGGCATTCCCGCCACAGGCGCCATCGCAAGGACGATGACAAACATCAACAACGGCGGTAAGACTCCGGTCGCGGGTTTGATTCACGCCGTCGTCTTGCTGTTGGTTCTCTTGCTGTTAGGCCGTCTCGTCGGTCTCATCCCGATGCCGTGCCTCGCCGCGGTTCTGATCATGGTCTCGTATAACATGAGCGGCTGGCGCACGTTCAGGATGCTCGCCAAGAACCCGAAGGCCGACTTCGCGGTGCTGCTCGTCACGTTCCTGCTGACAGTCATCTTCGACCTCACCGTCGCCATCGAGGTCGGGCTCATCGCATCAATCGCCTTGTTCCTGAAACGCACCAACGAGGCGACTGTAATCCGTTCATTCACAAACGAAATCGATCCGGGCGACAACATCGACGTTGCCGTTCATGAAGAGAAGCTCATCATCCCGGAGGGAGTTGAGGTTTATGAGATTGACGGCCCTTATTTCTTCGGAATCGCCAATAAATTCGACGAGATTGCGAAGGCGGTTGTCGGAAAGGAGTACAAGGTCCGTATCATCAGGATGAGAAAGGTCTCGTTCATCGACAGCACCGGCATCCACAACCTCGAGCTGCTATGCGAGGGCTGCAAACGCAACGGCATGACGGTGGTGCTTTCAGGTGTCAACGTCCATGTGAGGGAGACTTTGGACAAGGCCGGTGTCATCAAGAAACTCGGTGCCGAGAACGTCTGCTCGCACATCAATTTCGCATTGAAGAGAGCCGAGGAGATTGTTGGTAAATAATTGCTGTTGAATTGAATATGTTGAAGCCGTGGGTCATCGGATTCTCACGGCTTTTTTAATCATAAAAAAATCACAGGCTATTCAAATCGATGGTGTCAATCCATTTGCGGTAGTCTTTGAGGCTGACTTTGTTTTTCAAGCCCAAGTCGGCGATTTTCGTGCCGTGCGATGTGGCCATTTTCTTAGGGTTCGGGATGTAACCGGCGCGTGGCAGGTCGAGGCGGTCGGCATCAAAACACGTGTCGATGGTAAGTATTCCGGTGCGGCTGTGAGTGGTGTGGCAATGACAGGCGGCGTACAGCATTTCAAATTGATTGTCAGACACTTCGTAAAGTTTCCCTCTCATCTTCTTCGCGAGTTCCGCGCCGCGCGGTCCGTGTTCTTCGTCATAGAAATCGTTGAAACGCATGGCATCGTGGAACAATGCGAAAAGTCTGACAACGGTCTCGTCTGCACCGTTCAGTTTCGCCAGAAGAAGGCCGTTGCGCTCGACATATTTCCAGTGTTCTGGGCCGTGAATTGAAGTCGGTTCGAGGACGTTGTGCTCCGCGACAAACCCGCGGATTTTCTCATAATCAATGTCTTTCATGGAGTTGTAATTTTATGGCGCAAAAATAAATAAAAACAGAATATCGTTCAACAAATATTTCTATTTTTGCAAACAATATGAAATGTTGAAAAATGTCCGATCCATTGACTCCAGAACAGCGACATCATTGCATGGCGTCCATCCACGGAAAAGATACGAAGCCAGAGATTGTCGTGCGTAAATACTTGTGGAACAATGGTTTCAGATACAGGCTCAATCATCCGCGGCTGCCGGGGAAGCCTGATGTCGTCTTGAGAAAATATAGGACCTGCATTTTCATAAACGGATGTTTCTGGCATGGGCATGAAGGCTGCAAATCGTTTGTGATGCCGCGTTCAAATGTTGATTTCTGGAAGGCGAAGATTGACAGAAACCGCCGGCGCGACATCGAGGTTCAGCTGAAACTCGCGGACATGGGTTGGCACCGCATCACGATTTGGGAGTGTCAGTTGAAAAAAGATAGGAGGGAAGAGACCTTGAAAGGCTTGGTCTATACCCTCGACTGTATCTTCCTGAATGACCATAAACCAAAGAATTACAGTGATTTAGGCGAATCGTTGCCGATGGCGGCGGAGGAACAAGCATCTTACGGTGTCAATTAGTTTTATTTTAGTTGTCAAACATCAAACCAAATCCCGCATTAATAAATAATAAATTTATTTAGTTAATGCTTTTGTCATTTCAAAGAAAAGTTGTAAATTTGCAAGAAAATTTATTTATTAGTTGAAGTTAAACAAATCAAATATAAACAGCTATGAATAAGCAGATTACATTAGAGCAGGCCGTCGAGAGAGTACACGACGGCATGACTATCATGTTCGGCGGATTCCTCGGAGTGGGAAGCGCGGTTCAGATTATCGACGCTATCGTAGAAAAAGGCGTTAAAGACCTCACAATCATTGCGAACGACACGGCATACGACGCTGTCGCACACGGCAAGCTCGTTGCAAACCATCAGGTTAAGAAAGCCATCGTGTCGCACACAGGCACAAACAAAGAGACGGCGGCGCAGAAGAACGCCGGCACCCTTGAAGTCGAATACGTGCCGCAGGGCACGCTCGCGGAGCGCATCAGAGCCTACGGCGCAGGTCTCGGCGGAGTCCTCACCCCGACAGGTCTCGGCACCATCATGCAGGACGGCAAGGAAATCGTGAAAGTTGACGGAAAAGACTACATCCTCGAGAAACCTCTCAAGGCCGACATCGCCTTCCTCCGCGCAAACATCGTTGACGAGTTCGGCAACATGGTGTTCCTCGGCACCACAAACAACTTCAACCCGCTCATGGCAACAGCCGCCGACTACGTCGTCGTCGAGGCCGAAAAGCTCGTGAAGGTAGGCGAAATCAAACCGGAATGCGTCCACGCTTCAGGTATTTATGTTGACGGAATTTATGTTGAAAAGTAGAGTGAGATTGCTCGACTTCGCTCGCAATGACGGAAAAGTTTCGGGGCGGTAAAAGTCGGGAAGTCACTTCAAATTGAAAGTTTTAAGCAAATGGAAAAAGAATACAGATCAATGCTCAGACTCCGCATGAGTGCGAAAGACGCTCATTACGGCGGAAACTTGGTTGACGGCGCACACATGGTTCACCTCTTCGGCGACGTCGCAACAGAATTATTAATCATGACAGACGGCGACGAAGGTCTCTTCTGCGCATACGACAACATCGAGTTTCTCGCTCCGGTTTACGCCGGCGACTACATCGAGGCAGAAGGCTGGGTCACCAAGATCGGCAACACATCGCGCAAGATGGAGTTCGTGGCGCGTAAGGTCATCGCACCGCGTCCAGACATTTCAGACTCAGCAGCCGATGTCTTGGCAGAACCAATCATCGTGGCTCGCGCAAGCGGCACATGCGTAGTGAAGAAAGAACAACAGAGAATTCAAAGATAGTAATATGGATAAACTCATCATCACAGCCGCCATCTGCGGCGCTGAAGTAACAAAAGAACAGAACCCGAACGTGCCTTACACCGTTGAGGAGATAGTGCGTGAGGCGAAGTCGGCCGTAGATGCCGGCGCGGCCATCGTCCACCTCCACGTACGCTGGGACGACGGCACCCCGACACAGGACCGCAAACGCTTCCAGGAATGCGAAGAGGCCATCCTCAAGGTCTGCCCGGATGTCATCCTCATCCCTTCGACAGGCGGCGCCGTCGGCATGACACCTGACGAACGTCTCCAGTCAACCGACACCAACCCGCTCCCGGAGATGGCCACACTCGACTGCGGCACATGCAACTTCGGTGACGAGATATTTGACAACACAATGCCTACGATGCGTGCCTTCGGCAAGCGCATGATCGAGCGCGGCATCAAGCCGGAATACGAATGCTTCGAGATGGGTCACCTCGACACCATCCTCACCATGGCCCGCAAAGGCGAGGTCCCGGGCGCACCGATGCAGTTCAACTTCGTGCTCGGCGTCCCCGGCTGCACACCGGCGACGGTCGCCAACCTCTGCTGGCTCGTCAACGGCATACCCGCCGGCTCGACATGGACAGTCACCGGAGTCGGACGTAACGCGTTCCCGATGGCGGCGGCAGCAATAGCCATGGGCGGCAACGTGCGCGTCGGATTCGAAGACAACCTCTATCTCTCAAAAGGCGTCCTCGCCAAGTCAAACGGCGAACTCGTCGAGAAGGTCGTCAGACTGGCAAAAGAACTCGGACGCCCGATAGCGACGAGCGATGAGGCAAGAGAGATTCTCGGACTCAAGAAGAGGTAATTAGGTAATTAGGTAGTTAGGAAAATAGGTAATTAGGAATTTAAGGAATATTAACAATTAAAAAATAAAACACAATGCAGAAACACGGAAATAAATACGGTACACACCGCGTGATTGAACCAAAAGGTGTTCTTCCACAACCAGCTAACAAACTCGACAACAACATGGACGAGATTTACGACAACGAAATCCTCATCGACGTCCAGACTTTGAACATCGACTCAGCTTCATTCACCGACATTCACAACTATGCGAAACAGCAGGCCGGTGAAGGCGCAAGCGAAGCCAAGATCATGGAAGAAGTGAAGAAGGAAATGTTCTATAACGTTGAGCTTCAGGGTAAACACCGCAACCGCAGGACAGGTTCAGGCGGCATGCTCCTCGGCAAGGTCGAGAAGATCGGCGACGCTTTGAAAGGCAAGATCGACCTCAAGGAAGGCGACCGCATCGCCACACTCGTCTCCTTGTCACTCACACCTCTCCGCATCGACGAGATTCTTGAAATCCGTCCTGAAATCGACCAGGTTGACATCAAAGGCAAGGCCATCCT
Organism: Candidatus Limimorpha caballi; assembly: GCA_018064605.1. Taxonomy (GTDB): domain Bacteria; phylum Bacteroidota; class Bacteroidia; order Bacteroidales; family F082; genus Limimorpha; species Limimorpha caballi. The sequence goes on along the minus strand of JAGHUX010000005.1, from coordinate 89,191 downwards.
CTTTGAGAGCGGCATCTACGCGAAGATCCCGACCGACATGCCGGAGAAACTCGCTCTGTCAGCATTGGACGTCGCCGGCGCACCGGCACAGACAGCGAAGCTCTGCCAGTACGGTCAGACAGTCGTCATCCTCGGCGCAGGCGGCAAGTCAGGCATGCTCTGCTGCTACGAGGCTAAGAAACGCGTCGGCGTGACAGGTAAGGTCATCGGCATCGCCAACAGCCCGAAATCGACACAGCGCATCAAGGACCTCGGCTTCTGCGACATCGTCGAGAGCGCGGCAGGCATGACACCAGTTCAGATTTACGAACTCGTCGAGCGTCTCACCAACGGCAAGATGGCCGACGTCACAATCAACTGCGTCAACGTGCCGGATCAGGAGATGACAGCAGTCCTCTGCACAAAGGACGACGGCGTTGTATATTTCTTCTCGATGGCGACAAGCTTCACGAAGGCGTCACTCGGCGCTGAAGGCATCGGAGCTGACGTGAACATGATCATGGGCAACGGCTACACAAAGGGCCACGCCGAGTTCACATTGCAGGAACTCCGCGAGAGCGAGAAACTCCGCAAGATCTTTGAAGAACTCTATGCATAATTGACATGTGGGAATGAAGATTGTAGAGACGGTGCATGCACCGTCTTTACAATTTGGCGCACCGTCTCTACAATTGGAAATCCACGTTAGTAATTTTAATAACCAATATCAAATAAAATGGGCGAATCAAGAAGAAAACAATTATTCCCGGAAGTTACCGACGAACAGTGGAACGACTGGAAATGGCAGGTCAAGAACCGTATCGAGAATCTCGACCAGCTCAAGAAATACATCAAGCTGACGGAAGAGGAGGAAGAAGGCGTGAAGAAGACCTTGCAGACACTCCGCATGGCCATCACACCTTATTACTTAAGCCTCATCAATCCAGACGACCCGCATGACCCTGTGCGCCGTCAGTGCATCCCGACAGCGGCTGAGACACACATCGCACGCGCCGACCTCCTCGACCCGTTGCATGAAGACGAAGACTCACCGGTCCCCGGCCTCACACACCGTTATCCGGACAGAGTGCTGTTCCTCATCACCGACATGTGCTCTATGTACTGCCGTCACTGCACACGCCGCCGTTTCGCAGGCCAGAAAGACGACGAGTCGCCGAAAGACCGCATCGAGAAAGCACTGGAATACATCGAGAAGACAGAATGTGTCCGCGACGTGTTGCTGTCAGGCGGTGATGCCTTGATGGTCAGCGACGAGAAGCTGGAGTACATCATCGGCCGTCTTCGCAAGATCAAGCACGTGGAGATAGTCCGTCTCGGAACACGCACGCCTGTCGTGTGCCCGCAGCGTATCACTCCGGCTTTGTGCGATATGCTGAAGAAATATCATCCGATTTGGATTAACACACACTTCAACCACCCGAACGAGGTGACGCCAGAGTCAGCGGCGGCATGCGCACGTCTCGCCGACGCTGGCATCCCGCTCGGCAACCAGAGCGTGTTGCTCCGCGGCATCAACGACTGCGTCTTCGTGATGAGAAACCTCGTCCACGAACTCGTGAAGATGCGCGTGAGACCTTATTATATATATCAGTGCGACCTCTCAATGGGTCTTGAACACTTCCGCACGCCAGTGTCGAAGGGCATCGAGATCATCGAAGGCCTCCGCGGCCACACTTCAGGATTCTGTGTCCCGACATTCGTTGTCGATGCCCCGGGCGGCGGCGGCAAGACACCAGTCATGCCACAATACGTCATCTCACAGTCACCGGGCAGAGTGGTGCTCCGTAACTTTGAAGGCGTCATCACGACCTACACCGAGCCGGCGGAATACCACAGCGACTGCAACTGCCCTGAATGTCAGGCACTTAAGAAGAAACTTGAGGCCGAGAGAGTTGAAGACGTTGACAGAAACAAACCTGTTGACGGCGTGATCACACTCCTCGAAGGCGAGAAGATGAACATCGAACCTGCCCATCTGAAACGTCACGAGAGAAACGAGAAATAATTAATAGTTTACATAAAAGATTGGTCGGTTTCTTTCAATGGGATTCCGGCCAATCTTTGAAATTTTAAAAACACAAGTTATCATGGCGCAATATAAGAGTTTCCCAAGATGGAAGGCCGGCGTGATTTTCGCTGTGCTTCAATGGCTTGCAAGCTCGGTGCTGGTTCTGATCCTGCACCCTACAAGCGGCAGATTCGAGAACATCATTGAGGCTGGCGTTTACGCAATCGCGGCTGGCGTGTTGTACATCGCTTTCACATGGTTCATCGGCGAGAAGATGAAGACAGTGAAGGTCGAAGTGCCTGTTCCTGAAGAAAAGAAAGAGGAATAATCGTTCATATTGACAATCAATGCCTTTCATAAACGAACTCGTCAAATACAAAAGCTGTTCAATCGTCGGATTGGAGAAAAATACAGGTAAGACCGAGTGTTTGAACTACGTCTTGAATAGGATGCCTGTTGATAAGAGGAGAATTGCCGTCACCTCGATAGGCATTGACGGAGAGAGCGTTGACCAAGTGACCCAGACGGCCAAGCCGGAAATCTATCTGCGCGAAGGCATGTATTTCGGAACATCTGAGATGCATTATCGTCAACGCAAACTTGTTTCCGAACTGATTGACATCAGCGACGTGAGTACATCATTAGGACGAGTCGTGACAGCGAAAACGTTGACAAAAGGCAGGGTTCTGCTGTCAGGGCCATCGACGGGGGCAAGTCTGCGCCGTTGGATGAAAGAGTTGCGCAAACATGACATAGATCTTGTTATTGTTGATGGTGCCTTGTCGAGGTTGAGTTCCGCATCGCCGGCTGTGAGCGAATCGATGATACTTTCGACGGGCGCGGCATTTTCGGCAAATATGCAGACTTTGGTGCAGAAAACGGCGTTTGTGGTTGACCTTATTAATATGGGTGTCACTAACGATAGGAATCTTGAGCTGCTTACGCCCATTGAGAAAGGTCTTTGGTCGGTTGATAAAGATGGACAACTTCATGATTTGAATACGGTTTCGTCGTTGTCGAAAGAGATTCATTTTGAAGGCATGGAGAATTGCGAGACTTTGTTTGTTGCCGGTGCTTTGGTTGACAGTTTCTTGGAAAAAGTCAGACAAAACAAGCAGTTGAAAGGTGTTGAACTCGTTGTTCGTGACTTTACCAAGATTTTCGCTTCACAGCAAGCTTTGAGGCAATTCTACCATTCGGGCGGAAAACTTCATGTGCTGCAAAGAAGCAAACTGATAGCCGTATGCGTCAACCCGACATCGCCAAGCGGTTATGTGCTTGATTCGCAAACACTTTGCAAGACCTTGTCGGAAGCCATACAATTACCGGTTTACGATTTAAAGAAGAGTTATTTATGCAATTGAAAGACGTCATAGAATCACCTTGCGGACTGCGTTATATGTTCGACCAGCTTGACTTACAGTCGAGTTTCGGTCGTCGTAGCCTTTTGGACATGCCGATGATGAAAAACGCATCGGAGATAGGGAAGTGCTACGCTGTTTTGAAATCGTTCCATGACTTTGTCTTTGAACCGGAAAATACACCTTATATTAATACGTTGCAGTCGAAACTGCAATGCCTGAAAGATGTTCGCACCACCATCAAGCATTTGGGCGAATCGGTCGTTTTGGATGATATTGAGCTTTTTGAGGTGAAGCATCTCGCCATCCTGACGGCTGACATTTCTGAGCGTTTGCCCAAGTTGGGCTTGGATAAGGTCATCGCTTTGCCAGATATGCAGAACGTGATTTCGATTCTCGACCCCGACGGCTTGAAGATTGCGACATTTTACATCTACGATTCCTACTCTGAAGAGTTGAAGGAACTGCGTGCGCAGATTCGCAAAAGTCCTGATATGCAGGAAGAACTGCTGCTTAAGGCGAATGAAATCGAAGATAGAATCCGTCTTGAATTGAGCAGAAAACTTCGTCCGTTTGCAGCGGAAATCGAACAAGCACAGCAGGCTTTGGCACAAGTTGACATCAATCTTGCGAAAGCCTTGCAAATGAAACAGTTGGGACTTGTTTTTCCAAGCGTTTCAAAGGGAATGACTTCATATCGGAGCCTGTTCCATCCGCAAGTGAAGAACTCGCTTGCAGCGGTTGGAAAGCTGTATCAGCCTGTTGACATCTGTTTCGGTCAGCAGCCAACCTTAATCACGGGTGCCAATATGGGCGGTAAGACCGTGGTTTTGAAGACCTTGACATTGTGTCAATATCTCTTCCAGTTCGGTTTCGGCATTCCGGCTGAAAAGGCGGAAATTGATGTCAGGGACGAAATTTATTTTTGCATTGGCGATGAGCAGTCGATTGAAAAAGGGCTGTCATCGTTTGCCGCAGAGATGAAAAACATTGATGCCGTGATTAAGGCATCGCGAAAAGAAGGAAATATTGTGGCGATGGTCGATGAGCCGGCCCGCACCACCAACCCGACGGAAGGCGCAGCCTTGGTGACTGCCTTGATAGAATTGCTTTCGGGTAAGAATGTGAGCCTCGTCTTGACTACGCACTATGATATAGAGTCGGCAAGCTCGAAACGCCTGCGTGTGAAGGGCTTCGTTGACGGACAGATGAACTACCAGCTTGTCGAGGTGAAGGAAGGCGAAGTGCCTCACGAAGCGTTGAACATAGCCGAAAGTCTTGGCATTGATGAAGAATGGATCGTTTTAGCTAAAAAAGTGGTCGAATTTGACCACTTTAAATAATGTTGAAAATCATGAAAGGAAAGAAAGACATATCGGCTGAAGGAGCTTCCAATAACTCATTGGTTAAAATTAATTCGCGCATGATTCTATTCAAGACTGATGATGAACAGGTTAGCGTTGATGTGCTGTTTGCAGAAGAAACAGTGTGGTTAACTATTGAATCAATGTCGCAGTTGTTTGACAAATCAAGATCAACTATTAACGAGCATATTCTGAATATTTTTAAAGAAGGAGAACTCCATGAAGAAGAAGTGTTGAGAAAAATCGGAAATTCCGACTTTTCCACCAAGCCTACTAATTTTTACAATCTCGATGTGATTATCAGTGTCGGTTATCGTGTTAAATCATTACGCGGCACGCAGTTCCGTCAATGGGCTACGAAGCGTTTGAATGAATATATTCGTAAAGGATTTACTCTTGATGATGAAAGGTTGAAGAATCTTGGCGGAGGCGGTTATTGGAAGGAATTGCTCGAAAGAATTCGTGACATTCGTTCTTCTGAAAAAGTCTTTTATCGCCAAGTGCTTGATATATATGCTACAAGTGTTGATTATGACCCGAAGTCAGATGTCTCGGTTGAATTTTTCAAGCGTGTCCAAAACAAGATTCATTATGCAGTTCATGGACAGACTGCCGCCGAAGTGATTTTCAGTCGTGCCGACGCGGAATTGGCTTTTATGGGATTGAAAAGTTTCGAGGGAAGCCGGCCTCATTTGAAAGATGCCGTTGTCGCAAAAAATTATTTGGGTGAAAAAGAGTTGAGAGTCATGGGGCAGATTGTCAGTGGATATCTTGATTTTGCAGAACGACAGGCGGAAAAGGAAATCCCGATGACAATGAAAGACTGGGCGCAGCATCTTGATAGGATCTTAACGATGAGTGGAGAACAATTGCTGATAGGAAACGGAACAATTAGCCACGAAAAGGCGATAGAAAAAGCGACGAATGAATATAAGAAATATCAGCAGAAGACTTTGAGTGAAGTGGAAACGGCTTTTTTGGAGTCGGTGGAAGCATTGAATAGACAAACGAGGTTGTTAACAAATAATTGATATGGCAAAGGTGATGGTTAATAATAATGAAGTTGGTTTGATTATGTCGAATTCGACACAGTTAAACCCATCGAATTCGAGGGGTTTGGAAAATAGGGGGTCGAATTCGACCCCTGTAAAGAGAAAAGTATGGAGCAAAGTGAGCGTTTGCTTGAACTGAATAAAATCTCCATTCAGCAGATGAAAGTTCTGGAAGGTGTGGAGGAAAGGAGAATGCTGAAATGAGTGGTCGATTAAACATAAATAAAATGAAGAGCTTAAATTGCAAAATTATGAGAAAACTTGTATTTGTTTTGTTGATGTTTTTGACATTATCAATAAATGCTCAAGAAATCAGTGCTGTTAAATTTATGGGAATTCCTGTCGATGGTAAGAAATCAACAATGATTTCAAAATTAAAAGAAAAAGGGTTTAGATATGATTATAGCAATGATTGCTTATATGGAGAATTTAATGGGAACGATGTAATCCTATTTATACATACAAATAATAACAAGGTATGGAGAGTTGCAGTGGTGGATGATATAGTTAGTGATAATGAAACAAATATAAGGATTCGTTATAATAAATTACTTGGCCAATTCGAAAACAATTCAAATTATGTTGAACCGTTGGGCTGTTCAAATAACAAGATAGGTAATGATGAAAATATATCATACGAGATTATCGTAAATAAAAAAAGGTATGAATCTTATTTTGTTCAAATACCAACAAATGAGGAAATTTATGAGTTGTATTCTAATAAGAAATATTTAAATAATTGGATTGATTCAGAATATACCAGAGAATCATTAGATTCATTATATTATATTTCAAAGGACGAGGCTGAGTTTAACGAAAGAATTATGAACTCGTTTTATATTGTTCATCGTTTACATGCTTATTGCAGTAATTTAGTTTGGTTTACGATATATGAATCAGAAGGAAAGTACGCTCTAATTATTTACTATGAAAATAATGAAAACGAGGCAAATGGGGAAGATTTATAAACAATAAAACAGAAATTATTAATAATACTAAACATAATACAATGCAAAACAGTAAATTAGGACTTGATTTTAACAAGGTCGCGCAGGCTCGTCAGCTTGCGAAAAACATTGCCGAAGACGTTCAGTCTTTCGTTGAACAGTACACAACCGTCGCCGTGGAGCGCACGCTCTGCCGCCTGATGGGTATCGACGGCGTTGACGCCAATCAGGTGCCGCTGCCGAATGTCGTCGTAGAGACGTTGAAAGACAAGGGTGTCCTCAACGAGGGCGCGTTGTTCTTCATCGCCAACGCGATGATCCAGACGGGCTTGAACCCGCAGCAGATCGCCGAGCAGGTCGCCGAGGGCAAGCTCGACATCACCAAGGTCGTCACTCGCGACGCGAAGAAGATTGCGGAGACACTGCAGCCTGTCGTCGATGAGAACGTGGCACGCATCCGCGCACGTCACGACCGCCGCGACCAGTATCTCAACACCATCGGCGAAGGCCCGAAACCTTACCTTTACATCATCGTCGCAACTGGTAACATCTACGAGGACGTCGTCCAGGCCGTTGCCGGCGCACGTCAGGGTGCCGATGTCATCGCCGTCATCCGCACGACAGGCCAGAGCCTGCTCGACTACGTGCCTTACGGCGCCACGACGGAAGGCTTCGGCGGCACGTTCGCCACGCAGGAGAACTTCCGCATCATGCGTAAGGCTCTCGACGAAGTGGGCGAGGAGCTCGGCCGTTACATCCGCCTCTGCAACTACTGCTCAGGCCTCTGCATGCCAGAAATCGCCGTCATGGGCGCATTCGAAGGCCTCGACGTCATGCTCAACGACGCCCTCTACGGCATCTTATTCCGCGACATCAACATGCAGCGCACCTTGGTTGACCAGTATATGTCACGCATTATCAACGGCTTCGCCGGCGTTATCATCAACACGGGTGAGGATAACTACCTCACCACCGCCGATGCCGTCGAGGCTGCTCACACCGTCCTCGCCTCCGACCTCATCAACGAGCAGCTCGCTTTCATGGCGGGACTGAAAGAGGAACAGATGGGCTTGGGTCACGCCTTCGAGATGGACCCGATGCTTGAAAACGGCTTCCTCCTAGAACTCGCACAGGCTCAGATGACACGCGAGATCTTCCCGAAGGCGACGCTGAAATACATGCCGCCGACCAAGTTCATGACAGGCAACATCTTCCGCGGCCACATCCAGGACGCCTTGTTCAACATGATCGGCATCTGGACGAACCAGGGCATACAGCTCCTCGGAATGCCGACGGAGGCGATTCACACCCCGTTCATGAGCGACCGTTACCTCTCTATCGAGAACGCGAAATACATCTTCAACAACATGCGCAGCATCGGCGACGAGATGCAGTTCAAGGAAGGCGGTATCTGCCGTGAACGCGCCAAGCTGGTACTCGACAACACAATTGCTCTTCTCGAAGAAATCAACAAGGAAGGTCTCTTCACCGCTCTCGAAAAAGGCATCTTCGGCGATGTGAAACGTCCGAAGAACGGCGGCAAGGGGCTTGAAGGCGTCACGATGAAAGGCGACAACTACTACAACCCGTTCGTGGAAATCATGAAAGGAAAGAGATAGCTCGGCTAAATGTTTGTATATCAATATCCACATCCGGCGGTCACTACCGACTGTGTCATCTTCGGGTTTGATGGCGGCTTGCTGAAAGTGCTTCTCGTGGAGCGCGGCAACGAGCCTTTCAAGGGCCGTTGGGCGTTCCCCGGCGGTTTCCTCAACCCCGACGAGACGGTGGAGCAGGGGGCGTTGCGTGAGCTTCGGGAAGAGACCGGACTCGGCAGCGCGTATTTGGAACAGGTCGGGGTGTTCTCAGACCCCGACCGCGACCCCCGCGAACGTGTGCTGACGGTGGCGTTCTTCTCGGTCATGCACGTCAGGAGTGTCAGCGCCGGCGATGACGCGGCAAAGGCGAAATGGCTGCCGGTCAACGACTTGCCGGAACTCGCATTCGACCATGGCCTGATTCTCAAGGCCGCTCTCAAACACTTCCGCGAACGTCTCATTATCGAACCGGATTTTCTTCGTAAGATGCCGGATCCTTTTTCTGAAAAGGAGGTGGAAAGCGTGAGGAATGAGATGAACTTGTATTCTCTTTTTTAATCTGTTAATAAATAATATGTTATGAAAAAAATATCCAAAGTGTCGCTTGTCGTGACTTCGCTGGTGACGGCATTTGTTCTTGCAGGTTGCCGCGAGATGAAGACTGTCAATTCCATCGCACAGGTCGGCGATGACCCGTATCTTTATGTGATGGAAAACCATTTCAGGTATGACCTCGATGATGTCATTGAGAACGACATTGACAGCAACAAGAAACTGCTTGTCTATGTCACAGAGAAGATCAGCCGCGGGTTGATGGAGGCCGACACGGCAAGCCTGTATATGGAATCGGACTTCGGATGCACGAGTTTCCAGGTGAGGAAGAAAGACGGCGACGGCTGTTGGTACGGCCGCAACTACGATTTCTTCAAGGACCCGACGATGGTTGTCATCAATAGGCCGGAGAATGGCTACGCCTCAATCTCGACATGCGACCTCATGCAGCTCGGCATGGGACTCGACCAGTTGCCTACGACATTGAAGAATAAGGTGAGATGTCTCGCCGGTGTCTATGCGCCGATGGACGGCATCAACGAGAAAGGTCTCTGCACCTCAATCATGGCGCTGCCTCGTCAGGCCGGGCATCAGGACACAGGGAAACACAAAGTCGGGACGAGCATCATCATGCGGCTCTGGCTCGACCGCTGCGCCACGGTGGATGAAGCTGTTGAGCTCCTCGCGCAATATGACATCTGCCATGACATCGAAGCCGGCTCGGGCTATCATTACATGGTCGCGGATGCCAACGGCGACTGTGCCATCATCGAGTTTGACAAGGACGACGAATGGAAGACCATAGTGCTGCGTAAACCGGCTGGCAGCAACTATTTCCATGTCACAAACCATCTCCTCAACCCGAAGCATGTCACCGCGGAGCCGGATCCGACAGTCGGCAACCCGAACAGCAAGAGCTGGTGGCGTTATGACACCGTGAATGTTTATCTGACTGAAAACGAAGGCACCTTGACCCTCGAAGGTGCGCAGGAAGGACTCGATCTGGTGCGGTGGGTGGATCTCCTGCTGCCGGATGGCGAGACTGAAGACACGCAATGGAGCAATGTCTATGACCAGACTGAAATAGTGCTTTATCTCCGCAACTGGAACAGCTACGACAAAACGTACAGATTCACACTCTGAATGTCGGATTAGTCCGTCTTCACTCTTTTTATCTTACCTCTTTTGTGCGCTATAGTGCTGATTATTATTGTCATTATCGGGCTGAGGTAGTTGAAGAAGCAGAATGGCAGGTAGGTCAGCGTCGCGACGCCGAGCACTGTTGACTGTGTCATGCCGCAGGTGTTCCACGGCACAAGCACGCTCGTGACGGTCGTGGAGTCCTCCACGGTGCGGCTCAGCAGACGCGGCTCATAGCCTTCTTTCTTGTAAAATTCCTTGTACAGGCTGCTGTTCAATATGATTGAGAGGTATTGGTCGCCGACGCAGATGTTGCAGATGACACCCGACGCTGACGTCGCCGCCGTCAGGCTGAATATCGACTTCAGGTATTTCACGATGGAGTTCGTCAGCGATTCTATCATGCCGCTTCCGAGCATGGCCCCGCCGAAACACGAGGCGCAGAGGATGAGCCAGATGGTGCCCATCATTCCGGCCATCCCGTAGCAGGAGGCGAGACGGTCGATGATCGGCTGCCCGGTGTCGAACTCGCAGCCTTGGAACATCGACTGCATCACAGCCTTGAAAATCCTCACGCCTTCGCCGTCGGCCCCGACCATCATGTCGATGACCTGCGGCTGGCAATGCACCATGAATGGAACCGCCATCACAGCCGCAAAAAACAACGTTATGAGCGTAGGGAGTTTCAACGCTATCAAAACGGCTGTCAACACTGGGACAAGCAGGAACCACGGGCTGATGTTGAAAATCTCGTTTATGTTTTTCGTGATTTCAAGGCTGTGTTCGGCCGACCTGATGTCTATCGTGAAACCTATCACCAGGAATATCGCCAATGTTATGACGATGGTCGGTATCGTTGTTTTCAGCATGTATCTGATATGCACGAAGAGCGGCGTCCCGACGGTCTGCGATGCCATGATGGTTGTGTCGGAGAGAGGGGAGAGCTTGTCGCCGAAATACGCGCCCGAGATTATCGCCCCGGCGATTATCGGCTTTGGGATCCCGAACAGCTCGCCTATCCCGATGAGCGCCACGCCGAAGGTCGCGATCGTAGTCCACGAGCTGCCCGTCATGAGTGAGATGATGGAACAGATGATAACCGCGGCGAAAAGGAATATCTTCGGACTTAGAATTTCCATGCCATAGACAATCATCGTGGGGACCACGCCGCTCAGCATCCATGTCGAGCCGATGGCGCCGATGAAAAGCAACATTATCAACGCTGTTGACAGGCTCTTGATGTTGTCAATGATCTTCGCCTCGATGTCGTCCCACGGGATCTTGCAGAACACCATCGCGATGAAAACGACGACCGCCGAGCCAAAGATTATTGCAATCTGCGCCGGGCCGCCCAGCGCAGATTGCTTGAATATCTTGATTACAAAAGCTAATGTTGCGACCAGAATCACGACCGGAATGATGGATTCAAAGGGTTTCGGCGCACGTCTGGCTTTGTTCTTATTACCGTCCATTTTTTTAAAACTTTATTTTTGCGCAAAAATATGAAAATTGATTATTCCTACATCTTTGTGTATAAAAAAATAATAAATCCTTTCTTTTAAGATATCTAAGGATGTAAAACGTTAAGGTTCAGAGTATCTTGACTTCGAGTTGCCGTGTCCGAGGAATGTCTCCCTGTATTTCGCCACGGTGCGTCGGCTGACGGCATACCCTTTGCGTCGCAACTCCTCGCTGATCTTGTCGTCGGTGAGCGGGTTGCTGCGGTCCTCCTTGACAATCAAGTTGTTGATGATGTCGAGCACCTCTATGCGCGACACTTTCTGGCTCTCATTGACGGCGCAGTCTTCAAAGAGGTTTGGCTCGCCGTGGCCGAAAAACACATCCTTATACACGATGCCTTCGTCGAAGAGCGACGGCACGCTAAGGCCGCCGCCGCGTGCGTCAAGGGTGAAGGTCTTGCCCGGAGTGTAAATCCTGACGTTCTTGGTGCAGCGTGAGATGATGGTGACATCGAGGCCCGTCTTCTCCTTCACGTCGCTGAGAGCCATGCGGCGGCAGTCAGATGGAAGACCTGTCATCACGAAAAGTTTCTGGAACTCAATGCATTGGATAATGGATCTTACGATGCTCTCTCTGCTTATCTGTCCGTCATAAAGTTGGAACAAGACTATCGTCTCGCCGTTGGCCCCGAATGTCTCGGCGAGCTCCTGATACGAATATCCGTCAATCCTCTTGCTGAGGGTCGCATCGAAGATTTCACGGTGAGACATGCGTCCGCCTTTCAGACTTACAATGCTTACACCAATACTTGCAGTGGTGGATTGCAACTCGTTGTCGTTTAAGTCGTTGTCGGCATGAAATCTGATGTATTCGGCTATCTTCAACAACTCGTCCTTGTCGGAGATTTGGACTTTGCCGACTGCGTCACCTGTTTCAATGACGAACGACAGCCCGCTCTTCTTCGACGAACGGCAAATAGATAGGGATGTGCCTTTGCTTTTCGACTCATAAATGTATTTCTTCTTGTCCAAGTAATTCATACTTAAAGTGTTTGATGTCAATTTCCGCTTCATGCGCGTGAGTGAAAATTTTTGCAAAAATATGAAAATAATGTTTGCGCCGAAATTAAAAACTCGACTGCCGTTGAATTTCATAAAATGAACAAAAAAATTCTGAATCTTGTTTTAATATTAGTAAAATTGTTACTTTTGTCGCCGTTTAACGATTAAATTTTAAATCAAGTTATATGAAGAAATTTTTACTTTCCTTGATGGTGATTATGACTGCAACAGTCTCATTTTCACAGAATTACACACATTACCTCAATTCATGGTATTCCGATGACCTGATGGAGTCGAAGGAATTTTCTTATGATGAAAATTACAGACTCATCGCCGACTATTGGATTGACAATGTCGGGGAGCCGATAACAGTCCGCGACAGCCTCGAATATGACGCCAACGGCAATGTCACAAAACTCTCGTGCCATCAGATATTGAATGGCAGCTGGATTTATGCGAACTACGTTGAATATACGTATAATGAACTGAATCAACGACTTACAAGAGACAATTACAATAATTTCGGCGGCAGCTTCGAGCATGGCGGCACGTATAACTATCAATACGATGAGAACGGGAACCTTGTCCATTACGACATGTATTTTGGCACGTGGGGGCTTTTCGAAACGGCCGACTACACCTACGACGTGAATAACAACTGCACGCTCATTATCAGCTACTCGGAAGGCTTCAGCGGTGAATTTGAGCCGTCAAACATGGTCGAATATACCTATAACATCGATGGTTTCCTTGTTGAAGAAAAGAGTTACTATTACTATAACGGGTGGATCTTGAGCACACATATCGTTTATACCCGCGACGAAAACAACAACATCACAGTTGAGGAGAACCTCGACCAATACGGTTCCGTCCTCGAACGTCATGAATATGAATACGATATGAATATCCTTTTTGATGAGGTGGCGCCTTACGTGAATCCGGAAGGCCAGTTGCCGAATCCAGAAAGAACCGTCAATGCCAGGACGAAAGACAAATTCTGGACTGTGGATAACGGCGGCACGCTCACGTATGTCTGTGACTATTATTACTATTACAAGGAAATCGAAGACGATGGAGTGGAGGAGAATCTTGCAGGAAATGTCAACGTATTTCCAAATCCTGTCAAAGATATTCTGACAGTCGAAACGTCAGAGTATCAAGATGTTATGATTTTTGATGTTACCGGAAGGTGCGTCATTGAACAGCCTGTCAATGGTGTCGCAAACATCGACATGAGTCAAGTGGCAAAGGGAATCTATTTCGTCAGTATGAAAGTTGAAGACCGCACGGCGACAAGAAAAATTGTCGTAGAATAATATTTTTGAATTGATAATCAATAAAATATAATTAAATCGGTGGCGGCACAGACCGTCATCGATTTCTTTTGCCTGATTTATGGAAGATAATCTGTTTGATGAAATGGAATCCGATGATGTCAATTATTATGATGACAATTACATCGCAATTATAAAGACCGACGGAACCGCCGAAATAATTGAGTTCGACGTTGAATATTGGGACGAACTGCCTGATTATGTGGCCGCCAAACACCTTGACGCCGTCAGAGTGATGCCGCTGTATGTCATCGCCGAGAAACTCGGACTCGATGAACATATAACTGGTTGGGTCGATGACAAAGGCCTTCTCAAAGACCTTGACGAAAATCCCGTCGGCTGCAAAATATATCCGGGCAAATTGGTGGGCGACATGATTCTGACTTTGGAGGATGATAATTATAAACCAAAGAGTTTTAATGACCTGGATGTGGTGTATGATGTTTTGGAGAAACTCGGCATCACCGAGATTGAAGAGAATTTTGATGATGAATACGACGAGGAAGATGGAAGATTTGATGCGTGGAGTTGATTTCCTCGAACTTTTCAGGTGAGAAATAAAGTGAGCCGCAGGTGCTGTATGTCCTTCACGGCTCACTTTTTGTGTTTGTCGGTTTGTTGTCAGGCTGTCATCTTCTCATTTCGTTTTCCCTTGCTTCTTTGGTCCATTTCACAAGCATGATGATTGAGTTGAAGAGGAAGACGCACGACATCAGCAGGATGGCGATGTTCTCTCCGCTGGCGTTGAAGTCGTTGAACCAAAGGACGACGTGTAATATGTTGACAACCAGCCAGATCCACCATTGTTCGGCGTAACGTTTGACTGCGATGATCATCGCGACGATGTTGCAGACCGCCGAGAATGAGTCGAGAATCGGCTGCTGGTTGTTGGTGAGTCTCATGATGTAGCTGAATGTCACAGTTGCGGCGGCTATGATGGCAATCCACATGAACCGTGTGATCCATGTCATCTTTCTTTTTATAACCTCTTGAGATTCAGTGTTGATGTGCTTCCTCCAGGTGACGAATCCGATGACTTCCATAGGGAGGAAATAGACGAGATACATCAGTCCGTTCATGTAAAAGCTGCTCTCAAGTGCGACGATGCCGGTGAGGAGGCACTGGACGAAGCCGAGGACGAAATTGGAGAGTTTCCCTTTCCCCGAAAGCACGATGCTGGTCACGCCGACCAAGCCGGTGATGAGTGAAATGGCGGTTGTCCCCTTGATGATGCTGCCTGTCAGCACAACCGAAAACGCGATGGCGAGCCAGATGACCTCTGACGTTTTCCAACCCGTCAACTCGTTGGAAATGAATGTCTTGAATTTTGATGGATTATTTTTTTTCATGGTTTAATTAAATTTTTTTCAATTTGAAATAGGAAATAGAATGAAAACGCTCACGTCCCAAAGCGCGTGGCAGACGATGAGTGGCACGACGCTTTTTGTGAATCTGAACATGAATCCCCAGAAAAGCCCGCATACCAATGCTGCCATGATGAGCATGAAGTTGAAAGAGAAGACATGCACGACGGCATAGACGAACGCGGTGACAAGAACCGGCGCGAGCCATCGCCACGTCTCTGACTTGATTCTCAATGACTTGCTGAATATTTCGTCAATGCTTCTCTGAAAATATCCGCGCCAGAAAATCTCTTCCGCCGGCCCGATGACACAAAGCAGTAATGCTCCGATAATCAGACTGTTATTGTCGTTTTTCATCTCATAGATGCTGTCAATCTGTCCTTGCGCGAACCCGAACCAGCGTGTTGAAAGAAAATTTCCGAGCCAAAAAACTCCCCAAAGAGTGGCGGCAGTCACTACACCTATTAATAAGTTGGTGAATGTGAGTTCTTTCGTCTCGATTCTTGTTCCGCCGATAAAAAACGAAATCGCCATGAGTGCTATTCCTGAAACGGACATCGCTGCCCAGAAATTGAGGTGTGGAGTTGTCCACGGCGAGAACATCACAAACCACAGGATGGTTACAATCAGCGTTGAGATTATCAGTTTCTTCATTGCAATCTGTTGGTTATGAAATTATTGGTGCGATGAAGTCGCCGACAGAAAGAAGCAGTGAGAAAACCATAACGAGTTTTGCCGACTCGCCGTCGAGACTCGCGATGTCGGTCATTTCCTTGCACATCGCCATCTTCTTGATGTTTGCGAAAGCGATGGGGCAGGAGAGAAGCACCAGCAAGGTGACAACCGGCAGGTTTCCGAATATAATGTTCACAATGACAATGAGATACGCTGCGGCAACCAGTCCGATATAATAAATCTTCGAGCCTTTCGTCCCGATGATTTTCGCGAAAGAGGTGACACCGGCTCTCGTGTCGTTGACGCGGTCGCGCATGTTGTTGGCGTGAAGAATGCTGACAACGAGAAGTCCTGTCGGTATCGTGACGAACAATATCGGGAGATGGAAGATGTCAGTCCCGCAGAAATAAGTGCCGAGCGGAATCAGAATGCCGAAGTTCAACAAGATGCACAGGTCACCTAATGCGTTGGCTTTCAGGAAAAAATAGAAAATTGTGAGCAGCATTCCTGCAACTCCTATATATAGCACAGGCAGACCACATCTCGCCACGAGATACAAGCCGATGGCAACTCCTATCGCCATCAGGATGATTCCGAAGCGTAAAATTGTCTTTGCAGGGATGATGCCGTCAACAATCGTGAGGTTCGTTTGTCCGATGTTGTCGTGCGAATCGACGCCGTGCTTGAAGTCGAAGTAGTCGCTTATGAGATTTCCTGAAAGGTGGAAGATGGCTGCGCCGAAAAGAGCGATTACAGCTGCAACCCAGTCAATTTCAATGGTTTGCAATAAAGACATCCTGTTTGAAAAGATGAAGGAAATCGTCACAAGGGCCGGCATGACTGACGCAGGCAAAGACCACGGACGTGTTGCGTAAAAAAATTTTAACATTTCAAAAAAAATTTGCGCAAAGGTACGACATTTTTTTCAGAAACGCTTATCTTTGCGGACTGAAATTTAAAAGTGACAGTGGCGGTTAGATCGCGACTTATGTTTTGTTTTTATGAAAGGAAAATTTTTTATAATCTCATGCCTGTTGCTTCAGGTGTTTGCTACTCGGTGTTTGAATGCACAAGACACTGACAATCTGCGTGTTGCCTTCTGGAACTTCGAGAATTTCTTTGATCCGTACATTGACTCGACCCGGACTTACAACGAGTTTACGGAGAATGGCTCTCAGCACTGGACGACATCGCGTTTTTACAAGAAGAGAAACAACATATATAAGGCTGTCCTCGCAATATCTGAAGGTGAGCCGTTGGCCGTCATGGGCATCGCTGAGGTTGAGAATCAGTATGTTCTGAATATGGTTTTCAATCAGACACCGCTGAGGAAGCATAATTACAGGATAATACATTACGAAGGCGACGACAGGCGCGGTATTGATGTGGCAATGGTCTATTGCATTGATATGTTGCAACTTATACATTCCGAGCCTGTGAAGATCAGAAATCCAGACAACAGGTCTTTCAGGTCGAGAGATATCTTGTACGCGAAGTTTTATGACAGGAAAGGCGACACTTTGCACGTCTTCGTGAACCATTGGCCGTCGCGCTATGGCGGCGAGATGGAGACGATAGGGCTGCGTGCTTTGGCCGCCAAAATATTGAGACACAAGGTGGATTCGCTATGTTCCGACAAGAAGGCCATCCCTAAGATCGTGATAATGGGCGACTTCAACGACACACCTGACGACCCGAGCATACGCGACGTGCTTGGAGCGAAGCCGCTGAAAGATGCGGGACGGCACGATGTCCTCGTGAATCTTTTCACCGACGGACGCGAACTCGGTTTTGAAGGTACGTTGAAACACCAATTCCACTGGCAGATTTTTGACCAGATCATCGTCAGCAGACATTTGATTGTGAATGGACATGGACTGATTTACAAAAAAGGCAGTGCCGCAATCTGCCACCCCGACTTCCTGTTCCAGACCGATGATGCTTTCGGAGGGGAAAAACTTTTCAGAACGTATGTCGGCCCGAAGTATTTCGGTGGGTACAGCGACCATCTGCCTGTTCGGATGGAACTTAGCCGTTGAGATGAAAAAAAAGTAAAAAAAATTAAATTTGTATGATTATATTTAGTACTTTTGCAGGTCTTTTACCCTTTTACACAGAACTTTGGAGTCTGGAAAAGTCTTCAACTTATGGGTAAACAATCAGGTATTTTTATAAATAATTGAAACTGAATAAGATATAAAGTTTCGATGACCCCGAGATATGCTCGGTACTGAATCTGTGCCAATAGGTGAAGGTTGAATTTTTTTACAATCATTTCACTTGAAATTCACAATTTTTAACTTATATAATAAAAACGTACATGAATATTTCTGTTGCGGGAACGGGCTATGTGGGCCTGTCAATTGCCACATTGCTGGCTCAGCACAACCATGTGACGGCGGTTGACATAGTGCCGGAGCGTGTTGATCTGGTTAATAACAGGAAGTCGCCGATACAGGACGACTACATAATGGACTATCTGGTCAACAAGCCGTTGGATCTGCATGCCACGCTCGACGCGGACGAAGGCTACAGGAACGCCGATTTTGTAGTGATTGCCGCGCCGACGAACTACGACCCTCAGAAGAATTTCTTCGACACCTCGGCGGTGGAAGATGTCATAGATAAGGTGCTGGAAATCAATCCGAAGGCGATAATGGTCATCAAAAGTACCATCCCGGTTGGTTACTGCCAGCGTTTGTACGAGCGTTATGGCAAGGACCTGCGGCTGCTATTCGCGCCGGAGTTCCTGAGAGAGAGCAAGGCACTCTACGACAACCTATATCCGTCGAGGATAATCATCGGCACGCCAAAACTGTTTGAGGTGAATAACCTGGACGAGTTGACCGCCGCCGCACACACTTTCGCCGGGCTGCTCCAGGAAGGTGCCATCAAAAAGGACATTCCGATGTTGTTCATGGGCCTGAAGGAGGCGGAGGCCGTGAAACTGTTCGCCAACACATATCTCGCGCTGCGCGTGTCATATTTCAACGAGCTTGACACATACGCGGAAATGAAAGGTCTTGACACTCAAGCTATCATTGATGGCATCGGCCTCGACCCGCGCATCGGCAGCCACTACAACAACCCGAGCTTCGGCTACGGCGGATACTGTCTTCCGAAGGATACGAAACAGCTTTTGGCCAACTACGGCGACGTTCCGCAGAACCTGATACAGGCCATCGTGGAAAGCAACCGCACGCGCAAGGACTACATCGCCGACGCAGTGCTGCGCAAGGCCGGTTGGTACAGCGAGAATGGACAGTGGGACAGCAGAAGGGAGCGACAGTGCGTCATCGGCGTCTATCGTCTGACCATGAAGTCGAACTCCGACAACTTCCGACAGAGCTCGATACAGGGCGTGATGAAGCGCGTGAAGGCGAAGGGCGCGGTGGTGATAATCTACGAGCCGACGCTTGAAGACGGCAGCACGTTCTTCGGCAGCGAGGTCGTCAATGACATCGACGAGTTCAAACGCCGCTCGCAGGCCATCATCGCCAACAGGTACGACAGCTGCCTCGACGACGTGAGGGAAAAGGTTTACACACGTGACATATTCAAGAGGGATTAGTGTTTCCCTTGGTTGGAACTTGTTTGGCAATAGATGAATCAAATGATTAAGGATGTGAAGATTTGCGTTGTCGGGCTCGGGTACGTCGGGTTGCCGCTGGCGAGATTGTTCTCCACCAGATATGAGACTGTCGGCTTCGACATGAAAAAGAGCCGTGTTGAAGAGCTGATGGGCGGGCACGACGCCACGTTTGAGGTCGATGACGCGCTGCTTCAGGAGGCCATCAGGGAAAACGGCTTCAGATGCACCGCAAGTCTTGATGAGATAAAGGACTGCAACGTATATGTTGTGGCGGTGCCCACGCCCGTCGATGAGAACAACCACCCTGACCTTGAGCCTCTGCGACGTGCGAGTGAGACGGTTGGGAAGGTCATCTCGAAAGGCGACGTGGTCGTCTATGAATCGACGGTTTATCCGGGAGTCACCGAGGAGGAGTGCCTTCCTGTCGTGGAACGTGTCTCCGGCCTGAAGTTCAACGTCGATTTCTTCGCGGGATATTCGCCGGAGCGCATCAATCCGGGCGACAAGGAGCACACCGTGGAGAAGATCCGCAAGGTGACGTCCGGCTCGACGCCTGAGACGGCCGACTTCGTTGACAACCTGTACAACTCCGTCCTCATCAACGGGACGCACAAGGCCCCGTCGATAAGGGTGGCGGAGGCGTCGAAGATAATAGAGAACTCGCAGCGCGACGTGAACATCGCCTTCATGAACGAGCTCGCCAAGATCTTCAACGCCATGGGCATCGACACGCACGACGTCATCGAGGCGGCGGCGAGCAAATGGAACTTCATCAAACTCAGCCCTGGTCTTGTCGGCGGGCACTGCATCAGCG
The DNA here is from genome assembly GCA_018064605.1 of Candidatus Limimorpha caballi. Classification (GTDB taxonomy): domain Bacteria; phylum Bacteroidota; class Bacteroidia; order Bacteroidales; family F082; genus Limimorpha; species Limimorpha caballi. Next base: position 68,868 of record JAGHUX010000005.1, on the reverse strand, counting down.
TTGACCCGTATTACCTCATCCAGAAGGCGCAGGTCTATGGTGTGCTGCCGCGCGTGATGTCCGACGCTCGCCGGCTCAACGACGGCATGGGAGCATACGTCGCCGAGCAGGTCATCAAATGCATGAACAAGAAAGGCGGGGTCGTCAAGGACGCGAAGATGCTCATCCTCGGGATTACATTCAAGGAGAACTGCCCCGACATCCGCAACACCAAGGTCGTTGACATATATCATACCTTCAAGGAATATACGGACAACATCACGGTTTACGACCCGTGGGCAGACCCCGATGTGGTCAGGAAGGAATACGGAATTGAAATTTCGAGCACGCTCCCGGCACCGGAAGCGGGCAGGCATGGGTCCTTCGATGCCGCCGTCCTGGCTGTGGCGCACCGCCAGTTCCTCGAACTCGATGTCAAGGGCCTCGTCAGAGAAGGCGGCGTCATCTACGACGTTAAGGGCGTCTTGGACAGGAGTGTCGTTGATGGCAGATTGTGATTATGAAGGATGTAAAGGTAAATTTACTACAGCATAACACAAATGAAAACTATTGAGAGAAAAAATCTGCTGCCGTTTGTCCTTGTGACCAGCCTGTTCCTTCTTTGGGGGCTGGCCAACAACATGACCGACACGCTGCTTGCCGCTTTCAAGCGCATCATGGACATGAGCGACACTCAGACTTCGCTCATACAGTTCGCATTCTATGGCAGTTACTTCTGCTTCGCGTTACCTGCCGCACTCTTCATCAGGAAGAAGAGCTACAAGGCGGGCGTCATACTCGGCCTGCTGCTCTACGCTCTGGGTGCAATACTGTTCTATCCGGCGGCGAAGACGGAGAGTTACTTGTTTTACCTCATCGCCATATACATCATGGCAGGAGGATGCAGCGTGCTTGAGACGACGGCAAACCCCTACATCCTCAGCATGGGGTCGCCGGAGACGGCCACCCGCAGGCTGAACATAGCCCAGTCGTTCAACCCGATCGGGAGCATCCTCGGCATACTGATGAGCAAATACTTCATCTTGGACAACATCAGCCTGTACAGCGTCAGCGGCACATACGCCACGTTGGGGCTCATGCTGCTCGCCATACTCGTCGTGATGCTCTTCGCCAGGATGCCACTCGGACGAGACGACGGCAGGATGTACTCGGTCAGGGCGAGTTTCCGCAGGCTGTTCGCGAACCGCCTGTACCGCAGAGGTGTCGTGGCACAGTTCTTCTATGTCGGCGCGCAGATCGGCGTGTGGTCGTTCACCATACGCATCGTCATGCAGGAACTGAATACACTTGAGTCTGAAGCCAGCACGATATATCTCGTCTCCATCATCGGGTTCTGCCTCTCGCGTTTCATCTACACTTGGCTGATGAAATGGGTCGCGCCGGCTCGATTACTGGCTTTCGGCGGCATACTCTCTACACTGATGGCTCTGACCGTTGTGTTCACAGCTGGAACAGGTTGGCTTATGGTCATCGCTCTCATACTGATAAGCGTGTTCATGAGTCTGATGTTCCCCACGATATATGGCATCGCAATGGAGAACGTAGCGTTGTCGGAGCACCCTGAAGACAGCAAGATCGGCGCCAGCGCGTTGATCATGGCGATTCTCGGCGGCGCGCTCCTGACACCTCTCCAGGGGATGCTGTCGGACGCAACGGACATTCACACGAGTTATGTTGTCCCCGCCGTCTGCTTCGTCGTGGTGACGGCTTACGCGTTTTATGCAAGAAGACAAGGTGACACCTTAAGATAATCGGCACACGTCCGGAAGCTGTCAAGATGTGCCCGCTGGAAGGCGTTTACCATATATGACGGCATGACGCAAAGTAATTGAATTTTTGACACATATTTTTATAATTGCATAACATGAAAGGCATCGTCCTCGCCGGAGGCTCCGGCACAAGGCTTTATCCGATAACAAAGGGGGTCAGCAAGCAGCTTCTCCCGATCTACGACAAGCCGATGGTATATTACCCGATATCTGTGCTGATGTTGGCCGGGATCAGGGATATTTTGCTTATCTCCACACCGTTCGACCTGCCGGGATTCAGGCGACTTCTCGGCGACGGCTCGGACTACGGCGTCAACATTCAGTATGCGGAGCAGCCTTCGCCTGACGGACTGGCCCAGGCGTTCACCATCGGGAGGGACTTCATCGGTGACGACTGCGCGTGCCTCGTGTTGGGTGATAACATCTTCTACGGCTCCGGTTTCACGGGAATGCTCAGGGAGGCTGTCAGGGCGGCGGAAGAGGACGGGAAGGCGACAGTCTTCGGCTATTGGGTGAACGACCCCGAACGCTATGGCGTGGCGGAGTTCGACAAGGACGGCAACTGCCTCTCGATAGAAGAGAAACCTGCGAATCCCAAGTCGAACTATGCCGTTGTGGGACTTTACTTCTATCCAAACAAGGTGGTTGATGTCGCATCGAGAATCGAGCCGTCGGCAAGAGGCGAATACGAGATAACCACGGTGAACCAGTGGTTCCTGAACGACGGCGAACTGAAAGTTCAGACTCTCGGCAGGGGCTTCGCCTGGTTGGATACGGGCACCCACGATTCACTCTCGGAGGCATCAACCTTTGTGGAGGTGATAGAGAAGAGGCAGGGCCTTAAGATTGCCTGCCTTGAAGGTATAGCTTATCGCAACGGCTGGATTACGGAGGAAAAGATGCGCGAAATCGCGAAGCCGATGCTGAAGAACCAGTACGGGCAGTATCTGATGAAGATGGTGGGGGAGATGAAGGAGAAGACCGATTCTGATTCATTAAGAAGATGACGTCTGCGCGTTCAGTTGAATGATATTAAGGTCACCAAGAAATATTCGTGGCAGATGAGAAAGGTTTTAGTCACCGGCTCGGCCGGGTTTATTGGCAGCAACCTCGTGCTGAGGCTGTTCAATACAGAGTCGCCTGTTGAGATAGTGGGCTTCGACTCTGTAAATGATTATTATGATGTCAGCCTCAAAGAATATCGCCTACAACAGATTGAGAAGTGCGCTGAAGAACATCCTGAAAGCAAATACACATTTGTAAGGGGAAATCTTGCTGACAAGACACTCGTTGACGGGCTCTTTGAGCAGTACCACTTTGACGTGGTCGTTAATCTTGCCGCGCAGGCCGGCGTGCGCTACAGCATCGACAACCCGGGAGCATACATCGAGAGCAACCTCATCGGCTTCTACAACATCCTTGAAGCGTGCCGCAACCACCCGGTGGAGCATCTGGTCTATGCTTCGTCGAGCTCCGTCTATGGTGGAAACACTAAGGTGCCGTTTTCCGAGGATGACAAGGTTGACCACCCGGTTTCGCTCTATGCCGCGACCAAGAAAAGCAACGAACTGCTGGCGCATAGTTACAGCAAACTCTACAACATCCCGAGTACGGGCCTGCGTTTCTTCACCGTCTATGGTCCCGCCGGCCGTCCCGACATGGCGTACTTCGGCTTCACCAACAAGCTGATGAGGGGGGAGAAGATAAAGATATTCAACTACGGCAACTGCGAGCGCGACTTCACCTACGTTGACGACATCGTCGAGGGTGTCGTCCGCGTGATGCGCAAGCCGCAGCCGTACGCCGTCTATAACATCGGCGGCTCTCGCCCGGAGAACCTTCTGGACTTCGTGCAGATACTTCAGGAAGAGCTCATCCGCGCAGGGGTACTGCCCGCGGATTATGACTTCGAGGCCCATAAGGAACTCGTCCCGATGCAGCCGGGCGACGTGCCTGTGACATACGCCGACACGACGAATCTCGAGCGCGACTTCGGCTTCAGGCCGCAGGTCACCTTGAGGGAAGGCCTGAGGAGGTTCGCGGAGTGGTATAAAGAATTCTACAAAATATAAGCACATGAAAATATTGGTCACAGGAGCGAAAGGGTTCGTGGGAAAGAACCTATGCTTGGAACTCAAGAATATACGCGACGGCAAAGCCCGCTGCTGGGGGGACATTGCTGTGGATGAAGTCTTTGAATATGATATTGATTCCACGTCGGAAGAACTGGACAAATACTGCAAAGAAGCCGGTTTTGTCTTCAACCTCGTAGGAGTGAACCGCCCGAAAGAACAGAGCGAGTTCATGGAAGGTAACTTCGGGTTCGCCTCAACGCTGCTTGATACACTCAAAAAATACGGAAACACCTGTCCTGTGATGCTTTCTTCGAGCCAGCAGGCTTCGCTCACAGGACGTTTCGGCAACAGCGAATACGGCCGAAGCAAGAAGGCGGGCGAGGATTTATTTCTTGAATATGGCAAGGAGACCGGCGCGAAGATGCTGGTCTATCGCTTCCCGAACCTCTACGGCAAATGGTGCCGCCCGAACTACAACTCGGCGGTCGCGACCTTCTGTAATGCCGTTGCCAACGACCTGCCTTACACCGTCAATGATCCTTCCGTGGAACTGGAACTGCTTTATATTGATGATTTGATTGCAGAGATGATAGGCGCGTTGAAAGGCGAAGAACACAGGTGCGAATTTGACGGCTTGGATGTAATGCCATCCGACAATGGCCGCTACTGCTATTGCCCGGTGACACATAAGGCCACGCTGGGGCGGATTGTGGATCTTCTGAACCAGTTCAAGGCGATGCCAAAGACACTGCTCATCCCGGAAATCCCATCAGACAGTTTCGCGAAACGTCTTTATAGCACATATTTAAGTTATTTGCCGAAGGAAGGCGCCATCTTCGACTTGAAGATGAACTGCGACGCGCGGGGAAGTTTCACGGAACTCGTACACACATTGAATTGTGGGCAGGTCAGCATCAACATCTCCAAGCCCGGCATCACCAAAGGACAGCACTGGCATCACACAAAGTGGGAGCAGTTCATCGTGGTCAAAGGCCACGGACTCATCCAGATGCGGCCAGAGAATCCCGATCAGATAGAGAAAAATAAAGAACTCGTTGACTCGTTGACTTGTTGTCATGTTGACCAAAACGGAGTGATTAGTTATGAGGTTTCTGGCGACAAGATACAGAGCGTCATCATGCTCCCCGGCTACACACATAATATAATAAACCTCTCCGACACAGAGGATTTGGTGACGGTGATGTATTGCAACGAGATTTTCGACCCTCAGCATCCCGACACTTTTGGGGATCCGGTTTAGATCCCAAATTTTACAAATTCAACAAACAAAGTATATGGGCATAACGTTCGACATAGAGAAGCAGAAGTTCCAGTTCGACTTCGAGCACGATGGAACGAGCGACCTGATAACCCTCACAGGCAGTGGCTATCAGGTGGAGGCGTTCGGCAAATGCTTCTACTACGGCTACGAATTCGAGCCCGAAATAGACAGTGAGACAAGAACGAAGTTCATCCAGTACGTAAAATTTTCGCCCTCCATCCAGAAAGACGAAAATCTGTCCAACTTCATCCAGAAAGCAATCAATGATCTGAACAATAAGATTAACCTATACGATTACGACCTTGTCATCTACCCCGAATCTTCCAGTCAGGTCAACCAGTATATGCTCCGTTACATCTACCGTTTTGCCCAGCCCACACTCAGACAGATGCAACTCGTCAAGGCACTTCCGTCAAGCATCGCATTTGACACGGACGCCTATACAAGGCAGTATCTTGATGACGTACTCGAAAACGGCCGCCCCAGATACACCCAGGCGCAGAAAGACGAAGCACTTGCCTCCATCGGCAAGATGATGGATCTCATCCACAGCAAAGACTACTTCACCATAGCAAAAGACGTGAAGAAGAGCAAACTACGTCCGTATATGCTTCAGTTCTTGAAATTTGCCACGGAGGAAGACCGGACGCTGTGCACAACGATAAAAAAACAGAACATCCTCGTCATTGACGACATCACCACCAGCGGCTCCACCCTGAACGAAATACTCAGGACGCTCAGAATACTCAACGAAGACAACTCCATCACCATCTTCAGCCTCCTTGGACGCAAGAATCTGATGGCAGAAATGGGATGAAAAAAATAAAATAGATATGGCATCATTCAATAACAACGGAAAACTCAAGTTGCTCATCATAGTGGGCACAAGACCGGAAATTATCCGTCTGGCGGCGGTGATAAACAAATGCAGACAGTATTTCGACTGCATCCTGGCTCATACGGGGCAGAACTACGACTACAACCTCAACGGCATATTCTTCCGCGACCTGAAGCTCGCAGACCCGGACGTATATATGAATGCTGTGGGAGCAGACCTCGGCGAGACAATGGGCAACATCATCGACAAGTCATACAAGCTGATGGTCGAGATCAAGCCAGATGCGGTGTTGGTTCTCGGCGATACCAACTCCTGTCTCAGCGTTATTGGAGCCAAGCGTCTTCACATCCCTATTTTTCACATGGAGGCGGGAAACCGCTGCAAGGACGAATGCCTTCCGGAAGAAACCAACCGCAGAATCGTTGATATTATCAGTGATGTCAACATGGCCTACAGCGAGCACGCGCGCCGCTACCTTGCCGAATGTGGTCTTCCAAGAGAGCGCACATACGTGACAGGCTCCCCAATGGCGGAGGTTCTGCACAACAACCTCGCTGAAATCGAGGCGTCGGACGTGCACAAACGCTTGGGTCTTGAGAAAGGCAGATACATCCTCCTCTCCGCCCACCGCGAGGAGAACATCGACACCGAGAAGAATTTCCTGAGCCTCTTCAATGCCATCAACGCCATGGCCGAGAAGTACGACATGCCGATACTCTACAGCTGCCATCCAAGAAGCAGGAACAGGCTTCAGGCATCAGGCTTCAAGTTGGACACTCGCGTCATTCAGCACGAGCCGCTCGGCTTCCACGACTACAACTGCCTGCAGATGAACGCCTTCGCGGTGGTCTCCGACAGCGGCACACTTCCCGAAGAATCCAGTTTCTTCACCAGCATCGGGCATCCGTTCCCTGCCGTCTGCATCCGCACCAGCACCGAGCGCCCCGAGGCCCTCGACAAAGGCTGCTTCTTCATCAGCGGCATCGACGAGAAAGGTCTGCTTCAGGCGGTTGACACAGCCGTGGAGATGAACGCCAACGGCGACCACGGCATTCCCGTGCCGAACTACACCGACGAGAACGTCAGCACCAAGGTGGTGAAGATAATTCAGAGCTATGTCGGGATAGTGAATAAGATGGTGTGGAGGAAGTTTTAATAAAGTCAACAAGTCAACAAGTCAACAAGTCAACAAGTCAACAAGTCAGCAAGTCAACAAGTCAACAGGGTTCTGAGTCAACAGGTCAACAGGTCAACAGGTATGGATAGATCAATAGAAAATCTTTTCATTTGGAATGAATCAAGAATCTTTGTCAATGCTATCTACAAAATGATGGCTACTTGCAAGGATTATGGTTTTCGTGATCAAATACAAAGGGCGGCAGTCAGCATCATGAACAACATTGCTGAAGGCTCAGAGTCAGGCTCTGATGCAAAGTTTATTAACTTCCTAAACATTGCCAAAGGTAGTTGTGGCGAGGTGCGTTCAATGCTTTATCTCTGTGAAGATTTCAACTTTTGTTCTCCTGAGCGGAGAGTCGAACTGCAATCGCAACTCAAAAAAATCTCTACAGGCATTGTTCGTCTTCAAGATTCACTAAATGCGAAGTCAACAAGGCTCTAAGTCAACAAGGTTCTAAGTCAACAAGACAACAAGTTCTCGTTGACTCGTTGACTCGTTGACTCGTTGACTCATTGACAAAGTATATACAACAAACATTTACAACATGAGCATTTTTGCAGGTAAAACATTGATGATAACCGGTGGTACCGGAAGTTTCGGAAACGCAGTTCTAAATCGTTTTTTGAGAACTGATATTGGTGAAATTCGTATCTTCTCACGCGACGAGAAGAAGCAGGACGATATGCGCCACGAGTATCAGGCCAAGATGCCCGAGGTGGCAGGGAAGATAAAGTTCTATATCGGCGATGTGCGCAACAAATCCACCCTCAAGGGTGCAATGAAGGGAGTGGATTACATCTTCCATGCGGCAGCACTCAAGCAGGTGCCGAGTTGCGAATTCTTCCCTATGGAGGCAGTCAAGACCAATGTGATAGGTACTGACAACGTACTCGAAACCGCCATCGATGCCGGGGTAAAGTGTGTGATTTGTCTTTCAACAGATAAGGCTGCTTACCCTATCAATGCAATGGGAATCAGCAAGGCTCTGGAAGAGAAGATAGCAGTGGCAAAATCCCGCAATTCAGGCACCTACGATGAGGACGGCAGCTTTAACGGCACCAAGATATGCTGCACCCGCTACGGCAACGTGATGTGCTCCAGAGGTTCTGTCATTCCTCTCTGGATTGACCAGATAAGAAACGGAAATCCTATCACCCTCACCGAACCGAAGATGACGAGGTTTATCATGTCCCTCGAAGAGGCTGTTGACCTCGTGCTCTTCGCCTTTGAGAACGGTCAGAATGGAGACATCCTTGTGCAGAAGGCTCCAGCCTGCACCATCCAGACCCAGGCGGAGGCGGTGTGCGAGCTCTTTGGCGGGAAGAAAGAGGAAATCAAAGTGATCGGCATCCGTCACGGGGAAAAGATGTACGAGACCTTGCTGACCAATGAGGAGTGTGCGAAAGCCGTTGATATGGGCAACTTCTACCGCGTCCCTGCCGACAACCGCGGGCTCAATTACGATAAGTTCTTCAAGGAGGGCGATGAGAAAAGAAACGTGCTGACCGAATTCAACTCCGACAACACAAGGAGGCTGAATGTGGAGGAGACGAAGGAGAAGATTGCGAGTCTGGAGTATATACAGAATGAGTTGAAGGGGATTGTCAACCTCGCGAAATGAAAATTGCGCGAAACGCGAATGACTCGCCTGATGCGCAAAATGCAAGAGAAAAAATAGACATATAATGAAAACAGCCCTTATCACAGGCATCACAGGTCAGGACGGAAGCTTCCTGGCAGAGTTTCTTTTGGAGAAAGGATATGAAGTCCACGGCATCATCCGCCGCAGCAGCTCGTTCAACACGGGCCGCATCGAGCACCTCTACCTCGATGAATGGGTACGCGACATGAAGCAGAAGCGCCTTGTCAACCTCCACTACGGAGATATGACCGACAGCAGTTCCCTCGTGCGCATCATCCAGACCGTTCAGCCGGACGAAATCTACAACCTTGCCGCACAGAGTCACGTGAAGGTGTCATTCGACTGCCCCGAATACACAGCCGAAGCCGATGCAACAGGCGTTCTGAGGCTCCTCGAAGCCGTCCGCATCCTCGGACTCGAAAAGAAATGCAAGATCTATCAGGCATCCACCTCCGAACTCTTCGGCCTCGTGCAGGAAGTGCCTCAGAAGGAGACGACGCCTTTCTATCCCAGAAGCCCGTACGGAGTGGCAAAACAGTATGGATTCTGGATAACCAAGAACTACCGTGAATCGTACGGAATGTTCGCAGTCAACGGCATCCTTTTCAATCACGAATCCGAGCGCAGGGGAGAGACCTTCGTCACCCGCAAAATCACCCTTGCCGCAGCCCGCATCGCACAAGGTTTTCAGGACAAACTCTATCTCGGCAACCTCAACTCACTCCGTGACTGGGGCTATGCCAAGGACTATGTGGAGTGCATGTGGCTCATCCTCCAGCAGGAAAAGCCCGAAGACTTCGTAATTGCAACCGGCGAATACCACACAGTGCGTGAGTTCGCCACCCTCGCCTTCAAGAACGTTGGTATCGAGCTGAAATGGGAAGGCGAAGGCGTGAACGAGAAGGGAATAGACACCAAGACCGGAAAAGTTCTCGTCGAAGTCGATCCCAAATACTTCCGTCCCGCAGAAGTCGAGCAGCTCCTCGGCGACCCCACCAAAGCCAAGACCCTCCTCGGCTGGAATCCGACAAAAACCAGCTTCGAGCAACTCGTAAAGATAATGACAGACCACGACATGAAGTTTGTCCGCAAACTCTACCTCAAATCGCAGATGTAAAACTTGCGCAAAACGCGAACCGACGCCAAACCGAGAACCAACCTTGCGGAATACCTTGAAAAGGGAATTGTAAAATAAAGTTGAGAGTGTAGAGTTGAGAGACAGTTTTCAAGTTGAGAGTTAAAATAGTAAGTAATGGAAATCTTTGGATATCGTAAATTAGTAGCTTATCAGAAAGCGAAGGAAGTTGTCAAACATACTTATAAGCTTCTCAAGAAGTTTCCTGTAGAAGAACGTTATGCAATGAGCGACCAATTGAGAAGAGCTTCTGTTTCCATTACTTCAAATATAGCAGAAGGAGTCAATCGCTATTCAATGAAAGACAAATCTCATTTCATTGAGGTGTCGTATGGTTCGTTGATGGAGGTGTCATCACAGTTTGAAATAGCCGAAGAACTTGGCTATATTACAGCAGATGACAGGTTAAGTATGGATCAGTTAATCGAAGAAGTAGCTCGTTTGCTTTCCGGACTGCAAAAATCCTATAAGACGGCTTAGAGAGTTGATGGTTGAGAGTTGAAAGACAATTTGAAAGTTAAGAGTTGAGAGACAGTTTGAAAGTTCAGAGTTGATAGTTCAGAAATATTCTCTAAACTCTAAACTAAGCAACTGACTCTAAACTCTCAACACTCAACACTAAACACTAAACTAATTTTTATTATGAATAAAGATTCAAAGATATACGTAGCCGGCCATCGTGGAATGGTGGGGAGCGCCATCGTTCGCGAACTCCAGCGCCAGGGCTACACCAACATAATCACCCGCACCCACAAGGAACTGGACCTCACCCGTCAGGAGCAGGTCGAAAAATTCTTTGAAACCGAGAAGCCCGAATACGTCTTCCTTGCCGCAGCCAAGGTCGGGGGCATCATCGCCAACCAGAGCGCCCTTGCCGACTTTATGTACGACAACATGATTCTGGAGATGAACGTCATCCACTCCGCCTGGAAAAACGGCTGCCGCAAACTCGAATTCCTCGGTTCCTCCTGCATCTACCCCCGTATGGCTCCCCAGCCTATGCCCGAGAGCTGCCTTCTCACCTCCGAACTGGAGAAGACCAATGAGGCCTACGCATTAGCAAAAATCAGCGGCCTTAAATACTGCGAGTTCCTGAACCGCCAGTATGGTACCGACTATATCTCCGTGATGCCTACCAACCTCTATGGCCCCAACGACAACTACCACCCCGAGCACTCCCACGTGCTTCCGGCACTCATCCGCCGCTTCCACGAGGCTAAGGTTGCGGGCCTGAAGGAAGTCACCTGCTGGGGTGATGGCTCACCGCTGAGGGAGTTCCTCTATGTGGATGATCTGGCGAACCTCTGCGTGTTCCTGATGGAGAATTATTCCGGGAATGAGACGGTTAACGCAGGGACTGGCAAGGAGCTCACCATTAAGGCTCTCACAGAGCTTGTGGCTAAGGTTGTGGGTTATGAAGGGGAGATCAAGTGGGACACTTCGAGGCCGAACGGCACTCCGAGGAAGTTGCTGGATGTTTCGAAAGCTACAAGACTCGGCTGGACCTACAAAACAGAACTGGAAGACGGCATCTGCCTCGCGTATAAGGATTTTTTGGAGAATCCGATGCGGGCGGAGAGATAGATAACGGCTGAAATCCTAATAAAATTTCTATATAGTATATGTCAAAAGTAAAATCTTTTTCCTTTGAAGATGGAGAGATAAGAGGAGATCTTTTCTATATAAAGCACAATGTTGATTGCTTTACTATCATAGATTGCTACCTTAAAGACAATGATGACCGTAAGGATGCAATCATAAATGAAATTGTTTCAGAGTCGAAATTAAAGTCTGTACAAAGATTTATTTCGACCCATCCAGACGATGACCATATTCATGGAATTGAGGATTTATGGAAAAAATGGAACACAACAAACTTCTATTGTGTTGCTAATAACATCGCACCCGATTCAAATAATCCAAGTCTCTCAAAATACATAGAATTAAAAGATGGCCCGAATTGTACATTTATCGACAAGGATTTAGAGAGAGCTTTTTTAAATAAGAAAGGGATAAGTGATGGAGGTAAAGAAATTGGTAGCTCTGGAATAAATTTTCTCTGGCCAGATCTTAACAACAATGACTTTAAGGAGGCATTAACGAAGGTTCAAACAAAACCTAATAATATTTGTCCAGTAATCAAGTACGAGGTTAAGGACAGTGCCTCTTTTCTTTGGTTTGGAGATATGGAAACGAAAATGCAAGAATCATTCTATGAGTCACAGAAGGGGAAGATAGGTCATATAGATATTGTTTTTGCTCCCCATCACGGTCGTAAATCGGGCTCTATTCCTGCAGCACTTATGGAAGAATTATCCCCCAAAATTGTTGTAATAGGAAATGCTCCAAGTAAGGATATTGAATATTTAGATACAGACCTTACGATAACACAAAATTCTTCAAGTGACATTTTGTTTGATGTAAAAGATGGCAAAGTTGTTATTTATACCCAAAATAATATTAAGGACAAACCGAAATGCCTTAAATATGAATTGGAGGATGCCTTGTCTAATATTGATATAGCTAACAACAAACTTAAAAACGGATTATATTATTTAGGAACCTTATATATTTAAGTTATGAGTTTCAAATATTACGACCTATTGTCAACAATTATTGTCGGCTATTTTGCATTGATTGCTTTTCTATTAATATCTAGAATAGGATACAATGAAGATTATTCTATTGCGTATATTGCAGCGGCTTACGTTGTTGGGTATGTCATAAATGCAATATCAGGACTTCTCGAAAGCATATGGTATTGGACAATAGGGGGTATGCCATCTGATGTATTGCTTACTCCTATTGAAGGGAAGAAATATACCGGTATTCGACGCGTGCGTTTTTATCATGCTGAAGAGGCTATCGAAAAGTTAAGGAAACAACTTGAAGACCCAACGGCAGATACTAGGAAAATGTTCTCTTTGGCTATGCGTGAAACCAATTCGAATGCTGATTCACGGGTTCCTGATTTCAATGCAAATTATGCTTTCTCAAGAGTCTTATTGACAACTCTTTTTATTGTTACTATCATAGTTATTGCATACTATCCCTGTGAGTGGAAGAGCTATTTATTGATAATACCTTTGTTATTATCATGGATTAGATTCAAAGAAAGAGGATACTATTATGCAAGAGAAGTCCTCAACGAATATTTGAATAAGCATTAACGCCCCACGCACCCATGCGGCTTTGCCGCAAGGGGGCTCTTCGGGGGCTACAGAGGGACCGCCACTCTTCCCTTCGGTCAGAGAGGCTACGAAATAGAATAAATCTATCTGCTAGACTATAAGAAAGTAGAAAAGGTAACGAAATTTTAGGATGGCTTACGAAAAAAAACTATTATCTCCGATGTTTTCTTCTATCAGAAGAATCAACAATATGGAAAATGTCGTTGTAGAGGGGTTAGACTGTCTTCCCGCTATGAATTCATTACAGAAGGATTCACGGAGGCTTGTATTGAAATTTGAGGCTGTGTTGGATAAATCAATAGACGACTTGTCTAGATCCTTCTCTCTCGGGGATATTGTGCTAAAAGATAAAGACGAAAGTTTTGGAATAAGCAACTTTCAAGCTTTCTTTATGGGTTACGATATGATGAATTTTGAGCCCCAGACTTTTTCTATAGCAATCAGCAGTTTAAAAAGTAAAGGGTACAATTCAGATCAATGTTACTTCTTTAGAATGGCTATTCCTGTGGAAAGAAATTTCTGGATTCATGAAATTCATTCTTACGGAATTGAAACAGATTTGGGATTTTACGGATCACTTTTAATTCCAAAATACCCCAAAGGTGAAGTCCATATATATACCGTTACTGACAAAGTAGTTGAACAACAATATATGGTTATAGAACCACAATATAAGGTTACAGAGCAAGAACTGTTTGATATCCAATATTCAGCAGCAATGGCTATGGGTTTGATAACGGGAGTTGCCACGTTTGGAGAAGCATATGTTTTGGCCTCTGAAGATTTAAATTTTGCAAAAATTAAGGGCTGTAGTTATATTAGTATGAGGGAAAGCATAAAAAGTCAATATCATACATTTACTACAAATATGTACAGCATACTTATGTCTTTAAACATAGGGACATACAACAAATATGCTATCCAACAAATCAGCGAAGATGGTAAGACTCCAAATAGAGGAATAGTAAATTGGCTTGAAGAACCAGATTATTCTCCCATTTTTTCAAAATTGTATCAGTATCCTGAATTTGCAAGGGCGGCTATGATTCTTATTGATGGTACGGATAAGGCATTAGACTATCAGGCTGCAATGTATAGTGTTGCATTGGAAACCATCTGTACTAAATTGAAATCCATCTATGAAATGACCTTTGATGGTATTATTGAAAAAAGCGTATGGACTCGCACGCGAAAGGCTCTTGTTAGAATGATTAAAGAAAAATTCTCAGATGCCGGTATTAATAAGAAAATAACTGATCGTTTTGAAAATGGCGTAAACTATTTAAATAATCTTTCAAATTCGGAGAAATTTCGTCTAACAATAGACAAAACGGGGCTCGAACTATCTGATTTAGATCTTAAGGTGATAGACCAACGCAATAGACTATTACATGGTGATCTTGTTGAGCAAACTTCTGAAGATAGCAATCCATTTGACGATATGTATTTCTATTCTTTAGCGTTGTTCACATTATGTGCTAGAATCCTTTTTAAATTCTTTGGATACAATGGTTATATAATTAATAATCCTGTGCTGATGGACAGGAAACCTGCTTGTGACGCACAAGAACCGGTATTATTAAAGTTATAGATATCCAAGGTAACCGAGGTAACAGGTAACATTATGATAATCGACAACCAACTTCTCGACACCCTTTCCTCCCAAGCCAAGGCTTCGCCTCGGCTGAGGCAGGCGTATGACTTGCGGAACACGCCTGAGGACAATAGTCAAAGAATGCTCAATGCTTTGGAGCCAGGGACGGTGATGCCGATTCATAGGCATAGGAAGTCGTCTGAGAGTATTTGTATGGTCAGGGGGAAGATGGTTATGAGGCTTTATGATGATAATGGCAATGTCATGGATGAGGTTGTAATGGCTCCTACAGGTTCGGTTGCCGAGCAAGATCAAAACTCAAACCCTTCAGTCCCTATGGTACAGGTTGAGGCAGGTCAATGGCATTCACTGGAGGTGCTGGAAGAGGGAACTGTGATTTTTGAGAGTAAAGATGGGAGGTATGAACCTCTTTCAGAAGAAGATATAATGAAGTAACAGAGGTAACGAAAGTAACTTGACGGTTTACTTGACAACTGAAATCTGAAAGAACTGAAAGAAAACAGTAGAGTTAATAAATTAACATTTAACAATAAAAGAAAACAAATGAAATCCAAATATCAAGCCGATATAGACGAGCTAAAGCAACGGTTGGAACGTAATCCTACTAAAGAGCAAATGACTGCAAACAAGAGTGAGGTTATGGATGAGTTGACTTTGACCCTAAATGAGATGACCACTTTTATGAAAAACCGGTTCACAAAATCGGGGGCTGATGAGGTGTGTGATATGCTATATCGCAAGGCCATTGAACACGGATGCACCAGTGAAGAAACCTTTAAGACGATTGACAGCATCGTTACGAATATCCTTTAACGCGACGCAACCCATCAAACAATCAATATCCCCTCCGCCACGCAGGTAAACATCGGCCCCAAAGAGGTGAACAACTATACTAATGAAGAATAGCCCTTAAAGCGAATAAGTTGATAACCCATAAATAACCCGTAAATGAAACAGAACGACAAAGCTTACAAACAGAATCACGATAATGCCTTGCTTCGCAGGCAGATTGACCATCGTGAATGGTTGAAAGCCAAAAGACGTTCTTTGCAAGGGGTGTCAAAAGAAGAGCGACGGGCAAGGGCAGAATTAGCAACAAAGTTTTTCGACTATCTCAAAATCCGTGTCCCTAAGCACATGTCGCTGATCGAAAACTATGAGGAAGTTCTAAAGTTCATACAAGAGCTTCAAGTTGCCTTTAAAAAACGGAGAAAGGTATTTGTTTTAATGACCAGCATGAAATCCTTCTCGGGTGATGGGTTGATAATATTGCTTTCAAACGTTGTTTTGTTCAAGTCAGCGGGTATAATGTTTAATGGAAACTATCCAAGGCAAAAAGAAGTACGAGAGCGACTGTTGAAAACAAGTTTCTATGATGCTTTGTACAATTACAACTACGCTAAAGAGAGCCAATACGATCTCACCAAAAATGATTTCTTCACCCATGCTAACACGAGCGTTGATTCGGAGTTGACTGCAAACCTAATAGCCCGGTATTCTCCATTCTTATGGAAAGAAGAGCGTCGTTGTACTGGAGTGCAACGTGTATTCTTGGAATTGATGCAGAATACAAACAACCATGCCAGTCGGAAACAAGGAGAGAAACACTGGTGGCTCCATCTCTCCAGAGCGGAGAATCCTAAAAGGTTGTGTTTCTCCTTCATCGACTATGGCATGGGGATATTTGAAAGCCTTGCCACGAAAGATGTAAAGAGTAAGTTCTATCGTTGGTTTGAGAAGATGTTGCCTATACTGAACCCTAATGACCATTGTGCCTTGCTAGAAGCCATACTGAATGGAACATTCCACACCACAGTCACAAAAAAGTCCTATCGTGGGAAGGGATTGCCGGGAATATATAACACATTAGTCGATCATAAGATAAGTCGTCTTATTATTATTACAAACGATGTCTTCGCAGAGGCGTCGAAGAATGAATATTGTAATATCAATCACAGACTTAATGGCACGTTTGTTTACTTTGAGGTTGATGATACGTGTCACAGTTTGCCAAAAGCAGCATAGAATAATATGAATTATGTAATAGCCACACAGTTTTCACGCACCCCTTCTGCTCGTATTGAGAGCGAGGGTAAGTTTCCTGGCGAAAAGTTGCGTGAGATTATTACACCGATGTTAAAAGCGTGTATCCAAAAAAAAGAGGAGTTTTGGATTGACCTTGACGGAACTGCTGGTTACGGGACTTCTTTTCTGGAAGAAGTGTTTGGAGGTCTCATACGTGTTGAGCATATCGATTATAAAGACCTTCGCGACTGGTTGAAAATCAAATCTGACGAGGAAGAAGAATTGATAGAGGAATGTTGGTCATATATAGAAGATGCTGAAAATGCAAAAGATTAAAATAACAACAATAATACTATGGTGTCTGCTGATAGCGTTCGGTTGGGTTTTCGGACTATTGGTGCGTAGCCTGTCATGGTTTGAATATGACAACTCGTTCAACCTTTTCGACCTGATTTATTTCATATTCACCGGAGGCATAGCTCTGTTTATTACTTCCCGTATCGAAGAGTCCCTACAGGCACGCAGAGGGCAAAAGGACATAATTCTGCAAAAGATAGATGAGGTTGATGAGCGAATAAAAGAGCTTACGACTGATTTTAAACAAGAAAACAACAGATACACAATAGGAAATTTTGAACTCTTGTTGAAAGTAAAACAGTTTGGTATGTTGGCTTCGCATTATGAAAAAAGTATTGCCAAGTATTATCCGGAACTGACAAAAGATAAGCAGTTCAGTAAAATATCTTCAGCACGTAAGTTCGTGAAGATATGTACTTCTGATGGCGACGCAGAAAGAGCAGTCTGTGTGGATGACAAATGGTCATATTCCCAAGACAAGTTTGTAGAAATAGTTACTGAACTTAATCGTTTGTCTCAGATTTGTTTTACCAACAAATTGCTCCTCAATAAAGCCTAACGATGATTAATTCATCAAAAAACAATTAGAATGATATGGAAGAGCGGTATAAGGTGATGATCAGTTCCTCCGTGAATGGATATGAGGCCATGTTGCGCCTCATAGAGAAACGCATAGAAGGGTATGTCTACGTAACCCCGATATAGCCAATGCATTTTATGAACTGCGCTATATAGAGGCGGCTGGTAGCGGCACGCTCAGAATTATAGAGGAGTGCAAGAAGAATCTATGTGCCATGCCAGAATGGCGACAAGGAGAAGACTCCGTATCGCTGATTTTCAGAGTTCCATTGCCTCGTGAGAAATACAATGGGGCAGTTGTCATTGACCATATTATTACAGGCCTGACCACCAATGAAGCAACACAGAGAGACCTGGTTGTCATCTACAAAGCCATCAGTAACTTGGGAAATATCAAGATTGCTGATGTGCAGAAGTTGATAGGAAAGAGTTACGTCACAAGTAAACGTTATCTCCAATTATTGAAAGAAGCGGGTTTGATAGAGTATCGTGGTTCTCTGAAAACAGGTGGCTGGTTCGCGGTGAGCCAATAAATGAGCCAATAAATTTAACCTTTAACCTTGAACCTTGAAACCTGAAACTATCACTGCACCGCCCTTGCGCCGCCCTTCCCAAGCCTATAGCAAGTATATGGCAAGTATATCGCAAGCATTTGCAAGCACTTTTAGCTTGCCATATCCTTGCCAACCCCTTGCGAAATAGGTCGCAACTACGGCGCAACACCATGGCAGTGAAACTTTGAACCTTGAACCTTGAACTTTGAACCTTGAACCACTTGAAACCTGAAACTTGAAACTACTAAGCTATGAAGAATATACTAGTCACCGGCAGTGCCGGCTTCATCGGAGCCAACCTCGTCAAGCGACTCTTCCATGAGTTGAACGAAGGCACCATAGTAGGTCTCGACAACCTCAACAACTACTATGACGTGTCGTTGAAGGAGTATAGACTTAGGGAACTTGAAACTCTCCACTCACAACTGACTCTAAACTCTAAACCTTACACTCTAAACTATAAGTTCGTTAAGGGTAGCATTGCCGACAAGGCATTGGTGGATAGCCTCTTCGGGCAGTACCACTTCGATATCGTGGTCAACCTCGCCGCCCAGGCCGGAGTGCGCTACAGCATCGACAACCCCGATGTCTATATCGAGAGCAACATCATCGGCTTCTACAATATCCTCGAAGCCTGTAGAAATGCGAAGCAATTGGTTGAAGACTACTTAAAAACTCAAAACTCTCAACTTGATCAACTGACCCTAAACTCTAAACTCTCAACTCTAAACTATAATGGCATTCAGCATCTGGTTTACGCCTCTTCCAGCAGCGTCTATGGCGGCAACAAGAAAGTGCCCTTCAGCACCGACGACCGCGTTGACAATCCTGTGAGCCTCTATGCCGCCACCAAGAAAAGCAACGAGCTCTTCGCCCACTGCTACAGCAAGCTCTACAACATCCCCTCCACGGGCCTCCGCTTCTTCACGGTATATGGCCCTGCGGGTCGTCCGGATATGGCTTATTTTGGCTTCACCAATAAGCTCTTGAAAGGCGAGACCATCCAAATTTACAATTACGGCAACTGCCGTCGCGACTTCACCTACGTGGATGACATTGTGGAAGGCGTCTTTCGGGTGATGCAGAAAGCCCCTGCCAAGCGCAATGGTGAAGACGGCCTGCCCATCCCTCCCTATGCGGT
Organism: Candidatus Limimorpha caballi; assembly: GCA_018064605.1. Taxonomy (GTDB): domain Bacteria; phylum Bacteroidota; class Bacteroidia; order Bacteroidales; family F082; genus Limimorpha; species Limimorpha caballi. Next base: position 49,485 of record JAGHUX010000005.1, on the reverse strand, counting down.
CTATAACATTGGTGGCGGCCAGCCGGAAAATCTGTTGGACTTTGTGCAGACCTTGCAGGAGGAACTGGTGCGGGCAGGCGTATTGCCGAAGGACTATGATTTCGATGCGCATAAGGAATTAGTTCCGATGCAACCAGGCGATGTGCCAACCACATACGCTGATGCAACGGCTTTGGAGCGTGACTTTGGGTTCACTCCTAAGATTACCTTGAGAGAGGGATTAAGAGCCTTTGCTCAGTGGTATAAAAGCTACTATAAACCTTGAGCCGAAGGCCATGAACACCTATGAATAGATTAAATGGAGCGAATAACTATAAACCATCAACTGACTTTATACTATAAACCATAAGCATGTATCGTTTCCTTAGTTCTTTCTTATTGCAATAAACAATTATTACCACATGAATATTTATGGAACAGAAAACAGTTAATTGTTATTGCCCGGTATGTAAACACAGGACTCACCATGAGGTGCTGGGAGTGGGAAATAATGTGTCGCCAGATGAGGAGTATTTCTATAATGAGACTTATCGTGTGGTGAAATGTTGCGGGTGTGACCATGTTTCGTTCGACCTAGAAGTAGTAGAGGAAGGAAATGTTGAATACGACCAAGAGGGCTATGAAACACTGGTGCCCGTTCATACATCATATCCTGTGAAAGAAAACAGTGTTGAGCCAATTAGTTCTTGGGAAATGCCTTCGCTAATTCAAAGAGCGTATAAAGAATCGGTTGAGGCACTCAACAATGGCAGTTTTTTGCTCGCTTCGATAGGTTTCCGTGCAACAGTTGAGGCATTGTGTATCGAGAATGGACTTGACAAAGGAACGTTGAATACCAAGATAAACAAGCTTCGCGATAAAGGCATAATAACCGCTGCCGATTGCGAACGGTTGCATGAAGCACGATTTATGGGTAACGAGTCGGCACATCAAATAGAAAAGCCTGATCGTCAGCATGTGCTAATCGTGCTTGAAGTCATCAACAACATATTAAACAACCTCTATGTCATCGACAAGAAGTTTAAGGATGTGATAGAATACCGTTTTAAGGACTATGCAGAGTTTCAGGCTTTGATTGAGAAAGGAATCGACGAACATCCGAAAGGTGCTGAAGGTACGATTTACATGTTCCTTCCTGAAGAAAGAAAATATCGCAAGACCGACCTTGATAAATACGAGGCAGAGTTGCAACAACATATTGCTGATGGAACATTTACGAAGCTGTCAGTTTTGCCTAAGCCAAAAGACAGCAAGTATCGTCAAGGTTATAGGGTAGAATAATTTAAATGGACAGGATGAGCTCAATCGGTGACGCAATACAAGAGAAATGCATGGCCTTTGGCGACCGTGTAATTAAACTGAATGACTTCTTGCTGACGGAAGCATGTAAGAGGGAAGATGTAAGAGGTAAGAAGGTGAGTAAGACCAGAATTCCTATTACGTTGATGTCTGTGGCCAACCTTTCCAATCAGCTTCTACGAGCGGGCACGTCAATTGGTGCTAATAACGCTGAGGCAACGAATGCGATAAGCAAAGCCGACTTCAAGAGCAAGAGCTTCATAGCTCTTAAAGAAGCAAGAGAGTCCTTATACTGGATAGAATTATTGCACAGGAATAAATATTTAGATGATAAACAATACACATCAATTCACAATGACTGCGAAGAGTTAGTGAAGGTGTTGGTACACCGGTGTAAGAAGTTAAATGAAGAAGATTGACATCTTCCATCTAACATTTTACATCGAATCACATCTTCCATCTTCCATCTAACATCTAACATCAAGCGTATCTTCCCGGTCTTTACGCGCAGCCGGTGGTCGCTAAGGGGCAGGAGGTCTTCCGCACAGCCCACACCGCTCCACGATATAGAGGAGGTGAATCCGCAGGTCTCTCAAATATGGTTCAATTCCCTGCGGACCTCACAACCTGTTAATTGAAATGAAACTGATTTGAAAAACAATAATATATATGATGTTTTACAAAAATATCTTAACCCCTATCCTCCGCTCCATTGAGCAATTCCCCTCCCGCAATGCCTTCTGCATTGACGAGGAGCATTACACCTACGCTCAGTTGAGTCAGTGTATCTCAAAAGTGAGAATAGCTTTGCTGCAATGCAACTATCAGAACACCAAAGTGGGCTTAGTTATCAACGACGATTTGGAAACCTACGCTTCCATTATTGCACTTTGGATGGAGGGCGACTGCTATGTGCCGTTGCACCCCAACTGGCCATTGGAGCGTTGCTTGGATATCTGTGAACAAGTGGAGTTGGATTTAATACTTGACTCGTCGCCTGAAAGTCGATATGGGGGGGGCACTTTTCTTCTTAAGACAAATGAACTTGAATACACTGTTGATTGCCTCGAACCTATACAAGGTGTTTCTGATGAAGAGTTGGCTTATATCCTTTTTACGTCAGGTAGCACTGGCAAACCCAAGGGTGTGATGATGATGCGCAAAAATGTGGCTGCATTTATGGATTCTTTCTGGCAGACTGGTATCACAATCACAGAGGAAGACCGTTGCTTGCAGTGCTTCGACTTAACTTTCGATGTGTCGGTGCAGGGCTATCTGGTGCCGCTCACCAAGGGCGCCTGCTGCTATACGGTGCCTCACGGCCAAATCAAGTATATCTATGCCAGTAGCCTTATCGAAGACCATCAGCTGACCTTTGGTGCGATGGCTCCGTCTATGCTGAGGTATCTGAAGCCTTACTTTGAGGAGATTGATGCCACCAGCCTCAAATCGTGCATCCTCACTGCTGAGGCCTGCCCGCTGAACCTGATGGAGGATTGGTACAAGTGCGCCACCAATGTGGAACTGTATGACTTTTATGGCCCAACGGAATGCACCGTTTATTGCACCTATTACAAACTGACCAAGGGAGGCGAGAACAAAACGCTCAACGGCATTATCTCCATTGGTAAGCCGTTGGCCAACTGTGTCGGGCTGATTTTGGACGAGAAGGGCAACGAGTGTGCCGTAGGGGAGAAGGGCGAGCTTTGCATTGCTGGCGACCAGGTGACAAAAGGCTATTGGAAGAACGAGGAAAAGAACGCCAGTTCGTTCTTCTACAAAGAGGTGGATGGTAAGAACCTGCGTTTCTATCATACGGGCGACCTTTGCTACAAGGACGAGGATGGCGACATCATGTATTCGGGTCGTTTGGATCATCAGGCCAAGATTCAGGGCTTCCGTGTGGAGATGGGCGAGATTGAATGGCATGCACGCGAATTCTTAGGCGACACCAACGTGGTGTGCATGGCGTTCGAAAACAAGGATGCCCTCACCGAGATTGCCATGTTTATGGAAACCGAGGAGTTCAACCCCGAGGAGATGATTGCTTATATGCGCACCAAGATGCCGTCGTATATGATACCGACGCGCCTATACTATGTGCCGGTTTTCCCACTGAATGCCAACGACAAAACCGACAAGGTGAAACTTAAAGCGATGATTGAGCTATGAGTGAAGAAATCAAAATAAGACGAGCCACGCTCGAGGATGTTGACTTTTTGGTCGATACCATTGTGGCAGCTGAGAAGAGCGGCACCGATAACTTCGGTTTGGCCAAGCTGTTTGAGCTGTCGGAAGGTGAAATGCGCACTTACATCAAGGCAATGCTTGAAGAGGAGGTTGATGGTTGTGAGTTCTCCGTCAGCAGTTTCTTGGTGGCCGACCATCAGGGTAAGGCTGTGTCCGCTTTTGCCGGATGGGTGGAAGGCCAGAATGAAGATGGTATGTCGTCCGCACTCCTGAAGTCGAACCTCATCGGCTATTGCCTTCCTATGGAAAATGTAATGAAATCGCAAAGCAAGTCTGATATTGTACGCCCCTTGCAGATTGAGCGTGAGGAGGGTACCTATCAGTTGGAATACTCATACACCTTGCCCGAATACCGTGGGAAAGGCATTATGAAAGATATTATCAATATGCATATCGTTGATTATCAACAAAATACCCCCCACCGCCATCAGGAGGGTGGCATAAGGAAAATACAAGTTCACGTATTTGCTAACAATGAAGCGGCCATCGGCACTTACAAACGATGCGGCTTTGAAATAACAAAAGAATACAATTCAAATAATCCATTAGTAGAACAGTATTTCCCGTACCACACCATACTCTTGATGGAAAGGATAGTGTAGCTCGTCTGAGTTGTCTGGTTTTCTGTTGAGGTAGGCGTGAGGCTGCGGAGATACAGAAAACACAGATAGTATGATAGACGATAACAAGTACATTATCCGCAAGGCGACACTCGACGATGTGGAGTTCATCGCCACCGTCATTATCGAGGCGGAAAAAAGCATGACCAACAATTTCGGGTTGGCAAACTTTTTCGAGCTCTCGGAAGAAGACATCAGGAAATACATCATTCAAATCCTCGAAGAAGAAGTTGACGGCTGTGAGTTCTCGTTGAGCAGTTTCTTCGTGGCGGAGTATGACGGTGAACCCGTTTCCGCACTGGGCGGTTGGCTTGAAGGCTATTACGACGACATGCCTTCGGCTTTGTTGAAAGCCAATTTGGTGGGCTATGTTTTCCCGAAGGGAAACGTGTTGAAGACCCGAGAAAAGGCCGACATCGTGAAGGCCCTCCAGATTGAACGGGAGATGGGAACCTACCAACTGGAGTATTCCTACACCCGTGACGATCATCGCGGTCATCGTTTGATTCAGCGACTGATGATGGCACACTTGGCCTACGCCAAAGAGCTTGACCCGAATGTGAAGAAGGCACAACTTCATGTATTTGAGAACAACCCGACAATAATAAAGGTTCATGAACGCAGCGGCTACCATATAGCAAAGAGGTACGTTTCCGACAATCCATTGGCATTGGAGTATTACCCCTACAATGTTGAACTGCTAATGGAGAAGGAGCTGTAGCCATGAGAATCGACGAATTGTACGTGGGGCAGTCAAGCTCATTGAGCAAAAGGTTTACGCTCGAAGACGTAAAGGCGTTTGCAAGGTTAAGTCAGGACAACAACCCTGTTCATTTGGATAAGGAGTATGCTGAGAATAGTGTTTTCCATCAAAGAATAGTGCATGGTTTCTTGACAGGCTCACTTCTCTCGGCTATCATCGGCACTCAGTTGCCAGGCAATGGAAGCATCTACTTGGGGCAAACGCTCAATTTCAGAAAGCCGGTCTATCACGACCAACTAATTACCGCTACGGTAACAGTAATGGAAATAAGGAAAGACAAACCCATCGTCAAACTGTCAACCGTTTGCAAAAACGAGCAGGATGAGGTGGTAATAGACGGAGAAGCAATTGTAAAATTAATATAATACTTATTAAAAATGGAAAGAACAGAAATTATCGAAAAACTAACGGCAGTTTTTCACGAGGTTTTCAATGACAACAACATCGTCCTCAGCGACGAAATGACCGCAAAAGATGTGGAGAATTGGGACTCCCTCACCCACATGCTTATGATTACTAAGGTTGAAGAAACCTTCGGCATAAAGTTCAAACTGAAAGAGTTGAACAAGCTGAAAATGGTAGGCGACCTTATCAACACTATAGAAACCAAACTGCAATAATCGACACACAATGACATTCACTTCCTTTGAGTTTCTGCTCTTTTTCCCTGCGGTGGTCTTGGTTTACAACCTCTGCCCACAGCGGTTCAGGGTATGGTTTCTGTTGGCGGTGAGCTATGCTTTCTATGCCTTCATGCAACCAGTATATCTGCTGTTGTTGGCAGCGGTCACCGGCATCACATACGGCTTTACCCGATGGATGGGTGCGACCGACGATGACGACAAGAAACGCAAGATTATGGTGTGGGGCATCATATTGGTGTTGCTTCCGCTATTTTTCTTCAAGTATTTCAACTTCGTCAACGAGTCTATCTTCTCGTTGTTGGCTCTTTGCGGCGTCGAGAGTACTGTGCCAGCCATCAAGTGGATGCTGCCTGTGGGCATTTCGTTTTACACCTTCATGGCCATCGGTTACATGATTGACGTGAACAACGAGGAAGTGGATGTCGAAAAGAACATAGGGGCTGTGGGACTGTTCCTGTCTTTCTTTCCCTATATCTTGTCGGGCCCTATCGAGAGGGCAGGCAACATGTTCCCGCAACTGAAGAAATTGCCCACCAGCCGTCCTGCCGATTTGACCGCTGGCTTGAAGCTGATGCTTTGGGGCTATTTCATGAAACTTTGTGTGGCCGACAGATTGGGTATCTATGTGGATGCCGTGTTCAATAATTTTGCGCATCACAATGGCACCACGTTGACCTTGGCTACCTTGCTCTATCCCATTCAAGTGTATGGTGACTTGGGTGGTTATTCGTTGATAGCCATTGGTGCAGCTCGTTGCATGGGCTTGAAAATCATCCCCAACTTCAACCGCCCGTTTTTTGCCACCTCCATGTCGGAACTTTGGCGGCGTTGGCACATGTCGTTGATTAACTGGTTGACCGACTACATTTACACTCCGCTGTCGTTTGCCCTGCGTAGCTGGAAAGTATGGGGTATAGTTTGTGCCTTGATGCTTACCTTCCTCATCAGTGGCATTTGGCACGGTGCAGCCCTCACATTCATAGTCTGGGGCTTTGTGCAGGGCATCTATCTTAGCATCGAAGCCTTGCTGCAAAAGAAGAGAAGCTCGCTTGAAAGTAAGCATAAGCTCACCAAACGTTGGTGGTATATCCTCATTTGCTGTGTGGTGGTTTATCTGTTGTTTGCCTTCTCGCAGATTTTCGGCAGGTGTGCCACAGTGTCGGATGCCTTTGTGGTGATTGGGAAGATATTCGGGGAGAGAGGATCATTATTTTTGGATAGGAAAATCAAAGGCTATGCAATCTTGATGCTGGCAATATTGTTTTTCAAAGATATTCGTGACGAGTTCTTCCCATCTAAAATCCGCTTCTTTGATTCAAAATATTTCGCGGTCAGGCTGCTCTCGTATGCTTTCATTATTGTAATGATAGTTTGGTGCGGAGCATTAGATTCAAGTCAATTCATTTATTTCCAGTTCTAAAGGTATGAAACAGTATATTAAATGGTTTGCAAAGCTTTTGCTATTAGCTTTGATATTAGTAATAGTTGACTTTGGTGTTGGGAAATTGGCTAATTATGTGTTTCGGATAGATAATATGACTAATCCTGGTTATATTTCAAGAGTGACATCATGTAATGATGATATAATAATTATTGGTTCATCTACAGCTAATCACCATTATATTTCTAGACAAATCCAAGATAGTATTGGAATGAATGTTTATAATGCAGGTTTGGATGGTGCTTTTTTTATATTTCAAAATTGTGTAATAAACTATTTACTTGAATATAATCAGCCAAAATATATTTTGTGGGAAATTGGAGAAGATTGTTTATCCGATAATATGGTAAACGGAAGTGAGTATCAACTTGTGAATTTACTTTATCCATACTATAATGACGATTATATTCATAGAGCTATTGATGATTTGGATGATTGGCAATGGTTAAGAATGAAATCTAATATTTTTTGTGATAATTCAAACATGATACATGATGTATTAACGGTGTTTACAAGAATACATAAAGGTTATCCTAAAACATCTATGCTAAATGAGGATATTAACCAAGGATATAAACCTTTACCGAATACTGGTTATGAATATCCTTTATTAAAAAGTGATTCTGTTGCTGAATATATTAATTTTCAAAAGGTTGAGATGTTTAGGAATACTATCAATCAATGTAAAAATAAAGGTGTTCGAATTATTATAACATCATCACCGCGTCATTATGATGCTGTTTTGCTTTCTTCAAAACAAGCTTGTGAATTAAGACGAATTGCGAAAGAAGAAAATGTTCCATATATGAACTTTTACAATTACCATCCTATTAGCAACCAAAATTATTATTTTAAGGATTGTGATCATCTCAATTCAAATGGGGCTGAGGCGTATATGGAGGTTTTTATTCCAGAATTAAAAAGAGTGCTAGTTAATTATTGATGTAAAATGAGTAATACGGATAGAATTGCAAAGAACACGGTCTTCCTTTATCTGCGATCATTAGTTGTTCTTCTTATCAGTCTATATACTTCACGCGTTATTCTCCGTGTTTTAGGTGTTGAGGATTATGGCGTGTTCTGTGTTGTTGGAGGTGTTATTGGAATGCTTGGTTTGCTTAGTCAAACCATGAGGGCCACATATCAACGCTATTACAATGTGGAAATGGGTCGAAAAAACAGTGCTGGTGTGGCGAAAATGTTCCAGTTGTCACTTAGCTCACAATTGTTATTGGCTGTTATAGTTCTTTTGTTGGGTGAAACAGTGGGACTTTGGTTTGTTGCTAATAAACTAGTGATTCCTGAAGAGAGATTGGTTGCTTCGATTTGGGTTTATCAAGCATCTTTGATTTCGTTTATTGTTCGTATCTTTGAAACTCCTTTTAGTGCTTTGATAACAGCTTACGAGAGGATGGGTTTTTTTGCTGTTGTCTCCATAATTGATGCAATATTACGCCTTGCCATTGTTTTTTTAATACAAGTATTGCCTGGTGACGCGTTGATTGTTTATTCATATTTATTGGCGCTTGTTAGTTTTGTTGACATCATAATATATGTGGTTTATTGCAAAAGGAAGATAGAAACAACGGTAATTAGATTTGGTTGGGATAAATCTGGGTTAAAAAATATGTTTGCATTTAGTTGGTGGTCAATTTTTGGTGAAATTGGTTACACATTGCAAACTCAAGGAATAAATATTGTTCTAAATCTGTTTTTTGGACCAATTGTCAATGCCGCCCGTGGTGTTGCAGCTCAAGTGTTGAATGCGGTAAACCAATTTATTCGAAGTTTTCAAACATCTTTTAGACCACAACTTACCAAATCGTATGCGAGTGGGGATTATAATTACATGAGAACTTTATACTATTCTGCGACAAAGCTATCTTATTATTTAATATTTACATTATCCTTGCCAATTATAATGGAAACTCCATATATTCTTCATTTATGGTTAGGTGATAATGTTCCTGAATATACTACTATTTTTACTCGGCTTGTTTTGGTCACATCATTTGTGAGTACATTCGCAAATCCAACCTCGGGCATTGCTTATGCAACTGGAAAAATAAAAAGATTTTCAATAGGAGTTGGGATTGGTAATGTTTTGATTTTACCAGTCGCCTGGGTGTTTTTAAAAGCAGGATTTAGTCCCGTTTCGACGTTGATTGTTTGTTTGATAATGACTATTTTAATACAGTTGTTTCGACTTTTGGACACATCTAAAACAGCCGGAATACATATAAATGATTATTTTAAAAAAGTAATAGTGCCAACGTTGTTTTTTAGTGTTATCACTCCAGTTATTCCAATTTTAATTGTATATTTTATTAATTCAAGTTTTTACAGATTGTTGATAACATGTGTTGTATCAGTAATAATGTGTCTGATATGCGGATGGTTAGTAGGTTTAAATCAGCTTGAAAAGTCATTTGTAATGTCGAAAATACGAAATGTTAAGGTGTTAAGATTTGTGTTTAAAAATAAGACAATTGAATAGCTCTTATAAATAAAAATAATCATGCAGAATATCATCATTACCGGTGGTGCCGGTTTCATTGGAAGCCATGTGGTACGGCTGTTCGTCAACAAGTATCCGCAATACAAGATCATCAACCTCGATAAGTTGACCTACGCGGGCAACCTCGCCAACCTGAAAGACATCGAAGAGAAGCCGAACTACCGCTTTGTGAAGATGGACATCTGCGACTTCGAGGGTGTCTATAAGCTAATGCAAGAGGAGCATGTGGATGGCATCATCCACCTCGCAGCTGAGAGCCATGTAGATCGATCCATCAAAGATCCATTCACTTTTGCTCAAACCAACGTGATGGGAACACTGAGCCTGCTCCAGGCCGCCAAAGCCTTCTGGGAGAGCCTGCCTGAGAGGTTCGAGGGCAAAAGGTTCTACCACATCTCGACCGATGAGGTGTATGGCGCATTGGAGATGACTCATCCAGAGGGCATAAAGCCTCCGTTCACCACCAAGGCCTCTTCGGGTGAACACCATCTGGCCTACGGTGAGAAGTTCTTCACTGAGGACTTGAAGTACCAGCCCCACAGCCCTTATAGTGCTGCAAAGGCATCAAGCGACCATTTCGTGCGTGCTTTCCACGATACCTTTGGCCTGCCTACCATCGTGACGAATTGCTCCAACAACTACGGCCCCTACCAGTTCCCTGAAAAACTGATACCGCTGTTCATCAACAATATTCGTCACCGCAAGCCGCTGCCCGTCTATGGTAAGGGTGAGAACGTTCGCGACTGGCTCTATGTGGAGGATCATGCACGTGCCATCGACCTCATCTTCCATGAAGGGAAAGTTGCCGAAACCTACAACATCGGTGGTTTCAATGAGTGGAAAAACATCGATATTATCAAGGTGGTCATCAATACGGTTGACCGCATCCTGGGTCGCCCCGAGGGTGCCGATATGGATTTGATTACCTACGTCACCGACCGTGCCGGTCACGACATGCGCTATGCCATTGACAGCACCAAGCTGCAACGCGAGCTGGGCTGGGAGCCTTCGCTCCAGTTTGAGGAAGGCATCGAGAAGACTGTGAAGTGGTACTTGGAGAACCAGGAGTGGATGGATAACGTAACTTCTGGTGATTACATGAAGTATTACGAGGACATGTATTCAAACCGATAATCAAACATAGGATCTAACAATAAAATTTTCGCAATATGAAAGGTATAGTATTAGCAGGCGGCAGTGGTACCCGCCTTTACCCGATTACCAAAGGTGTCAGCAAGCAATTATTGCCCATCTATGACAAGCCGATGGTTTATTATCCCATTTCAGCACTAATGCTGGCTGGTATTCGTGATATTCTTATCATTAGCACACCGTATGACCTCCCCGGCTTCAAACGCCTTTTGGGTGACGGTAGTGACTATGGGGTACACTTCGAGTATGCTGAGCAGCCTTCTCCCGACGGTCTGGCACAGGCATTCATTATTGGTGAGAAGTTCATCGGCAACGACAGTGCTTGCTTGGTGCTTGGTGATAATATCTTTTATGGCAGTGGCTTCACTAAATTACTTCGTAATGCCGTGAAGGATGCTGAAGAAAACAAAAAAGCCACTGTTTTTGGCTACTGGGTTAGTGACCCTGAACGCTATGGTGTGGCTGAGTTCGACAAGCAGGGTAACTGCCTCAGCATTGAAGAAAAGCCTAAAGAACCTAAGAGCAACTATGCCGTGGTGGGACTCTATTTCTACCCTAACAAAGTGGTGAATGTAGCCAAGACTATCAAGCCGAGCGCAAGAGGTGAATTGGAAATCACCACGGTGAACCAAGAGTTCTTGAAGGATGGTGAGCTCAAAGTGCAGGTCTTTGGTCGTGGTTTTGCTTGGCTTGATACAGGCACTCATGATTCTCTGTCAGAAGCTTCTACTTTTGTTGAAGTCATCGAGAAACGTCAGGGCCTTAAAGTGGCATGTCTTGAAGGTATAGCTTACCGAAATGGCTGGATAACTGAAGAAAAGATGCGCGAGTTGGCCAAGCCGATGTTGAAAAATCAGTATGGTCAATACCTATTGAAGGTGATTGATGAGATGAAAGAGGAAGTGAATAGCGGCACCTTGGCTCATCTATAATAGCAATTAAATGTATTACCATGTCAACGGTTAATGACGTTAAAATAGTTGAACTCCCCAAATTCCTCGATGCCCGTGGCAATCTCTCTTTTGCGGAACAGAACAACCATGTTCCGTTTGAGATAAAACGCACCTATTGGATTTACGATGTGCCAGGTGGTGAAAACCGTGGTGGTCATGCCTATCGTGAGAATGAGGAGTTTATAATCGCATTGTCAGGATCATTCGATGTGGTGGTAGATGATGGCGAAAACAAAAAGTCATTTACACTCAACCGATCCTACTATGGTTTGTATGTCCCTGCTGGCTTATGGCGCACAATGGAGAACTTTTCCACTAATTCGCTTGCACTGGAGTTTGGCTCACACCATTTTGACAAAGCGGACTATATTAGAGATTATGACGAGTACCGTCGCTATCGAAAGGAGCTGGTTTCAGGTTCCAAGATTCAGGTTTCAGACGTTGAACCCCTTAAACCGCTTAAACCTCTTGAACCCGTAGCCAAATACAACGTCTTCGATTGCACGATGGTCGAACTTGACCGTCACCACAGTGATCGTAAAGGTAACCTCACCGTGGTTGAGAACGGTCAGACTTTACCATTCGATGTAAAGAGGGTATACTATTTATATGACGTGCCAGGTGGCGAAAATCGTGGTGCACATGCTCACAAAGAACTTAGCCAACTCATTATCGCCGCATCAGGTTCTTTTACCGTAACCCTCAATGATGGCAAATGCAAACGGACTTTCTTCTTGAACCGCCCCTACCAAGGCTTGTATGTAAAGCCAGGAATGTGGCGTGATTTGGAGGATTTCTCTTCGGGTGCTGTTTGTATGGTTTTAGCCAGTGATGTCTATTTAAAAGAGGACTATATTCGCGATTATCAGGAGTTTTTAGAATTTAGAAATAACGAATAATATGAATCAATCAGTTTTAGGATTATATTTCGAGGAGTTTGAAGTTGGCTCCGAGATTAAGCATGCACTTTCAAAAACTATTTTTGAGAGCGACAACAACTTCTTTAGTCTGATGACTATGAACCACCATCCGGTGCATACCAATGTGGATTATGCCAGTCATAACCAGCATGGTCAGGTGCTGGTGGTTGGCACCTTGGTGTTTTCGCTCGTAGTGGGCATGACTGTGCCGGATGTGAGTGGCAAGGCCATAGCCAATCTCGGTTACGAAAGCATCAAACATTTGGCACCAACCTTTGTGGGCGACACCATTTATGCACGCACCAAGATCTTGGACAAACGTGAATCAAAATCCAAGGGTGACCGTGGAATAGTTTATGTCGAAACCATTGGCTACAACCAGCGTGGCGAGGATGTAATCTCTTTCCGTAGAAATGTTTTAGTTAAAAAACAAAACCCATCATGAATACCGAATTTTTGACCCGTAGCCTGATGTTTGTGCCGGCTCACAACGACAGGCTGATGCAGAGCGCATCGCGCAGCAATGCCGACATTCTTCTTCTCGACATCGAGGACAGTGTGCAACCCGAAGAAAACAAACAGGTGGCACGCGACAAGATTGTGCAGTACGTGAAAGAAGGCTACTTCAAAAACCGTATCTTATTCCCTCGTATCAACGACCGTGAGAGCGGGCATTTGCTGAAAGATGTCTATCAGTTGGCCATTGAAGGTGTTACTGGCTTTATGTACCCTAAAGCACGCCGTAGTGAAGATATTTACTTCATTGGCAAACTGCTTGAAACCATTGAGTACGACAAGGGCTTTGCCCCTGGCACATTCAAACTTATCCCTTTGATCGAGACCACGGGAGCCGTGATGAATATTCAGGACATTTGCAATGCCAGTCCACGAGTTGTTGCTGTGGCCTTTGGTTGTGAAGACTATGTAACCGACCTGGGTGGCAAGCACGACATTGAAGGTCAAAGTATATTCTTTGCCCGCAACATGATTGTTAATGGTGCCCACAACTGTGGTGTGGCGGCTATTGACACAGTTCATATCCGAGTTCACGACCTCGAAGACCTTGAACATAATCTCATTCTTAGCAAAAAACTCGGTTTTGACGGTATGCTTATCCTTAACCCGAAAGAGTTGCCGTTGTGCCACCGTTACTATTCCCCTTCAGAAGAAGAGGTGGAATGGGCAAAAGAAATGGTACAACTAGCCGAAGAAGCCGTGCGTGAAGGCAAGGGCGTTGCCGTTAAAGACAACAAGTTTATTGGGCCTCCGATGTTGAAAATGGCACGTGAAGTGCTCATAAAGAACGATTTATGTAAAACTCAACGGGGGGGGGGTAATTGCTTAATAATCAATGAATTAAACTATAATCTTCGTCTAGTGTTCCCGCTCTGCTGTTTAAGTGAGTTTGAAAGGAGAGCGGCATGATCAATAAACCTTTAATAATCATTGGTGGGTCGGGGCATGGAAGTGTCATAGAGGCTTGCATTAAGGACAACCGTAATCGTTATGGCGACCTTGAATGGGACTTGAAAGGGTTTTGCAACGATTATGACACTGAAGTGGATGGCTATCCAGTTTTTGGGGGGCTTAGCGACCTGCCCCGTTTGGTTGAACAAGGATATTGGTTTATTTGGGGTATCCATTTGATTGGGAGAAATTATAAAACGGCGGAACTTTATGACAGCCTGCAAATCCCAAAAGAAAAACTTGCCACAGTTGTCCACCACACGGCTTTTATTGATGACACAGTAACTTTGGAGCATGGTTGCTTTGTGATGTATAATGCCTATATAGCACCTCGTACTCATATTGGAGAAAGTGTGATGGTGAAAGCCAATACAAACATAGGGCACGATGTGAACATAGGTCGTTTAAGTCATATTGCCATGGGGTCAACTATTGTGTCTTGCGTGAATATTGGAGAATGTGCAGATGTGGCAGTCTCTGCTACCGCTTTGGCTCATACAAACATTGGAAACTATGCGATGTTAAGTGCATCAGCGTTGGCAACACATAATATCCCTGAAGGTGAAATATGGAGTGGAATACCTGCGAAGTTCTTGAAGAATATGAATAGACAATAAAATAATGCAAAGAAAAACAAAAACAGGCAAAATATGAATAGTAAGAAAGTAGTTATTATTGGCGGTGAGGGCAATGGCGGAGTTATTGCCTCCTGCATCGAGGACAACCGCAACCGTTTCAACGATATGGAATGGGAGGTTGCCGGTTTCTTAAACGATTTTGAAACTCAAGTGGATGGTTTTCCTGTGATAGGTAAGTTGTCTGATTTGCCACGTTTGTTGGCAGAAACAGATTATTATTTCATTTGGGCAATCCATCTTGTTGCTCGTAATTACAAAACTGCCGAGATGTTCAAGGAGGCCATTATTCCCGATGACCGTCTCGCCACCGTCGTCCACAAATCGGCGTTCATCGGCAAGGGGGCAACACTTTGCCCGGGAGCCTTTGTGATGTATAACTGCTACATAGGCCCCAATGCCCATATTGGCAAGTGTAGTTTAGTAATGGCAAATTGCTGCATAGGTCACGATACATGGATTGACGACCTTTGCCATTGCTCGGTGGGTGCCATTATGACGGGCTATTCCCGCTTGGAGTATTGCTCCGACCTTGCCGTGGGTTCAACCATCATTGCCTATAAGGTGGTGGGCAAATACTCTATGGTGGCCGCCAATGCTGTCGGAACACATGATATTCCTGAAGGTGAAGTATGGGCTGGTACTCCAGCAAAGTTTTTAAAGAAGATGAGCAACGAATGATTTCTATATAAAGGTTATTAAAAATAAATTTTATTAATAGCTTGATTTGAATTATAAGTAGAGGTTGATTGTGATATATTAATAAGAAATTGATGGATAATATACCATTGAAATGAAGACTAAAAGATATATTTTGTTTTATTATGCTTTATTGCTGATTATTTTAGCATCGCGGCAAAGTTATACAACAGCACCTCCAATGGTGATGCGTATAGCTTTTATGGTGGCGGTTATTGCTCCATCTTTAATAAATAAGAAGATTAGTTTTCCTGCAATAATTACGATGTTTTATACAATATCTCTTGAAAGTTTTTCTTTTTCATACATGCCGTATACCCTTTCTTTATATGTAATAATAACAATGATTATAACAGGTTTCTATATCCAAAAGAAATATGAGAATAATTCAATCCCTATTTTTATAATTCTATTAGCTGTTTATACTTTTTTAATAGATTTAATAACGGGCGCTACTACAACAGGACTATTGTTTCAAAATACATTTTTTTGCCTTTTGATGATAATTTGTTTCTTGATTATTAGTAGATCGAACACCCAAGAAATATTGTCTCAATTGCCATTGTGTTTTTCTGTTACAACTATTGTACTTGGTATTGCTTTTTTAACTCATAGAGAAGAATTCATTATGACCACATATACCGAAGGTATGGAGCGTACTGGTTGGACAGACCCTAATTATTTTGGGGTTGTAATGGGTATGGGGGGTATTATCGGTGTTATTAAAATGTTCAGTAGAGAGTGGAGAGAATTGGATATAATTGAAAAAGCTATATATGTTGCAGCTGTTGTGCTTTCTTTACCAGTTTTAGCGTTAAACGCTTCACGTGGTGCGATGTTGGCGTATGTGGTCGGTTTTGTTACACTAATGATGCTGTCCAAAGTAAAATCAGGTTACAAGATTATTGTGGCATTAATTGCGGTTATTGCAGTTTTTTATTTATACACCAATCAATATTTTGAGTTGCTGGAATATCGTATTATGAGTGATGAAGGTGGTTCGGGATCTGGGCGAATAGATATCTGGAAAACGAAACTAGATGCTTACTTAAATGGTAACATATTAACTATCCTATTCGGAAATGGGCATTATATGGGTTCAAGAATAGGTGGATTTGTTATAGGTTTTCATAGTGATTTTGTGGGTTTTCTTGTTGATTATGGCGTGTTTGGTTTAGGTTTATTGCTATATACATTTTATTATCCGATTAAAGTAATATCTCAAAAATCACCTCAAAGAGTTGCTGTTATTTCTTTGATTGCTTATCTTGCGACCAGTTGTTTTACTCTAGAGCCATTATTAACAGGTATTTTGGCTTATTTTTCCTTCTATTTATACGCATTGTTATTAGCAAAAGAAAACACATTAATTAAAACCTATGTCAAATAATAAATCATTATATTTATTCACTTTTCAATATCCGTATGCCACAAGAGAGAGTTTCGCTGGCGACGAGTTAGTTTACCTAGCAAAAAGGTTTGATAGGGTTTATATTGTACCCGATGATACATCTGGGAATAAACCAATGCGCAAAATTCCCGAAAATTGTGAGGTTATTATTGGTGATAACAAGAAACAAGGAAAATTCAAGTATTTTATTAAAGGAGTCTTCTCTTTACGGTCATTTGGAATGGTTGTCAAAGAGTTCTTTGGGAATGCGGTTTATAAAAATAAAGTGAAACTGAAATCATGGGTGTCTTTTACTTTTATGCTTAATAACCTTTTGCACAATGAAAGATATAAGAAGATAGAAAAAAATCTATGTAAAAACGATGTCTGCTATTTTTACTGGGGTGTTGGCAAGAATGTGTTATCAATATTTTGGAAAGATAAAGCCCATATGGTTTCCCGCTTTCACGGTGATTGGGACTTATGGGAAGAATCTTATCATGGTTATATACCTTTTAGGAAGTCGGTTGCCATCAGTTTAGATACCGCCGCTTTTATTTCAAAAAAAGGGGAGGAATATTTTAAGAAAAGATATCCAGACAGCAACACGAAGGTTTTTGCTTTGGGTTCAAAAGATTGTGGAGTTGGCCCTCAAATAAATAGTGAAATCGATGTGCTTAATGTAGTAAGTTGTTCAACAATGTGGAAATTAAAGAGGGTTGATTTGATATTTGATTCTTTGAATGCAGTTAAAGGTAGGAAGATTATTTGGACTCATATTGGAGATGGTCCAGAATTTGAGAACATTAAAGAAAGAGTGAGCCGTAATAAAAAAGAACATTTGACAGTTAATCTGATAGGGAGACTGAATCATGATGATGTTTTGCGTTATTACCAGACCCATCAAGTAGATCTTTTTATTAATCTAAGTACAATTGAAGGTGTTCCGGTATCAATAATGGAAGCCGCATCTTTCAATATACCAGTTTTAGCCACTAATGTTGGAAGTACATTTGAAGCCGTAACAGAACAGGTAGGTGAATTAGTGTCGCCAAATCCTACCCCACAAGAAGTGGCGGATAGAATAACAAAAATGTCGCAAACTGATTATTCACCCAGAACTTATTGGGAAACACATTACAATGCAGAAATTAATTATAATGCATTTGCCAATATGATGGAAAAACTCGATTAGAACATGAATGATACAATAAAATATTATGTAGGCGAATTTGTTCGTAATTTGACGTATTCTATTTATACTTTTGGAACCAAAAGCCGTTTGGGGAAGTGTATAGAAAGTTTGTTCGCCAAAGTTATGTCATTAAACGGATTATCGTATTATCCGATTGTTAGTGTACAAAAATATATGGAAGACACAAACAATGTCACAATCAAGACCATTGTTGATAACCGTGTAGGGTTTGAAGGTAATGTTGTTTATGATGATGAAGAATATAAGCCAGAATTAAAACCCCAAAAGTTGCTCAATATAAGACTCCAGATATATAATGATGTTTGTGTGACTGGGAATTCTGACATGATTGTTGATACGAAAAGAGCCTGTATTATAAACGATGCATGCTATAATATAGCACCTGAAGTGCTTTTCATTGACGGGTTGCTTTATAGAGATAAAAAAAATGTGGGTGTATTAAGAAGTAATATGAGGCACTTTGATGAAACTATTGAGTGCGGAATAATGATTAATGGAAAATTCTCCCAGAATTATTATCATACAATTACAGAAAACTTAATCAGACTACTGGTTGTTAATGAATTGGATATATCGAACGAAGTACCATTGCTGGTAGATGAAAAAGTTAGATTGGTGCCTTCAATGAGTAGGATTCTCAATATTTTAAATATAAAAAGCAAACCTGTAATATATCTTCAACCAACAAAAACTTATTGTGTTAAACAATTGTATTATGTTGATCATATTAATAAGCTTGTACCTCATATTAAAGGTATTAATACTCAAAAGAGTGGGATTGTCGCGTTTGATAGGTCTTATATGACGAATTTGAGGGATATTTTATTAGACCATATCTCTAATAAAAAGACCCCCAAGCGCATTTTTCTTACTAGGAAAAATACAAATCACAGAAATTACAACGAAAACGAGGTTTTCTCAGTGCTTGCCCCATTTGGTTTTGAGCAGGTCGCCCCCGAGGAGTATTCTTTCGAAGAACAAATGGCATTATTTCATAATGCAGAATGGATAGTGGGAGGGTCAGGTGCTGCTTTTACAAATTTAATTTTTTGTTCTAAAGGTTGTAATGTTGTTATTTTTAGATCGATTCGAAACAAAAATACATCTCCGCTATTTTCAACATTGGCCTATTTTAACGAAGTGAAAATTATTTATTATTTGCCTACCCAATCTGGTTCTTCTACGTCAATTCATTCGGATTATGAGATAGACACAACGCTGTTTGGGGAATATATAAAGGCTCATATTTAAAAAACTTATAATTATAATTGTTCGAAAATGATACCTTTTCTTTCATTAAAAGACGTAACGGCTCTTCATGGAGCTGAAATCAACGAGGCCGTCACCCGTGTGGTGAATGGCGGCTGGTACCTCCAAGGCGAAGAAAACAAACGCTTCGAAGCCAACTATGCCAACTTCATCGGTGCTAAGCACTGCATTGGCTGTGCCAACGGCTTGGATGCCCTAATCTGGATTTTCCGTGCCTATATCGAGCTGGGCGTGATGCAGCCTGGCGACGAGGTGATTGTTCCGGCCAACACTTACATTGCCACCATCCTCTCCATTACAGAGAATGGCTTGAAACCCATTCTGGTGGAACCCCAATTGAACACCTTGGAGATTGATGATGACCTGATTGAGGCTGCTATCACCCCCAGAACCAAGGCCATCTGCATTGTTCACCTCTATGGCCGCAATGCCTACACCGACAAGATTGGTGCATTGTGCAAGAAATACAACCTGAAACTGGTTGAGGACAATGCCCAAGCCCACGGCTGCAAGCACACTGATGGCCGCACCACAGGTTCAATAGGAGATGCAGCAGGTCACAGTTTCTATCCCGGAAAGAACTTGGGCGCTTTGGGTGATGGCGGTGCGGTCACTACCAGCGATGACGCTTTGGCTGAGGCAGTCCGTACTTTGGCCAACTATGGCTCGCAGAAGAAATATGTGTTCAAATACACTGGCCGCAACAGCCGTTTGGACGAGGTCCAGGCTGCTGTGCTCGATGTGAAGTTGAAATACTTAGTTGAGGACAATGCACACCGCAAGCAAGTGGCAAACTATTACTACGACCATATCAACAACCCTCTGATCACTTTACCCGACCGCTTGCCCGATGAGCAGAATGCCTACCATCTGTTCCCGATTCTCGTTCAAGACCCTTCCCTTCAGGGAGGGGACAGGGGTAGGCTACGCGATGCCTTGCACGACTATCTGGAGCAGAACGGAGTGGGCACAGTGATTCATTATCCTATTGCCCCTCATAAGCAGGAATGCTACAAGGAGTGGAACCACATGAGCTTTCCAATCACGGAAAGAATAGCCAATGAAGAATTGAGCTTGCCTATTGGCCCTGCCATTTCTATGGGTGATGTCGCAAAAGTTGTTGATTTGATTAACGATTATATATATTAATGAGATGAAAAAGAAGTTTTGCTTTATGACCTGTGCTACAAGGCAGGAGCAACTGATAGTACCTAGGCGTCAAGCCAGGACATTGGTGAAAAATGGTTATGATGTATATTTCTGTGTTTCAGATGACGGCCCGGTTGAAACTATTGATGGTGTTAAATATATCCCAGTAGGGTATCATGGAGGTGGTTATGTAAAAAGAATTTTGCTCTTGTCTCGTTTGATGTATAAAGTCGCACTGGATATTAATGCTGATTATTATCAAACAGAATCTCCTGATTTTTTAAAATTATTACTTAGATTTAAAAGAAAAGGAAAAAAATGTTTCTATACTTTTTTTGAGAGCCATCCATTCACATATTATAATAAATCAACACTACCTTATTTTTTGACCCATATAGGTGTTTTGTTGATGTCTTATTCAATGAAGAGGAAGTTGAAATACATGGATGCGGTTTTCGCTGTTTCTGATGATATTTTGGATTATTTGAATAAATGGGGTATTAAGAAAGCAGTTTTATTGGGGAATTTCCCTGAAGTAAATAAAGATTATCAGTTAACCAAGGAAGATTATTTAAATAGAGAAAACAGGGTTATTTATTATGGTCATATTCCGAATAGCAGTAGGCAGCAAAACGTAATTAGTGCGATAAAAGATATCCCTAATGTAAAATATTTGCTAGCTGGTAAGTTCTGGGATTATAACGTTCTAAATCGTTTGAAAGAAGATATTGGTGAAAATAGAATTGAATTTATTGACGGTTTTGAACGCAATCGACTTCCAGAAATACTATCAAAGTGTACTATCAGTAATACAGCAAGGGATTTATCTGGTACAAAGAGTTCAAATGGCTCTTTTGGAATAATAAAGATTTTTGAAAGCATGGAGGCCGCACTTCCAATTCTATGTCAGGATGTCCCGATGTATCGTAAACTAATCAATGAATATCATTGCGGAATGCTTGTAGATGTGAATAATATAGATTCAATCAGAAATGCAATGCAATACCTGGTTTCTCATAAAGAAGAGGCTTATGAAATGGGTCAAAATGGTAGGAGAGCAGTGATTGAGAAGTACAGTTGGGATCAAGTTCAAAAAATCTATTTGTCGTACCTTTAAATAATTTTATATATGGGCTTAAAATCATATTTGGGATCTGTTTTATCAATAAGAAAGTTTACCTACAAACATATTTCTTTTCTTTCTTTGTGGGATAAACAATCAAGTTTTACACCTTACACACATATTTTACATGGTGCTAAACTTAGTGATACAAAGGTGGGGAAGTACTCACGTATAGGTAAAAATTGTCAGATTACTAATACCGATGTTGGTAACTTTACGGTTTTTTCTGCGGATTGTGTGTCGGGTGTGGGTCAACATCCAACGGACACATTAACATATCATTCTATTTTTTATAAAAAGGGTAATTGGGGGTGGCATGATGATTGGGTGCTTTTCCCAGAAGGTTTTAAAGAACAGAAGCGGATAAAAATTGGAAATGATGTCTGGATTGGCCGTAGAGTGGTGGTTTTAGATGGTGTTACCATTGGTGATGGTGCAATCGTGGCTACGGGAGCTGTGGTTACTAAGGATGTGCCACCGTATGCAATTGTTGGTGGTGTCCCAGCTAAGATTATTAAATACAAATTTCCACAAGAGGTCATTGATCGACTTGAAGAAATCAAATGGTGGAATTTGTCTGATGAGAAGATTACAGAGGTAATAGATTTATTCCATAAAAAGAATCCGACGTTGGATGATATTAATCGGTATTTCCCTGATAATCAACATGAATTAAACAATAACCCAGGGGGGGGGGTAAAATGTTGTAATTCAATATATTATAATTACATTTTGGATAGGAGGGCGGCTTAGTTATGTTGGATTATATAAGGTCAATACTGTCGCCCAAGCATTTCATTTACCGTTATATTTCTCTTTTTGCATTTTGGGACAAAAGGACAAAGTTTAGTAAAACAACAGCTTTGGGGAAATTTTCGAGGTGTTTTAATGTTGTTATAGGTAATTATTCGAGTATAAGGGATAGAAGCCGAGTAATGAATTGTGTGATTGGCAACTATTCTGTTATTGCTAAGGATTGTGAGATAGGTTTGGGCGTACACCCGACCCATTATCTTTCTTGTCATTCAATTTTTTACAAAAACTCACCATGGGGGTTTCACCCTGAATGGGTAAAGCCGATTGATAATATCGATAAAATAACCCATGTTGGCCATGATGTTTGGATAGGGGCAAAATCAATAATTATGGACGGTGTTTCCATCGGAAATGGTGCGATCATTGCAGCTGGTTCGGTTGTTACTAAAGATGTGCCACCGTATGCTGTTATGGGTGGTGCACCGGCCAAGATTATAAAATACAAGTTTCAACAAGATGTCATTAATCGCTTGGAAGAAATTCAATGGTGGAACTTGCCTGATGAAGAAATAACAAAGCGCGTAGAGTTGTTTCATATCGAAAATCCAACATTAGATATTATTGACCACTATTTCCCAATCAAAAAAGCTGATTATAATACGGAAGAAAAAATATCTCATTAATTGATAAGGGCATAATTAAAACCAATGTACAAACACTTTTTCAAACGTTTTTTTGATTTCACCATTACTTTGGTGGGGTTGATTGTTATTTCTCCGATACTGGCAGTTTTATGCCTATTGGTTAGGGTGAAACTTGGCTCGCCCATATTCTTTAAACAGGTGCGTATCGGTAAGGATGAAAAGCCGTTCCGTATCATCAAGTTTCGCACAATGACCGATGCTCGTGATGCCGAAGGAAACCTGTTGCCCGATACGGATCGTTTCACCAAATTTGGCGATTTTCTTCGTAATTCATCGCTTGATGAACTACCAGAGCTTTTCAATGTGCTGAAGGGTGATATGAGTCTGGTGGGGCCACGACCGCTTTATCCGATTTACTTGCCTTACTATACCGAGCGTGAAAGTTTACGTCACACGGTTCGTGGCGGTATTACGGGGCTGGCCCAAATCAATGGACGTGCATTGTGTCGTTGGAAAGAAAGATTTGAGTATGATGTAAAATATGTAGAAACCCTGTCTTTTTGGAATGATGTAAAGATTCTATGGCGTACCTTTTTCAAAGTAGCCTCGCAGGATGACATAGGTGTTCCGTCTATTACTGATGAAGGTGGACTGCATATTATCAGAGATGTTCAAAGAAAGGATAAAATACAGTATGTTAATGAGATACAAGAGAAATGGGGGGGGGCAAAATTTGCCCAAATTCCTCGAGAAATCGGAAGTAATTTCTGGATTGCCAAAGAACAATTCGAAACAATAGAGAGCAAATATGACAATCTAGACCGTTGGAAAGCTTCTTATCTTTCCACTTGCCGAAGCGCTATCGGTGAAGTGCTGAAAGGGTTGGAAGTCACAGGAAACAAAAAAGCTTTGTTGCCAGCCTTCACTTGCCATTCGGTATTACTACCCTTCCTTAATTATGGTTATGAAGTGTTTCCATATTGCGTAAAGGAGGATTTGACAGTGGATTGGGAGAAGTTCATGACCTGCGTGGAAGAAATTCACCCTGACGTTGTTCTGCTCCACAGTTATTTTGGATTTAACACAATTAGTGGTGGCGAGAATGTTATTAAGCAGTTAAGAAAGCAAGGGGTGACGATTATTGAGGATTTGACCCAAAGATTGTACTCAACGTTCGAAGGTATTGGCGCAGACTATCAGGTGGGTAGTCTTCGTAAATGGATGCCTATCCCTGATGGGGCTGTATTGATGGGTTTGAATATGGAGCAGCCAACAAACGAGGATATAGAGTTGTCGGATGCCAAAATGAAAGCAATGTTCCACAAAGGCGAGTACCTTATGAAAGGAAAGGGCGACAAACAACAATTCAGAACGGAGTATGCTGAGGCTGAGCATATTCTTGATTCCAGAACCGATACTTATTGTATGTCCGATGCGTCAAGAAGAATTATTAATTCCACCGATTTAGATGAAATGGCTA
Source organism: Candidatus Limimorpha caballi (assembly GCA_018064605.1). GTDB lineage: Bacteria > Bacteroidota > Bacteroidia > Bacteroidales > F082 > Limimorpha > Limimorpha caballi. The sequence goes on along the minus strand of JAGHUX010000005.1, from coordinate 25,097 downwards.
ATTTGCGCCGCGACAATTACAAACGTTTGGCATTGCGCTTGAAAGACTTCGCTGCCATTGAAATGATTTGCCCGGAATTGCCTGACGATGTAGTGCCGTTTATGATGCCAGTGCTGGTAAAGAATGGAAGAAAGGAGTTACAGCAGTTTATGGCCTCGCACGACATTTATCCAACGGTTATATGGGCTTGCCCTGATGAGTTCAAAGACAAGATTGACAGCACAGCAAGAATGATTTATGACAACATTATGTGCTTCCACATTGATCAGCGATACACTTACGCTGAAATGGAGCGCATCGGCAACATATTGGAAGAATACTATAAAATCAATTGTTATGAATAATCGATTAATGATATTAGGTACTAACGAATACCAGAATCCTGTGATTTTATGTGCCAAGGAACTTGGCTATGAAACGCATGTGTATGGTCTTCAACGTGGTGAAATAGGTGAGAGAACTGCCGATTATTTCCACCCAGTGGATGTGTGTGACTTTGAAAGGATGTGGGAAGAGGTTGAAAAGCTGAACCCTTGCGGCATTGTAAGCATCTGCTCAGAGTTGGTGCTTCACACCATGAATTATCTGCTTCGCAAAAGAGGCATCCCTTGCAATAGCGAGTGGACAGAGAAGATCTCGACCGACAAGTACCTCATGCGAAAGGCCATGAAAGATGGTGGTGTGGATAGCCCAAACTTCATGCTTGTGACTGACAAAATAAGTATGGAAGAGATTTTTGCTGCCACACAAGATTTCTCATACCCTTTGATTTGCAAACCTGTTGACTTGAGTTCCAGTCGTGGTGTGTTCAAGATTGAAAACAAGAAAGGCTTGAAAGAGGCTTTGGATTATGCGTTGGAATGGTCAAAGAAAAAAGAGGTGATTTTGGAAGAGTTTATAGAAGGGCCTGAGTATAGCGGAGAGAGCATTGCCTATCAAGGGCAATATAAACTTTTGGCCATCACTGAAAAACAAACCACAGGTGCACCACATTTTGTGGAGACGGGTCACCGCCAACCTGCCAGACTCTCTGATGAGATGAGAGCTAAAGTGGAGCAAACGCTATATAAAGCTTTTACTTCAATGAAGATTGAATACGGTGCCATACACCCGGAATTCCGTATCACACCCGAAGGAAAGATTTATTTTATGGAGATTGCCACTCGTATGGGTGGTGACTGCATAGGCACCGATCTTACACCACTTTCGTCAGGTTATGACTTTATGGGTATGGTAATCAATATCTGTCAAGGCAAAGCACCGGATTTCACCAAGATACGTGAGCCCAAGTTGGCAGAGATTCATTATATCATGACACAGGCCGATTTGAATGAATATGAGCGTGTGAAACGGGAGGAACCTCAGACAATTTGGAGGGCAAGCGATATGAAGCCTATCAGCGACAAACCCGTGTTGAAGAGTGCCGACAGGGCTGGATATTATATAACAATCAAATAAATAATCCCATGACTTTCCTTGAATTTTGTAGAAATAAAGCCTATTGGGCAATGGATGCCGCAAAGGGGGGTAAGGTGCGCAAAGCACTTGACTTGCTTGAACAAATCGAAGGCGGGAAGATGAGCGAAGCTGAAGTGAATAATTATCAGCAAAGTCAAGTAAGAAAGCTTTTAGAACACACCAAAAATACAGTTTCTTATTATTCAAACATAACCTCTACCGGTTTGGAAGATTGGCCAGTGGTAACCAAGGCTACTATAAAGAACTCACAGGATAAATTCTTTTCTAGTAAATATAACAGGGCAGAGTTGATTGAGATGTCAACAAGTGGCTCAACAGGGACTCCGTTCCGATGCTATCAGAATGCTGACAAGAAACGCCATGTTAATGCCGAGGTTCTATTTTATAATGGTCAGATTGATTACAAGATAGGCCGAAAAATCATTTATTTTCGTTCGATTGTTGGAGAGGTGCAAAAGAACGCACTACAACAGTTCTCGCAGAACATTTGTTTGTTGGATTGTACTGATTTGAGTGATGAGGGTATCGCAAAAAAACTGGAGATTATACGCAAACAATCCCGTCATGGTGGTGCAATGATGATGGGCTATTGCTCAACTTTGGATGCTTTCCGCCGTTATTTCCAAAAATATGGAACGGATAAGGCAAAGGGTTGCAACATCTATGGTATAGTAGGTGGTTCGGAGATTTTCCATGATATAACAAGAGATGTGCTGGAAGAAGCTTTCCATTGCAAGTGTGTTTCGCGTTATTCAAACGAGGAGAATGGCTTTATTGGACAGGATGCGGAAGAAAGAAATGTTTTTATTCCGAATAGAGCAAACTATATTGTTGAGATATTGAAACTTGGCTCAAACGAACCGGTTGCAGATGGCGAAGTGGGGCGAGTGGTTATTACGGATTTGTATAATTATGCCATGCCGATGGTGCGTTACGATACTGGCGATGTGGGGGCTTGGAAAGAAGTGATGCATAAGGGTAAAATGCGTAAGGCTATTGGCTCGTTTAGCGGTCGTGTTGTGGATATGATATTCGATTGCAACGGAAACCAGATTTCACCTCATTCCATTACTAACTTGATGTGGAGTTATCAAGGTGTACAACAATATCAGTTTATTCAAAAAGGTACGACAAGTTATACCATGCGTATTAATGCTGGTGATTTTGTGTTGGATGAGAATGCTATAATAAAAGATTTAAAACGCATTGTGGGGGATGAGGCGACTGTTATTGTTGAATATACAGATGAGATACCCGTGTTGGCTTCAGGAAAAAGAAGGTATATTAAGAATGAAATGAACTCTTGAGTAATCATATTTATTATGAATATTTTGTTTTTAACACTTCCGTTTAGTACTAGTAAGGTTAGAAGTTCTTACGAGGAATTACTTCGTGCGTTTATAACCGATGGGCATTCTGTTTATGTTGCTTGTGCCAATGAAAAGAACTGTGGAGAACAGCCTGGTTTGACGGAGGATGATGGTATGAGTATTCTTCGTGTACCAACAGGAAGAATAACGGGCAACATTCCTATAGTTGAAAAGGGTATTTCAACTATGACGGTTGACCGCTTGTTTCAACGGGCTGTGAAAAAGGCTTATAAAGGGATTAAATTCGATTTAATCATGTATCCAACTCCTCCTATAACCTTGGTGAATACTATTGGTTATTTTAAACGCAAGATGAATGCGCATACCTATCTCTTGCTTAAGGATATCTTTCCTCAAAATGCAGTCGATTTGGGCATGATGAGAAAAACAGGTTTGAAAGGTGTGTTATATAAGCTTTTCAGAAAGAAAGAAAAGAAACTTTATCAAGTTTCGGATTATATAGGATGCATGTCACCGGCCAATGTAAGTTATGTTCTTAAACATAATCCAGAATTAGCTGGTAAAACAGTTGAGGTCTGTCCCAATTGTTCACTTGTTCCTCAGAATGAACCTGTGTTCAAGAAAGAAACGAGCGCTTTGAAGAAAACTTATAATATACCTGATGATGCTGTCATATTTTTGTATGGCGGTAATTTAGGCAAGCCGCAGGGAATACCTTTCTTAATTGAATGTTTACGGAAAGAAAGTGCAAATAAGAAAGCATTTTTTATTATAGTTGGTCAAGGTACTGAATACAACAGGATTCAACAATTTATAAACACCGAAAAACCTTGCAATGTAGTATTGATTGATTATTTACCATATATTGAATATAAGAAAATTGCCGATCAAAGCGATGTGGGGCTTATTCTTTTGGATCACAGGTTTACAATACCCAATTATCCGTCCAGACTATTGGCTTACTTAAGAGCTGGTATGCCTGTTATAGCGGCCACGGACAGGAATACTGACATTGGAACCATAGCATGTGAAAATGGATATGGTTTTTGCTGCGAGAGTAATGACGTGGAGGCATTCTCGAAGGCCATTGATGATATGATACACGCAGATAGAGAGGAGATGGGGCGAAAAGGTTGGGAATTTTTCTTGAATAATTATACCGTTGAAAAATCATATCAGACAATCAAGAAACATTTTATAGGATAATATAATTGAAATAATAATGAAAACGTTACTTATTACCGGTATTGGTGGTCTCACGCCACGCTCAATCGCCACCGTCATTCGCGAGAAGTACCCGCACTACCACGTCATCGGCATCGATGCCGACAAGAAAGCCATGGGCTTTTTCATGTATACCAAAGGCAAGAAGTTGGTTGACGAATATTTCGTCTGCCCCCGTTGTGACAGCCCCGACTATTTCCCGTTCATCGAACGCCTTGTGGCTGGGAAGCACATCGACTACGCCTTTGTGCAGCCAGAGGCCGAGATTGTGGTGTGGGGCGACTACTACGAGAAGCACGGCAAGTTCCCTTGCGAGGTGTTTATGGGCTGTAAGCTTCTTTCAGAGTCGTTGCGCGACAAGGCCATCATGGCCTCGCTGCTCGAAGGCACCGACTTCATCCCCAAGACCATCAAGGTGACGCAGAAGGAGCCGAAGTTCTACGAAGTGGAACACGAGATTGGCTTCCCCTGCTGGATTCGCGCCACGGAAGGCACTGGCGGACTGGGTTCACTGAGGTTGGACAATCTGGACAGCTACAAGTCTTGGCTCTTCATCAACAGCCGTATTGAGGAGTTCACCGTGAGCGAGTTCCTCACTGGTCGCCATTTGGCCAACCAGATGCTTTACTACAACAACGAATACGTGAAAGGTGCCGCATTGGAGTGTGCCGAATATGTGATGGCCAACACCGCCCCGAGCCACGTTACGGGCAACACCCACTTCGCCCGCTTCCTGAACGAGGACCATATCAACAAGTTTTGTGACGACTGCATCAAGTACCTCTGCAACAAGTTGAACGTGCCAGCCCATGGCATCCTGAGTTTCGACCTGAAGGAGGATAAGAACGGCAAGCTGAAAGTGACCGAGGTCAACATTCGCCACATGGCTTACACTGGCGTAATGACCCGCGTGGGCTTCGATCTGATTGGCGACACCATGACCATTATGGAAGACGGCAATGCCGACCGCATCGTGCGCGACCAATACCACCACTACGACAAGCCCTACATCTTCCTGCGTGACGTGGATGTGGAGCCGATAGTGCTGGAAAGCGAAGAGATATTCGAACAAGATCATACACTATAGTTAGGTTGTTATGGATATAGATAACAAATACGGTACACTTGCTGAACAGAAAAATATATTACCTATTTTAAAAGATTTTGATGATTTTTGTTTGGCTAATGACATTAAATACAGCATTGATTGTGGTACGTTACTTGGGGTGATACGACATCAAGGTTTTGTCCCTTGGGATGATGATATCGATTTTTCGATAGCTCGATCACATTTGAATAAACTAATTAATGCTATTGATGACTCGGAAAAGCTTACCCTTGTTAAGGATTTATGGTTTTATCGTGTAACCTATAAACAAGGGATGTGCCCTGATAATTGTTATAAGACCCCGGAAGTCACTCTATTTGTATTTGATAATGCATATGAGAACAAGCTACTTCAAAAATTGAAAGTTATACGACTGCTTGCATTCCAACAATTGTTCAAAGAACGCCCGGCAAAAACAGTACGCCCATTTACTGCATGGGTAAGACTGTTTGTTGGATGGTTTTTAGGACTCCCATTTTCATACGAATGGAAGTTTCGTCATTTTAATAAGGCCTGTACTACAGGTAGTGGAAATAGTGGCTTGGTGTCATGTTATGGATATTGGCCTAGGGATTTAAAGATAATTCACAAGTCCGATATATTAGATCGTTTACACCGTAGGGAGTTTGAAGGGATAAGTGTATTTGTAATGGATGATTATGACGAACATTTAACTGCTCTTTATGGTGATTACATGACCCCTCCATCGGAAAAAAACAGAAAAACTACTCATAGGTCAGATCAGGACTGGTCTAATTAATAACGAATAATAGAAATCAATTAATACATAATTATTATGGCAAAAACAGTTTATCTTGGCATGATTGGTGATATCATGCATCCTGGTTTAATCAACATCATCAACGAAGCCACAAAATATGGCGACGTGATGATAGGTTTGTACACCGACAAGGCTATTGCTACTCACAAGCGTCTGCCTTACCTGACTTACGAGCAGCGCAAGAACGTTATTGAGAACATCAAAGGTGTGAGTTGCATTGTGCCTCAGGATGATTGGAGCTATGTGCCCAATCTGGTGAAGTACAAACCAGACTATATCATCCATGGCGATGATTGGCAGTATGGCCCTGATAAATACCTTCGCGATGAGGTTTTCAAAGTGATGCAGTCCTTGGGTGGCGAAGTGATTGAAATTCCTTACACTAAAGGTATTTCGGCTACAGGTTTGAAAGAGGCTATCGATTCTCTCGGTGTTACGCCCCAGGCTCGCTTGTCTTCGCTCCGCCGCTTGATTTCGGCCAAACCTATTGTTCGCATCCTTGAATCTCACAATGGATTGACAGGTTTGATTGCTGAGCATACCAGTGTTGACATTAATGGTCAACATCGTGAATTTGATGGTATGTGGGCCAGCTCGTTGACCGACTCTACCTCAAAAGGTAAGCCGGATATCGAGGCTGTTGACCTCACCACCCGTTTGCACGACCTGAACGATGCCTTGGAAGTGACCACCAAGCCGGTTATTTTCGATGGCGACACTGGTGGAAAGGTGGAGCATTTTGTGTTCACTGTTCGCACTCTGGAACGTTTGGGTATTTCTGCGGTTATCATTGAGGACAAGGTAGGTCTGAAACAGAATTCATTGTTTGGTACCGATGCAGTGCAGACTCAGGACACCATCGAGGGTTTCTGCAATAAAATCAAGGCTGGTAAGGACGCTCAGATTACCCGCGACTTTATGGTGATTTCGCGTATCGAGAGCCTCATTGCTGGCAAGCCTGTTGAAGACGCACTTGAGCGTGCTTTTGCATACGTGGCTGCTGGAGCTGATGGCGTGATGATTCACAGCAAAAACAAAGATGGTATGGACATCAAGGAGTTCTGCCAGCGTTTCCGTGAGAAGGATGACCACACCCCGATTGTGGCTGTGCCTACCACCTACAACCAGTTCACCGAAGAGGAGTTGGCCGAGTGGGGCATCAATGTGGTAATCTATGCCAACCACATGCTTCGCAGTGCCTATCCTGCCATGGTGAAGTGTGCCGAGAGCATCCTCACCAATAGTCGCAGCTTGGAGGCTTCCGACCAGTATTGCATGCCTATCAAGCAGATTTTGAACCTTATTCCTGGTACGAAAAAGAAATAAACCATGATTAGACCTGAATTTTTCATTGAAAAACTGAGAGAGAACGGCATCGACTGCTTTGCAGGGGTGCCGGACTCTCTGCTGAAGAATATGTGCGCCTACATCACCGACCATTTCGATGCCGCACACAACATCATTGCCGCCAACGAAGGTGCCGCCGTGGGTTTGGCTGCCGGCCACTATCTGGCCACGGGTCAGCCTGCCTGCGTGTATATGCAGAACAGCGGCGAAGGCAACATCATCAACCCGTTGGCCTCGTTGACCGACCAGGAGGTGTACAACATCCCTGTGTTGCTGCTCATTGGCTGGCGTGGCCGTCCGGGTGTTCACGATGAGCCTCAGCATGTGAAGCAGGGCAAGGTGACCACCGGTCTGCTCAACGTGATGGGCATCAACTACGAGGTGCTGGCCAAGGAAGAGGACAAGGCCGAGAAGCAGATTGCCAAAGCCTTGAAAGCCCTCCAAAACAAGGATATGTTTGCCTTGGTGATTGAGAAAGACACCTTCGACGAGTACAAACTCCAAAACGTGGAGAAAAACGACCTCACCATGAGCCGCGAGGAGGCCATCCAAACGGTGGCTGCCGCCTTGGGCGAGAAGGATTGCATCGTATCGACCACAGGTATGATCAGCCGCGAGCTGTTTGAATACCGTGCCTCCATGAATCAAGGCCACGAGCGCGATTTCCTCACTGTGGGCAGCATGGGTCACGCCTCGCAGATTGCCCTTGGCATCGCCTTGGCTCAGCCCGAACGTCGTGTGTGGTGCTTCGATGGCGATGGTGCCACCATCATGCACATGGGCAGCATGGCCATTGTGGGCAACAAGGCTCCGAAGCGCTACGTCCATGTGGTGTTCAACAACGGAGCACACGACAGCGTGGGTGGACAGCCTACGGTGGGCCTGAAGATAGACCTTCCTACCATTGCCAAGGCTGTTCATTATACCAATGCTTTCAGCGTGGACAACAAGGCTGACCTTATGGAGGCTTTGAAGGCTGTCAATATGGTTGAAGGGCCGCTTCTCCTTGAAGTGAAAGTGAAGAAAGGCAACCGCAAAGACTTGGGTCGACCGACTACCACTCCTATTCAGAACAAAGAGGCTTTAATGAGTTTCTTGAATAAGTGATGATAATGTTCAAGATAGATAATGAGACAATCAAAAAGAGAATATTGTTTCTAATAAAAACGAATTGGATTAAGACAATTTGGTTCAATTTTAAACATCTTCCACTAAAACAAGCAGTTTGTTTACCAATATTTATTTCTTATCATACAAGAATAAAGTGTGATAGAAAATCATTGATAATTATTGATTTACAGAAAGTTATGGGGGGGGGTAGGATTGGTATGGTAAAATTAGGCTATGAAAATATGCCTGTTCAAGTGGTCAAGGCTAATCCTCTTAGTTTATGCTTGAAGGAACAATCATCCATTACGTTTAAAGGGTTTTGTGTGATTTCCGCCGGAACTCAGATTTATTTATACAAAGGTGCTTCTTTGTCCATAGGGGAGAATACTCGCATTGGGATGAACGTAAAAATCTACTCAAAGAAATCAATCACAATTGGGGATTATTGCACATTTGGGTGGGATTCACAAGTTGTAGATACGGATTTTCATGATGTAATCAATGTGCAAAACGGCGAAAAGCATACCCAATCCAAAGAAATTGTAATTGGAGACAGATGCTGGATTTGCAGTAATTGTAGCATTAAGAAAGGTACAATATTGCCAGATGATGTCATTGTTGGTTCAAATAGCCTTTGTAATAAAGTATATGATGTTCCAAAGTATTCCTTGATTGGAGGTACCCCAGCAAAATTATTGAAATCAGGGTTGACCTATAAACAATAGAGATTATAGTTCATTATGAAATTATGATAGGTAAAATAGCAATCATTTCAGATATCCATGCCAACTTAACGGCATTAAAATCAGTAATGGAAGACCTTGATCGGAAAGACATAGGTTCTATTGCTTTGTTGGGTGATTTGGTGAATTATGGGCCTCGCCCCAATGAAGTCATTGAGATGGTGAAAACCATAGACAAACCGTTGTTGGTGAACCTGTGGGGAAACCACGAGTATTCCATATTCGGAGGTAGTCTTGACAGGTTCGCCACAGACCGTGGTCGTGCTGTACTTAAATACACCAATACCATATTGAGTCAGGAATCACACCATTATCTTGACAAAGAGATGGAACATAGTGGATGCCATAAGTGCGTGATTGATGGCAAATCATTCTTGTTTATGCATGGTAATTTGGATGACCCTTACTGGGGAAAGTTTGGTATTGACAAAATGAATGATGAACGTTTTGCTGAATTTGATTTTGTAATCAGTGGCCATTCGCACGTGCCTCACTATGTGGAACACTTCTTTGCCTGTGACAATGCGGAATACCGCAACAAGAAACGGGCTATCTTCATCAATCCCGGCTCTGTTGGTCAGCCACGCAATCACAACCCATACGCACAATATGGTATACTGGATACTGAGAGCGGAAACTATGAACATAGGACAGTGTGGTATGATGTTGAAAAGGAACAAAAGCTGTTCAGTGACAGCGTAGATGAATTTTATAAAGAACGATTAACATTAGGAATATGAAAAGTCTATATGTATTAAGCGGAGCTTCCGGCATGACAGGAAGCGAATTGGTTCGCCAAATATTGGAAGAAGAAAATGAAAGCCGCATAATCGGCTTTGATAACTTTTTTGCCAGTTCAATCGATACGGTGAAGGATTATCTTGGCAACCCGGGGTTCGTGTTCTATGAATACGACATCAATAATGCTGGCCAAATGAAAGCCATTGAGGAAGAAGTGACTCGTGATAAGGCGTTGTACGACAGAACAGTGTATATCAACTGTGCTGCCGTAGTGCATACTGAGCATTTTTATGAGGTTGAGCATACATGGGAAACCAATGTCATTTCAATGAAGTCGTTTCTGGAACAGGCTATTCGTGTAAAGGCAGACATCTACATCAACTGTTCTACCAGCGAGGTGTATTCAATGCAATCGTGGAATGATAACGGAGGTGTTCGTGAAAGCGATTACCTACTGATGTCAACAGCCGAACATAGTCAACGCACCAGCTATGCTTGTGGTAAGCTGATGACAGAGTTTTTTATGAAGGATGCTGTTGATAAAGGCAAGATCAAAGGTTGTTCTATCCGTTTTGCCAATGTGTATAGCAAACACGAGCGTTTTGCCAAGCACATCATTCCTCATATTATTAATGAACTTTTGGAGAAAGGATCGGTTACCCTGTTGGAAAACTCCAAGAAGAACCGTCGTGCATTCTTGCATAACATCGACTCTTGCCGTTCGGTTACAGCACTGATTAATTCTGACAAGGCTTTAGATGGTACTGTTTATAATGTGGCAACCGATGAGGAAATAACCATCATTGACTTGACATACAAAATTGCTGAGAAGATGGGAATGCCAAAGCCTGAAATCATTTTCAACGGCTATCGCAGTTCCGATCCAGAGCGTCGTATATTGAATACTGAAAAGATTCGTACCCGTACCACATGGACGCCTATCATCTCTTTAGATAAGGGTCTCGAAATGTGTGTTGCATCAATTGAAAAATAATGAAAAGTCTAATAATTACAGTTGCGGGTCTTTCAAGCCGCTTCAATAAAGACTTGGAGAAACCAGTTCTTAAATGCCTCTATTACGAGGATAATCATTGGTGCTCATTGCTTACTATGCAGATAAGCAGGACGTATGAGTTGGTCGATGAAATTGTGATTGTGGGTGGCTACAAATATGATGATTTGACAACATTTATCACAGAGCACATTAAGGACACCGACAATAAAATAAAAACTGTCTTTAACGAGCATTACCATGACTATGGTTCTGGGTACAGCTTGTTGAAGGGTATAGACGCGTTGTCGAAAAACACTGATGAGGTTACCTTCATTGAAGGTGATTTGTTCTTTGACACAGAAAGTGTTGAGACTATTATTGAATCGCGCAAGGATGTAATATCCGTCAATAACGAACCTATTCTGTCCAATAAGGCGGTGGCTTTGTATTTTGATGCAACATACCATCCGCATTATATTTATGACACCAGCCATTCATGCCTAGAAATACATGAACCCTTCACGGCCATTTACAATTCAGGCCAGATGTGGAAATTCAGTAACCCAACCAAGTTGAAGATAGTTTGTTCTGAGTTAACAAAGAAACAAATTGAAGGGACAAACCTTGAGATTGTACAACGTTATTATGGCGACATCGACTATGAGAATCTAGAGATAGTCAGAGTTGAGAAGTGGTATAATTGCAATACGGTAAACGATTATAGAGAAGCGGTAAAAAATATTATATAATGAAATCATTAAACGAAAAACTGAATCTTCTGAAGCAGAAGATTGAAAATAACGAAACCATAACTATTGCCATCTTTGGCTTAGGTAGTGTAGGTTGCTACTTACTCGACTACTTAGTGTCTCTGGCCGACCCGCAATTGCGATTGGTGGTTGTGGGACGCAATGCTGAAAAGATGCAACAGGATGTCAATATCATCCGCACGGCTGCCACTATTCGTCGTCAGATGCGTAGCGAATTGGTGATTGAAGGAGGATGTGACTTTAAAGATCCAGCATCAATAGAAACTGTTTTAAGAAAAATCCAGCCCGATTTTATCGTAAACAGCAGTCGCTTGTTTGCAGGGTTGAAATACGGTACCATTTCATGGTCGAATCTCAGGGCATACGGCATTTGGACACCTATGTCAGTTTTGTTGGGAAAAAACATCATGGAAGCCTATGGCAAGGCTGAATGCAACGCCATCAGCATTAATACATCTTACTCGGATGCGGTAATTCCATGGTTGAAGAGTGCTGGCATGCCTTACTTCGATTTTGGAAGTGGTAACCTCAATCACCTTATTCCCCGTATGAAATTCTTTGTGGCTGAAAAGTGCGGTATCAAGAATCTGAATGATATTGACATAACCCTAGTGGCCAGCCATTTTCACGATGTGGTAATAAGCAAGGAAGGGCATACTGAAGGCGTGAAACTGCTGTTGAGCATCAAGTATCAAGGCAAAGAACTCGACATCAATCATGAAGATGTTTACAAATCCTGTGGCATCCCGATGCCGACAGACCAAAAGCGCAACATGATGAATGCCTCCAGCAATTTCGACATCATCAACAGTATCTTGACGGCAATCCGTGAAAAGAAAGCTGTCAAGATTCATACTCCTGGTGTGGATGGTCATATTGGCGGTTACCCATTCATTATTGATGCTATGGCAGAAGAAGTTAAGGGGTATTTCTATGAGGGTTATTCCATGGATGAAATGGAAAAGGTGAATAGGAATTCAATATACTGTGATGGTGTTGAGAATGTAGAGGATGGGTGTTTGGTTTATACAGATGAATTGATAGCCAAGGTCAAGAACAAGTTTAATGTGGATATACCTAAGAAAGTGAAGTTGGTAGATGCTGAAACAGTTGCTTCATTATTGATTGACGATATTATTAAACCAAATGTGAAGTAGTTGTAATTTATCTTGATGGAATGTTTTTATATAAAATTTTTGCAGTTACCTTTTTGGGCCACAGTGGATGTGAGGATTTGATATGATCCAAGACGGGGCGTGGATGAAGAAATACCAGGAGGTGATGACGTTCATCGAAACGAATCATCGTAATCCGTCACGTCATAACCCGTAAGAAAGAGGCTTATATCTCAATTGGCTGTCTTATAAAGTGTAGAGTTGAGAGTTTAGGGTTTAGAGTCAGTTGAAATGTTGAGAGTTGAAAGTATGAAGTTTTTTAAGGCAGTTTGGCAGTTTTGCAGGTATTTGTTTTGGCCGCAATGGAAATAATAACATAGATAGAAATCAATAAAATTAAAATATTATGTCAGAGAGAAAAAGAATTTACCTCTGCCTCGCGCACATGTCGGAAGCAGGGTTAGAGCAAAAGTATATTAAAGAGGCTTTCGATACCAACTGGGTGGTGCCTCTGGGACCGAATGTTAATGGCTTCGAAAAGGACCTCGAAGAATTCGTTGGACAGAACAAGAGGGTTGTTGCACTTTCCGCTGGTACCGCTGCGGTTCATCTGGGACTGCTGGCAGCTGGCGTGAAAGCCGGTGACGAAGTGATTGTGCAGAGTTTTACGTTCTGCGCTTCAACACACCCCATTACCTATTTGGGAGCAACGCCCATTCTGGTGGACTCTGAGCCAGATACTTGGAATATTGATCCTGAACTGATGGAGGCGGCTATCAAAGACCGTATCGCCAAGACGGGCAAGAAGCCTGCGGCCATCGTGCCTGTTGCGCTGTATGGTATGCCCTATAAGGCTGACCGCATCATGGAGATTGCCAACAAATATGGAATCCCCGTAGTGGAAGATGCCGCCGAAGGTATGGGCTCACGCTATAAAGGGCAGGTGCTCGGTACCTTTGGTAAGTATGGCGTGCTTTCCTTCAACGGCAACAAGATGATTACCACCTCTGGTGGCGGTGCTTTGGTGACGAACAACGAGGAAGAGTGGCGAGAGATTATGATGTACGCTACCCAGTATCGCGAGAGCTATCCATACTACCAGCACGAGAAGATTGGCTTCAATTACCGTATGAGCAATATCTGTGCTGGTATCGGTCGTGGACAGATGACGGTGGTGAATGAGCATATTGCGCACCATAAACACGTGCAGGCTCTCTACGAGGAGCTGCTGGCTGGCGTGCCCGGCATCGCCGTGCATTCGCAGCCTAAAGGTCACACAGATAGCACAGATAACACAGATAAGGTTCCTGTCTTCGACAGTAACTATTGGTTATGTACCATAACCTTAGACCCCTCGCTCCGCATTAAAGGCCAGGAGAATGCCTATAAGACCATTGTGCAGGGTGCCGTGGGCGGTGCTGCGGGTGTTATCCATGTGGCTGATAGTGCCACTACCGACTGCCAGCCGAATGACAACGTAGAGGCATTGCGCGTTTGGATGGATCAGGCCGGTATTGAGGCGCGCCCGTTGTGGAAGCCTATGCACAAGCAGCCTTGCTACAAAGATGCACCGGCTTATCTGAACGGCGTGAGCGAAGCCATGTTTAAGATAGGCATGTGCTTGCCTGCCGGGCCATACGTCAAGGACGACGATGTGAGGTATATTGTGGATTGCATCAAGAATGCTATTGTTTAATCTCACACAGATCCTTCAGCAAGCTCAGGATAAATAGATAACACAGATTATTTTCTTGTGAGAGAAAATTTTATCCGACTCGTAAGGCTAGGAATCGGTTATAGTGCTGAGTCTTTGAGTGGCCCTGTCGATTGGGGCGAGGTGGAAGCTCTTGCTACTAAGCAGGGGCTTCTGGTAAACCACCAATTCCCCGTATTGCCATGTTGTAGATAATGCCTACCTTTATTCTTAATGTATATCGGCTGCACTCGGCATAACATTCAAACAAGTTTGATGTTCTGCTCTCATTTGCGCGATATTTGCAGTCCAATTTTAAAACTGATAAAAAATGGACGACAAAGAGTATTACGAAAGTGTGATGCACAGGTATGACACCTATGGCAAGGGACACAGTCTGAGAGCCTATTGCAACAAAGAAGGCATTGACTACAACTGGGTGTTGCAATACCGGAGGGATCACCCCAAGGAGGTGGCAAAAAGAAATCAAAAAGAAACGGCAAGTTTCCTTCCGTTGGAGATTACAAAGGAGCCGCTGAAGCCAAAGACATGGGAGGTAGAGAACCTCACGCTCAAGACGGCTGACGGTGAGTTCATCCAAGTCAAAACCAACAACCTGAATGTGGCAGTTTTGCTGCTGAACAAAATCTCACTGCCATGATCAACTTCACCAGCCGCATATCGTATTACATCTGCTCAGAGTCCGTTGACATGCGCAAGGGACGCAACGGACTGGCAGGCATCGTCCGTGAACATCTGAAACAGAATCCCCTGGATTTTGAGAGCGCATACGTTTTCTATTCCAAAGACTACCGTAAAATCAAGATACTGCATTACGACCTTGACGGATACGTCATCTATGAGAAATGGTTTGACAAAGCGAAGTTTCTTAAGCCTGTCTTTGATGACGCCAAAGCCTCTTGTCAGATATCCCGGGAAAAACTTATACTATTACTCACGACTTCGATTCAGACAAAAATTACAATATAGCATGACAGATCCATTAGATTTTGATCGTATCAATGCCGAGGTGTTGTTCGTCGGGGAAAACATGAGGAACTGCCTGGATGACTTCGTCAATTTCAGAATCACCCGTGAAGAATACGATGAGATGATGTCAACCGATGGAGCAGCGAGATGAGAGACAAAGCTCGCTTTGACTATTACGAGTCGTGACAGAGGAAGGCGAAGCCAGCGTATGCTGACCGCATAGATGCCGCCAGACACAAGCAGGACGAACTTTATGCCGCTTTTGGCGAGATAATACAGAAAATACAGGAGCATACCGAGCCCGTTTCTGAACAAAAAATGAAAAAGAAGAACTGATTCGACTCTCAAGTCAATGAAGACCAGCATTCCGCAGTCAAGTCTGAACTACTGGATGCATCAGATTATGACAATGTTGCGAGAGAGACTTGAGCCTCTTATGACAGAAGCAATCAGGCAGTCCAAGACCACCTATAACGACGAGACGAGGATACTGGTCAGGAGCAGGATTGACAAGAATGCCCCATTCAAATACAATGTCGAGTACATTCATGCTGCCCTATCGTTGGAAAAGAAACTGGTGTCAATGGTTTACGATGAAGGCACCCGCAGTCACGAGGTTCAGGAGAAGGCATTCTTCAGCGACTCGAAAATCAAACTCTTCATGGCAGACAGGGCACCGATCTACAGCACAATAGTCAAAGACTTGGAAGAGTACGAAATCGAAAGAGCTGCCTGCTGGGTCCACTCGCGAAGGCTGTTCATAAATGCGTTCCTTTCAGATGAAAGGGTCCGGCCATTCCTGAAAATGATAAACGCCATATTCTGGATTGACAAGGAATCGAAAAGACTTGGCCACAGTTTTGAGCAACGGCAGAGATACCGGCAAAGACATAGCAAAAAACTCGTAGATTGCATATTCGAACTGGCAAAAGAATACAGACAGGCCGGTGACGAATACGGTGAACTCGTACACAAAGCATTGGATTACATTCTTAATGACGAAGAGGCATTCAGGAGATTCCTCGACCATGGTGAGCTGGAAGCCAGCAACAATGGAATCGAGAATCTTTTCAGACACATTGCCATGGGTCGTCGCAACTGGCTGCACACTGGCAGTCACTATGCAGCACAAAACATAGCTTTCATGTACTCGCTCTATGAGTCGTGCAAGCTTAACAACATCAATTTCGGAAATTATATCGAAGACATCCTCACCAGATTTATGTATGGTGAGGAAGCAGATGCGTCATTCCTGCCAAATCAGTGGGTCGCTTGCACCCCAGATGCAGGAACTCAAACAGCCTAAAACAGGCAAAAAAACTTAGCAATTAAACTTTTATATTTATTTAACTCGCTGTAACCGCTTGAAAAATAGCGGTTACGGAAAATGGGTGGTTTACGAAAAGAGCTAACATGGCAATATGGGTATTGATTCCTACTGTGCTATATGTGTTGTGCAAGCGGCTTCCAGCCCTCGATTGGGTGCCTCGCTCGTTGCTTCTGGTGATACCCATTTTGTTTTTGGCAACGTTTACATTCGACAAAGTAGGGCAATGGTTTAAAAGACCGTTCCATTTTATGGGCAAAATCTCGTTGGAATCGTATATGGCCAATGTAATGTTACCAACCATCTTTGCTTACGTCCCATGGGTGGTAAACGGTGTAAACCTTAATGCCGGAAATAGACTGCTGTATTTGTGCGTTGTGGTGTTTGGAATATTGATAGCTTGGTTTGTACATCGCCTGTCGGATTCGATTGTAAAGAGACTGACCAAATAAATGGTTTAAAGTTTAGAGTTTATAGTATATAGTCAGTTGAGAGTATGAAGTTATTGAAAGGTGTTTGGGAGTTTTGCCAGTATATGTTTTGGCCTAGGTAGAAGTGAAATGAAACAAAATGAATTTTGATTGATGAAATACCAAAAGATTTCATAAAGAATGCCATCAATTAAACAAGATTTTCTTCAGCTGGTAAAATTGGGCATAGGCCATTCAAGGACGGCAACCCTTTCTGTCAATGACTGGTCGGCTATTGAGGCTCTTGCTACGAAGCAGGGGCTTTTAGGCGTTTTGATTGACGGAATAGCGCAGATTCCGGAAGTGCAAAGACCACCGAAACAAATATTGCTTTTGTGGATTGGCGAGGTGATGGAAGGGTATGAGAAACGCTTTATGGCTTATCGGAGTTCTTTGGCTGAACTGGCAGCGTTCTACAACAGCCACGGCTATAAGATGATGGTGTTGAAAGGCTATGCCTGCGGTTTGAATTGGCCTAAGATTGAGCACCGGCCGTACGGTGATATTGACATTTGGATGTTCGGACGGCAGAAAGAAGCTGATGCCCTTATTGAAAGTTTAGAGTTTAAAGTTCGCTCATCAAGCTCGCGGGCCATAGCAGAGAGTTTAGAGTCAGTTGATAGTGGAGAGTTGAAAGTTGGAAGTATTAAGGTTGACAAATCGCATCACCACCATACGGTGTTCAACTGGATGGGGTTTACGGTGGAAAACCACTATGACTTCGAGAATGTGCATCATCATAAGTCGAGTTTGGAACTTGAAAAGGTGTTTAAAGAGTTGGGAAAGGATGATTCACACTTCGTGGAGATAGAAGGTGCTTCGACAGGCTCAGCAACCAAGATTTATTTACCATCACCGAATCATCATGCGTTGTTGCTTCTGAAAAATTCGATGACGGATTTCGCTGCATTCTATGTCACGCTGCGGCATGTGCTCGATTGGGGTTTCCATGTGGAAAGATACGGCAAGGAGATTGACTGGGTGTGGCTGGAGGGCGTTGTGGAACAATATCACATGAAAGATTACTATAACTGCATCAACGCCATCTGCGTGGAGGACTTAGGCTTTCAGCTGGTTGATAGTTTAAGGTTGAAAGTTGAAAGTCAGTTGGAAAGTGCAGAGTTTAGAAAGTTGAAGGGAAGGGTACTGGCTGATATTCTGGAGCCAAAATTTTCACGAGTGCCACCTGACAAAAGGTTTTTACCCAAGGCATGGTATATGTACCGTCGCTGGAAAGGCAACGAATGGAAACACAAAATGTGTTACAACGAGAGCATGTGGAGTGCATTCTGGAGTGGGATGAGGAATCATCTTGTGAAACCTAAAGTGTAGTAAAACTATCGAAAATGGTTATAACACAGGCATTATTAGACAACTTAACGGAACAAGCGAAAGCAAATCCCCGTTTGCGACAGAGTTATGATCTGCGCAATTCTGCTGAGGATAACTCTCAACGGATGCTCAATGCTATCGAGCCGGGTAGTGAAATGCCTATACATAGACACAGGTTTACTTCGGAAACGGTGGTGTGTCTTCGTGGCTGCTTAGTGGAAGAATTCTTTGACGAATTAGAGCGTATTTGTACAGAGCGCATAGAACTGACTCCCAACGGACCAGTCGTTGCCGTGAACGTCCCTGCAGGGCAATGGCACAGGGTGTTCGCAAAAGAATCGGGTACTGTGTTGATGGAAAGCAAGAACGGGAAGTGGAAACCGCTAGGAGAGGAGGATATCTTGTCACTATGACGCAGGAAGAACGCTGGCTGGCTCGATACAATGAGGTGATGGAATTCATGGCCGCGAACCATCGAAATCCCTCCCGTCACCGTATAGAAGACCATGATATGCTGAATTGGATTAAGGTCAATAGGAAAAAGATGAATGCGGGAGAACTGAAACCTGAACGAGTGTCTCTTTTCAAGCAACTGCTGGCGTTGAGTGAAATGTATAAACGAAAGAACCAGTATCAATAATTGGCTAAAGGAAGAAGTAACATTTTGTCAAAATAACGTCTGATATGGCAATACCAGAAGAACATAGTTGGAGATATATTTTTCATTTTACGGACATACGTAACCTTGATTCTATCATCAAGCATGGGTTGCTATGTACCAATCTGAAAAACGAACAAGGCATCAAGCATCAGAATATCGCCAATATGACGATACAGGAGCGACGCGCGACAATGGATGTTCCTGTAGGTCCTGGAGGTAAGGTGCATGACTATGTGCCATTCTACTTTTCTTCTATCAATCCGATGCTGTTAAGCAAATTGAACCAGAAGAATGTTGACCAGCCTCATATCATTTATCTGTGTGTAAAGATTGGTCGTTTAGAAAACAATGATGTCGTATTTACCAGTTCTTCAGCAAATACCAACGAACCTCCGATATTTTATGATGATGTTGTTCATTTGAATGACTTAAGTTGGGATATGATTGACAGTTGGAAATGGAAAATGCCGACAGAAGAAGACAAACATAAGAAAATGGCAGAAGCATTAATACACGGACATATTGGAATAGACGAGGTGGATGCTATTGTTGTCTATAATTCAGAGGTAAGACAGGAAGTTGAAAGAATATTTGATGATAATCATGTTAAGGCTCCTGCAATATTGTTCGATCATGACTCAAAAATCCAAAAATACAGTTTCTATTATACGAAGTTTTTCTTCAAAGACCGTAAAAATGAAACTTTGGTTGTTGGGCCAGACTGTCTTTTTGACGAGTATAATAAGCTATTAGATTACATCAAATCAGAACGGCAGAAAAAAAAGGATACTTATCCATATAAAACAATAAAGGATTTGGTGGTCGCTCTTGATAATAACTTCTCAACATTAGCCGAGTTGAAAAATGTAGAAGGGTTGATGCAGGATTATGAACCTCATAATGATACTGTTGACGACCATACTAAGAAGGTCGTGGCCGAAATGAAGCAGCAAGATTACTTCAAAAGCGCTTCGGAAGAGAAAAAGAACATTCTGCTTTTGGCATCCTATCTCCATGATATGGGGAAAGGTCCGAAAGATAAATGGAAACAAGGCAAGATGGCTGGCGCATATCTGGATCATCCCCTTGATGCCATTCCTATGCTGGCACGTGTTTTTACTGAAGAAATAGAAAATCTATCTGATGAAGAAATAAGATTGGCGTGTATGCTGGTGGTTTATCATGATATTGTGGGTGATTGTATGATGAAAGAAAGAGATAAAAGCCAAATTGTGAGGATAATGGAGAATGATGATGATTTGGATATGCTTTTTGCCATAGCGTATGCCGATGTCGAAGCGATTCGAATGTTTTGGGGGTTGGATTTACTTTGCAAAAAGGCAATATTTTTTAAGGAAATAAAGGAATTGGAACAAGGGTTATAATGACAAAGGCTTTAAAATACGCTTTTCGTATTACACATATTGACAATATTCCTCATATTTTACGGAATGGTATCGTGAAAGCCGATTCGCCTTTGCGCGACGATAATTATGTGAGCATTGGCGATCAGCAGGTGATTCGCGTCAGGACTGAAATGGCGGTCGACGACCGTAGAATCAGTGACTATATTCCTTTCTATTTTGGCCCACGTTCCCCAATGTTATACGTGATTCAGCATGGCTATAATGGCGTGCAAAGTGTAGAACCGTGGAATATTGTTTATTGCGTGATCAGGTTGGATGATGTGGTGAACAACAATATTGACTGTGTCTTCACCAACGGCCATGCTTTGAGTAAAATAACAACTTTCTTTCCAAAAGAATGTTTGATTGGAATTGATAATATAGTTAAATATGATGATGTTTATTCGTCACAATGGGATATAGAAACGGATATAGACCTGAAGCGGCGTAAAGAGGCCGAATTGTTGATAAAGAACGATTTGCCGCCACAATTTATCAAGGGTTTTGTCGTTTATAACGAAGAGGCAAAACAAAAGATGATGATGATGGGAATTGATGAGAATAAGGTTGTTGTAGCCCCGGGGTATTATTTTTAATGGTTATGTCGTATGATACATTATGTAAAAGGTAATTTGTTGGAAAGCGATGCGCAAGCGCTGGTTAACACGGTTAATACGGTTGGCGTGATGGGGAAGGGTATCGCCTTGCAGTTTAAGGAGGCGTTCCCCGACAACTATCGCGTTTATCGCGATGCTTGCCGTAATGGGTCGTTCCATATAGGGGAGGTGCTTATTGCCGAAGACACCAATATGATGGCGGGTCATAAGCTCATTGTGAACTTTCCGACCAAGACCCACTGGAAAATGCCGTCGGAATATTCGTATATAGAGCAGGGGCTGGTGGCCCTGCGCAGGGAGATAATAAACCGCAATATCCGCTCAATCGCCATTCCACCACTGGGCTCGCATAACGGTGGCTTGGACTGGCTGGTGGTGAAACGGATGATAGAACAACATTTGGCCGACCTTGATTGCGACATATTCCTGTATGAACCGTCGGAGGTGATTATAGAGAAAATGAAATCTGAGAGAGTGAAACTGACCCCGGCAAGGGCAATGCTGTTGTCGATGCTGGGCGACATGAACGCCAATGGCGAGTTTGCATCGGTTTTTGCTGCTGAAAAGACAATATATTTCATGCAGCGCTTTGGCGCAAAAAACACTTTTAAAATCGATTTCGCTCCCTATTATTATGGTCCATATTCGGGTGGCAAGGTGGCTCACATGCTTTATCGCTTGAATGGCAGCTATATCAAGGGAATGGGTGGGATGCAGAACCGCCCGTTTGACTACATCTGGCTGATTGACGATGCCCAAAGTGAGGCAGACCGCTATATTGACGAGAACAAGGACAAGGAGTTGAGGGAAATCTGCAACAGGACGATGCATTTCCTTCGCGGGTATTATTCAAACTACTCGCTTGAATTGCTGTCGTCGGTTGACTACCTGCTGGAAACAGTTCCTGCGCTGAAAAACTGGAGATATGATTCGGCAATCGCGGTGTTGGATGTTCTGGAACAGGAAATCCAGGGTTGGAGCAAGCGAAAGGAGCAGATGTTTCCGCGAAACCTGCTCAATAATGCGCTTGAATACATAAGATACAATGCAAATTATAAAATATAACATGTTTAATCTTGACAAATTCATAAGTGATTCGGTGACATTTAGGCCGGAGAGCATGTTTAAAGCCGATATTGAGGCTAACCGTGAGACGCTGACACGCGAAATTAAGGGAAAGAAAGTGTGTGTGATAGGTGGTGCTGGCTCAATTGGCTCCAGTTTCATCAAGGCCGTGCTACGCTTTGAGCCTAAGAGTGTGGTGGTGGTTGACCTAAATGAGAACGGATTGGCAGAGCTGGTGCGCGATGTGCGCTCTACCAACGGCCTCTATGTGCCGGACGAGTTTCGCTGTTATACGCTGAACTTTGCTGACCCTATCTTCGAACGCATCTTCCGAGAGGAGAAGGGCTTTGATATTGTGGCCAACTTCTCTGCCCACAAGCATGTGCGCTCGGAGAAGGACAGATATTCTGTACAGGCCCTGATAGAGAACAACGACATCAAGGCGAAGAAACTGATGGATTTGCTGACGGTTTATCCTCCGAAACACTTCTTCTGCGTATCGACCGACAAAGCGGCCAACCCTGTGAACATCATGGGCGCATCGAAGCGCATCATGGAAGACCTTGTGATGGCGTACAACAAATACTTCAAGGTGACGACTGCCCGTTTTGCCAATGTGGCATTCAGCAATGGCTCGTTGCCTGACGGTTGGATTCACCGCTTGCAAAAGAAGCAACCGCTGGCAGCACCAAGCGACGTGAAGCGTTATTTCGTATCACCTGAAGAATCAGGACAGATATGTATGCTGGCCTGCATCCTGGGCAACGGTGGCGAGGTGTTCTTCCCGAAGTTGGGTGAGGACCAGATGCTGACATTTAGCAGTATCTGCGACAAGTTCGTTACGGCTAACGGCCTCGTGAAGGATCCTTGTTCATCTGATGACGAAGCCAAGCGCAAGGCAGCTGCTCTGGGTTGGGACGACAACAAGTATCCTACCGTGTACTTCGGTTCGGACACCACAGGCGAAAAGGCTTACGAGGAATTTTACGTTCCTGGAGAGAAGATTGACATGCAGCGGTTCCAGGCATTGGGTGTGGTGGAAGAGACCACCCGCAGGCCTATGCCGGAGGTGAACGCTTTTTTCGAGAAACTGGAAGGACTGTTTGCAAAAGAGGACTTCACCAAGGCTCAGGTGGTGGAAGCTATCAAGGAATTCATCCCTAACTTTGAGCATGAAGAAAAGGGAAAGAACTTGGATCAGAAGATGTAGGCTACCCTCAACGCGGGCAAGACTACCTTTACCCCACAACAACCGCACCATCGGTGCCGACAACCGCGAGATTGGCGAGAAGGTGAAGCAGTACTACGCCTCGTTCTGCCAGGGCGAGATTGTGGTGACCGACATCCGCACCGCCGAGATGACCAAGGTGGTGGAGAACACCTACCGTGCCGTGAACATCGCCTTCGCCAACGAGCTCTCGCGCATCTGCCGCCACGACAACATGGACGTGTACGAGATTATCCGCATCTGCAACATGCACCCGCGTGTGAACATCCTGCAGCCCGGCCCGGGCGTGGGCGGCCACTGCATCTCGGTGGACCCGTGGTTCCTGGTGGGCGACTATCCCCAGCTGGCCAAGGTGATTGACGAGAGCATGAAGACCAACGACTACCAGCCCGTGTTTGTGCTGGAGCGCATCCACGAGATCATGGAGGCGCACGGCATCACCGACAACCGCCGCGTGGGCCTCTACGGCCTCACCTACAAGGAGAACGTTGACGACATCCGCGAGAGCCCGACCCTCCAGATGCTCGACATCCAGGAGCGCCACCTGGCCCGTCCGCTGAAGACCTTCGACCCCTTCTTCACCGAGAAGACCATCGTGAAGAACCAGCTCCTCGACTTCGACCAGTTCCTCTCGGAGGTGGACATGGTCGTCATCATGGTCAAGCACGACCACATCAAGCAAAACTGGGACAAGCTGAAAGGCAAAGTGGTGCTCGACTGCCATAATATCTGCCCGCTGGAGGGGGTTTATCACATCTAAAATATGAAACGTAGATTACAATGAAGAAAATTATGCTGGTCTTTGGCACAAGACCGGAAGCTATCAAGATGTGCCCGCTGGTGAAGGAGTTTCAGAAATACCCGAACGATTTTGAGACAATCGTGTGCGTGACAGGTCAGCACCGTGAGATGCTGGATCAGGTGCTGCGGATTTTCGACGTGAAGCCTGACTACGACCTGAACATCATGAAGCAAGGGCAGGACCTCTACGACGTGACCGCCCGTGTGCTTACGGGTATGCGCGATGTGTTCAAGGAATGCAAGCCCGATGTGGTGCTGGTACACGGTGACACTACCACTTCGACCGCTGCCGCTTTGGCAGCTTTCTATCAGCAGATACCCGTGGGTCATGTGGAGGCTGGTTTGCGCACCCATAACATCTACAGCCCCTGGCCGGAGGAGATGAACCGCCAGATTACGGGTCGTATTGCCACCTACAACTTCTCGCCCACACCGCTTTCGCGTCAGAATCTGGAGGCAGAGAAGGCACAGGGGAAGATTTATGTGACGGGCAATACTGTGATTGATGCTTTGCACATGGTAGTGGATAAGCTGAAGAGCGACAAGGCTCTGGCTGATGAGCAGGTGAATGTGCTTGCTGAGGCTGGCTATGACGTGAAGCGTCTGGAAGGTGGCAAGAAACTGGTGCTGATTACAGGCCATCGTCGAGAGAACTTCGGTGATGGGTTCATCAGTATGGTGACGGCTATGAAGGATTTGAGCGAGAAGTATCCTGATGTGGATTTCGTCTATCCTATGCACTTGAACCCCAATGTGCGTAAGCC
>JAGHUX010000006.1 GCA_018064605.1 Candidatus Limimorpha caballi | reverse complement strand
TTCACCTGACAATGTGGCACATCTTCATTGGCGACGAACACCTTTTCTTCATAACTGTTTTGGTTTCAAGCCGTTAATTTGGTCGAACTCACGTTAATTATGAAAAATCCATTGAAATTAATGGTGGTACTGGATTAGATAAGTTTTCCAAATACTCTTTTGGAATTGAGATGATAAATGGTTATCGCTTCAACAATTACTTTTCAATAGGGTTTGGTGCTGGTTTTAGATATACAAAAGCATTGTACTACAGCACTTATGAACATCTAAGCTATCAATCAAGTTCATACAAATCGTTTGACGGGAAATACTTAATTCCCTTGCATGCAAGAGTCAAAGCCAATCTTTCGTCTGCCAAAGTTTCGCCATTTTTAATGCTCGATGGCGGTTATACAATTGATGTAGGACAAAACAAAAATAAAAATACGGAAGGCATATTCATTGAACCTGCTTTTGGAGTTGACATTAAATTAGACGAAAAGAATTCAATGTATTTAGGTGTTGGAGTAAATTTTCAAAACGCTCACTATGAATTCTTTTCAATAGGCGGTTATTCTGGATCATACGTTTCAGTTGAAAATGGCATGGCAAGCACTTTGAATTTTAGAATAGGATTTGTGTTTTAGTCTAAAATCAACCATTATAGAATTAAACAACACGGAGCAATCGAATATCAATATTTTATAATACTGTTAATCAAAAAAAACGACCATAGAGGATGTGATAAATTTGTCGCATCCACTATGTTTTTTATTCGGGAAAGACAATCCTTCCAAGTTGTCAGTTTCAGCAATGGCTTTCACTTCTTCCATCAATCATTTTCTCTAAAGTTGGAATCTGTTCCATTAAATCTTCCACCACAAACTCCCAATACTTTCCTTTGAGACACCTGATTTCCGTATAGTCGTTGAGCGATGGAAGTCTTTTGAAACCGTCAACGATTTTGTCCAAGGTCAGCGACCAAGGATACCTTTTTAGTGCGAACTGCACCATATCTTCAATTGAATAGGTCTCTAAAAGGTCATGAATGTCCCAAAAGTCTTTCTTGCGCTGCTTGTCCTGGGTTATCGCATTGATTTTCATGGCTGCAATATCCTTTTCAGAAACCATTCGGATGCCGTCAATGTGAACTAAAGGGAAAACGGGGGTCTCATCGTAGCAAATGTCAAGTTTAATGCAATCATTGCTGCTGTTTCCGATGAACAACGAGTAAACCATTTGTGTTTCGTCAAGCCTCTCAAGGTTTTCGGTGTATGGAAACATCTCAACAAGCGCATTTTTGATTTCGGCTGTTTTCATTTCGCCATAGAGCGTGTTTGTGAACATATCTATATCGATAGAAATACGGTGGCCTCTTTGCAATGCAAGCGATGTGCCTCCAACAAGATAAAAATCATCAAAAGCCTTATTAACCATAATCTTGCGCAGACATTCCAAAAGCAATGCCGATGCAATATTAGTCCTCAATCTCATCTCCCAAATATTTTTTCAAATTGTATTTAAGATTTTCAGAGTTCCAAGAGTTTATGGCATTTTGTAAAACATTGGTAATCTTTATTTTACCATAAAACCGAATGGTCTCCTCAATCTCGTTTTGATTGCCATATTCAAAGACCCTTTTGATAATCCATTCCGAATTGCGCTGCCAGTCAATGGTGTCGAGATCCGTATCCCAAAATAGGTTTTTTCTGTATTTCGACATATCGGGCTGTAATTGTTCCGAGAAACGCCTCGTGGCCAAATATATCTCATGATTGGTCTGAATCTGATAAAAGAAACATTGATAATCAATGTTTAATACCTTTTCCAACTTGAGAGAGTTTTCAGGTGA
This sequence comes from Candidatus Limimorpha caballi, assembly GCA_018064605.1. Taxonomy (GTDB): domain Bacteria; phylum Bacteroidota; class Bacteroidia; order Bacteroidales; family F082; genus Limimorpha; species Limimorpha caballi. The sequence continues at coordinate 131,640 of JAGHUX010000006.1, read as the reverse complement.
AATCCTTCTGCGATTGGCTATGAAGTCGTTGATTCTCTGGTATGGTATTTCGGAACGTGATGCCAATTCGCGCTGAGTGAAATGCTCTTTTGCCATGATTCTGCCGAGTATCGCACCGCAAGGTATGTGATGATATGTCAAATATTGTTCGTACATTCAAGATGATTTTTCCGGCTGCAAAAATAATAAAAATAACCAAATGCGGTTACAAAATGCAGTAAGAAAATATTACATCGTCACAACTTTTTTCAATACAAAAACAAAATTCTGAAAAAATATTTTCGGAGGGGTTTTTAACACAAGTTGCACGAGTTTTTTGATGTGTTAAAGGCTGACGCAGCGGTTCAAACCATCGTGCGTCAGCCTCTCTTAACTCTACTCTCTACTCTCTTAACTCTATCCTATCGAGCATCCCGGCGTCACCGTGTCGCTAGGTGTGATGACGACGAGGCGGCCGTCCTTGTCCTCGGCGGAGAGTATCATGCCAGCGCTCTCCACGCCTTTCAGCTTGCGAGGGGCGAAGTTGGCGATGAAGCACACCTGTTTTCCGACGAGAACCTGCGGGTCGGGGTAATGCTTCGCGATGCCGCTGACGATGGTGCGTTTCTCCATGCCGTCGTCGATGAGGAACTGAAGCAGCTTGTCGGCCTTCGGCACCTTGGTGCATTCAAGCACGGTGCCGACGCGGATGTCGAACTTGCCGAAGTCGTCGAAGCTGACGTTGGGCTTCACCTCCGCCGGCTTCCAGGCGTTCAGCTCGTTCTGTCTCTTCGTGTCTTCCAGCTTCTTGATCTGCGCCTCGACGACGCTGTCTTCGACCTTCTCGAACAGAAGCTCCGGCGTCCCGATGACGTGACCGGCGGCGAGGAGTGCCGTGGTGTTCGCCTGGTCCCAGCCTTCGACCTTCAGGCCGATCATGTTTTGGAGCTTCTTCGCGCTGAACGGCAGGAACGGCTCGCTCAAGATGGCCAACTTCGCAACAATCTGCATTGAGAGCGCCATGACGGTCTTGGTGCGCTCTGGGTCGGTCTTGAAGAGTTTCCAAGGCTCGTTTTCGGTGAGGTAACGGTTTCCGAGGCGTGCGAGGTTCATCAGTTCGCCGACGCCTTCGCGGAACTTGTAAGTCTCAATGAGATGCCCGATTTTTTCGGGATACTGGTTCATCTCAGCGATGACTTCGTTGTCGCGTTCGGTGAGGTTGTCCATCGCCGGCACGGCACCTTCGTAATATTTATGCGTCAGCACCATGATACGGTTCACGAAGTTGCCGAAGATGGCGAGAAGCTCGTTGTTGTTTCTGTCCTGATAGTCCTTCCACGTGAAGTTGTTGTCTTTGGTCTCTGGTGCGTTTGCGGTGAGCACGTAGCGCAGGATGTCTTGTTTTCCGGGGAACTCCTCGAGGTATTCGTGGAGCCACACCGCCCAGTTGCGCGAGGTTGAGATCTTGTCGTTCTCGAGGTTCAGGAACTCGTTGGCCGGCACGTTCTCCGGCACTATGAAGCCGTCGCCGTAGGCTTTCAGCATGCAAGGGAAGATGATGCAGTGGAACACGATGTTGTCTTTCCCGATGAAATGAACCATCTTGGTGTCGTCCGACTTCCACCATTTCTCCCAGTCGTCGCCGCGCTGTGCGCAGATCTCCTTGGTGTTGGAGATGTAGCCGATGGGTGCGTCGAACCAGACGTACAGCACTTTGCCTTCGGCGTCTTTCACCGGCACCGGCACGCCCCAATCGAGGTCGCGGGTGACGGCGCGGGGCTGCAGCCCGCCGTCGAGCCAGCTCTTCACCTGCCCGTAAACGTTTGACTTCCATTCTTTATGTCCTTCGAGGATCCACTGGCGGAGCCATTCCTCGTACTGTTCGAGGGGCAGATACCAGTGTTTCGTCATCTTCTTCACGAGTTTCGCGCCGCTGATGGCGGAATGCGGTTCGATGAGTTCCTCGGGGCTGAGCGTGCTGCCGCATTTCTCGCACTGGTCGCCGTAGGCGCGGTCGTTGCCGCACTTCGGGCAGGTGCCGATGATGTAACGGTCGCTCAGGAACTTGTTGCGTTCAGGGTCGAAGAACTGTTCGGTCTCTTTCTCGATGAACTTGCCTTCGTTGTAGAGTTTCGTGAAGAACTCCGCCGCCGTCGCGTGGTGTATGGCGGATGTCGTCCTCGAATAGATGTCGTAGCTCATGCCGAGGTCTTCGAACGACTTCTTGATTATCCCGTGGTAGCGATCGACGATGTCCTGCGGGGTGACGCCTTCCTTCTCGGCCTTGATGGTGACGGGCACGCCGTGTTCGTCGGAGCCGCCGACGAAGAGCACGTCTTCGCCTTTCATGCGGAGGTAGCGGACGTAGGTGTCGGCCGGGACATAGACGCCGGCGAGGTGCCCGATATGGACCGGGCCGTTGGCGTATGGCAACGCCGTGGTTATCAGATAACGCTTGAATTTCTTTTCTTCCATATATTTCAAATTTTCATCTTAAAAAAATCAAAAATTACAAACTGCAAAAATACGTTTTTTATGAGAATGAGAGAGGAAAAAGTTCGGGAAATAATCAACTAATAGGCGAATCCGAACATCCACAGCGGAATGATGTTCTGAAAAGCGTATTCTATGTCGTCTTTCACGATGTATGAATCCGCCACGCCTTTGATCTGCTTTTGGTTCTTGCTCTTTCCACCGACTTCAAAAACTTTTCCTTCCACTTCAAAATCAGCGACTTCCGATGAGGAAATAAAATATCTCATCCTCATCATCGAGAAGAAAAACGTCTCGCGGATGATGCCTGTGTCGGGTGTGTTTTCAGTCAGGGCGTAGGCGATGTTTGTGTTGTTTAGATACACTTTCTCGACTTTCTCGAGCATTTTGATTCCGAAAGCTTTTTCGCGGAGCAGGGCGATCAGGCCGGCTTTTTCAAGATACTCGAAATAATCGGGAAGAGTGTTGCGGCTGATCTGCAAATCCCTTTCAAGTTTCGCGTTGTTTGGCTTGAAAGGCGAGCTTTGCGCTATGACGTAAAGCAGTTTCTTCAGTTTGTAACCTGTGGCGACCTGCATCTTCGCGAAAGTCGGAATGTCGATTTCAACGACTTGTTTCAAAACGCCTCGCAGACGCATGAAATATTCATTATCGGTGAAGAATGGATAATATCCTGTTTTCAGATATTCCTTGAAATGTTGAAGCGGTTTGAATCCGTCATGCGGAATCTCGACTCTCCCCGCAAGGATCTCGTCGAGGGAATAGACCGGCAGGTTCATCTTTTGGGAGATGTTCAGATATTCGCGGAAGGAGAGGCCTGGCATCAGATATTCGAGTTTCCGCCTGCTCAAGTCGGCGCCGCCTTTTTCAAGGTCGAGTACCGACGAGCCTGTGTAAACCACCTTCAAATCAGGGATTTTGTCGTAAATGTTCTTTATTTCCGTTGACCAGCCGGCGTATTTGTGAATCTCATCAACATATAGGTTTTTGCCGCCGTTTTGTGAAAATTCAAGTGCGAGGTCGTAAAGCCTGTGTGACGAAAAATAAAAGTCGTCGGCGGTGACGAACAGCGAATCATCAATGTCGCCGTGCAGTTTTATGTGTTGCAGAATCAATGTCGTCTTGCCGACACCACGCGCCCCGAGTATCGCGACGAGCCGGCTTCCCCATGCGATCTCGTCATGAATATATCTGACGAAATCAGTGCTGACACTATTCACGAGATGTTTGTAAGTCCTGACGAGCGTTTCCATTTTCCAAAATTTTCTGCAAAAGTAAGCAAAAATGCATAACAATAGTGCAGATTTTTGAAAAAAAATGCACGGTTACAGTGCAAAATATGGTTTTGAGGTGGGTTTTAATAAACGGAGAAAGTAAGAATCATCAGAAAAACATTACGTTGTAAACAGGCATGTATGTCACGCCGTTTTTCTCGCTCACGTTTCCTTCGTTTGAAAGCACGTATGCCCGCTTGACGGCGTAGTCTTCAACCGACAAAAGCCTGTCCAACGCACTGTGAACCGTGTAATCCTTGCCCGACTTTATCTCCAACGGAATAGCGGAAAGACTTTCGTAGTCGTTAATCAGATAGTCAACCTCGCCGTTTTTCTTGCTGTCGTAATAAAACAGCTCATGACCGTGAGCCTTAAGTTCTTGTGCCACAGCGGTTTCGTAAACAGAGCCGAGGTTTATGCTCCGCATGTCATCAAGCAAAGGCTTGATGTTGTTGTGGTATAATATGCCCGTAAAAATCCCGATGTCGTTCACATATAACTTCAGAAGATTTTTCCCTGCGTTCTGAATCAGCGGAAACGTCGGCTGACTTATTGCATCGACTTCGAGGGCGATTCCCGATGAAACCAAATAATCAAATTCGTCCTGATAGTCGCTGCTTCGTTTTCCCGCTTTTCCTTCGATGTCCTTCACGACAATCCTTTTCTTGCGGCTTTCAAGGCTCGATGGTATCATTTTGTAGATGCGCTGAATTTTCAGTTTTCTGTTGCTGTCGGCCTCGTATTTTGCGGCATCTTCAAGATAAAGTCCATAAACTTCATTCTGTATATTCCTGATATTGAATATGTTATGTTCGGCGATAAATGAATTTACGGCATCAGGCAAGCCGCCGACAAGCAGATATTGTCGGAATAATCCCATAATCTTTTTATGAATGGCTTCCGGCAACGACTCTTTTGCAATAAAGCACCGATGCATTTCTTCAATCAGCATTTCACCCACATCATTTGCCCAAAGAAACTCTTCAAAATCAAGCGGATACATGTGAATCTGCTGAATGCTTCCGATTGGAATCGACTGTGTTTTGCGCAAGGTGACACCGAGAAGAGAACCACTCGCGATATAAGTGAAACGTCTGTCCTGCATCAGGAATTTCACTAACGTGAACAGATGCGGATATGCCTGAATCTCATCGATAAACACTAATGTTGACTGTCTGTCTTTCATCTTTTCGCCAGCCACGGAACTCAAAGCCAAATAAAATTTATTGACGGAATTTGCATCCGCAAAAATCCTGTCGTTCAGCCTGTCATCTTCCATGTTGATTTCGATGTAGTTTTCAAACAGTTTCCTCCCGACATACCTTATTATGTACGATTTCCCAATCTGCCTTGCACCATCAACAACAAGCATCTTGTTTGAATCTGATTTCAGATATTCTTCTATCTTCTTGCTAATCTTACGCTTAAGCATAGTTTTTACATTTTTTTCAAAATTTTACAACTGCAAAAATACATTTTTTCCAAAAAATGGCGAGTATAAAAATACATTTTTTCCAAAAAAATTTCAACGGGTGAAAAACACTTACCACTATGCTGTCGCTGTTTTTGAAAAAATGTTGGTTTTATGATGGTAATTCACTAATTTTGCAACTTTAAATTATCACGTTTATGAGATTAAAATCCTTGCTTCTTTCGATGATTATCCTTTCGGGAATGACGGCTCTCCCGCAGGTGAACGACAGCCTCTTCATGAAACCAAAAGCCAAGTCGCATGTTGGTGCGCCGACGCGCCGACATGTTGAAAATCACGGCGGCTTCCGCGGCCCGACAGCCTACGCCTCCGTCACCAACGTGATCTCCGAAGAGGTGACATACGCGCATTACGACATGCAATCGCCTAATAATCTTACTGTTATAAACAACGAGGAACTCTACGGCGGCGTTTATCTCGACGGCTACCTCTACGCCTACGACATCTACGAGGGCTTTCAGTGGTTCAACAAAATCGACCCGTTCACCGGCGAGATCCTGTGGTACGACGCCTCCACTTACTACCAGAAAGAGATGACCTACGACTACACCACCGCCACGGCTTACGGCACCTACGACAACGAGTTCTTCACCGTGAACCTCGCCACCGGCGACGTCACCAAGATCGGCGACTTCCCGACCGAAGACCCGATCTACGTCCTCGCGTGCGCCCTCGACGGCACGCTCTACGCCATCAGCGGCGGCAGAAGCAGCGCACTCTACATCGTTGACAAGCAGACCGCCGAGCTGAGCATGGTCGGCTACACCGGCATCGACGAAGACTATGAGGTGCTTTACCTGCAGTCGGGGGGCTTTGACTATAACACGGGGATTCTGTATTGGTGTGAATATGAGACAGATACGTGGATGTACGTCTATGACTACAGCTGCATCCGCACCGTTGACCTTGAAACCGGACATTCGACCGAAATCGCTTCGACCGAGAACCTCTCGCAGCTCTGTTTCTTCATCCCCTACGACGACCCGAACCCGAAGGAGAACGCCTTCGACCTCAACGGCGAGTACGTTTTCGACGATCTGACGGGCAGGTTGAGCGCAAGCCTGAATTGGGAGACCGGCACGACGAACACGATACAGGGCTTCAACATCTACCGCGGCACGAATCTTGAAGAGATGGAACTCATCAACTCCGTGCCGAAAAACGTCACGTCTTACACCGACGGCGACATGGAGACAGGGACGTATTATTATCAGCTCAAAGCCGTTTACAACAACGGTCTCGAATCTGTCCCGGCAAAGACCGTTGACGACGCGGATTTTTTGATTGTTGAAATAACCGATGTTTCTGAAAGCCAAGACGTTGCAGCAAGAATTTATCCGAATCCGGCGACAGATTTCATCAATGTTGAAGGAATGGAGGTCGGGACGATACAGGTTTTCAACTCGTTCGGACAACTCGTCGGAAGCATTGAAAACGCCAGTACCGTTGACGTGAGAAATTATCCGTCAGGCATTTACATGATGGTGATTGATGATGAGATGAAAGTGAGGCTCGTGAAGGAATAAGACTTCGTGCGAGGTCCTATTCCGTGTAAAGTTTAATCATCCTTTCGATTGCGCGTTGGCAGACTTCGCAGAACTTGTCGCCTTCGAAGGTGTTCATCAGGCAGTCGATTTTCGGGCGATAGACGCCTTTGAGTTGGTAGCCGGCGCCTTCATAAACACCTACGGTCTTCTCATATTTCGTCTCCGCCGGTGTCGGGACGGGTGTTTTTTCATCTAACATGTCTTCCCATTTCGCGTTGAAATCCGTGAGGGTGGTGATGTTCGGCTCCCACGGTTCGACGTCGAGGAGGTAGTTGCAGGTCCCGTCGTAGGCGTATTCGTCGCCGAGTCCGGCGAAGCCGTGTCCGAACTCGTGTATTATCACGTCGGAGGAATAGGAGTTGCCCGTCGAGCTGACGCAATAGGAGTTGAAGATTCCGCCGCCGCCGTATTTGGGGCTGTTGGCGAGGATGTAGATCTGGTCGTAAGGTGTCTGTCCGGCGAGTTCCTTCATGGCGCGGTTGTCGAATGTCATGCAGTAGCGTTCGCTTCCGAACGTCCAGTACTGGCAGTGCAGGGCGGTGTTTTTGTAAACGCCTTCGCCCGGCTTCGAGATGTCGGAGTCCTGCGACGGCACCAGTATGGCGCGGATGTTGAACCTGTCGCGGTATGAGTCGTATGGCGCGTAGCTGAAGAGACTCTCGACGAAGAAGTGGCAGTCGTTCACGAACTTGCCCATTTCCTGTTCGGTGTACCCGTCGGGGAGCAGCACGATGTCAACGGCCTTGTCTGACGGGTATCCGCCATAGACGTTGTATATTGCGTGCGGCAGTTTCGGCGCCGGCATGATGTACGGGTCGTCAGGGTCAACGGTGACGCGCATCATCTCGTGGAGTTCGAGGTGGTCGTCCTTGGCGTAGAACGTCACTTCGACAGGTTCTTTCGGGAACGGCATTATCACCGACTCGTGGAAGCCTTTGTTGATATGCAGCGCCTCTTCCGTAGTCTGCCATTCGCCGAAGAGCAGGCCGTAGCCGTGGGAATAAAGCACGATGTCGGAGTCGGGCAGCGTGACCTCGAAGTAATACATCCCGTAGCCGGTGTCGTCGATGAGATGGACGCGCGGACCGCCCCATTCGGGCTCCCTCACGAAGCGGTCAACGGCGTATGAGACAGTGTCGGAGTTTCCGAAAAGGTAATAGTCGATGCGTAACTGGCTGTCAGTGAAGTATTTGTCGTATGCCACCTGTGCGCCGACGAATGCACCGTGAGCGAGAATGATGGTCAACAGGATGAAGAGTTTTTTCATGATATTTAAATTTTCAGACTGCTCAATTCCCTGCGGGTGAAGTCGGGCAATCTCATTAATGACTATCGCTTAACAATTTTAGTGGTCAGGATATTGCCTTCTCTTGTGAAAATCTTCACTGTGTAAACTCCTGGTTTCCAATCTTTCACGTAGATTGTCATTTCGTTTGCCGTGATGATTTTCCTGCCTGTGACGTCGTAGATTTCATAATGGTCGAACTCGCAGGAGATGTTGAATGACTCCTCGGCCGGGTTAGGATAGACGAAACCTGCGTTTTCGGTTATTTCGTTGATGTCGGTGTTGCCGCAGACCTCGTTCGAGACGATGTTTTCCTTGCCGTTCAAGACCAGCGCGACGGTGTAGCAATATCTGTTGGCATCCAAATTCTCATCAGTGTAACTCGTTGATTTCACGTCTGTCGCGATGACTTCTCCGTTGCGGTAGATGTTGTACGACATGTCATTTAAGATTTCGTCCGGCACGTCGGTGTAAGCACGCAGCATCCAGGAATAATCCATGTCGAACTGCGACAGAGGCTTCCATGAAGTACCCGATTTGAGCAGTGCGCTGTTGTCATTTCCTACATACTGGCACACTGGGGCGGGCGACTGTGCGCCTGAAGACTTGACCGAAACCCACAACGCCGTGGTGTTGTCAAACTCCACATTCTCGGAGAGATTGAATTTCACCCATTGGTTGCTGCCTGTCATTGTAACCGTTTCTGTATGAATGACATTCACGCTGGAGGCATTATTGCCGCTATGAATCTTGAAAGTGTATTCACCGGCGTCACCGTCCCACATCTCAAGGGCTGTAATCTTCCGGCCCTCAAAAAGCTGAAGCACATCAGGGGTATATTTCACAGCCCAGTTAATGGAACTGCTTCCTATGTTCGTGACATATTCATCATTTACGTAACTGAGTTTGCCGTAAGTTGACGGGGTGTCCCATGACAGGTCAACATTGTCGAAGCCGTAAACGCCTTCAAGTTTTGGCTCTTCGGCGCAATAGTTCATCACGAAGACATTGGCGGAAGCCCAGTCCGACTGTCCGGCACCGCTTGCCACCTCATAAATCATCAGTCCAGAGCCAGTGATGTTGGCGTCGGTGTAAGAACTTGCCGCGACATCGGCAATCACCTCGCCGTTACGTCTCACGCGGTATGACGGCGTCTCGATAAATGAGGTCCAGTTCAGAATCACGCTTGTGCCATCGACAATGGCCGTAAGATTTTGAGGCTCAACGAAGACTTCACTTGCACCGGCGATGAAAGTCTTGATATTCTCGCCGTTCTTGAAGTCGTTGTCAGTCAATGAAGTATGCGTGTCGCTCAATGAGAAATGGCATTTGCTCTCGTCCCAGCCGCTGTTCCACATGGCTGTGACTTCCGTTCCGGCAGGGACAATGACTTTGGCCGACTTCTCAGCATCATCGTTGTTGTATATCGTGAAATACTGCTCCGGCATGGCGTTGTCGAACGAGAGGGCAAGCTCCGCGCCCTGCCAGCCCTTGTCGGTGTCGGCGGTCATCGTGATGTCAATCTCAGCCAAAGCACCGAGCATAACGCTTTGTTTTTCAGAACGATAAGATACCTCTCCACCACAGACCGACTTCACATAATACTCATGATAGCCGTCACCGATTTCTCCTGTTTCAGAATAAGAATTGTCTGTGACATCTTCCGCGATGAGCTGCCCGTCGCGATAGACCTTGTACGAACTCGCGCCATCAACGGCGTCCCATGTCAGGTCAACCTGGCTGTGACTCACCACGTTTGCCACCAGATTTTCGGGGACTATCTCATGGTTCAGAGGGCAGAACGTGAACTGCATCCTGTTCCCGATGGTCTTTATGTTACAGATGTTGAAGGTGTCATCGACGATGCCGCTGTTGATCCACGGATATGCCTGTGTGTCTTTGTTGAATTCTGTTCTGCCGGCGGCCTCGCTGAAAAAAGCTGTCTGCAGATTGCCTTGTCTGTGCAGACTGCCGCCCGGCTGGAAGACGTAAACCTCATCGAGGACGTCGGAGCCGTTGAAGCCTCTGCCGCCGTTGAAACGTTTGTCGATTCTGGAGATGGTTATGCCGCGTCCCGGGACACCGTGGTCATAATAGTTGTCTTTGTCGCGGAACTGCAGCAGATAAAACTGTTGCGGATGGCCTGTCGGGATGAGGTAACCGTTTCGGCGTCCGCCCTCCCAGGTGTTGGCTTCCAAGGTGTAAGTGCCGTATTCTGTGATGGTTGGTATCTCGTCTATCCAGTTTCCGTATCTGTGTTTGAGCCACACACACGAACTCTGCGGCGGGTTCGAGGTACCGCACATCAGATCCCATGAGCCGGCCGGGTCGAGGTTGTACGGGTCATAATAATGATAAAGGTCGGGTGCGCCGAGCGAGTGGAACATCTCGTGACATAAGGTCGAGACGGTGAAATACGTCGATGCCGACTCGAGCTGGAAGTTGAAATTCATCACCTGCACGCCGTGGATGAAGATCTCACGCTCGTAGAACGACCACTGATGAGGCCAGAGAAGGTCGGACCAGTCGCCGACGTTGCCTTTCACCACGAAAACCATGTTGTCAACAACGCCGTCGTCATTGCAGTCGATGTCCAAGTCTTCCGGAATCATCGGCTTGACATACTCGATGGCGCGTTCAAGCAGGTCGAACTCACGCTGCGCACGGTCTTCACTACCTTGATAACCAGTCGGGTTGGTGGCGGCATTGTACGGACGGTAAAAATTACGCGGATGAATGTCCTCATACGACAGAACCTGCTCGCCGTCAAACTCCGGATAGAAATACGAGTTTATGAATAACTGATTGTAAGTGAATTGTTTATAGAACTTGCGCATCGACTCGTCCTCGTCGTTGTTTCCGTTGAACATCGCGTTTATCGTAGTCGCCGGAGTCTGTATCTCAGCATCACCGTTGAAGCGGATGAAAACCGTCAAGTTGCTGAAAATTCCGTGATTCGTCTCGCCGTCGCGTGAATCTCTCTTCATCTCAAAAAACTCATCGAGATGCATCGCCTCGTATTTCTTCTGAAATTCCTCGTGCGAAATCCTGATTCCAGGTTTCAAGCCGACAGATGCCGGGTCAACCTTGCCTGCTATATATTCTGTCGCAATAACTTGATTGTCAGCGTTTTTATCAGCATAAACAAAATAACCCTCCTCATTTTGGACTATCGTGAAGCCATTAATATCATGAAGACGGTTGTAAAATTCGTCGCCGGAAGCGTAGCACACAAGGGTGTCGCCATTCGGTTGAACCATAATCCTTTCAACATTTTTCAAAGGAGCTGAAATAACGTTTAAAGTATTGAATATCAATACAAAAAGTGCAATTAATGATAATTTCTTCATAAAAATTCAAATTTTGAGGGCGTAAAATTACAAATTTTTAAAAAAATACGCGCAAAAATATTTGATTTTGTATTATTTTTGCGCCAAATTTTAACAAAATGGATAATCTCGAAGCTGAAAAAGAAGAAAAGAGATCGCTGAATTTCATTGAGGCGAAAGTTGAAGAAGATTTAAGAAACGGCAAGAACGACGGCCGCATCCAGACGCGTTTTCCCCCGGAGCCCAACGGTTACCTGCACATCGGTCACGCCAAGGCCATCTGCCTTGACTTCGGACTGGCGAAGAGATACGGCGGCGTCTGCAACCTGCGTTTCGACGACACTAACCCGACCAAGGAGAACATGGAATATGTCGATGCTATCAAAGAAGACATTCAATGGCTTGGTTATCAGTGGGGCAATGAATATTACGCTTCCGACTACTTCCAGCAGCTCTGGGATTTCGCGATAAGACTGATAAAGGAAGGCAAGGCATATATTGATGAGCAGAGTTCGGAGGAAATCGCCGCGCAGAAAGGCACGCCGACGCAGCCCGGCACCGAAAGCCCGTACAGAAACCGCCCCGCCGAAGAGTCGCTTGAGCTTTTCAACAAGATGAATTCCGGCGAGGTCGAGGAGGGCAGGATGGTGCTCCGCGCGAAAATCGACATGGCGAACCCGAACATGCACTTCCGCGACCCTATCATCTACCGCGTCGTTAAAACCCCGCATCACCGCACCGGCACGAAATGGAACGCCTACCCGATGTACGACTTCGCGCACGGACAGAGCGACTACTTCGAGGGCGTGACGCATTCGTTGTGCACGCTTGAGTTTGTGGTGCACCGCCCGCTTTACGACTATTTCATCGATGAGGTGAAAGAAGGCAACGACCTCGAAGACCACCGTCCGCGCCAGACGGAGTTCAACAAACTCAACCTCAACTACACCCTGATGAGCAAGCGCAACCTCCTCGTCCTGGTGAAAGAAGGCGTCGTGACCGGCTGGGACGACCCGCGGATGCCTACGATATGCGGCTTCCGCCGCCGCGGATACACGCCGGAGTCGATACATAAATTCATCGATAAAATAGGCTACACGACATACGATGCGTTGAACGACTTCGCATTGCTCGAAAGCTCAATCCGTGAGGACCTCAACGCCCGCGCCACACGCGTCTCAGCGGTCATCAACCCGGTTAAGTTGTTGATTACCAACTATCCGGAAGGCCAGACAGAGGAGCTCGAAGCCATCAACAACCCGGAGGACGAGAACGCCGGAAGCCATAACATCACCTTCAGCCGCGAGCTGTGGATCGAGCAGGAAGACTTCATGGAATGCCCGCCGAACAAATATTTCCGCCTCACTCCGGGCAAGGAGGTGCGCCTGAAAAACGCCTACATCGTGAAATGCACCGGCTGCAAGAAAGATGCCGACGGCAACGTCGTAGAGGTCTATGCCGAATACGACCCGTTGACACGCAGCGGGATGCCCGACGCCAACAGAAAGGTGAAAGGCACGATACACTGGGTGAGCCAGAGCCATTGCATCAAGGCGGAAGTGCGTCTCTACGACCGACTCTGGAACGTGGAGAACCCGCGCGACGAACTCGCCAAGTTGCAGGATGAAGGCAACACGCCGATAGAGGCGATGCGCAAGATGATGAACCCCAACTCATTGGAAGTCAGACAGAACTGCTACGTCGAGCAATTCCTTGCCGACGCCAGGCCGCTCGACCATTTCCAGTTCCAGAGAATCGGCTACTTCACCATCGACAAGGACAGCACGCCTGAACATCTCGTCTTCAACAGGACAGTGGGGCTGAAAGACACGTGGACGAAGAACAGTTAAGAGTTAAGAGAGGAAAGTTAAGAGAGAAGAGATGTCGGCTTCCAGCATGAGGATGCCGACATCTTTATTTTAGGCGGAATCGGAATATCTTGGTCTGCAATGAATTGCGAGGTCGTGAATCCGATTTCCGTTTGTAAGTCGTTGTTTGTCTAAAGTATGAGCATGGCGTCGCCGTAGGTGAAGAAGTTGTATTTTTCGGCGACGGCTTCTTTATAGGCTTTCATGAGGAATTCGTATCCGGCGAATGCGGCGACTTCCATCATCATCGGTGACTTCGGCATGTGGAAGTTGGTCACCAGTGCGTCGGCTGTCGTGAAGTCGTACGGCGGGAAGATGAACTTGTTTGTCCAGCCGTCCTGCGGTTTCAGTTTGCCTGTGATGCTCACCACAGTCTCCATGGCTTTCAGTGTCGTCGTGCCGACGGCGAAGACTTTGTGTCCGGCTTCTTTTGTGCTGTTGACGGCGTCGCATGTCTCCTGCGGGACGAACATCTCTTCCGAGTCGGTCTTGTGTTTGGTGAGGTCTTCCACTTCGATGTCGCGGAAGTTGCCCATGCCGGTGTGGAGTGTGAGTTCGGCGAAGCTCACGTCTTTGAGTTCCATGCGTTTCATGAGGATTTTGCTGAAGTGCATTCCGGCTGTGGGGGCGGCGATGGAGCCTTCCACCTTGGCGTAAACGGTCTGATAGTCGAATTCGTCGTCAGGTTCGACGGGGCGGTTGTGCACCTTCGGGAGGGGTGTCTCTCCGAGGCCCATGATCACTTTCTTGAATTCGTCGTGAGTGCCGTCGAAGAGGAAGCGCAGGGTTCGTCCGCGCGACGTCGTGTTGTCGATGACTTCAGCCACGAGTTCGTCGTTGGGGCCGAAATAGAGCTTGTTGCCGATGCGTATCTTGCGGGCCGGGTCAACGAGGACGTCCCAGAGACGGCTCTCATGGTTCAGCTCGCGCAGCAGCATGACCTCAATCCTCGCGCCTGTCTTCTCCTTCTCACCATATAACCGCGCCGGAAAGACCTTCGTGTTGTTGATGACGAAGAGGTCGCCGGCATCGCAATAGTCAAGGATGTCGCGGAATGTCTTGTGTTCTATCGTTTCTGTGTCGCGGTGAAGCACCATCATGCGGGCGTCTTCACGCTCTTTCGGCGGATGACTCGCAATGAGGGCCGACGGAAGGTTGAATTTGAACTGAGAAAGTTTCATTTACTCAAATGTGTTTTACTGTTTTTCACAAAAATCCGCGCAAAAATACAACGAAATGAAAATTTTGTCAAGAGAAAATTTGTAAAATATTGAAATAAAATGATTTGTTGCCATGTGATTTTTTTCATCATCGTGGTCGGACATACGTGTCAAATGCGTAATTTTGCGCCAGGATTATAAAACAGATGCAATGGCAAAGACATTCAGGATTTTAAGTTGTGTGGCGGCCGTGGCGCTCGGATTTTTCGCCGTGATGTTCGCCGTCGAAAACATGGGCAAAGAACCTTACATCCCTTTGGCACAAGAAGAACTCTACACCCAGCCGCTTTGTGGTGAAATAATAGGCTATAACGATGTTGTCCCATTGAAAATCAACATGGAACACGGCATCATCTCCGGCATCGAAATTCTTGAGAACCGTGAGACGCCGAGTTATCTGGGCCGTGTCGTGGAAGATGGTCTCGTTGAGCGTTTTTATGGCCTGACACCAGACGAAGCCGTCAGTCTCAGCGTGGATGCCGTCAGCGGCGCAACATTCACCTCCACCGCCATCATCAGGTCGGTCAAGATGACGATGGCAGACTACGCCGAGGCACACGACCCGGGCATCTGGGGCTGGCAGCTGCTCGGCGTGATATGCAGCGCGATGGCGATTGTGATATGCAGCATCGTCACCGCAAGGATGAGGAAAAACATCAAAATGTCTGAAAATCAGAATATGTAATTGAAACCTATATATGATGCCATTCCGGCGCCGTCGAGTTTGTCGAACGGCTTCGCGAACTCGGCGGAAACGACAAGGTTTTTGTTCATGATGAGCTTCAGGCCGAGGCCGCCGGCCCAGTGCGGGACCTCTTTCTTGTCGCCGTAAATGACATCTGTGTCTGGTAAAGTCGGGAATATTTCTTCTTCGATTTTCTTCTGTTCGTCAAGACGGAAAGTCTGCGTCACCATCCCGGCGTCGACAAACGGATTCAGCACCACGCACCAGTTCTGGTTTATGAACTTGAAATTGAAAAATCTCCAGCGGATGTCGAGGTTCAGCCAGGCGAAACCTTTCCCGATGACACGGTTTCTGTTGATGCCGCGAACGTTAGAGGCCCCACCCAGGGCGTCAACATACATCTTCTTGAAAAACAATGTGTTGGTATTCAGCATCGCGTAGAACGGGATGTCGCCGGCGAGGACGTTCTGTGCGCCGATGCGGTATGCGAAAGTGAGGTGTTCCTTGTACAACGGCACGTAATGCTGGAAGACGCCGGTGAATGTCAGGTGTGAGTAATCCTCGCCGTCGATCATGTCGGGTGCGGCGGTGATGACGGCTTCGGCGTACATGCCGCGTGTAGGGTCGTTCTCATAGTCTTTAGTGTCATAAATCAAACCGGCCTTGAACTGCGTGACGTTGCCGCCGTCCCTCTCGTTCTCACGGATGAGGCCGTGGTCACAATACAAATCGTAGAGGGTTGTCTGGCCACGGTAATCATCAAGGTCGAGTGTGTCGATGGCGTTGTTGTAATAGGCGAGTCCGGCGCCGTAATAAAGCCCCTTGATGTCGCCGATCTGCCGTTGCATGCTCGCCACGAAACGGAACTGATTCCGGTTGAAGCCGTAGAAGCCGCTGTCTTTCATGCCGTGGTTAAGGTTTGGAATGCCGTTCACGACGGCGAAATCCTTGTGATACGGCGCGGCATAACCGTTGAAGCCGTAGAAGTCGAACTTCTTGTCCATGAAGTAAGAGACGTCAACGAAGAGCTTGCCTTTGGGTATGATGTTGTTCCAGTAGCTGTAGAAGCGGAACACGCTTGACCCTTTTGTGTAGGTGGAGACCTCGAAGTTCAGCTTGAAGTCGTAGCCCGGATAATTAGAGCCGTCGCCGTAGTTGAAGACATCCATGCAGACGCCGTACTGGAATCCCATGTCGGAGCGGAATCCCACCACCGGGAGCGGGCCGAAGTTCCAGCCTTTCTTGATGATTTCGCCTTTCTCGTTGTATGTTTTCTCTTTCTTGGCTTTCTTCTCTTTCGCCGGCTTTGTCGTCTGTGCCACGAGTCCGAATGACATCAGAACCAGCATGGCAAAAGTCAATGATTTCTTCATCGTCAATATTTTATGGTTATTCATCATCGTCTTGATTTTGTTTATGGTTGGTGTTTTTGCCTTCAAAAACAATCACGATTTCACCTTTCACTTCTTTCTTCGAGAAGTATTCAATCACCTCGGCGAGTGTGCCGCGGACGTTCTCCTCGTATATTTTAGTCAGTTCGCGGGCTACCGACACGTGACGTTCTGTCCCGGCGGCTTCGGCGAGTTGTTCGAGTGTCTTGACAAGCCGGAACGGCGACTCGTAAAGTATTGTGGTGTAATCGTTTTCGGCTATTTGCCTGATCTTCGTCTGTCGGCCTTTTTTATGAGGCAGGAAGCCCTCGAAGATGAAATGGTCGGCGGCGAGTCCGGAGTTGACGAGTGCCGGGACGAAGGCCGTCGCGCCAGGCAGGCATTCCACGGGCACGCCGATGCGGAGGCATTCGCGCACGAGCATGAAGCCCGGGTCGGAGATGGCCGGCGTGCCCGCATCGGTGACGAGAGCCATGCGCTCACCGTCGGCGATGCGCCGCGCGATGCGCTCAACGACGACATGCTCGTTGTTGAGGTGAAACGCCACCATCGGCTTGCTTATGTCATAGTGTCTCAATAAGTTGCCGCTTGTACGCGTGTCTTCGGCGAGGATGACATCAACCTCTTCGCGAAGGATGCGCAAGGCCCGCAAGGTGATGTCTTCGAGATTGCCGATCGGCGTGGGGACAAGATATAGCTTCATGTGTGAGTTGGAAAGTCTATAAAGTTGAAAGTTTGTAAAGTTTGAAAGTTGAAAAGTTATAAAGTTAGGAAGCGGCGTTCGACAAGCTCCTTGAGTTTCAGGTAGGCTTCCGACTCGACGTCCCACTGAAGCTCTATGCGCAGCTCGTTCAGATAGATGACCGCGCCGCCGAATGTCGGGAACTCGTTCAAAATATTGATTGTCTTGTTGTAACGCTCACTCGAACCTCTGAACAGGTCGTTGGTCATCATGATTCTGTCGTTGAGGCTCACCGCCGTTTTTATGTCGGAGATGGGTTGGTGTTGCAGACGCGAGGCGAGACTGTTGTCATCCGTTTTCTCTGGCTCCTCCACCGGCTCGATGTTGAAGAAAGTGACGTGCTCTTCTTTCTCCGTCTCTTCATCATCATTTTCTTCTTCATTTTCCACAATCTCCGTCTCCTCTCTCATCTCCTCTTCCGTCTCTTCATCTTCTTCATTCTCTGTCTCTTCCGTCTCTTCTTCACCTTCCTTCGTCTCTTCTGCTTTCTCGACGCTGAAAATGGTGTCGTCTTCGTCCTCCCAGTCATCATCGTCTTCGTCCTCGTTCTGGTTTTCTATTTCAAATTCCACTTCGGTGTCTGTCGGATTTTCGGGTTCTTCTTCCTCTTTTTCCATGTTATATTCTTGAGAATCAACAAGCAACTCGTAGAATTCGCGGGTGCGGTCCATCAGTATGTCGTAGTCGAACTGGCTCAGTTCGCGGCCGTTTCTGTAAAGGAAATCGACCTGCACCATCATTTTGCCGAGATGCCTCTTCAGTTTGAGAATGACATTTTCGTCATTTTTTTGTGTCTCCATAGCGATAATTTTTCTAATTTTGCGAGCTAACAAAAATAGATATTTTTTTAATACGACGGATATGTTTCTTGAAAAAGATTATCACAACAAGACGCAGGGCTGGATTGAGGTTGTCTGCGGCTCGATGTTTTCGGGCAAGACCGAAGAGTTGATACGCCGTCTGAACCGCGCGCGCATCGCGAAGCTGAAGGTGGAGATTTTCAAGCCGGGCATCGACACGCGTTACAGCGAGGAAGATGTCGTCTCGCACAATGCCAACTCTGTCAATTCGATACCTGTCGAGAACGCGCAGCAGATTTTGTTTTACGCCAACGATGTTGATGTCGTCGGCATCGACGAGGCGCAGTTTTTCGGCAGCGAGCTTGTTGACGTGTGCCAACAGCTTGCCAATCAAGGTATCAGGGTCATCGTCGCGGGTCTCGACATGGACTTCCTCGGCAAGCCTTTCGGCCCGATGCCCGACCTCATGGCGATAGCCGAAGACGTGACGAAAGTCCACGCGATATGCATGAGATGCGGCAGCCTGGCTCAATACTCGCACCGCACAATAGCCGGCGACAAACTCGTGGTGCTCGGCGAGACCGAGAGCTACGAGCCGCTGTGTCGGAAATGCTACCTGCAAGCGATGGCGGAGAAGAATGATGAGAAATGAGACAGGATGACGATAACAACTTTGTCTGAAAATAAAACATTGAAGATAAAGGCTGTGGCGATAGTTGTCATTGCCTTGCACAATTTCTTTCACTGGACGGAGCCTTATAGATGCGGCGAAAACGAGTTCTATTTCAACCCGAGCCGGGTCCGTTGTTTCCTCGACACACTGGTGAGTTCCCCGGCCGACTGCATCAACACCGTCATTTCGTTCCTCGGTCATTACGGCGTGGTGGTCTTCGTGCTGCTGAGCGGCTACGGACTCACTCTCTCGATGATGAAAAATAAAGTCGGTTTCCGGGAGTTTATCTGCCAGCGTGCCGTCAAACTCTGGCTGCTCCTGCTCGTTGGTGTGGTGGTCTTCTTCTTCTCAAAATTGATGCTCGACGGCGAGCTCTTCTCGTCTTACGACCTGAAAAACATCGGACTCCGCGCACTCTTCATCCACACTCTGATTCCCGGCTGTGGCACGAAAATGGTCGGGCCGTGGTGGTTCTTCGGATTAGTGTTCCAACTTTATCTGCTGTTCCCTCCGCTTTATCGGTTACTTGAAAACAATAAAGTTAAAATGTTGACAATCATCGCGATGGTATGTGTTGTGTTTTCGTATCTCTGTGTTTACGGACTTATGCCTGACGTTGAAGTCTATGTTTTCATGAATGCTCCCGGCTATCTGCCGGTTTTCGTCCTCGGAATGTGGCTGGCACGGAATCCGGGAAGGGAAATCCCGAACGTGACCATGATTGTCGCTTTGATAGCCTTCGTCTTGGGAAATTTTTACAAGGCCTTGTTCCCGCTCACGTTTTTGTCAGTCGCGGTCTTGACGGTTTTCTTCATTTTTCCATTCGGGAAAAAAAGGGAACACATTGAAAAACAAAGCCGTCTCTTGGTTTTCATGGGAAAGATTTCAATGATTGTTTTCGTCTCCAACGGCGTTCTGCGCGACCCGTTTGTCACGATGGCTGGCAAGCTCGGCACGGCTTCCGGCAGGTATTGCTCCGCGCTCCTGTTTCTGACTACAACAATAATCATCAGCATTTTAGGTTATTTTCTATATCAAAAATGCTTTGAGACTTTAAAAAGAAAAACAAATATCTTCAACAAGCAATAAAATCATAACATTATGAATATCAAACGTTTTCTTGCATTTATCATCGTGTTGTTCCCATTGATTATCAACGCCCAAAACTACGACAGCCTCTGGAAAGAATTTGATGAAAACATCTCGAAACGACTTCCCGAATCGGCGGCCAAAGTCTTGGATGACATTGAAAAACAAGCCGTTAAAGATAAGAACGATGTCCAGCTGCTGAAAGTCGCCGTCAAACGGAGCGAGGTTTTCCGTCTCAACAGCGAAAATGTCATCGACACGACCATAAACCACTGCAAGTCTTATCTGCCGAAACTTTCCGACGTTTCGCAGGCAATATTGAAGATTCAGATTGCAAAAAAATATCGTGAATATTCGTATAAATTCAAATACAATCCTGACGAAATCGAAGGCCAGTATCTGTCCGCCCTCGAAAATGCCAAGGCGTTGAAAAAAACGTCCATGGCCACATATAAGCCTCTTTTTGAAAATGAAAACACCAACTTTGACGTGGAACTTGAGCCGACCGCATACGACTATGTCACGCATTGCGTCCTCGATTTTTACGATGATGATTTGGATGAATATCTTGAAAAATACAACGTTTTATATGCTCAACTCATTGATTTTGATAATGATAAGAAACACGAAAAGGCTTCCGTGTATAACAAGATAAATCGAATTGAACGTCTTGTTGATTATTTCCACGATAAAGAGCATAACACTTTGTATTTCAATGAATTGAATGATATTTTAAAAGATTGTAAAGACAATGTGACCATTGCACGGGTCAAGTCTTCGCAGGCAAACATCATGATGCGTGAGGAGAATTACGTTGAGGCATTGAGATTGTGCGATGAAGTCATTGCAATGGATTCAATATCAGATGATTACGACAAATGCATTGATTGCAGGAAAAGCATTTTGGACAGCTCCGTTTCCATTGAGATGCAAAATGTCCAGATTCCCGGAAAACCGATTCCCGCCGGATTTTCGTACAGAAACACCACAAATCCTTCGTACAGGATTTATAAAGTCGATGCCAAAGACATCGCCAATAACAGGAACTTGAATTTGGAAAACATTCTTAAATTATTGACTCTCAAGGAAATCGTGGCTGAAAAAACATTGGAGATTCCGGACGAGACGGATTATAAAACGCATTCGTCGCTCATCGCGCTTCCGGCTCTTGAAGTCGGCTCGTATATAATTCTGATGTCGGCCACCGATGACTTTGACAATACTGATAAGTTGATTTTCAATGTGTTTCAGGTGAGCAATCTTACTTACGCCGTTCATAACTTCGACGGGAAGAATGAGATTTACACTCTGAACCGCGAGACGGGTTCGCCAATCGGCGGCGTGAAAGCGGAGTTTTTCAAAGAGGAATATGATTATAAGAAAGGTGAATATGTCCAAAACTCAAAGGGCAGCGTGACGACAGATGCCGACGGCTATGCCGTGATGCCGGAGTTCTCTTCGGGCTTCATAATCAATTTGTTTTCAGGCGATGACGTCTTGCTGTCGCATGATTTGATCTGGAATTATAACACCAAGCAAAACAATTTCGTCAATAAAGTCAGTCTTTTCACCGACCGCCAGATTTACCGTCCGGGTCAGACGGTGCAGTTCAAAGGCATCTGCACTCGCGGAAACGGAAAGACAAATGAGCTGCTTGTCAATGAGAAAATCGAGGTCAATTTGGTTGACGCAAATTGGCAAACGGTTGAAAAACAATCGTTTGTGACCGATGGATTTGGTGCGTTTTCCGGAAGTTTCGTCTTGCCGTCAGATGCTTTGAATGGAGATTTTCATATCACGACGAAAGACGGAAGCGTTTATTTCAAGGTCGAAGAATACAAGCGCCCGACTTTTGAAGTCACGTTCAACAAGCCCGAAAAGGAATATTCAATCGGTGACAATGTGAGAGTTACGGGCAATGTGATGGCGTTTTCAGGTTTCGGGATCGACAATGCGAGATATGAATATAAAATCACGCGCCGGACAACTTTCCCGTTCAGATGCTGGTGGTGGATTTTCAGAAACATTGAAGATGAGCAAATCGCTTCAGGTGAAGGAATGACCGAGGTCGGCGGCTTGTTTTACATTGATTTTCAATTGATTCCAGACAATAGCGTGAAAGCCCGCGAACTTCCGATGTTCACTTATATAATTAATGTGAAGGTCACGGATGCGCAAGGCGAGACGCACGAAGACTCGTATTCAATCAATGCTTCCTACAACAAATTCAACATCACTCTCAAAAAAAATCAGAAACTCGCGAGTAATTCCGGGAACGTCATCACTTCCGACGATTTGAAGGATTGCAAGGTTGTCGTGTCGAACATCAGCGGAAATCCTGCATCGACAAATGTTGAGTGTAAGATTTATAAAATCACTGATAATGAAAGATTTACGTACAATTTAGGAAGTTTCGACAGACATCTTCTGAAAGATGAAGAACTGAAAAACCTCTTCCCGAATTTTGATTTCTATAATGTTGAAAAACTTGATTTGAAAGACTGCGAGGTCGTTTATGAAAACGTTATGGAAGTCGATGGCGGGGCTGATTTGTTCAAGAAAAACACGAAGTTGGCCGCCGGAAGCTACGTCATCGAACTGAAATCCGTTGACGACACCTTGTCGGAATATTCCGAAAAATTCGTGTTACACGAGCCGAAAACAAAGAAGATGCCGTTCAAGAGTCTGTGCTGGTCGGCGATCGACAACGAGACCGCGCAGCCCGGCGATGAAGTCAATCTTAACATCGGCTCGTCGGCAAATAACGTGATGGCGATTGTTTACGTTACAAACAACGAAAACATCCGTTATTCAAAACGTATCATGTTGAATAACAACGTGAAAAAGATTTCATTTAAAGTAAAGGAAGAAGACAGGGGGTCTCTCACTTTTGACGTTGTTTTTGTTAAACACAACCAACTTCAAAAGGTGAATTACAATGTCAAGGTGCCGTTCGACAACCTGAAACTTGGCGTTGAACTTCGTGCCGAGCGGACGAATCTTCTGCCGAGTGCCGAAGAGACGTGGAGCGTCACGATTCGTGATTACAAAAACAATCCAGCGTTCGTGTCGTTGCTGGCCGGGATGTACGACTCTTCGCTCGACGCAATCGTTCCGAGTTATTATGGCAACGACTGGTCTCTTAACATGATTCCAAGTTACAGAAAATCAAGCACTTTCAATTTCGACAGAGGATTTGGAAACAATGCCGCGTCTTTGTATTCCTATAACTATAATTTCTATTTCAGTCCGGCAGTGTTGTACTCGGATGTCGCTCTTATTCAAATATTTAGTGGTTCGAGACGTAACAATATGTATAAGGTATTCAGTGGTGCGGCAGCTGACGGAATAACTGCCAATGCGGATGTCGTTTATGAAAGCGTGGCTGTTGAAGAGGAAATGGCTGAATCGCCTTCGGCTGCGGTTCAAGATGAAGATATTGACGTTGATAATATGAAAAAAGAAGATGCGCCAGTCATGCAGATCCGCTCGAACTTCAACGAGACGGCGTTCTTCTACCCGAACCTCAAAACCGATGAAAACGGCAATGCAACGTTCTCATTTACAATGCCCGACGCTCTGACGCGCTGGAAACTGAGGATGCTCGCCTACACGAAAGACCTGAAAGTCGGGACGCTCGAAAAGACATTCGTGACGCATAAACCCGTGATGATCATGGCCGACATGCCGCGGTTCTGCTACGATGAAGACACGCTGTGGCTCATCGCAAACGTGGTTAACCTTTCTGAAGAGGCGATTTCGCCGGTCGCGAAATTGGAAGTCCTTGATGAGAGTGGAGTGTTGAGAGTTGAGAGTGAAGTTGTTCTTTCTGAAAAAGAAGTCAAAATTGAAGAGATTCCGGCGGGAAGAAGTCAGAGCGTGAGATGGAAAGTCGCGATGAAAAAAGACGTCAACCTGCTGACTTTCAGGTTCTCGGCCACCGCCGGCGACTTCAGCGATGCCGAGCAACACGTCATGCCGGTGCTGAGTACGGAAGTCTTCATGACACAGACATTCTCGCTAATCGCAAAAGGCAACGAGAAGAAAAATTACAACTTTAATTTTGAAAATGAAGGCGAGAGAAATCACGCTATCACGTTGAATTTCAGTAAGAACCCGACATGGTACGCAGTTCAGGCACTGCCGTATCTCAACAACGATAACGAGAAATACGCCGAGACCGCCTTCCACAGATATTTCACAAATTCAGTCGCAAGACACATCGCGGCAAGCCTGAAAGACTCGCCGAAGATGAAGAGGCTGCTCGAATCTTTGAACGACGATTCTTCAAACAACGCCAAGTCGGAACTTGAGAAAAACCAAGAGCTGAAAGAGATTCTTCTCAACGAAACGCCTTGGGTCATGGATGCCAAAAACGAAGCCGAACAACGTGCTAACATCTCGAAACTCTTTGATACAAAAGCGATTGACAAAAACATCGAATCGGCTTTGAATCTTTTGGAGAAGAAACAGAAACCGGGCGGCGGCTGGCCGTGGGTCGAAGGGATGCCGGAAAGCGCCTTGATGACGCAATATATATTAGGTGGATTCGGACGACTTGAGAGCCTTGCAAACAACAAAGATGCTGGTGCCATTGCCGAAAAAGCGTTCCATTTCATTGAAAATGATGTCGTTAGGAGATTTTTAGAATTGAAAGAAGCTGAAAAGAAAGACTATCATTGCGGCGTGATGATTGTCAGGGAGCTTTTCGTGATGAGTTATTTCCCGAAGTTCGAGACGAGCGCGAGATTCAATGAGGCGAAGGCGTTTTACATCGGGAAACTCAAGAACGACTGGACGAATTTCAACTTCGAGGCGCAGGCTGGCATCGCGTTGATTCTCAACAGAAACGGCGACAAGACCGAAGCTATGGCGATTTTGAAGTCATTGCGCGAATGCGCCCAGAAGAACGACCTCGGAATGTATTGGGTTGGCGTCGGCGTTGAAGACGAGGCTCGCATCCTTGAGGCGTTCAACGAAATCGATTCGAGAAACGAGGAGACCGACGCGATGCGCTTCTGGATTCTCGGACAGAAACGCACCAATATGTGGGACAACGACCGCGCCACAGCCGAGGCGGTTTACGCCATCGTCAACCGCGGGACCGACTGGGTCAACGACAACGGCGAAGTGGTTATTGAGATTAACGGTAAAAGATTAGAGATTAGAGATGAATCTGATGATTTCATCCAACAGTCACTTCCTGTTGACGGCGATTATTCAAACGTCTCCATTGATAATCAGACGAATCACCAGGTGTGGGGCGGGATGTTCCGCCAGTATTTCGTTCCGATTGACAAGGTGCGGAAATCCAACGAAGACATGAAGATGAGACGCGAGCTTTTCGTTGAGAGAATTGAAGGCGACAAAACGAGTTATGTGCCGGTTTCTGAAGGCGACATCAAGGTCGGCGACAAGATTAAGATTGTGCTTCGCATTGAAAACCAGCAGGATATGGAGTTTGTGTATCTGAAAGACCTGCGCGGTGCGTGCTTCGAGCCGGCGGAGCAGGTCTCGCGTTATCATCACAGCGACGGACTCTGGTATTACCAAAGCACGAGCGACGTGGCGATGGAGTTCTTCTTCGACAACATGCCGAAGGGAAAACATGAACTTTCGCATACTGTCTATGTCACCAAAGAAGGTTCGTTCAGCGCAGGTTACGCTGTGTTGCAATGCCAATACGCGCCGGAGTTCGGAGCCTACTCGGAGGGAGGCAGGATCGTAATTAAGTGATACTGACAAAACTTAATAGACAAATCTGTTAAGTTCTATCAAAGCCTTCTGGTATTCATGCTGCATTTGGAAAACCTCAAGCACCGCATCGTGTTGATACTCAAACTCAACGAGATATTCGACGAGCGTCTTCTCACCTTTCTCGTATGCTTCACGCAAAAGGTCACGACTGTCGGTGTCTTCAAGGATGTCTTTAATTTCCAAATAGTTACGTTGAAGTGACTTGGCGCGTAAATACGTGTTCTGCAACTCATTGTGCAAGACCGCCTTCTGGTTTTCGAGCATCGACTCGCCACTCGCGGCCTTGGCCTTCGCGGCTTTCACCGTCCTCGCGTTCCCCCAAAACGGCAGCGACAACCCGATCGTCGGACCGTGGTAACCGCCGTCCGACTCCTTCTCCATCATGTAACCGACATTCAGCTTCGGCGCCCATTCCGATCTGGCAAGTCTCACATTTTGTTGATTGACAGTGTTTTGCGCATTCAGATGTGCAAAAACCGGACAGCCGTTTTCAACCGTCTGATACCATGACTCAAAATCTTCGGGCAACGACATTTCGTCATAAAAATCCTGCGTGAAATCAATGGCGACACCGCCGTTCAAAGTCTTCAGCTCACCTATAAGTCGCTCGCGTTCAATGACATGCATCTCATATTCGTTCCGCACACTGATATAGTTCATCTTCGCGTTTCTGTATTCCAAAACCGTGGCTTCACCGACATCAAGTTTCCGCTGCAGAGCCTTCTCAATCGTCTCGGCGTTTTCGAGGCACTGCTCGTGATATTTCAGACATACATTATTGAAAATCAAATCAGTACAAATCTGTTGAGCCTGATATAAAACCTCATTTTTCAGAATTTCATATTCCAAATCAATGACTTCATTATTCAATTTCCTGATTTTGTTTTTATTTGAATAAACCGTCGGAAAATCAAATTCCTGATTGATACTCAAATCGATTCGATGTTCGGAGCCATCGTTTATTCCGAAGAGATAACCGGCTTCGAGTTCAGGATTTGCGAAAAGCGACCCCGCATAATTCTCGGCTTTTTCGGCTTCGGCATGATGGCGATAAGCGGAAAGCACCGTGCTGTTTGCCTCAATCTGGTCGAGAACCGACTGGTAGGCGTTTTGCGCATTAAGCGATAAAACGTTGAGAATCAATATTATTAGAATATATTTCTTCATTTTTTTCTGTTTATTAATTCGTAAACCACAGGAATAACGTAAATGTTTAACAATGTGGAAGTTAGCAGGCCGCCGAGTACGACGACCGCCATCGGGCTTTGTATTTCGTTGCCGGAAGCGTCGCCGTTCAGCACCAACGGTATCAACGCCAACGCCGAGGTCAGGGCTGTCATCAAGATTGGGTTGAGACGGTCTTTTGAGCCGTCGATGATGGCCTGACGCAACGACTCGCCTTTGTTTTCACAGACTTGATACCTTGAAATCAACAAGATACCGTTTCTTGTCGCGATGCCGAACAAGGTGATGAACCCTATTATCGCGGGGATGCTGACGACACCCGATGAGATGTAAATCGCGAAGACGCCGCCGATGACGGCAAGTGGCAGGTTCAACAACGTGATTGCCGAAAGCGTGACGTTTTTGAATTCGCCGTAAAGCAGCAGGAAAATGACAATCAACGCCACCAACGTCATGATTAGCAATATCTTAGATGCGTCTTTCGCGCTTTGGAACTGTCCGCCGTATTCTATTCTGTAGCCTTCCAGCAACGTGATGTGTTCGTCAACACGCTCTTTGATGTCGTTCACGACACTTACGACATCGCGGCCTGAGACGTTGGCGGAAACGACAATCTTGCGTTGTACGTTTTCTCGTGAGATGGAGTTCGGCCCGCCAACTGAAACAATATCAGCGACTTCCTCCAACGGCACCATCGCACCGCCGCCGGTGCTTATCAAGGCCGACCTCAGTTTTTCGATGTTCTCCGTGTAACTCGGATCGAGGCGCAGCACGAGGTCGAAACTGCGTTGGCCTTCGTAAATCTCCGACAGTTTCTCGCCTGAAAAAGCGAGTTCGACAAAGTGGTTAAATTCCTCCATTGTGATTCCGTAGCGTGCGAGCATGTCGCGGTTGGCACGAATCTGGATTTCGGGTGTCTCCGTCTGCTGCTCAACGCTCAGATCCACAAGTCCTTCAATATCAGCGATTTCGTCTTTAAGTTTATTTGCGGTCATGAACAATTCGCTGATGTCGGTGCCGAAGATTTTTATCGCTATCGCGGCACGCGTTCCGGTGAGCATGTGGTCGATGCGATGACCGAGCGGCTGCCCGACGGTGGCGGCGATGCCTGGAATCTCCGACAGACGATGACGCACTTCAGCGAGGAACTCATCCTGCGAACGCTCTGACAATGTGAAATTTACGTCTATTTCAGCGGCGTTTGTGGCCTGCGAGTGCTCGTCGAGTTCGCCTCTTCCCGAACGACGCGCCGTACTGTTCACTTCAGGTATCGCAAGCAGCTCATTCTCAATGATATTGCCGAGTTTGTTGCTTTCCTCCAACGAGATGCCTGGCTTTGAAATCGCCGTTATTGTCAGCGAACCTTCGTTGAAGTCGGGCAAGAAACTTTGTCCCATCGTGAAGAACAAGCCGACGGCTATAACAAGCAACGCCAACGTACTGAAAATCACTGTCTTTTTATGATTCAGCGACCAGTTCAACGAGGCGTTGTAGCCGCGCATCAGATGACGCGACAGCCAGCTTTCCTTTTCTTGCTTTTCAAGATATTTCTCATCCGAGAGAAGCATTTTGCAAAGCAGCGGCGTCACCGTCATCGCAACGATAAGCGACATCAAAAGTGCAATTATATAACTGATTCCCAATGGTTTAAGCATCCGTCCTTCCATTCCGGAAAGGAAGAAAAGCGGCACGAAAGCCACGATGGTGATGAATGTCGCATTAATGATAGAGGTGCGTATTTCGCTTGAGCCGTGGAAGACGACACTGAACGTGCTTTCGCGCTGTTCTTTCGGAAGCAAGTGATTCTGTCTCAATTGTTTATAAACATTTTCGACATCAATGATGGCGTCATCGACGAGCGAGCCGATGGCGATGCACATCCCGCCTAAAGTCATGGTGTTGATGTTCATTCCCATGAGGTTGAGAACGATGAGCGAGCCGAGCAGCGAAAGCGGGATTGCCAAGACGGAGATGACTGTCGTGCGGAAACTTCCGAGAAACAGGAACAGTATGATTATCACGAAGATAGCACCCTCAATCAAAGCTTTCGCGACATTATTCACTGATGCTTCGATGAAATCGGCCTGACGGAATATTTTAGTGTCCATCTTCACATCCGCCGGCAGCGATTTCTGGATTTCGACGAGGTTCTTCTCAATGTTTTTCGTCACCTCTAAAGTATTGATATTCGGCTGTTTGGATATTGAAAGAATGATAGCGTCCTTGGCGTTGTGCGAGGCGTAACCCATCTTAACGGCACTTCCGATACGAATGTCGGCGACATCGGACAACACGATTGGTGTAGAGACGGAGCATGCTCCGTCTCCATAATTTGATGCTCCGTCTCTACTGTCTGACGAAACATATTTCACAAACGTCTTACCAAGCTCGTCGATGTCGTTTGTCCTGCCCATTCCTCGAAGTGCGTATTCGTTGCCGAAGTCGCGGACAACGCCGCCTACAGAGTTGACGCTCAACGTCTTACCGACGGCTTCGAGGTCGTCCATCGTCACGCCGTAAGCGTTCATGCGGACAGGGTCGGCGATGATTTGGTATTGTTTCAGGTCGCCGCCGATGATTGTGACCTGCGACACGCCGCCGGTGGCGAGGACTGCCGGTTTCACGACCCATTCCGCCAAGGTGCGAAGGTCCATCATCGATGTCGTATCTGACTGTAAGCCAACGAATAATATCTCACCCATGACGCTCGACTGCGGCGCCAGCACCGGCGTGATACCTTCGGGCAGGACATCAGAAAGCGTGACCATCTTTTCGGAGACGATCTGTCGCGCCTTGAACACGTCCATGCCCCAGTCGAACTCGACCCAGACAAACGAATAACCCATCATGGAAGCGGAACGCACGCGGCGCACGTTGGTGGCTCCGTTCATCGAGGTCTCAATCGGGAAGGTGACGAGACGTTCGACCTCTTCGGCGGCCATACGATGTGCGTCGGTCATTACCACGACCGTCGGGGCGGTGAGGTCCGGAAAGACGTCAATGTCCATGTCGCGCGAGGAAAGGTAGCCGCCGATGACCAAAAGCACGGCCCCGACAAGCACTAACAGCTTGTTTTCCAACGAGAATTTAATAATCTTGTTAAGCATGGCGACCTCCTAATGAACGTGACCGGCGTGAGGGTCGAGCTTCCCGGACCCCTGCGCCAATTTGATGTAAATCGCACCTTTGCTCACAATAGTCTCATCCGGCTCCAAACCCCTGACAATCTGAGTGTTAAAACCATCGGAAGCACCAACGGTGACAGCACGTTTCTCGAAAAGTTCATGCCGAACCTCAACGAAGACAAAGAAACTGCCCATCTCCTCTATCAAAGCGGAATTTGGAACCATGATGCCTTCGTTCTCATCTTTTGTCATGATGTAAAGCTCGACAAATGAACCACTTACAAGTTCATCATTGTCGTCAATCTCAAAAGTCACGGGAATCAACGGATTGTCGAAAGAAGTCGCTTTCCCGTATGAAAGCAAACGGCCGTTCAAGTCGTCAAGAGAATATATCTTACTGTTGTTCAACGACTTGAAATTTGCCGAGACGACATTTTTCAAAACAGGAAAATACTTCGGCTGCAAATCAGCCCTGAGATAAAGTCTCCCGGCCCGGCAAATCGTCATAAGTTCCTGACCAGCAACAACATACGAGCCGTTTTCAACAAAGATGTCTTTCACGTATCCGGAAACCGGCGACTTCACAACCTGTTTGCCGCCGGCGAAATTATCCTGCATGTTGTCGTATGCCTTTTTCGCCTTAAGATATTCAGCCTCAGCCTCTTGCAAGTCGTTTTCAGTGACGAGTCTGTCGGCGGACAACGACTTCTTGCGTTCGTAATCCGCCTTGGCGCGGTTATAATCGGCGGTTATTTCCTCCTGCAAAACCGACAAGTTTCCTTGTGCCATTTCACTATTATTAATGGTGAAAACGACAATTCCCTCCGCCATGTCCAGTCCTTCGACGAGTTTGTCTTTGGCAAATTCAACGATTCCGTCGGTGGCCGCCGTGATGATTTTCATGTTATCCTGCGAAGGCATGACACGGGCTGTCGTCTTGATAATCTGACAGATAGGTTGGTTCACGACCTTCATCACCTCGAAATCGACTTTCTCCATTTGTTCATGGGAAAAGGCGACAGAGTTGCTCACGGTTTCTTCGTGGTCGTGGTGATGTTCATCCGCGTCGTGATGATGTTCATGGCCGCATTCAGCTGTGTGGACGTGGCCTTCGTGTTCGTGATGATGTTCGTGCGTCTCGTTATGCGCACAGGACAGAAGTCCCAATATTATTGAAGTGATTAATAGTTTTTTCATCGTTTTAAAGTTAAAAATTCATGCAAATATAGATGTCATGCACAGAGTTTTAACATAAAACGGGTGGAGCGTGCAGCACGCCGAGACGTGTCACAATGGTTTCGTTGATGACAAAAAGATACGGTCGTTCTCGGAACTGAGTCCCTTCAAGGCCGAAAATATGATTGTCGGGTTCTGAATGATTATCAAAGTAAAAATCAAGAAAATTGCATTTAACAACTTGAACATCAATATGTTGAATGTCAGAAGGCGAGAAGAAATCTGATATTACGCAGGTGCCTTCGTCACAGCCGTGGTGGTGATGATGTGCGTCGCAATCGTGATGATGATGTTGGAAGCAGACAACAACGCCGGGATGATGATGATGCGGCACTGCTGCGTGAAACATCAGCATCGCGCAGGCAAACATCAGCATTGTGGCGGTTATCTTCTTTTTCATATTTTAGATTTATTATATTGAAAAATCAATATATTATCTCAGTCCTTTTACCGTCGGGATCCCCGGAACGAAATCTTTCAGGTAGAAAGGCTCGAAATACGCGACATCGACGAAATCCTTGTTTTCGAGTTTCTGCTGGGCGAGTTTGTCCATATATTTCGCCGAGCAGTAAAAATCCTTTATCACGTTGATTCTGTTGTCGTTGGCAAAAAGTTCCGCACATTTGTCGGCGCCGTCGCCGAAGAGCCACACTTCATGATCCGACTTATATTCAGAGAATGAGTTCTCGTTGATTATCATTGCTTTCGTGTCTTCGATTTTGTTGATATTCTCATCGAAGATCTCGGCATAGACCTCCATCCGTCGGGCGTCGATCATCGGGACCAGGATGGGTTTTCCGGCATTGACTTTCGTTTTCCCGCCGAACGCCATTGCGTGGAGCGTGTCGATGGCGATGAGCGGTTTCTCGGCGGCGTAGCAGAGGCCTTTCGCGGTGCTGACGCCGATACGCAGGCCGGTGTAGGAGCCCGGGCCCATGCTCACCGCAACGGCATCGAGTTGGCTGTAAGAGATGCCTGCCTTGTTCATCACAGACTCAATGAAAAGTGTGATCTTCCCAGAATGGTTCTGACCTTTCTGGTCTTCCTCGAACGCCAAAACCTCGCCGTCATGTACCAACGACACCGAACACGACGGCGTCGCCGTTTCCAAACAAAGAATCATATCCAAAAATTTTCCGCAAAGATACTTCTAATTTTCACAGACTCGGCAATCTTTTTTTTAAATTTTTTACATCATATATTAATTATTTGTACTTTTGCAAGTTCGGATATTTCGGATGAAATGTATTTTAAAAATCTGACTTTTTTCGTCGTGTTTTATTTATACTTCTTGCAAATCCGGGTATTTTGATGAAATGTAATAAAAATAATTCAGATGATGAATTTCATAAAAACTGAAATAGAAGGCGTTTATATCATCGAGCCAAAGGTTTTCGGCGACGCGCGCGGGTATTTTTTCGAGGCGTTTTCACAAAGGGAGTTTGACGAGAACGTCGGCAAGACCGTCTTCGTGCAGGACAACCAGTCGATGTCACGTTACGGCGTGCTGCGCGGTCTGCATTTCCAGAAGCCGCCTTACACACAGGCGAAACTCGTGAGTTGCGTCAGAGGCAGGGTCCTGGACGTGGCCGTTGACATCCGCAAAGGCTCCCCGACATTCGGGAAATACGTCTCCGTTGAACTCAGCGAGGAGAACCACCGCATGTTCTTCATCCCGCAAGGCTTCGCGCACGGCTTCTCGGTGCTGAGCGACACCGCGATTTTCCAGTACAAATGCGACAACTACTACGCGCCGCAGAGCGAAGGCGCAATCATCTGGAACGACCCCGACATCAACATCGACTGGCGCATCCCGGCAGCCGACGTCATCCTTTCCGAAAAAGACAGGAAACATCCATTCTTGAAAGATTTAGAAACCCCGTTCAAATATTAAACTGAAACAAATGAGAAACATCATCATCACCGGCGGCGCAGGATTCATCGGAAGCCATGTTGTCAGACTTTTTGTAAACAAATATCCTGACTATCATATCATTAACGTCGATAAGCTGACATACGCCGGTAACTTGGCGAACCTGAAAGACATCGAGGACAAGCCCAACTATACTTTCGTGAAAGCCGACATCTGCGACTTCGAGACGATCATGGGCATCTTCAGGAAACACAACGTCGATGGCGTGATTCACCTCGCCGCCGAGAGCCACGTTGACCGCTCCATCAAAGACCCGTTCACATTCGCGCAGACGAACGTGATGGGCACATTGTCAATGCTTCAGGCGGCGAAGCTCTATTGGGAGTCGCTTCCTGAGAAATGGGAAGGCAAGCGTTTCTACCACATCTCGACCGACGAGGTCTATGGCGCGTTGGAGATGACCGACCCGGAAGGCATCGAGCCGCCGTTCACCACGAAGGCGTCGTCGGGCAAACATCATTTGGCATACGGAAGCAAGTTCTTCACCGAAGACCTGAAATACCAGCCGCATTCGCCGTATTCGGCGGCGAAGGCCAGCTCCGACCACTTCGTGAGGGCGTTCCACGACACCTACGGGATGCCGACCATCGTGACAAACTGCTCGAACAACTACGGCCCTTATCAGTTCCCGGAAAAACTTATTCCGTTATTCATCAATAACATAAGACACAGGAAACCGCTTCCTGTCTATGGCAAGGGAGAGAACGTCCGCGACTGGCTCTTCGTCGAAGACCACGCAAGAGCCATCGACCTGATTTTCCATAAGGGAACAATCGCGGAGACGTACAACATCGGCGGCTTCAACGAATGGAAGAACATCGACATCATCAAGGTCGTCATCAACACCGTTGACCGCATCTTGGGAAGGAAAGAAGGCGAGGACATGGACCTCATCACCTACGTCACCGACCGCGCCGGACACGACATGCGCTACGCCATCGACTCCACGAAGTTGCAGAAGGAACTCGGATGGGAGCCGAGCCTCCAGTTCGAGGAAGGCATCGAGAAGACCGTGAGATGGTACCTCGACAACCAGGCGTGGATGGACAACATCACAAGCGGCGAATACGAGAAATACTACGAGTCAATGTATGCTAACAGGTAAGGCATCACATATTTTCAAATCGAAGTGCAGATATGCATTAGTCGTCACGCCTTTCCCGTGATCACGCGGGTTTTTTGTGTATTTTGAATCAAATTTATCAAATCAAATTTGCAAACATGGACAAAGTAACAATAATTCCATACGAGAAGATATACAAGAATTTCATTGACGAGAAATATCTCGTTGACGGGCGTGATGAATATTTTTTTAGGAACAAACAGGTGAAGGAGCCTGAAGGCGGCTGGCGGCATCTGCGTTCCGACGAGGTGGAGCGTCTCGTGAAAAACGACAATCAGGCGACCAAATGGGACGACATCCTCGTCACCGACAAGTTCGACACGAACCTCGTGAAGAACAACCGTTTCTTCGGGCTTGTCAGGATCGGCGTCATCGAGAATGTCGCGCTTCAGTACCATGACCTCCGCATGCCGTGCGGCATCACCGACAGCAGCATCGTCTCGTGCGACATCGGCGATTACGTCGCGATCCACGACGTGCATTATATGGCGAACTACATCATCGGCGACCATTGCATACTGTTCAACATCCACGAGCTGTCGTGCACCGACCACTCCAAATTCGGCAACGGCATCTTGAAAGACGGCGAGCCGGAAGACGTGCGCGTGTGGCTTGAGGTGATGAACGAGGGCGGCGGGCGCAAGATCCTTCCCTTCGACGGGATGATAACCGCCGACGCTTATCTGTGGGCGAAATACACCGACAACCGGCAGCTTCAGAAGCGTCTTTTTGACATAACGAACAAGTCATTCGACAGTCACCGAGGCTATTACGGCACCGTCGGCGAGGGTTGCGTCATCAAGAACTCATGGATCCTGAAGGACACGAAGATAGGGCCGTCGTGTTACATCAAGGGAGCCAACAAGCTGAAGAACGTCACCATCAACTCGTCGGAGCAGGAGCCGACGCAGATCGGCGAAGGCGTGATACTTGTCAACGGCATCGTCGGCTACGGCTGCAGGATCTTCTACTCGGTGGTCGGGACGAGGTTCGTCATCGGCGACAACTGCAACCTGAAATACGGCGCACGTGTAATCTATTCGGTGTTGGGCGACAACTCCACCATCTCGTGCTGCGAGGTGTTGAACAACCTCATCTTCCCGGCGCACGAGCAGCATCACAACAACTCGTTCCTCATCGCCGCCTGCGTGATGGGACAGAGCAACATGGCGGCCGGCGCCACGCTCGGCTCGAACCACAACAGCCGCGCCACCGACGGCGAGATAGTGGCGAAACGCGGATTCTGGCCGGGCCTCTGCACCAGCGTCAAGCACTCGTCGAAGTTCGCGTCGTTCACGCTGCTCTCGAAGTCCGACTACCCGAACGAGATGGACATCAAGCTGCCGTTCTGCCTGGTGAACAACAACACCGCGAAAGACCAGCTCGAGATAATGCCCGCCTACTGGTGGATGTACAACATGTACGCCATCGCACGCAACACCTCTAAATACCAGAAGCGCGACAAACGCCTGCACAAGATTCAAAACATTGAGTTTGAGACATTTGCGCCCGACACCATGGAGGAAGTCATCGCTGGCAGGAAGCTCCTTGAGGTGTGGACGGCAAAGGCTTACCTCCGCTCAAAGGGCGAGCCGCTGGATGTCGAATACAAACAACTCAGGGAGATGGGACGCCGTCTTCTTTACGAAGAGAAAGACACCGTCAAGAAACTTGAGATACTCGGTGAAAACATCGAGAAAAGCCACCGTAAAGTGCTGATCCTGAAACCATTCGAGGCATATCACGCATACGGGGATATGATAATGTACTACTCGGTGAAAAACCTCTGCGGCTATCTCAAGAACAACCCCGGCGAGTCGTTGGACGACATGTGCAGGCATCTGACAAACCTCCGTCAGCGCGAATGGGTCAACCTCGGCGGACAGCTGGTGACAGGCGACGAACTCGAACGCCTGATCGATGACATCTGCAACGGCACGCTCGACAGCTGGGACGACATCCACAACCGCTACAACGAGATATGGGCCGACTATCAGGTGCAGAAACTGCTGCACAGCTACCAGGCGCTGAGGTTCATCTACAGATGCGACACACTCACCAAGGAAATATTCAACGACGCACTCGACAAAGGCGAGGAACTGCTTCGTTTCGTCTGCGAACAGGTCTATGTCTCAAGAGAAAAAGACTACGAAAACGAGATACGCAACTCGACATTCAGAAACCTTGAGGAAAGAGATGCCGTCAACGGAAGACTTGAAGACAACAGTTTTGTCAGACAAATAAGAAAAGAAACCGCCGAGGCGATGGCGAACATCGCGGAAGCGAGAAAGAGGATTAGTTAAGAGTTAAGAGAGTAAAGTTAAGAGAGTAAAGTTAAGAGAGATGGGGACGGTTTGTGAAAAAACGGTTCATCATCATTAAAAAATCAAAGTCATGAGAGTAATAATCGAACCAAATTACGACAAGATGTCAGAGTGGGCGGCAGAGCATATCGTCCGCAGAATCAATGAGTTCAACCCGACGCCGGGGAATCCTTTCGTCCTTGGGCTTCCGACAGGCTCAACGCCACTCGGCACATATAAACACCTCATCAAGGCATACGAGGAAGGCAGAGTCTCGTTCAAGAATGTAGTGACATTCAACATGGACGAATACGTCAACCTCCCGGAGGAGCACCCTGAAAGCTACCATTCGTTCATGTGGAACAATTTCTTCAGCCACATCGACATCAACAGGGACAACGTCCACATCCTCAACGGGAACGCGAAGGACCTCGAGGAAGAATGCGAGCGTTACGAGGAGTGCATCAGGAGTTACAGAGGCATTCATCTCTTCATGGGCGGCATCGGCCCCGACGGTCACATCGCGTTCAACGAGCCGGGCTCGTCGCTGACATCGCGCACGCGCGTGAAGTCGTTGACCACCGACACCATCATCGCGAACTCGCGTTTCTTCGACAATGATATTAATAAGGTGCCGAAGACGGCTCTGACAGTCGGCGTGGGCACGGTGATGGACGCCAAGGAGGTGATGATCTTGGCGAGCGGCCACAACAAGGCGCGTGCCATCGCTGCCGCCATCGAAGGCGGCGTGTGCCACCTCTGCACCGTAAGCGCGTTGCAGATGCACAGGAAAGGCATTATCGTGTGCGACGACGCAGCCACCGACGAGCTGAAGGTCGGGACGGTCAACTATTTCAAAGACATCGAGAAAAACAACTTATAATGGCGGATTACTTCGTACATGAGTCGTCGTACGTTGACGACGACGTCGAAATCGGGGAAGGCACCAAGATATGGCATTTCTGCCACGTCCAGAAAGGCGCACGGCTCGGGAAAAACTGTTCGCTCGGGCAGAACGTGAACATCGGCGGTAACGTCAAAATAGGCGACGGCGTGAGGATTCAGAACAACGTCTCCGTCTATGAAGGCGTTGAGATTGAGGACAATGTGTTCTGCGGCCCGAGCTGCGTGTTCACCAACGTCGCCACGCCGCGTGCTCATTTCCCGGTTCACGGAGTATATGCGAAGACATTGATTAAAGAAGGTGCGTCTCTCGGCGCCAACAGCACCGTCGTGTGCGGCCACACCGTCGGGAGAAGCGCACTCATCGCCGCCGGCGCCGTCGTGACGAAAGACGTGAAAGACTTCGCACTCATGGCGGGCGTGCCCGCACGACAGGTCGGCTGGGTGTGCGAATGCGGCAGAAGACTTGGCGAGACGCTTCAATGCGAATGCGGACGCCAATATCAACTGAATGATAACATTTTAGAAATCAAGAGATAATGAAGATTTTAGTAACAGGAGGAACAGGATACATCGGCTCGCACACCACCGTCGAGCTGATACAGAAAGGTCACGAGGTCGTCATCGTCGATGCCCTCTTCAACTCAAGGGTCGAAGCCATCGACGCGATAGAGACGGTGACTGGCAGACGTCCGGAGTTTGAGCAGTTCGACCTCACCGACAACGCGAAAGTCGATGACTTCTTCAGCCGCCACGCCGACATCAAGGGCGTGATACATTTCGCGGCGCACAAAGCCGTCGGCGAGTCGGTGGAGCAGCCGCTCAGATATTACCGCAACAACCTCGTCTCGCTGATGAACATCCTTGAGGCGATGCGGAGATATAATGTCCCGAACATCGTCTTCTCGTCGTCGTGCACCGTCTATGGCGAGCCTGACGCCGGCAACCTCCCGATTTCTGAAAAGGCGCCGATAAAAAAGGCCGAATGCCCTTACGGCAACACGAAACAGATTGCAGAGGAGATTCTTGAAGACAGCGTCAACGCTTACAAGACTTTGAACGTCATAGCGTTGAGATACTTCAACCCTGTCGGGGCGCACGAGAGCGCACAGCTCGGCGAGCTTCCTTTCGGAGTGCCGAACAACCTCATGCCATACATCACGCAGACCGGCTTCGGCATCAGACAATGCCTGAAGGTGTTCGGCGACGACTACGACACGCCCGACGGGACACCGATACGCGACTACATCCACGTGATGGACCTCGCCAAGGCACACGTCGCCGCCGTCGAACGCATGGCCGACGGGAAGATGAAGAGACAGTTCGAGGTCTTCAACGTCGGAACCGGCAAAGGCTATTCGGTGCTTGAAGCAATACATTCATTTGAAAAAGCATCAGGCAAGCCGCTCAACTACGAGATCGTGGGCCGCAGAGCCGGCGACATCGTGAAGATCTGGGCTGACCCGACATTCACAAACAACGAGTTGGGATGGAAAGCCGAGCGTTCCATCGACGAGATGACAAAGTCGGCATGGGAATGGGAGAAAGCCTACAGGGCCGGAAAGACAAAATTCAAGGTTGAAGAATAGTCTTTTGTGAGTCTTTAAATTTTGAATCAGTAAAACTTAAAATGACAATGGACAACAATCACCTTATAATAATGGCCGGCGGTGTCGGCTCGAGGTTCTGGCCGATGTCAACGCCGGAGAGACCGAAGCAGTTCATCGACGTGATGGGAGTCGGGAAGACCATGATACAGCTCACCGTCGAGCGTTTCGGCGGCGTCATCGAGCCTGACCATGTGTGGATCGTGACATCGAAGAAATACAAGGACATGGTGATGCAGCAGCTGCCGGAAGTGCCTGAACAACAGATACTCATGGAACCTTGCATGAGGAACACCGCGCCTTGCATCGAATATGTGAGCCGTAAGATTTACGCAAAACACCCGGACGCGAACCTCGTGTTCTCGCCGGCCGACCACATCGTCCTCGACACGCAGCATTTCAAGGAAGTCATACGTAAATCATTGGAGTTCACGAAAGACAAAGACGTCATCGTGACGCTCGGGATGATGCCGACGAGGCCGGAGACGGGCTACGGTTACATCAAGTCGGACAGCGCAAAGCCGGCATATTGCGGCGGAGAGATCCTGAAAGTGGAGGCGTTCAAGGAGAAGCCCGACATCAAGACAGCGAAGGCATATCTCGCCGAAGGCGGTTACTATTGGAACGCCGGCATCTTCGTCTGGAACGCCAAGATGGTCGTGAACACCATAAAGGAACTCGTCCCTAATCTGGCAAAAGTCTTCGATGAAATCGAGCCGCATTTCTATAAGGATGACGAGCAAGATGTCATCGACGAGCTGTTCCCGACATGCCAGAACGTCTCCATCGACTACGCCGTGATGGAGAATTCGAGCGATGTGTATGTGTTTCCGGCGAGTTTCGGATGGAGCGACATCGGCACATGGGGCAGCCTTTATACACACATCGAACCTGACGGAAACAACAACGCCGTCATCGGAGAGAACATCAGGATGGTCGGGAGCGCAAACTGCATCGTGCGTTCATTCGGAAAAAAGAAAGTCATAGTACAAGGTCTTGACGATTATATAGTTGTGGATGACAACGACTGTCTCCTCATCTGTAAGATGCAAGATGAACAGCAAATAAAGGAATGGCAGAAATAAACAATAAAAAATAATATCATGAAAAAATTAATTGTTAGAATTGCAAAATTCATATTTGGAAAGTCAAATTCAAGTTCGATGCCAAGATGTTTCGTGTTGCTTTTTGACATAATCTTGGTTTTTCTGGCGGTGCTTTTCGTGCTGGTGGTGAGGTTCTTTCCCGAAATGGAATCTCGGCTAATCAGTGAGTATCTTCAGAGTACAATATCCTTGATGATATATTTCTTCTTGACGTTTGTCATAACCGGTTCATACAAAGGCATGGTGAGATATACTGGTTTTCAGGACATTGAGAAGATTGTCGGTGTGTCTATATTTGTGTTTGTGGCTTTGTGTATCTCGAATATCATTGTGAAACACGTCAGTGCTTTGTCATGTCTGATGGCATATTTTTCGTCGTATGCAAATGTGCTGTTGATTTGCACGATGTCGTTGATTTTCATGATGTTGTCGCGTCTGACTGTGCGAAGGATATACAATGAATATCTGCGTCCGCGACCGCAGGTCATCAACGCAGTGATATATGGCGCCGGTGATGCCGGCATCATCACGCTGAATGCCATAAGCCAGGACAACATGAATCAATACAACGTGATTTCTTTTGTCGATGACTCGGATTCGAAGATCGGGAAATCCATAAACGGCATCATGGTACGCAGGCCGGATGCTGTCTTCAACAAAAAATTCCTTCAGGAAAGGAAGATTGACACTGTGATTCTGGCCGTGCCGAGCCTCGGCATCGAGAAAAAGCAGGAGTTGCTCGACAGGCTTCTCGACACCGGGCTGAATGTGAAGTCGGTGCCGCACACCATTTCGTGGATTGAAAATGGCGACACTGAAAACGTGAAGATCGAGGACATCAAGATTGAGGACTTGCTTGAGCGTGAGCCCATCAAGCTCGGCAACGAGAATGTCAAGAGGGAACTTGAGGGCAAGGTCGTCCTTGTGACAGGCGCCGCCGGTTCCATCGGGAGCGAGATATGCCGTCAGGTGCTGCATCACAATCCGAAGCAGCTCGTCATGCTCGACCAGGCCGAGTCGCCGATGTACGACCTTCAGTTCGAGTTGAACAACGAGGAGCCGTACAAACACATCCCTGTGCCGAAAGACTATGTCATAGGCAACGTCAAGGACGCGGTGAAGATGGAGGAGGTGTTCGGGAAGTACCGTCCGCAGGTCATCTATCATGCGGCGGCGTACAAGCACGTCCCGTTGATGGAGAGTTTCCCTTATGAAGCCGTCTTCGTCAACGTCTTCGGCACCAAGAACATAGCCGACCTCGCCATAAAATACGACGCGGAGAAGTTCGTGATGATCTCGACCGACAAGGCCGTCAACCCCACCAACGTCATGGGTGCCACGAAACGCATCGCCGAGATATACACACAGAGCCGCAACAGCGCGACGAAGTTCGTCACGACACGTTTCGGCAACGTCCTCGGCTCCAACGGCTCGGTCATCCCGCTGTTCAAGAAACAGCTTGCCCACGGAGGCCCGCTCACCGTCACGAGCCGCGACATCATACGCTACTTCATGACAATCCCGGAGGCGTGCAGCCTCGTGCTTGAAGCCGGCGCCATCGGCGAAGACGACGACATCTTCGTCTTCGACATGGGCAAGCCTGTGAAAATCTACGACCTCGCAAGCAAGATGATAAAGCTGTCGCACGTCCCGAACGTGCAAATCGAGATAACAGGACTGCGCCCCGGCGAGAAACTGTATGAGGAACTCCTGGCGACCAGGGAGAACACCATCCCGACGGAACATCCTAAAATCATGCGTGCAAAGGTGCGCGAATACACCGAAGACGAAGTCAACGCCGAAATCAAGGTGCTGCATGAAATATTGCCGTCGTGCGACGACTTCAAGATTGTCGGACAGATGAAGAAGATCGTCCCTGAATTTAAGTCAAACAACTCTGTGTATCAAGTACTTGACAGTGAACGGGGGGGGTATTTAGTATTTAACGCCTGATATTTGTCATTTCAGCGCAGGATATGTGACGCAGCCGAGGAGCGCGAAAAAAATCGTCGCGAGACATGAAAGCATTGTGATTTTCTTGTCGCGGCCATAGAATTTTCTGACAATCACCGCCATGACGGGTATCGACAGGAAGGGCAGGATGAAGATGAAAAGCCACATCGGATATTTTCTTTTCATCATTATGATTTTTCTCGCCTTCTCAAGTTTTTTCGGGTGTTTTTCGGTGTTTATCTTTTTGTTCAGATAGGCCATGATCTGGCTTGAGAAAAAATAGAACACCATGAAGCCCAGCACGCCTCCGATGGCCGTCGCCGTGAGTGTCGTGAAAAACGGCATCCCTTCGGCAAACCCCAACGACGGAGCGAACAGCGTCTTGACCGTCGCGAACAGCATCACTGAAAAGAATTTCCAAACCATGATTTTAAAAATTATAACGGAATGCAAAATTAATAAAATTCTTTTGCTTGTGTATTAAAAAAAATTTGTATTTTTGCACCCCGAAAAGCAAGCCACTTTAGCTCAGTTGGTAGAGCAACGCATTCGTAATGCGTAGGTCGTTGGTTCGAGTCCGACACGTGGCTCAAAAAAGCGTTAATTGTTGAGAAATCAGCAAGATATAAAAAACAAGCTGCGAAAGTAAGATTCCAAACTTCCGCAGCTTGTTTTTGATATTGACGCGCGTTAACGCTTGACAATCTTTCTCACAACATTGTTGCTATGATTGTCGGAAATCCTCACGAAGTAAAGTCCGCTTTCGAGGCTCTCGACATCGATTTCATTTCTGTTCTCGACAGACAAGACCTG
Organism: Candidatus Limimorpha caballi; assembly: GCA_018064605.1. Lineage (GTDB taxonomy): Bacteria > Bacteroidota > Bacteroidia > Bacteroidales > F082 > Limimorpha > Limimorpha caballi. The sequence continues at coordinate 88,729 of JAGHUX010000006.1, read as the reverse complement.
CTGCCCGATAGCGTTGAAAATTGTAACGTTTTGAATGTCAGGGTTCTTGATGAATAACGTATTGTTCATCGGATTTGGATAGACCTCAACCGATGACAACGGGTTTTCATTTATGCCGGAGATCAGCTGCTCGTCTATCTTCACAGTGATTGTCTGCTCTCCGCCCGACGTGATGATGCTTATGCTTGTCTCGACATAACCTTTGGCGATAAAGACGAGTTCGGCGGTAATCTTCATCGACAACCCGGGCTGGAGGGTGTAAGGGAGACTGACCGGATTTGTGCTCACGCTTGTATGGATGTTGAGGTAGTCGGTGTTGTTTTCGACAATATCATTCACGGTGATAGCCGTGTTGGTGTTGTTGGTCACATTGAATATCGCGAATTGTTGTCCTTCGTCTATCACGACCTCATCAACGTCGAAGGTGAGCAGTCCGCTTTCATGCTCCTCCATTGTGAAATGGTGAGGGTCAAGCTCGCCGAACACTGGCTGCTGGTATCTGTGTCCCGACTCGTCGGCGCCGAAAACGTAATAATCTATTTCTGAAAGTCCTTGATAACCTTTGATATAGCCGACATATTCGTCAGCGTTGCCGGTTGCTGTCATGTGTGCGGTCTGGTATTCGCCGCCGTCGATGCTGTAATATATCAATAAGGAGTCTTGTTTCAGATCCTGTCCGCTGTATGCGATGAACTTGCTTGTGATGGCGATTGAGTCCTGCCATTGCTGTTCGCCGAAGACGACATCGCGGTGGTCAACGAAGAGCATGTCGAAGTCCATGACACCGCGTGTGCGGCAGTGGAGCGCGTCGGTGTTCTCCCAACCTATCGACCAGTCGTTGTTTTCGAAGCCAAGGATTTCGTAACCCGGCATTGCTTCCTGATAAACAGCGAGTGCCTGTTGGTTGTATGAAGCGATGTCTCCAAGCGGGACGAAGACTTTGTTGTTGAGAATCAAGCTGTTGGTGTAAGGGGCGAGTGTGTAGCCGCCCGGTTCCTGGACGCGATACACGTGGTAAGGATAGCCCCAGCAGCAGTTTGTTGTCGCGAAATATTCGGCGACCTGTTCGTAAAGCGCATATTGCGGGTTGCTTTGCGGAAGCTGCGCAATCAAGATTTTGTCGGGTGCGAGGTATTTGCCCCAGCAGTCAACGTGCGCGATGTAGTCGCCTTGCGGGTCGATGGTGATGTGGTACGGGTCGATGCCGAGGTAGTCGCGCATCTTGTTGCGGACGTTTGTCTCGTTGTAGCCGTTTTCCTGGACGACGAGTTCATCGGAGACGCCGTGGCCGCGGCCGTCCTCCATCATGTTGCCGCCTGTGTGCTGAAGGTTCATGCCGTACATCGGGATGTTCCAGTAGTTCGCGAAGACGCCGGAGACGTTGTCGTCGTTCGGGCGCGGGCGGTTATAGACGTTGTCAACGATGGCAGGCTCGCGGCCTTCGAAGATGTACCACGGACCGTAGTCGCGCACCCAATATGAATCTGTCGGGGCGTTCACAAAAACGCAGTTGTCCATGTTGACGCCGTTGCTCTGGTATTCTGCTCTCGCCGAGTTTTCGTAACCGCTTGACACGACGGTGATTAAGGTGCAGTCTTCAGCCAATTCCTTCACGACCGTAAAAGGTATTCCGAGAGGATAACGTATTAATACCGCCTGCATCGGCTCGAATTCAGCCACGAAACGCGGCTCGCCCGACGGCGGGTCGGTCTCAACAAAGTTCATACTTCTGACAGGTGTGTTCATCTCTTCTTCCGAAAGATAGTGAAGTTTCCTCCAGTCAGGCTTGCCCTGCTCCTGCGCATTCGCTGTTGTCCACAAACATAATGCGCTAAATACTAAAAAGTTAAGTAAAAATTTCTTCATTTTTTTTGAATTATTTTAAAGATGCAAAGATATGTATTTTCTTCGTTTTATCTTGCGAAAATTTTGTAATTTTGCGGGTCTTTTAAAATTTGAAGATGAGCGACATTTTGTTTTTTTTGTTTCCACTGCTGTGGATGGGTCAGATTAACGACACGGTTATCGTCAACGACACGATTATCGTCAACGACACGATTGACAGAAATCTTCCTGACAGTGTTCAGGTGCGTATCCAGGAGCTTTTTGACGCCGAAAATTCAGGTGAGGCGATAGTAAAGGAGTCGGAGACGATGCTTGAAATGATTGACACTCTGCAAATCATCCCATATTTTGATGAGACGAAGTCGAACACGTGCAACTATCCGAAGGATTATGTCCCGACGTTTCCCGACAGCGTTTATGCCCAGCGTATCGAGGAGTTGGGCCGCGAGACGACGATAGAACTCGTTTTCAACAAGCACGTGAAGTCGTACATCGACGTGTATGCGGTGCAGAAACGTGACAAGACGGCGCGTATTCTCGGGCTTGCCGATGTCTATTTCCCGATGTTCGAGCAATGTCTCGACAAACACAACATGCCGTTGGAACTCAAATACTTGGCTGTCGTTGAGTCGGCGTTGAATCCGACAGCCGGCTCTCATGCCGGTGCGAAGGGGCTGTGGCAGTTCATGTACGGCACCGGCAAGGTTTACAAACTCAACTCCACGACCTTGGTTGAAGACCGTTTCGACCCGCTGAAGTCAACGGAGGCGGCGTGCCAGCATCTCCAGGACTTGTACGACACTTTCGGCGACTGGTTCCTCGCCCTGGCTGCGTACAACTCCGGCGCGGGCAACGTGCGCAAGGCCATAAAACGTGCCGGCGGCATAAAGAACTACTGGGCTATCTGGCCGTTCCTGCCTCGCGAGACACGCGGCTATGTGCCGGCATTCATCGCCGTCAACTATATAATGAATTACTCCGAGGAACATAACATCTGTCCGCTCGACCCGGGTATCATGAAAGATGGTACAGATACCGTCATGGTGCATCAACCGCTTCATTTCGAGCAACTTAACGAAATGCTCGGCATACCGATGAGCGACCTGAAATTTTTCAACCCTCAATACAAACAGCAGATTATTCCGGCAACGGAGAAGAAACCGTACATCCTCCAGATTCCTGAGAACTACGTTGACGCTTACGTTCAAAACGAGAAGGCGCTGTATGAGTTCAAGACGAAACGCGGTGTTGACAAGGAGAAGTTGCAGGAAGAGATGAAGAAGATCTCCGACCGAAGCGTGCATATCGTGAAATCAGGCGAGAATCTTGGCAGCATCGCGAAAAAATATCACGTGAGCGTGAGCCAACTTAAAAAATGGAACAATCTCAAGGGCACCAACATCTATCCTAAACAGAAACTGATAGTCTATGCTTCCGGCGCACCGATGGCACAGGCCGGCAATTCGGCTCCCGTAGAACGCTCGACAACACAACAGGTTCATGTCGTGAAGTCAGGCGAGACCCTCGGCAAGATCGCATCAAAATATAAATGTTCTGTCACCGACATCAAGAAATGGAACAACTTGAAATCCACAACGATAAAGGCAGGGCAGAAGCTGAAGGTATATCCGCCAGAGAAAAGCTCGGCTTCCTCATCAGCCGATGTCTCGACTTACACCGTGGCTTCCGGCGACAGCCTCTGGACAATCGCCAGGAAATTCAACACGACAGTAGATAAGTTGAGGAGACTCAACAACCTGAAGAGCGACAACCTTAACGTCGGGCAGAAACTTAAAGTGAGGTAGTTCCTTGGTTGAACTTCAGACTGTAAATGATTGATTCAAGTTGTCTTAAGTAATCGCGTTTTTCCTTGTTCGGGTAATATACGAAGCCTTCGATTGTGGTGAGTTTGTTGCGTGTCGGGTTGACGATGGTGTAGGAGATGAACGGTCCGGCCATGAATTCGCCGGCCATGTTCCACATCCCGCGCATCTCTATGGCGTAACCTGCCGGGAAATCGGGCAGTGTCTTGAATGCCGGTTTCACGAACTCCAGGTCGGTGACCATGTAACTGCCGTCAGTGGGCCCGGCGATGTATTTCCTGACAACGGAGTCGCGGACCTTTATCAGTTTGCTCTCGCTCAGGTCGGATTCCGTCTTGTACGGCAACTCGTAGATTATCAGGTTCATGATGAGTTCTTTCGTCTCGGCGTCTTTGGTGATGCTCATGTATCTGTCGCGGTCAACGGCGATGCAGAAGTCCTTCGGGACCGTTATCGTGAACCCGAATTTGTTCTTGATGGCGTTGATGGCTTCTGTGTTGGCGTTCGGACGGTAGAATGCCAGCAGACGCTCTCGCTCGTTCTTGTCGAATTGTTTCCTTATTTTCTCCTTCTGTGAATTGAACACGCTGACCCATGTCTCCGCGTCATTCGCCTTGATCTTTATTGCATATTGCGGAGCCGACATCCAGTCTTTCTCCGACTCGATTATCGGGTTCGGTAGTTCGGGGTTTATCTCAGCGATGATGAGGTTGCGGTGCTTCTTGAACATGTCGTTGAGCGCGCCGGCACTGATATTCACCACTTTGAATGTCTTTTCCGGCTGCGGAAGCCCGTATTGCTCGGCCTCGAAAAATCCACGCACCGCCTCGCCGATGACCCCGTTCCACTGCTCCTCATTCTGCGTGACGAACAAAATCTCCGAACTGCCTCCAACAGAACGGTCTTTGCTCTGCTTCACCGTTTTCTCCGTACATGATGTCAATAATCCAATCACCATGACTGTCAACATTATAGAATTAATTTTCCTCATTTTTTTAACATTTATTATATCAGCGCAAAATTAGTAAATAAATTGTTTGAAAATTCTTTTTGCAGCCGAAAATAAGACAAAATGTATTATCTTTGCACCACTTTACAGCACTATGAACAGGAAAGCAATTTTTGTCACTGAGAAATCTTCGTCTAACATCGCAATTGTGAAATATTGGGGGAAACACGGCGACCAGTTGCCGAACAATCCTTCGGTGAGTTTTACTTTAAGTAATTGTTTTACAGAGACTTCTATTGAATACGACCCGGATTTCAATCATGGGATCTCGTTTTTGTTTGAAGGCGTTGAATCGCCTAAATTCAAGGAGAAAATTGACAAATACCTCGAAAAACACAGCGGTCTGTTTGAGTTTGACACTGATGTCTTCTCGCATCTGAAGATTGAAAGCCGCAACTCGTTTCCGCATTCGTCGGGCATTGCGTCGAGTGCGTCGTCGATGAGCGCGTTGGTGCTCTGCCTTCTGAAACTTGAGAAGGCTCTTTGTGACGACGACTCTCCCGTGGATTTGCGCCGCGCCTCGATGCTGGCACGTCTGGCCTCCGGCAGTGCTGCACGTTCGGTGTTTCCAGTGATGGCATTATGGGGCGAAACACCTTGTGTGTCAGGTAGTTCCGATGAGTATGCTGTCCCATTGGAAAATTTGGTCGCACCGGTGTTTAAAACGTACCACGATACGATTCTTATCGTTTCCAACAAGGAAAAAAATGTATCAAGCCGCGCCGGACACGCCTTGATGAACGGACACCCGATGGCCGAAAGTCGTTATGCTACAGCACGTTACAATACACAACGACTGATCGGTTCTCTTCGTGACGGCGACCTGTCAACGTTTGTTGAAATCGCCGAGTCTGAAGCCGTCCAGTTGCACGAACTGATGGCGACATCAAATCCACCGTATCGTCTTATTGAACCTAACACATTGGAAATCATAGATGAAATTCGGGATTTCAGAACAAGGACGGGTGTTCCGGTCTGCTTTTCTTTAGATGCCGGCCCCAACGTGCATCTGCTTTATCCAAACGAATACAATGGATTGGTCTGCGACTTTATCGAAGAGTCATTGAAATGTTATTGCTTCGATAATCAATATATTAGTGATTTTGTTAAAATCTCCTGATTCTAAAGATGGAAATAAAATATTACAACGGAAAGGTAATCTTATTTGGCGAATATTCAATGATTTATGGTTCGCCGGCTCTCTTGATGCCATTGTATTCCGCCTCCGCACATTGGGATTATATCTGGCGCAGCCCTGGAAAAAGAAATTACGCCTCAAACCGCAATTTGCATTCATTTGCGAGATATTTGCTTGAAAATGAATATTTTAGTGAACATCTTGATATGGCACGGCTCAAAGCGGAACTGAAAAGAGGGCTTTTTCTAAATTCAAATATTCCGTCAGGTTATGGCGTAGGCAGCTCTGGCGCGTTTACTGCGGCGGTTTACGACCGTTTTCACAGCGACGTGATAGAAGACCCAATCGAACTCAAGAATTTCCTCGGCAGGATGGAAGACTGTTTCCATGGAAGCAGCTCTGGCCTCGACCCGTTGCAGTGCTATCTCGGAAAACCATTCATTCTTGATGAAAATCAACATGTTAATATTCTTGATGATAATTTCTTGCCAGAAAATATGCATGTTTTTCTGTTCGACAGCCAGATAAAGTCCGACACGAAAACATTGGTGAATTATTTCAAGGAGCAGCGTGAAAATCCACGTTACCTCAAGGCTTACGAAGAGCTTTACCTGCCGTTTGTGAGCCGTTGCATCAACTCGCTCGTCGGTGGTGACGTGGATAAATTCTTCGATGACCTCACGCATCTGTCTTATTATCAGACAGTTCTGTTTGAGCCGATGGTGTGCGAACACATGAAACCGTTGTTCTTTATGAAGCGCAACGAGGCACACTTCCAAGTGAAATTATGCGGCTCCGGCGGCGGCGGGTTCTTCCTCGGATTTTCAGACGACAAAGACGCGACACAGCACTTCATGTTTGAGAAAGGCTTTCCTCTTATGTGGGTTGTTTAATTGTAAATCAATAATATACAATATTTATTCCATCGTGCGACGCTCTCAGCGCATCGATGTCTTTTTTCCTGACTTTTGTATTGAAAGCCTTGACGTGCTTCAGAGTCGGGATGTTTTGAATCGGTGACAGCGATTTGACAGGCGTGTTGGCGATGTTAAGTTCCTCCAACTTTCTGCAATTTGCCAACACCTTGATATTCTTCACGCTTGTGCCACTGATGTTCAGGACCTTCAGTTTGTGCATGTTTTCCAGAATGTTGATGTCGTCAACCAAAGTGTTTTCCACGGCGAGTGATTTGAGTGTCGTCACATTGGCAAGCGGGAAAATGTTCTCGATGGCGTTTCCGCTGACATCCAGTTCCTCAAGTTTGTCTTTCCCGGCGAGCGGTGTCAGGTCTTTCAACTGATTATCTTTGATAATCAACTTTTTAAGGAAATACAGTTTTGATAACGGTTCCAGGTCGCTTACCGCATAATCGTTGGAATTAACGGTTATTTCCGTGATGTCTGCGACTTTCTGGAGCTGAATAGGTTTCGGTGTCAAATCAACCTTGACATATTGTTTGAAGATCTCACGCCAGTTGTTGTCGAGAGTGTTCCACCAGCTTTCAAGTTTTTTCGTTTGATAGATTATCGTCACTTGTGGCTGGGCGTTCTTCAGTCCAAGTGCCGCCGTTTTGTTGATTTTGCTGTTTTCAGCCCTGACAATCAATAAGTTATTTGAGTTGTGCAGCGGTGTCAGGTCGGCGACGAGAGTGTTCTCGATGTTGATTTCCTGAAGATTGCCGAGGTCTTCGAGTGGCTTGAGGTCTCTGATCTTTGTGTTTTGCATCTCAAGCGTCTTTAAATTCAAAAGACCTTTAAGTGGTTGAATGTCAATGATTTTTGTATTGGCGATGCAGAGTCTTTCAAGATTTGTCAGCCGACTTATCGGTGTCACATCCTGAATCGCCGCGTCAACTTCGAGCGATTTGATCTGGATGAGTCGGTGCAGCTCTTCCGAATTCGGCTCGATGTCAATGTCAAGCTGTTTAGTGAACGCTGTTTTCCAGTAAATCTGAAGCCCGTCCCACCATGACCTGAGCGTCGCCGTTTCATAAATGACCATGACATTGCCGTTCGCCTTTTGGAATTCGCTTGCTTTTTGCGAGTCTATTCCGGTGTTGTCGCAATATATTCTGATAAGATGCGGGATGTCTTTCAATGGCATAAGGTCTGAAACTCTTGTGTTGCTAAATTCTATCTCATTGAGTTTCATTATGTTCGACAATGGCGACAAGTCTGTGACGTTTGTGTTGTCGAGATTGATGCTTTGAAGTTCTTCAAGATGCCGGATTGGTTCGAGGTCGGCGATTTCGGTGCTGCTGATGTTGAGATTGTGCAGTGTCGGTGCAATCGTCACGGAGTCAAGCGTCGTGACATTGGTGCCTGAAATGTCGAGATACGTCAGCTGTCCGCAACTATTGATAGGTGTGATGTCGCTGACTGTATCGCCGACGATTGACAGCGTGTTCAGTTTTGTGAAGCACGACACGGTCTCGATGTCGCCGATATTTGTGTAGTCGGCCTTGAATGTCGTGATGTCGCTGTTGTATTTCAGACTTGAAATGTCATCGACCAGGGTGTTGCTGATGTTTACGGTCTTTATCTTGCTCAGATTCCTGATCGGCGACACGTCAATGATGTCGGTGTTCGAGCAGTCAATGGATATGACGTCCGACATCTCGGCGAGCGGTTCGAGGCTGTGGATGTCGATGTTGTCGCTGACATTGATTTCGGTTGTTTTTGACAGTGTCTGCAAGGCTGAATAGACAGTGGTCATGTCGGCCGCCATGGTTTTTTCAACCACGGTTCCGTTGGCTTGACTGCCAATCACGATTGAGTCTAAGTATATGTGTCTCAAGTCTTTAAGTTCGATTGAGTCGAAGATGAACGTTTTTTCGCCAAGATATTGTTTCCATGCAGGCGGCATGGTGTTCCACCAAGTCCTAAGTGCTTCATTTTCATTTGGTTTGGTGGTATATATGCTTGCTATTTTGAGTTCTTTTTTGAATGGTTCGAGATTTATTTCCATGAAGCGTTTGCGTCTGTCGCTGACGGTGTCGCCGGAGATGCTGTGGCCGTTCATCGACCTCATCGTCGTCACCAGGAAATATGTCTTGTCGTCGTCGTTGGTTTTTGCTTCTATTTTTTCAATTGAAAATGAGAATGTTACGTCTTTGAAGAAGAAGTCGATGTCCTTGAGATACGCCTGCACGTCTTTGTTGATTGATGTCCTGCGGTCCTGGTCGAGGTCGTCTTCAATCTGGACATCTTCGTTCTCGAAGATTTTCGTGTAGCTTTCGCGGAAGATGATGTCTTTTTCCTGTGTCGTGTTTTCCGGGTCGCCGATAAATGTGAAGGTGTCTTCGAGATACTTCACCATCATCTTGATGTTTTCCTTGTATTCGTCAATGTTTTTGTCCGGCGTGTTCCCTTTTTTTTGTGAAAATACATTGAAACACAGACAAATAACAGCAGAAAGCAGTAGTAACTTCTTCATTTTTGTAAACTTTGCCTAAAAGCTGTGGGGTTGGTAAATTTTTATAAGTGCTTCTTTTTCAGTTTCATTGAGGTAAACGAGGTTGGAAATGAGCCAGCCTGAGTTGTAACCTGCGCGGTCGAACCACGAAATCTCAAAATACCAGTTCTTGATTTGGAAGATGTGGAATTTGACTTTGTCAACGCTGTCGAAGACGAGGTTGCCTTTTTTGATCTCATAGAAGAAAAGTGTGAGATAGTCTGGCTGATATTTTGTAGAAGCGTAATATTCAATGATTTGCGGGTCTTTGAAGACCTTGTAAATGTTCATGAAATCGAGCTCGTGACTCATCGGGTGCAGGAAATGTTTCTCTTTTTCGGCCAGTTCACCTTGCGGGAACAACTGCTGAAACTCGCTGAAGAAGACGTTGGAAATCACCCACTTGGAACCAAGTCCTTCTTCTTGTATCGCCATGATCAGGCTGATGTCAACGGGTCTGCCTTTCCACATGAATTTGGCCGACACCTCGGCATACCATTGGCCGCCGAGAAACTCCAGACCCTGCACGTTCTTGCCGGTCACATCCTCGATGAAATAATCGCGCAGACTGCCCGCCGTTCTTGGATTGTCCATGTCAAACAACAACGGCAGGACGGTCTTGCGCTTGTCGGCATTGTGATAATCGGGACTGTTCGGGTTGATCTTTGTGCCGTACTGGTCTTCCTCATAGTTGAAACGACTCATGAACTGACTCATCTGTTTTGTCATGGTGTACAACGCCGTCTCATCCATCTGGAAATCGCCAAGACTGCCTGTGATAAATTGTGCATCAATACGATACGCTGATGCAAGGATTAATAATACCCCGAAAAATCTCGATAACGCCTTCATTATTTCGATGTTGTTTCTTTAACTCTCATGTCGCCGAGAAGCACATCCCAGAAGCCGATGAGACGGCCGCCGATCTGTGTCTCCTTGCGTTTCACATAGACTGTGATGTCTTTCTTCGTGGTGTCCTGATAGATGAGCCTGCCTTCTGCGTCATAGCCTTTGAATGTCTGGAACACGGTGATGACACCGACGTAGGTCCCGTCTGGCTGGCGTTGTAAATCAGACACATACTGTATCTTGTACCAGTCAATCTCAACGCGGTCGTAGTTGAGGCGCATGAGTCTCTCAAGGTACTGGCGCACCTTATAATATTCGATTTTTGTCTTCGAGAGCGATGAGACACCGATCTCTGCGTCTGGTGCGAAAAGCTCCTCGGCGCGGTCGATGACCCTGTTGGCTTCGCTCCATGGTGTGTCTTTAGAACCGACGATTTTCACGTATTTCGACAGGTCGCGGACTTTTTCGAGCGCGAGACTGTCAATGTCGTGCTTGCGCTCCGGCGTCAGCTCCGGCTCCTGCGCAAACGACTGTAAACCTGTAAGTGCAAAAAATGCAAATGCTACTGCAAATATTATCTTTTTCATGGCAATTGGAAATTACTTTTTGATTAACTCTAATAACGAAATTTTACCGTCTTCCATCTTCACGTCGTTGACTTTCACCCCGACCTTCTTCATATCCTTGATGTAGTTGAGATACCTCTCGGCTGTGGTCGGCTTGTCGTAGTCACCGTAGTTGTTCATGAGGATGAGGACTGGTGTGTCGGGTGATTTGAAGAGCTTAAGTGCCTCATTGATAAGCCTGTTTGATGTTTTTGTGTCGCTCGAATTCGCGATCCTGACAAGATATTCCTCAATGCCTGTCTTCGGCTTGTTGGCCTCCTCAAGCTCCCTGAGCCTCTGCTCCTCGGCAAGCCTCTGCTCTTCAGCGAGTTGTGCCTGCTCCGCCTTGCATGCGTCAATGGCCTGCTGTGCCCTGTCTATCATCTCAACAACTTCAGGATTCTTCTTCGAGAAGTCAACTTCCTTAATCTGGTCAAGACGGGTCTGCTGCTCGTCGCAACTCCATTCCGTAGTGCCGTCAATGATTGCCGTGAGGTCCGACTTGGCTTGTTCAACTTTCGCTTTGTACTCTTTTTTTGACATCTTACCTGTTGACTTACAACTGGTTGCACCAACAAGAGTGACAAGCGCAACCATGGCAATTACCAGGATGTTTTTGATAATGTACTTCATTTTTTTGTTTGATTTATTACTAAATAACTTTAAATTTTTTTGTTTATTTTATAACCCGCAAAGATAGAAAATTTTTTTGAACGAAAAGTCAATAAATTCAGGAATATTTCGCAATTTTGAAGCCGAAATGAAACATTACAACATACCGATATTTCTGCCCGAACTCGCATGCCCTTACAGATGCGTCTATTGCAACCAATTTAGCATCACTGGTAAACAACATCTTCCTGATATTCAAGATGTTAAAAGAATAATCGAAAAGCATCTTTCAACATTTCCATCTGGAGAAAAGTTCGTGGAAGTCGCTTTTTTCGGCGGAAATTTCACCGGACTGCCCGTAAAAATGCAGGACGACTTCCTGAAAATCGTGCAGCCATACCTCGAAAATGGCCTCGTTGACGGCGTCAGATGCAGCACCCGACCTGACTATATCGATGAAAAACGGGTCAGAATCCTGAAGGATTTTGGAATGAAAAATATTGAACTCGGCGCACAGACGACAAACGATGAGATTTTGTCGAAATGTGGCCGCGGACATACTTTCAAAGATATTGAGATTGCTTCGCAAATAATTAACAATGAAGGGATTACGCTCGGACTTCAAATGATGCTCGGACTGCCTTTCGACACTTTTGAAAATGATATGCAGACGGCTCGTGATATTGTCCGACTTGGTGCTGCGGAAACGCGCATTTATCCTTGTATCGTGGTGAAAGACACAGAGTTGGAACGTCTTTACCGTGAAAGGAAATATGTGCCGCTTTCACTTGATGAGGCCGCCGAACAAAGCGCAACACTGTACGAATATTTTTCAAATAATGGCGTGAAAGTTCTCAGAATAGGGCTTCATACATCCGAAGACCTTGATAATCAGGCGTGTGTCGCCGGGCCGTACCATGCAAACTTCGCAGAAATGGTCTTCTCTAAAATTTGGAGAAACAAGATTGAAAATGCAATTGAAATTGCTGAAAAATCGCAGTGTTTTCATTCAGATGACTTGACAGTCAAAAAAACAGGCAAATCGTCTGTCGTAATCGAAGTCGCTGAAAACCAAATACCTCATGCTATCGGTTATAAGGGTGAGAATAAAAAAAGACTTGAAACAATCTATAAATCAGTAAATTACAAGGCTCTAAAAACATCGTCTTCAGTAAATGAAACAACCATAATTGCAAGTGCGACGATGCCCGCTGAAGCTCGTGAAAAACTTGAAACTCTCGGAAGGGTCGTCTGGCTCGAGCCTTCAAATCTCGCCTATCCGTCAATCTCATCACATCCCGATATTTTCTTTTTCTGTGATAATGAAAGAGATTGTAAATCAATTATTTGTGCTTCAAATACGCCAGACGAATGGATAGAGAAAATTAAATTGCCGGTCATCAAAGGTGATAAGCCTGTTGGTGGCAAATATCCTGAAACTGTTCATTATAATGCCGTCGGAATTGACAATATTTTGATTCACAATCTACAATTTTCAGATGAAAAATTGTGGAAGAAATCTTTGCAAATAAATGTAAACCAAGGATATACGCGTTGCAATCTTTTGGCGTTAAATTCTAAGAATTATATCACATCCGACTTGGGTATCAAGAAGGTGCTTGAAAAGAATGGTTTCAATGTCTTTTACGTTGATCCTCAACAAATTGTGCTGCCGGGACAAAAATATGGTTTCTTCCCTGGTTGCTGCGGACTTTTCGGCGACAATGTCGTGGTCTGCGGTTCGCTGAATCATCTAAAAGAATGCAAGGAACTGAAGAAGTTTATCAGACGTAACAAAATGAAAATCATAGAATTATATAACGATGAACTCGTTGATGTCGGAAGTATTTTTTTCATCAAATGATTTTAAAACCCATGTAACTTGTGTCAAAAAACCCGTGCAACTTGTGTTAAAAAAACTTGTGTAACTTGTGTTAAAAAAACCCGTGTAACTTTGTATCCATGAAGAAAATAGAACTTTTATCTCCTGCAAAAAATCTTGAAGTCGGCATTGCTGCCATCAATCACGGTGCTGATGCTGTTTATATCGGCGGTCCGAGCTTCGGCGCCCGCGAGAAAGTCGGCAACAGCATCGAAGACATTGAAAAGTTGTGCCGTCATGCCGCCATTTTCGACGCGAAAGTGTATGTCACGCTAAATACTTTGTTGTTTGACAATGAGTTAGAGCAGGCTCGTAAGATTGCATGGGATTGTTGGAATGCCGGTGTTGACGCGCTTATCGTGCAGGACATGGCACTTCTTAAGATGGCAGACATGCCGCCAATCGCGTTTCATGCCTCGACGCAATGTCATAACATCTCCGCTGAAAAAGTGAAGTTCCTTGAAGATGTTGGTTTTTCGCAGGTCGTGCTTGCAAGGGAATTGAGTATCAATGATATAAAAGACATTCGTTCAAAAACGACGGTTCCTTTGGAGTTCTTCGTTCATGGTGCTTTATGCGTCTGTTACAGCGGTCAGTGTTATTTGAGCCACGTTATTGGACACCGTTCCGCCAACCGAGGGGCGTGTGCGCAGCCGTGCCGTCTCGCCTGGAATCTCGAAGATGAAGACGGACATACATTAATTAATAACAGGCATCTGCTTTCACTTCGTGATTTAAACAATTCCGGAAATCTTGAAGAACTCATTGACGCTGGAATTACATCATTTAAAATCGAAGGACGATTGAAAGACGCTGATTATGTGAAGAATACGACGGCGTTTTATCGTCGTGAAATAGATAAAATCATAGAAAGACGCTCCGATTTGGAACGCTCGTCGCATGGCATTTCGGTTCCTGCCTTTGTGCCGAATCTTGAGAAATCGTTCAATCGTTGCTTCAGCGATTATTTCGTACACGGTCGTCAGAAAAACATCGACGCGCCTTTCACCCCGAAATCGATGGGCGAATACGTCGGGACGATTGAAAGAATCAATGGCAATAAGTTGATTATCAACAGTAACGCTGAATTTCATAACGGCGACGGTCTCTGTTTCCTCGACAAGAACAACGAACTCCAGGGGTTCAACGTGAACGGTGTCGAAACAGTACCTAAGTCATTCAGAAATAATGAAAACAATCTGCTCATTACCTCGTCTCGCTTGTTCCAAGCTATTCCGCCTCATGTCAGGCTTTACCGTAATTTCGACATCGTCTGGCAGAAATCTGTTGAAAACTCGACAGGACAACGTAAGGAAAAAATCAGTTTGCGACTTGCTGAGAAAGAAAGCGGAATTGAGCTTTTTGTCGCACATCAAAGCCTTGAAAATCAAGAAGTGAGTGCGTCTTTACAATTGGATTTGTCGCAGGCCAACAATCCTGAAAAGGCTATGGACACAATTCGGACAAAGCTCTCGCAATGGGGCGACACGAAGTTCGTTGTCGCGAATATAGACATTGATTTCAGTCGGCCGTATTTCATCCCGGCATCGGCGCTTGGCGAGTTGAAACGACAGCTTGTGGTGAAGCTCGAAGACGCTTTGGTTGAGGAACACAGGCAGAACAGAGAGATCAGAAAATTTCAGAGACAAGACCTTCAATATCCCGAAAAAACGCTTTCATATTTGGGCAACGTGACAAACTCTGCATCGCGTCAATTTTATGAAAATCACGGAGTTGAAGATATTTCCGACGGTTTGGAGAAAGCAATGCCTGATGGTGATGTTGTGGTTATGACGACCAAGCATTGCATCCGTTACGCCAACGGGATGTGTTCTAAGGAAACCGGGAAACCGGCTCTACCTTTATATATCAGCAATGACAAAGGTCGTTTCCGCCTTGACTTTGACTGCGGGAATTGCAGGATGAAGGTGGTTTGTGAAAACTCAAAAAGTTCTAACAATCAATAAAAAGGTCATCTAATGTCACGTCGTTTTGTATCGCTGATGAATAGGCGTTGGTTTTGAGACCGTATGTCGTCACCATGGTGAGATGGAGTGCCTTCTTCGTCTTGGTTTTCATACGGAAAAGTTCCATTCTGTCTATCATCTCATCGCTGTATTTTTTCGTGATTGTATATTCATTGATTGAATATTTCATTTCGCATAGGTTGATGACCTGGTCGCGGCGGTCAATGACGAGGTCAATCTGGCCGCCATCGTATTCATCGCTTTTAGGGCAATACCATGAGAAAGTGTCTGTAAGTACGCCGCTGATTCCTAACTTATTCTTAATCTGTGAGATATGATGTAAGCAGAGTTGTTCAAAAGCATATCCACTCCACACCCGGCGTTCTGGCGAGTCAACCATATTGGTCCAAAAATGCTCGTCATTGTGTTTGCCATCGGCAATGAATTTGTGGTGGAACAATGTGAAAAAGTCCGTAAGTTGAAAAATAGCGTCTCTTTCCTTTTTCTCAAAAGGCGTGTATTTTCTGACGAAATCACAATCGCAAAGATCGTTTAGGACTTTTGTTAAAGAGCCACCATCATTGATATTCAACGACTTAATAATTTCACCACGAGTCAGGCCGTTCGATTTTGTTTCGAGTAATCCGATTATTTTTTCATACAATGTGGAATCTTTGAAGAGCGAACGGAAGAGAAACTTGTATTCGTCTTTTAATTCTGCGTTTTCTGAAAACATTATATCATCTATGTTTTGCGCAAGACTGCGTCCCTTTTGAAGCATTTTCAAATAATATGGCACGCCTCCGAAAATCATGTACGCCTCCGAAATCTGATAGCGGTTCCAGGTAATTCCTCTTGATTTTAAATAAGTTTCGGTTTCATAAAGATTGAACATCGATAGTTTTATTTTTCTTGTGACGCGGTTGTAAAGTCCGCCTTTGCTGCCGAAAATGTTGGAAATCATCCATGTCGTTGCCGAACCACAGATAATCAATTTAATATTTGGACGTGCTGATGCGTAACTGTTCCAGAATAGTTCAAAAGCTTTCAGAAACCTTGAACGGGCAGTGTCGAACCAAGGCAATTCATCAAGGAATATTATGATTTTCTCTTTGTCAAGTGTTGATATATAATGTTTTAGTTGGTCGAATGCGTCAAACCAATTGTCAACAGTAGGGTAGGGGGTTTTAGAATAATCGCAAAGCTGCTTATGGAAAACAGCAAGCTGTTCTTTTTTTGTCCCTTCGTAAATTCCCGTGGCATAAAAATCAAAATTGTCATTGCAATAGTTCCTTACGAGAAATGTCTTGCCTACCCTGCGGCGACCATATACCGCAATCAATTCAGCTTCATGCGATTCGAAGCAATTTTTCAGTGTTTCCTGCTCTTTTTTTCTTCCGAAAATGTTTTCCATCGTGGATTATTTTTTGCTGCAAATATACAAAATAATATACTTACCGCCATGTTTCAGGAAAAAATATTCGCGCTAACTATGTTTTTAAAACCACTTACCGCCATATTTCAAGAAAAAATACTCGCGCTAACTATGTTTTCAAAACCACTTACCGCCATGTTTCAAGAAAAAGTACTCGCGCTAACTAATTAATTATTTTTTCCCCGCACTTCATAAAATTGTGTATTTTTGCACCTTATAATTAATAGAAACAAAATTTTTGGATTATATGTTCAGAACTAACACTTGCGGTGAACTTCGCATGGCAAACGTGGGCCAGGAAGTCACTTTGAGCGGATGGGTGCAGCGTGTGCGCGACAAGGGCGCACTGGTCTGGATCGACCTCCGCGACCGTTACGGAATAACACAACTCTTTCTGCAAGAAGGAGTTACATCAGCTGAAACTTTGAAGACCGCCCGCGAAATCGGACGCGAATACGTCGTCCAGGCGAAAGGTACCGTGGTTGAACGCGAGTCGAAGAACCCGAAGAACCCGACAGGCGACATCGAGATAAAAGTTGAGAGCCTCAACATCCTCACGACCTCCAAGGTGCCGCCTTTCACCATTGAAGACCAGTCGGACGGCGGCGACGACATCCGCATGAAATACCGTTACCTCGACCTCCGCCGCAACCCGGTCAAGAATAACATCATCCTCCGCCACAACATGGCCCAGGAGGTGCGTAAATATCTGTCGGGCAACGACTTCCTTGAAATCGAGACGCCTTGCCTCATCAAGTCAACGCCAGAAGGCGCCCGCGACTTCATCGTCCCGTCGAGGATGAACCCGGGCGAGTTCTACGCTCTCCCGCAGTCACCGCAGCAGTTCAAGCAGCTGCTCATGGTCTCCGGCTTCGACCGTTACTTCCAGATCGTGCGCTGCTTCCGCGATGAGGACCTCCGCGCCGACCGCCAGCCAGAGTTCACGCAGATCGACTGCGAGATGTCGTTCGTCGAGCAGGAAGACGTCATCAACATGTTCGAAGGCCTCGCGAAACATCTCTTCAAGACTATCAAAGGCCTCGAATTCGGTGACTTCCCGCGCATGACATGGCACGACGCGATGAAATATTACGGCAGCGACAAGCCGGACATCCGTTTCGGAATGAAGTTCGTCGAACTCAACGATGTCGCCAAAGGCCACGGATTCTCTGTGTTTGATGAAGCTGAACTCGTTGTCGCCATCAACGCCGAGGGTTGCGCTAACTACACGCGCAAGCAGACCGACGCCTTGACCGATTTCGTGAAACGTCCGCAGGTCGGGGCGAAAGGCCTCGTCTATGTGAAATACAACGAAGACGGCTCGATCAAGTCATCTGTAGATAAATTTTATACACCTGAGATTCTTAAGACATGGCTCGACAAATGCGGTGCGAAACCGGGCGACATGCTTCTCGTCATGAGCGGCAAGGCGATGCCGGTGAGGGTGCAGATGAACGCGCTCCGTCTTGAGATGGGCAACCAGCTCGGACTCCGCGACCCGTACAACTACAAACCGTTGTGGGTCATCGACTTCCCGCTTCTCGAATGGGACGAGGAGACGCAGCGTTTCTATGCGATGCACCATCCGTTCACGGCACCGAAACCTGAAGATGAGTACCTTCTCGAACAGCCGGAACGCTGGGGCGACATCCGCGCCAACGCATACGACATCGTGCTAAACGGCGTCGAGGTCGGCGGCGGTTCTGTGCGTATCCACGACAAAAACCTCCAGAGGAAGATGTTCCACACCCTCGGCTTCACCGACGAGAAGGCGCAGGAGCAGTTCGGCTTTCTGATGAACGCCTTTGAATATGGCGCACCGCCTCACGCAGGCCTCGCCTTCGGCTTCGACCGCCTCTGCTCGCTCTTCGGCGGCCAGGACAGCATCCGCGACTTCATCGCATTCCCGAAGAACAACCAGGGCCGCGATGTCATGGCGGAGTCGCCGTCACAGATCGCGCAGGAACAGCTGGATGAACTGCAGATCAAGGTGGATGTGAAATGACGTAATTATGAAGTCTAAACTTACAATAAACAAATTGAAGGCGGAGGCTAAACAATTCTGCCTTTTAGAGTCCAAGAACGGAAACAAAGAGCTGTTTGGTGTTACTGACGGAAAGGCTGTCGGAACATACGTGGAACATAAGTTTCAAGAGCAATTGGCTTCAAAATACGATGTGGTTATAGGGTCTTCGGCAAACGGCATAGATTTACCTTCAGAAGATATTATGACTGATATTAAAGTTACTTCTATAAAGCAACCACAGTCGTCATGCCCGTTCAAAGACGCTAAGCAAAAGGTGTTTGGATTGGGATATAATCTTTTAGTTTTCGTTTACGACAAGAAAGATGATCCAAAAACTAAGACTTCGATTCTGGATTTTGTAAGTTGTGCGTTTATTTCCAAGGAAAGAACAGCGGATTATACAACCACTTTCAGGCTACGTGAAATGATTACTGACGGAGCGAATGAGGAAGATATTGCAGCATATCTGAGAGACAGAAACATCCCTGCTGATGATATCATGTTAAAGCAGCTATCCAAGCAGATTTTAGAGACAAAACCTCAACAGGGATTTCTAACTATATCCAATGCTTTGCAGTGGAGGTTGCAATACCAACGAATTGTTGACTTGAAAAAGAGTGTTGCTGGAATTTTTAAGATGATTTGATATGGAGGTCAATCATGCAAGTACTTGGAGCCGACATATCTGATTTGGTTTTTGACTATTTAAACAATAAAGATTTTGTTGGTAAAGAGTATTCTTATATCAACAAAGAGATAGAGCGTGTGTGCGGATGCAAAAGTTTTTTCCCCTCACAAGACCAATACTTGTTGTTTAAAGAGGAATTGGAGCGTACGGAAAAGTTCTGTTTTTCGGATTATAGAGCTGAATATGGTGATTTTCAAACAAATATGGCTCTTGCCGAACAGGTGACCAAACATTTATCAGCAAAAGGAGTGAAACCAGAGGCGGTTATTGAGCCAACTTGTGGTAAGGGAAACTTTATCTTGGCCGCTTTGCGATATTTCCCAACCATAAAACAAATTATTGGAATTGAGATCTATTCTCAATATGTTTGGCAATGTAAAATCAATATTCTTGATTATTTCTTATCAAACCCTCAGGCAAATAAACCAGCAATTCAGATTATTCGGGCAAATGTATTCGAAATTGACTTCAACATGTTGAAAAAACAGATTTCAAACTCGAATATACTTGTTTTAGGTAACCCACCTTGGGTTACAAATTCAATGCTTGGCGCATTGGATTCGACCAATTTACCTCAAAAGACAAATTTTAAAAAACAGAAAGGTCTTGATGCAATTACTGGCAAAGGCAACTTTGACATAGCCGAATATATCATCATTTCCTTGATCAAGTCGTTTGAAACGAGCGACGGTTGTTTGTCTTTTTTAGTCAAAAATTCAGTCATTAAAAATATCATTTACGAACAATGCAAAAACCGTTTTCACATATCTGATTTAGAGGAGTTGAATATTGATTGCAAGAAAGAATTTAATGTTTCAGTAGATGCCTCTCTTTTCTTTTGTACATTCAATTCTCAACCGGCTTTACATTGTCAGGTTTACGATTTCTATAATGGAAATGCCTTGAAAAAATTCGGTTGGGTCAAAGGCGGATTTTATTCCGACATTCAAGCTGATGATAGTTTGGAAAACATTGATGGGAAAAGCAGTATGGTTTGGAGACAAGGAATCAAACACGACTGCTCCAACGTTATGGAAATGGAAAGGGAAGGTGGGCTGTTCCGTAATAAATTAAATGAGTCTTTTGAGTTGGAGGAGGATTTGGTTTTCGGCTTGTTGAAAAGTTCAGATCTCAAAGCACAGGTTGTAAACAACTCGAAAAAATATACTATTGTGACCCAGCGATATGTTGGTCAAAAAACAGATCACCTCGTCAACTATCCAAAAACATATAAATATCTTCAAAAACACATTGATGAGTTTCGTAAAAGGAAATCCACAATTTATCAAGGTAATCCCGACTTCTCCATCTTCGGTATAGGTGACTACTCGTTCAAACCCTATAAAGTGGCTATTTCAGGTTTATACAAAACAATGCATTTCACATTGATTATGCCACAAGAAAAACCTCTCATGGTTGATGACACATGCTATTTCCTGAGTTTTGATAGTTTGAAGGACGCGGTTGCGGTTCACACATTGTTAAACACTGAAATCACACGTTCATTCCTCAAATCAATCACATTCCCTGATGCAAAAAGAATGATAACAAAGGAGGCATTGATGAGGGTTGACCTTGCAAAGGCGTTGGAGTTTTCAAACCGAAGCCAATTGATCAAAGAAGCCAATGCTGTTTTTTCCACTATTAATGATAAAGCCAGCATAAAAGCAGAAGATTTTGATTTTATAGATAAAAAAGATGTTCAATTAGAATTATTTTAACAAAGCATCAAATAATATGAAACGCTTATTAGTATTAACTGGTGGCGGCGACTGCCCGGGCTTGAACGCCGTGATCCGCGCCATCGTGAAGAGAGCCTCGCAGGAAAAAGACTGGGAAGTGCTCGGAAGCATCCAGGCCTTCAACGGAGTGCTTTGGACTCCGCAGGAGATTGTAAAACTGACGCCGGAAGCCGTGCGCGGCATACATTTCCGCGGCGGCACGATAATCGAGACGACAAACAAAGGCGGCCCGTTCTCGTGGCCGGTGAAGAGAAACGACGGCACGTGGGAGGTCGTTGACCGCTCCGATGAGATGATACAGCGGCTCGAATACATGGGCGTTGACTGTGTCATCAACATTGGCGGCGACGGCTCGCAGCGCATCTCGCAGAAACTCTTCGAGAAAGGCCTGAACATCATCGGCGTGCCGAAGACCATCGACAACGACCTCTCGATGACCGACTGCACCTTCGGCTTCCAGACCGCCGTCCAGATCGCGACGGAGGCCGTCGATAAGCTCGTGACGACTTCGGCGAGTCACAACCGCGTGTTCGTGCTTGAAGTCATGGGCCGTGATGCCGGCTGGATTGCGCTGAACGCGGCGGTGGCCGGCGGAGCGGAGGTGTGCCTCATCCCGGAATTCCCGTACGACATCAACATTGTGAAGGAACGTCTTGAAAGCCGTTTCGTCAACGACCGCGGCTCCGCCATCGTCGTCATCAGCGAAGGCGCGAAACCGAAAGACGGACAGCAAATATTTGAAGTGAGCAAGGAGGTCGGATACGAGAACGTGAGGCTCGGCGGCATCGGCGTGAAATTCATCGAACAGATGAAAGCCGCCGGTTTCCAGCACGATATGCGTGAGACGACACTCGGTCACCTGCAACGCGGCGGCGTGCCGGTGGCCTACGACCGCGTGCTTGCGTCGCAGTTCGGCGTGAAGGCGTTCGAGATGGTGCTCAACAAGGAATACGGCAACATGGTGGCGTATCGTCACCCGAATGTCATCAGCGTGCCGATCAAAGACGCCGTGGCGAAGATGAACTTCGTGCAGCCCGACTGCGACCTGGTCAGGACAGCGAAAGGACTCGGAATCTCGTTTGGAGTTTAGAACTACAGGATATTCATCCGGTTCGCGTCTTGCTTCAGGAAGACGAAAATCATCATCGTGAACATCAGGAGGCTTGAGCCTCCGTAACTCAAGAATGGCAATGGGATGCCGATGACAGGCACAAGTCCTATTGTCATTCCTATATTAATGGCGAAGTGGAAGAAGAAGATGCAGGCGATGCCGTAGCCGTAAATCCTGCTAAAAGGCGAGCGTTGTCGTTCGGCCAACACGATGATTCTCAGCATTAAAGCGAGATACAGACATATCAAGGCGAAACATCCCACGAAGCCGCTTTCCTCCCCGATGGTGCAGAAGATGAAGTCGGTGTGCTGTTCCGGTACGTAGTTGTATTTCGTCATCGTGCCTTGCAGGTAGCCCTTGCCGAGGAAACCGCCGGAGCCGATGGCTATCTTCGACTGGTTGAGGTTGTAACCCACGCCTCTGGTGTCTTGCTCAAGTCCTAAGATGATGTTGATGCGCGTCTGCTGATGAGGCTTCAGGATATGATGGAAAGCGAAATCGACGGAGAAGATGAACGCGATTGCCGCAACAAGAATTGTGGAGACAATGATAATGTTCTTCTTTGTCCTGTCCATGAGCCAGAGTAAGATTCCGTAGATTACCGCTGCGCCGGCCATGACGTACCATTTTGAGAAACAGAGGGTCAGCACGAAAAGAATGACGGCGATGACGCCGGTGATGAGCAGCTTCCCGCCCATTCCTTCGCGGTAAAGGACGAGCAGAAAAGTGAGGAAGACGAGAGCGGAGCCTGCGTCGCCCTGCGCCATGACGAGGAGCATGGGCAACATCACGATGCAATAGGCGGAGACCTGCGTCTTGCGTTTCCGCGTGTCGGTGTCGATTTTGCCGAGGAAATGCGCGATGGCGAGAGCTGTGCCGAACTTCGCGAACTCCGACGGCTGGAACGATAGCGGACCGAGCTGAATCCATGATGTCGAACCTGAAATCTTGGAGCCGACAAGGAGCACCAGGATGAGAAGAAATATTGACAATGCGTAGAATACGTATGCAAAGGTGTTGAAGAACTTGGCGTCAACGAGAAGTATCAGGTAACCGACGACGAGGCTGATGCCGATGAAAAGCAGCTGTTTGCCGTAGTTCTGCGACAGGTCGTAGATGGCGGGGTGGTTGTCGTTGTGTGCGGCGGCGTAGATGCTTAGAAGCCCCACCGTGACAAGGGCTAAATATATGAGCAGCAGCCATATATCGAATTTTCCTATTATGTTTTTACTTCTCATTTTCAGGGTTGTCTGTTAAAACTCTTTTCTCGACCCACGGGCGTCTGATGTCGCCGCGGATGAACTTCTCCATCATCAGTGAGGCTATCGGTGCGGCCCATGTGGAGCCGAAGCCGGCGTTTTCGACCACCACGGCGATGGCGATCTGCGGGTTCTCTACCGGGGCGAAACCCATGAAGATGGAGTGGTCTGGTCCGTGCGGGTTCTCGGCCGTGCCGGTCTTCCCTCCGACGGGTATGCTGTCGATGCGCGAGAGACGCGCCGTGCCGTGGTCGCCCTCGAAGACGCTCTGCATGCCTCTCTTCACGTCCTTGAAATGCCTCTGTTCTATGTCGATGACGTTTTTCTGTGTGAAGGCGGTGTCGATGGGGGTGCCGTCGGCGAAAGCCCTGATGTAATGAGGAGTGTAGAAGAAGCCCTCGTTGCCGATGGCCGCCGCGATGTTCGCGAGTTGCAGTGGCGTGACGAGAATCTCACCCTGCCCGATGCTCAGCGAACGCACCGTCAAGGCGTTCCAGTTCCCTCGGTACAGCTTGTCGTAGAAATCCGCCGTCGGGATGTTGCCGGAGACGGTGTACGGGATGTCGGTGCGGAATGCCGTCCCGAGTCCGAAGCTGGTGACGAGCCTGTACCAGAACTCGTATGCGTCTCTCGTGTCCTCAAAACGCGCCGCGCCGAGCATGTCGCGGAAGGCCTGCCAGAAATACGGGTTGCATGAGTTCTCTATCGCATCGTGGAGTCTCACCGGCGAATGGTGATGGTGGGTGCATTTTATCGGCGCGCTCTCCGGCCCGTCGCACGGATATTCTGTGACGCTGCTGATGACACCGCTCTGCACCGCTATCAGCCCGTTGATCATCTTGAACGTGGAACCGGGCGGATATGTCCCGCTTATGGCCCTGTTCACCAATGGCTTGAGCGTGTCGTTCAGGAGTCTGCTGTAGTTGGCTGAGCGTTGCCGTCCGACCAATTCGTTCGGGTCGTACGACGGTGCCGAGACCATCGCGAGTATTTGTCCCGTGGCCGGCTCGATGGCGACGATGGAGCCCGTCTTGCCGCGCATCAGAAACTCGCCGTATGCCTGCAAACCGGAGTCAAGGCCGAGGATGATGTCCTTGCCGTGCTCGGGCAACGTGTCGTAACGCCCGTCCATGAACCGCTCCTTCTCCCTGTTGTGGACATCGACGACGACGATCTTCATGCCCTTGCTCCCGCGCAACTCCCGCTCGTATGAACGCTCAATGCCCGACCTCCCGATGTAGTCGCCCGACTTGTAGTAGCCGTCCTCCTCGATGTCACGCCTCCCGACCTCACCTATGCTGCCGAAAGTGTGCGCGGCGATGGCTTCCGGATACTGCCGAAGTGAACGTGTCTGAAAGTAAAACCCGGGATAGTGATACATCATCTCGGCGATATGCCCGTATTCCTCCTTGCTGATCTGCGAGATGAACACCGACGGCGTCACCCATGAGTATTTTCTCGCCTTGTCGTAAAGTTTGTTGTATGTTTCATTGTTGATGTCCAACAACTTACAAAATGAACAGGTGTCAATGTCACGCGCCAAACCCGGAATGATCATGAGGTCGTAAACCGCGTCGTTGAAGACGACAAGCCTCCCGTTGCGGTCGTAAACCTTGCCGCGAGCCGGATACTGAGTGATGTGACGGAGCGTGTTGTTCTCCGACGAACGCTTGTATTTGTCGTCCAGAACCTGTATCGAAAAGAGCTTGACAGCTATTATCAGAGCGACGGCAACAAACGCCGCAATAATCACATATTGCCTGCCTGAATAATTTATCTTGTTCTTTATCATAACGTTACAAAAGCGGTTTCACATCAGAATAATGACGCGCAAAAATAGCAAAAAAAATGATAAAAAAATGTCAATTGTCTTCAAAATAATTGTATCTTTGCGACTTCAAAATAATTTCTGCATTGACATGCCGTGTCAGACATAGTGTCCGCTTGTTTTCAACAGTCGCGCTGATTGTGGTTGCGATGGTTTTCGCGTCGTGTTCAAGGCGGAATGAGCAGGTCGTCATCTCGAAGAGCTTCGCCGACGGGCAGTGGGGGAGATTCGACAACATCGTGGCTTCGTTCAACGTGGTGAAGGCCCCAGCGATTGTAGATGTCATCATGGAAGTGACCGTCTCCGAGGATTTTCCGAACATATATCGATACAGCGATTCGGAGAACAGGCTGGATTTCTGCATGGTGTTCGAGGGTGCCGATGGCAGCCGTCGCGCCCGTGAATACAGTTTCGCCCTGAAGGACAACGACGGAAATTGGAAGTCGCAGAAAACAGACGGCCTTTATTTCTTCCAGTTTCCTTTGATGAGTGAATTGAACATCAATGAGATAGGAGAGTATAAATTCAACATAGAAAACAAATATCCGAGAGACCCGCTTTACGGCATCAGAAACCTGACGCTCAAATGTGTGCCTTCGGAATAAAAATATCATTGAAATGAATAGAAACATATTCAAACTGGTCTTGATTTCTTTCGTGGCCGCCGCCTCGCTGATGACGTCGTGCGTCTCGCAGAAGAGAGTGTTGATGTTACAGAACGCACAAAGCCTCGATAGCATCTCCTCAATTGAGTATTTGAACAAAAGGAGTTTCAGCTACAAGATCCAGCCGGGCGACAACCTGTACATAAGGGTCTCGAGTATGGACAAGAATTTCTTGTCGTTCTTCAACCAGTCGGCAAACACAAATCTGGCGACAAGTGCCTCGAGCCAGTCGTCGGCAGGTAACGCGGGCATCTACCTGAATGGTTTCACCGTCAGCGATGAAGGACAGATCGACTTCCCGTATGCCGGCAAGATTTACGTCAAAGACCTGACAATCGAGGAGATACAGCAGAAGATACAGACAATCATCGACCAGTATGAAAAGGAGACAATCGTATATGTGAAACTTGGTGTCTTCAACCTGACCATTCTCGGCGAGGTCTCAAAACCCGGCCAATATCAGATCTACCAGTCGGACATCAACATCTTCCAGGCACTGTCGCTGGCAGGAAACCCAACCGATTTCGCCGACAAAGCCAATGTGAAGATAATTCACCAGACCACGGAAGGCTCTCAGATCGTGAAAGTCAACATCAATAACGCCGACATCCTCTCCGACCCGAACTACTATCTTAAACCGAATGACGTGATATACGTAGAGCCGCTGTCGATAAAACGCTGGGGCTTCGCGAACGTCCCGTATTCGCTGATTATCTCAATGCTCTCACTCGGCGTGACCGTCATGACATTCTTCTTGGTAACAGTCAAATAACTACGAAAATTTTTAGCATCATGAATAACGAAGTAAACAATATCAACAGGACGGCACAACAGCAGGCAGAAGAGGCTGTCGATATCAAGACGTTGATCATCAAGGTTATCAGCTATTGGTATCTTTTTGTGATTTTCGGATTCGTCGCATTGTGCTGCGGGTATATTTACAATAGGTTTTCGACGAATATATATCAGGTCTCCTCGTCCATCTACCTCAAAGAGTCGAAGATGGGTGTTGACGCCGCCTCTATGATGACCGGCATGAACTTCAGAAGTACTGGCAACGTTGACAACGAGATTGGAATCCTGAAGTCGTACATGCTGGCCGAGAAGGCACTGAAGGATTTGGATTTTGATGTGTCATACTTCCAAAACAGGAGATTCAAGACCACGGAGCTTTATGGCAACAACCCGTTGAGGGTTGAGATAGACTACTCGAAACCTCAGATGGTCGGCCTGATGTACGAGATCAGAATGATTGACGAGGAGTCTTTCGAACTGAGAGCCCGCGGCGAGAACAGGTCGATTTATGATTTCAGGAAAGACGAGTTCCTCGGAATGATAGCAGGTGAAGTTGAATTTGCCGGCGAGTACAAATATGGTGATACCATTTCAAATGGATACAACACATTCACCATTGTGCCGTCGTTTTATTTTGACGTTGATGAATACAAGAAATCAACATATATGTTCCGTTTGAACGACATGATGAGCCAGGTGAGGATGATGAGCAACTTCGACGTGTCGAAGTCCACGAAGGAGTCTTCGCTTTTGGTCATCACCATCAAGGGCGCAAACACGAGGAAGATCACGACATTCCTGAACCAGCTCTGCGCCGAGTTCATAAAACGCGACCTCGAACTCAAGAATGTGGTCCAGGAGAACACCATCAAATTCATCGACGAGCAGCTCGGCGGCATCCAGGATTCCCTCCACAAGGCGGAGACTGACATCCAGGTGTTCCAGCAGGGCAACGACTTCATGGACCTCTCCGCACAGGCGAGCGAGACGTTCAGCTACCTCAAGGAACAGGAAAAGAGACGCGCCGAACTCGACATCAACCTCAAATATTACTACAACATCAAGAAATATCTGCAGACGAATCTTGAAGACCCGCAACAACTCATCGCCCCGAGCGCTGTCGGCATCCAGGACCCGATCCTCAACACGACGGTGAACAAACTCGTCGAACTCTTCCAGACAAAGTCAACACAGCTCATCACCTCGACGGAGATGAACCCCATCGTGCTGACCATCGACCAGCAGATTGTCCAGACAAAGAAGGTGCTGCTTGAGAACATCAACAACATGATCAACAACGCCAACCTCACCATCAATGAGATCAACGCCAACATCGCAAAACTCGAGGCGCAGGTGAAAGACCTTCCTGACGCGCAGAGACGTTATATGGGCTACACCAGGAAATTCACATACAGCGAGAACATCTACAACTTCCTTATGCAGAGACGTTCCGAGGCGCAGATTCTCCGCGCGAGCAACACCCCCGACAATCAGGTCATTGATGTCGCCAGAGTCTCCCTCGCAATCAAGGTCGCCCCGAGGACCATGCAGATTTATCTCATTTCCCTGATCCTCGGACTCGGCATCCCGGCCGCGTTCATCTTCCTCAAAGATTATTTGAACACTAAGATCCTTGAACGCAAGGATGTCGAGAAGGTCTGCGGATTCCCGATCATCGGACAGATTCCTCAGAATGAAGAAAGCAACGAGACAAAGACCATGGTCATCGACAGTCCGAAGTCGCCGGCGGCCGAGTCGTTCCGCTCGATACGTACGAACATCGACTTTATAATGCACGACGATGACAGGTGCTGCATCCTGGTGACAGGTGACATGTCGTCGGTCGGAAAGACATATATCTCGGTGAACATCGCCTCGATATACGCCCTTTACGGGAAGAAGACGGTTCTCGTCGGTTTCGACCTGCGCAAGCCGCGTCTGTATCAGGAGTTCGGCCTCAGCAACAAACTCGGTGTGTCAACGTATCTGGCGAACAAGGCCTCGTTGCAGGAGATTGTGCAGCCTTCCGGCAAACTGCCGTCACTCGACGTTATATGCGCGGGGCCGGTGCCGTCAAATCCTGCCGAACTCACTGCGTCGGCACGCTGCGCGGAGTTCTTCACCGAACTGAAAAACAAGTACGATTATATCATCGTCGATACGCCACCGTTGGCACTGGTGACCGACGCATTCCTCCTTATGAAACACTGCGATGTCGTGACATACGTTGTGCGTCAGGGACTTACAAACAAGAAGGTGTTCGCTTCAATAGTACAGGACCTTGAAAGACGCCACATCGACGTCAAAATCATCATCAACGGAATCGTGTATTCGGGTACTTACGGCTACCGCTACAGCGGCGGGTACGGCGGCTATGGCTATGGTTACGGCTACGGTTATGGTCACGGTTATGGTCACGGCTATTACGGCGAAAATAAAAACCACAAAAAGGAAGGCTGGTTCGCACGTTTACTCAGAAGGAGACGCAGTTAATGGCTGAAAACCTGGCGACACCACGGAAATGGTACGCCGTGTATGTTAGATCGCGGTATGAGAAGAAGTCGGCGTGGCTGCTCGAACGCGGCGACGTGGAGGTGTATCTCCCTCTCGTGACGAGAGTGAAACAATGGTCCGACAGACGCAAGCGTGTCGAAGAGCCGCTGTTCAATTCCTATGTCTTTGTGCATACCGACCTGAAGGATTATTTCAACATACTGAACACACCCGGTGTCGTCAGATTCATCACTTTTGAAGGGAAACCAGTCGCCATGCCCGACAACCAGATCGTAGCGATGAAGGAGTATGTCGGACAGGTCGAAAACGAGGGCGAGGTCGCGGTGCCGACCGACTTCCATGAAGGCCAGGTCGTCGCGATAAAATTCGGAGCCATGAAAGGCCTTCAAGGGCATCTGACAGAGATACTCGGAAACCATTATGTTGTCGTTGACATCGACATCGTCGGCGGCTCACTCCCGATGAAAGTGTCGAGGTCAATGCTCCGGATTATATCAGGCTGAAGCCAGCACCATCCTCAGAATCTCACAGGAATTCATGTCGCTGAAGCCGGCAACGTGAAGTTTGTAATATGTGATGACGTGTTCGAGCAGGGCGCGTCGTCCGCTGTTGCTGAGACCAAAGGTGCTGTTGTCGTGGATGTCTGAAACACAGATGTTGTAGAATTTTTCAGACAGTTGGCCGTCAATTATATACTTCAAACCTGACGCTTCTTTGTGGAAACAGCCGTCTTCGAGGTCGAAGACGCAGCGTTCGGCGTAACCTTCGGTGTTGGGCGCGAAGCCGATCTGTCGGCTCAGGTCGATGGCGAATTTCAAAGGGAAGTCGGCGTATTTTTCCGCCGTACTGTCAAGATAAATCATGGCTTCGCTGACGAAGTCGAAGAGACAGGAGTCGGGCTCGGCCTCTTGCACCGTTTTTGACAGCAGCTCGCTGACGAACATCACAATGGCGTTTTTGTTGATCTCGAACGGGATGCTTTGGTATGCGTGACTGACGGTGGCTTCCTTCAGGAAACCGAGGTCGCCGCGCGAGCGTGTCCTCACAACGTCGAGCATCGTCATCGGCTGGAACAATGCGGCACGAATCTTTGCTGTCTTGCTGAATGCGGATTTCACGAGGAACGACTGTACGCCGTCTGTCTCGGTGAGCAGTCTGACAATGAGGCTGTTGTCGCCGTATCTTATTGATTTTATAACTATTGCACGGGTTTTGTCTTGAGTGTCCATGCTATCTCATGACTAATATTTTGGTGACGCATGTCTCCTTGCCGGTCTCGTCGGAGGCGAAGATGAAATAGACTCCGGGCTCCACCTTGCGTCCCTTGATGTCGGTGCAGTCCCAGACAGCCTGTCCGCCTTCGGCTTCGAGGTGTGTGACGAAGGCTCCGCTTGCCGTGGTGATTTTCACGAGTGCGTCGGTGACGAGTCCTTTGATGCCGACGACACCGGTGTATTCCGGGCGGACCGGGTTGGGGTAGGCGATGACGTTGCTGTTGGTGTCGCCGCCCGTCGTCGCGGTGCCTTTGTATGCGACAAGACCGTTGTCGGTGACGAAATAGACGTTGCCTTCGCCGTCGATGGCAATCTGCCTGACGGTGTTGGAGAGCAGCGGGCTGTTGTCGGTGGTGAAGTGATGATATTCAGTGAGCCCGTCGTTGGAAATCAGGAAGGCTCCGTTGCTGGTGCCGAACCATATTTTGTTGGAGCCGTCAACAGCGATGCTGTAGATGCTCTGACCCGAAAGGAGATAGTCGGCTTGGCCGCTGCCGTCGTTGCGCGGCACGAGGATCTGCGAGCAGCTGTAGGCGTTGTCGTTGAAGATTTTCCTTGTGTTGTAGAACACGCCGACACCATCGTTGGTGCCGACCCACACCGTCCCTTTCCTGTCGGTCACGAAGCAGTTGATGCTGCCCGGCAGTCCGCCCTGTCCCGTGTTGCTGCTCACTGATTTTGAAACGTTTCCGTCATAGACGGTGGCGTGTCCGTCGCGGTGCAGAACCCAGACGTAGTCGTTGCCGTCAACCATGAGATGGCTGATGTCGCCGCCGCCGTTGCCGATGTTGTGAGCCTCCCATCTGCCGTCGGCTGTCATCGACGAGAGGAGTTTCTCGGCGCCGCTGTTGGCAAGCCACAACGTGCCTCTGCTGTCGAAGTCCATGCCTGTGACACATGTCTGATTCGTGCCGAGACGCGTGCTGAGTGTGCTGTTGTACTTGTTGAACACCCTCGTAACACTCTCATTTTCAATGAACATGACACCATTCATGTATGAGCCGGCGTATATATTCCGGCTGTTGTCAGGCTTGATGGCGACGCACGAAATGTCGTAGATGGAGTCGAAGGCGGCCTCCTCCCAGTTGTTCACGAATGTCCATCGTTTGTTGTTGTAATGGAACACGCCGCCGTGATTCCACGTGTTCGCCCATGTCGATGTGTAGCCGCCGGAAGCGATCCAGACATCTTCGCCCTGCGCCTTGATCTCAAACATGTAGTTGGAGAACGGCCCGTTGACGGTGTAAAACTGCACGTCGGTCCAGTCCTTGCAGCTGAATCTCTCCAGACTCTTGACTTTCGTGCCGAGCCAGTAGCATGACCTTGACGCGTCGTAATATGCCGAATATGACTCGGTGTATTGTATCTTGTTGACACAGACTCCATTGGCGGTGAACCCCTTGACGTTTATCGGTTTCTGTGTTTCGCCGCTCACGGTGTCGTTGACGAAGACAATCCTGTCGTCGCAGACACGGATCTCAGTGTGGATGTATCTCTCTTCCGGCAGGTAGTCTCTCCAGACATCGCCGTCGAAACAGAACGTCTCGTCGTAGAAGTCGTTGGCTTTCGCGTTGGCAATCAGCTTGTCATCGAAGACAAGTACGTTTTTGTATTCCACGTAAGGATAGGTTATGGTCTCGTCGAGTGTCCATTGCTGGAAGTCGGCAAGGTTGTGGTTGTCGGTGTCAGCGTAGTATATGCCATCGCTCGTCGCGGCGTAAAACTTGTTTTTATAGATTGCTAATCCGTTGACATTCAGGTATGTGCCGTTTTTGCCGATGATGTATGTGTCTCTCACCTCCAGACGTTCGATGTCGATGGCGACAATGCCGAAGCCGCAGCAGGCATACGCCATCTTGCCGTCGAAAAACACATCGTTGATGACCTTGTTCCCGATGATGTTCTTGTCCTTGATGTCGATGATGTTGTATATGTTGTCGTTGCGGTCGATGATGTCGATGTTGGCGTTGCTGTAGCCGACAAAGACCACGTCGGCCCCGGAGCTGTAACGCATCACGTCAACGCCGTAGTCGGACAGCCCGTTGACTTTGGTCAACCTGTTGATACTGTTGTCGTTGGTGTTCAGATAGAAGATGTCGTAAGGAGTTGCCGCAAAGATTTTCTCATGCATGACATCGACTTTGTTGACCTGCATCCCGGGTGTGTGCGTTGTCCAGCCGCCGATTCGCTGGGCTGTTGATAACATGCTGAATGTCAGTGTTATGATAAGTGAGATGAAATATTTTTTCATATTGATAGAAGATGATTTCGAATTGTTTGACTTTCGCGGTGCAAAAATACAAAAAATAAGGCACATCGGGAAAAATGTTTTCAATTAATGGTGGTCAAAAAATATTTCCATTTGTTTTTTGGGGTATAGAAAATTTTTATATTTTTGCACCGATTAATAAACATGGACAATCATTATATGAATACTGGCAAGGAAATTCATAATTATCAAATTTACAATCACTTATTATTAATTAAATTCAATCTATGATGAAAAAATTACTTTTTTTATTCATGGCAATGGTCACGTCTGTAAGCCTTTGGGCGCAGGTGACATCATCAAACATCAGTGGTAAGGTGACAGGCACGAACAACGAGCCTCTTTCATTCTCAACCATTGTGGCAGTTAACACTGCGTCGGGTACCGAATATTCAGCGGTTGCTGATGAAGACGGTAACTATCGTTTGTCGAACGTCCGCGCTGGCGGTCCTTACACATTGCAGGTCCGTATGGTTGGTTACCATCCATTGGACGTGGAAGGGGTGTACGCGGCATTGGGCGAGACGAAGTACGTTAATATCACGATGACGGAGGAGTCAGTCAGTCTTGACGCCGTCACCGTCACAGCCGAGGCAATCACCAACGGCATGAACAGTGAGCGCGCCGGCGCCACGACGGCTATTTCTTCGGATGAGATAGCACTTCTGCCGACGGTCACAAGAAACCTGAACGATGTCCTTTCGCTCACGCCACAGGCATCCGGCAACACAAGCGGTCTGGCAATCGGCGGTGGTAACTACCGTCAGTCGTATGTCACCGTTGACGGTGCCGCATTCAACAACGCCTTCGGCATTGGCAGCAACCTCCCGTCAGGGGGCAGCCCTATCTCACTCGACGCCCTTGAGGAGATGACAATCAACATCACTCCTTTCGATGTCCGTCAGAGCGGCTTCACGGGCGGCGCCATCAACGCCATCACGAAGAGCGGCACCAATGAATGGCACGCCACCGCGTACGACTACTACCAGAACAACGACTTCAAGGGATACAAGGTTGGTGATGAGGATATTCCGAACACGCACATGATCAACAACACGGTCGGTGCCAGTGTCGGCGGTCCTATCATCAAGGACAAGTTGTTCTTCTTCATCAATGCTGAATACACGAAGGACGAAGTCCCGGGTTCGTCGAGCATAGCACGTACCGACGGGTCACAGGATTTCGGTGACGACGTGCAGTACAACCGTCCTACAGAGACACAGATGACAGAGATCAAGAATTTCCTTTCGGAGAAATTCGGTTATGACCCGGGCCGCTACGGCAGCTTCCCTCTCTCAACACCTGACCACAAAATCATCGCTCGTATCGACTGGAACATCAACAAGAACAACGACTTCATGGTCCGTTTCAGCAAGACACACGTGTCGCAGTCGAACAACCCGTCATCATCAATGAGCCCGCTCGGTTCGACAAACACTTCATTCTATGTCGGCGGCGAACAGTTCACATTCAACAGATACAGCGAAGGCCGTCAGTCGTCATACGCACTTCCGTTCGAGAGCTCGCGTTACTTCCAGGAACAGAACTTCATCACGTTGGCGGCTGAGTTGAACTCACGTCTCGGCGGCGGCAGATACAACAACATGTTCCGTATGACATGGTCACATCAGGATGAGCCGCGTTCATTCGTCGGAAGTCTCTTCCCGACAGTCGATATTTTGAGCACGGAAGGTCTGGCGAAGGGCAGGACTGCAAACCTGACGACATTCGGTCCGGACCCGTTCACATACGGCAACACACGTGATGTCCAGACAATCGTTGCGACGGACGAAATCTCATGGACAAAGGGCGTCAACAGCTTCACTGGCGGTCTCCAGTTCGAGTGGAACAGGACAAAGAACGGATTCATGCAGGGTGGTGCAGGCTGGTACATATACGATTCATGGGAGTCATTTGTCAACGACGTCAACGGCGACACGGATGCGAAACCTGTCCTTTACATGCTCACACACGGCAACAACGATGCCCTTTCACAGAATCAGCCTTCATTCGACTACAGTCAGGCATCGGCGTATTTCCAGGATGAAGTCCGCGCCAGCGACAACTTCCGTCTCACGGTCGGTCTCCGCGTCGAGATGCCATTCCTCACAAATCCAAACAACAACCTGAACAAGGAGTTCGCAAACGGTTGGGACGAGATGCTGGAAGACTCGACATTTGTCCATCACGCCATCGGCGATGCCACGGGCACTTCATTTGAAGGACTCAGCACGGAAGACCTCCCGGAGATGAGAATGAACTTCTCACCGCGTCTCGGCTTCAACTGGGACATCCTCAAGAACCGTGACCTCATCCTCCGCGGCGGCACAGGCATCTTCACTGGCCGCATCCCGTTCGTGTGGATGGTCTCGGCAATGGGTAACGCCAACGTCCTCCAGAACCAGTACATCGCGAAGAAAGCAGAAGATGTCATCCATTTCCATCAGACAGTGGCCGACCAGCTTGAGGAAATCTATGGCGGCGAATTCCATCAGCGCGATCTCTCGGCTCCCACAGCGGCGACAATCATCTCCGATGAGCTCATTATGCCATCAGCATGGAAGTCATCACTCGCATTGGACGCCAAGCTCCCAGGCGGTGTAAAGGCAACTCTCGAAGGAATCTACAGCCTCAATTACAATGAAGTCTATGCCACACAACTCGGCATCAAGAAGGCCGGCGGCATCTTGCTTCCGGGTGAAGACAAATATCGTGAAAGCTGGGTGAGCGAAGGTGTTACAAACAGCGAAGGCAGAACGGTCGGTGGCTACTACCTCCAGAATGTTGACAAACACGGCTACTACTATTCATTGACAGCCCAGCTGAGCAAGGAGTTCAACTGCGGCCTCAACCTCATGGCAGCCTATACACACTCAAAAGCCAAGTCGCTCAGCGACGGCAGCGGCGACCAGATCTCGGAATTCGTCAACACATTCAATGTCAACGGCAGCAACACTCCGGAACTCGGATATTCGAACTATGTCGCTCCTAACCGCGTCATCATGAATGCCAGCTACAGAATCAACGAGGGAAAATATACATCGACCAACCTCGGTCTCACATACGAAGGCTACAACATCGGTTACTTCGGCAGCTATTCATACAGCAGAATCTCCTACGTGATGAACAATGTCAGCGGCACATCAGCCAACCAGCTCATCTACATCCCGACATACGACGAACTCTTCAACGAGATGCATTTCGAGGGCGATGTGTATGATGAGGTCAATGAATGCTGGCTGCCCGGTGAAAACAAGATGGCATACGAGGAATTCATCGAAGACGATGATTACCTCAGCAGCCACCGCGGACAGTACGAGGAGAGAAATGCCATCGTCGCACCATGGCTCAACAGAATCAACTTCCACGTCTCGCAAGACTTCAATTTCTATATCAACGGCGGCAAGACAAAGAATACTCTTGAGGTTGCCTGCGACATCAAGAACCTCGCAAACCTCATCTGCAACTCATGGAGCAACTACAAAGTGTTGAGCAGCAACGAGATCCTCAACTATGACAAGGATACACAGACTTACGAATTCACGGAGCCTGAATGGAAACCTCTCGCAAGCACATACTCAACATGGTCGATCGCATTGAGCGTCCGTTACAAATTCTAATGAACTGAATTATTCAGGAAAAATAAAAAAGCACCTCGTGAGAGGTGCTTTTTTTGTACAATAAATTATATGTATTGAATAAAAAATATAATATTTTGTTCAATACAAGCTGAATTCAAGTGATAAATGCAACTTTTTGATTTATCTGACAGCGAATCTTGATTTGGGTGGCGCATTGATGAAGTCAGGAAAGAAGTGGGTCTATATTTCAGACATCCATTTCCAGACAGGCATGACCATTATCGTTTTGTCTCCAATATCAATCCTACGCCCTGTGTCATTATATGTAATAATAATTAAGTTGTTGTATGCCAGTCTATTATCTAATTTCAAAAGAGCTTGGCTTTCTCGAACAAACGTTTCGCTGTCATCATCACCCAAACTGTAACAAACCTGAATGGCAATTTTTTTCTCCGGAACAACAAAATCGACCTCCACGTTATGACTGTAGAAAAACACGTTGTTGTCAAGCCCGTATTTGCGGAGCAAAGCCACCGCCACCATGTTTTCGAGCTGCGAAGTGCGGCAGTCGGTGGTCAGCAGTCCGATGATGCCGTTGTCAACGAAATAGAATTTCTGATTGGTTTCACGCTGGGTAAAGCTATCCGCGAAATTTCTCATCGGAAGGATCAGGAAGGCATCCTTTGCGTAACTGGCGTATGAAATGACGGTATTCTTCGAGACTTTTACGCCCGCTGATGTTATCAGATTTGCAACTCGCGTCAAAGCGGTAGGCTGTTTCACACTCTCCGCTAATTTCTTGAACATCAGACGAAGAATATTCGGGTTTTCCACCTTGTTGCGAAGAGCGATGTCGCCAAGAAATATTTTTTGATAAAC
Organism: Candidatus Limimorpha caballi; assembly: GCA_018064605.1. Taxonomy (GTDB): domain Bacteria; phylum Bacteroidota; class Bacteroidia; order Bacteroidales; family F082; genus Limimorpha; species Limimorpha caballi. The sequence continues at coordinate 51,480 of JAGHUX010000006.1, read as the reverse complement.
AGAAAGCAGATATTCTTTCTTTCCAGGTAAAGATGCACATTCAGGGAAACCGCCATGTTGGACATAATCGTCAAGCAAAGCCTCAACAGCATTAATATCTTGGCAATCAACGTCAAAGGTGTAATGGTTGGCTGTGGCAAATTCCAAAAAACTATAAGGGAAAACCTTTTGCACGACATATCGTCCGCCGAGTGTCGTGGCGACATCGGTGCTGAGCATCTTCGCGTTTGAACCGGTGATATAGACCGTATATTTCTGGTCGGCCAAACGGCGGGCGAACTTCTCCCAGCCATCAATATTTTGTATCTCATCGAGAAACAGCATCGGTCTGTTGCCATTCATACAGGAATGGGCGGCAAAAATGGAATCAAAGTCATGAACATCAAATCCGAGCAGACGGTCGTCTTCAAAATTAAGGTACAACATATCATCCCATGAGTATCCGTTGGCAAGCAGTTCCTGCATCCGTTGAAAAAGAAGAAACGATTTTCCGGCGCGTCTCGCTCCAACTAAAACATATCTGAAATGGTCATAAAACAGAAAGTCACGTTTCACAACTTGCATATTCTCAACCATTTCGCGATTTTGCCTCAACACTTCTGCCAAAATTTCTTTGTTTATCATATCCGATTTTTTTGCAAAAATACAATTTTAGTCAATATATAAGCCGAAATTTATAACAATTAATTTAGGTCTGTGTTTTAGCCGAAATTTAAAACTTCAATATATTGGTCAAGTTGCAGACTAAAATTGATATTTATGATACTGTTGAATATTTTTCGGATAATGAAATTTTTCAAGGACATGATCTGATGCTGAAAAACATTTTCAGGCAATCAGTTTTCAAAAAAAAGGTTAAAACATTGAAATACAATATTTTAACCTTATGGTGAAGTACCCCAGCTGGGAATCGAACCCAAATCTAAAGTTTAGGAAACTTCCGTTCTATCCGTTGAACTACCGGGGCATTTTTTCCGGCTGCAAAGATACTAATTTTTTCAATCTGCCGCCATTTATATTTTCTAATTATGTAAATTTGCAAAGTTTTTTGAATCATGAATAAAAAGATTTCTAAGTCATTGTCTTACATGGCGTTTCTCGCTCTCGGACTTGCTCTGCTGTGGTTCAGTTTCCGCAACGTTGACCTGCACGGGCTCTGGAACGACGTGAAAAACGCAAAAATCTCGTGGCTTTTGTTGAGTTTGTTATGTCTCGCCGCATCGTTGTTCTTCAGGGCGTTGCGCTGGAACATCCAGATTGAGGCGATGGGCTGCAAGACGCGCGTGTCGTCAACCTACGGCGCCGTGCTGATTGCGTATTTCGCCAACTGCATCTTCCCGCGACTCGGCGAGGTGGTGCGCTGCTCCGTCCTAAAACGCAGGGAAAACATCCCGTTCGACAAAAACCTCGGCAGCGTCGTCTCCGAACGCATCATCGACCTGTGCGTGTTGCTCCTGCTCGCATTCTTGGTAATCGTATTCCAATGGCAGCTACTCGGAAGCCTCATAACATCGTGGATGATACCATTAATTAATAAGGTGAAAGGCAATATCATTCTATGCGTCCTCATTGCGGCGGCCATTTTGGTTTTGGCTATGGTTTTGGTTAAATTGTGCAGGAGAAGCAGTAGGCTCGCCAGAATCTGGCACGGCTTCGTCGATGGAGTAAAGAGCGTCGTCACGATGAAAAGGAAGTGGCGTTTTGTCCTTTACACTTTAGGCGTATGGGGCTTTTATGTCGTCATGACATGGCTGCCGTTTTACATGCTGGGCGAGACGTCGCAACTTGGTTTCGTTGAGGCCGTCACGCTTCTCGGAATCGCGACATTGGGTGTCGTCGCGCCTGTCCCAGGCGGAATCGGCACATATCATTTCATCTGCATAACGCTGCTGAGCGGTTTCTACGAAATCTCCGAGCAGACCGCCGGCTCCTTTGCAGCATTAAACCACGGCTCGCAGATGATTTTTTACATTGTTACAGGAATAATTGCTTACATCGTAATGATGTTTTTTGACAAAAGAAAGCCTTTAAATTGAAAACTCGTGCAACTTGTGAAATAAACTCGTGCAACTTGTGTTAAAAATATATTAAAAAAATTTGATTATGGACTATTTCAAGAATATCAACAACAAAATCCTTGACGGAGAAGGTCTCAATAATTGGCTTGAGGAATGTCGCCGAAGCGGGAAGAAAATCGTGTTTTCAAACGGTTGTTTCGACATCCTGCATCGCGGCCATGTTGAATATCTCTCAAAAGCCGCCGCGAAAGGCGATGTCCTGATAATCGGCTTGAACACCGACGCTTCCGTGAAACGGTTGAAAGGCCCGTCCCGTCCCGTCAACGATGAGAAATCCCGCGCCTTCGTGCTCGCCGCCCTCGGTTTTGTCAGCGCGGTGACGCTTTTCGATGACGACACGCCCTATCAATTAATTAATAAGGTGCAGCCCGATGTCCTCGTGAAGGGCAGCGACTACAGGCCTGAAGACATCGTGGGCTACGACATCGTGATGGCGAAAGGCGGTCGCGTCGAGACAATCGACCTCGTGGAAGGTTTTTCCACAACAAAAACAATTGAAAAACTCAGCAAATAAAGAAAAATCCGTATCTTTGCGAGATTTAAATTCTGAATACAATGACACCATTATACCCCGTTATCAAGCTTCACAAAGGCAAAGACGATGCCGTGAGGCGTTTTCATCCATGGATCTTCTCCGGCGCGATAGAATCAGGCCCCGAAGGCCTTCAAGCCGGTGATATTGTGACAGTTACAGACAGTAACGATGAGATTGTCGGCACCGGTTTCTGCGAGGCGGGCAATATCGCCGTGAAACTTCTCTCATTTGAAAACACAAAAATCGGCGCGATGTTCTGGCAGCAACGCCTCAACGCCGCCTTCGAGACTCGTAAAGCTCTCGGACTCGTTGACAATCAACATACTAACTGCTACCGTCTCATCCATTCCGAAGGCGACGGACTCCCGGGACTTATCATCGACATCTATGGAAAGACCGCTGTCATTCAAGCACAGACTGAAGGAATGGCGTTGAACATCAAGGCGATAGCTCTCGCACTTGAGGCTATTCCTGATTTGAAGCTTGAAGCCATTTACAACAAGAGTTCCGAAGCCATGCAGCGAATGGGCAAGGATGCTGTTGATGACGACTATCTCCTTGGCGGAAAATGCGAAGACTTTGTCCTCGAAAACGACTCTAAGTTTCTGGTTGACTGGGAGGAAGGGCAGAAGACCGGTTTCTTCCTCGACCAGCGTTGCAACCGCGATTTGGTGAGAAGACTCGCGAAAGACCGCACCGTGCTGAACACTTTCTGCTACACCGGCGGCTTCTCCGTGACGGCGTTGCAGGGCGGTGCACGACAGGTCGTCTCCGTCGATAGCTCAAAAAAGGCTATTGCAGTCTGTGAAAAAAACATAGAGTTGAACGGCTTTTCGACGGGAGCGAATCCGAGCATCGATGAAGATGCCAAGCTGTATCTTCAGAATATGCCTGAAAATCAATTTGATATGATTATCCTCGACCCGCCGGCGTTCGCGAAAAACCATAAGTCGCTGCATCGCGGACTTCTCGGATATAAATTCATCAACAAAGAGGCAATCAAAAAGATAAAAGACGGCGGACTGCTGTTCACTTTCAGTTGCTCGCAAGCCGTTGACAAGGCTCAGTTCCAAAGCATTGTGATGGCGGCGGCAATCGAAACCGGCAGGAAAGTCAGGATCCTGCACCAACTCTCACAGCCGGAAGATCATCCGATAAACATCTACCACCCCGAAGGCGCTTATCTCAAAGGCCTTGTCCTTCAAATAGGGTGAAGGAGATTGAGGAGATTAGGAGATTGAGGTGATTAGGAGTTTAAGGTGATTGAGGTGATTAGGAGTTTGAGTATAAATTCGTGAAAATTCGTGCAATTCGTGGTGAAACTTCGTGGTTTCCATCACTCCGCAAACAGTTTCTCAAACCGGAACTTCTCTCCATCGAAAAGTCCTTTGTCGCTGAGTTTCAACGACGGAATCACTAACAATGCCATGAATGCCATCGTCATGAACGGTGCGTTGAGCGTCGTGCCGAGACGCTTTGCAAATCTATCGACATCTTTGTATGCCTCTGCGACCATGTGACCGTCGCCGTTGCTCATAAGTCCTGCCACAGGCATGGGCATCGTGGTGCAGATCTCCTTTGAATATGCGGTGATGCCGCCTTTATATGTAACTATCTGATTTACAGCGGCTGCCATCTCCTCATCGCTGCAACCGACAACGACAATGTTGTGGCTGTCGTGGGCGATGCTCGACGCCAAGGCTCCTCTCTTCAACCCGAAACCTTTGATGTAACCTACTGCCGGCTTCGACTTCCGGTACCTGTTTATCACCGCGATCTTCAAGATGTCGGTGTCGTGGCGGTCAACAACGATCTTGTTAGTTACCAATTGTCCGGGGATGACTTCTATTGCGTTGACTTTCTTGCCGTTATCCTCAACGTAAAAGTCTTCGGCTGTGACAGGCTCCGCGTTGAAGTTGTTGATTGGAATTGTCGCAAGATGTTCAAGTCTGCTCTCTCCGTTTTCGGCTACGACTTCGCCATTGATGAAAGTCTGCAACACATTGAAATTCTCGAAGTTGTCAATGACGATGAAGTCGGCGGGGTCGTTTTTTTGCAGAAGGCCGATGTTCATTTTGTAATGTTCAACAGGTGCTGCTGTCGCCGCCCTGATTACGTCGAACTTGTCGTAACCCAATGATATTGCTCGTTTTACCGAATTATTTATATGATATTTGACGAGATCGTCGGGGTGACAGTCGTCGGTGCAGAACATTATTTTGTCAGGGCAGATGTTGAAAAGCGGCACGAGGGCGTCGAAGTTCTTGGCCGCGCTGCCTTCGCGGATCAGGATTTTCATGCCGAGTTTGACTTTCTCAAGTGCCTCTTCAAGAGTGTAGCATTCGTGGTCGGTTGTTATGCCTGCCGATGCGTATTTCTTTGCGTCGTCGCCCGTCACGCCCGGTGCGTGTCCGTCGATGGGCTTGTTGTGACGTCTCGCGGCTTCGAGTTTCAGGTGAACCTCTTCGTCATTGAAGATGACACCTGGGTAATTCATCATCTCGCCAAGGAAGTAGATGTCGTCCATCGCCATCAATGTCTCGATGTCGTTGTGGTCTAGAATCGCGCCGGATGTCTCGAATGTCGTTGCCGGGACGCAGCTCGGCGCACCGAAATGGAATTTGAACGGGACGCGTTTGCCGTTGTCAATCATAAAACGTACTCCGTTGATACCTAACACGTTGGTTATCTCATGCGGGTCGCATACCGCCCCGACGCTGCCGTGGACCACCGCCATCCTCGCGAACTCCGACGGCACGAGCATCGAACTCTCGATGTGGATATGAGCGTCAACAAAGCCGGGCATGATAATGCGTGTCTCGTCGTTTTGCTCCTCAACGATGTCGGCAATCCTGCCGTTATCAACTGTAACAGTCCCCGGAAAAATCCTTTTCCCGACAACATCCATTATCTGACCAGAAATCTTCATCACTTTTAACTTTTTAACTTTCAAACTTTTAACTTTTTAAAGCTCCCAATGTTCATCTAAATCAATATCCCAGTTGGCTTTGACCTCGAGTTCTGTCTTGTAAAAAACCACTTTCTCAGGCTGTATCTTCTTGATGTAATTGCCCGGACTCCACAATCCGTTTGAGTCAGTGTCCAAGATGGCCTTCAGTTTGTATTTTCCCGCGTCAAGGTATTCAAATTCAATCTCTTGTGTTTCCTTGATGATTTTGCTGTCAAGGATTTTGTCGCCGCTTAACAGTTGTATTACCACTTGCGGCACGTTTTCGGGCACTTCAACAGTGATGTAAATGTTGCCGTATTGCGATATTTCCGGCACCGTGATGTCTAATTTTGTCGTGTCGTTCGTCAGCCCGCGAATGCCAAAAAAGACCGAGTCCGGGATGATGATTTTGTACTTCCCCTCCGACTCGAATTTTTTCTCAACTTTATATTTAAAGCCGTATTCATCAACCTTTGAAAAACGCAAGTCGTTGAAAATCGTGTCTTTACCATCGATAAACCACATAGTGTCGCGCATCACGACATCAACGACAGGCTCTTTGAACGAGAGGATGAGCGGCTGTTCGGGCTTCAGTTTCCCGCCTTTTGCGTTGCCCAGAACTTCAAGCCGCCTGACGGTCTCGTCTTTCGCCCTGCGTCTGTTCGGTTTCACCGAGGCTCGTGGCTTCAGGCTGTAATGTGTCGTGTCGCTGATAGTGTCGTAACTCATGCTGATCCACAGACTGTCTTTCACCGGCGTGAAATAGAATGAGACAGTGTCTTTTCTTGGCGAAAGCACTTTCATGACATTGAAGCTGTCGGGCAGTTCTTCGCAAATGCTAAGATTCACATTGTCAGTAGGATAGCGGAAGACAAAACGCAGCAATCCATCTTCGACGAGTTCTTTCTTCAAAACTTTCTGCACCGAATCCTCTTGGACAAAAGTTCGTATTTGATATTTTAAAGTGTCGTCTGAATCTTGTTTTGCGATTATTGAGTCTGTTGCCGTTGTGTCAATAACAGGTTGACTTACAGGAATATACAGCGGTTTGACCATTTCGGGGTAAAAACCGATTTCTTCATTTGGAAGGTCAAACAGCATGTTGGAGTTTGCGTCCTTCAAGACGAAAAGGAGGTAGTTTTTGTCGGCGAGACCTGTGAAGGAGAAATCGCCTTTCTTGCTTGTTTTTGTCACATAGTTTGGCGTCACAAAAAACGGAAGCGAGTCGAGTGGGATAGTGTCGTTTTCGTCGGCGTAAAGCATGACGTAAAAGTCTTCGCATTCCTTCAGGGTTTCCGCCGAGACTGCTTTCCCGCCCAATGAAAGTGAATCGACGGCATCGCCGGTTGAAAACGTGAACACGTAGTCTTTCAATAAGTTACCTTCATGCAAATCCTTTATCGCCGACCCGAAATTGATGGAATATGTCGTCTCAGGCTTCAGGTCTTCCTCGAATTTTATGGTGAGTGTCTTTCCGCTGAGACGATATGTCGGCGATTTTTTCTGCGGCGGTGAAATCAGGATGTTCTTGTTTGCGTTGTCAAGCGTGACGTACTCGTCGAAGGTGATGTGAAATGTCTTGCCACTGACATTTCTCGAAGAGTTTTCGGGATTGGTTTCCACGACAACTGGAGGGAAAACGTCTTTTGGACCTCCGCTCGGAGAGACAGCATTCGCGCAGCCATTGATAATCAATGCTGTGAAAATGATAATCAGTAAATTGATGCTTCTCGTCATGACAAATTGAACGAATCAATTTGCAATTCTGTTGAGGTCGATTATTTCGCCATTCTTGATCTGGAAGACATCCCAACGTGTGCCGCCTCCCATATTCTTGTTGACTTCAAATGACTTATAAAGACTGTTGTCGGTGTAAATAGTGATTCTTGCTTTTGACTTTGCAAGTTTTTGTGACGTTGTATTATTTCTGTTTGTGTAGTCATTCACAAAACAGTTGTAAGTGGCATTCTCGTCAAGGTCTGTGATTGTTATGGTTTCGGGGCCGTGGCCGTCCATGTCGTCTCGGTCAAGTACGGCACTTCTGTCGTCAGCGACGCGTTTGTCGTGATATGAAATGTGGTATGCACCGACTTTTTCGAGATGAATGTCAAGGTCTGAAGGATTTGACCCCCAGTCAAGGACGACGCGGACCTGCCCGATGTCAAGAAGTTTCGACATCGTGAAGCGGTTGTTGAAGATGTCGCCCGCAACAACCTCAAATCTTGTCGTCACCGTGATGTAGCCTTGTTTGCTGAATTTGAAAGTGTATGTGTTGTCACCAACAATCGGGAATGTCACCATTCCCGCAATATCTGTCTGGAAATCACCGATGTTTAAAATCGTGACCGTGGCGTTCTCAATAGGACTGCCGTCTTCGGCATCAAAGAAATGTAATGTGAAAACACCCATTTCCGTCTCCCTGTCAACATCATTCATGATGTCTTTCATGCGGTTGAATTCGTCCTCGAGCTGCGCGTTCGCCATAAGTGGCATAAGCGCAAATAAAAGAATAAATAGCTTTTTCATTTTTGATGTCGTTTATTTTAATTCGCGCAAAGATACGATTTTTTATTGTCATAAAATGTGCCAAATAAAATATTTTCGTAAAATAAAATTTTGTAAATTTGGCGGTTCAAATTATTAAATCATGAAAAGGTATATTTATTTGATTATTACGGCGTTTTTCATCTTTTCTTTCCAAAGTACAAACGCCCAAATCACCGAGGTGTCAGGTGAACAAAATGGCACGTGGAATGGTACAATTATGCTTATGGGTGATGTATATGTCACTGATAATCTGACTATTGAGCCTGGGACGCATGTTCTTTCCTCGAAGAATTTCAGCATTAATGTGGAAGGTGTGCTGAACGCGGAGGGCACAGCCGACAATATGATCACTTTTTCTGTCGCCGACACGACAGGATTCGCTGATTATGAAATACTTAACGGCGGATGGGGCGGCATTGAGTTCAGAAAAAGCGGCGATGTCGTCTTGAAATATTGTGATTTCTCATACGGCAAGACTCCGCTCGGCGGCAACGGCGCAAATATTAGGTTCATCAGTGTTCAAAACGCCAAGGTACACAACTGCGTGTTTCACGACAATATCTTCCGTGCGAAAGGTGGCGGAATCTATGCATCACATTCAAATGTTGAAGTCGTTGACTGTGAGGCGTATAACAATCAAGGCTATGGTTATGAAGGCAGTTACACCTACGGCGGCGGCTTCTTCTTCATCAACTGCGATGTCGTCGTCGAAAATATCGTCTCGCACGACAATTACCTTCCTGCCGGCTACGGCGGCGGCTGCAGTTTCGACAGCTGCAGCGTGGTTCTGAACAAAGCTGTTTTCTATAATAACTTTGCGACAAACGGCGGCGGACTCGGTCTCCAGCGAAGCAATCATCTCGATGTGAAGATGTCTAACGTGTTGGCTTACAACAACGAAGTGGTGCATTACGGCGGAGGGATGGCCATGGCGACGGCAAGCCCCGAAATCACTAATTTCACCCTTGTGGGTAATATCTGCGGTGGCGGCGGCGGTGCCGGCATGCAGGTGTCTTTCGGCTCAGAGCCTGTGATAAACAACTCGATAATTTACGGAAACCATGCCATATATGCTGACCTTTCCGGCAATGAGTACGAATATTACTACGGCTCACAGATTTGGCTCTGGGGTGACGACAACTGGCCGCTGTTCCAGAATGGCGACGTTCAATACGGCCTCGACTCGATTTTCCATAACCCCGATTTCTATACCGAAGAATACTATCGCGACATGATAAATGAAGATCCTTTGTTTGTAGATGTTGATAATCATGATTTTAGACTGACTGAAAACAGTCCGTGCGTCGATTCCGGATTGGCCGACATGACAGGCTATTTCGTCCCGGAGACTGACCTTCAAGGCGGTCCGCGTATCTTTAACGGCAGGATTGATATGGGTTGCTACGAGTTGAATAATTATGGAGTGAACGAAATTGAAAATAATGACGTTGATGTCATCGTTTCTCCTAATCCATTGAATAATAATAGTTTGTGTGTGATAAATGTAAAAAAACCGACGAATGCGGCCGTTCGTTTGATTTCGCTTGAAGGAAAGGAGATTTGCAAAAAAGATTATCAAAATCTCTTCCCTGGCGAGAATAGCATCCCGCTTGGCGAACTGGTTCGCGATGTTCAAAAAGCAAACAGGATTTATTTGTTAATCATTGATACTCAAGATGATAGATATTGCAAGAAGGTGATTTACTGATATGAACAAATTTTTTGCTGAAAACAAAAAGACTCTTGGCGTTGTCCTTTGCATAGTTGCCTTCGCTTTGATAACGTTGGTTTATTTTTCTCCGATAATCCAGGGGAAACGCATCAAACAGCATGATGTTGAGATGCACAAGGGAATGTCGCAGGAAATCGTTGATTATAAGGCGAAAACAGGCGAACAGAGTCTTTGGACAAACTCAATGTTCGGCGGAATGCCCGCGTGGAACATCAGCGTGCAGCAAGACAGCAACCTGATGAACTACGTTCACAAACTGCTGAATGTCGGCTTCCCACATCCTTTCGGAGCCGTTTTCGTCAGCATGTTGGGCTTTTTCATCTTGCTTTTGGTACTCGGATGCAAAACCGGTGTCAGTTTTGTCGGCGCACTCGCGTATGGCCTCACCTCGTACCTTTTTATTATAATCGGTGCGGGGCATAACTCAAAGGCGATGGCGATGGCTTACATGGCACCTGTTATTGCTGGTATCTTATTGACTTACAAAGGGAAATATCTCTGGGGCTCTGTGCTGACTGCAATTTCACTCGCCCTCGAAGTCCGTGCCGGACACCTCCAAATCACTTATTATCTGCTGCTGATTGTGGTATGTCTGGTAATCGCCGAGTTCGTCGAAACGGTAAAAACGAAAAAATATCTTGAATTTTTCAAGGCGAGCGGCATCTTGACTTGTGTCGCAATTATCGCCATAATGACTTGCACCACAACGCTTTACGCAAATTATGAGTTTGGAAAGGAAACGATGCGTGGAAAGCCCGTCTTGACGAAAGACGTTGAGAATCAGACCAATGGCCTCGACCGCGATTACGTCACACAGTGGAGTTACGGAATAGGGGAGACCTGGAGCCTGATGATACCTAATGTAAAAGGTGGCGCTTCGGCATATATCGGCGGCAAAAACGAAGCTCTTGACGCTGCCGACCCGCGTTTCCGCTCCGCCATAGCGCAACAGAGCGCCTACTGGGGCGACCAGCCAGGCACAAGCGGCCCTGTCTATGTCGGCGCAATAGTGTGCTTCCTCTTCGTCCTCGGACTTTTCATCGTGAAAGGCAAATACAAATGGGCGCTTCTTGCCGCAACGGTGCTTTCGATACTTTTAAGCTGGGGCAAGAATTTCATGGGGTTCACCGATTTCTTCCTCGATTATGTGCCAGGCTACAACAAATTCCGCGCAGTATCAATGACTTTGGTCATTGCCGAGGTGTGTATGCCGCTGCTCGCTTTCCTCGCCTTGGCGGAAATGTTCAAGAACCCTGATGCGCTGAAGAATAACATGAGGTATTTCTGGATCTCACTCGGAATAACAGGCGGTTTGTGTTTGGTGTTCTATGCATTGCCACAGACGTTCTTCAGTTTCCTGAACAAGGGCGAAGCCTCTCAGTTTCAGCAACTTGCGAAAGGACAGGACGGCGCGATGTACCAGATGTTCGCCACTCAACTCGAAAATGTCCGTGTTGCCATCTTCAGGAAAGACGCCTTGCGTAGCTTCTTCTTCATCGCTGTCGCCGCTTTGGTTATCCTGCTGAATGTCAAAGGCAAGATGAAGCCAAACATGATGTTCGCGGCACTGGCGGTTTTCGTCGTCGCCGATATGCTGACAATCGACAAGCGTTATCTGAATGACAGCAATTTCATCGATAAGCGAAAATTCGACAAGCCATTCATAATGAGCGAGATAGATAAGCAGATTTTGAATGATAAGTCGCTAAATTATCGTGTGATAAACCTCGCGACAAGCACTTTCAACGATGCAAGCACGTCTTATTTCCATAAGTCGGTCGGCGGCTATCATGGTGCGAAACTGCGTCGTTATCAAGATGTTATAAATCAATATCTGTCAAACACGGGTGACGATAGTTTCTTTAAGGTGCTTAACATGTTGAATACCAAATATATAATTTATTCGAGAGATAACAAACTGTCTTATTATCCGAATATTGAGGCTTTCGGAAACGCCTGGATTGTCGGTGATATTCAATGGGTTGCGACACCAAATGCCGAAATTGACGCCATCGCCGCGACAGATGTGAAAAATGTGGCGATCGTCAATGAGGAGTTTAAAGATTTGGTCGGGGACTTCATGGCGACCCCTGCGGAAGGAACAATCAAACTCGTTGATTATAAACCGAATCAGCTGACGTATAACTTCGATTCGTCAAAAGACGAGTTGGTTGTCTTCTCCGAAATCTGGACCAAGAATGGCTGGACAATGAAGATTGACGGTGTCGAAAGCCCGCTGTTCCGTTCCGACTATATCCTTCGTTCCGCAATTATTCCTGCCGGCCAACACGAAATCGTAATGCGTTATGAACCAAGTATTTGGAAGGTTGGCAACACGATTCAATTCATAACATCATTGCTGTTGTTGATAGGCCTGGCATTGGCAATTTACATCGCCTTCAAGAAACAGTCCGAAAAATATTCGAGGTGCAGGTAATTAGGAGTTTGAGGTAATTAGGAGTTTGAGGTGGTTAGGAGTTTGAGGTGGTTAGGAGTTTGAGGTAATTAGGAGTTTAAGGATAAATTCGTGTTATTCGTGAAATTCGTGGTGAGAAATTCGTGGTGAGAAATTCGTGGTGAGAAAAATGAGACGTGTATTGATAATAACATATTACTGGCCTCCGTCAGGTGGTTCCGGCGTTCAGCGGTGGCTGAAGATGTCGAAGTATCTGCCTGAAAACGGCTGGCAACCAGTGGTTTACACCGCCGAAAACGCGGAGTATCCTGTCGAAGACCCGTCACTGCAAAATGATGTCGCACCAGAAACGGAGGTCATCCGGCAGCCTATAGTCGAACCTTACGATTTTTACAAGAAATTCCTCGGAATTAAGAAAAACGAGAAAGTCAAGGCCGGGTTCATCAACGAAGGAAAGAAGAAATCAGGCTGGAAGGAAAAGCTAAGTGTTTGGATACGAGGCAATTTCTTTATCCCGGACGCCCGCTGCTGGTGGGTCAGACCGTCGGTGAAATTCCTGTCGAGGTATCTGAAAGAACATCCTGTTGACGCAATCGTCTCAACCGGTCCGCCACATTCGATGCACTTGATAGCCAAGACTTTACATAAAAAAATGCACATTCCTTGGGTCGCCGATTTCCGTGACCCGTGGACTGACATCGATTTTTATCACGACTTGAAACTGACAAGATGTGCCGACAGACGGCATCATCGCCTTGAACATCAGGTGCTTGCCGAGGCGACAAAGGTCGTGACAGTCGGCTGGGACTGCGCGAAAGGCCTTGAAAATCACGGGGCTGAAAATGTGCATGTAATCACAAACGGCTTTGATGATGTTCCGGAAAATGGCATCACAGAACAAAGCCAACCGGATGACGTTTTCACCATGTCGCACATCGGGATTATCGGCGCGAATCGTAATCCCGAAAAGTTCTGGGAGGCTGTAGGTGAACTCGACATTCCTGATTTTAAAATCCGGCTGATTGGACAAACCGACAATTCTGTCATTGAGTCAATAAAGAAAAACAATATCGAGAAATTTGTCGAGATAATTCCATATATTCCTCATAATCAAGTTGTTGAAGAACAACTAAAATCGCACGTGTTGTTGCTGTTCGTCAACAATACGCCGAATGCCAAAGGTGTTCTGACCGGAAAGTTGTTTGAATATCTTGCGAGCGGAAGGCCTGTCTTGGCAGTCGGTCCCGAAGACGGCGACTCGGCGAAAATCATCAGTGAGACAGATTCCGGCATCGTCATTGACTTCGATGACAAGGAAAAGATGAAGTCTGTGATAATGGATTTTTATCAGAAATATAAAGACAATCAGTTGGTTACGAAACGAAGTGAATCAGTGGAGAGGTTCTCAAGAAGGCATCTCGCAAAGGAATATGTCAAACTTTTAAATCAAACAATAGTTAAGGATTTATATGCAACATATTGATAATAAGAGAGTTCTATTTATCGCCACAAATATCCCGACGGCCAAAAGGAAGTCCAATAAGGTTGTAATGACAATAGCACATAGGCTGTCTGCGAGTTTCGACATCTCCGTTTTGCACCCGTCGGAAATGGCACCTTTCCCGTTAAATCTTTTTAAAAAATACAAAAACCTCTCTGGCTCAAGGCCTTGGAATGATGATGATATACTTGTTAAACCTCTGAAATACATGAGGTTACCTGGGCGAAGATTGTCGTTTCTGTTGCTTCCGTTTTTTAAACGTAAAATAAAAAAATATTTAGAAACGGAAGAGATGCCTTGTCTCACGCATTCACATTATGTGATGCCGGATGGTTATTATTCATATATGATGAAGCGGCAATGCGGGATTCCATACGTCATCTCTTTCCGTGATTCCGATATGAAATTTTTGGAACTTGACGACAAATGTAAGGTGAAAAAGATGACCGTCGAAGTGCTGGAAAACGCCGATAGTGTTGTGGTTCATAATGTTGCACATCAAGCGTTTCTGAAGTCATTTGGCATTGATAGTGAAGTTGTTTCGCACGGCATTGAGAAATCTTTTTTGCAGGAAAAAGATGAAATGAACCCAAAGACGGAGATTACGGTGACGGTCGTTTCGGGATTTATCAAAAGGAAAAACATCGATTGGGTCATCAATGCGATAAAATCATACAACGGTGTTAAAACTGTCAGATTGAACATCATCGGCGAAGGCGAACTTGCCGGTGAACTGAAAAATCTTGCCGGAGATTGTGAAAACATAAACTTTATGGGGCAGATGAGCCACGATGATGTAGGTAAATCTCTTTGTGATTCTGACATTTTTGCCCTGCCGAGTTACCACGAGACACTCGGACTGGTGTATCTTGAGGCCGCTGCGAAAGAAAACGCCGTGATTGCAATGAAAGACACCGGTGTCTGGGGCAATTATCAAGATGGTGAAGAAATGCTGTTTTGTGTTGATTATCAATCATTTGAAAAAATCTTACACGATTTGATTGACGATGATGACAAACGTATCTCATTGTCAAAAAAGGCTTTTGAACGCACTCGAAGTGAATATACATGGGATGTCATAATCGAGAAATATAAAAAAATTTACGGAAATGTCTGTTAACTCTTTGAAATACAATAAGAAAATTGCTCTCGTAACGCATGTCGTCAAGGAAAGGGTGATGTTGCTGAAGTATTATCGCTTGTTTGCAAAAAGTCGTGGCGGGAACATGATTGTTTCACGTTTCGACTCAAGAAGAATGGGTTACGGGTTGAACGACAGGTTGAAATCGATTGTTTCGATGTATGCGCTTTCAAAGGTTTTGAGGGCGGAGTTCAAATGCGAGTTTACGCATCCATTCGACCTCGCCGATTATCTTGTGCCGAACAAATACAATTGGCTTCCGGAAAAAGACGAGATTAATCAGTCTGTTTGTGGGACAAAGGTGATTATCGCGCAGGGGGAGCCGGGTGTAGGCAGGATTCTTCGGAGTTTCTCAAGAAAAAGACAGCTTCATGTTTACGCCAACAGAGACTATCTTGATGAGATTAACAGACTTTTCGGTACGCACTTCGTCTGGGGCGATTTGTTCAATGAATTGTTCAAACCATCGGAATTATTACAGAATAATCTAAAAAAGTATTCATTTTCAGAAGGTTACATTGCTTGTGCATTCCGCTTCCGGTCAATTCTCGGTGATTTTGATGACGGCAACTGTGCTGTTCTGAATGAGGATGAGAAAGAAAGACTTATAAAACTCTTGAAAGACAAAATCATAGAATTGAGGGAGGCATCACAAAAGAAAGTGTTTGTTACGTCCGACAGTCAGAAGTTTCTGTCGATGCTTGATGGTCTGGACGATGTTTTCACCAACGAGGGACGGATTGTGCATATCGACAATGTCGCAACATCTGATGACAATGCGTATTTGCGGACGTTCATGGACTATTACATGCTTGCCAATTCGGAGCATATATACAGCATCGGCACGCCGCAGATGTACAGAAGTCAGTTTCACGAATATGCCGCAAAACTGAATGGCATCCCGTTTGAGCGAATAGAACTTTGATGTTATACTTCTTTTTGTCGGTGACGGTCTTGGAAATGCTTTTTCGTTACCGGCAACTCATGCATAAACGTGTATTACTTGTTCATTGCGTTTATGACCGCCTTTTCAATCTCTTCTCCACGGATGCCACGGTCGATGATGATGCCGTCTTCCCCGACAAGCATAATCTCAGGAATCCCGTTGAAACCGTAAATCTCGGATGCAATATTCGCTGTATCAATGACTTGAGGATATTTTATTCCAAGCTGATCGACCATTGCCGCATGTTTGTCAATCTGGTCCCAGACATCAACGCCGACAACAACAAGGCCTTGACCGGCATATTTTTCGTGAATCCTGATGAGGTTTTCTTTGATTTCCTGTTTGCACGGACTGCACCATGAAGCCCAGAAATCGACGATTGCCAGCTTCCCGCCGATGACATCACTCAACTTGCCAATTTCCTTGGTTTTGAAGTTAATACATTCAAAATCAACATATTGTTTGCCTTCTGATGTCGCTTCATTGGCGATAAGCCTTTTAATTTCCGCATTGAGTCTCTTGTCGTCCTTCACTATTGAGCCTTCTGCATCACGGCAGTTAACCAACTGTTCTACAGTAGGTTCCGATTCGAGAAGCTCCGAAATGGCATATCTTGCAAGCATTTGATCTTTGAATTCCATGAACATCTTTTCTGATGCAACGTTGGATTTCTTGACGAAAATTTCATATAATTCATCAAAACGATTCGAGATACTGTCTCTAAATTCTTGATTGTCAGAGGCGTAATATAGTTCGATGATTTTTGAGCTTTCTTCCTGATACGCTTTCAAACCGGTTTCCGCATAGAATGCCGAGAGGCGGTCGTTCATCGGAGTGCCCGACAAGACATGGTCTGAAATGTTGATGTTGATTTTCCCTGGTTCGAGAATGAATGCCATGCCGTCGCGTCTGTCGCCGACGAATGCGACAATGGCGTTGCTCAATGTGTCTTCAAATGTAAACGTTCCGTTGTTAACAACAGCAGAATCAATAGGTTGCGGGTTTCGTGTGTTGATTTTTGCATAGTCGAAAATGTAGATTGTCGAGCCGTTTTCGATACCTTCAATCTGTCCGTTGACGATGTATTTGTTGCCGTTTTTGTTTCCGCAGGAAAATGCGGTGATGGCAAGTGCCAGAGTCAATAAGGTTTTAAATGCTTTCATGTTAACTGTCGATTTTTAAGATTTTATTTTTGCAAAAATATTCAACTTCTGTTTTCAAAAAAGCGCGAAACAAGTCTGAACCCGCTTCGCGCCCTTTAAACTTATAACTTTATGACTTTCAACTTAAAGTGCATTCGCGCCGCCGACGATCTCGATGATTTCGTTGGTGATTGCCGTCTGACGCGCCTTGTTGTAAGTCAGGTTCAGCTCCTTCAGCAGCTCCGACGCGTTGTCGGTGGCCTTGGTCATCGAGACCATCCTCGCGCCGTGCTCCGAGGTGAAGCTGTCGAGCAATATCTTGAAAACCTGCAACTTGAGCGATTTCGGGACCAGAGTCTCGAGAATCTCTTTCTTTGAAGGCTGGAAAATGTATTCGACATCGCTCTTTGTCTTCCTCTCGGTTTGAGTTTCCGCTTTGTTGACAATCGGCAGGAATTGCTCTTTCACGAGAATCTGGCTTCCGGCGTTCTTGAACTGATTGTAAACGAATATGATACGGTCATATTTCCCGTTCACGAAGTCATTCATCAGCTGTTCGGCGAAAGGCAGCGTGTTGTCGTACGTCAGGTTGTCAAGAATCTCGAACATCGGCTCTAAAAGCGGGTACTTCTTGAATTTCAACGTCTCATAGACTTTCTTGCTGACGCACAGGATATCGACATTGCCTTTGTCGAACTGTGTCTGATAGTTCTCCTTGATGAAACTCACCGTCTCGCGGATCACTGTCGCGTTGAACACGCCGCACAAACCCTTGTTCGAAGCCACCGGGATGATGAGGATCTTCTCGTCTTCCACGTGTTCCTTGTGGATTTTCGCATAGACTCCCTCGTTGGAGCCTTGCAGCGACGACGAGAGGTCCTGCATTATCTCGCTGAGTTTCGAGGCGTACGGACGGAGTGACATTATCGCGTTCTGCGACTTGCGCAGCTTCGATGCCGACACCATCTTCATCGCCGACGTTATCTGCATCGTCGAGTCCACCGAGGCGATTCGTGTTCTGACTTCTTTGAGGTTCGCCATAGCTTGATTTATTTCTTGGTCATCAGTTCGATGATCTCATTGGCGGCCTTCTTCAGCACAGCCGTGATTTCATCGGTGTATTTGCCGGCCTTGATCTCGGCCATCGTCTCCTTGTGAGATGTGTTGAGCAGGTCGAGGTATTTCTTCTCGAACTCCGCCACGTTCTCGGGCTGTATCTTCCTGAGGAGGTTGTTGACGCCGCAGTAGATGATGGCGACTTCCTCTTCAACCTTCAGCGGTGACGACTGTGGCTGTATGAGTATCTGCACGTTACGGCGGCCTTTGTCGAGCACGGCCTGTGTCGCGGCGTCGAGGTCGGAGCCGAACTTGGAGAACGCCTCAAGCTCGCGGAACTGTGCCTGGTCGAGCTTCAGTGTGCCCGCGACTTTCTTCATCGACTTGATCTGTGCCTTGCCGCCGACGCGCGACACCGAGATGCCGACGTTGATGGCCGGACGGATGCCCGCGTTGAACAGGTTGGTCTCCAGGAAGATCTGTCCGTCGGTGATGGAGATGACGTTTGTCGGGATATATGCCGACACGTCACCGGCCTGCGTCTCGATGATCGGGAGGGCTGTCAGTGAGCCGCCGCCCTTGACTTTGTCTTTCAGACTGGCCGGGAGGTCGTTCATCTTCGCCGCGATCTCGTCGTTGTTGATGATCTTGGCTGCTCTTTCGAGGAGACGTGAGTGCAGGTAGAACACGTCGCCAGGGTAGGCCTCACGTCCTGGCGGTCTGCGGAGGAGCAGGGATACTTCGCGGTAAGCCACGGCTTGTTTCGACAGGTCGTCGTAGATGATGAGCGCCGAGCGGCCCGTGTCGCGGAAGTATTCGCCGATGGCCGCGCCAGCGAACGGTGCGTAGTATTGCATCGCTGCGGTGTCGGACGCTGTGGCGGCCACCACTATGGTGTATGGAAGTGCGCCGTGGTCCTCGAGGTTCTGCACTATGTTCGCGACGGTCGAGCCTTTCTGCCCGATTGCGACGTAGATGCAATAGACGGGTTCGCCTTTGTCGTAGAACTCTTTCTGGTTGATGATGGTGTCGATGGCGATGGCTGTCTTGCCTGTCTGACGGTCGCCGATGATAAGCTCGCGCTGTCCGCGTCCGATCGGGATCATGGCGTCAACGGCCTTGATGCCGGTCTGTAGAGGCTCATCGACAGGCTTGCGGAAGATGACGCCCGGGGCCTTGCGCTCGAGTGGCATCTCCACCGTCTCGCCTTTTATCTCACCCTTGCCGTCGATCGGGTTGCCGAGGGTGTTGATGACACGGCCGAGCATCCCCTCGCCGACATTGACTGACGCGATGCGGCGCGTGCACACCACGGTGTCGCCCTCGTTGATGTCGCCTGCGTCGTTGAGAAGCACGACGCCGACGTTGTCTTCCTCAAGGTTCAGCACGATGCCCATGACACCGTTTTTCTCGAACTCGACGAGCTCTCCGGCCTCCGCGTCCCTCATGCCATAGACACGCGCCACGCCGTCGCCGACGTTGAGCACGGTGCCCTTGACATCAAGTGTCGCCTTGTTGTCGAAGTTGGTCAACTCATCAAGCAGTATTGCTGATACTTCAGCGGGTTTTATTTTTGCCATATTTTATTTTTTGTCTGATTATCAAACTGTTAATTATCAATATCCTTTAACATAAAGATTCTCCGCGAATATCTTCGACAGGTTCTTCAGTTTCGTCCTGACACTCGCGTCATAAACGTAGTCACCGCGGCGGATGATGAACCCTCCGATGATACTCTTGTCAATGTCATTGACAATCTGAATGTTACCCTTAACGACATCTTTGACGAAATAGAGGAACTTCTGCGTCATCGTCTCGTCAATCCTGACAGCCGTGGTGATTGTCACCACCGCGATGTTGTTGTATTCGTTGTACAGTTCGCGGTATTGCTCATAGACGTCGGCGATGATGTCGGAACGGTTCTTGTCAATCATCAGGCTGATGAAATTCAAGGTCTTGTCGGAGACATTGCCCCTGAATATATGCAGGAGGATGTCGTTTTTCTTTTTGTCGGTGATGAAAGGTTCAGACAGTATCCTGCGAAGCTCACGGCTCTCGTTGATTGTCTCGGATACGGTCTGCATATCCGACAGTCCCTCGTCCGTCATCTGGTTACGGATGGCGTATTCGAGGAAAGCCTTGGCGTATCGACGTGTCAAAAGAGTGTCTTTCATGCTGCCTTCTATTTGTTGTTTTCCGTTTCCTTGATGATGCTCTCGATATAGTCGAGCTGTGCTTTGTCGCTGTTGAGTTCTCTCTCAAGGATTTTCTCCGCTACCTTTATTGAGATGTTGGCGATTTCGTTCTTGATTTCCGTCAATGCCGCTTTGCGTTCATTCTCAATGGTTTCCTTGGCGGAATCGACGATACGGTTTGTCTCTTCCGTGGCTTTTGCCTTCGCGTCCTCGAGGATCTTGTCACGGGTGGCGCGCGCCTCGGTGAGGATCTTGTCGCGTTCTTCGTGTGCTTCCTGGAGGATTTTCTCGTTGTCGGCCTGAAGCTGCCTCATCTCCTCGTGGGTGCGTTCGGCGAGCTCAAGGGCCTCGGTGATCTTCTCCTCACGTTTCTTCAGGGCCTTCCCGATGATTGGGAACGCCACTTTCGCGAGGATGATGAACACGATGCCGAATGCAAGTGTCATCCAGAATATCAACCCGATTTCAGGTTTTATGAGTTCCATTTTTTATTTTTTAAGTTTTCCCTTCATTTTAAAATCCCAGGTTGCAACCAACCGTTGCAACCTGAGATTGTCCGCTTTTAGGCGATGGCGATGAGCAGGCAGACGACCACCGAGAAAAGAGCGACACCCTCGATGAGGGCCGCCGAGATGATCATGCTGGTCTGGATGCTGCCGGCCGCTTCGGGCTGACGTGCCATTGATTCCAACGCGCTGCTGCCGATCTTGCCGATGCCGAGCGCCGCGCCGATTGTTGCGATACCTGCCGCAAGACCTGCACCCATCTTTGCCAACGGGGCCAGGTCAGCCGCCGCTTTTGCTACTTCTTGTAACATGACTAATAATGACATAATTTATAGTTTTAAAGTTTAAAAGTTCAAATTTTTTAAAAGTTATGCGTCATCTTCATTTACTCTCAACTCTCTCATCCATGATGATGTTCTTTGCACGCCAACCCGAAGTACAACGCCGACAGTAGGGTGAAGACGTATGCCTGGATGTATGCGACCAAAAGTTCAAGCACATCGACGAAGATGATGAATATCAACGACAGCACCGACGCTCCGGCGCCCCATGCCGCACCCATCTGCCCGAGGATGAAAATCATGCTGATGAAACCTAACACGACAATATGCCCCGCCGTGATGTTCGCGAAAAGACGTATCGCGAGGACCAGCGGCTTCGTCAGACAACCCACGAACTCGATTATGGGCATCAGCGGAATCGGGAGCTTCAGGAAAATCGGCACCCCCGGCGTGTTGAACACGTCTTTGAAATATTCCTTGCTTCCAAAGACATTAGTAATCACGAAGGTGAATGCCGCTAAGACGGCAGTGACCGCGATGTTTCCCGTGATGTTCGCACCGAACGGGAAGAACGGGATGAGCCCCAAAAGGTTGTTGATGAAAATGAAAAAGAACACCGTTATTAAATAAGGTGTATATCTGTCGGCATGTTTCTCGTCGATGGATTTTCTCGCGATGTCGTCGCGGACGTACACAAACAGCATCTCGAACAGCGACTGCAGACCTTTCGGAGCCTTCTCGCCGCGCTTCTTGTAAGCGTTCGCCACGATGAGAAACAGCGTGACCAACAACGTGCATGAGATGAGAAGACCCAAAACATTCTTGGTGATAGAGATGTCTATCGGCCTGACTTGCTCATCTCCCTTGATAATCACAACTTTACCTTTATATTTCCCTTCTTTGGGGATGGAGAAGACAACTTCATTGCCGCTGCCATTTTCGGTGACGGAATATGTGTCGCTGTGCTGGAAATGTTTCGATGAGAATGCGTAGAGATGACCTTCGTTATAAATGATAATCGGCAGGTTGACCGCAACGTGTTTACCTTTCCAAGTCAAGATATGCCATTGATATGAGTCGAGGATGTGCTCGAAAATCATCTCTCCGGCGTTGAAACTTTCTTCCGTCTCTGTCTTTTCCGAACCGTCAGCCGCTCCGTTCGCGTATGAATATGTGTTTATTCCAAAGAAGAAACACATTAAGAATGAGATGCTTATGATAATATGCCTGTTTTTCATTTAATCAAAAATCTTCAAAACATTTGAAGTTGCAAGTTTACAAAATTTATTTTGAATCACAATCAAAAAAAATAAAAAAAAACGACTGACATTTTGTCAGAATTATGTATTTTTGCAACTTGTTAATATGAATAATTATTTACTGAAATGAAAATATCTTACAATTGGCTTAAACAGTATATTCAGTGCGAATTACCGGCTGAAGAATTGGGGAAAACATTGACCGGAACCGGTCTTGAAGTTGAAGATTTGGAACGTTACGAGTCTGTGAAAGGCGGTCTCAAGGGTGTCGTTGTCGGGAAGGTCCTGACGTGCATCGACCATCCCAACTCCGACCACCTTCACATCACCACCGTTGATGTCGGCGAGGCGGAGCCTCTGCACATCGTGTGCGGAGCCCCGAACGTCGCTGCCGGACAGACGGTGTTGGTGGCGACGATAGGCTGCGAGCTTTGGAAAGGCGAAGAGTCGTTCACCATCAAGAAAGGCAAGATCCGCGGCGAGGTGTCGGAGGGCATGATCTGCGCCGAAGACGAACTCCAGCTCGGCGAGTCGCACGATGGCATCATGGTGCTGCCCGACAGCTTTGAAGCCGGCAAGCCCGCCTCGTTCTATTTCCCTGTGGAAGAAGACTTTACATACGAGATCGGACTCACCGCGAACCGTTCGGATGCGACATCGCACATCGGGTGCGACCGCGACATAGTGGCGGCTCTCAACCATAAGAACCATACTCACGAATATAAAATCACGCGCCCTTCAGTCGATGATTTTAAAGTCGAAAATACAAGCAACAACATTGATGTTGAAGTCGTTGACACGAAAGCCTGCCCTCGCTATTCTGGCGTGACGGTAAGCGGAGTGAAGGTAGGGCCGTCGCCGGCGTGGCTCAGACACCGTCTCGAAGCCATCGGCCTCCGCTCGATAAACAACATCGTTGACATCTCGAACTACGTCCTGATGGAGGTCGGACAGCCGCTTCACATCTTCGACGCCGACAAGATAAAAGGCAAGAAAGTCGTGGTGAAATGTCTTGCGAAAGACACTCCTTTCACCACTTTGGACGGCGTCGAGCGCAAGCTCAGCGACACTAACCTGATGATTTGCAACGCCGAGGAGCCGATGTGCATAGCCGGTGTGTTCGGCGGCCTCGACTCAGGCGTCACGGAGACGACAACCAACGTCTTCATCGAAAGCGCGTATTTCAACCCGACGTCAATCCGCAAGACGGCACGTTTCCACGGACTTCAGACCGACGCGAGCTTCCGCTACGAACGCGGCTGCGACCCGAACATCACGGTTTACGCCCTGAAACGCGCCGCGCTCCTGGTAAAGGAACTCGCAGGCGGAACGGTGTCTTCGGAGATAAAAGACGTGGTCAACGGCGACTTCACGCCGGTCCGCGTGCAGCTGAAATTCGATTACTTGGACAAGATTGCCGGTCAGCAGATTGAAAAGGAAGTCGCCGTCAATATCTTGAAAGACCTTGACTGCCAGGTCGTTGAGCTTACCGACGCATACGTGACAGTCGATGTCCCGACATGCAAGGTCGATGTCTATCGTCCCGCCGACCTGGTTGAGGAAATCCTCCGCATCTACGGCTACGACAACATCGCAATTCCGACGAAGATCAACGCGAGCCTGAACGTCAACAACAAGCCGGACGCAGAGAAGTTACAGAAGGAGATTTCTATCATGCTGGCTGCCAATGGTTTCCACGAAATCATGAACAACTCACTGACGAAATCGGCTTACACCAGCGAACTCGACAGCTTCGACGAGGAGAAGAACGTGAAGATCATGAACCCGTTGAGCAGCGACCTCGACGTCATGCGACAGTCGCTGATGTTCGGCGGCCTTGAAAGCATCGCCAGAAACCAGAACTTCAAGACTTTCGACATGAAGTTCTTTGAATTTGGAAACACATATCTTTATAATAAAGAGAACCGGCAGACCGACGAGAAGCCGTTGAATCCGTACAGCGAGAACTTCCGTCTCGACATTCTCCTCACCGGAAACGACAGCGCCGAGTCGTGGAACACGAAGCCACAAAGCCTTGGTTTCTACGACCTTAAGAAATATGTGTTCGGCATCATCCACAAGCTCGGCATCAATGTCGAAGAGCTTGAGATGAAAGAAGGAGCCGTGTCGCATTACGACTATTCAATCGTTTACTCGTTGAATGGCAGCGAGTTGGTCACTCTCGGCAAGTTGAGCCAGAAGACTTTGAAGATTTTTGACGTGAAGAAGGAAGTGTATCACGCCACGTTCGACTGGAACGTGATCCTCAAGGTCGTCAAGGGTCTTAAGACCATCAGTTTCAAGGCGTTGCCGAAGTTCCCGAGCGTGCGTCGCGACCTCGCACTCGTCATGGACAAGAACGTGACGTTCGATATGGTGAAGAAGGTGGCGATGGCCGCGGAGAGAAACATCTTGAAGTCGGTGAACCTGTTCGACATCTACGAGGGCGACAAGATTCCGGCAGGGAAGAAGCAGTATGCTGTCAGTTTCATTTTGCAGGACACGCAGAAGACGTTGACCGACAAGGTGATAGAGAAGACGATGGCGAGGATTCAGTCGTCGATTGAGCAACAGTTGCAGACCACTTTGAGATAATGGACATTCAGATCATAAAGCAGAGATACAAGATCATAGGCAACGACCCGTTGTTGAACCGTGCCGTCGAGGTGGCGGTGCAGGTGGCCGACTCCGAGCTGACGGTGTTCATCAATGGTGAGAGCGGCACCGGCAAGGATGTCATCCCGAAGATCATCCACGACAACAGTTCGCGCAAGCACGGGCCGTATTTCGCCATCAACTGCGGGGCGATTCCTGAGGGCACCATTGATTCTGAGCTTTTCGGGCATGAGAAAGGCGCTTTCACTGGGGCCGTCGATTCGCGGAAAGGCTACTTCGAGGTCGCCGACGGAGGCACGCTGTTCCTCGATGAAGTCGGCGAGCTTCCGCTTGCGACGCAGGCCCGTCTGCTCAGAGTCCTGGAAAACGGCGAGTTCATCAAGGTCGGCTCCTCGACGATACAGAAGACCAACGTGCGCATCGTGGCCGCGACCAACGTTGACATACCCGAGGCGATCAAGAAAGGCACGTTCCGCGAAGACCTTTACTACCGTCTCAACACCATCCCTATCACCATCCCGCCGCTGCGCGAGAGAAAGGGCGACATCAGCTTGCTGTTCAGGAAGTTCGCGTCAGATTTCGCCGACAAATATCATGTCGAGCCGATACGTCTCACGCCTGAGGCGCTCGTCATGTTCGAGAATTACCGCTGGGAAGGCAACATACGTCAGCTGAGGAATGTCACGGACCAGATCTCGATCATTGAGGAGACTAAGGTCATCACGCCGGAGATCCTTGTGAATTACCTCCCGAAACAGACGTCATTGCCCGTCTTGGCCGGGTCGAAGGAGCAGGAGTCGATATCAGAACGTGACATTTTATATAAGGTGTTGTTCGACATGAAGAAAGACATCATGGAGCTTCGCCGGACCGTCAACGAACTGTCGGCCGGCAAAGTCGTTGTGTCGCATGACATTACGGCCGAGCCGTCGTCGATAACGCAGATTCGCGGGACGGTGCTGAATCCCGTGGAGGACACCGATGCCCTCGAATATGAGCCGCCGCAGGATGATGAAACCGTATTTGTGTCGGCGAAACCCGTCATCGACAATCTGTCGCTTCAGAAAAAAGAAAAAGAATTGATCATCAAGGCGTTGCGTAAATATAACGGCAAACGGCGGGCGGCAGCCGGCGAGTTGGGCATAAGCGAACGTACACTTTACAGAAAAATTAACGACTACGGAATAGACATCTGATGAGAAAGACGTACACCTTATTATTAATAGTTGTCGCAGCGTTGTTTCTGAGTGGTTGCGGCGTGTATTCGTTCACGGGTGCGAGCATCCCGCCAGAGGCGAAGACAGTGTCGGTGCGCTACTTCCCGAACAACGCCAACCTCGTCTATCCGATGCTGAGCAATGAGATGACCAACACGCTGCGCGATTATTTCATGAATCAGACAAGCCTGTCGGAAGTCGAGAATGACGGCGACTTGGCCATTGAGGGTGAGATCACAGGCTACGCGACGGCCCCGACCGCCATCACGGGCGACCACACCGCCGCGTTGAACCGCCTGACGATAACGGTGAATGTGAGGTTCTTCAACAGATTCGACGAGTCGAAGAATTTCGAGCAGACATTCACGCAGTTTGAGGACTATTCGAGCAGCCAGGACCTTAACGCCGTGCAGGAGACGCTGTGCTCGTCGATAGTCGCGAAATTGTGCGAAGACATTTTTAATAAAGCGGTTGTCAACTGGTGATGGATCAAAGAAGACTTAACGAGTTGGTTGTGCATCCGGAAAAGACTGATGGTCAGGATGTTGTGGAGATGGGGGTCGTCGTCGCGCGTTATCCGTATTTCACGGTGGGGCAGACGTTGCTGGCTGTCGGGATGATGAGAGAAGGCGGCGCGGAGTCGAACCGTCAGCTGAAACTCGCAGCGGCGATGTCGCCTGACAGGAATGCGCTCCGGAAACTCTGCACGCAGCTGCCTGACGAATACGTTGAGGAACCTGTCGAGAGACAAGAGAAAAAACTGGAGGTCTTACCCGAAAAGACACTTGTCATACCGGAGATAAACCTTGGTGACGACACGGAACAGCTCAACAGGGAATTTGCGGTTCTCGAAGAGAAAAAGAAGACCATCGACGAGATGATGGCGATAATCGAAAACAAGATCGCCGAACTCGAGAACGAAAAGTCCAAGTCGAAAAAAGAAGAAAAAATTCTCACAAAAGCGGAAATTATAGACAGATTCATAGCCGACAACCCGTCGATTTCACGCCCGAAAAAGGAGTTTTACAACCCGATTTCGGCGGCACAGGACTCCGTTGTTGATCAGGAGAATATTGTAAGTGAAACATTAGCAACGATTTATGCAAAGCAAGGGTATTTTGGGAAAGCAATTTCAATTTATGAAAAATTAATCTTGAAAAATCCAGAAAAAAGTATTTACTTTGCAGGTCAAATTTCTGAGTTAAAAAATAAGTTAAACAATTAATATTTTAAGACAATGTACGTAACAATTTCAGTATTAATCCTTATCGTCAGTTTCCTGATGATGTTGGTTGTTTTGGTGCAGAATTCAAAAGGTGGCGGTCTGGTTTCCAACTTCTCATCACAGAATCAGATCCTCGGCGTGCGCAAGACCACCGATTTCCTTGAGAAGACAACCTGGACACTCGCGGTGCTTCTCGTCGTTTTCTGCCTCGCTTCAAGCATAGCGATTCCGAAGGACGGCTCAAGAAACGTCGGCGCGGTTGACACGAAGATGCGCAGCCAGATTGAAAACACCATCCCGGCAACCCAGGCAGCCACTGAGACACCGGTCGCGGAATAAATCGACGGCAAAAAAATGAAAATGTCAGAATGTCATATACGTTCTGACATTTTTTTTGATTTGTCAGTTTTCGGTCTTTGGAATGAAATTTGTTGAACCGGCGGCGGTTTTGAAATTTTAATGAAATTATAAACGAACAAATCAAACATAAAATCATGGCACAATTGACAATCAAACCTTTGGCGGACCGCGTGGTCATCGCACCGGCAGCCGCAGAACAGAAAACAGCCAGCGGAATCATCATCCCTGACACAGCAAAAGAGAAACCACAGAAAGGCACCGTCGTCGCTGTCGGCCTTGGCACAAAAGACGTCCAGATGACAGTGAAAGTCGGCGATACGGTCATTTATGGCAAATACGCCGGCACGGAGTTCCATTTCGATGGCAACGACTATATGATCATGCGTGAAAACGACATCATCGCAATAATCTGAGTGAAAAGTTCAAAAGTTTTAATGTTCAAAAGTAAAAAGTTATGGCAAAAGACATATTGTTCAATCTTGACGCACGCGACGGCCTGAAGAAAGGCGTCGATGCTTTGGCAAACGCAGTTAAAGTGACACTCGGACCTAAAGGCCGTAATGTCATCATCGAGAAATCATACGGCGCACCGCACATCACAAAGGACGGTGTGACAGTGGCGAAGGAAATAGAACTCGCCGACCCGATTGAAAACATGGGCGCACAGCTCGTGAAGGAAGTCGCTTCAAAGACCAACGACCTCGCCGGTGACGGCACCACGACAGCCACAGTGCTGGCTCAGGCTATCGTCGCAACAGGCTTGAAGAACGTCATCGCAGGCGCAAACCCGATGGACCTCAAACGCGGTATCGACAAGGCTGTCGCCAAAGTCGTCGCCTCGTTGAAGGAACAATCGGAAATCGTTGGTGAGAATGTCGAGAAAATCCAGCAGGTAGCTACAATCTCCGCTAACAACGACTCGACAATCGGCACACTCATCGCCGACGCAATGAGCAAGGTGAAGAAAGAAGGCGTTATCACCGTCGAAGACTCAAAAGGCATCGAGACATACGTTGACGTCGTCGAAGGCATGCAGTTCGACCGCGGCTACATCTCACCTTATTTCGTGACCGACACGGAGAAGATGGAAGCCGTCTATGACAACCCGTTCATCCTCATCTACGACAAGAAAGTCAGCGTGATGAAAGACCTACTTCCTGTTCTTGAGAAGACTCTCCAGACAGGCCGCGCATTGCTTATCATCGCTGAAGACATCGACAGCGAGGCTCTCGCGACATTGGTTGTCAACCGTTTACGCGGTTCGTTGAAAGTTGTTGCAGTGAAAGCTCCTGGCTTCGGCGACAGAAGAAAAGAGATGCTCGAAGACATCGCCATCCTCACGGGCGGCACCGTCATCAGCGAGGAAAAAGGCTACAAGCTCGAAGACGCGACATTGGCCGAACTCGGTTCATGCGACAAGATTACCATCACGAAGGACAACACGACCATCGTCAACGGTCAGGGTGACAAGGAGAACATCCAAGCCCGCGCAGCACAGATCAAGGCTCAGATTGCGACAACGACATCTGACTACGACCGTGAGAAGCTCCAGGAGAGACTCGCGAAGATCGCCGGTGGCGTGGCAGTCATCCACGTCGGCGCAGCTTCGGAAGTCGAGATGAAAGAAAAGAAAGACCGTGTCGAAGACGCTTTGAACGCGACACGTGCAGCCATCGAGGAAGGCATCATCCCGGGTGGCGGCGTCGGCTTCATCCGCGCCATCAAGTCACTCGAGAAGATGAAAGGTGACAACGAGGACGAGACGACAGGTATCTGCATCATCAAACGCGCTTTGGAGGAACCGCTCCGCCAGATCGTCGAAAACGCAGGTCTCGAAGGCTCAGTCGTTGTGAATAAAGTCAGAGAAGGCAAGGGCGACTACGGTTTCAACGCCCGCACCGAGACATACGAGAACATGCTCAAGACAGGTGTCATCGACCCTGTCAAGGTCTCAAGAGTGGCTCTCGAAAACGCCGCTTCAATCGCCGGCATGTTGCTCACGACAGAATGTGTCGTCTCCAACCACAAGGAAGAGAACCCTGCACCTGCAATGCCGCAGATGGGCGGCGGAATGCCGGGAATGATGTAATCTTCGGTTAAGAGATTAGAGAGTAAAGTTAAAAGAGGCTGGCACCTGAGGTACAAAACCCGCGGTGCCGGCCTCTCTTTTTTTAAATAATCCGCGACAAATTTTACCCATAGGTCAAAGTTGAACCCCGAAGTATTTTTTCAACCTTCGGGGTTCACTTCTCTCCTCTCTAATCTCTCCTCTCTAATCTAAACTCAGCTATCTCACGACGAGTTTCTGAGTCATTGTTCCGTTGACTTTCACGAAATAGACGCCAGATTCGAGGTTTTCAGTTGAGATTGTCAATTCGTTGCCGCTGACATCTTGCTTCACAACAGCTTGACCGGTCATGTTGAAGATTTCGACTGTCTTGAGGTCGTTGCCTTCAATCTTCACGAAGTCGTTGGCTGGGTTAGGGAAGATGTTGAATGACAATGCGTTGACATCGCCGATTGCATCAGGCATTGTGGTGAAGGGGACGAGTGTTATTGTACCCCATTCACCGTTTGCGTTAAAGCCCCGTGCGAAGCCATAGTATTCTGTTTCAGGCGAAAGATCAAGCCATATCCATTCGTTGTATTCATAGTAAGGATACATGTCTTCCTGGATTATCTGGATAAGTCCCTCTTCGCCGATTTCTTCGTAATATGCCTTTTCGATAAGTCCGTAGTGGTATTCCGCTGTCTGGTCGTTAGGTGTGGTGTATGTCTTGACTTCTGTTGGTGAAAGCACCTCGACGGTCATCTCTATTTCGGAGACGCCGGGGCCGCCCGCTGCCGTCGTCGTGGCCGTGGCTGTCACCAGTTCGCCGAGGGTCTCGTCAGCGTTCACAGGCACTACGTAGATGGTGTATTCGGTGCCCGGAGCCTGGTCTGTCCATGTGTATGTCACGACTCCGGTCGTCTGGATGCCCCACTGCATGACGAGCTGTTCCAATGGTGTCTGCATCATCTGCACCCACATCGCCATTTCAGCCTCCGTGCCAATCATGTAGTAATATGAGGCGCAGTCTTCGTTGGGCGTGAAGGTCGCAGTCACTGTTGTGTTTGTCGTTGTGATGTCCGAAATCTCGACGCTCGCGCCCGCCGTGCCGGTGCAGTCTGTTGCTGTGAAATCAACGGCTGTTGAAAGTGGACATTGAGCAAATACATTGATGCTCAATAATGTAGCTAAGATAAATGTAAAGAATTTTTTCATGTGAAAAAAAATTTAGTTAATAAATCAGTAAAAAATTTCATGCCGTAAAAATATGAAAAAATTCGATATTGTTGTTTTAATTGCGAAAATTAAAATTTCGTATTTTTGCACCCGATTTTATGTTAAAAAAATTAGAACAACTTTAACTGCGTCAGCGGTTACATATCAGAAACATGGGGGAAGAGAGACCGACAAGAAAGCGCGACCGTATCATCAAGGGGTTTTCGAAGTTGCTGAAAGAGGACAAATTGAAGGCTGTTTCAGAGTACATCGAGAACCCGGGCGAGTTCATCGCCTTGCTGAAGAGTTTCTGGTATTCCGATGCCGAGAAGCAGCGGCAGTTCGATGAGTTCAGCGAGAACACCATCTCCAACTTTCACATCCCATACGGCGTGTCGCCCAACGTCTTGATAAACGGCAAGCGGTATGTCGTGCCGATGGTGATAGAGGAGAGCAGCGTTGTCGCTGCGGCCTCGGCCGCCGCGAAATTCTGGGGCGACCGCGGCGGATTTCATGCCGAAGTGGTTGACACTCAGAAGGTAGGACAGGTGCATTTCTGCTATAAAGGCAAAAAAGGAACACTCTTCTCTTTCCTTCCTGAGATAAAGCAGACGCTGCGTGACGCTACAAGGTCACTCACGGAGAAAATGGAAAGACGCGGCGGCGGAATCATTGACATACAATTAGTTGACTTTACCGACAAACTGCCTGACTACTACCAGTTGCGCGTCACCTTCGGCACCTGCGACTCGATGGGCGCGAATTTCATAAACTCATGCCTCGAGACTTTCGCTCACGCCCTCCAGGACTTTTTCCTCCGTCAGAACCAACTGCCTGAGAATGAACGTCATGTGGAGATTGTGATGTCAATCTTGTCGAATTACACGCCTCAATGCCGCGTGAAAGTCTGGGTCGAATGCCCGCTCTATGACCTCGACGGCGTCGATGAACATCTCGACGGCAAGGCGTTTGCGGAGAAATTCAAGAAGGCTGTCGATATCGCACATATCGACGTGTACCGCGCCACGACACATAACAAAGGTATTTACAACGGCATCGACGCTGTCGTCATAGCCACAGGCAACGACTTCCGCGCCACCGAGGCAGCCGGTCATTCTTACGCCGCACGCAACGGACGGTATGAGTCACTGTCATCTGTGGAGATAAACGGAGGGATGTTCAAGTTCACGCTTGAAGTGCCGATGGCCCTCGGCACCGTCGGCGGCCTGACTTCCCTGCATCCTTTGGCCAAGGAATCTCTTGAGCTCCTCGGTAACCCTTCGGCTCCGGAACTCATGATGATCGCCGCCACAATGGGGCTTGCAAACAACTATGCCGCCGTCAAGTCACTGACAACCAAAGGAATACAACAAGGACACATGAAGATGCACCTCGCAAATATCCTCAATCAGATGAATGCCACCGATGAAGAAAAAACCGCGGCTCTCGTGCATTTCAAAGATGTCACCGTGACATACGCTGGAGTGGAGGAGTTTCTTAAGGTTAAAAGGTTAAAAGGTTAAAAGTTAAAAGAGGAGAGAGGAGAAATAAAACCAGTGTAACTCGTGTTAAAAAATGGAAAAGTTTAGAGCTAACGGAAAATTTCTGCTTACCGGCGAGTATCTTGTGCTTCAAGGTGTTTCAGCCTTGGCGTTGCCGCTGAAACTTGGGCAGACTCTCGAAGTCAACACATTGAATATCAATAACGGTGTCATCCATTGGGACGCCTTCACCCCAAAAGGTTTCTGGTTTTCGGCGATGCTCAACAAAAGCGACCTCACCGTCCGCGCATCCGATGACATGGGAAAAGCCGAGATGCTGAGTAAAATCTTTCAGGTTATTAAATCATTGAATCCTAATATCTTACAAGAAGACTGCGATTATTCTTTCACCACTCATCTTGAATTTGACAAGGAATGGGGCCTTGGAAGCAGTTCGACACTCATTTCCTGCCTCTCACAATGGGCAAATGTCAATCCGTATGAAGTGTTGAAACAGACAATGGGCGGCTCCGGGTATGACATCGCTTGTGCAACAGCTTCAACGCCAATACTTTATCGCTTGGAAAACGGCAATCCAATCGTTGAGGCGACCGACTTCAAACCCGAATTTTCAGACAAACTGTTCTTTGTTTATCAAAACCATAAACAGAGTTCGAGCAAGGAGGTGATGTCGTTTAAGGAAAGACTCAAAACCAACGATTTCTCAATGGAAATAAGAGAGATTTCGGTCATGTCTGATGTTTTGTCAGGCCACGGACTCGCCGGCTTCGATGACTTCTGCGCCATCATGGAACGTCACGAAGAGATAATGGGAAACTGTCTCGGACAAAGTCCGTTGAAGACTCAATTCAAAGATTTTCAAGGCGTTATAAAATCACTTGGTGCCTGGGGCGGCGACTTTTTCCTTGCGGCGACGAACCTTCCTGAAATTGAAGTCAGAAAATATTTTGAAGAGAAAGGCTTGACGACGATTTTCAGGTATGACGAGATTGTGATTTGATTTTTTTTGAAAAACATCATTCTATTTTAGAAAATATATTTATCTTTGCCCGCGAAAAATTTCTGACATGTTAGAGCAAGAATTTAAATATTATATTGATAACCAATGCGATTTAGTCAAAAAATATGACGGTCGTGTGCTTGCGATAGTTGGGCATGAAGTTGTGGGCGATTACGATAGCTATGAGCAGGCGTATTTTTTAACAAAAATGAAACATGAAGTGGGCACGTTTCTTTTGCAACAATGTACAGCGGGGGATGCTGCCTACACTTTTCATGTTCATTCACGTGCAACTTTTTGATTTTTATGAAACCGAAAAAATCTTTTACAATTGAATACAGTAATCTTGTTGAATGTATTGCTACAAAATGTGGAATAAGCGAAGCGTTTAATCCTGTGTATCAACCAGATGTGACGCCGCCTGAATTTGTTGAATTTAACGCTTTTTGGGATACTGGCGCGATGAGGTCTGTTATTTCCACAGAGGTAGTCAGGATTTTGGGTTTGTTACCAGTTGGGCAAGCGAAAGTCTATCACACCAACGGAGTGTCAATCGTAAAGACATACTTGATTGATATTTTGTTACCTAATGCGATAGAGTTTTCGACAGTCCTTGTTACGGAAGGAATCCTTGGTGACACTGATGTTTTGATAGGAATGGACATTATCTCAAAAGGAGATTTCGCTGTGACTGGAAGCAATGGGAAGACAAAATTTTCATTTCAAGTTCCGTCAACACACGACATTGACTTTTCCGAGTGTAATTAAAAATCTCTCTTGTAAACCACCGTCATCTCTCCAATCGGGGTCATCATTTTTGATGTGATCTTCCCGTTTTCCAACGTCCCGATTTTCATGTCTTCAACAAAAATATCATTGCCTTCAATGTGATAGATGTAGTCGCCGTTCATATCGACCATCACGATGTTCACCACGCTGTCGTTCCTGAAAATCAATGAGTTGTCCATCTCCTGCTCGCCAATCTGCTGAATCATTTCAGGCGTGTTGCGTTTCTCGTCGAAGCCCAACGAGACTTTCTCGACTGTCCATTTCCCGACGATTGTCTCGGGGCGTGAACAGGCAGTGAGAAAAAACAAGGTTATTATGAATATTATTTTTCTCATTGGATAAAAGTTAAGAGTTAAAAGTTAAAAGAGGACCAGCGTGGCATCGCCTCTTTTAACTTTCTACTTTCTACTTTTAACTAAAACAATCCGGGAATTCTGATCCACTCGCGTGCTTCGGCGCATGTGGCTTCGACTTCCGCCACCGTCTTCGGTATCGGGCGGCCGAGGATGCGGTTGCCTGTCTCGGTGATGAGCAGGTCGTCTTCGATGCGTATCCCGCCGAAGTCCTTGAATGTCTCGAGTTTGTCGTAGTTGATGAAGTCTTTGTGTTTGCCTTCTGCCTTGAAGATGTCGATGAGTGTCGGGATGAAATAGATGCCCGGTTCGTCGGTGACCACGAAGCCCGGTTTCAGGGTCTTTCCGCAGCGGAGGCAGCTGAAGCCCTGCTTCGTTGAGCGCGGGGTCTGCTTGTTGTAACCCACGTTGACTTCACCGAGACCTTCCATGTCGTGGACGTCCATGCCGAGCATGTGGCCGAGGCCGTGAGGCTGGAAGAGGTAGTGTGCGCCTGCTTCGAGGGCGTCGTCGGTGCTGCCTTTCATGAGGCCGATGCCTTTGAGGCCTTCGATGAGGGTGCGTGCCGCGAGTCGGTGCATCTCCATGTATTCGATGCCGGGACGCGTGTTCTTCGCCACCTCGGTGTTGGCTTTCAGCACTATCTCATATACGTCACGCTGGCGGGTGTTGAACTTGCCGCCGACGGGTGTGGTGCGCGTGAAGTCACTGTCAAGGTAGTTGCTTGTCTCCGCGCCGCAGTCGCATACCATCATGCGGCCTTCCTTCAGCACGTTGCCGTGGTTGTGGTTGTGCAGGGTCTGACCGTCCATGCTGACGATGTTCGGGAACGAGACAACGCCGCCGCGTGCGATGGCGATGCCTTCAATCGTCCCGCTGATCTCCTGCTCGATGACACCCGGCTTGCACATCTTCATGGCCGTGGTGTGCATGTAATATGCAGTCACCGCCGCGTATTCCATCTCCTCGATTTCAATCTGGCTCTTTATTTCGCGGAGGCTCACGATGGCTTCGATGAGCTGCTGGCTCACGTATTTCTCAACCTCGCACGTGCAGATGTCCATGTAATTCGCGATCTTGATGGTCATGTCGCCGCGGTATGTCGGGGTGATGTGGATCTGGCGGCCTTTCTCAACGGCTGCGCGGATGTATTCCGGGAAACGGTTGATGTCGCGGCAGTCTTTGATGCCGATCATGTCGCCCTGCTCCTGCAACGACGGGAGCGGCCCGCACCAGATGACATCATCGATGGTGACCTCCTGCCCGAAGAGGATCTCCTCTCCTGTCTCAAAGTCTATGACTCCGACCAAGTCGGGGTGGTTGAGACCGAAGAAATATGAGAAATTGCTGTCTTGACGGTAATGGTAAGTGTTGTCGGGGTAATTCATTGATGCCTCGTCATTGGCGACGAAGAAAGCCAAACCCTTGCTCATCAGCTTCTTCAACGCCTCTCTGTGACCGGCGTAAAACTCTTTGGTAAACATGATATTTATATTTTTGTTCGATTTAACAATATTTAATATAGTCTCGTCAACTCGTCAATCTCAATTGGCAAATCGCCGAAAAGGTTGACGGGCTCGTCATCGGTTATTAAGATGTCGTCTTCAAGTCTGATGCCGATGCCTTCCTCACGGATGTAAATGCCTGGCTCGCACGAAAGCACCATGCCCGCCTTGAACGGCTCGTACTTGTCGAGGTTGTCGTGGCAGTCCAAACCGATGTGATGCGCCATGCCGTGCATGAGGTATCTCCTGTAAAGCGGCTTGTCGGGGTCTTGATTGTCAACGTCTTGCTGGGTGAAGAGTCCGAGTCTGATCATCTCTTTCTCCATCAAAGCGTATGTCGTGCGGTTGATTTCATCAATGGTGTGGCCGACCTTGTAGAGTTTCGTAATCTCTTTCTTGACTCTCAAGACGGCTTCGTAGCATTCTCTCTGACGTGGCGTAAATCTGCCGTTCACCGGGATGGTGCGGCTGAGGTCCGACGCATAATTGTTGTACTCGCAGCCCATGTCGAAGAGCAGCAAGTCGTTGTCATTCAATACGCTGTCGTTTTTGGAGTAATGCAGGCAGCAGGCGTTCCCGCCTCCCGCGACGATTGGGTGGAAGGCGTGCCCTGAGGCGTTGTTCATCTTGAAGACGTATTCCATCTCGGCCTGCATCTCGTATTCGTGACGTCCTGGCCTCACGGTCCTTACGCAGTGCAGGAACGCTTTCCCGGTGATGTCGCACGCGTGTCTTATGACGGCAATCTCCTCTTCCGACTTTATCTTGCGCAGGGCGTTTAATATAGGTGCCGAACGCTCGAATTTGTGAAGCGGGTATCGCTCCATGATTTCCTTCACGAAACGTTCCTGTATCGTCACCACTTTCGTCTCGAAACGTGAATATTCGTATAGGTTGAGATAAACCGTTTCAGCATTGAGAATCAATTCCTTGAGGATGTCGTTGAAGCTGTCGGCGTACATCACGTTTTCGCAGCCCGACAGCTCTTTCGCCTGTTTTGCGTCGAGCATCTCGCCGCGCCAGATGGCTTTCGTCTCGCTGTAAGGCTCAACGAAAAGTATCTCTCGCATCGCGGGGTTCGGGTGGTCGGGAAACAGAATCAGAAACGCGCCTTCGCGGTCGATGCCGGTGAGGTAAAAGAAGTCGGAGTTCTGACGGAAGGGATAGCATTGGTCGCCATTTCTCGGCATCTCTTCGTTTGCCGTGAAGACAGCAACAGAGCTTTTCGCCATCATCGAAGCGAAATTCCTCCGGTTTCTGGCAAAAAGCTCATTTGGTATGTTGTTTGAGGACATCTTACAGGAACTTGAGACCCAAGGTCACGGTGAACATGTTTTGTCTTGTCTTGTCAAGATGAATTTCACCTTCACGTCCGTTGAAACGCCAATCAAGATCATCATCATCGAATATGTTCGACAAGCCGAAGCTGTAGCTGATGTCGAGGGTGAGTTTCCAGACGTCAACGCCGACGTTGAGGGCGGCACCCCAAGTCATGTCTTCTGTTTCGAGATCTTCCATATTAACAATCCCGCCCTCGCAATCCACGTCTTGCTCTTGTTTGAGATTGAAATACATCACCGGGCCGACGTTCCCTCTCACCTTAACGAGTTTTCCGTCGAGTTGATAGCCCAGGAAAATTGGGAGGGCCAACCTTTGCTGGGTGAGAGTGACAGATGGATTCAAATCGACGCCATCGTTAAATTGGGGATCAATGTTAAAATCGAAGACGGAACCTGTTCTGAACCACAGCAGTTCCGGCTGGATTATGAAGTTTTTGATGGTCAGACGGCCGAAGACACCGGCTGTGAAATGGTCTTTAAAGTCTGACTTGATACTGGTTTTGTCCAATGACAATGTTGTAGTTTGATAACCGATTTTTGGTCCGAGGCAGAAATCGAAACCCGTGGCCTTTGCCGCCGTGAAGCAAAGCACCAATGCTAATGACAATAATAACTTTTTCATATTTTTAATTTTTAAAAACATACAAAAGTACTAAATTTTTTGAAACGACAGTTTTTTTCTTTTTTTTTGTGAAAATTATGTATCTTCGCGGAAAATAATTTGTCATATATGAAGAAGGGGATTTTACTGCTTTTGCTCGCTTTGTCATTGACACTCAATGTGTCTGCGCAGTATAAGGAATTTCAGTTCGGGTTGATGTTTCAGCCGGGCTTTAATCTGTCATCTGTTTCTGGCGACAATATTTCGAATGCAGACAATGGCTTCAGTTACAAGTACGGACTTTCAGGCGCGTTTTATTTCGGTGAGAACTATGGTTTTTCATCCGGGGTCATTTTCCGCAGCAACGGTGCGAGTTATGATTTTTGTCACAGTTCCGGTGATGGTGACTATAATTACAGGCACGAATACAGAAACACGTATCTGCAGATTCCTGTCGCGTTGAAAATGCGCACCGATCTGATAAACCAGAAAACGAGGATTCTGGGCGAGTTCGGAATGGGCTTCAACTTCTTGGTTGACAATGAGGACACTTATTCTGTCGTAGGCCAGAGCAGCCATTATGATGTGAAATACAGGAAATTCGGCACGTCCTTGCTGATAGGTGCCGGAGTCGATGTCCTCATCTTCAAGGAAAGCAGCCTTGTACTCCAGCTTGTTTATGACAAGAGTTTGAGTGATATGTTCAAGGATACCAGAGATTATCCGTCAATGAAAATGTCAAATCTTTTTCTCGAAATAGGCTTTTCCTTTTAAATCATGAAGATTACTTTAGCGCAGAAAAGTTTTTCCACCAACGATATTGAGTTGAACGTCAATAAGATAATTGACGCGGCTCACCAAGCCAAAGGCTCAAGTCTCGTTGTCTTTCCCGAGCTTGCGGTCTGCGGAATGAATCCTTACGGGCATCTTTCCGATGATGGGTTTGTCGGGAGATGCGAGATGGCGTTGGACAGAATCGCCGCCGAATGCGAACACGTCCCGGTTCTGGTCGGCTGTCCGTTGAGAAACACGTCCGGCAAAGGAAAGCCGTTTTACAATGCCGCTGTGTATCTGTTTCAAGGACAACGTAAAGTATTCAAGAAGAAGCAATTAGGACTTTCTGACAGGCGCGAGCTTGAGTTTTTCGAGCCGTCGGATGATGACGAGCTCCTGCAAGTCGGTTGCCATAAATTCGCTGTCACGATCGGGGAGGACTTGTATAATATAGGTGAAGACGAGTTACTGCTTCAGAACCGTGTCGATGACTTCATGCCGTCACTTCCGGACGTTATCGTCAATATCGCTTCGGAACAATTTGATCCTCAAGATATTACTGCTTATCGCGACAAGTTGAGGCAGAACGTTCTCAAGACGGAGCGTCCGTTGGTTCACGTGAACAATGTCGGAAAGAATGACGGGAAAATCTACGGCGGCCACTCCATGGTTTTCGGTTATGAGAGCTACGTCGTCGCATCGTCACCGTTCTTGAAAGAGGATGTCAACAATGTTGACTTGGTTTGTCTCATCTCGATGAAACACGTTGATGTTGAAGACGTTCCGTCGTCAGAAGATATAGAAAGCCTTGTCAGACGGCTTTAAATCTTGTCAAGCACGTTTAAAATCAGCCTCTCCATTGCCGGGTGATAGTTCGGCGAGAACTTCTCAAGAACGCGGTTCGCCGCTATCACACAGACTGTCAAGGCGTTGTGTCCCAATATTTTAGCCAGCATGAACAATGCTGACGACTCCATCTCGAAGTTTGTCACTTTCCATTCGTTGTACCTGAATCTCTCAATGTTTGTATTTATTTCAGGATAGTTGAGTTTTGCTCTGATGTCGCGTCCCTGCGGGCCGTAAAAACCTGGTGATGTGGCAGTTATGCCATGATGGAAGCCGTCGGCGAGCCGGTCGAACAGTTGGTCGGATGATTTTACGACATACGGCTTCGGGAGGTCGGACGGATAGTTCATGTCGCGGATGAATGCATCGGTCATCTCATTGTCAATCACCGACTTGTAGTCTCTGTAGAAATAGGCGAGTCCGTCGAGTCCGACGGCGTAGCGTGAGGCGACGCATGTGTCGATGTCGATTTCCGGCTGCAACGCGCCGCTCGTCCCGATGCGCACAAGGTTCAAGGTGCGGTGCTTCGCTCTCGCGACGCGCTCCTTGAAGTCGATGTTGGCGACGGCGTCAAGTTCGTTAACCACGATGTCGATGTTGTCGGTACCCATGCCTGTCGATAGCACAGTGATGCGTTTACCTTTGTAAGTGCCTGTGTGTGTGATTATTTCACGATTGGCACGCCGGTATTCTATTGTGTCGAAAAACTTCGAGACCATCGGCACGCGGTTAGGGTCTCCGACAAGAATGACATTGTCGGCAAGCATTTCCGGAAATATGTTGAGATGGTATATCGCGCCTTCATCATTGAAGACAAGTTGTGATTCTGGTATCCGTTGTGTGTTCATTTGTAAAAAAAATTTCACAAAGATAACGTTTTTTCCGATTCCAGTGTTTTTAAATGTTAAAAATTGTAAAAATCGTGAAAGTTAAAATTTTAATGTGTAACTTTGCGGCTCGAATGTTTGAATTTTGACTGGAAATGAAGACAGATAACGATTTTGTAAAGGCGAAGATTATTTCAATCGGCGACGAGCTGCTCATCGGTCAGGTGGTGAACACCAATGCTTCTTGGCTTGGTAATAAACTGACAACCAATGGAATACAGGTGATTTCAACTTTAACCGTCGGTGATGGCGAGAAAGACATCATGGACGCGTTGGAAGCCTGCTCGGATGTTGACATTGTGGCGATTACCGGCGGACTCGGCCCTACTGCCGACGACATCACGAAGCCGACCATGTGCAAGTTCTTCAACACAGAACTTGTTTTTTGTCAGGATGCGTATGATAATGTGATGAGTATCTTCAAGTTGCGTGGCTATCAGATGAGCAAGCGCAACGAAGGTCAGGCGTATATCCCGAAAGCCTGCAAATATATTCCAAACCGTTATGGCACAGCGCCTTGCATGTGGTTCGAGAAAGGAAAAACGGTTTATGTGTCGATGCCCGGGGTGCCTTTTGAAATGAAGAATGTGTTTGAAAAGGAGATTCTGCCGATGCTTCTCGGGCATTTCAAGGTGACACCTTATTTAAGTAGGGTCGTCATGACGACTGGTGTCGGCGAATCGTTTCTTGCGGATAAGATAAAAGACTGGGAGGAGAACCTTCCTGAATTTTTGTCTCTGGCCTATCTTCCCCAGTACGGATTGGTGCGTCTGCGTCTCGATGGCCGTCATCCTGACAGGGAGTTTTTAGAGAAAACGCTTGATGATGAGATAAACAAACTCATTCCTCTCATTGGTGATCACATCTTCGGATTCGATGAGATGTCTATTGCTGAGGTTGTTCTTGACATACTGAAGTCGAAGGGAAAAACCGTCGCTTCGGCGGAAAGCTGCACCGGCGGGACCATCGCGAAAGTGATAACGGCCATCCCTGGAAGCTCCGCCGCATTCAAGGGCACTGTCGTCTCATACGCCACCGAAGTGAAGGAAAAAGTGTTGGGTGTCAGTCATTTGGATATTGAAAAATATACTGTCGTGAGCCGGCAGGTTGTCGAACAGATGGCTGTCGGCGTGAGGAATCTGCTTGAAACGGACTACGCTGTCGCGACGACAGGCATCGCCGGTCCCGACGGCGGCACGGAACAAACTCCCGTCGGCACGGTATGGATGGCCGTCGCCACACCTGACGGCGTGGTCTCGAAAGTCGGCAACTTCGGAAAGGACCGCGGAAACAACATCGAACGAGCGACAAACACCGTTCTGGAAATGCTCCGGCAAGAACTGAAAAAATCATGTTAATATGAGGAGATTTTTGTTTGCCATCTTGATGCTTTTGTTAGTATCATGTTCAAATTCAACAGGATATAAGAAGCGGCTTGACGTGTACTGCTACGACAGGGAACCGCAGGAACTGGTGATAAGACAGTACGACAAGGCACTTTTTGAAATTGACACCATGAACTTCGCCGAGGGAGTGTCTGGTCTGCATGACGACTTCCCGGAACTGATACCGGCTTGTCTCGACGAGGAGCAAATCAATTATCTCAAATTGTTCGTGACAGATACGTTCTGTTTGAGAATCAATGACTTGGTCAGGCAGACGTTTCCGGATGTCACGAAGATTGAGAGTGACGTGAAATCGGTTTACCAGCATCTGAATTATTATTATCCCGACATCCCGATTTTGCCGACATACACTTACATTTCAGGCATCGACGAGAACAGCGGCCCGATTATGGTTACGCCGGATTATGTCATGATAAGTCTCGATTATTATCTGTCCAACAAGAATCTGATATACGATTATGTCGGGATGCCGCGGTTCATGTCGCTGCGCTGCAGGCCTGAGAATATAGGGAGAGACTTGGCTCAGGAGTTGTATTTCAAGTATTTACGTCGAAATATCATCACAAGGGATGTGCTTTCTGAGATGATTGAGCGTGGCAAGATGTATTATTTTATCGAGGCGTTGATGCCGTCGGCACCAGATTCACTGTTGCTCGGATATTCCGCAAGTCAGATGAAATGGGCGGAAAACAACGAGGGGCATGTCTGGGCTTCTGTTGTGGGAAACAAGATGTTGTACGATAATGATCTGGAAGTCAAACGAATGCTTTTCAACGAGGGACCGTTCACTGCGGCGTATTCCACTGATGCGCCGGCACGTCTCGGCGATTTCCTCGGACTTCATATTGTGCGTTCGTTCATGTCATCAAACGATGTCTCGCTTACTAATCTGCTGAATATCAGCGATGAACAGGAAATATTCCAGATGTCGCAATATAAACCGTCGAAACGATAAGGATGAAATGACTGCCGCGAAGGCGCGTGGAGAACGTCTTCGCATTACTGCTGTACAGACGGACGTGCCGCCTGAACACGGGTGTTTTGTGCATTTTTTTATTCTGAAATCAATATTTTAATGTTAGTAAAAACTTATGGAAGTGCCTTGAACGGCATTGACGCAATCACGGTTACGATTGAAGTGAACATCGACCGCGGGGTTCAGTTTTTTCTTGTCGGACTGCCCGACAGCGCGGTGAAAGAAAGTCAGCAACGTATTGAATCGGCGTTGAGTAACAATGGGTTGAAGTATCCGAAACGGAAAATCACAATCAATATGGCGCCGGCCGACATCAGGAAGGAAGGCTCGCATTATGACCTCCCGTTGGCGATAGCCATCCTTGCCGCATCGGAGCAGGTGAAAGACGACATGCTCGACAAATATGTCATGATGGGCGAGCTGTCCCTTGACGGAAGCATCAACCCGATTAAGGGCGCGTTGCCCATCGCAATAAAGGCGGCGGAAGACGGATTCAAAGGA
The DNA here is from genome assembly GCA_018064605.1 of Candidatus Limimorpha caballi. GTDB lineage: Bacteria > Bacteroidota > Bacteroidia > Bacteroidales > F082 > Limimorpha > Limimorpha caballi. The sequence continues at coordinate 8,032 of JAGHUX010000006.1, read as the reverse complement.
GTCATCATCCCGAAAGCGAACGCAAAGGAGGCCGCTGTCGTTGAAGACATCGAGGTTTACGGCGTTGAGACAATAATGGATGTCATCAACTTTTTCAACGGTTTTCAGCATGTTGAGCCGACGAAACTCAGTCTTGAAGACGAGCCTGGCGGCGACTTTTACGACTTTGACTTCTCCGACGTGAAAGGGCAGGAGAACATAAAACGTGCGTTGGAGGTCGCTTCCGCCGGCTCGCACAATGTGATATTGATCGGCTCACCTGGTTCGGGAAAGACGATGTTGGCGAAACGTCTGCCGAGCATCTTGCCGCCGATGACGTTGAAGGAGGCGTTGGAAACCACGAAGATACATTCTGTCGTCGGACTGCTGGCGCACGACGTTTCGTTGCTTCGGACGCGTCCTTTTCGCAGTCCGCATCACACGACGTCGTATGTCGGGCTTGTCGGCGGCGGCACTTATCCGCAGCCCGGCGAGGTGAGTCTGGCGCATAACGGCGTGCTGTTTTTGGACGAATTCGGGGAATTTAAAAGAAATGTGCTCGAAGTTCTCCGTCAGCCGATGGAAGACCGTGTCGTGACGATAGCGCGGGCGAAACAGACAGTCGAGTTTCCGGCGAGTTTCATGCTTGTCGCCGCGATGAACCCGTGTCCGTGCGGCTATTACAACCACCCGACGATGGAATGCACCTGCAAGCCGGGTGTCGTCGAACAGTATCTGAATCGGATCTCCGGTCCTATCTTGGACAGAATCGACCTGCATGTAGAGGTGACGCCGGTGCCTTTTGAGGACCTCACGAAAATCAAGACAGGGGAGAAGAGCTCCGTTGTCCGCGAGCGTGTGGTGAAGGCGCGAATGATTCAGACGCAACGTTTTGCCGACGTGCCGGGCGTCCATTGCAACTCGCAGATGACCACGAAACTCATCCAACAATATTGCCAGCTCGACAAGGAATGCAGCGCATTGCTGAAGAACGCGATGGAAAGGCTGAACCTCTCAGCTCGTGCTTACGACAGAATCCTAAAAGTCTCACGCACTATCGCCGACCTTGACAACTCATTGGAAATCAATGCGGGACATTTGTCGGAAGCGATACAATACCGTAGTCTGGACAGAGAGAACTGGGGGAAATAGACCACAAAATCATTCACCACGAATAACACGAATCAAACGAAATATTTCACCACGAATAACACGAATTTTCACGAATAATTGGAATTAATTTTTATTATATGATATATTACAGACAGGAGAGTTATGATATTGTTGGGGCGGCAATGAGAGTGTATAACACTTTAGGGCATGGTTTTCTTGAATCGGTTTATCAGGAAGCACTTGAGATTGAACTTGAACGAGCCGAAATCCCATTTGTAAGAGAAAAAAATTTGAGAGTCTTTTATGATGGCATAGAACTAAATAAGACTTTCAAGGCGGATTATGTATGTTATGATTGCATAATTGTTGAACTGAAAGCTATTCAAAATATAGATAACGCAAGTCGCTCGCAACTGTATAATTATTTGCGTGTCACCGGTTTTAAACTTGGATTGCTGTTCAATTTTGGTTGCTCATCAAAACTTGAGTACGAAAGAATAGTGTTATAAAAGTTGAACAAACTTCGTGCAATTCGTGTCATTCGTGTTGAATGTCATTTGTGTCATTCGTTCAATTCGTGTTGAATGTCATTTGTGTCATTCGTGCGATTCGTGTTGAATGTCATTTGTGTCATTCGTGTTGAATGTCATTCGTTTAATTCGTGCGATTCGTGGTGGATCAGTTTTTTGAATTTGTTTTTTGTGAATCCCAGGAATGCCACAAGTCCGACTACGTGCACTGCCGCTATCATGCAGAAAATGGTGGTGTAGCCGAAATATTCCGCGATGACGCCTCCGAGAAGCACGCCGAGTCCGATGCCGAGGTCCCACGATGTCAGTATGGTGCTGTTCGCCGTCCCGCGTTCGTTGTGCTTCGCCACCGCGATTATCATGTTTTGGAACGCTGGCCAGATGTGACCGTTGCCCAGCCCGATCAAGGCGGCGGTGATGTAATAGCCTGTCATTGAGGGATATGCGATGAAAGTGATGTAACCTATCGTTGACAAGATTATGCCTTCCATGGCGTTGTGTGTCAGCTTGCCTTCGCGTAAGGTCTTGTTTCCCCAAAGCCTTGACAATATCAATCCGGCCGAGAGTATCATGAAGAAGGTGCCGGTACCTGAGGTGATGCCGAGACGTTCCTTGCCGTAGATGGCGAGGTAGTTGCTCAGCACTCCCCAGCAAAAGCCGAAGAAACACATGTTGAGCGCGAGGAACCAGCCGCGAAGCAGGAAGAAACGGTCGAGCGAGAGCTTGCGTTTCTTCGTCTCGACGGGCTTGGGCGTCACCTTGAGTGTCGCGGCGCTGATGAGGCCGAGGCCTGCCACGATGAATGCGAGCCAGAAAAGCACGTCGAAGTCGTTGACATAATGATATATGAAGATGGCCACCGTCGGCGCGACGGCCGACGCGAGGTTGTTGCTGATGCCGTAGAAACCGATGCCTTCGTTGCGCCTTGACGCCGGAAGGACGTCAATGGCCATGGTGGAGTTGGCGACCGTGCACGCGCCGAACGGACCGCCGTGCAACGTCCTGATGACAGCGAAGAGCATGAGGCTGCCGGCGATGAGGTAGCTGCCGAAAAACAGGAAACAGACGAAAAGACAGACGAGAAGCACCTTCTTCCGAGGAAAGCTGTCAACAAGGAAACCGCTGAACGGACGTATCAATATCGCGACCATCGTGTAACCCGAAAGCACGAGACCTATCATGTCTTTCGACGCGTTGTATGTCTCGCTGAGGTATAACGGCAGCAGCGGCGTGAGAAGATAAAAGGCAAAAAACAAGGTGAAGTTCGTAGCCATCACCTTTATATAGTTCGTGTTCCAAAGTTTCTCCTTTTCCATGATTTTCAAACTGCGAAATTTTCAATCAGAACTCAAGAATCAGTTTTAGGTTCAACTGCCTGCCTGTCAGATAGTTTGGCACTGCGTACTGGGTGTTGTAGATGTCGGTGACCCACATGTACGAGCTGACGTTGTTCACGCCGAGCAGGTTGAACACCTCGAGGCTGAGCCAGCAGTTCCGTATGTTTTTCAACGGATTCTTAGGGTTGCTGAATTTGGTGTCCGCGCCGATGAGCTGTTTGCTGAAACCCACGTCAACGCGGCGGTAGGCCGACATCCGCATCTTGTGCCGGTAACGCTCCGAGTCGGAGGCCCCGAAAGGCAAGCCCGTGCCGAAGATGAGTTTCAGGTTCACCCTGAACGACGGGATGAACGGTATGTAGTCCTGGAAGAACAATGCGAAGTTGATGCGCTGGTCTGACGGGCGCGGGATACCGCTGATGATGGTGTCGTGGTCAAAATCGGCACCGTTGTTGATGTCGGTCTGCGACAGTATGCTGCCGTCAGGCGCGATGTAGTATTTTATGTTCTCAACCGTCTTCATCAACGACAACGAAGCCCAACTCTCAATGCCCTTGACAAATTCTCCGTTGAGTTTCAGGTCGATGCCGGTGGCGTGACCCGTCGCCTTCTGGTCGGCAAAGTATCTGATCCTGATGTTATCGACTTCGTATGGGACGATGTCTTTCAAATATTTGTAGTACAGTTCAGTCGTCAGCACAAACGGACGGTCCCACGCCTTGAAGTTGTATTCATTGCCGAGGACCACCTGGTACGACTTCTGTGTCGTGGCGTGGTCGGGGCCGACGAGCGAACTGTCGAACATCCTGATCTCACGGTAAAACGGCTGCTGCACATACATGCCGCCGGAAAGACGGAATACCATGTTGCTGTTCCAGTATGGTTTCATGGCGATGCCCAGACGCGGGCTGACATCGACTTTTTTGTTGTAACCCCAATAGTTGCCACGCAGTCCGGCGGTGAACACGAAGATGTTGTCTTTCTTGTCAGAAAATTCCCATGAGTTCTGTATGAAGGCGTCAACATTGTTGATGTGCAATATGTTATGTCCGTTGGCGACGTTTTTCAGTTTAAGCGGTGTCTGCATCGGGTTCGACGGGTTGAGGATGGAGTCGATGGTGTGTGGCAGGGCGTAACCTGCGGAATCGACCATCTCCCATTCCTTCACGATGTCGTCGATGGCCTGATGTTGATAGCGGACGCCCCATTTGAGCGTGTTGCCGTTGTATGTGTAAGCGCCTTTGTGGTCAAGGTTCACCACCCGTGCGTAGAAGTAGTTTCGCGCGTGCTCGATGTAGGTGCCGACACCCTGGTTGCTGATCACGTTGCCGTCCTGTTCGCTCTCCTGTTCGTTGTTGCCGGTGGTCTCGAGCTGTCCGATCCAGTACTGCCCCTGCACGTCGAAAGTCTCCGACTCCGATGATGAATACATCGAGCCGATGAGCTTGAGGTTGAGGTCTTCGTTCGGGCTGTAGTTGAATGTCACGGCACCGAGGCCGGTGTTGTATCTGCTGTCTTCCCTCCCGTCGAAATAAACCTTGAGGCGGTATGATGCCTGCAGGTTTCCGAAGTCGGTCTGGCGCGTCTCCGGAATCATGGAGTAGCTGTTCCTTGAGTAGTAGCCGAGGACGGAAACCTCAAACTTAGGTGTTACGTTGTATGTCATAAGTCCTTGTACGTCAGTGAAGTTAGGCTGATAGACACCTTTGGTCTCCATGCTGCCAAGGAGGTATTTCGTATTCTTGTATCTTGCCCCGATGAGGTAGCTGATCTTGTTGTTGGCGGCGCGTCCTTCCGCGTGGACATCCGCGCCGAGCATGCTGAGCGTCACGGAGCCGGCCGGTATGAGAGGCTTCTTGTATGTGATGTCGAGCACTGACGACATCTTGTCGCCGTATTCCGCCGCGAAGCCGCCGGCCGAGAACTCGATGTTCGAGATGAGGCTCGAGTTGATGAAGCTGAGTCCTTCCTGCTGGCCGGAACCCACGAGGAAAGGCTTGTAGATCTCTATCCCGTTGACGTAGATGAGGTTCTCGTCGAAGTTGCCGCCGCGCACATTGTATTGCGAGCTGAGCTCGTTGGTCGAAGAGACGCCAGGAAGCGTCTTCACCATGTCTTCGATGCCGCCCGCGCCCGACGTGGGCAGCAACAGGCTCTCACGCGCCGAAAGTCGTGTGACCGCACTGGAGTTGATGGCCTTGTCCTGCACCACGGCCTCGTCGAGTGTCAGCGATGACGATGTCATGGTGACATCCTGCTCGTGCCGTTCGCCGTCTCTCAGCGTGACAGTCACGGTCTTCTGCTCGTAGCCGATGAACGAGAACACGAGGTCCAGCTTCTTCCCCGACGGGAGCTCAAGCGAATACTCGCCCCGCGAGTCGGTCGATGTGCCGTATCTCGTGTCAATGACCGCGATGTTCACGAACTCAAGCGGACTCCCGTCCGACGCCGTCACCTTGCCGAATATCACCCCGTCCTTTTTCTGCCCGAAGGCAAAAAATGGAAGCATTATCATGATGATGACCAACAATCTCGACTTCATAAACCCTTAACGATGCAGTGCCTGAAAAATTTTGTCTGAAAATATAAAAAAAGCCGCCTTGACATAGACGGCCTTTATTCCATTAAGGTGTGATATTACCAGCGGTTCAGGTTGCCTGCATCCTGTGCGTCGCACATCGCCTGGTAAACGCCCTTCTTGTCGATGGTGCGCAGACCCGCTGCCGAAACTTTCAACACCACCCACTCGTCCAACTCCGGAACATAGAATCTCTTGATCTTCAAGTTCGGCTTGAACGTTCTCTTTGTCTTCTTGTTTGAGTGTGAAACGTTGTTTCCACTGATGACTTTCTTTCCTGTTATCTGACAAATTCTTGACATAACTCTGACTTATTTATTGTTCAATTTATTCTTCCTAAAACGAGGTGCAAAAGTACAACTTTTTTTGATTGAAAAACATGTTTGCGCAAAAAATTTTTTTCTATCTTTGCAACCTGATTAAATCAAGCAAAAATGCAACAGATTCCAATGGTTGACCTTGTCGGTCAATATAAAAAGATTAAGTCAGAGGTTGATGCCTCGATACAGCAGATTCTCTCGACAGCCGGCTTCATCGGTGGCCCTTTCGTGAAGAAATTCCAGGAAGATTTACAGGAATATTTGGGTGTGAAACACGTGATACCATGCGCCAATGGCACTGATGCCCTGCAAGTTGCCATGATGGGCCTCGGCCTTGAACCCGGCGACGAAGTGATCACGACATCGTTCACTTTCATCGCGACAGCAGAAATCATTGCGCTCCTCCGTCTGAAACCTGTCGTCGTTGATGTTGAGCCTGACACTTATTGCATTGACCCTGAAGCAGTTGAACGCGCCATCACTCCGCGCACCAAGGCCATTGTGCCGGTGCATCTCTTCGGACAATGCGCCAATATGGACGCCATCATGGACATCGCGAAACGTCATAATCTGTATGTCGTCGAAGACAACGCGCAGGCAATCGGCGCACATTACACTTTCAAAGACGGCACCGTGAAGAAGTCGGGCACGATAGGAAACGTCGGCTGCACCTCGTTCTTCCCGTCGAAGAACCTCGGCTGCTACGGCGACGGCGGCGCACTGTTCACCGACGACGACGCTCTCGCCGAGATGCTGCGCTGCGTCGTGAACCACGGCATGAAAGAACGTTACTATCACGACTACGTCGGCGTCAACTCACGTCTCGACGCAATCCAGGCCGCTGTCCTTGACATCAAGTTGAGACATCTCGACGAATACATCCATGCCCGCCGGTATGTCGCGGCATGTTACGACGAAGCTTTCGCGCAGACAGAGCACATCGTTACGCCGAAGCATCCGGCTTTCACCGACCACGTGTATCATCAGTATGTCGTTGTCTTGAAAGACGTTGACCGCGCCGGCCTCATGGCTCATCTTCAGTCGAAGGGCATCGCGAGTGCGATTTACTATCCGGTGCCGCTCCACATGCAGAAGGCCTACGCCGACCCGCGCTACAAACAGGGCGACTTCCCGGTCTGCGAGTATCTCTGCGACCACGTCGTGGCACTCCCGATCCACACCGAATTCACTGATGAGGATTTGAAATATGTGACAGATTCAGTTCTTGAATTTGTTGAGAAATAAGGCGTTCTTTCATATTATATTATTCAGCAGTAATTCTTTGCTGCAGTGTAAGATCGAGAACGCGAACCAACGTTTCCCCAAGTCTTTCAGCGATGCTCCGATATGATATATTTCATCGTCGATTATCAGGAAACGGTCGTGTGACTTGCTGAAATTTTCAATCGTAATCGGTTGATATTGAGAATTATACTTTTCCAAATCGAGTTTGAATTGGTGTGAAATATTTGAAGTGTAAATTGTGACATTGACATTCTCGTTTCTTTTTGAAAGGATGTTCAGGACGCTTTCGTCAACGTAATTGTCGATGAGGATGATTTCTTTCTTTGCTTTTCTGATCAGGTTTGAAATGAAGACGTAAGCGTCGAAGATCTGTCCGTCGAAGAAGATGCCTTCTTTCGGATTCGTCCTTCCTTCATCAAGACGTTGGAAAAGCTCCTCGATTTTTCGGTCGGATTCTTGAACATGGGTTTCAATTTTTTTCTGGCTTTGAACTATTTCAAGCTGGTTGTATTCGATGCTCTCAATTCTTTGGAAAAGTTTCGCGTTCTCATTGATGAAACGCCTCATCCCGACGAACGCCCGCATGATTCTGATGTTGGCTTCGATGGCCGTCGGCGAGTGAAGGACTCCGCTCAGCATGGCGACACCTTGCTCTGTAAAGGCGTAAGGGAGATACTTGATATTGTCACCCTGTTTCAAGTTCAAGGTCGCAATTTGCGACCTTGAATTCAAGGTCACAAATTGCGACCTTGAACTTGAGGTCACAATTTGTGACCTCAAGTTTTCGCACTCCTCCCATGTCAACTGGAACATGAAGTCCTCGGGGAATCTTTCGATGTTTCTGCTCACCGCCTGATTCAACACTTTCGTCTCAACGCCATAAAGAACCGCCAAGTCGGAGTCGAGCATAACCTGTTGATTTCTAATTGT
>JAGHUX010000030.1 GCA_018064605.1 Candidatus Limimorpha caballi | reverse complement strand
TCGCCGTCGATGTAGATCGCCGCGTCTTCGGGCGTGGTGATGATGTTGAGCGTCGCCGTCTCCATGCCGAGAGTCAGCTCGTAGATCGCCTTCGGCTTAAGCTCACCCGGAAAGTCAAAGACGCAGTCGCCCTGGTATTTTATCTTCAGCGAGCCTCTAATGTTCGACGACAGGTATATGCGCCACTCGTTCTTGTCGTCGAACTCCACCTTTGTGATCCACGGCCCGTCCGCCGAGAACTTGAAACGCTGCATCACTCCCTCGTCGAAGCCCTGCGCCTTCACCTTTATCTCGCACACCGGGTTGTCGTCGTAATCTGTAAGCTCTTTCTTTTCCAACCTGCCCTCGTCCATTATTCCATTGGGGATCATCCGGAACTCAATGACTTTCACCGGCGACGTGTTCTGCGCCAACGAAGTGATACTCAGAAATGTGATGCAAAGCAATGCAATTAAAAATGTAATTGAATGTGTTGTAATGTGTTTCATAGTGCGTCAGCCTCTTTTAACTTTACTCTCTTAACTCTTAACTTAATAAACTTTCCGCTTTAATCGAACACGAAGGAGTTAGCGTCAATCTTCTCGCCGACGGGTGTCTCTTTGGGCTGCCATGTCCTGACGTGGATGACGGGTTTCGCGCCTCGGAGGTCAACCATGAGGAAGAGGTAGCCGGTGTCGCCGTAGGTGCTCGAGAGGTACTCCTGTTTCACCTGCACGCCTATCACGTCGTTGATGCCGTTGACGGTGTTGAAGTCGGTGTTGGTGAAGGTCAGGTTCACGAACTCGTTGCTGTTGAAGATGCGGTTGAGGTTTGTGATGTACTGTCCTTTCGACAGGGTGTCGTATTTTATCTTCACCTCCTCCCTCATGTTGATGTTGTCGGATTTCTTTGTCTCCTTGAGCACTGAGCCGACGATGATGAGTGCGTTTTCGGAGAAGATCTGGTTGAGGTATTCGCGACGTTTCAGCGCGTAGGCCGTCTGGTAGTCTTCGAGGAAGTCGAGGAGTGTGAGTTTCGCGTCGTTGGACCATTTGTCTTTCGAGAGTATCTGGCTCTCGGCTATGTCGGTGAGCCTGAACGCTATCGACTCCACGAGCATCGCCTCGGGGTCGATTCTGAACACCACGTCGCGGATGAAGCTCACGCGGTTGCTGAAGTCGAACCTCATCGGGATGGAGCGGCATATCACCTCGTCCTTGAAGTCGAGGAACTTGTAGTTCGGCGTGCCGATGATCTCGCCTTTCCCCGAGTCGAGCATGCTCTGGAACATGGTGAACCCGTCGGCGGTGAACAGATGACGCGCCATCTCGCTGTTACGCTGGTAGATGGCTTTCTCGATGGTCTTCATCATGCTCGTGTATTTCTGTTCTGGTGTCTGCACCGCCTCGACGAAGGCTTCCGTTTTCTGCATCGACTCCCTGAACTCGGCGGCGTAGTTCTTCATCTCACCGATGTCCTTCACCTTCTTGGCCTTGTCGATGTCCACCGTCTTCCTTGCGGAAGGGAAGTCGATCTGTTCGTCGAGGTCGTCCATTATCGAATAGACTTCGGGGTCGAAGAACTTGGCGGCGTCGCGGTTTTCGAGGTTGATGACGAGCATGACGCTGCTCATGTCATGGTCAACGAGTTTTATGTGGCAGATGCCGTTGTTGACGGAGGTGATGGCGGTGCCGTTGCCGTCGTTGTACTCGAAGTCGAGTCCGTTGACGCTGTTGCCGAGGACGTTGACGCCGAAGATGAACTCATTGTCGCCGGCCTTGTCCTGCCGCCGCGGTATCACCGTGATGTCGGAGAGCAGCGTCTCGGTCCTGCGCAGCAGCCACCTGTATGTCGGGGTGTCGTAGTCGGTGTCGGGGTCATTGAAGAGCAGGTTCTCGCCGTTGGGGTGCGAGTGGCAGAGCATCAGCCCCCAGTAGTAGTAACGCAGCGCCTCGCCGCAGCGCAGCTGGTCCTCCGCCGCCATGCCCTGCACGATGTAGTCGTTGATGCGCAGCTCCCTCTGCCTGCAGATGTTGGCGAAGTCGCTTTTCTTGATGTACCTGAAGCTCTTCGCCGCGCCGCCCGTGTTGTCGAGCACAAGGTCGTATGAGCTTTTCTTCAGCACCTCGGCGAAGGTGTGGAACACGCGTGCACGCTGCTCCTCCTCGTCGTCGGAGTCCTGAAAATAGACCGTCTGCAGCGACTTGTCCTTCGAGATGTTTTCGAGGAGACTCTCGATGGCGTCCTCGTCGGCCTTGCGCTGGTTCTTGCAGACCTCGCTCTCGCCCCAGTAGTATTCGGCATCGGCCTTGATGCCGTCGGCCTTCTTGCGGTTCTCACGGAAATTCTGTGCGAATGCTGACGACTGCAGCAATATCACAATCGAAAAAAGAGTAAAAAAACGCTTCATATCATGTATTTATTTCAAGTCGGCAAAGATAAGGTTTTTTTCATTTTGCCCTGCGGATAAGACACGGAAAATTTATCGGCTCACAGCACGTCCCTCATCTCCCCTTCCTTGGCCTCGGCGCACTCGAACAGCCGCCACTGCGCCTTGGTGCGCACGAGGTTATGCTCCGGATACCTTATTTTATAATAAGTGTCACCATTGATGTAATCGGATAGGAAACGCACCGCCTGCATGTACGGGAAGAGCATCGCCGCGTACGGCAGATTCTCCTTTTCAACCGGGAGCAGGAAGTCTTTCGTGCCTTCGAGGTAACCTTTTGTGAACGCCTTGAAAATCTCCATGTCGAAATCAATCTTGCCCAAATCAGGCTCGTCCTCGGCTGCGGTGTTTGCCGCCGAACGCAGGAAGTCGCCGAAGTCGGAGAAGACAAAACTCGGCATCACAGTGTCTAAATCAATGACACACAGCACGTTGCCGTCCTTGTCGAAAAGCATATTGTTCACTTTCGTGTCGCAATGGCAGATGCGCTTCGGCAGTTTTCCCTCACGGAACAGACGTTCGCCGAGAGTCATCTTTTCAGCGCGTTTTTCTATTTCATCGATGTAATATCGAACTTCTTTCACCCGCCCAACCTTGTCTTCGGCCACGGCATCGCGGAGCTGCTTCAGGCGGAACTCAATGTTGTGGAAATCAGGGATTATCTCGCCGAGAGGCTCATCCAGATCCGAAAGCATGGCTTCAAACTCGCCGAACGACTTTCCGGCAATATAGGAATATTCAGGCGTTACTGCCTGATAAGTGACCGAGTCTCTCACGAAAACCATCATGCGCCAATATTTGCCGCCGTCGAAATGATAATTCTTTCCGTCTTTTGTCTTCAAAAAACGTAAGACATGCCTATCCACCTCCGAATCACCTGTAACCCCTAAATCTCCTAATTTCCTTCTTATATGATTCGTCACCTTTTCAATGTTATCCTGAAGCATGTCAACGTCCTGGAAAATGGCGTTGTTGATGTGCTGAAGCACGTAACGCGGTTCAGTATTTCCGTCAACCATGACTTTATAAGTGTCATTGATGAGGCCTTCGCCGAGAGGTTTCACGGCGGTTATCTTTTCTGAAATCTCAAATTGAGCTGCAATAGCGAGTAAGTCTTCCATTTTATTAAATTTAATTCTGCAAAAATAGAAAAAACGTAGAAAAAATTAAAAAAAATTATTTTCAGTGTTGTGTTTTTGAAAAAAGTTGTATGCTTTGCAGCATTCTGGATGTACCGTTAAGGAGTCTGGGATGCCGCCGCTTAACCGCGGCTTTTTTATTTGTAAGTGAACAATGAGTTTTCAACCACACATATTATCGATAAAAATCTATAATTAGTCTGTCCATTAAATTTTGAGATTCCATCATACACCCGGCATTTTGAGTATAATTCTTTTTTCGGGAAAAATATAATCGCAATTTCAGCACTTTTTTTTCTGCAATGATTTAATATTGCCTTAATATTATTTTTCCCAACCCCAAGTGATGAACCAATTTCAAATGACATTCCATTCCAAAATCCATCAAAAAAATTCTCACCCACTGCTTTACCGTACTCAGAGGTAAGTACGACACTATTCCCCATATTGAAACCAACGTTTTGAACCATTTTTTCATAATCACCTTTATCTGGGTCAAAACAATGTTTTTTTTGTGTCGCCTTCATGCCGCCCGAGGCTTCGTCAAAAGCAACGTCATAATAGTCGGGATTCGCCTTGTAAATCTCATACAGATCCCGATTTCGCTCGAATCTGTCTGTTTCAGCTTGGCGCATTTTCAATTAATATTGATAAAAATCGAGTGATTTAAAACGTAAACAATCACACTGTCAATGTCAAAAAAACATGCGGCAAAGATACGAAAAAAGAATCACAAAAATTTTTAAGAAAAAGTCTTTTCTAACAAAATAAATGATAATTTTACGCCTCGAAATTTCAAGCGTCATAAAATGGAGAAAAGTCATGAAATCGTATTGGGATTGTTTGTTTTAATCATCTCAATGTATTGCTGCACAGGCAATAATGAAGGGGCAAAAAACTACAGGATAATAGACAACGCCATCGTCTTCAGCGAGCCGGAGCGTGCGGAAGGTCAGGCGAGCATGTTGCAGTTCGCGGCCGAGCCGTTGGACACGGTAAGAATCGGCTTTGTCGGCCTCGGCATGCGCGGTCCCGACGCGGTGAACCGCATGACATTTATCGACGGTGTCAAGGTCGTCGCGTTGTGCGACCTCCTTCCGGGAAACATCGAGAAAGTGCAGAAAAACGTACTTGAAGCCAAAGGTCTCCCCCATGCCGCCGAGTACGTCGGGCCGGAAGCCTACAAGGAGCTTTGCGAGCGCGACGACATCGATTTAGTTTATATATGCACCGGATGGCAGGTCCACGTCCCGATTGCCGTTTACGCCATGCAACACGGCAAGCACGTCGCCATCGAAGTGCCCGCCGCCACAACCATTGAAGAATGCTGGCAGCTCGTTGACGTCTCCGAACAGACGCGCCGACACTGCATGATGCTCGAGAACTGCTGCTACGACTTCTTCGAGATGACATGCCTCAACATGGCGCAGAACGGCCTCTTCGGCGAAGTCATACACGGCGAAGGCGCATACATCCACAACCTCGAGCCGTTCTGGCCTTATTATCAGGACAACTGGCGGCTCGACTTCAACCAGAGACATAGCGGCGACGTCTATGCCACACACGGCCTCGGGCCGATATGCCAGGTCTTGGACATTCACCGCGGCGACAGGATGGAATATCTCGTCTCCATGAGCACGCCTTCGTACAACGGACTCGAGATCGCCAAAGAGACGATGGGCGTTGACACCTTCGCCAACGGCGATATGACCACGACGATGATACAGACACACAAAGGCAAGACGATTTTGATTGAGCATGACGTTTACACTCCGCGTCCGTATAACAGACTGTACCAGCTCACCGGAACCGAAGGCTGGGCGAACAAATACATGAGGGAAGGCTTCACGCTGAAGGGCGACAACCTGCCCGAAGGCATGGTGCCAGACAACGAAGTCCTCGACTATCATACATGGGTGCCGGAAAACGTAAAAGACTCATTGTTAATAACATACAAACACCCAATTATCGCTGACATCGAGGAGAAGGCTAAGGAGATTGGCGGTCACGGCGGGATGGATTTCATCATGGACTACCGTCTGATTTACTGTCTGCGCAACGGTCTCCCACTCGACGAGGACGTCTATGACGCGGCGGAGTGGTCATGCATCGGCGAGCTTTCGGCGGCATCGATTGAGAACCACGGGATGCCGGTGAAGATGCCTGATTTCACGAGAGGCGACTGGGATAAGGTTGACGGTTACAGACACGCCGTGAGACGCTGAGGCGATAAAAATGCGCGAGATTGACTGAAAATCTCATTCTGCATTAAAAAATCTCGTACCTTTGCGGCCGCAAATTTTATAAACCATGAAAAACATCCTGAAACATTCATTCATTGCCATGATGCTGGTATTGCTGGCATTCAGCTGCAAGAAAGACGACAACGACCCCGTTGAACCAGTAACACCGATTTACGAGGTCAGCAATGTCAAAAACATTTCATTATCAGACACTTTAGTCAACATTATTCAACAATTAATTGAATACTCCAAGATTGACTCAATCATCGGGACAATCCATGACGTTCCTTACATCATCACTCCGGGCGAGCTCATAAGCGCCATAAGCGAGAACTGGGGCGACGGCGTGTCAACCGGCGTGATGAAATATCAGTCGAAGGACTTGTCGGGTGCTCCGGCGACCCTCTCCGGGAAGATCTACATAAAAAACACCGCCGACAAGAGACTCAAGGGCATCATCATCGCCAACCACTTCACGGTATGTTCCAACAACGAGTGCCCGTCGAACACGCTTTTGGAGCCGGAATCGATTCTTGTGCCGTTCGGCTATGCCATGGTGATGGCCGACTACATCGGATATGGTAGCACCGTTGACATGGAGCACCCCTATCTGAACTGGGAGGCGACAGCCACGGCGAGCATCGACGCATATTTCGCCATGAAACAATACCTTGAGGACAACGGCTACGAAATCGGCGACGAACGCTACAACGTGGGCTACTCGCAAGGCGGCGAAGCCACGATGTCGGTGCTGCGCATGGTGACAGAGAGATATTCCGACAGGATTCGCCTGAACAGGTCGTTCGTCGGTGCCGGCCCTCACAGCATCGAAGCCACATACGATGATGTCATCGCTAACGACTTTACCGGAATACCGATGGCAATGCCCATGATTGTCAACGGGATGAATGCATCATACGACCTTGGTCTCGACCTCGATGAGGTCTTTGTCGGCGAGATGCGCGACAACTACAAGAAGGTGCTTTCGAAGCAACATTCGTCACTCTATCTTATGACATTGTTCAGAGACCACGAGGCCTCCAAGATCTTCGCGCCTGCATTCCTCGACAAGAATGACCCGATGACAGCCAAATTCATCGATGCGGCGAGGAAAAACGAACTCGTCGGCACATGGACTCCCAAGGCCGGCGAAGACATCTATCTCTTCCACAGCCGCCAAGACGACATGGTCCCGTTCGTCAACAGCGAAAGGATGGGCGCGGCACTCGAAGGCACCAGCTGCAAACTCGAGAAGGTGTTCGGCGACTTCGGCAACCACGTCCAGGGCATGGCGCTGTTCATGCTCAGCGTGTCGGGATATTTCGCGCAGAACAACTGAACCAGCGGCGACGGCTTTTTCAGGCCATGATCGGGATATGCAGGTCACTCGCCGACAACGCCAGAAACAAAAGAACATTGCCACACTCTGAATTCCTTGAGTGCGGCAATGTTCTTTTTCCCCAAGCACTACAATCTTTTAATCCTCGTCGAAATAACTACCTTTTGGCATTTCATCACAACATGCGAGACGGTCGTTGTAACGCGTCCTTGACCTTCTTTCGTGGGCGAACATCGCCCTTGTCTCCGCTTCATTCTCGGCGAAGGCGAGGTGGTTGTCAATCGCCATCGAGCCGGCCATTCCCTCGACGTCGAGGTTGTCGGTGCCGATGAGCGTGAACGTCCAGCCGAGTTTCTTCTGTTTCTCGATGAGGTTCTTCACCATGCCGAGGTTGTATTCCGAGCTGCAGTTCTCCTCGCCGTCGGTGATTATCGTCACAAGAACGTTGTCCTCGACGGAGGTCTGCGCGTTGAGCATCGCGACACCCTTGCCTATCGCGTCGTAAAGCGGAGTGGAGCCGCCCGGACGGTATTCGTTCACTCCCAATTTCCTGATTCCGCCGACATTGACATTGTCGAAATGCACCTTGAAATGCCCGCTGTCGAACGTGATCAACGTCATCATCTGCTCCATCTCCGGATGTGCCTCCTGAATCTTGCGGCACGTCTCTATCGTCTCGTTGATGCCAGCCAGCGCCTCGCGCTGTATGATGCTCATCGACCCCGACTCGTCAACGATAACAAGATTAAACACTTTCTTTACATTGTCTTTCCCCATGCTTTTAACATCTTTTTCCATAATATTGATTTTAAATTGAACAATTTGTTTGATAATCTTTGACCATTTAAAAGAATTTTCAGGAAATTAATTAAGCATAATCTGAAAAAAATTTAATATTTTTGCAAAATTTCAAAAAACAGATATTTGATTATGGAAGATGAATTGATTGTCAAAAAGTTAGCAAGTTACGATTCTTACTACACAAAAGAGTATTTTTACAAATATTGCAGAAAAGCCTACGCAATTTTCGACAGGAAATACCATTTGAGGTACAAGACCGGCCTTGATTTCCATTCATTGGCGCACGAGTATTACATTCATTTGATGACTCACGATTTCAAGCCGTTGCTCGACCGTCCGAGTAACGTAAAACTCTCGACGTGGATGACCAACGGTTTTCGTTTCGTTGTTCTTGACGCGTTAAAGGCGTACAACAAGGAGTTCGCCAATCTCTCCGATGTTTCCGATGACATCATGGAATACATCCGTTCCGGCGAGCCTGAGGACAACATGATGCGGCAGGTTTGCATGGCCATCACGCGGCATTACATGCACGACCGGATAATGCAGGAGATCGGGAGCATGATTTTTTATGCCGGTTTCAGTCAGAAAGAGATTGCCGCAGAGTTAGGAATCACTCCGGCGGCCGTCAACCAACGCTACAAGAAGATAATGAACGAGGTTGTAACACCTTATGTAATAGAGAATTACGCGCAAGGAACGTATGATACGGAATGCGGCATTGCGACGGCATCTCACGAATCCAACGAAGCAGTCGCGTTTTACGATGCCGCGCCGGAATTCTCATTCAGAAAACGAGTCAAATCATTTTGCATCATGCCAAAGAATCAATACAGAACAACACCAGATCACATTTCGTCATTACGCCCGGACGAGGTCTTTGTCTTCGGCAGCAACCTGATGGGCATGCACGCGGGCGGCGCGGCATACGTCGCATACAAAAACTTCGGGGCCGTCTGGGGCAACGGTGTCGGCTTGCAGGGGCAGTCGTACGCCATCCCGACGATGCAGGGCGGCGTCGAGACAATCAAGCCTTACGTCGATGAGTTCATCGGGTTCGCGAAACAACATCCGGAGATGAAGTTCTTGGTCACTCCCATCGGCTGCGGCATAGCCGGCTTCGAGCCTATCGACATCGCCCCGCTGTTCAGAGACGCAACGGATGTCGAAAACGTGTATCTGCCGGAAAGTTTCTGGGACATACTCCGCTGAGTTCCAGGCACAACCGCTTCGGCTCATTCTATCCTCAGGTCCTGGATGCCCGTCACCTCGTGTTCGCAGATGCCGTCAGCCACGACGCGCACCGCCTTGACAGGTTTTTCAGGATAGCAGTATGCCCTGTAACCGTCGAACATGTCGTATGTGAACCTTCCGCCTTTGATGTAGTTCTCGCCGTCGTATGAATATTCGATGTAGCCGTTGAGGATGCCATAGACGGCGAGCGTGTAATAGCCCGTACACATTCCAATCGAACGACATTCGACAGGCTCGTCGAATGTGAACTTGACGTAGTCGCCGGCCACGACATCGCGGCTTGTGAAGCAGTAGGTCTCCAGGTCGTAATCGACGAGGCGGTTGATGTCCTCCATGAACGGGATATTCGACTCCACTTTCGTCGCCGGTTTCAGGTAATGATGCAGTTCGATGTTCTGTGCGCCACGCGCGATGCTTGAGCGGTCGTTGAAGAACGCCGCGAAGCGGTAATTCTCTGGCGTTTCCGTCGCAATCGGCCCGTCATAGACAGGTGACTCCAGCGTGGGAGCAGTTTTGTCGTCGGTGTAGCGTATTGTCAGGATGTCATTGTCTTTTGCGGCGACAATTTTTCCGTCCTCATACCCCACATCTGCCGGTGCGATTCTGAATTTCAGGTCCATCGCGTACATGCGGTCGTATTGTGCGTCGAACAGCCGGTTTTGAAAGTCGTCCCAGCGACGCAGCTCGCGGTTCGTCCATCCTATTTCCGACAAAGCGAGCAGTTTCGGAAACACCTGATATTCAGCGTAGTCTTTCACCTGGAAGCATTCCGCCCATGCGCCGCCCTGCGGACCGAGCACGAGTTTCTTCTCATCTTCATTCAGCTCAAAAGTTCCGACGGGGTCGAAGCTGTAGGTCTTTTCGAGCGGGGTGATGCCCGCCCATTTCAGCCCGCGTTCGTCGGCACTCTGTTTCATGTCGAAATACATGTATTCGCCGATGAGCATCACCGTCGGGTGACCTTCCCTGACCGACTTCATGCCGCGTTCGAGGCTCGCCCACGCATATACGACGGATTCGGGAAGCAGCTCGCCGCCGTCTATAATCTCATCCCAGCCAGCCATCGTCCTGCCGTATTTCGCGAGTATCGCTTCAAGTCGGCGCACGAAATAGTTCTGAAGCTCAACGACTTCCGTCATGCTCTTCTCTTTCATGAGAGCCTGACAGCGCGGGCATTCCTTCCACGAGTCCATGTTGACTTCATCGCCGCCTATATGGAAAATCCTCGAAGGGAACAGTTCCACCATTTCCTTGATGATGTTGTCGAGCATCACGTAGTTTTCTTCACGGCCGATGCACCACACGTTGTTCGACTCCCACTGGCAGCTGTAATGCTTTGTGTTTATGTCACATAGAATCTCCGGATAGGTGACTGCGACGGCTTTGCTGTGGCCGGGCAGGTCAATCTCCGGAATGATGTTGATGTTGCGGTCGGCTGCGTATTTCACTATCGCCTTTATTTCCTCTTGTGTATAAAACCCGCCGTTGCGTTCCATGCCGGAGCCGTACGCCGGCTTGAGTAGTTCGTCAGGACCGCGCCACGCCCCGAGTTCAGTGAGCCGCGGATAGGCCTTTATCTCCACGCGCCAGCCCTGGTCATCAGCGAGATGCCAATGTAAGTTGTTGATTTTGTAATACGACATCGCATCGAGCAACTTATACATGAACTCCGTCCCGAAGAAAGTGCGCGACACATCGAAATGCAGTCCGCGGTAGTGGAAACGCGGCGCGTCTGCAATCCTCATCGCCGGAACTTCAACAGCCTTCGCTTTTGCTTCAGCACATTTATTGTATGCGTCGGCAGGAAGCATCTGCATGAGCGTCTGAATCCCGTAAAAAACTCCCGCCGTGGTGCCGCCCCGAATCGTTATGCCCTTGCTGTCAACAGTCAGTGTATATGCTTCATTATCAGTAATCTCATCATTTATTTCGAGACTGATGAAATTTTTCTTTGCATTGTTTTTAATAACAAAATCACCATCAACGGCATTTTTCAGATACGATTGAAGATACTCGGCATTAAATTGATTCTCAACATTTTGAAAAACGACAACAGTCTTTGTGTCAATCACAAAATTGCCGAAGTCGTGTTGTCCCTGTTGGAATATCTCAACGTCGTTGGGTTTTGGCACGATTTCCAGATTTGCCTGTCGTGTGACTTTATCCGAACAGGCACAAAGCATTGCGGTCATCGCCGCTGCAAATAACAGTTTTCTCATTTTATCATTTTTTGTTTCAACATCCATATTATTGATTATCAATTCGTCAGAACTTGAGTCTTTTGCTTTTTCCTGCTTTCAGCGACAGTTTCATCATCTCACCTGTCACAGGATTCTTGACTTTATACGTCCCGCCGCATTTAGAGTATATCTTTGCTTCAGTGACCTTTCCATCTTCCCAGCGGCAATCGACGACAGCACCTCCCACGGCGCACAGTCCTTTGTAAGACCCTGATTTCCACGACATTGGAATTGCCGGAAGCAGTTCAATGAAGCCGTCGTGGCTTTGCAGCAGCATCTCGGCTATTCCCGCCGTTCCGCCGAAGTTGCCGTCAATCTGGAATGGCGGATGCGCACAGAAAAGGTTCGGGTACGTCCCCGGTTTCACATTCTTCCCGCCATCGGGAACCGCCGGTGACAGCAGGCTCGCGAGCAGTCTGTCGGCCCGTTCCCCGTCGTGAAGCCGCGCCCAGAAGTTGATCTTCCACGCCCGAGACCAGCCCGTCCCCTCGTCGCCGCGACGGTTGAGTGTCACCCTGCACGCCTCGAAAAGCTCCGGTGTCTTCGACTCTGTTATCAGGTGCGCGGGATGCAGCCCGAACAGATGCGACACATGACGGTGATGGACGTCAGTCTCCTCATAGTCTTCAAGCCATTCCTGCAAGTAACCGTCCTTGCCTATCTGCATCGGAGGAAAACGCAGCAGGTCCGACTTCAGCGACGCAATAAACTCAGAATCAGCATTTTCCAATGAGTCTTTATAAATTATTTTGTTGGCTTCTATCACATTTCGGAACAGTTCCGTCACAACCTGCACATCCATCGTCGAACCCATGCAGACGTAAGTCCAGCGGCCATCGCTGTCGATGAAAGCGTTTTCCGGCGATGTCGTCGGCGCTGTCACGAGCCAGCCATGCGAAGGCTCTGTAATCATTGCGGAATGGAAGAACTCGGCGGAGCCTTTCATCACAGGATAGACATCTTTCAGATAATCAACATCTTGCGTATATAGATAATGGTTATAGAGATGTTGGCAGAGCCATGCGCCGCCGGTGTTGGTGGCGCCCCATGACGGGTCTTCGCCCGGAGCCGTGTAACGCCACGGGTTCGTGCCCCAGTGCGCCACCCAGCCGTCAGCGCCGTAGAACGACTTCGCGGTCTGCTCGCCAGATTTCACCAAGCCTTTAGTCAGTTCGGTCAACGGACTGTTCAGTTCCGGCAGGTTGCACACTTCCGTCAGCCAATGGTTCATCTGCATGTTGATATTCAGATGATAGTCGCCGTTCCACGGGGTCTGCAGCGTGTTCGCCCAAAGCCCCTGCAAGTTTGGCGGCAGCAAATCCTCACGAGTTGATGATATGAACAAATATCTCCCGAAATTAAAATACAACGCTGCAAAGACAGGATCTTCTTCATTCTGATAATCAACAAGTTGCTCTTCTGTCGTCAGTGATGATTTCACCGGTTCGCCGAGATTCAGTTCAACGCGGTTATAAAATTTCTGATACGACTTCACATGTTCTTTATGCAATCTCTTGAATGAAAATGACTTGGCATTTCCCAATCTTTCATCGACATAAGAAACATAATCGTCATTCATGAAATTAGTCGCTGATGAAAATATCAGCATGACTTCAGTGGCGTTCTTCACAGTTATCTGATTGTCAACATATTCGACATTTCCGTCTTTGCTATTTGCATAAAGTTTTGAAAGATACCTCACTCCTTTTCCGCCGCCGAGACCGTCATTCAGCTGTCCGCGCATCACTATCGCGGCGTCTTCAGTGACAAACTCAATTACAGATGTGTCTTTTTCTCGGTTCAGCCTTGCCGTGAGATTTATCACATTATTCTTATCCGCTACAATACGGACTATTCCGACATCATTGTTTCGTGAAATGAAATATTCACGTTTATAATTCACTTCTCCGACCGAAAACTCAGTGAACGCCGTTGCGGTTCTCAAGTCCAATCCGCGGCGATAATGTTGGCAATCAGTCGGTTGAACTATATTTTTTCCAGCCGTTGAGCCGATATTGCCATAGTCATACTCAATTTCCAGATTTCCGAGTGTCTGATAACAGCCAAAAGTCGCATCGGCGCCGATGCCATGGTTAGAGCCTTTGTTTCCGCACGTAAACGTCTCATACATAAGCTGTTGCGCTTCATAGTTCTTCCCATCAAGCAGCAATTTGCGTATCTCCGGCAGCGACTCCTTCGCTCTCGGATTCGAGTAGTCAGCCTCCGAGCCGGACCACATCGCGATGTCGTTCAAGACGACATTTTCCTTTTCAATCCCGCCGTCAGGCATCATGCCGAGACGTCCGTTGCCCAGCGGCAGTGCCGCCTCCCATATCTCGGCAGGCGAATCGTACCACAGAAGCGATTTCACATCATCTTTTTCGTTTTCCTTCAAACAGATAAGCAAAAAAGCAGTGATGCAAAAGACCACGATGAATTTCAAGCTGTTACGCGTTTTCCAGAGGACGGCTATCACTATAACCAGCAATGCGGCAAGTGCCGTTTTTAAAACTATTTCAAGCATATACAGACTTCAAAATTTATTTGACAAAGTTACGTTTTTTTTCACAATATTAAGTACCTTTGCAGTCCAAAATGTTACATCTTCAATGAAAAAAAATTTTTCAGCCGTTGAGCAGGCTTTTATCGACAAGTCGGGTGTCACAGAGATGACGACAGTGACACCTTATATTATTACAGAGAGCGTCCCGCAGATGGGTCTGTTGATGGCGCTCCGTTTCATCGAATGGGTCGCGCAGAATCCCGAGGGCGTCATCTCGCTGCCGACAGGCAAAACGCCACAGTATTTCATACAATACACCCACGAAATCCTCGACAACTGGGACAGTCGGAGGATTCAGGAAGTTTTGAAAAGACACGGTCTCGGCTCCATCGCCAAGCCGCAACTGTCAGGCCTTCAGTTCGTTCAGATGGATGAGTTCTACCCCATCGCGCCGACGCAACATAATTCATTTTACAATTACGTCAATGAGGTTTATATAAAAGGATTCGGTCTCGACCCTGACAAAGCGTTGCTTATCAACACCGATGAAATTCCGCTTTACGAAGGCAGGTCATACAGGGAGGTCTTTCCCGATTACAAGATCGACCTCGACCTTCGTTACCGCACACCGAAAACGAGCCTCGAGAAGATCCAGCAGCAGTCGATTTTCATGATCGACGACTGGTGCGCACGTTACGAGGACAAGATTCACGCGAAGGGCGGCATCGGGTTTTTCATGAGTCCGATCGGCAGTGACGGCCGCGTGGCGTTCAACGTGAGCGGAAGCAACAGATATTCAAACACCCAGCTCACGAAGACGAACTACGCGACACAGGCCGACGCCGCTTCAGACCTCGGCGGCATTGAGGTCTCGAAGAACCGTCTCGTCATCACCATCGGGCTGGAGACCATCATATACAACAAGGATGTCGTCCCGTTGATATACGCCGCAGGCGAGGCTAATGCGCTCATTGTCAAGGACGCGCTCGAATCGCCGAAGATGACGCTGTATCCTGCCACCGCGCTGCAAGGCCTCGCGAACACACGTTTCTATCTCACCGAAGGGGCGGCCTGCCGTCTTGAAGACTCCATAAACCGTTACTACAACACAGGCGAATGGACTTTCGAGAAGACAGTGCGTGCAGTCATCGGACTGTGCAAGAAACTCAACAAATACGCCCATCATCTCACCATCGACGACCTGCGCGACGACCCACGCTGCTCGATGATCCCGGACCTAAGCCTCGACACCGTGAAGGACGTCATCGCCGCCACGAAGGACAAACTGGCCAAAGGCTCAATACCGCCGCGCAACGAGGTGATTTACAACACAGGCCCGCACCACGACGACATCATGCTCGGCATCCTGCCGCTCTGCAACAGGCAGACACGTGACGCCTCGAACGAGGTGCATTTCGCGGTGATGACATCCGGATTCAATTCGGTTACAAACGGTTTCGTCAGGGAAAACCTCGAATACACCTTGGATTTCATCGAGAAAGGCGAGATACAGATGCTCCGTTACCCAGATTTCTTCACGAGCGGATACAGGTTCAAATACGACAAAGACGTCTATCATTACCTTGACAATGTGGCACGCAAGAACGCCGAGGAGATGCGGCGCGGCTTCAGCCACCGCATCGTCAGGGACATCGTGGTGATATGGGGCGTCAAGGACACCGAAGGGCTGAAACGCGTCATCCGCGAACAGATCGAGGTGCTGAGAAACAGCTACGACGGCGAGAAGAACACCACTGAGATACAACGACTTAAAGGCATGATACGCGAGTTTGAGGAGGAACTTGTGTGGGCGTACACCGGCACGCAGGTGAAGAACGTGCATCATTTGCGACTCGGATTCTACCAGGCGAGCCTGTTCTCGCAAGGCCCCGACTACGAGCGCGACATCCTGCCGATACTCAATCAGTTACGCGAGATAAAACCGACGACCATCAGCGTCGTCATCGACCCGGAGGGCAGCGGTCCCGACACACATTTCAAGGTGCTTCAGGCCGTCGCCGGTGCCGTGACGGAGTGGAACAAGGAAGCCGACCTCTCGAACCTCAAGATCATAGGCTACCGCAATGTGTGGTTCAAGTTCAACCCCGCCGAGGCCACCACATACATCCCCGTGTCGCTCAACGCGATGGCCGCCATCGAGAAGTCGTTCGCGTCGAGTTACCTGACGCAGGTCAAGGCCGAATACCCAAGCCCCGACTTCGACGGCTCATTCAGCGAACTGGCGGAGAGCATCTGGATCAAACAGCTGAAAGACATACAGTTAGTGCTTGGGAAGAATTACTTCTACGAACACGAGAGTCCGCTCATCAGGTCAACGCACGGACTCATCTTCACCAAGGAAATGAATGTCGGGCAGTTCTGCGAGTTCGCCGAAAGCATGAGGAGGAAGGCGCAGTCGGCATTGTAAATGTGAAACAATAAGCGGAAAACTTAAAATCCACGAAATGAGACATTTATTAAGAACAATTACCATCTTCGCCGCAATCATCATCGCGGTGTCATGTTCGAGAACAGATGAGATCACTCTGATTTCCTACAACATACGCAACAGCGGCGCGAACGACGGCATCAACAGCTGGGAAAATAGGAAAGACCTGACCATCAACATGATAAATCAAGAAAAGCCGGATATAATCTGTATGCAGGAGGTTTTGAGCAATCAGTTGGAATTTGTTTACGATGAGCTTCCGGACTATGATTACATCGGTGTCGGACGCGACGACAGTGTGAGACGTGGTGAGATCATGGCGATTTTCTACAGGAATGACCTTTACAAATTGCTTGACAACGGCAATTTCTGGCTCAGCGAGACGCCGCAGAAAGTCTCAAGAGGCTGGGACGGGGCGTGCCGCCGCATGGTGACCTGGGGGCACTTCGAGGATCTGAGATCGGGGAAGACGTTTTTCTGCTTCAACACCCACTTGGACCACAAAGGGGCCGTAGCACGCAAGGAGTCAATCATGCTCATCATCGAAAAGATAAATGAAATAACGAATGGCGGCCCCATCTTCCTCACCGGCGACTTCAACGCCACCATCGACAACCCAATCTTCACACCTCTGACAGATTTCATGCATCAGGCGCGGACAGACGCACCCGTCTCCGACAACAAAAACACGTACAACAACTACGGGCTCGGGAATGAAAGCCCAAGCGTCATCGACCACGTCTTTTACCTGAATGCCGTTCCGGTCTCATTCGCCACCTTGGACGGAAGCTACGGCGACGGCTACATCTCCGACCATTTCCCCGTAAAAGCGGTTTTCAGGATTGAATGAGCGGGAAAGACGACTGTCTGACCAGTGTTTCAAAATGACATTTCAACAATACAACAAAAACGGAGACATCACATCATGACGTCTCCGTTTTTGTTATAGTCGCTAAAAAACTATTTCATTTTCTTGAGTGCTTCGGGCAGCATTCTGACGCACGCCATCTCCTTCCATTTCTTGCGTGCCTCGTCGGCCGGGATTCCGAAGTAAGTGGTGTTCGGCTCTGTGTCCTTGTCAACCGCGGTGTAGGCGAGCACCGTCGTGCCTTCAGCGATCACGAGGTCTTTGTTGATGGCCGACATCGACCACACGGAGACGTTGTCCTTGATTCTCGACACCCCGCCGATGGCGCAGTGCGCGCCGAGGAAGCAGTACTTGCCGATCTTGGCGTCGTGTCCGATCTGCACATGGTTGTCCGTCTTGGTGCCTTTGCCGACAACTGTATCACTTGTGACCCCGATGTCAACGGCGCACAGGGCTCCGAGTTCGACATCGTCTTCGATGACGACACGGCCGCACGACTCGAACTTCACGAAGCCGTCCTTGCGACGCTGGAAGTAACACGCATCACCACCGATGACACTGCCGCTCTGGATAATCACGTTGTCACCAATCACGACATGATTGTATATCGTGACATTGGGGTGGATGATGCAATTCCTGCCGATTTTGACATGTTCCGCGACGAACGCGCCCGGCTCTATGACTGTGCCTTCGCCTATCTCGGCCTTCGGGCTCACCATCGCCGTGGCAGGCTCGAACCTGCGGTACGACCTGATGAGTTTGTTGAAAGCGTCAAACGGGCAGTCGTGCACGAGAAGCGCCTTGCCTTCAGGACATTCGACCTCGTCGGTGTTGATGATTATTGTCGTCGCCGCCGAATTAAGCGCTTTGTTGTAATATTTTGGATGATCGACGAAAGTGATGTCGCCGGCCTCCACCTCATGGATCTCGTTAAGTCCGGAGATCACGAAGTTCGGGTCCCCAATCATCTTGGTCGCCCCGATGTAATCGGCAACACACTTGAGTGTCGTGTTCGGCTCTATTCTCATTTTTTATTCTTTTGCTTTTTCAACTCTGTCGCAGTAGTCGCCAGTGCGTGTGTCAACTCTGATCTTGTCGCCTGTGTTGATAAACAGCGGCACTCTCACCTGTGCGCCTGTCTCGACGACGGCATCTTTCATGGCGTTTGTCGCAGTATTGCCTTTCTCGCCCGGCTCCGTGTGCGTCACTTCGAGGACTGTCTTAGGCGGGAGTTCTGCGTAAAGGACATTGTTCTCCGATGTATCAAAAACAACATCACAAATGTCGCTTTCCTTCAGGAAATCAACGCCTGTGATGAGGTCTTTGATGAGAGGAATCTGCTCGTAGTCTTCCTGATTCATGAAGATGTAGTCATCACCTTCCTTGTAAAGGTACTGATATTGACGGTGTTCAACGCGGACATCTTCAAGTTTCTCACCGATGTCGAAACGACGTTCCAATGTGCGGCCGTCAACTATGCTCTTCAGTTTTATGCGCATGATGGTGTTGCCCTTGCCTGGTTTCACGTGCTGGAAATCAACGCAAAAATAAAGTTTGCCATCCATTCTGATGCAGCTTCCGATCTTAATGTCTTGTGAATTTATCATATAACCAAATTTTATATAAATTATTGAATTTCAAATTTCTAAGTGAAAATCACACGTCTTATACGGGTAAAATTCGCGGCAAAGATAAGAAAAATTTCTTTATCTTATTATAATATCTTTTAAAATTTCACTTCCGGCGCAATTATTTAATTTTTCAAAGATAACAGACTTCGAGAAAATCAATTCGTTGCGCAGGGAGTCGGCGTCAACTTTGACGTACAGGACGCCGTTGGTCAGGCTTGTTTTCACCGTATGCGACGCGATGAAAGAGCCGACGACATCCTCCCACGAGTCGAGTATCTTCTGTTCGGCAAGTGCGTTGTCGCGGTTTTTCTCATGATAGAACGCCCTGATAAGGTCTCCGAGCATGTTCATGTTAGGATCACCCATCGTTTTTCACCCTCCCCTGCTCCATTTCAAAAATCTTATGATTTCCGTTGATGTTATCCAATAAATATTGTATTCTATGTCGTTGTGTATCAGTGATAAACACCTGTCCGAAATAGTCATCCGCCACGAGTTTCACAAGCTGCGCGACACGGTTGTCGTCGAGTTTGTCGAAGATGTCATCGAGCAGGAGAATGGGCTTGTACCCGACCTTCCTGTAGTTGAAATCGAACTGCGCCAGTTTGACGGCGACGACGAACGACTTCTGCTGTCCCTGCGAGCCGAATTTCTTAACCTGATGATTGTCAATGTTGAAAATCATGTCATCCTTGTGGATTCCGGCATTGGTGTAGGACGTGAACTTGTCTTTCTCGAGATTTTCGTCCAGAAGCTGCCGCAATGGCTTGGCTGCCAGCTGGCTCTCGTATATGATGTCAACCTTTTCGGAAGTGCCAGAGACGATGTCGTAATATCTCTGGAAGATCGGCATGAAACCTTCGAGGAACTCTTTTCTTTTCTCGAAGATCGGCGTCGCATAGCGCACGAGTTGTTCGTCCCAGACCGACAGCAGGCCCATGTCGAAATAGCGGTTGCTGTAAAACGACCTCAGTTGTGTGTTACGCTGGAGCAGTGCCTTGTTATATTGCAGCAAATCATTGAGATACGTCGCATCGAACTGAGAGATGACCCCGTCGATGAACTTGCGTCTCAGCTCGCTTCCGCCGTTGATCAGGTCGCGGTCGTAAGGCGAGATCATCACCAGCGGGACTTTCCCGATGTGGTCGGCGAGGCGGTCGTACTCCTTCCTGTTGCATTTGAACGACTTCTTGGCGTCGTCTTTCTGGACGCACGAGACGCTCTGAAGTTCGTGCGTGTCTGTCTGGAAGTCACCGTGGATGGCGAAGAAGTCGGAGCCGTGGCGGATGTTCTGCCTGTCGGAGTTGGCGAAATAGCTCTTGCAGAATGCGAGATAATAGATTGAGTCGAGGACGTTGGTCTTGCCGGCGCCGTTGAGTCCGACGAAACAGTTTATCTTGTCGGAGAAGCTGATGTCAGCCGACTCGACATTCTTGAAATTCGTAAGTTTCAGTTCTTGCAGGTACATTACTTCGCGCCTTTGACGAAACGGTCGAGATTCGTTGTGATTGTTATGTAATTCGGCGACCCGCAGATGTGCATTTCGGAGCGTGAGTAGTTGATGGTCAGTTTCCACACGTTGATGCCGACGCCGTACGAGAAGCCGCACATCCCTTTCTTCGAGGGTGTCTTCAGGTCCTGGCGTCTGCCGTAATTGAAGCCGAGGCGGAGCACGACATGTTTCCCGGCGTAGATTTCGCCGCCGAGCGCGACGTGTCGCATGAGGTTGTCGGCGAACTTGCCGGCGTCCTTCTTCTCCCTGTACTCACCCGTCATCGGGTCGTAGTTCCCGTCGAGGTCGAGCGGGTCGTCGTAGGTGAGGTCCCACTTCTGGATATTGTCGTATGTCACCGAGAACAGGAACGGCACGTGGTCGAGCCGTTTCGCCGCGCCGACCGACAGGTGGAACGGCAGGGTGTTCTTGTCGCCCGGCAGGTTGTTGTAAACCTCCACGCCGGCGTTCCTCGCGCCGAGTGTCAGCATCCAGCCATCCTCGGTCCTGTAATGCCCTGCGACGTCCACCGCGACGACGAATGTGTGGTAGTTCTCATACTGGATCCCGCCGAGCTTCAGGTTGGCGCCTATGCTCCACTTCGGCGTCAGCTGGCGGCCCCAGCCGATGTCGAAGATGTAGTCGCTCGCCGAGAACGTCCCGCCGGTCAGGCTGCCCGTCTCATCGGCGTAGTCCATGAACCCGTAGCTGTTGAACTGCACGGACCCGACGAACGTGCCGAGCCTCTCGAAGTCCCTCGCGTACTGCACCGTCGCGAAGTTCGAGCCGGCATAGTAATTCACATACGAGAGCGCCAGCGCGTTGTGCATGGCCCCGTTGATGACCGAGGGGTTGTAGATCGCCAGCTGCACGTCGGTCGTGTCGTAGATCGGGAGTATCGTGCCGCCGAGAGCCGCGACACGCGCCGAGTTGGTGGCGTCCATGAATGCATACGCGCCACTCGTCGTCTGCCCCCGGACACCGGCGGCAAACGCCACAAGAAGTGACAATGTCAGCAGTAGTCTTTTTTTCACAGGCAATGATTTTTTTACTTGTCAAGCATCCCGAGGCCTTTCTTCTCAATACGGCCCTCCTCCGTCAGCTTCTTCTGAAGCCGGTCGAGAAGCCCGTTGACGAAGTTCTTGCTCTTCGGCGTGCTGAAATATTTGGAGATTTCGATGTATTCGTTCATGGTGACCTTCACCGGGATCTCGGAGAAGCAGACGAGTTCTGTCAACGCCATCTGCATGATGAGCATGTCCATGACGCAGATACGTTCCTTCTCCCAGTTGTTGGTGTTCCCGGCGATGAGCCTGGCGAAATCGTCGGCGTTGCGCAGCGTCTCGCGGAAAAGCTTCTTCACGAACTCCTCGTCAACATTGACTTCGTCATTTTCGGTTTTATAAATTGTCGGAAGTTTCGTATCGACATCCAATTTCTTCAGCTCGCTCAAATACTTCAGAAGCATTGATGAGACAAGATGATAATCGTCGCAGAAATAGATGCTCTTCTCTTCATAGAAATCCTGAAGCACCTCTAAATCAGCATAATACGCTTCAATCATTGTGGCCAAGAATTTCTTGTCGTGATCCCAGTTGTCAACGTCGTCGGCCATATACGCCTTGTATTCCTCTGTATCGCGCATGATGTTGTAGTAGTTTTTCACCACCTCACTGCCCATCCCACCCCAGTTTATGCAGTAGGCGGCCTCTTTCCTCTGGAAATCCTTGTTGTTCTCAATCGCGTTGATGACCCGGTTCTCGACATACTTCATGTTCGGATGCAGGTCATCGTAAGTCGGGATGAATTTGTGTTTGTTGTCTGTTATCTTGTCATCCGCGAAGCGTTTTGTCTCGACGAGGAACGACAGCTGCCACACGAAAAGCTCCTGCAACTTGTTGATGCTTTCGAGGAGGTTCTTGATTCCGCCGACGACATTGGTGTCGCCCGATTCGACGTAAGCGTAAAGGGCTTGTAAAACTTTGATTCTCAGAAATCTTCTATTTAACATGATATAAACTTTTTCTTTATTTTCAGTTGGCAAAAATACAAAAAATCAGCGTTTCAGCAACGTACGCTGCAATATATTAAAATCCTTGGATATGCTGTAGTCGCGGGCGTATATGACGTTCAGCTGCGCGCGGGCGTCGTCGTCGATTTCGTCTTTCAGACCCGATGACTGGTCATATACACCCTCCTTTATTTCAGGCAGTTTCAGGCTGTCGCGGTCGGCCACGCTGCAATAGCCCACCCATGAGCATTTCCCGAGAAGCACCTTGAGGCAGTTCCTCAGGAAGTCGGCCGGGCGGTTGATGAACCACGCCAGGAAGACCCAGAAGACGATGCCGAAGAACGAGACGAAGAAATCGAAGAGGAACTTCCTGCGCCGGTTCGGGACGGTGTTGATCGTCCTGATATCGACGGTGTACAGATCGCCCCGGGTGTTTATCGAGTTGCTGCCGATGATTGACAGCGTGTCCTCCGGCGCGATCTTGTAGTCGAGATTCGGCGCGTGCCACTGCACCATCTTGTCGATGATGTTCTGGTGCGTTATGTCCTTCGAGCAGAAGATAATTTCCGTGATCTTGTATATCTCGATGATGTCAGGAACCTGGCTGATATTACCTATATAGTTGTCGGGGACGTCATAATTCTCGTCTGGCGAGACGAATCCGACGAAATCAGGTTTTATCGAAGTACTTCTGAGAAGCTGCCCGACGCGGCGCGACTCGTCCTCCCTCCCGATCACCAGGAAACGCTTCTTCGCATTCTTGCCATATTGGAAGTCACTGAGTTTGAGCATGTACCCGATGCTCCTGGTGATGCTCACCGCCACCGCCATCCAAATCATTCCGAAAAGGATGAGCGCACGTGAGAAACGGAGACCTTCCGGCAGAAGCGCATAGAAGACAAGCACCAGCACGCTTCCCGTCAGCACGCCGCCCACGGAGTTGATCACCTTGTATGGCTTGTCATAACCGCCCGTGAAGTAAGATGTCAGGAGCCAGATCAGCAGGTAAACCGGCAGGATTATCGTGAACAGCGGGTGCACAGGGTACGACCCGACGCCTTCATAGACCGTGTAATGCCCCCACAGATAGCCGATGGCCGCGAGGCCGCCGTAGCCGAGCAGGATGTCGGACAGAGGCATGTAAACCTTGCTCACGAACTGCGAGACGAGGGCCAAGAACGCCCTGAAGTATATCGCGAGGTTGATGACGAACGAGAAGAGGTGTGCGCGTTTTTTGGCGAAATGCTTCTTCGCGAAGATCTCCATCGCCTTGTAGAACACCAGGACGTAGTTCACCGTCGTCTTTTTCGTGCTCTCGCCCTTGTAGTGGATGATGCGCGTCTCCGGGAAATAGTAGTTCTTGTAACCTGCCAGCGTGATGCGGTACGACAGGTCAACGTCTTCGCCGTACATGAAGAACGTCTCGTCGAGCAACCCGCACTTGTCCAACGTGGCGCGGCGCATCAGCATGAAGGCGCCGGCGAGGATATCGACAGGATTTATCTCGTCATCGTCAAGATAGCCGAGATGATACTGCGCGAAACGCCGCGAATGCGGGAAGAGCTTCGAGAGCCCGAAGATCTTGTAGAACGCCGTCATCGGGGTGGGCAGCCCGCGCTTCGACTCCGGCAGAAACTGCCCCTTGCCATCGACCATCTTCACGCCGAGACCGCCCGCGTCAGGGTGCGAATCCATGAATGCGATGGTCTTCGTGAACGTGTCGTCCTCCACAACGGTGTCGGGGTTAAGCAGCAGGACATACTCGCCCGACGAAATCCTTATCGCCTGGTTGTTGGCCTTCGCGAAACCGACATTGACCTTGTTAGCAATGACTTTCACCTCAGGGAACTTCTCAGCCAACATCTTCAATGAACCATCAACAGAGTTATTATCAACAACATACACCTCGCCCTCAACACCTTTCATCGCCCTGCGGACCGAATACAGGCATTGCTCAAGGAAATGCTCGACATTATAATTCACTATGACGACAGTCAGCTTCATAAAGAACACCATACATTTTCACCGGCAACACAATCAACGCGAAAAGCCTTTTCCTATTGCCGAAAAACAAAGTGCAAAAGTAAAAAAAATTTCAAAACGATGACAATATTTTTCCTACTTTTGCATTTTCAAAAAAATGGGAACTCACAGCAAAGACATACGGTTCGGGCTTATGGTTGACGGCTCATTTGTCCAACGATGGCAGGCCGAGACTGTCAAGTTGCTGATTGGCAACGGGATAAAGCTCTCGCTTGTCATCATGAACGATGACAGCGGGCCGGAACACGTCTCGTTTTTTGAGAAAATAAGTCGTTATCCTTACAGGAGGGTCGTTTTCAGAGTCTGGAACAGGTTCCTTTTCAAGCCCGAATGCAAGACCGCAACGGAACTCGACATCCCCGGAGACACGCCTGTAATGTATTGTAAACCAATCATCAAAGGCATTTCCACTTATTTTTCGGAAGAAGACATCGAGAAAATCAAAAGCCACGACTTGGATTTCATTTTAAGATTCGGCTTCGACATCGTGCGAGGCGGGATATTGAACAGCGCAAGACACGGAATCTGGTCGTATCACCATGATGATGAGCGTGTTGTACGCGGCGGCCCGCCCGGATTCTGGGAGTTCATGCGCGGCATCCCTGAAAACGGGGTCATACTCCAACAACTCACCGACAGCCTCGACAAAGGCCTGATAATCAGACGGATGAAGTTCAGCACCACGATGCATTCATACAAGGAACATCTCAACAGATTGTTCTTCGAGTCGGAGACACTGCCTTTGCAGGCCTGCAACGAACTGATTACCAACGGAGAATTAAACCCGCAACCGTCAAATTCAAAAGCACCGATAATACATCCGCCGGTCAACATCCAGATGCTGAAATACTTCTGGCTTTGCCTCTGGAGAAGGCTGAAATTCCACGTGAACTTTCTTTTCCGGCAGGAAGACTGGAACATCGGTTACTGCATGATGCCGGTCGAGAGATTCATCAATCACAAAAACAAAGAACTCATTGACATCAAATGGTTTAAGCCAAAGAAATCGGAATATTTCGCCGACCCGTTTGTCATCACGACGAAGAAAGACACCTACATCTTCTTCGAGTGGTATTCGAACAAAAAAGGGAAATCCGACCTGGCCGTGGCCATAAAATCCGAAGATTTCGGGAAATACCACCTCATCTCTGATTTTCCGGAGCACCGCTCCTACCCTTTCGTTTTTGAAAATGAAAATGCAATATATTGTGTTCCAGAGGCTTACAAGACAAATAAAGTCTCATTGTACAGATTCGACGAAGAAAACCTCAAGTTGGAATTTGACTGCGACCTGCTTGAAGACGTTTCATTTACCGACCCGACATTGTATCAGAAAAACGGGAAATGGTTTCTCTTTGTGACACCGCAGGAAAACTCGCACACACACCTTTTATTATATACAGCCGATGATATTCACGGGCCATACAAGGCGCACCCCGGCAATCCGGTAAAGGTTGACTGTGCCGACTCGCGTCCTGCCGGCAAGATACTGAATATCAACGGGATGCTTGTAAGACCGGCACAAAACAGCACCGAACACTACGGTCAGTCAATAGCATTGAACAGAATAGTGCAACTGACTGAATGTCAATACAAAGAAGAGTATTTGGAAGAGATTTTGCCGCTCACGAACACACCGTATGACAAAGGCATTCACACGATTAACGGGGACGACATCGTGACCGTCATCGACGCCAAGCGTTTCACCTTTACATGGCACGGTTTTTTCAATCAGTTAAAACAAAAGACAAGGTTATGATCAAGAAGATTTTCGGCACTTTTGGCACGCGTATGCTAAATGCGGTTTGCGGGTTGGTGACGCTTTGGTTTGCCACGCATTACCTCGGGGCCGAGGCATGGGGCATCGGCGGCGTGGTGCTGCTCGACGTATCGCTTCTACTCGTCGGCGTGGAGTTCCTCGCAGGCAGCGGGCTCATCTATTTCACGCCAAGGAAATCGTACCGCACCCTGATGAAAATCTCCTATCTGTGGACCACGGTGATTGTCGCCTTCTACGCCTTGATGATAAAACTCTTCAAATCGTTGCCCGATGGATTCACATCATTGATTTCCAGATTTTTAGGCGGCAATGCGGAGTTCATCCCGCACGGGTACGAAGGCATCGTCCTGCTGCTCGTCTTCATCTACAGCCTTCACAACTTCAACCTCACCACACTGCTCGGCAAAGAGCGCGTCGGGACGAATAACGTATTGTTTATCATCCAGTTCATGACGCAGATGTGCTCTATGCTCGTCTATATCTTCGTCTTCGGCATAAGAGACGAACGCGCGTTCATCTACTCCCTGCTGACAGGCTATGTCGTTGGCTATCTGTGTGGTCTGACGCAAATCTGGAAATACATCCACAACGAAAGCCGCACTGACAGTTTCTTGCAAACGGCAAGAGAGATGTTCAACTTCGGAAGCATCATACAGCTTTCAACCTTGGTGTCGTTGCTCAACAGGCGACTCAGTTTCCTGATAATCAAAGGTTTCTGGGGTGACGCTCATGTCGGCGTTTACAATTCGGCGTCGCAGGTGGCGGAGGCGCCAAAACTCATAGGGCAAAGCATCGCCATGGTGCAGTTCTCGAAAATCAGCAACCTGACCGACAACAAGTTAGCGGCCAGAATCACGGTACAGCTGCTTAAGACGGCTGCGAGCCTGACCGCGGTTTGCATCCTTGCGCTCTGCGTGATACCAACAAGCGTCTATTCATGGATTTTCTCGTCCGAGTTTGCAGCCATGAGACATGTCATGATAGCACTCGCGCCCGGCATCGTCTTCATGGCCGCCGACATGGTCTTCAGCCATTATTTCTCAGGCCTCGACATGCCGAGGCACAACCTTCTCGGCGCATTGGTCGGACTCGCCGTCACAATGCCGACGCTTTACCTCCTCACCCCGGCTTTCGGAATGGTCGGAGCCGGCGTCTCTATGTCGCTGACCAATTTGGCCGTGATAATTTACAAATGGATTGTCTTCAAAAAAATCAACAATATCTCCTCAACGGAACTATTAATCACGAAAAATGATTTCATCGCATTGAAAAACAATCTGTTGGACGTTTTCAAAAACATGAAAAACAACGATTGTAAAAAACAATAAATCGAATTAAAAAACACGAAAATCATTTTTCCCACGGATATTGAACTGCTGACGCGGTTCTCCTCTCTCCTCTCTAAACTTTTTAACTTTTAACTTTCAACTTTCAACTAAATTCACTATCTTTGCGCAAATTATTTTTGAGAAATGGCCGACGAACATATTGAAGACAACAATTTGGATAACAACGAATTAGACTTTTCCGCACCGGTTGCGGCTGACTACACCGACGACTCCATCCAGCATCTTTCGTGGAACGAGCACATCAGGCTGCGCCTTGGCATGTACATCGGCAAGGCGGGCGACGGCTCGGCTCACGACGACGGCATCTACATCCTTCTGAAGGAGATCGTTGACAACTGCATCGACGAGTTCGTGATGGGTTTCGGGAAGTCGATCGAGATTGACATCAACGACGGCAGGGTGCACGTGCGCGACTACGGACGCGGCATCCCGTTGGCGTCGCTGAAAGACTGCATGGGTCAGATCAACACGGGCGGCAAGTACGACGGCGGCGCGTTCAAGAAGTCGGTCGGCCTCAACGGTGTCGGCGCGAAAGCCACCAACGCAGCGTCGTCATATTTCAGGGCGCAGTCGTTCCGCGACGGCAAGACGAAAATCGTCGAGTTCTCCAAAGGCGAGCTTCTCAGCGAGTCGGGGTTTGAAGACACCGACCAGAGAAACGGCACCGACATCACCTTCGTGCCCGACACCGAACTGTTCGGCAACTACCATTACCTCATGGAATACGTCGATGAGATGATTTGGAACTACGCCTTCCTCAACAGCGGTCTGTCGCTGACCCTCAAC
This sequence comes from Candidatus Limimorpha caballi, assembly GCA_018064605.1. Lineage (GTDB taxonomy): Bacteria > Bacteroidota > Bacteroidia > Bacteroidales > F082 > Limimorpha > Limimorpha caballi. The sequence goes on along the minus strand of JAGHUX010000030.1, from coordinate 26,601 downwards.
GGCCAGAGATACCAGGCCAAGAACGGCCTCCACGACCTTCTTGAGCGCAAGATCGGGAAGACCGACACCTGCGTCTATCCGATAATCCACATAAAGGAAGGGTTCTTCGAGTGCGCCTTCACGCATTCCAACATCACCTCGAATGAAGAGTATTTCTCGTTCGCCAACGGGCAGTACAACCCGCTCGGAGGCACGCACCTTAACGTCTTCCGCGAGGCCATCGCACGCACAATCAAAGACTTCTACAACAAAGAATACGAGACGTCCGACATACGCAGCTCTTTCATAGCAGCCATTTCAATCAAGGTTGACAACCCCGAATTCGAAGGCCAGACGAAGACGAAGTTTTCGTCGAACTACATGGACAAGGACAACGAGACGACCATCAGGGCGTACATCACCGACATCATCAAGAGGCATTTCGACAAGTTCCTGCATATGAACGGCGACGTGGCCGAGGCGTTGATGCGCAAGATCATACAGAACGAGAAGGAGCGCAAAGGCATGGCGAACATCAAGAAACTCGCCCGCGAGAGCGCGAAGAAGGTGAGCCTCAACAACCGCAAGCTGCGCGACTGCCGCGTGCATTACAACACCAACTCAGAGAACCGCCTCGAATCGACGCTGTTCATCACCGAGGGCGACTCCGCATCGGGAAGCATCACAAAGAGCCGCGACGCGCAAACACAAGCCGTGTTCTCACTGCGTGGAAAACCGCTCAACAGCTACGGACTCACAAAGAAAATCGTCTATGAAAACGAAGAGTTCAACCTGCTGCAAGCCGCACTGAATATCGACGAAAGCATTGAGAACCTGAGATATAACAACATCGTGATAGCCACCGATGCCGATGTCGATGGAATGCACATCCGACTGCTTTTACTGACATTTTTCCTTCAGTTCTACCCCGACGTGGTGCGCGGCGGACACGTTTACATCTTGCAGACACCGCTTTTCCGCGTCCGCAACAAGAAACAGACCGTTTACTGCTATTCCGACGAGGAACGCGTCAACGCCATAAAATCGCTCGGCGCACACCCGGAGATAACGCGGTTCAAAGGTCTCGGCGAGATCTCGCCCGACGAATTCAGCTATTTCATCGGGCCGAACATGCGCCTCGAGCCTATCATCCTGCGCCACGACATGACGATTCCGGAACTGCTGAAATATTACATGGGCAAGAACACCGACCAGCGCCAGAAGTTCATCATCGACAACCTGAGGATTGAGGACGACACGAACATCGACAAAATTGATGGATGAGATGTGTTGTTCACATCAAATCGTTGATTGTCTGACAATTGAACTTGATTTTTCAAAAATCATCAACAAACAATCATCATTTTATGATGAAATTGGGAAAATTATATTTCATCACACAGGAGAGGAACGTTTATTCAGTTTATGACAAGTTTTTCGCCCTTTGGCTGAAACGGGGAAAGATGATATAGAAATTACGGAATAAAAACTGTAACAACCTTAAAATCACATTACGGATTTTAAGGAAACATTGTTTCGATTATCATCTTTTTCAAGTATGTCGCCTGATTTCGCCATGAAAATTTCCAGCCGCCTGTGGGCGGCGTTTTTGCCGCTCCGCTGTCACTTCTGCGCAATCTCGCCAGTCTGCGCGTCGCCCGCTGACTTGGATCATTTTCTGGGGGCAAGGACAGGCCGAACCGAACGTCCATAGTAGCGGTGACTGCTTCGTATGCGCACATCGTTGGAATGGAAGTACAAGTAGTAAGCGTTACTCGGGTAGTCGGTGTTGAGCGAACTCGACCAGTAGCCGCCGTATGAGCCTGCGACGTTGAGGTTGCCATCGTTGTAGTAGCCGGCGGCAGGCAGGAAAATGCTGCTGCCGTTGGGACCCGTGACGCAGTAGCCGTTCTTTCCGCCCTGTTTCGTCCATGTCCATGTGCAGTTATCCTCCAACTCTCGCAGTTCGGCTTCTGTCGGCATCCGCCAGCCACCGCCACAGTTCACGTGGGCAGCGTCGTCGGACAGCTCAAGAACCGTCTTGTTGTCAATGGTACCGTAACTCAATACCGTGTTGTACTTCGTGAGGTTGTCATAACTGCCGTTGCACCACCTGTAAGTACTCCAGCTGTACGTGTTCTTGGTCTCTGTCTCGCCCCAGGCGTAGTAGTCGCCGTAGTCTTCGGGCGAGTCTGCGCCTACGTTGCACATAGCCCACAGCGTGCCGCTCGGCAAACCGAGGTCAACGTACTCGTGGCCACCGAGTGTGGTGAAGCCATTCTCGGCTCCGAAACTGGTGCCAGCGGCATTCTTGGCGTATGCACGCACATAATACTTCGTGTCGGGTTCAAGACCTGTAATTTCCGATGTGAACTTGCCGACACCGTCACCGTCAACCGTGCAGTTGTCAGACGGTGTCGGATTGGGTTCTGTACTCCAGCATACGCCGCGTTCGGTCACCGCCCAGCCGTTCTCGCTCTTCACCTCGCCGCCACACACGGCAGTGGTCTGTGTAATCTCAGTCACATCATTCGTCGTCACGGTCGCCACAGTCTGCGTCCCGCCGCCGTTCGGCTCTGCATCGTCCTTCTTGCACGACACGCACAGCACCATCGCCATGCACAAAATCACTAATGTTTTTAACTGTCTTTTCATCTTAAAACCCTTGTTCGTGTCGGGTAACTTCTTGTTTGTTTGACTTGTTTTATCTGTTATATTTTTCAAACTGCAAAAATAGAAACTTTTCATAATAAACCACACGGACACACAAAATTATTTTGTATCATACATTTATACACTTTTCCCGGAGTTATTTTTCTCTCGAAAATTGCGCGGATTGACGCCGATACATTACCGTGCGTCAGCCACTTTCCAACTTTATGAACTTTCAAACTTTTCAGACTAAAAATCCTCTTCCGTCAGGAATGTCCGCAGATGGATGTGCGTTATGCCGTCGTAATCGCTTTTTGTCAGAAGCGGGTTCATCGAAATCACATATTTCGGATAGTTGTCCTTTATCGAGCCGAGATTGCCGAACTCGCGCTTGCGGGTCTCGTCCGCCGCAATAAGATACGAGGCCTGGACGTAAATCAGTTTTCCGTTTGGTTTTGAACATACAAAATCTATTTCACCAGACGGCAGCTTGCCAACTTTCACATCATAGCCGAGTCGCACAAGTTGCTGGAACACAATATTTTCTATAACTTTCTCAATATCGTTTTCCCGCGTTCCGCCAGCCAGCGTGTTGCGCAGTCCGTGGTCTTCAAAATAAAATTTGTCGTTGTTTTCAAAAAGACGCTTTCCATGAATGTCAAATCTGTTCACCTTTTTAATCATATACGCCTCGAAAAGATATGAGATGTAATTCATTATCACTGTTGAAGTTACGGATTCTTTCTGCGACTTCATGAATTTCGAGATGCTGTTTGCCGACACAAGCTGTCCCGTGTTGTCGGCTAAAAAACGCACCAGATTCTCCAAAAACCGAACGTTTCTGATTTCATGACGCATTATCACATCTTTGAGCAGCACGGTGCTGTAAATGTCTGAATGATATTCTCTTACATCATCTTCCTCAAGCCCCATCTTCACAAGTCCCGGAAGTCCGCCGTATTTCATGTATTTTGCAAGTGAGTCTTCACTGTCTTGGAGTTTATGAAATTGTAAAAATTCGAGATAACTCAACGGCTGAATGTAAATTTCCTTATACCTTCCTCCGATTAATGTTGTCAAATCGGAACTCAACATCTTGGCGTTGCTGCCCGTAATGATAATGTCGGTATTGACTTCCGTGCGGTAACTTCTGATGCTTCTCTCAAAGCCTTCAATGTCTTGAACCTCATCGATGAGAATGAAATTATGCTTGCTTTTATCAAAGCGTTCTTCAATGAAATCGTTTAAATCATTGTAATTCTTTATGTTATCAAATTCACGTTTTTCCTTGTCAATGAAGATGACATTGTTTCCGCTGTCGGACATTTTCTGATTGCGAACAATCTGCAACATGCAGCTCTTCCCCACCCTGCGCTGCCCGACAAGAACTATAATTGTCTCTTTACCAATGTATTTCTCAATTTTATCAAGATAAGACTGTCTGATAATCCCACACATATTTCTTTTATACTTTAAATTTTTGGCAAAAATACAAAATATTTCTTTTATACTTTAAATTTTTGATAAAGACTCGGTAAATTTCATCTATAATTGAAATTTGCACAGAAAAATCACCAGCTCGGGTCGTATTCGAATCCATACGGATAGTCGTACGTTATTTTTTTCCTCGTGACCTGGTTCAGCTTGTTGAACTGACTCTGCTGGAAACGCGTTGAGAAAAGCCCGACACCGTTCTTGATGTTCGAGTACGCCGGAGGCTGCTGGAACGAAATGTCGGAGTCATTCGCGACGATATATTCATACAGGTTCTGCCCCATGCCCGAGATCCTGAACTCGAATTTCTCCACGAAACGCCTCACGCCGGCAGGGCTGTTGTTCACGAGATAGTCGTCTTTCCTCAAAACCTCGTAGAACTTCTCCGGCGAGAACGTGACCTTGTAACTTTGCGTCCGCAAATTGTACATATCACCAGGCTCGCCACTCTTGAAGTCAAACGAAATCTCCCTCTCGACGGTGTCGGTCGCGCCGGGCATCACTTCCTTGTAGTGGAAAATGCCGATCACCTTCAGATACGCCGCGACAGTCTGATGATTAGTTGACAGGTCGGGCACTTCCCATTTCAACGAGTCAAGCCTCCTGTTCCATGAGACAGAATTGTCCTTGTCCGGGAAAGTGAACCTGAGGGTGTTTATCGTCTTTATCGACGACTCGACGACAACGCCGTCATTTCTTGCTATGACAAGATTGTAATCATTCCCCGGGAAGATCTTGTTCGCAGTGTAATAATAAACCTGTCGGCGACCGCTGTAAAACAACGAGTTGTCATCGTATGGAATCCATTTCGAGACCGTGTCCAAACGAATCGAATCATTCGTCTTCAGCCTCACGAGCCACACGTCAATCTCATCATATTTATAGTTGCAGGCGTCGTAATCCTGCGCGAGGACTGAAGCGTCGCCTGTAAACGTCTTCGTTATCTTGAAGAAATTCGTGTCGGCTTCCGTGTCAATCACAGAATAGACGACGGTCTTCGGGCTTGAATCGCCGAAGATATCAACATCCGTCCTGCATGAACACAATGCGAACAGACACAAAATCATAAACAATCTTTTCATATCAGTTTAATTTTTAAATGATTTTTCAAAATCGGTTAATTTCCGGAATGCCTTCCCGATATTTTTTGAAATGTCGCTCGCGATCAGCGACTCCATCCCGTTTTCGGAAGCCGCGATGTCGCCCGCCGAGCCGTGGAGATAGACGCCGAGCAACGCCGCCTCTTCGGGCGTATATCGTTGAGCCACAAGCGATAAGATTATTCCAGTCAGCACATCGCCGCTTCCTGCCGTCGCCATTCCGGGATTGCCGGTGGTGTTGAAGAAACACGCGCCTGTCGGGAAAGTGACTGCGGTGTTCGCGCCTTTCAGCACGATTATCAGGTTGTATTTGCGCGACATTTCCCGCTGAAGCGCAAGACGTTGCAGCGAGTTTTCCGTTTTCCCGAACAGCCGTTCAAACTCTTTCGGGTGAGGTGTCATTATCGTTCTCTCCGGCAGGAACGCGAGCCACGTCTTGTTTTCCGAGATGATGTTCAAGGCGTCAGCGTCAAGCACCAACGGCACTTTCGTCTCCTGAATCAGGCGTTTCAAAGCGTTTGCCGTTTCGGGACGTCTTCCAAGTCCCGGCCCCGCTCCTATCGCCGTATAGTCAAGCAAATCAGGGAGTTGCGAGAAACAATCTTCCGATTCATCAATGCTCATCATCGCTTCCGGAAGATAAACCTGCAACGGTAGCGTCGCCGACTTCGGGAGATGCGCGGTCAGCAGTCCGACGCCGCTTCTCAGGCACGACTCCGCCGCCAGCAACGCCGCTCCTGTCTTTCCCGTCGAGCCGGCGATGAGCAGCGCGTGGCCGTAAGTGCCTTTGTGTGAATGCTTTCCGCGACAGCGAACTATCGGCCTCACGACTTCGCTTTCCGTAAGGAAATTGACGCTTTCCACTTTTTCGACGTAATCGGGATGAATCTTTATGTCAAGGACTTCCCAGTTTCCAACGAAAGACTCGTTTTCAGGCAGCAGAAACGACAATTTCGGGAACTGGAACGACAAGGTGTAATCCGGCCGGAATGTGTATTTCGATGTCGCGAAACCGTCGCCGTTCAAGCCGGAAGCAATGTCAATTGCAATCCTAATCGCTTGATTGTTATTGAGATGCTCGACCATCTCTGCCGCAAGTCCTTCAAGCGGACGTGTCAGCCCGGAGCCGAACATCGCATCAATGACGACATCGGAATCCGATATTTCCGGGAAATCATTTTTTGAAAAAACATCATGAATCACTGAAGGATTCAGGGTTTTCAACCTCTCATAATTAACGAGGCAGTCGTGGCTCATCTTTTCGCCGACATGGACGAGGAACACCTCCACATCATAATGTTTTTGGCAGAAAAGTCGTCCCAGCACGAAGCCGTCGCCGCCGTTGTTGCCCATTCCGGAGAAGATCTTCACAACAGTCTCTGTCTGATGATTCAACTTGTTTTCAATCCAGCCGAACGCCGTAGAAGCGGCGCGTTCCATCAGATCGACAGACGTAATCGGTTCATTTTCAATGGTAAAGGCATCAGCTTCGCGGGCGTTCTTTATTGTCGGTATCTTCATGACTCAAAATTTTGCAAATTTAAACAAATAATCAAATATCGCTTCTCATTTCTCACTTCTTTTTCGTAATTTTGCGCCCATGAAAAAGACAAAGAAACAACCCGAAATAATTGAAGACGTCACGATCATCGATGCCGGCGCGGAAGGCATGAGCATCGCGAAACCTGACGAGAAAGTGGTGTTCATCCCATTCGGAGCACCCGGCGACATCGTTGATTTACAAGTATTTAAAAAGAAATCGAACTGCTTCGACGGCAAGATTCTGAATATCAAGAGGCCATCAGACAAACGCGTTGAGCCTGTATGCCAGCACTTCGGTCTCTGCGGCGGCTGCAAATGGCAACACCTTGACTATCAATGGCAATTGTTTTACAAGCAGAAACAGGTCAAAGACAACTTCGACCGCATCGCCAAAATCGAATATCCCGAAATCAGCCCGATTCTCGGCTGCGAGAAACAGTTTTATTACAGGAACAAACTCGAATACAGTTTCTCGAACCGCAAATGGCTCACCGACGGCGCACCCGCCGGCACCTACACCGAAGAGGACTGCAAAGGCTTCGGCTATCATCTTCCGAACCTGTTCGACCGCGTCATCGACATCGAGCATTGCTATCTGCAAGCCGACCCGTCGAACGACATCCGCCTGTTTATCAAGGACTTCACGATGAAGCGCAAGCTGTCGTACCACAACGTCCGCGCACACGAAGGCACGATGCGCAACGTGGTGATACGCTGCAACGGCAAGGGCGAGTTCATGGTCATCATCGTCATAAATGAAGAAAACGACATCGTGCGCAACGAGCTTATCCCTGCTCTGTCGGCGAAGTTCCCGCAAATCGTGTCACTGATGCTCGTCATCAACCCGAAGTTCAACGACATGATTTCTGATTTGCCGTTCGAGTGTCTGAAAGGCGAGCCGTATCTCATCGAGACGATGCGGTCGCCGCGACCGGGCTTCGACGATTTAAAGTTCCGTGTCGGACCGGTCTCGTTCTTCCAAACCAATGTGTATCAGGCGGAAAGGCTTTACAAGGCGGCCTTCGACCTCGCCGGCGTGAAAGGCGACGAGCTGATGTACGACCTCTACACCGGCACCGGCACCATCGCTCTTTATTTCTCGCGCTTCGTGAAGCATGTCGTCGGCATTGAATACGTTGAGGAAGCCATCGAAGACGCGAAGATAAACGGAAACATCAACAACATCTCCAACGCCGAGTTCTATGCCGGCGACATGGCGAAAGTACTCACCGACGAGTTCATCGCCGAGCACGGCAGGCCCGACTTCATCGTCACCGACCCGCCGCGTGCCGGAATGGCCGACAAAGTCATCGAGCAGCTGAAAAAGATAAAGGCGAAGAAAATCGTTTACGTCAGTTGCAACCCCGCCACGCAGGCCCGCGACCTGCAACTTTTAGACGAGCTCTATTCCGTCAGGGCAGTGCAGCCTGTTGATATGTTCCCGCACACGCAACACGTTGAGAATGTGGTTTTGTTAGAGTTGAGGGTGGAGTTTTGAGAGTGAAGTTTTGAGAGTGGAGTTTTGAGAGTGAAGTTTTGAGAGTGAAGTTTTGAGAGTGAAGTTTTGAGAGTGGAGTTTATGAAGCAAAAAAGACCGCAGGAAACATCGTGCGGTCTATTTTTCATATATGTGATTATTAGTTTGACTTGCTGCAGAAATAACGATTTAAATTGTTCGTCCGTAAAAACATTCATTTTATTTTTTCCAACATCTCATCCAGGTCAACGCTTTCACCTTTGACGGTAAACATCGCCTGTTCATAGTATTTCAGACGCGAATTGTAATGATTTTCAACATATTGCCTTAATTCCTTCTCCGTCTTTCCGCTAATCAGCGGACGTTTCCGCCTTGCGGTAAGGAGTCTGTTGGCAGCCGTCGCCGGGCTGATTCTTACAAAAAACGTTGTGCCGTTCTCATTCATCCACTGCATGTTGTCGAAGAAGCACGGCGTGCCGCCGCCTGTAGAGATGACCACATTATGAAGCTTGCCGGTTTTCCTCAAAATGTCCGACTCGAACTTCCGGAAATAATCTTCCCCGTACTTGTCGAAGAAATCCTGCACGGAGATGTGATATTTCTCCTCAAACATGTCATCGGTGTCAAAGGCCTGATAGCCAAGCCTGTTGGCGAGCCTTCTTGAAATCGACGACTTGCCGGAGCACATATAACCGATAATATAGATCCTGTCAGGTAACATATCAAAAAAAGCCCACCACACAGGCAGGCGTTTGACTTATTTTCTTCCTTTTTGCATCTGAGCCTGTTGTTTCTGCATCTCCTCCAGTCTTTTCTGGAAGTTCGACTTCTTCACAGGCTTGAGTTTCGCCTTCTCTATCTGCTTACGCAGTTTGTCATCGTCGAGGAACACCTTGAACAGATACATTTGCAGGAACGTGATGACATTCACCAGCATATAGTAGTAGCTGAGGCCGGCCGAGTAGCTGTTGAACAGTCCGAGGAACATGATTGGCATGATGTAAAGCATGAGTTTCATGCCTGGCATCGGCTGAGTCTGCATCGCGGCTGTCTGTTTCTGGTTGATCCAAGTGTAAAGTATCGTGGTCACCGTCATCAGCAGCGTGAACAAGCTGACGTGGTCGCCGTAGAACGGGATGTTGAACGGCAGGTCGAGGATGCTGTCGTATGTCGAGAGGTCGTCGGCCCAGAGGAATGGCTGTTGGCGGAGTTCGATACTTGAAGGGAAGAATCTGAAAATAGCCCACAAGATCGGGAGTTGGAGCAGCATCGGCAGGCAGCCTGACGTCGGGCTGGCGCCGGCCTTCTTGTAAAGCTCCATCACGGCCTGCTGCTTCTTCATCGCGTCTTCCTGCCTCGGATATTTCGCGCTTATCGCGTCTATTTCCGGTTTCAGCACGCGCATCTTCGCCGTCGATTGATACGACTTGTATGCGAAAGGCATCAGCAAGAGCTTGATTATTATTGTCAGGACGAGAATCACGATGCCATAGTTCCAGCCGTAACTCCCGAGCCAGTTGAACACGTTGACGACGAGGTAACGGTTGATCCAGCCGACGAGCTTACCGCCGAGCGGAATCTGCTTGCTCAGGTCAAGGCCGTACGAGTCCATGATTTTCAGGCTGTTAGGGCCGAGATACATCTGCATCTGTATTGTGTTGTCGTCTTCAAATCCGTCAAACGGCATATCAACGCTCGCGTACATCGTTTTCAGGTAACGCGGGTTCTTCGACTTATAATCCGTCTTCATGCCTATGAGTGCTCCGTTGAAATTATCCTTCGATATGAGGGCGTAGCTGAAGAAACGCTGCTTGAACGACAGCCACTTGAGGTTGGAGTTGAGGTTTTTCTCGCCGTCCTTCTCGCCTCCCCTGTCGCCGCTCAACGACTCGACATCATCGTTTGTATATTTGTAATAGACGTTGGAGCCGTTATAGCGGTCAACGGCCTTCTCCAACTTCAAAAGGTCAACATACCAATTGAGTGTCACGTAGTTGGTATTCGCCGCAATGACATTCTTCATGTTGACAGTCCTGATGTCAAAGTCAAGCATGTACTCGTCCGGCTTGACCGTATAGGTAAATTCGATATACTGGTCAGGATTGATTTCGCCCTCGTCGTCGGTCATCGCGCGGAAGCTGATGGTCAGAGGCTGGTCGCCGACAACAATCGAATCCGTGCCGTCATAAACCGTATTATTAATATAAGGTGTAAAATAAAGGTCTTGTGAGTTTATCGGCAGGTTTGAAGCGAAGAATTCGAGATTGAATTTGGTGGTATTCTTGTCGAAATCGATGAGCGGCAGCGAGTCGTAAGTCTGATAGTCTTTCAAATTGACTTCCTTCACATAAGCGCCTTTTGACGAGAATCTCAACTTAATCACATTATTTTCAATGACATATTCCTTTCCCTCGCCTGACGCCGCCGAAGCGAACACGCCGAAGTCGTCGCGCAGCTGCCTGTCAACGTCAACGCCGCCTATTTCAGAGGCTTTTGCGGCAGCCTCCGCCGCAGCGGCCTGCTGTTCCCTGACGAAACGTATTGAATCCTGTATGTAGCGTATTCTCTGTTCGCGATAAATCGAGTCCTGGACGTGTTGCAGACGCGCCCGCTCTTCCTTTGACGGAGTCATCCACACCGTGTAACCCACGAAAATACCGATAATAAGGATGATTCCTATTACTGAATTCTTATTCATTTGTTACTTTTGGTTTTCTTCTTGATACTTTAACATAGCTTTGACGAAGCCGACGAAAAGCGGGTGCGGCTTTGCGACCGTGCTCTTGTACTCCGGGTGATACTGAACGCCGACGAACCACGGATGGTCTTCGATTTCCACGGCCTCGACGAGTTGCGTTGTCGGGTTGATGCCCGCCATCTTCATGCCGTGCCTCACGAATTCGTCCATGTATTTGTTGTTGAACTCATAGCGGTGGCGGTGGCGTTCAGAAATATCAAGCGTGCCGTAAAGTCCTGCAAGTTTTGAGTCGTCGGCGAGGTGGCAAGGGTACGCGCCAAGACGCATCGTGTGCCCCATGTTCACTATCGTTTTCTGTTCCGACATGATGTCGATGACAGGATTCTTCGTGTCGGGGTTCATCTCGCGTGAGCAAGCATCACTGAGTCCCAACACATTACGTGCGAATTCGACAACGGCGCACTGCATACCGAGGCAGATGCCGAGGAACGGGATCTTGTTTGTTCTCGCGTATTCAATCGCCACAATCTTCCCTTCGATGCCGCGGCTTCCGAAACCAGGAGCCACGAGGATTCCGTCAACACCGGCGAGAAGCTCTGCTGCCGTCTCTTTCGTAACTTTCTCGGAATGAACGCTCTTTATGTGAACCTTGGTCTCATTGGAGACGCCGCCGTGGATAAACGCCTCGCGTATTGACTTGTACGCGTCGGTGAGCTCGACATATTTCCCGACAAGAGCCACAGTGACATCACGTTTCGGGTTGTGGAGATGTTCGAGGAACCTCTGCCATTCTTCGATGTGAAGCTCGGTCGGCATCTCCATGTTGAGTTTACGGAACACTTCCCTGTCGAGACCTTCCTCTCTCATGAGCATCGGGACGTCGTAAATCGAAGGCGCGTCGATGCATTCGATGACGGCCGTTTTCGCCACGTTGCAGAACAACGCGATTTTCGCCTTTATCGACTCTGTGAGATGCTTCTCGCAACGGCACACGATGATGTCAGGCTGCACGCCCTGCTCCTGTAACTCCTTGACGGAATGTTGAGTGGGCTTTGTCTTAAGTTCCTGAGCCGCCGAAAGGAACGGCACCAAGGTGAGATGAATGTTCACGCAGTCGCTGCCGAGTTCCCATTTCAGCTGTCGTATCGCCTCGATGAAAGGCAATGACTCGATGTCGCCGACAACGCCGCCGATTTCAGTGATGACGAAATCGTACTTGCCGGTATGTCCAAGAAGCTGTATGCAACGTTTTATTTCATCTGTGATATGAGGCACAACCTGCACCGTCGAGCCGAGATATTCGCCTTTTCTTTCCTTTGTTATCACGTTTTGGTATATCCTACCGGTGGTGATATTGTTCGCCTGTGACGTGGGAGTGCCCGAGAAACGCTCGTAATGCCCGAGGTCGAGGTCAGTCTCCGCGCCGTCTTCCGTGACGTAGCACTCACCGTGCTCATACGGGTTCAACGTGCCTGGATCAACATTGATGTACGGGTCAAGCTTCTGATTGGCCACGGTATAGCCGCGCCCCTGCAGCAGCTTCGCCAACGACGAAGCAATAATTCCTTTTCCAAGTGACGAGGTGACACCACCGGTCACAAAGATATATTTTGTCTTTTTCATCGAAAAAAAGTTTATTTAACGGTTGTTTTGACGGGCTGCAAAATTACAAAAAAAAAACATACAATTACATTGTTTTGCAATTTTTAATGCAGACGAGAAGACGTGCGGAATCCGTGGAAACCTTTCAGGACTGATTTTCCGGCAAGAAAAAAAGAGAAACGGATTCCATCGCTTAATCTTTAGCGAAGACATCTTGATATTCAGCGTTTTGCGGAGTTTTCAGAAGTGCCGAGTCCGTTGTCATCCTGAAGACGTACACCAATTCCTTCTCAAGTCGCGTCTCGCGGACATACTGCCGTTTCAACTTCGGACGGGTGTCCGCAAGTCCGAGTGTCTCCTGAAGTTTCCTCCGCAGTGTGGCTTCCGGCGTCTCCCCGAAGACCACGTGCCACCAGTATTTCTCCGACACCGCACCATTGTCAGCGTGCAGATGTATCACCGGGTGGAGCAGTTTGTTCCCCTTGTGCAGGTCAGCATACAAAGCCCTCCCGACTATGTTGCCACGTTCGTTCACCAAAGGCAGAAAATCCATGAGTCTTTCCTCCGGGACGAAGACAGGCTCATTCCTCCCCGCCGCCTCCGTCGGTGCAATGCTCACAGAATCAGCCGGTTCAGACGTGACTTCCGGAATTGGCTGCGGCGAGGAAGGAGACTGGGACGTCGTATTCTTAGTCCCAACGTTTTTCTCTCCGGCAGATTCGGCATTTCGCGGCGCTCCGGCATTTCCAGACCTTGCGGGTCCGGCATGAGTCAGTTCCAACGGCTCGAGCGAGATCTCATGGATGACGATCCGTTCCTTCCCTTTCGGGATGACGATTTCGAATACATCCCCCACTCTCCTGCCAATCAACGACTTGGCGATGGGCGAGATGAACGACAGCAGTCCTTTAGAGAAGTCGGCCTCATCGACACCGACGATACGGACGGTGCGGTCATTATACCTCACCCACGCGCCGAAGCTCACCGTCTCGCGGCTGGCCTTCGACAAGTCCACCTCGACGGCCGAATTGATACGGTCGTTGAGGAGCTTCATTTTCGCGTCGATGAAATTTGACAGGATGTAGTTGTCGCCGGCCCCGGCACGTTGGTTCTCAAGCATTTTCCGTTCATCCAGAAGGGCTTGCAGGCCTTCGCGCGTGACGTGGTTCGGCACTCCCTTGGGCAGATGCGCCCGCGGCGGCACGACCGGGACTTCCTCCTGGTCGCCTTCCTTTATGAAACCCCGGCTCACGTCAATTCAGAATCATGTCGAACTTGCCGACTCTGGTCTTCACGCATTCGTAGGTGGCGGCGAACTGCATTATAGCGTTCAACGCGCCTTTGCCCGGCCTCATCACCGAGCAGGCATCCTTCACTGTGCCAATCACTTCATTTTCAAATGCAATGTCGTTAAACGACGGTGTAATTTCAGGCGTAATTTTCAAACTCATAGGCAGTTGTTTTCGTTAATAACACACCAATAACGCCACGAGTTTGCGGTTTATTATATCGGGGGAAACTTTTTCACACGGAAAGCATGATTTTCTTCTCCTTCGCCATCTTCCGCAGGTTGATGATGGCGTAACGCATCCTGCCGAGCGCAGTGTTGATGCTGACATTTGTCGCGTCAGCAATCTCCTTGAACGACATTTCAGCATATATCCTCATCTGAAGCACCTCGCGCTGTTCCATCGGAAGAAGATCCACCATGGCACGCAAGTCGCTGTAAATCTGTTCTTTGACCATCAGATCCTCCGCCGTCGGCTCGGCCACTCTCACATTATCGACATAGCTGTAGTCATCATTTGACTGCGCCACAAGGGGAAGGCGCTGCGCTTTCCTGTAATGGTCGATGATGAGGTTGTGAGCGATACGCATCGCGAACTGCATGAACTTCCCCTCCTCCTGATATGCGCCGGCCTTCAATGTCCTTATTATTTTCAGAAACGTGTCCTGAAACAAATCGTCCGCGAGCTGCCTGTCCTTGACAACCAACATGATATATGAGAAAATCTTGTCCTGGTAACGATTAACCAATAATTGGAAACTTTCAACATCACCTTTCAGATAACGCTGAATCAGTTCCTTGTCATTTTTCATCTCCGACATAAGTCCCCCTTTTTTAAGGTTATGTAATCTAAAAAAGGTAAAATTTATTCGATAGCGACTCTCCTATAATTATCGGTTAAACTTAATTTCTGTCTTGTAAAATTTTCGGCAAATATATAGTCTTTTTTTAAACCGTGCAAGTTTTTTCTTTAATTTTGCGAAATTTTTTCAGAAGACGCATATTGATGGAGAAACTTACGAGCATAGACATTCACGGAGCGAGGGTTAACAACCTGAAAAACATCGACTTGAGCATCCCCAAGAACAAGTTGACAGTCATAACGGGGCTATCCGGGTCAGGAAAGTCGTCGCTGGCTTTCGACACCATTTATGCCGAGGGGCAGCGGCGCTACGTGGAAAGTCTGAGCGCATACGCGCGGCAGTTCATGGGGCGTCTGAGCAAGCCCGACGTTGACCTGATAACAGGCCTGTCGCCAGCCATTGCCATACACCAGCGCGTGCTGACATCGAATCCGCGCTCAACGGTGGGCACGGCGACCGAGATTTACGAATACATGAAACTTTTGTTCGCAAGGGTTGGCCGCACCTTCTCCCCCGTCTCCGGCAAGGAGGTGAAATGCCATCAGGTGGGCGACGTCGTGAATTTCATCGTCAAACAGGCGGGCAAGACCGTCCACGTCCTCGCCCCCATCATCCTGCCCAAAGGAAGGACACTCAAAGACCATCTGAACATACTGCTCCAACAGGGATTCAACCGTTTGACCGTCAATGGCGAGCTTGTCAGGATCGAAGAATATCTACAAGGGAGATGCGACGACAAGCCGAAAGACATCCGCGTCATGGTTGACCGCATGAGGGTCAGCGAGAAGACGGCGGGGAACATCGGTCAGATTGCCGACTCGGTGCAGACGGCGTTTTACGAGGGCGACGGCGCATGCATCGTCATGACTGACGACGGCGTTGCAAGGGAGGAGCACGAGTTCTCTTCGCGTTTCGAGTCCGACGGCATCAGCTTCGAGCCGGTGACGCCGCATCTCTTCGCGTTCAACAACCCCTACGGCGTATGCAAGACCTGCGAAGGCTTCGGTAACATCATCGGCATCGACGAAGACCTTGTCGTCCCCGACAAATCGCTATCAGTCTATGACAACGCCGTCGCCTGCTGGAGAGGCGAGAGGATGAGCGAGTTCCGCGACAGGCTCGTCAGGAACGCACATCACTTCGGATTCCCAGTGCACAAGCCGTATCACGAGCTCACCGACGCACAGAAGAAGACGCTTTGGGGAGGCAACAAATACTTCACCGGCATCGATGACTTTTTCAAGGTCGTACAGGCCGAGTCGTACAAGATACAGTACCGCGTGATGCTGTCGCGATACCGCGGCAAGACGACGTGTCCCGACTGTCTCGGGAGGCGTCTGCGTCCGGAGGCGGGCTACGTGAAGGTCAGCGGGAAGAGCATCACCGACCTGGTGACGATGCCGATCTCCGAGCTGAATGTGTTTTTCGACACGCTGGAGCTCGACGCTACAGACGCCGCCGTCTCCGAGCGTCTTCTCTTCGAGATCAAAAGCCGTCTCGGCTTCCTCGACGAGGTCGGGCTCGGGTATCTGACGCTCAACCGAGCCGCCAACACCCTCTCCGGCGGCGAAGCCCAGAGAATCAACCTCGCGACGTCACTCGGCAGCAGCCTCGTCGGGTCAACATACATCCTCGACGAGCCGAGCATCGGGCTGCATTCGCGCGACACACAACGACTCATCAAAGTCCTGAGACATCTGCGCGACATCGGCAACACCGTCATCGTCGTCGAACATGACGAGGAGATAATACGTGCCGCCGACCACATCATCGACATCGGGCCTTACGCCGGACGCTTCGGAGGCGAGCTCGTGTACCAGGGCGACATCAAGACAATGATGGAAAACGGCACGTCGCTCACCGCGCAATATCTCTCCGGGGCAATGCAGATCCCGGTGCCGAGACGCCGCCGCAAATGGAACAACGCCATACAGTTCGACGGCTGTCTCGAACACAACCTCAAGAATATCAACGTAAAAATCCCGCTGAACGTACTCACCGTCGTGACAGGTGTCAGCGGCTCCGGCAAATCGTCGCTGGTGAACAACATCATCTACACCTCGCTGAAAAAACATTTCGGCGGCACGGCCGAGAAAACCGGAAGCTTCGCCAGGATGCACGGCAGCTTGCAGGCCCTGAAAGCCGTCGAGCTGATCGACCAGAACCCGATCGGGAAGTCAACACGCTCAAACCCGGTGACTTACGTGAAAGCATTTGACGACATCAGGACGCTGTTCGCCGAACAGAAACTTGCGAAAATGCGTGGCAACAAGGCGGGATATTTCTCGTTCAACGTGCCGGGCGGCCGCTGCGACAACTGCGAAGGCGAAGGCGTGCTGAAGGTGGAGATGCAGTTCATGGCAGACGTCTTCCTGCAATGCGACGTCTGTCACGGGATGCGTTACAAGGAGGAAGCCCTCGAGATCAGATTTCTCGGCAAGAACATCTTCGACATCCTCGAGATGAGCATCGACGAAGCGGTCTCGTTCTTCAGCCAGCCCAGCGAGAACAAGAACATCACAGACCGTATCATAATGAAGCTCAAGCCGTTGCAGGACGTCGGACTCGGTTACCTGAAGATGGGACAGCCGTCATCGACGCTTTCGGGCGGTGAGGCGCAGAGGATAAAACTCGCGTCGTTCCTAATCAACGGCACCAACGAGCAGCCGACGATGTTCATCTTCGACGAGCCTACGACAGGCCTGCATTTTCACGATGTCAACAAACTACTGTCAGCCTTCAAGGCGTTGATTGACAACGGACATTCGCTTGTGGTCATCGAGCACGACCCCGATGTCATCAAGATCGCCGACTGGATCATCGACCTCGGGCCGGAAGGCGGCGACAAGGGCGGACACCTCGTCTTCGAAGGCACGCCGGAGGACATAGTCAAATGCAACGACAGCTTCACCGCCGGAATACTGGCGAAGAAACTCTCACGAAACACCAACTGTCGGTCGGAATAATTGCGCCTAAGTGTAAATCAGAATCGCGGTGACCTTCGAGAAGTCCCTGTTTTTCAAGTCATCAGGATTGATCAGGACGTGCATCATGCCGAAGTCAACGAAGTTGAGATTGTAGTCGTCATCTTCATCGGAATCGACTTGCAGCAGTTCGACCCAGCCCTGATACGGCGCGTCCCAGTCCTCCCACGGCATGTCGAACGGCTGCCCCAGGAGTTTGTGCCCGTAACTGCCGTTCTCGTCAAGCGAGAACTCTATGCTTCTCTGCTGGACCGCTATCGGCTCCCCGTCTTCATCTTCAAAAACCACCTGATTAAACTCCTGATTTTCAATATCTTCAATATAAAAAACCTTTATATCCTCGCTTTTCCAATACTGATCCTCAGGGAAATAGCAATCCAAATTACCGAAATAATAATCTATCGCCCCGAAGAAATAAAGCATACCCTTGTGAGGCAGCATATTATTCTCGTCAAACTCCGCCAGCTCGTCGCAGCGGATCTGGCAGATAAAACACAAATCGTCCGGAATCGGATAATTTTCAGGCACATCCGGGTTTCCGAACCATTTGCTTTTCATATACAAGTCATCCTTGGATTTCTTAAGGTTCAGCCTGATAGATTTCATCTCGCAAAATTTTTGCAAAGATAAATAAAATGCAATAATCAGAGCAAAAAAAACGTTAATTTTTGAGCGATTTTTGTCAATTATTTTTATTAAATTTGCAGCCGGAAACGAGTGAAGATTTTTTTATTGAAAATGACGAGATTCAAGGCGATTTCAGGCAGGATGTCAACCGTCTCGCTTTGGCTTTTTTGGATGCTGTTATTTTGCAATCCATTGAAAGTCAAGGCGCAGGACACCATTGCAGTCTCGCCGGAATATTTCATCACGGCCGACACGATAAGAAGTTTCGACACCATCCTGAAAATCGACACGATAATAAGACCGAAATTGGTCGTGAGAATTGACACTGTCATGTTGAATGCGGCTGTTGACAGCGCGGCGGACATGAAACACCCGATGACGAGCGACTTTTCCGGTTCTGTCGGACTCACGGTCAACCAATTGGCGATCACGCACTGGGCGGCCGGCGGCGAGAGCAACGCAAGCGGCAAAATCACGGCTGATTTCAAATACTCCCTCAACAAGAAGAAATTCAACTACGTAACCACGGGGCTTCTGTCCTACGGGCTTTCAAGCTACGCGAAAAACAAACGTGTCGAGAAGACCGAGGACCGCTGCGAGATTTCAATGACGATGTCGAACAACAACAACAAAAACGTCACTTTCACATCGATGGCGACGTTGAAGACGCAGTTCTCAAACGGTTACGCCTACCCTAACGACTCCGTTCCTATCTCAGATTTCTTCGCACCCGGATACCTCACATTATCAGTCGGTTACACCTACACCTTATTCAATAAAAGCCTCTCGATATTCGTCAGCCCGGTGTCAGGCAAAATGACTTTCGTGATGAACCAGACGCTCGCCGACCAAGGCGCATTCGGTGTCGAGGCCGGCTACTGGAACATTGTCGAGGGCGACAGCACATGGGTGCCCGGAAAGAATTTCCTGAGCGAGATCGGCATCAACATTCTGGTGAAATACGCGAAAGAATTCACGCCAAACATCAAAATGTTCACCACATTAAACTGCCACAACAACTACCTTGACCAAAACAGGTCAAACAGGTGGAACATTGACATTGACTGGGAGACGGGCCTCACGATGTTCATAAGCAAAAGAATATCAACGATTTTAAACGTGCATCTGATGTATGACGACAACGTCAAGTTCTCAGTGACGGAAATCGAGGACGGAATCGAAGTCACAAAACAACGCCCATTAATTCAGTTTAAAGAGTCGTTGGGTATCACAATTTTATATAAATTTGCAACTTGATTTTTTTAATGACGGGAATGAAAATATTAGTAACAGGATGCAACGGCCAGCTCGGGACGGAATTCAGGAAAATCGCAGCCAACGGCGATTCCAACGTCTGGATTTTCACTGATGTGGCAGAACTTGACATTTGCGACGAAGCAGCTGTAAATGAATGCTTTGCAAAAAACGACATTGACATCTGCATTAATTGTGCCGCATACACCGCTGTTGACAAAGCGGAAGACAACTACGACATGGCGAGGAGACTCAACGCCATTGCCGTCAAGATTCTCGCCGACACGTGCAAGAGGCAGGATGCGTTATTCATCCACATATCAACGGATTACGTTTTCAGGGGCGACGGCAACGAGCCGCACATCGAGACGGAACCTGTCGCGCCGTTGTCGGTTTACGGGAAGACGAAAGCCGAAGGCGAACAGTTCATCAGGGAATCGGGATGTTCGCATGTCATCATCCGGACATCGTGGCTGTACTCCTCTGTCGGCAACAATTTTGTCAAGACGATGTTGCGTTTAGGCTCTGAGAGGGAGACCGTCACTGTCGTCAGCGACCAGACCGGGAGTCCGACGTGGGCGTTGGACCTCGCTCACTTCATCATGCTGATACTGAACAAGAACGGCAAGAACGAGATTCACGAGACATTCCATTTCAGCGATGAGGGGATTGTCTCCTGGTGCGATTTCGCCAACGCGGTTTTCGAACTTGGAGGCAAGAACTGCAAGGCGCTGCCCATCACGACTGAACAATACGGAGCCAAGGCGCACCGTCCGGCATACAGTGCCTTCAACAAGACAAAGATCAAGGATTTCACAGGCGAGGACATCCCGTTCTGGAAAGACAGTCTCATGAAATGTTTGGAAGAATTAAACAAAATCAATAACAACTAAAAAATAAGCTTATGAGCAACGTGACACCTGAAATTATCGAAAAAGCAAAGTCCTGGTTATCAGAACAATATGATGAAGACACCAGACGGCAGGTCAAAAATCTCATTGACAACGACCCGAACGAACTGACAGAAAGTTTCTACCGCATACTCGAGTTCGGCACCGGCGGGCTCCGCGGCATCATGGGAGTCGGCACAAACAGGATGAACATATACACCGTGGCGATGGCCACGCAGGGACTCGCGAATTACATCAAAAAGATGTATTCCGACATGAAACAGCCGCAGGTGGCCATTGCATACGACTGCCGCAACAACAGCCGTGAATTTGCGAAGATCACCGCCGATGTCATGACGGCCAACGGCATCAAAGTATTTCTTTTCAGCGCATTGCGTCCGACACCGGAGCTCTCGTTCGCCATCCGCGAACTCAAATGTCAGTCGGGTGTCGTGGTGACGGCATCGCACAACCCGAAGGAATACAACGGCTACAAGGTCTATTGGGAAGACGGCGGTCAGGTCGTGGCGCCGCACGACAAAAACATCATCGCGGAAGTGACGAAGATCACCGACATCTCAATGGTGAACCGCAAAGGCAACGACGACCTTCTTGAGATGCTTGACGAGAAGTTCGACGACATCTACCTCAACAGGGTGATGGAGCTCTCCCTGTCGCCAAAACTCATCAAGAAGCACAAAAAGTTGTCGTTCGTTTACACCCCGATCCACGGCACCGGCGGTCAGCTGATGCCGAAATTATTCGCCAAGGCGGGCTTCAAGAACTTCTATCCTGTTGAAGAGCAGATGATTACAGACGGCAACTTCCCTACCGTCGTCTCACCGAACCCAGAGGAACACGCTGCCATGACGATGGCGTTGGACAAAGCCAAGGCCATGGACGCCGACGTCGTCATTGCCACCGACCCTGATGCAGACCGCGTTGGTGTCGCCGTGAAGAACGACGAAGGCGAGTTCATCCTCCTCAACGGGAATCAGACTGCAAGCATTCTCACCTATTATATACTGTCACGATGGGACGAACTCGGCAAGCTGACCGGCAAGGAATTCATTGTCAAGACCATAGTCACGAGCGACATTCTCATCAAGATTGCCGACAAGTTCAACGTGAAGACCTACGATGTGCTGACCGGGTTCAAATACATCGCCGACAAGATTCTCAACAAGCCCGAAGAGAGATTCGTCTGCGGCGGTGAGGAAAGCTACGGCTTCCTCGTCGGCGACTTCGTGCGCGACAAAGACGCCATCATCACATGCTTCATGATTGCGGAAGCCACGGCATGGGCGGCGGAGCAGGGCAAGACGTTATATCAGGTCTTGAAAGACATCTACAATGAGTTCGGAGTTTACAGGGAGAAACTTGTATCACTCACCAAGAAAGGCATCAGCGGGATTGAAGAGATCAAGAAAATAATGCTCACCTTCAGGGCGAACCCGCCGAAGTCGCTGCTCGGCTCAAGAATCAACGAGATAAGGGACTACAAACTCGGTGTCAGCAAGGATTTGAACTTCGGCATCGAGACAATCATAAACCTGCCGAAGTCGGACGTGTTGCAATTCTTCACCGAAGACGGCATAAAGGTCAGCGTGAGGCCGTCAGGGACGGAGCCGAAGATCAAGTTCTACTTCTCGATGAACGAGCCTGTCGAGAACATCAAGGAACTTGAAGGTGTCGAGCAGGAACTTGACGACAATCTGGAAGAGTTGTCCAAGCTGTTCACCGAAGAGAAGAAAGAAGAAGAATAGGTGATTTAGTCACCTATTCTGTGCAAAGCGTCTATCGCCAGCTGATAATTGGGGTTTTTCCTCAGAATCTGGAGATAGATGCTTTTCGCTTCTATAAAGTTCCCTTTTTGTTCGTAGGCCACGCCTTTGTTTAGCATTGCGTTGACGGCGTCCGGATTCGCTGCGAGGGCGTTGTCGAAATGCTCGATGGCCTTGTCATAATCCAGCAGATACACGAGGCACACATATCCCTTGTTATATGCAACATCGAAGTTGCCGGGCATTTTCTGTTCGAGGGTGTCGTACAGAGCCAACGCCTCCTCCGGGTATCCATTATCCTGAAGATACAGTGCTTTTTCGTAACGCACGCCGAAATTCTCAGGCTGCATGTTTATCGCCTGGTCATAGAAGTCAATTGCGAGGTCGTCATGCTGCGCGGCATAGATGCCAGCGATTTGAACCACCGGGTCGAAGAAAGTGTCGTCCTGGTCGCGTGACGTCATGAAGCATTTCAACGCGTTCACCGTATCGTTCTGCGACATGCGTATGATGCCGCGTATATAGTAAGCCTGAGGATTCATCTTGTTGTATTGCAATGCCTTGTCGATATAAGCGTCGGCCATTCTTGAATTTCCCTGAAGGAAACTCAGCTCGGCGAGTTTCACCATCGGACGTGTGTCGTACGGAGCGATCTCGGTAGCCTTGTTGAGTGTCAGCATGATGTTGTCCTGGTCACCCAACGCATAGTAAAGGTCGGCCAGAAGCAGGAGCGCGTCAATGTTTTTGCCGTCAATAGACAGGGCGGAGTTGATGTCGCGCATCGAATTCCCGATCTGTTGTTCGGCGAAATACAGCCTTGCCCTTTGCACATAGGCGTCCGCGTCGAGCGAGTCGGTGATGACAAGCTGTTCGGTTTCCTTGACGTCGTCGTTTTTTCTCTGAGCATTCTCATTAGTGCCTTCGGTGCAACCCGACATCACGAGTATGCACACCACCGGCAGTAGCAGTCTTTTCATCATCTGATTATCAATACTTTATAATTCCTGGTCTGTATTTTTCAACGCCTCGGTGATCTTCTGCGTCAGTTCTTCGCAGAGTTCCACATTGTCTTCGAGAAGTTTCTTGAGGGCGTCCCTGCCCTGTCCGAGTTTCGTCTCGTTATAGCTGAACCACGAGCCGCTCTTCTTTATCACCCCGAGTTCCACGCCGATGTCGATTATCTCGCCGATGCGGGAGATGCCTTCGCCGTAAAGGATGTCGAACTCCGCTTTCTTGAACGGAGGCGCGACTTTGTTCTTCACCACCTTGACTTTCACTCTGTTACCTGTCATGTTCTCGCCGTCCTTGATCTGGCTCACCTTACGGATGTCGAGACGCACCGAGCTGTAGAACTTCAGCGCGTTGCCGCCTGTTGTCGTCTCCGGATTGCCGAACATGACGCCGATTTTCTCACGCAGCTGGTTGATGAAGATGCAAACCGTTGAGGTCTTGCTAATCGTAGCCGTGAGTTTGCGCATCGCCTGTGACATGAGTCGGGCTTGAAGCCCCATCTTGCTGTCGCCCATCTCGCCTTCGATCTCGCTCTTTGGTGTCAGGGCGGCCACGGAGTCGATCACTATCACGTCGATGGCGCCGGAGCGGATGAGGTTTTCTGCGATTTCAAGTGCCTGTTCTCCGTTATCAGGTTGAGACACAAGCAGATTGTCGATATCGACTCCGAGTTTCTTCGCGTAGAAGCGGTCGAACGCATGCTCGGCGTCGATGAAAGCGCCGATGCCGCCTTGTTTCTGGGCTTCGGCCACGACATGCAGCGCGAGGGTTGTCTTGCCCGAACTCTCCGGTCCGAAAATCTCTATTATCCTGCCGCGCGGCATTCCGCCGATCCCCAACGCATAGTCGAGACCGATGGACCCCGTCGGCACGCAGTCTATCTTCTCCATCTTATTGTCGCCAAGGCGCATGATGCTGCCTTTCCCGAACGACTTCTCAATATTACCCAAAGTGGCTTCCAACGCCTTCATCTTTTCAAGACGCACCTGCTCGACGTCTTCTTCCGTATTCTTACTTGCCATATACACAACATTTTTTTAATCAATGATTTATAAAAGATTTAACTAAATGCGCCCGGATTGATTCTGACGAGTTTTTAATCAAGCGGGACGTCGCAAAGATAAGCACATATTTTGAAAAGTCAAGTGATTTTTTTCAAATATTTTCAACAACACAATTTTTCTTTACAATTTGTTGAAAAAGTCGCAGATGTCCTTGAGCCCGCACTCGCCGCATTTCGGGTTCCGCGCCGTGCAGACGTATCTGCCATGAAGAATCAGCCAATGATGCGCCTTCGACAGGATCGAGGCCGGGATGTGCGCCACGAGCTGCCTCTCGGTTTCAAGTGGCGTCTTGGAATTTCGTGTCAGCCCGATGCGTGCCGACACCCTAAACACGTGAGTATCAACAGGCATCGCTGCGTTCCCGAAAGCGACCGCCGTCACGACATTCGCCGTCTTCCGCCCCACTCCGGGCAGCCTCTGAAGCTCGTCAACGCCTGACGGGACCACTCCGCCGAACTCCGACATCAGCGTCCTCGCCATTCCGACAAGGCTTTTCGACTTGTTGTTCGGGTATGAAATAGACTTGATATACTCATGGACTTCCTCAACAGTGGCATCCGACAAAGTCTTGGCATCAGGGAACCTTTCAAAAAAAGCCGGTGTCGTCATGTTCACCCGCTTGTCGGTGCATTGAGCCGAAAGTATCACAGCCACAACGAGTTGATATGGATTCTCGAACTTCAGCTCGCTCTCCGCCACCGGCATGTTTTTCTCAAAATACGAAATGAAACCTTCATACTTTTCCTTCAAAAAATCCTTTTTCATTTTCAAAAAATTTGAGCAAAAGTACTAATTTAATGTTAATTTTGCACAAAAAATTCACATCATGGAAAACACGCTGAACATCGTCTTTATTGGTTCAGACATAGAGGCAAATTACGTGGCGTCTCTTCTGAAAGAAAACAACATTGAATGTGTCCTTCACAACTCACTGACGCAAAGCATAGCAGCAGGCTGGGTGAACGGGACAGCTTCCTCAAGCACGGAACTATCTGTAAACGAAGAAGATACAGAAAAAGCAATTCAGATAATCGACAAATATCTCAACGAAGAATGCTGACGACGTTGTCAGGTGCGTCTCACCTGCGAAACGCAAAGACATCGAAATATTTCTGAAGAGATTTTCCGTCCGTCCTGAATTGATTGTCATAAAGAAAATAGTCGGGAATCACTTCTTTCAGACGGCAGAACTCCTTGAGCGAATGCTTGCCTTTCTGTGCCTCAATGGTGAGATAGACAAGTTCGAGCGCACGGAAGACGGCATTGGTGCATTGTTCCATGTTGCCTTTCTTTTTCCATCGCTCCGCCCTTGATATTTCGCTGCCGATATTGAGCATCTGCTCTGCCAGCGTCATTTCCGCCCAACGGCCATCCGCGAGTTCTTTATGCTGGAAATTCATCGTTCGATCTTTTTATTTACAATTTCAATTATTCTGCTTCTGATCTCCCGACTCTCAACATCACGGCTGCGGTTGTTGTCGTAAGGCCTGATATTTATCATTGAGTCGAACTCGATGAAGTCATCGCCAATTTCATCAGGATAAAGGTTGAAACCCCACAAGTCCGACTGTTGCGAGCCGGTTGACAACAGATACTGCTCCATATCGGCGTGCAGTTCCGCGTCAACGCAGAGAATTTCCTTGTTTGTGTCCGCCACAGCTTTCACCATGTCTCCGAAATAGTTGGATGCCATAGCCTTCAGTTCATCGTTGGTGATTTTGTCTTCAATAATTTGCATAGCATTGAATTTTGAGTTGCAAAAATACAAAAAAGTTTGGGGTGTTGAGAGTTGAGAGTGGAGTTATTTTTTCGTTAAGTTTGGAGTGTTGAGAGTTGAGAGTGGAGTTAGTTTGAAACTCCACTCTCAAAACTCCACTCTTCACTCTTCACTCTAATCTTCATGAGTTTTTCACTAAAAGACGTGGCTGCGTCAATTTCCCTTGTTGCCGTTGCTTTCTGGAGAATCCTATTTTTTCACGATCTTCTCCTCGAACACCTTGCCGTCGTCGAGCGTGACCTTCATCACGTACAGCCCCGGCGCGAGGCCGCTGATGTCGATGCTCCCGAAGCCGGACTGCTGTGTTTTCAAGAGGCGGCCGGAGATGTCGAAGAGGCTGATTTCGCTCACTTGGTCTGCCACGTCTGGCGAGATGTCCATGTGCAGTGTGTTGGAGGCCGGGTTGGGATAGACGAGGAACGGGACGGCCTCGATGACCTCGCCGTTGGCTGCCACCACCCCGTCGCCGTTGACTTTGAGGAGGTAGAGGTCGTACCACTCGGTGCCAGACGGGC
>JAGHUX010000011.1 GCA_018064605.1 Candidatus Limimorpha caballi | reverse complement strand
AATAAAAATATTTAGTGTGTTGCGGCGAAGCCGCAACACACTAAATATCAGTTATTTATAAAGACAACGTCATTGCGACCGAGCGCAGCGAGTGGAGCAAGCCACGTCGTTAAGAGAGGAGAGAGGAGCGTTAAGAGAGTTTGGAGTGTTGAGAGTTGAGAGTGGGGAAATTGGGATTGCTCGACTCCCTGCGGTCGCTCGCAAGGACGGCGTCATTGGGGGAATAAAAATATTGAGTGTGTTGCGGCGAAGCCGCAACACACTCAATATCAGTTATTTATAAAGCCAACGTCATTGCGACCGAGCGAAGCGAGTGGAGCAAACTCATATTAACAAACAGCGCGTCATTCCGACCGAGCGCAGCGAGTGGAGCAAACTACAGGGAACTCCTGCAAGAACTACCGAGCAACACGCACAGGACGCACAGTGTACCCGTAGTACCGATTGAAGTAGTTCTGCGGATCGACATTGTCATATTTGAAGTACATGTAGTACGCGTAGAAGGGATAGGACGAGTTGAGCGAACCCGACCAGTAGTAGCCGAAGGAACCGACATCGTGCACGTTCGTGCCATCGCGGTAGCCGGCAGCCGGGAGAAAGATGTATTTCGCGGCATCTTTCTTGCTCGCAAACTTACGACCGTACACACCGTTTTCCGTAGTCCATGTGCGGGTCGTGTAATCGTACAACTCCTTCCACTCGTCACTCGTAGGCATGCGCCACGGATCGCCCCAATCCTCGTGCGCCGCATCGTCCTCGGAGTCGAGAACCAACTTGTTGTCAGGGTCCCCACTTCCAGCCCAGTATTCGGTCTTTCCTGTAGGTACGTACTTCGTGAAGACTTTCTCATTGTCATAGGAATATGTACCGTTGGTGAGCGGACAGTCAGCCCAGCCTACATTGATGTCGGTCGATGTCACGGATTCCACGCCGCCCCATTGGTAGTAGTCTCCGTATTTCTCAGGGCTGTTCGCGCCGACGTTGCACGTGGCCCACAGAAGCCCGCTCGGGAGACCCAGGTCAACGTACTTGTAGACCGCCAACGTCACAGCTATCGCACCGTTCAAGCCGTAGAACTTGTTCGGCTTTATGCCGTTCTCAAGAGTCGCCTCGCCCGACACATACCCACCGGCGAACGTCAGGGACTGCGAGACAGTTGTCGCGTTCGTCGGAACGAGCATCACGTACTTCTCCGAGGTCGTCGTGTTGGTGAGGCTGATTTCGCCCTTAGTTCCTTCGCAGGCGAATCCTTCGCTGTTGAAGTTCACCGTCATCTTGTTGTAGATGTTATCGCCACGCAATATGAGCGCGCCGGTGTAGGCCGCGCCGTTATTCTTGAAGTCGAAAGACGCAATTGCCACCTTGCTCACCATCATCACGTTGATGTCCGTCACGGCACCGCCAATAACAGTGCCATTCGCTCTGCCGTAACACACGTGCTGCAAGCTGGCGTTCGTCAGCTTGCCGTTACCATCTTTGGTGATGTCCTGGCTCGAAAAATCAACCTCGACAGACTCTGCACCTTTCGTCAGACTCGTGTGGTCGGCACTGCCTAAGTAATAGAAGTGGAACGTCAGCTCCTTGCCCTCATCTGCGTCCGTAAGCCCCACGCCGCCGGTGAAAGTACCTGTCTGGGTACCCACGCCGCCCGCCAATGTGAGATAACCGATGTATTTGCTGCCGTCGCCGACATAGAGCTTGTCGCCCGCGCTCCACGTTATCGCGCCCATGTCGGTGATGTCCGTCTTGCCGCCCTGACCCACCGTTACCGTCATCTCTACCGGTCTGCCCGCCGACGGAACAGAATCTTCCTTTTTGCACTGCGTGAACAACAGAGACGCAGCCATCGTAATGAATAACAATACCTTTTTCATTTTTCGTTAATTTTTTAATCTTTTAACTTTCTACTTTTAACTTTCTACTTTCTACTCTTCCGTCTCTTCGCGCCGGCGTAGCATACGCCCGAAAGCGCGAGCACGAGCAAGCCGCCGCCCAACGGCGCATCGCCGTCCTCGAAGCCCTGCAATGTGGCACCGCCGCCCAACGGCGCATCGCCGTCCTCGAAGCCGAGCAATGTGGCGCCACCGCCGTTCACGCCGCCGTTGTAGCCGTTGCGCACGCCGCCGGCGTTGCTGAAGAATCCGTCTGATTTGCCGTTAGCGTTGCTGAAGGGTCCGTCCGACTGACCGTGGGCCGCCGGCGGGAGTGTCAGCGCGAGCAGCAGCGCCGTAACTGACATCACGCCCCTAATCTTTTTGGATTTCATCTTGATCTTCATCCAGTTTTCCTCCTTTTTCTTTTAGTTTGTTATTATATTCAGGTGTTTCAGATAATCAGTTGTTTCAGATAATCAGGTGTTTAAGGTATTCAGGTGCCGGCGCACGGAAACGCCGAAAGGCCGACAGTCACTGACTGACGGCGCATATTTCCGCCTCGAAAAATCTAATTGATTGATTATTAACGACTTGTATGGGGGGGGGTAATACTCAAGCCCGACGGCGCGGTATCACGCGCCGGAAGCCACTGTATGCAATATTTATCAAATACATTTTCCATACGGGCGGCAAAATTACACTATTTTTTGGTACAATGAGAAAAAATGTTGGGGAAAATGTAGAGCCGCCACATTGTGACGGCTCCACGTGCATTAATCAATAAGGTGTACCCTATTGTTTGTATTCAACTGGCAGCCACCGAGCGACATATCGCGCTGCCGGGCACGCGTGCCGCGTACTCGGTTATTGAAATACTGCCCTGCGGGCAGCCCGCAAGTCCGGCGGCATCTGCAGTCTTTAGACTGCCACACACGCGTTTAACAAGACAATGGGCTATAAATCCTTTTTGCCCGTTTTCAGGCTTTGGCGCTCGCGTAAACAAACATCAATCTTTCAAACATTCGGCATCAACGACTTGAAGCCTCAAATGTTATTGCTGGCCAATCAATACGCCTACTTTATCAATCAGTTGCTTTGTTGGGACTATCATCGGCTCTATTTCCTCTCTTGCCGTTTCAAAGACACAGTTGTAGTCGGCTTTTTCTCTCATCGATTGCAGTTGAGAATATATACGACCTTCCGCCTGTGTCATAATCCCTGTTTTGACATAATGCTGACCATACAAAGCCACGACACCTTTGTGCGTCCCAACTTGGTGATGATCTTTTATGAGCATGGCAGATACCGCATGGAACGGTGCATAATACAATCTGTTGGCGACCACATTCCAAAATCCTAATTCCGCATTGCCTATAGCCTCCTTACAAAACTGCTGGGCTTTTTCATATTCTCGTGCCACCAATATGGCACGTTCTTCTTCGTTTAGACTCATCGTAAAGGCACTCCTTCCCGTTTTACATTTTTATAAAATGGTGTGAAACGACTCTTTCTCCACTCCTTTTGGGTATATATCACAGGGATTATCATTTCCTCCAAATCCCATCCCAATGCCGTAAGCGGATACACAATCTCATCATAATCTCGCTGCTCTATCGTGGGTTTGTCCAAGAGTATCAGCAAATCCCAATCGCTGTCATCTCTTGCATCGCCGCGAGCCCGCGACCCGTACAAGATGACATGACCATACTGAGGGACAACCTCATTAGCCAAATGACGAATCTGTTCGAGGACATCCTGCGCAGTCATTTTTTTAACTTTTTGACCTTGCAAAAATACAACTTTTTTAATGTAACAGCAATAATTCCACCTGTGTCATTACAGAAAAATCCTCTGTCTATGTCTAATAGAAACCGACTCTTCTGTTATTATCGTCTTCGTGCACTCACGTATCCATTCCAAGACAAAGGCTCTTGTGAGGGATGCCATCAGTGCAGAACTTGACAAGGACTTGCCTAACTCATACGATGTGGATTCATTCAATGCAAAGACTGATCTGCTGCTCAACCACTTTATGGATATGAGTGTGCAGGGATATGGATGGATTGCGTAGTCAGCCCCGATGCCTGGATTCGGCGGAGGCGGCAGTCATGAGAAGAAGCCGGTCATTGAGAAAAACACGGCGTTCTTCTGTCGGTATTTCAGATTGCGAAAAAATGTGGCGGAAATTTTTGGAGGAATAAATAATTATGTATAATTTTGCAAACTGAAAATACGAATAATTCATATTATGAGTTCTCAAAATAACATATTGGAAACCATTTTGAGTAGCACTCGGACAGTCTTCACCATCCAGACAATGAGGATGATGACAGGGTGTGAAGACGGTTCGAGGCTGACAAAGTCCCTGCACTATTATTCAAAGGCCGGCAAGATATTCAATCCTCGCAAGGGCATATACACAAAGTCAGCGTATGATGAGAAGGAGATGGCTTGCAGTCTGTTCCGTCCGGCATACATATCCTTGGAATATGTCTTGCAGCGGGCTGGTGTCATTTTCCAGTTTGACGAGGCCGTCACTTGCGTGAGCTATCTGAACAGAGCAGTGGATATTGATGGAAAGACATACCGCTACCGCATCATCAGGCCGGAGTTGTGGATTGGGATGGAGGGGATGATTCAGAATGACAACATCTGCATGGCGACCCCAGAGAGGGCGTTCCTCGACATGGTCTATCTGAGTTCTGGCAACTGTTATTTCGACAACCTGAATCCTCTCGACAAATCACGGATAAAAGAATTTCTGCCGCTATATGACTCGCGGGTTTTGGTGGCTCGGGTGACCGAATTGTTAAACCTCAAAGCATGACCATCATGAATAAGCAGAAGCACAAACTATACATGGCTCAGATTCTCGGAATGATTTTCAAAGACAGGGACTTGTGTAACATTTTGGCTTTCAAAGGTGGAACATCGTTGATGTTCTTCCACGGACTGACTCGATTCTCCACCGACCTTGACTTCAACCTGCTTGAGTCATCTAAGGAGGAACTTGTTTACAATAAAGTGAGAGCGATACTCACTAAGTTCGGAACAATAGACGACGAGGCGAGGAAACTGTTCGGCCCTGTGCTTGTATTGAACTATGGCAAAGGAGAAAGGATGCTTAAGGTGGAGATTTCCAAACGCACCTACGACAACCATTATGAGATGCGCAACCTCGCTGGAACCGACATCCGCGTGATGACGCTGCCTGACATGTTCGCTCATAAATTGTGTGCCATGGGAGAGAGACTCTCACCACGTGATGTCTTTGACGTCTGGTTCTTCTTGCAAAAACACGCCGACATCAACGAACATATAGTAAGGAGCCGTACAGGGAAGTCGGCGGCTGACTATTCGGCCTGGTGTGCTGAACGTGTCAGGGAAACGAGTCCAAAGTTGCTGATGCAAGGATTAGGCGAGGTGGTTGATGAATCAGGCACAAAAAACTTCATAAAAGGCAGACTTGTCGAGGAGACCGTCGCCGCCTTGGAACTGTTTTCCGCCTTCCCACAGATTGCGGAACAACAGCCCACGTTGAGGACACGGCTGATTGAAGCCAACCCATCGTTTGTCGAAAACCTCATCTCACAAAATGTCGATATCAGCACACTTGACGACAACACCATTGTTGATGTCATGACGAATGGAACGCGTGTCAATGTGAAAAATAAACATGGTAAGATGATTAGTGTCGGGATGTCTTAAATTTCAAGGCATTCTTCCGTCAGCATTTCAGATTGCGAAAAAATGTGGCTCACGCGACCATATTTTTGTTTTTTTGCCTTTTTTATCTGACAAAATAGTTGTACTTTTGCAACGATTTATACAGTTATGCCATCAAGGAAGATACATAAGGTGCTTGTCGCCGCACGCGGCGAGATTGCCGTTCGCATAATAAGGACGCTTAAGAAGTTGAGTATCAGTTCTGTCGCCATCTATGCCGACAACGACGCCGACGCTCTCTACTGCCGCATGGCCGATGAGACGCGTCCGCTCGGCGACGGACAGGCACGCGACACATACCTCAACATCCAGAAAATCATCGACACCGCGCTCGACACCGGCGCCGACGCCATACACCCGGGCTACGGGTTTCTGTCGGAAAGCCCAGAACTCGCCGAGGCGTGCGCCGAAAACAACATCATCTTCATCGGCCCCGACGCCACGACGATGCGCCTCATGGGCAACAAGGTCGAGGCGCGACGCTTCGCCATCGAGCACGGCATCCCCGTCACCTTCGGCCTGACCGGAGACATCGAAGACATTGTAAATAAAGCTGATACACTACCCTACCCTGTCCTGATAAAAGCAGCTGCCGGCGGCGGCGGGAAAGGCATGCACATCGTCAGAGACACCGCCGCGCTCAAGCCGGCCCTCGAGACAGCCTCACGAGAGGCGGCACAGTTCTTCGGAAACGGCGAGGTCTTCGTCGAACAATACATCGAGAACCCACGCCACATCGAGGTGCAGGTGCTCGCCGACCATTTCGGGAACGTCATCCACTTGCACGAACGCGAATGCTCCGTGCAACGACGCTACCAGAAAATCATCGAGGAGTCGCCCTCGCCGACACTGACACCGGAAAAACGCAAGGAGATCTGCGACACCGCCGTAAGTCTTTGCAAACAAGTCGGTTACAAGAACGCCGGCACCGTGGAGTTCCTCGTCGATAACGACATGAACTTCTATTTCCTCGAGATGAACACGCGCATACAGGTGGAACATCCCGTCACGGAGCAACGCACCGGCCTTGACATCGTCGAGGAGCAGATACGCATAGCACGCGGCAAGGAGATGGGCTGGACACAGGACATGATACAAGACAACGGCCACGCCATCGAATGCCGCATATATGCCGAAGACCCTGAAAACCAGTTCCTTCCGGCACCAGGCGACGTGACGCTCTACCACGAGCCACAGATGCGCGGACTGCGTATCGACAGCAGCATCGACGGCCCGTGCACCATCTCGCCGAACTACGACCCGATGATAGCGAAAGTGGTCTGCTCCGGCAAACGACGCTCCGACGCGACAGAGATCATGCGCAAGGCACTGCGCGAAATCATCATACAGACCGAGAAGACCAATGTGCCTTATCTTCAAAGCATCATTGACAATCAGGATTTCATAGATAATAAAATCGACACTTCATATTGTGAGAAACATCAGGACGAACTCATAGAAACCATGCACCGCACACGCGAAAACGTCAAGAGAGAAGACGTCGCCGCGATGTTCCTGTTCTACGATTTCAACAAAAACTATCTGGAAAACAGAGACATCGACAACGTCTGGAATGCCATCGGCTACTGGCGTTTCCAGATGTCGCTGAACGTATTTGTTGAAGACACAAAATGCAACGTCTCGATAAAATCATTGACACACAAGACATTACAATGCACAATAAACGGCATTGAGTATTCCGTCATGCTCACGCAGAACGACGGCGAGGTCCGCAAGGTCATCATCAACGGACGCACGGAGGCGGTCTTCGTGTCGCAGACACCGAGCCACGAGTTCTGCGTGCATTTCCGCGGACTCGACTTCATCTGCCATCGCGGCGACCAGCTCAACGACATGCGCGAGTATTCGCAGGAGGAGTTTGGCGATGAAGACCTGAAATATTACGCGCCGATGCCCTGCAACATCGAGAAAATATGCGTAAAGGAGGGCGACACCGTACGGCGCGGCGACGTGCTTTGCGTCACCGTGGCGATGAAGATGTTCTCCGATGTCGTGGCGAAATGCGACGGCAAAGTGTTGAAAGTCAACGTGAAAGTTGGCGATAAAGTTGACAAGAAGAAAGTTTTAATAGAATTGAGTATATGAATTTCGGACTTAACGAGAAACAGATTGAGTTTCGTGCCAAGGTGCGCGACTTCGCCGAGAGAGAGGTGAAACCGGTGGCGGCGTTCAACGACGAACACGAGAAGTTCGACGTGGAGCTGACGATGAAGATGGCAGACGCCGGGCTTCTCGGCATCTGCGTCCCGAAAGAATACGGCGGCCGGGAACTCGACACCTTATCTTATATAATAGCCGTCGAGGAGCTTGCCCGCATCGACGGCTCGACGGCGGCGACGATAGCGGCCGACAACTCCTTGGGCATCGGCCCGATAAAGGAATACGGGACAAAAGAACAGAAGGAGAAATATCTGCCGCGCCTGTGCAAGGACCGTCTCTGGGGCTTCGGCCTCACCGAGGAGACGGCGGGCTGCGACTCGCGCGGAACGAAATCGACGGCGAAACTCACTGACGGCCAGTGGGTCGTCAACGGCTCGAAGATCTTCATCACCAACAGCGCCACCCCGATGACACTCGGAAGCACCATTCAGGTTGTCAGCGGCGAAAGCGACGGCAAGCCGGAGTTCACCGCCTTCCTGATTGAGAACGACACGCCGGGCTTCACGCAACGCCCCATGGACCGCAAGATGATGTGGCGCGCCTCCAACACCGGCGAACTGAAGTTCAACGGCGTGCGTCTTTCCGACGACAACATCCTCGGGAAGCCCGGGCAGGGTTCGCACATCATGCTCGCGACGTTAGACGGCGGACGTCTGTCGATCGGCGCGATGGGTCTCGGCTGCGCACAGGGCGCATACGAGATGGCGTTGGATTACTCAAAGAGACGCGTGCAGTTCGGCAAGCCGATATGTAAGTTTCAGGCTGTCAGCTTCATGCTCGCAGAGATGGCGACGAAAATCGAGGCGGCACGCGGACTGCTCTACAAGGCCTGCCGCATGAAAGACGCTCATCTCCCCTACGGGAAAGAGGCGGCGATGGCAAAGCTCTACTGCTCGACGGTCGCCGCGGAGGTCTGCGACAAGGCCGTCCAGGTGATGGGAGGCCACGGACTGCTCAAGGATTTCGACATGGAACGCTTCTACCGCGACCAACGTATCCTCCAGATCGGCGAAGGCACAAGCGAAATCCTGAAACTCGTAATATCAAGATATATAGGCTGTTAGTAGAGACGCATTTCAATGCGTCTATTAAACATATTAAACATTTCAATGCGTCTATTAAACATTTCAATGCGTCTAATAAAATTGAAATCTAATTTATTAACATAAAAAATATAGAAAAATGGAAATTACAAAACTCGAACAGATGTTTGACGTGCTGAAGAGCCGTCCGAAGAAACGTTTAGTTGCGGCTTACGCCAACGATGACCACACGATCTGCGCCGTCAGCGACGCCATCGACCATGGTCTGATTGACGCCACATTGGTCGGCGACCGCGCCACCATCGAGGCTGTCTGCAAGGCAGAGAACATTGACATCAACAAGTTCACCATCGTCCAGGAGACTGACGACGTGAAGGCGGCTGCGATGGCATGCGACATCATCAACCGCGGCGAAGGCGACATCCTCATGAAAGGCCTTCTCCCGACCGACAAGTACATGCGCGCCATCTTGAACAAGGAACGCGGCCTCTGCCCGCCGAACGTGACACTCGCACACATGGCGGTCATCGAGAACCCGAACTACCACAAGCTGCTGTTCGTCAGCGACGCGGCCATCATGCCGGCGCCCGACTTCAAGCAGAAACAGACCATCCTGAAGAACCTCCAGACGACAGCCAAGGCTCTCGGCATCGCCTGCCCGAAGATCGCGGTCATCGCCGCCACGGAGCAGATGAGCTACGGGATGCCGGCCTGCGTCGAAGCGGCGCTTCTCGCGAAGATGGCCGACCGCGGACAGATCAAAGGCGCAATGGTTGACGGCCCTATCTCCTTGGACCTCGCCATCGATGCCGAAGCGGTTGCAATCAAAGGCTTCAAGAGCCCGGTGGCCGGCGACGCCGACTGCCTCCTCTTCCCGAACATCGAGAGCGCCAACGTGTTCTACAAATGCTGCACCAAGTTCGACCACTCCGAGATGGGTTCGTGCGTCATGGGCGCCAAGGTGCCTTGCGTCCTCTCATCACGCGGCGACACCGCCAAGACAAAACTCTATTCAATCGCACTCGCGGCAATGTTAGCAAAATAATCATCAACCTCTAAAATAAAAATTGAAATGTACAAATTATTGATCATCAACCCGGGTTCAACATCGACAAAGATCGCTGTGTTCCACGACAAAGAACAGGTTTTCAAGAAAAACATCAAGCACTCGACGGAGGAAGTCTCGAAGTTCGAGAAGATCGCCGACCAGTTCGAGTTCCGCAAGGATGTGATTATGAGCGAGCTCAAGGCTGAGGGCATCGACCTCACAGGCCTCACGGCGGTCGTCGGCCGCGGCGGTCTCCTCCACCCGTTGACGTCAGGTGTCTATGAGGTGAACGCCGCCATGATCCGCGACCTCAACGAGGCGGCCAACGGCGAGCACGCCTGCAACCTCGGCGGCCTCATCGCAAACAGCATCGCCAAGGAGTTCGGCGTGAAGGCTTACATCGCCGACCCCGTCGTCGTTGACGAGATGGACGACGTGGCGCGTTACTCAGGTCACCCGCTGTTCCCGCGCAAGTCGATATTCCACGCGTTGAACCAGAAGATCATCGCCCGCACACACGCCAAGGCGGTGAACAGGAAATACGAAGACCTCAACCTCATCGGCATACACCTCGGCGGCGGCATCTCCGTGGCGGCGCACAAGAAAGGCCGTGTCGTTGACGTCAACAACGCCCTGAACGGCGACGGCCCGTTCACACCGGAACGCTCCGGCGTCCTCCCGTCAGGCCCGTTGATGAACGCCTGCTTCAGCGGCAAATACACCAAGAAGGACATCGACCTGATGCTCAAGGGACAGGGCGGCTTCGTCGCCTACCTCGGCACCAACGACGCCCTCACCGTGGAGAAGGAAGTCCGTGCCGGCAACAAGGAATGGGAGAAAGTATATCGCGCAATGGCCTACCAGATCGCCAAGGAAGTCGGCGGCCTCGCGGCATCGGCGTTCTCGATGGACGTTGACGGCATCTTCGTCACAGGCGGCATGGCCTACGACAAGCTTTTCTGCTCGATCCTCAACGACCACCTGCACAAGATCGCGCCGGTGTTCGTCTATCCCGGCGAAGACGAGATGGCGGCCCTCGCGATGAACGGCGTCATGGTCCTCGACGGCGAAGTCGAAGCCAAGATGTACGAATAGGAATTTAAGGTAATCAGGAGTTTGAGGTGATTAGGAATTTAGTTTCTGGTCACCTCTAACTTTTTAAATTCATTGCTTTACCGGCTTTAAGCCACACTGCGTAAAGTTATTGAAAATTTAAGTCGGACGTTGGATTATTTTTTATAATTTTGCGGATTAATAAAATTAAAAGAAAAAACCAACGTTAATAACAAAACCGGTTTCGGTACATATCTATTAAATTATGACAAAAGACGAAAAATTTGTCGAAGAAGGCTTGACCTACGACGATGTGTTGTTAATTCCAGCTTACAGTAACATCATCCCCCGCGATGCCGACTTGAGGTCCAATTTCTCACGTCGCATCAGGCTTAACATCCCCATTGTGACAGCGGGCATGGACACCGTCACGGAGGCGCCGATGGCCATTGCCATCGCGCAGGAGGGCGGCATCGGCGTGCTCCACAAGAACATGACGATAGAGCAGCAGGCCGCCGAGGTGACGAAGGTGAAACGCGCCGAGAACGGCATGATCATCAACCCGGTCACCATCAGGGAAGGTGCGTTGGTGTGCGATGCTCTGAAGATCATGAATGAATATCACATCGGCGGCATCCCGGTGGTGAACGACGACAACAAACTCGTCGGCATCGTCACAAACCGCGACCTCCGTTTTGAGCGTCGCACCGACCGTCCGATCTCGGAGGTCATGACAAAGGAGAACCTCGTCACCACGACAGAGTTCACCGACTTCGCCACGGCGGCCGACATCCTCCAGGAGCATAAGATCGAGAAGTTGCCCGTCGTTGACAAGCAGAACCACCTCATCGGACTCATCACATACAAGGACATCATCAAGATCAAGGCGAGGCCTAACGCCTCGAAGGACGAGCACGGCCGTCTGAGGGTCGCCGCCGCTGTCGGCATCACATACAACACGATGGAGCGCGCCCACGCCCTCGTTGACGCCGGCGTCGACGCCATCGTCGTTGACACGGCGCACGGCCACTCGCAGAACGTGTTCAACGTGACGAGACAGCTCCGCAAGGAGTTCCCGAACATCGACCTCGTCATCGGCAACATCGCGACAGCCGAGGCCGCACGCGACCTCGCCAAGCTCGAAGTAGATGCCATCAAGGTCGGCATCGGGCCTGGCTCCATCTGCACCACGCGCATCATCGCCGGCATCGGCGTGCCGCAGCTCACGGCGGTCTATAACGTCGCGCAGGCGTTGCAGGACACAGGCATACCCGTCATCGCCGACGGCGGCATCCGTTACACAGGCGACATCGTGAAGGCCATAGCGGCCGGCGCCTCATCGATAATGGCAGGCTCGCTGTTCGCCGGCGTCAACGAGTCACCGGGCGAGACGATCATCTTCGAGGGCAGGAAATACAAGACATACCGCGGCATGGGCTCGCTTGAGGCCATGCAGAAAGGCTCGAAAGACCGTTACTTCCAGGATATGGAGGACGACATCAAGAAGCTCGTCCCGGAAGGCATCGTGGGCCGCGTGCCGTACAAAGGCAGCCTCTCGGAAGTGGTCTATCAGCTGGTCGGCGGCCTCCGCGCCGGCATGGGCTATACCGGCTCACACACCATCGAGGAGCTGCACAACGCACGCTTCATCAAGATCACCGCGTCGGGAATGCGCGAGAGCCATCCGCACGACATCACCATCACACGCGAGTCGCCGAACTACAGCACCAAAGCGTGATTAGTAGAAAGTAGAAAGTAAAAAGTAGAAAGTAGAACATCAAAAGAGAATATGAACAGAATAAAAGTTTTAGCATTAGTGTTGGCAATGTTGCCGGCAGTCGTTTCGGCGCAGAGCTGGAAGTCGAAAACCATGATGACAATCGGCGACAGGAGCATCACCGCCGGGGAGTTCATGGGCATTTATGAGAAGAACAACATCGCGAGCGAGGTGATAGAGAAGAAGTCGGTTGACGAATACCTTGAGTTGTTCACGAATTTCAAGTTGAAAGTCATCGAGGCCGAGAACCAGAAGATGGACACGGCCGCCAAGTTTGTGAAGGAGCTCAGCGGTTACCGCAAGCAGCTCGCGAAGCCGTATTTCTCGAATGACGAGATCAATGACAAGCTGATTGAAGAGGCCTACGAGCGCATGAAATGGGACATCAGCGCGTCGCACATTCTGATAAAGTGCGACGAGCGCGCCGTGCCTGCCGACACGCTCAAGGCGTACAATAAGATCATGAAGATCCGTGAGCGTATCATGAAAGGCGAAGACTTCAACGACGTGGCGGTGGAGGTGTCGGACGACCCGTCGGCACGCGACCGCAAGGAGATTCCGGGCAAACAGCGCGGCTACAAAGGCAACCGCGGCTACCTCGGATATTTCACGGCGTTCGACATGGTATATCCTTTTGAGTCAGGTGCTTACAACACAAAAGAAGGCGAGGTCTCGATGCCGGTGCGCTCAAGTTTCGGCTACCATCTGATAAAGGTCCACAGCAAGACACCGGCGTTCGGAATGATTAAGGCGGCACACGTCTTCCTCGCTGTCGATGAGACCGACCCGGCCAAGACCGACTCGCTCGTGCACGCGAAAATCAACAACATCTACAAGGAAATCGACGCCGACGGCAAAAACTGGCATGTCATCGTGAGAAGATACACCGACGACAGAGGCACGGTGACCAACAACGGGCTGCTCTCACCTTTCAAGGTCAGCCAGATTGTGCCGGAGTTCATCGCCGCACTCAAAGGATTGGAAAAGAATGAGATAGCAGAACCCATCAAGACCAACTACGGCTATCATATCGTGAAACTCGTCTCAACTTCCGGCATAGCGTCATTCGACGAGGAGAAGGAAAACATCAAGAAGCGCATCGAGAAAGACATGCGTGCCAGCGTCAGCGAGGAGGTCGTGATGAAACGCCTCATGAAGGAGAACAAGTTCAAGGAGAACGTCAGGGTGAAGGACGCGTTCATTGCCACCATCGACAGCACTCTCAACGACGCCGCGTTCGTGGTCTCTCCTGAAGTCGATGTCAACAAGGTGATTTTCAAGCTCAACAAAGACAAATTCACCGTCAGCGACTTCATCGCCTACATCACGAAGAACCAGAAGGAGGAGCCGTTCCTCTCGCCGGCGGCGTACGCATACAGCCTCTATGACAGATTTGTGAAAGAGACGCTGTTCGCTTACGAAGACGCCCATCTCGAAATGAAATACCCCGAGTTCAACACCCTCGTGCACGAATATCACGACGGCATCCTGCTCTTCGACCTCATGGAAAAGGAAGTGTGGAACAAAGCCTCGAAAGACACCGTCGCGCTCCAGCAATATTACGACGAACACAAAGACGAATATATGTGGAACGACCGCGTGAAGACCATCGTGATAACTTCTACGAAGCCGGAATCCGTTGACACTCTGACACTTCTCATCAATGAAGACCTTACGGCAGACTCCATCCGGGCCATCGTCAAGGCTGACAAGAAAATGCACGGCGTATCGGTGAAGACGTTGCATTTCCAGCATGGCGACAACGAAGACATCGACGCGATGGAATGGGCTGTCGGCACAGTGAGCGTCGTCCCTTCAAAGGTTGACAAGACGACGAAGATCTACAAGGTCGTCGATGTGCGCAAGCCGGAGCCGAAGACATACAAGGAGGTACGTGGCACCATCACATCGGCTTATCAGACACAGCTCGAACAGCAGTGGCTTGACGGACTCAAGACGAAATACCCGGTCACCGTCAACGAGACCGTCTTGAATAAAATCAGAAATTATTACAACAAATAGCATTGATTTATAATGAAAATCAGAAGTCTGATAATAATTGCGCTATTGCAAATCTTCTGTAAATCAAACATTTATGCACAGGAAGCCCAGATTATCGACAGGGTTGTGGCCGTTGTCGGACAGAACATAATCCTGCAATCCGACATTGAGGAGCAATATAAGCAGTATCGTCTTCAGGGCGGCATCAAAGGTGATGCGCACAGCATCAGATGCCAGATCCTGGAGGACCTGCTTTTCCAGAAGCTGCTGCTGAACCAGGCCGAGCTTGACAGTGTCGAGGTCACACCCGAACAGATTGAGAGCGAGGTCAGCCAGCGCATGAAATATTCTGTGGCGCAGCTCGGCTCGGAGGAGGCCTTGGAGAAATTGTACGGCAAACCCGTGGCGGATATAAGGGAGGAGCTTACGGTGATCATGCGCAACAGATACCTCTCCGAGCAGGTGCAGGCCAAGATAGTGGAGGGCGTGACGGCGACACCGTCGGATGTGCGCGAATTTTACAGAAACATCCCGGACGACTCGATTCCGATGATAAACGCGGAATATGAGATTGCGCAACTGGTGAAGAAGCCGCCTGTCACACTCGATGAGAAACTCGCCGTGAAGGACAGGCTGTACCAGCTGAGAAGCAGGATCCTGAAAGGCGACAGATTCTCGACATTGGCGTTGCTTTACTCCGAAGACCCCCGTTCGGCAAGGAAAGGCGGCGAGCTGGGTTTCCACGGAAGAGGCGAGTTCGCACCTGAGTTTGAAGCCACGGCCTTCGCGCTGAAAGAAGGCGAGATCTCGGAAGTCATCGAGACCGAGTTCGGTTTTCATATCCTGCAACTCATAGAGCGTCGCGGCGACTACGTCAACGTGCGTCACATCCTGCTCACCGTGAATGTGTCGGCGGAAGCCTTGCAGAAAGCGTATGTAGAGCTCGACTCCATCGCCAACCTGATCAGGAACGACAGCATGACCTTTGACGAGGCGGTGCGCAGGTTCAGCGACGAGGACGACAAGGTTAGCGGCGGCGTACTCGTCAACGAGATGACAGGCAGCACGATGTTCGCACCGGATGAGCTCGACCAGACCGTCTCCGTCGTCGTCAACCGCCTGGAAGTCGGCGAGGTGAGCAGCCCGGTCCCGATGAAGACAAAGAAAGACAAAGACGCCTACCGGCTTCTGATGATCAAGAAGAAAACGAAACCGCACAAGGCGAACCTGAAAGAAGACTATGCCCTCGTGCAACAATGGACGTTGCAGAAAAAACGCGAGGAAGCCATAAATAAATGGATAAAGTCGAAGTCGAACAAGTCGTTCGTGAAAATCTGCGACGACTTCTGCGACTGCGACTTCCGTTTCGACTGGAGAGTTATAAAATGAAAGTGGAGATGTACGGTTCAGATGTTGAAGGCGCAAAAGCCTTGGTTGAGAAATATCATTTGCTGAAAGCCGAGATCGGCAAGGTCATCGTCGGACAAGACGAAGTGGTTCACGACACCATCCTGTCGATTTTCTGTCAGGGGCACGTCCTGCTGGTCGGAGTCCCCGGTCTTGCGAAGACATTGCTGATCAACACGATAGGGCAAGCACTCGGGTTGAGTTTCAGCCGTATTCAGTTCACGCCCGACCTCATGCCGTCGGACATCGTCGGGACGGAGATTCTCGATGAGACGCGGCAGTTCAAATTCGTGAAAGGTCCTGTCTTCGCGAATATCGTCCTTGCCGATGAGATAAACCGCACCCCGCCGAAGACGCAGGCCGCGCTTCTTGAGGCGATGCAGGAGAGAGACGTCACCGTTTCAGGCAAGACATACAGGCTCGACGCGCCGTTTTTCGTGCTCGCCACGCAGAACCCGATAGAGCAGGAAGGCACGTATCCGCTGCCGGAGGCTCAGCTCGACCGTTTCATGTTCAACCTCAACCTTGGCTATCCGACATACGAAGAGGAGATTGCCGTGGTGAAGAACACCACAGCCGCTATTAATAGTAAGGTGTCGGCGGTGATGAACGCCGAGGAGATTCTCTATTTCCAGCAGCTCGTGCGCCGTGTGCCAGTGTCTGACAACGTGTATGAATACGCGGTTGCGTTGGTCTCAAAGACGCGCCCCGGCACCGAACGCGCACATGAGTGGGCGAACAGGTACCTCAGTTGGGGCGCGGGGCCGCGTGCGTCGCAGTATCTCATCATCGGGGCGAAAGCCAACGCGCTGATGAACGGCAAATATTCGCCCGACATCGAAGACGTGAGGAAAGTCGCAGCGCCGGTTTTGAGACATCGCTTAGTCAGAAACTACACCGCACAGGCCGAAGGGATAAGCGTTGAAGAGATAATCTCGAAACTTTCCTGACGGTCTCCTAAAAGTCATGTTTCGTCCCGCTGATTCGCATCGGCGGACGCAGCGGGAGTCCGCCCCCGCCCCTTTCATCTTTCGCAACCATCAGTGGTTCGGTGTCAATGACATAAAAAACACTTTCCCATGAAGAAGATTTTCTTTCGCGGGAAAGTGTTTTTGTGAAAAGACTTCAACTTTTATACAAACAGCCGCTTGCTGTATGTCTTTCTGTAAACCGTGTATGCCATGATGAAATACACGCCGGCCTGTATCCACAGCCCAATTATTTCCGGCATGACATCTGCCAGGTGTGCGCCCATCTCGCTGATGCGCACGTATCCGTTGATGCCGAGTGTTGACGGCATGAGCCATGAGAACACTTTCCAGAAATGCGGGATGTTGCTGCCGGGCCACGAGATGCCGCTCAGGAACGTGAGCGGTATTGACATGAACACGAACGTTATGATGAACGCCTCGCGGTCGTGCGACAGTCCTGCTATCGTGATGCAGAAGAACACGCACGACAGGATGTACGGGACCATGAACGCCAGCATTGTGTGCCAGTCCCAGATGTGGATGAGGTGGAACAGCTGAGGCACTATGCACACCATGTATGCTGCTATGATGGCGTATATGCCGAAATAGACACAAGCCTTGCCGATGAGTATCTCATGAGGTCTCTTCCCGATGAGATGAGGTTCG
This sequence comes from Candidatus Limimorpha caballi, assembly GCA_018064605.1. GTDB lineage: Bacteria > Bacteroidota > Bacteroidia > Bacteroidales > F082 > Limimorpha > Limimorpha caballi. Next base: position 13,783 of record JAGHUX010000011.1, on the reverse strand, counting down.
GCCACACCTCTGCGTATCTTCTCGCGCTCCTCACCCGCAATCATGCCGACACCGAACAACATTGTCTGCTGGATGATGAGCATCAGAATGGCTGGAATCATGTAGGTAGCGAAGCCGCTCTGTGTGTTGAACATCGGTACATACTCATACTCAATCGGGTACTGTGCCGTCGAGATCTGTTCGTCTGTCGCACCCGGCAGTCGGCTCGCCTTTATCGTCTTGTTCATTTCGAGCGACACGTCGGTGCATCCGCTCAGGATGGCCTTGTAATAAAGGAGTCCGCTCATGTCGCAATACAGTTCGACGGTGGTCTGCTGGAGCTGCATCAGGTCGCGGTCGAATTCCTTGGGGATGTAAATCAGTCCGTAAGCGTCTTTTCTCTTGATGAGTTCCATCGCTTCCTGCATGTCGGCGCAATGTGCCACTATTTGTATGTCGGGTGTCCCGTCGGCCATGCGCAGGAACTCCCTGCTGTTGTACGAGTTGCAGCAGTCAACCGCGACGGCCGGCACATCAAAGGCCTTCTCGTTTCCATAGAGATAAGCATACAGAAGAGGATATAGGAGAGGTACTATGATAAAGAATACGAGTGCGCCTTCATCGAGCAGTGCGTTTCTGATATCATATAGCCAGACATCGATAATATTTCTTAACCACTTCATATCTGTTGTATTAATGTGTGTAGCGATATTCTAATAGGAATGTTTTCAGTCTGTTCAGGACAAGCAGCGGGAGTATCATGAACCCGACCTGGATGGCGAGGCTCTGCCACGAATAGACGAGCGGCCGTCCGTTCAGTGCCTGATCGACATAAATGAGGAAGTAATGTCGCAGGGGGAAGAAGTACGACAGTGCCTTGAGCGGGTCGGGGAACGCCATCTGCGGGAACGAGAAACCTGAGATGGGGAACGAGAGCACGCCCCACAGCGTCGCGAGGCTGAGCCCCCAACGCAGTGACGGCACCATTCCGCACACGAACACTGCGAACGACATCGACGCCGTCATGAGCAGGAACATGTTCAGTATCATCGGCCAGATGCCGCTGTTGAGCGGGAAGTGCCAGTATCCGTAGAGCCACATCAGGCACAGCACGCCCATCATTGTCCAGATGGCGATGTGCGGAAGCAGCTTGCCGGTCAGCGCCACGACGATGTCGTTGTCGGCCATGCCCAGCCATTTGCTTGCCGTTGACTCTTTAAGTTCGACATATATTGCGTATATCGTGACCTGCATGATGAGAAGCATGATGAGGCCGGGGAGCAATGTGTTGCAGAGATACACCGAGTAGTTCAGACGCGGGTTCGCGATGGGGTGCATCTCGCACTTTATCGGCTGTATCACTGCCATCGCCTGGTCTTCCGTGTAGCCTTTGGCCAGAAGCGTTGACCGCATCACGCTGCCCGCCGCCAGTTCCGACATCATCCTCATGTCACGATAGACGAGTGATGCCGGTATCATGTACGACGCTGCGGAATAGAACGACACCTTGGGCTGTTTGCTCGCCAGGGCTTTCTCCGTCGTGCCTTCAGGGATGTAGAAGAAGCCGTAGATCTCGCCTCTCTGCATCGCCCTTCTCGCCTCCGCGACATCAGTGTAATATTTTGTCAGCTCTGTCTGCTGGAAGGCGTCGAGGTTACGCATCAGTTCGCGTGTTATTGAGGTGTTGTCTTCATCGACGACACCGGCTGGCAGGTCACATGGCAATCCTTCGCTCATCAGCGTGGTGAAGAGCACGAATCCGAAGATCGGGGCCAGCACCATGCAGAAGATATATATCGGACGCGTGAGCAGACGTTTCTGCTCGCGGCGGGCGATAGCTAAGATTTGCTTTATCTGATACATATTTTACTTCTCGTTAATTCTGAACAACACTGTCATGCCGGGTCTCAAGCCTTCGATGTCCTCTGTCGGTCTCGCGCGGACTTCAAAGGTCTTGAGGTCGTATTGGCCGGTCTGTTTCGTTGCCTTCCACGCCGCATAGTCGCCGCGGTCCTTCATGTTATAGACGCTCATCGTCGTCGTCCTGCCGAGTGCCGGGATCTCCGCCTGGAATGTCTTCCCGATAGGCATCTTCATGAGGTAGTCTTCGCGGACGTTGAACGTGGCCCACATGTCATCCATGATGGCTATGTTCATTATCGGCGCGCCGGTGCCGACGAGTTCGCCGATGTGAGGGAATATCTCCATGACCTCGCCGTCGGCGTATGCCGTGAGATATGTCTCGTTGATGTATGAGTTGACTTCGGCGACGGCGCCTTTGGCCTGCTCGTACTTGGCGGCGGCCATCTCCTTGTCTTCTTTCTGTGCGCCGTTGACGGCGAGGTCGTACTGTGACTTGGCCGCGCGTTCCGTCGCCACGGCCGCGTCGTACTGGGCCTTCATCTCGTCGTATTTCTGCTCGCTCACCACACCTTCCTTGTAGAGGTTGCTCACACGTTTGAATGACTTCTCCATGATCTCGCTGCCGACCTTGGCTTTCTGCCACATCTCGTAGGCTCCCTGGATCTGCTCCGAACGTGCGCCGGCCTCCGCCTTGTCGCTCAAGGCGCGTGCCTGTGTCTTCACGGCCTCCGCCTGAGCCTTCTTCGCGTCAACTTCGGGGGCCTCGATGATGGCGAGGGTGTCGCCCGCCTTCACATGCTGACCCTCCTCTACACGGAACTCCATGATTCTTCCCGGGACCTTGCTCGAGACACGGTACTCCGTCGCCTCGGCCTGACCTTGCAGAATCTCGTCAGTCTTGCCGTATGTAACAATTCCGATTACGCATATCACCGCGATGACAATCGCCAAAACACCTAATGCGATGAAGGTGTTGATTCTCTGTGTTTTCTCTGATACCATGATATTGTGTGTTTTACAGGTGCCGGACCGCTTCCGGCCTTTTGATTAATTATTCCAGTTGTTTATATCTTTTTTATGTTTCTAAAATCAGTCTTCTTGAATCAGGTTTCCTACCGCTTTCTTCAAGTATGTGTTTGTCATGATGACGTCGATTTTCGCGTCGATGAAGTCGGAATGCGCCTGTAGCCAGGCTGTCTGCGCGGCGTTGAGCGTGGACGACGGCACTATGCCCTCGTTGAAACCGAGCGTCGCCATCCTGAGGTTCTCCTCCGCGTCCGACATCTTCTCCGTCGTCATAGTAAGGCGTGACTCGGCCTCCTTTATGTTGTTCTTGTACTGGCTGACCTGAAGCATGATGAGCTCCTTGGTGTCGTCAAGTTTCATGCGCTGTATCGCCGCCTCCGACTTCGCCTTGCGGATCTTGTTGGCGCCTTCGCAGAAGTGGAAAATCGGGATTCTGGCGACAACGCCGATGTTGAACATGCCTCTGAACTCCTTCTCGAAGCCGTTGAAGAGCGACGGATTCGACACTATGTAGTTGCCGACAAGCGCCACGGTCGGAAGATATTCCGAACGCGCGATGTTCACCTTCTTGTCGTAGATCTGTGTGGCGATGTCGAGGCTGTGAAGCTCAGGACGGTGCTCCATGATGAACTCCTCGTCGTATTCCTGCTGATAGACAGGCACCTCAACGTCTTCGAGGTCTTCATCGGCAAGCTTGATGTCGCTGTCGAGAGGCAGACCGACACGCTGGCACAGGAGCATCTTGGAGAGCGTGAGTCCGTTCTGCACCTTGAGAAGCGTCATCTCGCCCTCGTTGAGTTTGACCTTTATCGAGAGCCTGTCGGCGTTGGTGGCCATGCCTTCGTCAACGAGCTTGTCAACGTTGTCTGTCATGGTGCGCAGAAGCTCCACGTAACTCTCTGTCAGCTTGAGCTTGCTGGCCAAAGAGACGATCTGCCAATAGGCCTGGTCTGTGGTGATGATTGTCTCCTGCTGCTCTGTCGAGAGCTGTGAGAGCGCCAGGTCCTGGGCGAAGCTGGCAATCCTGTTGTAGGCGCGAATCTTGCCGCCTACATAGAGAGGCTCCTCGAGAGTGATGATCCCGGCCGCGATGTTGCGCGTGTCGGGTGACAAGGCATCGACAATCTCCTGGCCGACAGCGTCGATCGACTGGAACAGCTCCGCGTTCGGCAGACCCTGGATGAAATTCTTGAACCAGTCGCTCTGGAGAATAAGCTGCTGAATGTCAGGGGCATACTGGAATATGTCAGTGACTGTCTGGGTGATGTTACCGCCCAGCCCCTGCGCGGCGAGAGTGCCGGCATTCCCGATGCTGTTCAACTTGTCGTCAGACAAAAGCTGAATCTCCTTGCTGTTGTACATGTAAGTGCCTGTCGCCGAAATTTTCGGAAAATAATTCGCTCTCGCTATTTTCCTGTCATATTCGGCCATCTTTACGTTCTCCTGCGAGATCTGCATGTTCTTGTTGCCCTCAAGCGCCATGTTGCGGCATTCCTGAAGCGTGAGAACCGTTTGAGCCTCAACCGAATAACATGCTGCAATAACACAAAAAGCTAATGCAATCTTCCTGATAATTTTTTTCATGTAAATTGATGTTAGACGTTCTGTTTGACAAAATAAACGATAATTTCTGATAGTATTTTTTCTTTTTTTTTCTTGAAAAATTAAACGCTGCAAAAGTATGAAATTTTTCAACAAGGCCGACATATTTTCAGAAGAAAAACGACGACGAAAATAAAAAAGAACTATTTTTGCAGAAATTTCTAAAGAAATGTCAATAAGAAAGCACATTCCAAACACAATAACCTGTTGCAACCTGATAAGTGGCTGCATTTCAATATATTTGACTTTTAACGGATTTCATTTTGGTGCGGCACTCATGCTGTTTGCCGCCGCCGTGTTTGACTTCTTCGACGGTTTCGCCGCCCGTGCGCTCGATGCGAAATCGCCCATCGGCGGCGAGCTCGACTCGCTGGCTGATGTCGTCTCGTCGGGTGTCGCGCCGTCGTTCATACTGGCTCACCACATGAAAGGCATGGGCGTGGAATGGATGGTCGGCGGCGTGAACGTGTTCGTCTTCACTGCGTTTGTCCTCGCCGCCTTCGCCGCCGTGCGTCTCGCGAAATTCAACATCGACACGCGCCAGACGAGTTCCTTCCTCGGGCTTCCGGTGCCCGCCACGGGGCTGTTCGTCGCGTCACTCTCATTGATGATGATGCGCATCGACGAAAACGGGCTGCTGATGAAAATCGTCAACAACCCGTATTTCTTCGTCATAATGATATCTGCCTTCAGCTGGCTGATGGTCAGCGAGGTGCCGTTCTTCTCCTTCAAGATGAAAAACCTGAGGTTCGGCGACAACAAGCTCCGTTACATTTTGGTCGTGTTCGCCGTGGTGACGTTCGCCGTCTTCCAGTGGGTCGCGCTGCCGTTCATCTTCCTTTTCTACATCCTCCTCTCCGTCATCTTCTACAGAGGCTGAGTCATTTCATGATTGTCTCTTCGACCTTGCCGACGACTTTGTGTGTCATGTCATCGTCCATCCTGGTGAAGATGCTAAGCTCGTTGTTTGTAAGGTAGCCGTTCTCGAGCATCCATTCTTCGTTCTTCGCGAAGGCCGTGAGAAGAACCATGTGGAATGCGTGCTCCATGTTGATCAGGCTGGCGTTCCTGCGGTAGAAATCGACCGGGACCATCTGGTTGTATTCCCTGTCCCACCCCTCGTCCGGCGTCAGGACGGGCATGGTGTCGGCGAAAATCCTGGCGCGGTTGGTGAGGCGTGTCATATACGACGCAAGGTCGCTGAAGACCTTTGCGTTTGAGAACTCATTGTAAATTAACGCGATCTTGTCGTTGCACATCTCCATGCAATGCGCCTTGGTGTTGACCATCATCGCGGTGCGGAAAACCAGAATGTCATCGCAGTTGTTGTCCATCATGCGCTCCATCATCGTCACGCGCTGCGCGGCGGCGTATTTGGCATCCAGACCTTTGTCGTCGAACTCAATAAGTTTGTTCATCTGTTTGTAGTCGTCGGAGATGGCCTTGACCTTCTGCCCAAACACCGAGATGGCCTCGCCGACCTCGCTCACGCCGTTGTGCCAGCATTCGACCTCGATGGCCCTGACCGCCTTCCCGACCTGCTCCCTGACGACCGATTCGACATCGATGCCGTCGAGAATGCCCTGGAACTCGGCAAGCGCGTCCCTCTTCACGTCAAGGTTGAATGAATCCGGCATGTCGTTCGTAATCCTGCCCTCCGACTTCAACAGCTCGACGGAAAAACGATCCTTGCAGATTCTGTCGATGTCAGTCTTCAATCTCATGTACAAATCACCAAATCCGACTGATTTCACAATGTTGTCGGCTATTTCCGATGCCGGCAGCGTATCTGCCTGTATGAAACTGAAATCGAGGAAATCCTTCCTCAGACGTTGCTTGAAATATTCTTTTTTTGTCATGGCTTATTAATTTCCGGCAAAAATACAAATTGAAACGACACGAACGAAAAAAAAAACGAAAAACATGAGAAAATTTCCGGACGGAGGTGATTTTTTTGCATAGAAAAAAAACACAAGGGGCTGAATTTCCAAACAGAAATCAGCCTTTATTTTTGTCTTCAAAAAAAGTTTTATCGGACTGCAATAGCTTGAAATACCGACTGCCTTAGCTTTGCCGATTGTCATTTATGCTTCTTACGTTAACCAGCAAGTACAAGTTTTCCGAAAAACTACAGAAGTAGCGGATTATTTTGGAATTCACCTTCTTAACATCTGAAAATCAAACAATTAAAAAGCATAATTACACTCTGACGAATAGGAACATCTTGCAAAACCAAAGGTACAAAAAAGCAGGCTCACGCCTGCTTTTTAGAAATAATTTACTGATTCTCAATTATCTATTTTCAGCTGCAATGGCTATTTTCTCGATAGCACTTTCGCTCAATGGCTTTGGAGCGAACTTCTTCACTGGCTGCTGGCCATGGTCAGGAATAATAAATGTCATGACTGGAGTGAGGTTGCTAAGCTGGCTATAGTTACTTGGCTCGCCAACCGGGAATGTGCCAGAAACTGGATTATGTCCTGCTTGAGCAGCAATCAGTTGGCCGGCATAGAAAACAGTTACCACAAAATTTGTAGCGATAGTTGGGTCGCAATTTTCATACATGTCAACATAAACGGTGTAGGTGCCTGGTTCGACGTATGATTCTTCGCCGTAGAAAATGTTTTCATTGTTGATGCCATCAAGAGAACAACCGGCATTAGAGTCAACATCCAACTGACCACCATTCTCACTCTGAGAATGTCCGTAATAGATATGTGTGCCATTAGGCTCAAGCAGGTGAAGGTCAACATCTTTTTCGTTATCAAATGAAAGACTGACTTGCAATTGGCCTGTACCAGCAGCAATGATTTCAATATCCTGCGTCCAAATCTGGCTGACCAAACCGTCCTCGTCGAGAATAGCAATTTTGACTTGGAAACTTGTCTGTCCTTCTTCCAACTGAATGTCTTGCTTTACAACCATGGTAAAATCATAAGTCATGAAACGTGTATCTTCAGTATTCACTTCATAATAACCACCTTGATTAGGCATGCCAACCAATATTTTCTGAGCAACTACAGGCGCATTGACATGAACGAGAGATGTTCCTCCAGGAAGAGCACTGCTATTCATGACAACATTAATATTAACGTCCGTAGCCGCTTCAGGAAATTCCTCCTCGACCAAAGTTCCTTCAATAACCTGAATGTACTTGTCAATATCCACCGCTACTTTCTCGTCTTTATCGTCCTTTTTGCAGTTGCTGAATGCTACCAGACACACACCCAAAATGAGTAATAATTTTTTCATTTGATTTTTCCCCTGTTATATCCTGTCGGGACGTCAGTTTTGATTAATAAATTAATTTAACGTTTTACCTCTGCAAAAGTATATCATTTGACTTATTGACAATCATAACATAACCATCCAAAATAGATTGTATTCACACTCCAAAACGGATTGTATTACCGAATGTCTTCAAAAAAATTGTAGTCCAAAATCACGGAGATGCGCCACAACAGGGCAAGGTCGATGGATTTTTTCTGGAATATTTTGTGAATATTGTTCGTTGTGCACGGAATCTGTGCGGCGAGCCAGACGGCAGTACGTCCCTGCTCGCGAAGCTTGTCGCGAATCATCTTGCCGATATGAAGATTATAGCTGCCTTTCATTGCCGACACGTTTGTTTGGTCGTCTTTGCGCCGACAATGAAAAAGCGTGAACCTTTCATTGACTGCTTATCAAATCCGAAGGCTCTGGCAAACCGTTGACACTAATAAGCACGAAATAGTTCACGCCTAAAAACGCGAACTTTTCGCTTGCTTACTCTCGTGTCGAAAATTTACCAGATTTTACGGATTGAGAATAAGAGCGCAAAGCTCAATATGATTATTTTACTTTATTTCTATAGTTTATATTTTTGATTTACAATATTTTATATAATAATTACAGCACAGTTTCAATTCTCCTTTCCTAACGCTTTTCCCAATATTTTTAGAGTGTGCGCAACGAATTGCGTTTATACCATAGGCGAATAATTTTCGTTAATAATCTGTTTATTTTTCAACCTGCAAAAATACACTTTTTCCCGAACCGAATACAATTCATCAAAAATTATATTTCTCAAGCGTCCCGTTTTCATCTTCAAAATTGAAATCCATCAAAAGTCTTGTCAAGTCTTTCGCATTAATGTCAATCTGTTGCATCGGTCCTCGCTTTGGATATATGTCAAGAAACACAACACGTTCTTTAGTCGTTGAAACCATATAAATCAAACGATAACCGTTGGCTTTCGACAGTTGCATTTTTTTGTCAGGAAGACGTAGTTTGACAATTATCGCTTCATTCTGAATGAGAATCATGTCGCGATTGTTTCTGATTTTCTCAATGTCAGCTCCTTTAAATTCTTGCTTAATTTCATCAGGCAAATTTGCATAGACCCCTCGTTTAGCTTTGAGCAAGTCAGAAAGCCTTGTCCTGAAATTCTTTGTGGAGTCAAATAAAATCATCTGTTTATCCTTTTCGCCGCCTCTTCCATAACCTTTTTAAACCCATCGTCCTTTGGCAATTTTATCCGGAAATTCACAATATCATTGTTCACTTCACAAATGGCGGAATAATTCATGCCAAGCAACTCAACCTGTTTGTCTAAATTCTTGTTGCCGCCGATTCGTTTGCATGCCAAATACAAATCTTTCAAAGTCTGCAACATCACAACAAGCTGATTCCCAAATGTGTTGTACTCTTCTTCGGTAATCGCATTCCATTGATTATAAAGCATTTCGTAGAAAATTTCTAAATCTCTGTTCAATCGTGAGAGCTGCGCGACACTGTATGAATCAGGTGTCATGGTCTCCATCATCTGCTGATATGACCTCGTGCCTAACCTTACAATTTTGTTTGATATCAATGTTGCTTCACACATACAAATTTTTTGATTGCAAAAATACACTTTTTCCCGAACTTCAGCCCCATTTCAAATAATTTTTTTCACCTTAATTAATACGTCTCCTTTTGAATAATTTCGTACCTTTGCCGCTTCAAATCTGATAAGGGAAAATGATTACATCTGAAAGCCAGAAAGAACTATGTAAGAGGATTGATGCCTTGAGGAGGTATCTTTGACATCGATACGAAGTTGTCGCAAATTGCTGAATTAGAGGAACAAACGAAAGCCGACGGCTTCTGGGACGACCCGAAGAACGGCAAGGTCGTCATGCGCAGGATGCGCGACATCAAGAGCTGGGTGACGGCTTACGACGACATCGTGAAGGCCAACGACGACCTCGGCGTGCTGTACGACTTCGCCAAGGAAGGCGAGGCGACGGAAGAGGAAGTCGATGCGCAATACGACCTGACAATAAAACTTGTTGATGAACTCGAGTTCCGCAACATGCTTCACGAGGAGGCCGACTCGATGAGCTGCGTGCTGAAGATCAACGCGGGGGCGGGCGGCACCGAGTCGCAGGACTGGGCGGAGATGCTCATGCGGATGTACATGCGCTACGCCGAAGCCCATAACTACAAGGTGCGTGTCAGCAACATCCTCGACGGCGACGACGCCGGCATCAAGTCGGTGACGATGGAGATCGACGGCGACTACGCCTACGGCTACCTCAAGGGCGAGAACGGAGTGCACCGCCTCGTGCGCGTCTCCCCGTTCAACGCGCAGGGCAAACGCATGACCTCGTTCAGCTCCGTGTTCGTGTCACCGCTCATCGACGACACGATAGAAGTCGTCATCGAACAGTCACGCCTCTCGTGGGACACCTTCCGCAGCGGCGGCGCGGGCGGACAGAACGTCAACAAGGTGGAGTCAGGCGTCAGACTGCGCTATCAATACAAGGATCCGTACGACGGCCATGAGGAAGAGATTCTGATTGAGAACACCGAGTCGCGCGACCAGCCGAAGAACAAGGAGAACGCCCTCCGCCTCCTGAAATCACAGCTGTACGACAAGGAGCTGCAACATCGCATGGAAGAGAAAAACAAGATTGAGGCGAACAAGAAAAAGATTGAATGGGGCTCGCAGATCCGCTCGTACGTCTTCGACGACCGCCGCGTGAAAGACCACCGCACCAACTACCAGACCAGCAACGTGCAGGGTGTCATGGACGGCAAAATCGACGAGTTCATCAAGGCGTATCTGATGGAGTTCGGACAGAAATAAGGAAAAAGTTAAAAGGTGAAAGGTTGAAAGTTTGAAATTGAAAAGGTTGAACGGGAAAAGGTCGAGAACCGCGTAGCGGTTCCACATCCGTAGAACCGTAAACGTTGATTATTGTTAATTTGTCATTAATAATTTGAAATATGATTACATTCGTTATTGCATTGATTGCGTTGGTTTTGGGATATGTTTTTTACGGAAGATATATCGGGCGGTTGTTTGACATGGACCCGAAGCGTCCGACGCCTGCCATGACGAAGGCCGACGGCATGGATTACGTGCCGATGCCGACGTGGAAGGTGTTCATGATTCAATTCCTCAACATCGCGGGTCTCGGTCCCATCTTCGGTGCCATCATGGGTGCGCAGTTCGGCACGGCCTCGTATCTCTGGATCGTCTTCGGCACGATCTTCGCCGGCGCGGTGCATGATTTCTCCGCCGGCATGATGTCGGTGAGAAGAGGCGGCGAGAGCCTCCCGCAGCTCATCGGACGTTATCTCGGGAAGAGGGTCAAAAGTTTCACGCTGATTCTCACATTGTTTTTCCTCATCCTTGCCGGGACGGTCTTCGTGTCGCAGCCAGCACAAATCATCGTCGGCACTTTTGAAGGACATGCCGCTTACGAGAAGATCGCCAATGATACTGCTGTTGACGAAAGCACACGTATCTACCAGATGACCAACTATGATGTTAAAATTGCAGATGACCAAAATTCGGAGAATGAGCAAGTTGCAATAGAAAGTGCAGTTCCCGACCACATACCATTCTACAAGAACATCTATTTCTGGATTATCCTGATATTCGCATATTATCTCGCCGCGACGCTGTTCCCTATCAACACAATCATCGGAAGGATCTATCCGATTTTCGCCATCGCTTTGCTGTTCATGGCGATAAGTCTCATGTTTGTGTTGCTTGCGCGATGGCCCGACCTGCCGGAAATGTGGAACGGTTTCGGGACGAAGTTCGACCCGGCGCCGATTTTCCCGATGATGTTCGTGTCAATCGCTTGCGGTGCCATCAGCGGCTTCCACGCGACACAGTCGCCTATGATGGCGCGATGCCTGAAGAACGAGAAACACGCGCGCCCGGTGTTCTACGGCGCGATGGTGGCCGAAGGCATCGTGGCGCTCATCTGGGCAGCCGCCGCGACTTCATTCTTCCAGGATCACGGCCCGACTTATACAACAGTTGTCAATGGCGTCCCGCAGGAAGTCGGCTACGGTGCCGGTGCTATCGTCAATTTCATCTGTCACAGCTGGTTGGGAAGACTCGGCGGAATACTCGCCGTTCTCGGCGTCGTGTTCGCACCTATTTCTTCCGGCGACACCGCGTTGCGTGCGGCACGTCTGATCGTCGCAGATGCCTTGCATGTCGAACAGAAAAATTTCAAGAACCGTATGCTCATCAGCGTCATCATTTTCGCGGTATGTTCCGGCTTCCTGATGTTTATGATGAACGACCCCGCCAATTTCGGCGTGATATGGCGTTACTTCGCATGGAGCAACCAGGTGATGGCTGCTATTACATTGTGGGCAATCACCGTTTATCTTACGACAAAACGCAAGAATTATTTCGTCACCCTCATCCCGGCAATGTTCATGTCGGTAGTCGCCACGACATTCATCCTCGAGGCACCTTCAGGCGCATACGTCGTCGGCAAAGGCATCGCCCCGGAATTGGCGTTGACAATAGCGATTCTTGTCACAATAGGATTTACCGCCGCTTTCTACCTGTGGAAAAACGGCAAGATCGATATCGGCCCGGAGATTGAAGAGATCCCAAAACTGAAGACACCAAAGTTCAAAGACTGACCGATGGCCCTCAACGACGCGACCCGCCTCTTCATTGAAAATCATCTTCACGATGACACACGTCAGCTGGCACTGAAAACGCTGCCGGCTGACATCGATAAAACATTTGCACTCAATCAGATAGAAGCACGACAAATCATATCAAAGAAAGTACCGTCGTGGGCGTCAAACAACGACCTGATATTTCCGAAACACCTTTCCTTGGAACAATGCTCCTCCGAACTGACCGCGAAATACAAAACGACAATTGTTGAAAAAATCATAGAGACGCATTGCGGTGCGCCTCTACAGCCTGGCACCGACGGTTTGCCAACCACATTTGTTGATTTGACAGGCGGCCTCGGCATTGACTCGTATTTCCTTTCGGAAAATTTCCAAAACGCATATTATGTTGAAAATCAGAAGGAATTATGCGATTTAGCGGAAAACAACTTCCGCGTTCTCGGCAGGAAAATCAACGTCGTAAACACCGACGCCGAGTCATTTCTGGAAAATCATTCGTGCAATTCGTGTGATTCGTGGTGCATCTTCGTGGACCCCGCCCGACGCGACGCCCTCAACCGCAAGATGGTCTCGCTCCACGACTGCAGCCCCGATGTCGTCGAACTGCAGGGAAAAATGCTGTCGGTGGCCGGACACGTCTTGATAAAAGCCTCACCGATGCTCGACATCTCGTTGATCTGCAACGAGTTGAAAAACATAAAAGAGATTCACATCGTCTCTGTGAAAAACGAATGTAAGGAAACTTTGATTTTGCTCGAACGTGGTTTTGAGGGTAAGATAAAGTTCGTTTGCGTCAATCTGAGACAAGACGAACAGAATCCACAAGATGCGTTTTGCTGTTTTGATGACGACGAGAAAAACGCTGCTCCGGTTTTCGCCGACACGATAAGGAAATACCTCTACGAGCCGAACTCATCGCTGATGAAAGCCGGCGTGTTCAGACTCGTTTCGCAAAGTTTCAACATTGATAAACTGCACGTAAACAGTCACTTATATACCTCCGACAACCTGATTCAGGATTTTCCCGGACGTGTTTTTGAAGTTGTCGCCTTCTCAAATTTCGACAAAAAAGTCAAGAAAGAACTTCTTAAAGACATTATGAGAGCTTCTGTGGTGACACGAAATTTCCCGTTGAGTGCCAACGACTTGCGGAAAAACCTCGGCCTTCAGGAGAGCGACGACACCTTTGTCTTCGGCACGACGATGAGAGGCGACAAGAAAGTCATCATCCTTTGCAAAAAACACGCCTGACACGTGGGTGATAAAGATTGACTCACAAAAATATGTTGTCGGCGCCCGAAAACGGCAGCACCACAAAATCCCACATCACCGAACACGAAGTGAGCGAAAACAGGATTATTACAGACAGTATATTGTTGATTATTCG
>JAGHUX010000057.1 GCA_018064605.1 Candidatus Limimorpha caballi | reverse complement strand
TTCACCTGACAATGTGGCACATCTTCATTGGCGACGAACACCTTTTCTTCATAACTGTTTTGGTTTCAAGCCGTTAATTTGGTCGAACTCACGTTAATTATTACTTTTGCGGCTGTTCTTGTGACGGTTTTTGCCGCCAAGATTAAGAAACACGAAGCGTTATGCTCGTCTTGTAGTACTGCTATTTTTCCGAAAAATCAAAATAATGTCCTCGTAACGAATGAATTACAATTTCATCGTCTTGAACTCTGTAAATCATTCTGTGTTCACGGTTTATTCTTCTGCTCCAATATCCTGTGAGATTATATCTCAAAGGTTCCGGTTTCCCGATTCCGTCGAAGGGAGTTTCCAAAGTGCTTTTTATAAGTTCACCTATTCGGTTTAAGATCTTTTGTTTTTCGGTTTTTTTCCAATAATCCAAATCCCTTATTGCCGTGGATTTAAACTTTAATTCCATATTTTTCAAGGTTCAAGGTTTCTGAAGGTTCGGTTTCACTCTTCCTTATTTTCTCGACAAAATCAGGATTATACGGACTTTCCCCTTTTTCATCTATTGAAAAAACACCCAATGAAGTAATATAATCCAAAGTTTTTCGTGCCAGCGCATTGCGCGGGTTGAATTTCAATGTTATCGTTGCCATTTTTCTGAATTTTTTGCAAAAGTAATATTTTTTCAGAAAAAATCGTAGGCTTCAGGAAAATTTATTACTTTTGCAGCCTGATTGGTTAGCCAATCAGTTTGTTATAGAAGCGTTATGCTTGTCTTGTGAATGAAAACCTGAGAAATTTTCAATAAAGAATCAAGATGATGCATGATGGTTCACGTTACAGCGTGGACTGTTGTTCCATTTCTTATTCTTTTGGTTTTCTCAGGACCATCATTCAAAGACGTGGCATACAGTACCACGCTTCTTGTTAGTAAACAATTGTCCTTTTCGGTACTGAACGGGCTGTATGGTCTATGTGGAAAACAAGAAAAATGAACTGCAGGCAACAGGATAAACACAGCCAAATGAAACAATGAAGAAAATATTTTTAATGCTCATGGCCGTCATAGGCTTTGCTTTTGCAGCAAACGCACAGGCCGATCAGTGTAAACTTGAAGGTGGTGCCGGTGGATACATTAATGCGTATGTCTCCCAAAGCACACATATGCATTCTAATGTCCCTGGTGTTGGGCCACATATAACAATAACAACTACACCAAGCAAAGATCAGCCCGCTAATGGTAAAGTATTGTGTAAAGTTACATATATCCGAGAAGACACTGGGGAAGAACGTACCGATCCTAATAAATCTATAGATTTTAAAAAATCTGGTTCATGCGAAAATAAAGTATCTTTAGATTATGAAGCTTCTAGAATTATAAGTGTTGAAATTTGGGGAGCCGAATGTAAAAGTGCAAGCAGACCTTGGTAAATCATTAAATTAACAAGCCGCATAGACAACAAATGGCAACACGAGTTGAGTCGTGTTGCCATTTCATTTACTCTCTTCTCTTTTATCTATTATCTTTTAACCAATTGACCACGTTGGTTTCTATCCTCGCCTTCACATCCTCAGTATCCTTCGCCTTCTCGAACCTCTTTCCTGTCACCTTCTCGTACAGCTCGATATATCTTTCCGAAATACCTTTCACGATTGATGGTGTCATCTCCGGGACCTTCTGTCCGTCCTTGCCCTGAAAACCGTTCGCCATAAGCCATTCGCGGACGAATTCCTTCGACAACTGCTTGACTGGCAGACCTTTGGCAAAACATTCTTCGTACTGGTCAGCGATGAAATAACGTGATGAGTCGGGAGTGTGAATCTCGTCCATCAGGTAGATCTGGTCGCCGATCTTGCCGAACTCGTATTTCGTGTCAACGAGGATGAGGCCGTGTTTTGCCGCGACTTCGGTTCCTCTCTGGAACAGCTTGCGGGTGATGACTTCGATTTTCTCGTAGTCTTCTTTGCTTATAAGTCCTTGACGGATAATCTCTTCCTTGGAAATATCCTCGTCATGGCCTTCTTCGGCTTTCGTTGTCGGGGTGATAATCGGTTCGGCGAAACGCTGGTGTTCCTTCATTCCGTCGGGGATGTTGACACCGCAGATTGTGTGCTGCCCACTTTTGTAGGTGCGCCACGAGCTGCCCGTGAGATAGCCGCGGATGATCATCTCGACCGGGAACGGCTTGCACAATTTGCCCACTGTGACCATCGGGTCGGGAGTTGCGATTTTCCAGTTCGGCACGATGTCGGTTGTCATGTCGAGGAACTCGGCTGCTATCTGATTGAGAATCTGTCCTTTATAAGGGATTCCTTCAGGGAGGATGACATCAAAAGCCGAGATACGGTCGGTTGCGACCATCACTAAATATTTGTTGTCGATGAAATAAACATCGCGGACTTTGCCGTGATAGACTTTGGTTTGACCGTCAAAGTTGAAATCGGTTCTTGTTAATGCTTTCATAGTTTCTGATATGTAACCGCTACGCGGTTATTATTTGTTAATTGTTTGATTATTATCATTTTCGTCATTGTCATCGTGATAGAATTTCTTGTAGGCGTTGACGATTTCTGTCACGAGTTTATGTCTGACGACATCTTTTTCATCAAGGAAGATGAATTCGATGCCTTTCACATCTTTCAGAATATCAATGGCTTGCGGCAGTCCAGAAGGTTGGTTTTTGGGCAAGTCGATTTGTGTCACGTCGCCGGTGATGACAAATTTCGCGTCGCGTCCCATGCGTGTGAGGAACATCTTGAGCTGTGCGCGTGTGGCGTTCTGTGCTTCGTCTAAGATGACGAAGGCGTGGTCGAGCGTGCGGCCGCGCATGAAGGCGAGCGGCGCGATTTCGATTGTGCCGTCCTCCATATAGCCTTGCAGTTTCGCCTGCGGGAGCATGTCGCGCAGGGCGTCGTAAAGCGGTTGCAGATACGGGTCAAGCTTCTCCTTCAGGTCGCCAGGCAGGAATCCGAGGTTCTCGCCGGCTTCGACGGCCGGACGCGTGAGGATGATGCGACGTACTTCCTTGTTTTTCAATGCTTTGACTGCCAAGGCGACGGCGGTGTAAGTCTTTCCCGTTCCGGCAGGACCGATGGCAAACAGCATGTCTTTTTTGCCGACAGCCGTCACCATCTTCTTCTGGTTTGCAGTTATCGCCTTGATTTGCAATCCGTTACGGCCATATACCAAGACATCTTTATCATCAAAGTCTTTTATCATCTCGCTTCCGCCCGATGCATTCATCACATTTTCTATGACCTGCGTGGTGATGTTGCCGTAGCGTTCGATGTGATTTGTCAAAATTGTGAGCCTGTCGAGGAAACAATTCACCTCCTCGTCTTCACCGATGACCTTGACGAAATCGCCGCGTGCGATGATTTTCAACTTTGGGAACAATGCCTTTATCATTGTAAGATACTGATCATTAGCACCATACAAATCATTCGGGTCGATGTTTTCGATTTGGACAATCTGTTCAGACATTATTTCTTGCAAAAATTTTTCAGCCGCAAAAATAATAAAAAATGTTCATAACTTTTTAATTTATGTATTTTCATTTTATTATGATTGCAGTAATTTTGCAGGCTGAAAAGATACGTGAAACAAACAATAAAAAATTATGGCAATAATAACATTGACAAGCGACTGGGGGCTCTCGGATTATTACGTTGCGGCGGTGAAAGGCACGATTTACAGGGTCATGCCCGACGCGACAGTCGTTGACATAACGCATAACATAGAGCCTTGGGATGTCACCTCGGCGGCGTTCATCTTGAAAAATTGCTATAAAAGTTTCCCGGAAGGGACGATACATATTATCGGCATCGAGACGGAGGAGTCGGTCAAGAGTCCGCATATCGCGTTGAAAGCCAACGGACACTATTTCATCGGCACTGACAACGACATTTTCTCGCTCATCCTTGGCGATGACCCGTACGAAGCCGTGACGATAGAAGTGCCGCAGGACACGGATTTTTTCACTTTCACCACGCGCGACAGATTTGTAAAGGTGGCAAACATGATAGCTAAAGGTATGTCTTTCAGTGATATAGGCAAGCCTTACCCAAATATCAAAAAGAGATTTAACTTCCAGCCGACCATTGAAGGCAACTGCATCCGCGGCATGGTGACATACATCGACTCTTACGAAAACATCATCACCAACATATCGCAGGAACTATTTGACAGTCAATGCAACGGAAGGAGCTATGAAATCCGTTTCGGGCGTTATGTCATCGACAAGATATGCAAAGGCTACAGCGATGTCGATATTCCGAACACTGTCGCCATCTTCGGCACTCACGGTTTTCTTGAGATTGCGATAAATCACGGGCGGGCCGCGTCATTGCTCGGCATGGCAAAGAACATGCCCGTTGACATCGAGTTCAGAAACTGACTATTTGTATCCGTAGCTTGAGTTGTCGAAGCAGTGCGTGCAGAGCTTGTCCTTTGGCAATCCGATTGCATTGCAGATACAGTCTATCGTGTTGAATTTCAGTGAATCCACCCCGATGTGTTTGCGCAGCATTTCGACGAGGTTGGCATATTGTGCCGTTGTGTTGTCGCGATAGAGTTCAAGATTCTTGGTGTTGTCGCCTTCGAGTTCCTGGATGCAGCGGCGCGTGACGAGTTCGAGTTCGTTCTTGGACGCGCTGAAGTTGAGGAAATGGCAGCCGTCAATCAGCGGCGGGCAGCTTATTCTGATATGAACCTCCTTGGCTCCGCAGTCGTAAAGCATCTTCACATTGTCTCGAAGCTGTGTGCCTCTCACAATGGAGTCGTCGCAGAAGACGACGCGTTTCCCTTTGAGCAGGTCACGGTTCGGGATGAGTTTCATCTTTGCCACGTGCTCTCTTTGTTCCTGACTCACGGGCATGAAACTTCTCGACCATGTGGGTGTGTATTTCACGATCGAACGCATGTAAGGTATGCCGCTGCCGTGCGAGTAGCCTATCGCCATCCCTATCCCGGAGTCGGGGATGGGGGCGACGTAGTCGGCCTCGATGTCGTCTTTCCTACCCATCTCGTATCCGCCGCGGTAACGCATCTCCTCAACGTTGATCCCCTCGTATGAAGTAGTCGGGAATCCGTAGTAAACCCACAGGAACGAACACACCTGCATCTTGTCGTTCGGCGCGAGGAGCTGCGTGACTCCGAACTCGGAGATTCTCACAATCTCACCCGGCCCGATGAAACGCTCCGTCTCATAGTCGAGATTGACGTAACTGTGGCTTTCCGAAGCTAAGACATAGCCGTTGTCATTCTTCCCGATGACGATGGGCGTGCGTCCGTAGAGGTCACGGGCCGCTATGATGCCGTCACACGTCAGGATTAACATCGACACCGAACCTCTTACCTTCTTGAACACGTTCTGGATGCCGTCAACAAAATTCTTGCCCTGTGTTATGAGCAGCGCAACAAGCTCGGTCGGATTTGTGTCTCCATGGCTCAATTCGGCAAAATGCTGCATGTTGTCAAGACATTCTTTCTCCAATTCCTTGATATTCACGATTTTGGCGACCGTGACGATGGCGAATTTCCCCAAATGGGAGTTGACAACGATGGGCTGCGCGTCCGTGTCACTTATAATCCCGATGCCGCTGTTGCCTTTGAATTTGCCAAGCTCCTGGTCGAACTTCGTCCTGAAATATGAATCTCTCAGGCTGTGGATTGAACGATTGAAGGTGTCGCCGTCGAAAGTGCAGATGCCACCGGAAGATGTTCCTAAATGTGAATGATAGTCAATACCATAGAAAAGGTCTGTTATGCAAGGTCTCTTTGATACAATTCCGAAAAATCCGCTCATTGTGTTATGTTTTGGTGTGATTGTTTTTGCGCTGCAAATATACGGAAAAGTACATTACCGCGAAATCCGTTTCACCAAAATTTCTTCGGCTCTGCCGCTGGCCGATGGAACAAACCATCGGCCAACAACAAAACCACAGTCACTGTCTGAATCTGCGCGTCCGCTTGATCGTCGCATATCCCATCCACAAAATCGAAAAGACGACAATCCCGGATTCAAATGGAGTCAGGTTGTAATCAATCCGACTGCCATGATGTTCAGGAAATTCAGATGAGAACAAACTAATGTCATCCGAATAATAGTCGCTGAAAAACGAATCGGTTGACTGGGCAGAGACACATAACGCCATGCAACATGACATCGCCATAACAAAAAATGTTCTTTTCATCGCTGTTTGATTTTGAATGAGACATTACATGATGACAATCTTCTGTGTCTTGGTCCTTTCCCCGATAATTCTGACAATGTAAGCACCGGATTTCATGCCTTCAATGTTGATTGTCTGCATATTACAATCGACCTCGCCACTCATCACAACCCTTCCCATCATGTCAATGATCTGTAGTTCGCCGACCGCATTCGTCACCAACCGATTCCCTGACTGATGTATGAAAATGTCGTCATCCTTTTCATTGTCATCCACGTTGTCGTCGTTTAACATCTTGATTACGAACCGATCTTTGTCGTCAGCGGGGGAGCCTATAAATTCATAATATTGCTCGACCAACATGTCGATGTCGCGGTTGGTTTGAAGGTCAATCAAATGAAGATACGTCATTTCATAGGCGGCATCATCAACATTTACTGACATCTTGTATGTTCCAGTTGTCGCAACATCAAGCGAGACGACGAAGCTTCCGGCATTTTCGTCAAACACTGCAATGGCCTTGTTATCTATTGACAACGAAGGAATTGCGTCATTCTGGTGCGGGAACTTCGACATCTCGTGTTTTTCTCCAGGCGAAGATGTAAGAATCGCATAAACACAATCCTCATATTTGTCGTTTTCGACTATGACTGAAATGATGTTTTGGTATGTCTCGGCGTTCTTTGTTGTCCGCTCATTATTTCTAATCACAACAGATTTTGTTTCATCTGTCTGAACAAGGAAAGCCTCGCCCGGTCTGATTTCATCGGCGTTGCCGACGTGGACTTCCCAGGCCCCGGCGTCCGTCGCAAGACAGAATCCGCTGAAGTCGGCGCCTTCAACATCAGCCAATGAAATGGATTTCGGAAATGGATTACCCAGCAGATTAAATCCTTTAAGCATTTCATTTTCAGATGAATAAGTTAAATTCCTTTCAATATCTTCTGTATTCAGCTCTCCGCAGAAACGCAGTGTCGTTCCTTCTTTTGAGGCATAAAGATAGCCTTCGCCTGAATTAAGATTCGTGAAGTTGTTCTCATCGTTTTTATAGTTGAGCCACGAAGATTCCGGCTCCGAGTACCGATACAGGTCAAAGTCGTTGTCGCCGCTTGTCAGAAGCCCGGAGACGGCAGCAGCCTTGACACTTCCGGCAACAGGCGAACTGATTCCGTACCAGCCGTCAGTCGCAAGATACTCCATGCCCCACTCCGACGAAGCGTCAATCTCTTTGGCAAAAGTGGCATAAACACCTTCGTTGCAGTCGATCTGCCCGCCGTCGATGATGAGAAAATCAGGGTTTTTGTTTCCGATCATGTTACCGGAAAGCATTGCGTTGCCGCTGACAGTCACCACGTCGGCCAATGAAGTCGGCGTTGTCCAAACAGTGTTCTCGTTTATCGTGAGAGGCGAAGAGATGACGTCTATCGAAGTGCAGTAGCAGCGGACGGCACACACTCCCATTTTGTAGAGCTGAATGGCTTTCTGTGTTCCCTTGTAATATCTGAAACGTTTCTGCCCTGACGTGGAATTATAACGCAAAACCATCGTGTCTGAAGCCGCCACCACTGCATTGCCTTCGTCGTCAATGTCGATGAAATTATCGTAAACAGTTGACTGATTTGCATTTAACCCCGCAGTGCCGCCCGTCCTTCCGATGTAAAAGCCGGATAATGACTTTATTGAATATGCTGCTGTCGTTTTTGAAATCGTGAAGACGGCGGAATTTGTCTCTGCATCCGACATTATCACGCCTTCAGATATGTCAACATGAATGTTGTTCTCATTGACATCAAGACTTTCGAGGCCTCCGTTAAAAGCCACTTTATCTTCTTCATTCACAATGAGATACGTTCCGGAATAGTCATCAAGTGACGTTGTGACTTTCTCAAATGAACCACTTTTCTCAATGGCATAAACCGCATAAAGCGTCACGTCATCTGTCACGACATACGGGTTTTCGAGAATTGCCGGTTGGGTGTCAGACGGCGAACTCATCGGGCTCAGGCTCCAGCCTTGGAATGCGAAGCCGTTGATCTCTTCCGGCACCCTTAATGTGACAGACTCGCCGTCAGCGCATTGCTGCTCCGATGTCGCACCGTTCTCATTGTATGTTATTGTATATGAATATGAAGATGTCGTAAACGCCTTGTAAATACTGACGTTTCCAGTCGCGTTGGCATAACATGAAAACAGATCGCTGCCACTGTTGTAACGCAAATTATTATTGGTATTCTCACCTTGCGCCATCACCGTTGCAACTCCGTTTTCGTCAATGTCAATGACAAAAGAGCCGTTGGCATCGTTTTCAGCCTGTGTCCTGAGATAGTTGCCGGTCTTCGACGCCGCATAGAGATAGCCGTCTCCAACAAACAACGCCAAGGTGTTGGGCAACGTTCCTTCCTGAAGTATAATCACTTGAACATCAGACGATAATGTACATTGACTTTCAGTTTTTACAATTTCAGCCTGACCTCGATTGTTGGCGTTCTGAGTTGTGCTCAGCGCAAAATCTTCGGCTGACGACGCGATAATGATTTGGTCACCGGAGTTGAGATTTGTGACATCGGTGACGAGGTTCCATGTTGTTTCTCCGCGCATTACGGAGATGCCTGACAGTAGGCATAGCACTGCCAGCAATGATAAAAATCGTTTCATTTTCAAAAATTTTTTAATTATTAATCATGACACTAAAAGCCAGAAAGACGAGTATTTTGTGACTGATACTGCCAATGTCTAACGCTGCAAAAATAAACACAAAAATGAGGAATGTGACCATTTTCGCGAAAAATATTTTCAAAGGAAACCAATGGAAGCCAACGTATTACGTAAACATTATATTAACATATACGTTATACGAAATGTAAAGAAATTTTTACAAATCGGCATTTGCGGTTCTAATTTTTTGACAATAAAGGTGTCATGTTGATTTATTTATTACTTTTGCAGAAATTTTCAGGAATACAAATTAAAAAATAATAACCATGAGTAACCAGAAAAAACTTTTTGAGGAGTTTCCGCCTGTCTCGACCGAGCAGTGGGAAGCTGTCATTGAAAAAGACCTCAAAGGAGCCGATTACAACAAGAAACTCGTCTGGAAGACCGCTGAAGGCTTTCAGGTGAGGCCGTATTATCGCGCGGAGAATCTGAAGGACATCGCCTGGACTGACATCAAACCGGGCGAGTTCCCATATATCCGCGGCAACAAACAGCAGGGCAACACCTGGCTGATTTGCGAGGACATCATCGTAAAGGATTATCATTCAGCTAATAAGAAGGCATTGGAAGCCATCGAACGTGGCGCTAACGCACTCACATTCCGCCTTGAGACAGACAAACCTTACGATGCGGTCGAAATCTCAGGACTTCTCAACGGCATCGACGCCAAGAAAGTGGAAATCAACTTCTACCACAACAAATATCATCTTCCGCTTCTGGAAATGATGTCGAAGATTCCGGAGATCCACGGCTCGTTGAACTACGACCCGCTCACACGTTACATCCGTCGCGGCACGTGGTTAGTGACAGAGAACACCGACATGGAGCTTGCGGCCATCCTCACAAAAGCCGAAATCCCTGGCGTTCAGACTATTGGCATCAACGCGCACGTCTTCACAAACGCCGGCGCGACAATCTCACAGGAGATGGGCATCGCCCTCTCAATAGGTGTCGAATACATCGACCAGATGCTTGCCAAAGGCCTGACAATAGATGAGATAGCACCGAAGATGCGCTTCAACGTGGCAGTCGGACAGAACTATTTCATGGAGATGGCGAAGATGCGTGCATACCGTATGCTTTGGGCCGAGATCCTCAAGGCTTACGGCGCGAAGGAAGAAAACTGCAAGATGCACATCCACGCCTTCAACGCATTGATTAACATGAGCTTGTACGACCCATACGTCAACATGCTCCGTACGACGACAGGCACTATGTCGGCAGTGCTCGGCGGCGTTGACTCATTCTCGGTCACTCCATTTGATGCGACATTCGAGGAGACGACGGAATTTGCAGACCGCATCGCCCGCAACCAGCAGCTCATCCTCAAAGAGGAGGCTCATTTCGACAAGGTCGCCGACCCGGCTGCCGGTTCATATTACATCGAAAACCTCACGCAGTCGTTGGAAAACGCAGCATGGACGCTCTTCAACCAGATTGAAGACGAAGGCGGCTACCTCGCGTCGGTGCGCAAAGGCACAATACAGAACATCGTGAAGGAAAGCGCGGCGAAACGTTTCAGCAACCTCGCCACACGCCGCGAGACCATCCTCGGAACAAACCAGTACCCGAACTTCACCGAGACGATGAAATTCAACCCGGCGGAATGGGTGTTCAAGGCCAACTGCAAACGCGACGAGAAAGCCGATATCGACACCATCGTGACGTTCCGCGTGGCACAGCAGTTTGAGGCAATGCGTTATGCCACAGACGTTTACGCACAGACCAACAAACGCCCTGTCGCATGGATGTTCACCTACGGCAACCTCGCCATGCTGAAGGCACGCGCCAACTTCGCGTCGAACTTCTTCGCATGTGCAGGCTTCGAGGTACATGACAACGCCGGTTTCAAGACATTGGAAGCGGGCATCGAGGCGGCACGTCAGGCCAAGCCGGAAATCGTCGTCATCTGCTCGTCGGATGAGGAGTATGGCGAAGGCAACGCGCTCCGCATCTTCAACGAACTCAAGAACGACGCCATCGTCGTCCTCGCAGGCAACCCCGAAGGCACCGCCGACATCCTCAAGGAAGCCGGAATGGAGTATTTCATCCACGTCAAGAGCAACGTCCTCGAGACATTGCAGAGTTTCCAGAAGAGATTAGGTATAACAAAATAAGAAAGGAGTTAAAATGAAACCAGATTTCAAGAAAATAGACATCAACGCTATACCTGAGTCAAAGACAAAGGCCGACTACAAGGCCGACTGGGAAACCGTTGAGCACATCAACGTGAAGCCGGCATACACCGCCGAAGACCTCGCAAACATGGAGCACCTCAACTACGCAGCGGGCATCGCCCCTTACCTCCGCGGACCTTACTCGACCATGTACGTCATGCGTCCCTGGACAGTCCGTCAGTATGCAGGTTTCTCGACAGCCGAGGAGTCGAACGCATTTTACCGCCGCAACATCGCGGCAGGCCAGAAAGGCCTTTCTGTCGCTTTCGACCTCGCCACACACCGCGGCTATGACGCTGACCACGAGCGCGTCATGGGCGATGTCGGCAAGGCGGGCGTGAGCATCTGCTCCGTCGAAGACATGAAAGTGCTGTTCGACCAGATTCCGTTAAATAAGATGTCAGTCTCCATGACGATGAACGGCGCGGTGCTGCCAATCCTGGCGTTCTACATCGTCGCGGCATTGGAACAGGGTGCGAAATACGAAGAGCTTCAGGGCACGATACAAAACGACATCCTGAAAGAGTTCATGGTGCGTAACACATACATCTACCCGCCTGAGTTCTCGATGAGAATCATCGCCGACATCTTCGCGTTCACATCGCAGAACATGCCGAAGTTCAACTCAATATCCATCTCCGGCTACCACATGCAGGAAGCCGGCGCCACATGCGACATCGAGCTGGCCTACACCCTCGCCGACGGCTGGGACTACCTCCGCACAGGCGTGAAGTCGGGCCTCGACATCGACGCTTTCGCGCCGCGTCTCTCGTTCTTCTGGTGCTCCGGAATGAACCATTTCATGGAGATAGCGAAGATGCGTGCGGCACGTATGCTCTGGGCGAAGATCGTGAAGACTTTCAACCCGAAGAGCGACAAGTCGCTGGCACTCCGCACACACACGCAGACCTCAGGCTGGTCGCTGACCGAACAGGACCCGTTCAACAACGTCGCACGCACATGCGTCGAGGCCATGGGTGCGGCACTCGGACACACACAGTCGCTCCACACCAACGCCCTCGACGAAGCCATCGCGCTTCCGACCGACTTCTCGGCTCGTATCGCACGTAACACTCAGATTTACATCCAGGAAGAGACCAACGTCTGCCGCACCGTTGACCCGTGGGCCGGCTCATATTACATCGAGTCGCTGACCAAGGAGATCGCCGACAGGGCGTGGGAGCACATCATGGAAATCGAGGCTATGGGCGGAATGGCGAAGGCCATCGAGACCGGACTTCCGAAGATGCGCATCGAAGAGGCGGCGGCCCGCAAGCAGGCGAGAATCGACGCCGGCAATGAGACGATCGTCGGCATCAACAAATACCGTCTCGAACATGAAGACGCCATCGACACGTTGGAGGTCGATAACACGGCGGTCCGCGAGTCACAGATCAAGCGTCTGAACGCACTTCGCGCGATCCGCAACGAGGCCGACGTGCAGCGTTGTCTCGAAGCCATCACGGAGGCGGCCCGCACAGGCAACGGCAACCTCCTCGCCCTCGCGATAGAGGCGGCGAAAGTGCGTGCCACATTGGGCGAGATCTCGATGGCTTGCGAGAAGGTCGCAGGTCGTTATAAAGCTGTTATTCGTTCAATATCAGGAGTTTATTCTATGGAAGCAAAAGGTAATGACAAATTCGCCAAGGCGCAGGCCATGGCCGACGAGTTCGCGAAGATGGAAGGACGCCGTCCGCGTATCATGATCGCTAAGATGGGACAGGACGGTCACGACCGTGGCGCTAAAGTCGTCGCGACAGGTTATGCGGACATAGGTTTCGACGTTGACATGGGACCGTTGTTCCAGACACCGGCCGAGGCGGCACGTCAGGCGGTGGAGAACGACGTCCACATCCTCGGCGTCTCCTCACTCGCGGCAGGTCACAAAACACTTGTCCCGCAGGTCATCGAAGAGTTGGCCAAGCTCGGTCGCCCCGACATCATGGTGGTCGTCGGCGGCGTCATCCCTCCGCAGGACTATCAGTTCCTCTACGACGCGGGCGCGGCGGCCATCTTCGGACCCGGCACGATAGTGTCGGATTCGGCGATGAAGATGCTCGAACTGCTCATCGAGATGAGGAAGTAGTTAAGAGAGTAGAGAGTAGAGTTAAGAGAGGCTGGCGCAAGAAGCGTCGGTCTCTCTTTTTATGTGATATAAAACATAAAATTGATGCGATTTTATGCGTCATGTCAAACAAAATGTTGTTTTGCAAAAAAATTTGATGTGGATTTAAATTTAATAAAACAAGTTGTCGTCACAAACAGAAATCCATTGTCATCCATTGATTTAGTACGAAGTGATGTCGATTTAGATGACAGCATCAATTATGTTTTCACAATTGACAACTTTTACAACTTTTTTACAAAACAACAATGAATACATTAGCTTACTCCACAACCACTCTCTTCGCAATCTTATCAATTCCGTTGCCTGCGCTGACGAAATATATTCCTTTTCCAAGTTTGGAAATATCAAGAATTCCGTCGCTGAAATCATTGATTTCCAACACTTTAATTCCTAAAATATTATATACTTCAAGCAGATATTCATGATTCAAACCGGTTTTTATTGCGATGTTTCCATTTGAAGGATTCGGGAAGACCGACAGGCTGAAACTCTCGTCTTCAACATTCTCATTGACAGCATCAGGCGTGAAATCGATTCGCAAATCATCGATGTATAATTTCTTATCATAACCCCGATTCCATGCGCCGCTGCTCTCAAATCTAATCCTTACTTTTACGTAAGCGCAGCCTATGAAATCATTAAGCGAGACAGAATGTTCCGCATAGCTTGTTGAGAGGCCTTTGCTGATTTCTGAAAGTTTATGCCAGTGCCTGCGGTCGGTGGTCGCTTCAATCACCACATGCGAATTATAAACCCATATACTTAAGAAATGTTTCCAATAAATAAAACTCAAACTTATATCTGTTGCTGTTTCTGGAATTGAAAACCATTGTGTTTCAAGAATTTGAAAGCAATTATCGTTTGATTCCGACTCGGCTTTCAAGACGTTTCTTTGTTTATATTGGCAGAAACTCCATTTGTCGTTGTTCAAAATCAATCCGGGATTTGTGCCATCTTCAAAGTCATAAAACACGGGGATTTGCAAAGGCGTGCGGTCGAAAACCGAGTCGAGGTTTGAAGCGGGGCTTTCCTCGCCATCTGCATTTACGCCTTTTACAAAATATTTGTGCCATTCGCCATCTGTGAAGTTTTCATCAATGAAAGAAGTGTCGGTTGTTTCTGCAAGTAACTCATTGTCTTTGTATATTTTATAACTTTGAGTTTCATGCGATGCATCCCAGTTAAGAACCACGTTTCCGTCGTTTACGACGGCACAGAAATTCTGTGGTGAGACCCAACTGTCGGCGAGTTCGGCAACGGACGCCACCACTGTCTTGACAAATCCTTCGGCGAGACGGAAGCAATTCACTCCGGCTCCGATGGTGTCGGAGTCGTGGTGATAATGGATGTTTTCGGAATGATATTCGATGTCGCCGACGTAAAGTGCGGGATATTCGTAGATGTTGAAACTCATGTGATCGCCGCCGTAGCTGTCGCCTTGCACGGTGAAACGATACGTCGGAGTTTCTGGAACGTACAGATTTGCAACGTGTTGGTAAAATTCAAAAAGGTGCTGCGAGATGTAAGAATAGCCCGAGTAAAGTGTAACATCGCCGTGATTTTCAGGCCAAAAGCCTATCATGTCGAAATCGAAAACGCCGAGGATGTTCATCTCTTCGCGGGCGCATTTCTGTGCGAAAGGGAAACTACCGACCATCCAGCTTTCTTCGCCGTTGAACGGAACATAAAGAATCGTTCTTTTAAATTGATGCTGGCTCAAAATCCTTGCGCATTCAAGCACGCCAGCTGTTCCAGAGGCGTTGTCATCGGCGCCGGGGCCATCAGGGTGGTCGTAATGCGACGCGATGATGATGTATTCGTCGGGGTACTCAGTGCCGGGCTGTATGGCGATGACGTTGCCGGCATCAAGAGTGTCGGTCTGTCCGATTTGTCCCGTATGTTTGTGGATGTATGTTTCAAGTCCGAGTTCGTCGAATCTGTCGAGGAGATAATTCTGGACGGTCAGTGCTTCCGGCGACCAAGCCGCGCGGATGAACTGCTGCATGTACGAAATAGTGTTGAGGAGATTAATGGTGTCAACCTGCGCCACCATCTCCACAATTGCGGGGTTTGTCTCATTTATAACAGGATAAGTCTGGTTTCTATTTCCTTTGTTATCAATAAGTTGGGCTTTCATTGTAATCGACAAAAACAAAGCCACCAAAGTCAGAAGTAATGTTTTTTTCATTTTTTTTTAAATTTTATAATGACGTGGCAAAGATAAAACATTCTTCAACTTTTGTCAATTCCCCAAACCCTAAAATGCTGTTCCTAAAACCCTAAAATTCGGTTTTCAAAATTATTGCTGTCCGATAAATTTTTTGATGGCAAAAAAAGAAGCGTCAGCCTCTCTTTTCAATTCTCGAAATTCCTGAACAAGTCGTTGTAATACAAGTTCATGGGGTTTAAAATCAAATCCCAGTCCTGTCCCCAGACAACATTGCCACATTCAACCCGAAACTCCTTGAAACGTTCAGGATTGTAATATTCGTCATAGACCTTGTTCGGGCATTTCGTGAAGAAAGGTTCAAAATCGACATCGTTACATGTGCCATCGACAAATGTAATCCTTAATGTGTAACCTTCAACATATTGTGCATCAACAACTTTAAACTTATCAATCATAATATTCTTTTGTTTATTTCTGACCTATAGGTCATTTTGCAAATATACAACCCTGCAATTGCCATTAAATCACATAAACATCGACACATATCGTTCCAATTTTTCTGCATTAATAGGCAACTGTTCAACATCAAATGGAAGTTTTAGATCTTTTATATCATTAACTTTTTTGTCAAGTAGTTCATTTTTATCACAATAGTTGTAAACAAGTTTAAGGTATCTTCTCACAACCATCAACGGAATTGGTTTGTCGTGAGATTTCATCCATAGTAACATGTCTTTGTCACCTTTTGAACTATTGCAGGTCTTACATGCAAGAACCAAATTATCACCAGAATCCTCACCACCATAATGACGTGGCAAAATATGATCAAGTGAAAGACTGTCAGTAGCACCGCAATAGCTACATTTAGCACCAGCGTTCAATTTAATTTTTTCATCGTCAAACAGTGATTTCATGTGCATTGTATTGTTTGACAAACCTTTAAATAGTCTTGATCGAATCATAAAACAAGTTCTGTCGTATTTTTCAAGATTTTTAGTGACAGCATAATCAGCCATAGCAAGGTTTGCATACGACCAATATAAAAGTTCCCTTATATTAGATGTTGCAGATTTTATTTGCATTTTATTCTTGATAACCTTTGTATATTAAAATTATTCTCATCTTAATTGACAGACCTTAATATAATCAATGAGAAGCATTTCATTTCCCGACACCACCTTTCACCACCTTCTCGAAAACCTCCCAGTGTTCCGGCGTCATTCGGTCGGGGGTGAAGAGGCAGATGCCGGCGGCTCCAGACGACATCGAGCCTTCGATGGCGGTTTTAAGCTCCGACGGAGTAAGCCCCGAGTCTTCCGGGTCGGTGATTTTGTCCTTGTTCCTCCAGTCATGGCAGATGAAGAGTCCGCTGACGACAGGCTTCGGCGTGCCGGAAGTTTCAAGACGTGTCATCTCGCCGACCCACTCGACGTCTTCAAGGTAGAAGTCGTTGTAGTTCATCGGGAAAAGCATATCGACATCCCACTTCTTCCACTGCTGCCGCACCATCGGCTCGGCGTAGCCTTCGGGGCCGGGGAACACATCGGCGCTGACCCTGCAGCCCTGTGCGTGAAGCGAGTCGCAGATGGTGTTGACGAGGTCGGTGAGGACGTCGCAACGGAACTGCGCCCATTCCGGGATGGAGGCGGGATTGATGCCGGCGGCGAGCTCCTTGCGAATGTCGATTCCGGTCCTGCTTAAGAAATCGGCGCAGCATGCGTCGCAGTAGCAGTAGTCGGCGCCGGGGTATTCGCGGACGCTGCCGTCTTCGTCGCGCCACCGGTGATGGATCTTGTGGTCGTATTTCGCCCACAGCCCTTCGGCAAGGATAACGTCGGCGTAACGGATGTAGTCAAGTTGGACGTAATCGACATGCGGTATCGCCGCCATCTTCAGATAGGCATCTGTCAGAAACTCAACGACTTCCGGGTTATGCGGGTCGAGGGTCTGGTAATACCCGACGTAGGCGCGCTCCTCCGGCGTGAACGCCGACTTGCCGAGCCGGTTGACGGTGTAACACGTCGAGTCCATGCCGCCGTGGATGATTGACGGCGCCCAAGCGTGATATTCCAAGCCCGCATTGAACGCTATGGCGGCACATCGTGTAATGCGCTCATAGTCAAAGCCGTTGTTGACGCACACTCCATAGAGTCCGTGGTTTTTCCATTCACGGAACAGGTTGAGGAGGCTGTCTTCCGACACTGTGTTTTCGTCCCAGCCGTACCATCCGTAGGCCTTTATTGCGGGCAACGTGTTCTTGTGACGCACGACGACGCCATTCTGGTTGAGCGTTATCACCTCGCCATCGGGCTTTGTCGCGATTATCTCGTAAGTGTTGGTGGTCGTCTCAATCCTGATGTCGGCGCCGGCTGTCATAACACGTTCCTCGGCTGTCAGCGGTATCTCGTTGATATAGCGGTGGTTATGCCCGAACTCCTCTTCTTCGCGGTAGAACATCGCCCAGAGGATTCTCATCAGATCTTCATCGGGGAGGGCGGGGAAGACATCGCCCGACTTTTTCGGTGATAGATAGACCTTGCCCCATCTTTCGGGCATGTGCATGGCCACGCGTCCGTTTGCGCCCCACGTCCAGTTGTCTTCGGGGAGGTTCCTGCCTTTCTTGTTTTTCTTCACGGAATAGCCGCCGTCAGCGAGCTTGTCGGTCTGCCATTCCACGCGTGAGAAGCCCACGGAGATGATGTTGCCCGCCTGAAGTATATTCGTGATTCCGTCGTTGACGGCCTTGCGCGGGATTGCGACCTCGATGGTCCATCCGCGGTCACGGTCACGGTTGTCGTTGAGCGTGCCGTCAATATGCGTGGCGACTTTCAGGCCGTTGGCGTTCCAGCCGATGGTTATGAAACTCTTTTCCGGCGAGCGGTAAGGGTGTTCGATGAAGAGGTCGAAGATGGTGGCGATGGCGTTGAACTCCATCTCGAAATAGTTCTTGCCGTCGTTGTCTGGGTCGAGGAAGATCTCGAAGTCGTTGTCGTAATAGATGACTTCGTCGCGTTCCGTGATGTAAGCCCAGATGTCAGGTTCCTCCAACTGCGCCGCGACGTAGAGGTAATCGTCGTCCCAGAGGATTTTGGTGCGGGTCTCGAACCGCGGTGTCGGGTGCCCGTCGCCGGAGATGTCGGTGAAGATGTCGGTCCACGGCGCGTTCCGCCATTCCTCATCGGAAAGTATGCCGTCGATTTCAGGCGTGACGGCGGCGCGGTATGCCACGTATCTCTCAACGGGCGTGAGGAAACGCGCATAACGTCCGGTGACACTCTCCTGCGCATTCAGGCGGCAGAGCCAAAAGAGTATTGTGAAAAATATCGCGAGTCGTTTCATTGTGCAATTTTTAAATTCCTGCAAAGTTATTGAAAATCCATTTACGAAAAGCAGGTGTTTGGAAATAATCATGATTTGGTTTTGGCAATGATTTCCTCTCTTGAAAAACTTAATATCGAGAACGCGAACCAACGCTTCCCCAGGTCTTTCAGCGAAGCACCGAGATGATAGACCTCATCGTCGATTATCAGAAACCTGTCGTGTGACTTGCTGAAATTTTCAATCACAATCGGTTGATATTGAGAATTATACTTTTCCAAATCAAGTTTGAATTGGTGTGAAATATTTGAAGTGTAAATTGTGACATTGACATTCTCGTTTCTTTTTGAAAGGATGTTCAGGACGCTCTCGTCAACATAATTGTCGATGAGGATGATTTCTTTCTTTGCTTTTTTTATCAAGTTTGAAACGAAGACGTAAGCGTCGAAGATCTGTCCGTCGAAAAAGATGCCTTCT